>NZ_JOJE01000002.1 GCF_000720255.1 Streptomyces griseus subsp. griseus | reverse complement strand
CATGCGGGGTCTCCTTCGGTGGCGGGGTTCGGTCACAGGCTGTGGGCGGTGATGTCGCCGTAGGCGGTGGTGGCGTGGATGTGCAGGCCGGCGTCGGTGCCGTCGGTGTTGGTGAGGGTGTTGTCGATGCGGCCGTGGCTGGTGCCGGCGTCGAGGCGGGCGGAGATTCCGCGGGCGGCGCCGAGGGTGATGTGGCCGTGCTGGGTGCGCAGGGTGACCGTGCCGCCGGTGGCCTGGGTCGAGGATGGCGGAGACCTGGGTGGGGGTGTCGAACTTCTGCATCGTGCGCTCCTTCGTCGTCGTTTCTGACGTTGGAAACGCTACGTTGCGTTCATGATTGCAGCAACAGACTCGTTGCACGTAATGGCGATAACAGCAGGTGGAAGCGGAGAAATCGTTGCACTGAGTGTGAATTCAACGCAACGACCTGGATCTCATTCGTTGCAATGGATGGCGAGTGAACGCTATGCTGAGCACACCACGGACCACGAAGGAGACCCCGATGCCGGGAGGCAGGCTCACCCAGCAGGAACGTCAGCAGATCGCGCTGGGACTGGCCGACGGCCTGGCCTACGCGGAGATCGCCAGGCGCCTCGACCGCCCGACCTCGACGATCACGCGCGAGGTGATGCGCAACGGCGGCCCCACCACCTACCGCGCCGACCTCGCCCACCACGCCACCGAACGCCGTGCCCACCGCCGCAGGCAGACCGCGCCCCGGGACTCCAAGACGCCTCCGCAGGCCCACGGACGCGACGCCGAGGCGGTCCGCGAGTACGAGGAGTCCTTCACCGCCCTCCTCATGCAGCAGGGCGTGCCCAAAATGATGTCCCGGGTGCTGACCTGCCTGTTCACCACCGACGCGGGCAGCCACACCGCGTCCGAACTCGCCCAGCGCCTCCAGGTCAGCCCGGCGTCCATCTCCAAGGCGATCGCGTTCCTCGATACCCAGGGGCTCATCAGCAGGGAACGCGACGAACGCCGCCGCGAGCGCTACGCCGTCAACGACGACGTCTGGTTCCAGTCCATGGTCGCCGCCGCCCAGTCCAACTTCCAGCTCGCCGAGACCGCACGGCAGGGCGTCAACGTCCTCGGCCCCGACACCCCGGCCGCCGTCCGCCTCGAGAACATCGCCCGCTTCCTCGACTTCGTCGGCGAGAGCATCGCCCGCGCCGCGGAGCAGGCCCGCGAGGTCCTCTACACGAAGCCCGAGGCGAGCGCGGGCGGCGCCGCGGCGCCGGATTCGGAGCACGAGTAGTCAGCTGAGGTCCCGCGGATCGCGGACGACCCACGAGCCGTCCTGAACCGGTCGAGCATGTTGCCGGACGGGTCGGGGCGATCGTGGGCGGTCACCGTGCTGATCAGCGCAGGGTGAGTGGGGTCTCGGACTCGACGCGGGTCAGCTTCTCGGGGTTGCGGACGTAGTAGAGGCCGGTGATGCGGGCGTTCTCGAGGCGGATCGCCATGATCCCGTCGAGCTCGCCGTTCAGGCGCAGGGCGAGTGCCGGGTGGCCGTTGACGATCGTGAGGTCGCTGGTGACCGGGACCTTGTGCTTGGCGGAGCCGCCGATGATGAAGCGGGCCACCTTGTCCGCGCCGACGACCGGGCGTACCGCGGCCTGCTTGATGCCGCCGCCGTCGCTCACCAGGACGACCTCCGGGGCGAGTACGTCGAGGAAGCTCTGGAGGTCCCCGGTGTCGAGCGCGTGCCGGAAGGACTCCAGGGCCGCCCGGGTCTCGCCGGCCGAGACCACCTCGCGAGGGCGGCGGGCCTCGACGTGCCGGCGGGCGCGGTGGGCGATCTGGCGGACGGCGGCGGGACTCTTGTCGACGGCGGCCGCGATCTCCTCGTACCCCACGTCGAAGACCTCGCGCAGTACGAAGACGGCGCGCTCCGTCGGCGAGAGTGTCTCGAGTACGAGCATCAGCGCCATCGAGACGCTCTCGGCGAGCTCGACGTCCTGGGCCACGTCCGGCGCGGTGAGCAGCGGCTCGGGAAGCCAGGGGCCGACGTACGCCTCCTTGCGGCGGGTCATGGTGCGCAACCGGTTCAGCGACTGGCGGGTCGTGATCCGGACCAGGTAGGCCCGCTGGTCGCGCACCTGCTCCAGGTCGGCCCTGACCCACCGCAGCCAGGTCTCCTGAAGGACGTCCTCGGCGTCGGCAGCCGAGCCGAGCATCTCGTAGGCGACGGTGAAGAGCAGGTTGCGGTGGGCGACGAACGCCTCGGTCGCCGGATCAGTGGCGTGGTTGGTCATCTCTCTCCTCATCCTCTTCCCGTCCTTTCCATCCTCGAGGGGTCTCTACGCTGCCCGTTCGGCCGTTGCCGCAGTGGGGGCAGTGGGGGCAGTGGGGGCAGTGGGGGCAGTGGCCGTGGCCGGAGCCTCGCCGCGCCGCGTAGCCCGGAGCAACTGCCGGCGCTTGGGCTCCTTGGCCCACCAGGTGCGTACGCCCGGCTTGCGGGCCTCGTACGCCAACTGCCAGACCGTGCCCCAGCACACCCACTCCTTGAGCCTCGCGCCCGGGCGGCCGCCGACGTAGAACCTGATCGCCGTGTCGTCGCGGTGGGCGAACTGGAAGACGCCGGCGCGGCGCCCCAGGCTGATGCACTGGCCGGCGAAGCCCACGCTGACGGGCGCGGGCCGCTTGCCCGCGATCCGGCTGAGCACCGTCTCGGCGGCCTGCGGGCCCAGCTGAACCGCGGACTGGCAGCCCATCCGGTACGGCAGACCCGACGGCGCCGCGGAATCGCCGGCCGCGAGGATGCGCACGTCGTCCACGCTCGTCAGCGTCTCGTCCGTCAGCAGACGGCCCAGCGCGTCGGTGCTCAGCCCGCTGCGCGCGGCCAGGTCCGGCACGCCGAAGCCGGTGGTCCAGATGGTCACCTCGCTCGAGAACTCGCGGCCGTCGCCGAGCCGCACGGCATCGCGGGTCACGGCCGTCACCTTCGTGCCGGGGCCTTCGAGCACGGTCACACCGAGCCGAGCCAGCCGCCGGGCAACCGTACGGTGGCCCCGAGGGTGCAGGTAGGGTCCGAGCACTCCGCCGCAGACCAGGGTCACGGCGCGGCCCGCCTCCGCCAGTTCGGCGGCGGTCTCGATACCGGCCGGACCGGCTCCGACCACCGTCACCGCGGCCGACACGGACGCGGCGTCGAGGACCGGCCGCAGCCGCTGCGCCTCCTCGAAGGTGGCGATGGGATGGGCGAACTCCGCCGCTCCCGGCACCTGTGGGTCGGCGGTCCCGCTGCCCACGGCGTAGACCAGGTAGTCGTAGCCGACCGTGCCGCCTGAGGCCAGGGTCACGCTGCGCTCGGCCGCGTCGATCCGGGTCACGGTGTCGACCACCAGACGGACGGCCCCGCCCAGGACGTGTCCGTACTCGGCGACCGCCGCGTGGGAGCCGCCCACCAGCTGGTGCAGACGGATTCGCTCCACGAAGGTGGGGCGCGGGTTGATCAGAGTGACGGTGACGTCGTCGCGCTGAGTCAGGCGATTGGCCGCCATGACGCCCGCGTATCCGCCGCCGATCACGACCACGTCGGTGGTGTTCTCAGTCATGGTGTCTCCTCCGTCTCCAGGGGTTCGCTCTCAAGACACCGGGCGGCCGATCGCTGTGACAGCATGTGGTCCAGATCACTTGTCTGCGATGATCCGGCCAGGCTGCTCATATGGGGAATGCTCACCGTGCTCGGGCTGGCGGCCGTCCTGGCGGCTTCCGCCACGGCGTACGGTCGTCAAGCCGGCCGGAGCCGCCTGTCTCGTCGTACTCGGCGTCCAGTCACTCCGCAGTGGCCGGAAACCGCGCGCGGGGGAGCGACGGGCGGGTCATAGCGGCCCCGTCGGCGCGGGCGGTCCCGGCGACCCCGTCCCGCGTCACAGCGGCCCCGTCGGCGCGGGCGGTCGCGGCGACCCCGTCCCGCGTCACAGTGGCCCCGTCGGCGCGGGCGGTCCCGGCGCCCCCGTCCGCGCCGGACCGTCACAGCGACCCGGCCGCCAGGTCCTCCCGCATGCCGGCCCGTAGCTCGGCGAGCGCGGTGTCGTAGCCGAGGCGCCCCTCCACATACACGGGCTCAGTGGCCAGAACGCCCTCCATCACCCTGTCCCGCAGGTCCCGCAGGCGCCGAAAGGCCTTCTCGGACGCCTCCACCACACGGGCCGGCGCCGTGATCGTCATCTGGTAGCGCAGACCGATGCACGGTCCGAACGCCTCGCGAGCGGTCGTGCGGCGTGTGGGGAGATCCATGTCGGGGTCCCGAGCGACGTTCCCGCAGGTGTGACGAGCCTCGGACAGGCAGGCCAAGTAGTCGCCGTACAGGCTGCGGCGCATCTGGATCTCCCGGTCCAGACGTTCCCGCTGCCAGCGCTTCCGGTCGAGCAGCATGGCGGACCCCAGGGCGATGACAGCGCCAACCACCGTGCTGAGAAGGGCAATCCACTGCATCAGCCGACCGTACGGTGTTGTCGGCGGGGGCGGAGGTCACTACGCTCCGTCAGGTGACTGCCGGGTCGGCCTGGATAGGCCAAGTGCGAGTGAGGGTCCCGGCCTTGGCGTGAGCGCGGGGCGGGCGCGGGGTCCGCCGGGCTTCTCCGCGTCGTAGCTGAACTCAGCCCGTCGACGCCATCGGCATCCCCTCGCCAGCCCACAGACCCGGAGACACCACAACCCCATGTCAGCAGTTCAGTCCGTCCAGTTGAACCACACCGCCGTCTACGCGAGCGACCGCCACCTGTCCGCCGAGTTCATCGCGGCGATCCTCGGCCTGCCCGTCGGCGCGCCTTTCGGGCCGTTCCTGCCCGTGGACCTCGGCAACGGCGTGACGCTCGACTACTACGAGAAGCGGAACGAGCCGATCCAGGCGCAGCACTACGCGTTCCTCGTCCCCGAAGCGGAGTTCGACGCGATGATCGCGCGGCTGGAGACGCTCGGGGTCACCTATTACGCCGACCCCGGCCACACCGACCCCGGCCGCGTCAACCGCCTCTTCGGCGGCCGTGGCGCCTACTTCGACGACCCCGACGGGCACAACATGGAGATCATGACCCGGCCGTACGCCCGCCCGTAGCGGGCGATCGAGAAGGTAATGGGGCCCCTCACACCGACAGCGGTACCGGATGCACCTCGTCCGCCCGGTGACCCGTGCGCTCGTGGATGCGCTGGACCGCGTCGGGCGAGGGGGCGTCGGACAGGCAGTAGACGATTCCGGCGTCGGGGTCCGCCCAGGCCCCCTCGAAGTGCACGTTCTCCTCCCCTTCTATGGCGAGGTCGGCCTCGTGGGCCTCGCGCAGCTGATCGGCCGTGATGCCGTTCATCCCGTGGTGGACGTCCATGTACTTCGGCATGACGTCGCACCTCCTTCCGCCGATGCGCTCACCTGTCCTGTGTTCCTGGTCCTTCACTCCATCCTGCGCGCGTGGCATCGGCGGTGCGACAGGAAGGGCCCCGGCGCGTTTCCGCGCCGGGGCCCTGATCCTCGTACGTCTGCGGGAGCTGTCCGCCAGGACCTCACCCGCACTGACACGGGTTGCCCGACTGGCACCCGCATCCGCAGCCCGAGCCGCAGCCGCACGCGGCGATCAGGGGCAGTCCCCTGACCTCGGACGGCTGCTCGGTCCGGCGGTCCTGTGCGGGGTCGGGCGTGCTGTTGGGGGATTCGGCCATGGGTCCCTCCTCGACTGACGGCACCCCCGAGGCCGCCCCCGAGGCTGGTGCCTGTGTCCATTGGATGCCCGCCGCACTGGGCGCATCAACGGCGCACTGAGGCTCTCGCGCGCCCCGAACAGGCGACTCGCCAACGCACTTCACCCCCGGACCGAGCGCCTACGCCCCCTCCGCCCCCGCCACGGGCTGGATCTCCGGCTGCACGTCCGTCTGCAGCTCGTCCGCGTGCTCGCCCGTCACCAGGAACACCACACGCTTCGCGACCGCCACCGCGTGGTCGGCGAACCGCTCGTAGTAGCGGCCGAGCAGCGTCACGTCGACGGCCGTCTCGATGCCGTGCTTCCAGCGGTCGTCCATCAGGTGCTGGAAGAGGGTGCGGTGCAGCAGGTCCATCGCGTCGTCGTCCGTCTCCAGCTGGAGCGCCAGGTCGACGTCCTTGGTGATGATGACCTCGGCCGCCTTCGCCATCAGGCGCTGCGCGAGCTGGCCCATCTCCAGGATGGTCGCGTGCAGGTCGTGGGGGATCGCACGCTCGGGGTAACGCAGCCGTGCCAGCTTCGCCACGTGCTGGGCCAGGTCGCCCGAACGCTCGAGGTCCGCCGACATGCGCAGCGAGGTGACGACGATGCGCAGGTCCGTCGCCACCGGCTGCTGCCGGGCCAGCAGCGCTATGGCCCGGGCCTCCAGGTCGTGCTGGAGGTCGTCGACCTTCTTGTCGCCCTCGATCACTGTCTCGGCCAGCTTGAGGTCCGAGTCGAGGATGGCCGTCGTGGCGCGTCCGATGGCCGACCCGACCAGCCGGGCCATCTCCACCAGACCGTCGCCGATCGAATCCAGTTCCTCGTGGTACGCGTCCCGCATCAGGGTTCCCTCTCGTGCGTGTTCTTCGGGGGTTCCGGGGGCCGGGGCTCCGGCGTTGACCGGCGGTGCGAACCCCACGCTCCCACGTTCCGGCCCCTACGCGTCTGTTTCCGCCACCCCAAATGAACCATCACTGGCTCCAAGGTGAACTCTGGGCGACGAGTGTTCGAGCTCGCACGCGGATGGCTGTGGCCGGGCCGCATGCCATGCCTAACCTGGGGGCATGGACGTGAACGCGGCGGTCGCCGCAGCGGCAGCGATCGCCGGGGTGCTCACCGGTGTGATCGCCATGCTGGCGTTCCGCTTCAGCGAGCGGGAACAGGCTCGTCCCACGCGTACCTCCCTGCACACCGATCCCGTACTGCCGCCGGGTGTGGACACCGTTCTGTCCGTGCTCCGCTCCTCGGCCGTCGTCCTGGACGAGGCCGACGCCGTCGTCAAGGCCAGCTCCGCCGCGTACGCCCTCGGGCTGGTGCGCGGCGGCAAGCTCTCCGTCGAGCCGATGCTCCAGATGGCCCGCGACACCCGGCGCGACGGTGAGATACGCCAGGTCGAGCTGGACCTGGCGCGGCGCGGCACCGGCCGCGGCGAGGCCCTCGCCGTCTCCGCCCGTGTGGCGCCGCTCGGCTCCCGGCTGGTCCTCCTGCTCGTCGAGGACCTCACCGAGGCCCGGCGCATCGAGGCGGTGCGCCGCGACTTCGTCGCCAACGTCAGCCACGAACTGAAGACGCCCGTAGGCGCGCTCTCCCTCCTGTCCGAGGCCGTCATGGACGCCTCCGACGACCCGGAGGCCGTGCAGCGTTTCGCCGGACGCATGCAGATCGAGGCGACCCGGCTGACCAGCCTCGTGCAGGAGCTCATCGACCTCTCCCGGGTGCAGAACGACGACCCGCTCGAGGACGCCGAGCCCGTGCGCGTGGACGAACTGGTCGCCGAGGCCATCGACCGCTGCCGGCACGCGGCGGGCACCAAGCAGATCACCATGGCCGCCTCGGTCGGAGGTCCCGCCTCCGCCGCGCCCCCGGCCGGAGCCGAGGCCGCCGACGGCGTCCCGGCCGGCGCCACCGAGCTGCGGGTATGGGGTCACCGGGGCCAGCTGGCCGCCGCCCTCGGCAACCTCGTCGAGAACGCCGTCAACTACTCGCCCGCCCGCACCCGTGTCGGCATAGCCGCCCGCAGGGTGCCCACACCCGGCGGCGACCTGATCGAGATCGCCGTCACCGACCAGGGCATCGGCATCTCCGACAAGGACAAGGAGCGCATCTTCGAGCGCTTCTACCGCGTCGACCCGGCCCGCTCCCGTGCCACCGGTGGTACGGGCCTCGGGCTGGCGATCGTCAAGCACGTGGCCGCCTCGCACGGCGGGGAGGTCACGGTGTGGAGCTCCGAGGGACAGGGCTCCACGTTCACCCTGCGGGTACCGGAGGCGGGCGCCGCCCGCGACCGCGCCCAGCAGGATCCCGGCCTCGACGACTACGACGAGGACACCGGGGACTTCGGGGTCACCGGGGCCGAGCGGTCCGCCGCGGCGCCCCGCACCCGGCCCCACGGCTCCCACGACACACCCCCCGACTCAACCGCGTACGAAACGCTTTCCGCCCCGGAGGTCCTTCCGTGACCCGTGTGCTCGTCGTCGAGGACGAGGAGTCCTTCTCCGACGCCCTGTCCTACATGCTCCGCAAGGAGGGCTTCGAGGTCGCCGTCGCGACCACGGGCCCCGACGGACTCGACGAGTTCGAGCGCAACGGCGCCGACCTCGTCCTCCTCGACCTGATGCTGCCGGGGCTGCCCGGTACGGAGGTGTGCCGCCAGCTGCGCGGCCGCTCCAACGTCCCGGTGATCATGGTGACCGCCAAGGACAGTGAGATCGACAAGGTCGTCGGCCTGGAGATAGGGGCCGACGACTACGTCACCAAGCCCTTCTCCTCGCGGGAGCTGGTCGCCCGTATCCGCGCCGTGCTGCGCCGCCGCGGCGAGCCCGAGGAGGTCACCCCGGCCGCCCTGGAGGCGGGCCCGGTCCGCATGGACGTCGACAGACATGTGGTGACCGTCTCCGGCTCCAAGGTCGACCTGCCCCTGAAGGAGTTCGACCTCCTGGAGATGCTGCTGCGCAACGCCGGCCGCGTCCTGACCCGTATGCAGCTCATCGACCGGGTCTGGGGCGCCGACTACGTGGGCGACACCAAGACCCTCGACGTCCACGTCAAGCGTCTGCGCGCGAAGATCGAGCCCGACCCGGGTGCGCCGCGGTACCTGGTGACGGTCCGCGGCCTGGGCTACAAGTTCGAGCCGTAGGCCGCGCCTCCACGCGGACCGTGTCCGCGGGACGAGTGAGGGCGGGGCCTCCGAGGAGGTCCCGCCCTTTCGCGTGTGTGCGGCCGGTCAGTGACCCGCCGCCGACTCCGACGCCGACGCGTTCGGGGACTTCGAGCCGGCCGGGGAGCCGCTCGACGACGGCGAGCCGCTCGCGGCGGGGGAGCCGCTGGAGGACGGCGAGCCGGAGGCGCCGCCGGCCGGGCCCGAGGGGGTCGGGGAGGTGCCCGGGGCGCTCGGGACCTCGGTCGGGCCCCAGCCGGAGAAGTAGCTGTCGGAGGGCACGACGAAGGCGCGCAGGCTCACGTCACCGGTCTTGCTGAAGGTGAAGGTGACCTTCTGGGCGTTGCCGTCCTGGATGGCCTCGCTGCTGCTGGACAGCACCGCGGCGGCGTTGTTCTTCCCGCCGATGACGACCGAGCCGCCGGCCGGGATGCTGAGCTTGCCGTTGCCCTTGGCGGGCTTGATGTCGACGGGCTTGGCGGCGCCCTCCACGGTGATGGAGTCCAGCGTCTGCGCGGTGCTGCCGCTGTTGAACACGGTCGCGGAGATCGCGACGGGGCCGGTCGCCTCCTGGGTGGGCTGGGTGATCACGACGGCGTTCTGGATCTTGATGTCGCCGACGCTCGTGGCCGCGTTGTCCGGCTTGATCTCCAGCGTCTGGGGGTTGTTGCCGGCGCCGCAGGCGGCGAGCGAGGCGATCGAGAACGCGATGGCGGAGGCGGCGAGGGCGCCGCGTCGAAGGCTGCTGCTCACGGCGGCGGCAACTCCTTGAACGCACGGGCGGCTTCATCTTGTGAGGCCGCCCTAAGGGTCAGTCAGCGCCACTTAGGTTACCGAGCCGCCCTCCAGCCGCCGCACCCGACCCTCCCCTCGGCCGCGTCACAGGCCACAAGTGACCCTCCAGTCACTTTGATCACTCGGACAGCCGACATTCTCAGAGATCCTGTCCAAGACCCGGTTCGCAAATCTTCCGTGAAGGAATGCGCGATCTGAAGAATTGATCACCGGCTGCTCCCCGACTGCATCATCGATCGCTCATCGTGATCAATTCTTGATTACGTCTCGTATCCCACTCCGCGCACCGAACGGAGTAGCGGAAGTCGAGCACTTGGAACCGGACATTTGGGGATGTTCGGCCGCCTGGAGGGGCTCCTGGATGCGTGTAACGTACGCGTTTCACCTCCGGCGGACAGCACCTCCCACCTGCGAATACCTGGTTCCGATCACCGTGCGCAGCACGTCCATGTTGCTGTTGTCAAGCCCCGAGATATGCCCTGACCTGCGAAAACGCCATTCAGTAGACGCCGTATCCGTGTTACTCTGGATAGCCACGGAAGGGGTACCTGTCACATGACGTTCAAGGTTGGCGACACCGTGGTCTATCCCCATCACGGGGCCGCGCTGATCGAGGCTATCGAAACTCGCCAGATCAAAGGCGTGGACAAGACCTACTTGGTGCTGAAGGTCGCCCAGGGTGACCTGACAGTGCGTGTGCCAGCGGACAATGCGGAGTTCGTCGGCGTGCGTGATGTGGTCGGTCAGGACGGGCTGGACCGGGTCTTCGAGGTGCTGCGCGCGCCGTACGCCGAGGAGCCCACGAACTGGTCCCGTCGCTACAAGGCAAATCTCGAGAAGCTCGCCTCCGGCGATGTCATCAAGGTCGCGGAAGTCGTGCGTGACCTGTGGCGTCGTGAGCGCGAGCGCGGACTGTCCGCGGGTGAGAAGCGCATGCTCGCCAAGGCCCGCCAGATCCTGGTGAGCGAGCTCGCCCTCGCGGAGAACACCAACGAGGACAAGGCCGAGGCGCTGCTCGACGAGGTCCTCGCGTCCTGACGCCGGCGCAAGCCAGCCTCAGCTGAGCATTCTCAGGACGAGCATTCTCAGCACATCGAAATGCCGCGGTGCCCGATGACGCAATTGCTGTCGCCGGGCGCTGCGGCATGTTCGCGCTCAGATGCCGTACGCCGAGGTGAAGTCCCCGATACTTGGCGTTCCGGGCCCGGGCGGCCGACTCGACCGATGTCACGGAAGGGTCCGGTCGAAACGTCGCGCCCAGCACTGCCCCGAGCCTTGCGAGCACGGGGTACGCCCAGGCCATACCCAACTAGGCCGAGCACACAAACCTGACAGGAACCGATGTCTGACGATTCGCGACCCTCGCCCGCGCAAGCAGCCGCGACGAGCACCGGCCAGGCGGCCGCGACGAGCACCGGCGGCGCAGGCCGTACGACACCTCGTACGGCCGCCCGCACCGCGGCCGTGATTCCCGCCGCAGGTCGGGGCGTGCGGCTCGGCCCGGGTGCCCCCAAAGCGCTTCGCGCGCTGAACGGCACACCCATGCTGGTGCACGCGGTCCGCGCGATGGCCGCATCCCGGGCCGTCTCCCTCGTGGTCGTCGTGGCCCCGCCCGACGGCGCCGCCGAAGTCCGGAGCCTGCTCGACGCGCACGCCTTGCCCGAACGCACCGACTTCCTGGTCGTCCCCGGTGGCGAAACCCGCCAGGAGTCCGTCAAGTTCGGCCTGGACGCGCTGCCGGCCGACTACGACATCGTCCTCGTCCACGACGCGGCCCGCCCGCTCGTCCCCGTCGACACCGTGGACACCGTGATCGAGGCCGTACGCGACGGCGCCCAGGCCGTCGTCCCCGCGCTGCCCCTGGCCGACACGGTCAAGGAGGTCGAGCCCGCGACCGTCGCGGGCGACCCCGAACCGGTCGTCGCCACGCCCGAGCGTGCCCGGCTGCGCGCCGTGCAGACACCTCAGGGCTTCGACCGCGCCACGCTGGTCCACGCCCACGGGACGGTCACCGACAACGTCACCGACGACGCGAGCATGGTCGAACAGCTGGGGCTGCGGGGCATGGTCGTACCCGGCCACGAGGAGGCCTTCAAGGTGACCCGCCCCCTGGACCTCGTGCTCGCCGAGGCCGTCCTCACCCGCAGGAGGCTCACCGATGGCTTCTGAGCTTCCCCCGCTGCCCCAGGTGGGCATCGGCACCGACATCCACGCCTTCGAGAACGGCCGCGAACTGTGGTGCGCGGGACTGAAGTGGGAGGGCGAGGGGCCCGGCCTGGCCGGACACTCCGACGCCGACGTCGTCGCCCACGCCGCCTGCAACGCGCTGTTCTCGGCGGCCGGACTCGGCGACCTGGGGCAGCACTTCGGCACCGGACGGCCCGAATGGTCCGGCGCCTCCGGCGTCACCCTGCTCACGGAGGCCGCCCGTATCGTCCGCGAGGCGGGCTTCCGCATCGGCAACATCGCCGTCCAGGTCGTCGGGCCCCGCCCCAAGATCGGCAAGCGCCGCGACGAGGCCCAGAAGATCCTCTCCGAGGCCGCGGGCGCCCCCGTCTCGGTGTCCGGCGCCACCACCGACGGCCTCGGATTCCCCGGCCGCGGGGAGGGCCTGATGGCCGTCGCGACGGCACTCGTGGTCCGTACGGACTGAGGGGTCCTTTCACCATGCCCACCCGGGCATAGTGAAAGGACCCCTGAGGCCGACGCACCCAGGTCACGAAAACGTCCCCCTTGGCCGGAAGAGTCGCAAGGCACTCCCACCGGCCCACTACCCTGGAGTGGTGACTATGCGCCTGTACGACACCAGCGCCCGGCAGATCCGTGACTTCACCCCGCTCATCCCGGGTTGCGTCTCGATCTACCTCTGTGGCGCCACCGTGCAGGCGGCACCGCACATCGGCCACATCCGTTCGGGCCTGAACTTCGACATCATGCGCCGCTGGCTGGAGTACCGCGGCTTCGACGTCACGTTCATCCGCAACGTCACCGACATCGACGACAAGATCATCGCCAAGTCGGCCGACCAGGGCCGCCCCTGGTGGGCCATCGGCTACGACAACGAGCGCGCGTTCAACGACGGCTACCAGGCGCTGGGCTGCCTGCCCCCGACGTACGAGCCGCGCGCGACCGGGCACGTGCCGGAGATGATCGAGATGATGCGCGGGCTCATCGAGCGCGGGCACGCCTACGAGGCCGACGGCAACGTCTACTTCGACGTGCGCTCCTACCCGGAGTACCTGCGCCTGTCCAACCAGGAACTCGACAACCTCCTGCAGCCCTCCGGCGACGGCGAGACCGGCAAGCGGGACCCGCGGGACTTCGCCATGTGGAAGGCGGCCAAGCCCGGCGAGCCGAGCTGGGAGACCCCGTGGGGCAGGGGCCGTCCGGGCTGGCACCTGGAGTGCTCGGCGATGGCGCACAAGTACCTGGGCACCGTCTTCGACATCCACGGCGGCGGCCTGGACCTGATCTTCCCGCACCACGAGAACGAGATCGCCCAGGCCAAGGCATACGGCGACGAGTTCGCCCGGTACTGGGTGCACAACGCCTGGGTCACCATGAGCGGCGAGAAGATGTCGAAGTCGCTCGGCAACTCCGTCCTCGTGTCGGAGATGGTCAAGCAGTGGCGCCCGATCGTGCTGCGCTACTACCTCGGCACCCCGCACTACCGCTCGATGATCGAGTACAGCGAGGAGGCCCTGCGCGAGGCGGAGTCGGCGTTCGCGCGGATCGAGGGCTTCGTGCAGCGGGTGGTGGAGAAGGCCGGCGGAGCCGTCGAGCCCTCCGCCGAGGTGCCGCCGGCGTTCGCCGAGGCGATGGACGACGACCTGGGCGTCCCCCAGGCCCTCGCCATCGTGCACACCACCGTCCGGCAGGGCAACAGCGCGCTGGCCGCCGACGACAAGGAAGCCGCCGTGGCGCGGCTGGCGGAGGTACGGGCCATGCTCGGCGTCCTCGGCCTGGACCCCCTCGACCCGCACTGGGCCGGGGAGACCGACCGGGGCGAGGACCTGCACGGGGTCGTCGACAGTCTCGTACGGCTCGTGCTCGACCAGCGCGAGGCGGCCCGGGGCCGCAAGGACTGGGGCACCGCGGACGCCATCCGTGACCAGCTCAACCAGTCCGGGCTTGTCATCGAGGACAGCCCCCAGGGACCCCGCTGGAGCCTCGGCCCCCGCTGAGCTTCCGCGCCGAACCCTTGATCGATTGTGCCGTCCGGGCCTCCGGGCGGCACACTTCATAGACGTACGTATCCGACGCACCACAGAGACAGGTAGGTCATGGCCGCGAACAACCGTCGCATGTCCGGCAAGAAGGGCGCGCAGGTCGGCAGCGGCGGCCAGCGACGCCGGGGCCTGGAGGGCAAGGGCCCCACGCCCCCCGCCGAGATGCGCAAGGGACACAAGAAGAATCGCATCGCCGGCGCCAAGGCGAAGCAGACCGCCCGCCGCCCCGCACCGCGCGGCCGAGGCGGCAGGTCCACCTCCGAACTCGTCGTCGGCCGCAACCCGGTCGTCGAGGCGCTGCGCGAGGGCGTGCCCGCCTCCACGCTCTACGTCCAGCAGTTCATCGACAACGACGAGCGCGTCCGCGAGGCGCTCCAGCTCGCGGCCGACCGCGGGGGCATCAACCTCATGGAGGCGCCCCGCCCCGAACTCGACCGCATGACCAACGGGCTCAACCACCAAGGCCTCGTCCTGCAGGTCCCGCCCTACGAGTACGCCCACCCCGAGGACCTCCTCGACGCGGCCCACGACGAGGGCGCCGACGCGCTCATCGTCGCCCTCGACGGCGTGACCGACCCGCGCAACCTCGGCGCCGTCGTCCGCTCCGTGTCCGCCTTCGGCGGCCACGGCGTGCTCGTGCCCGAGCGGCGCGCCGCCGGCATGACCGCCGGAGCCTGGAAGACGTCCGCCGGCACGGCCGCCCGGACGCCCGTCGCCCGCGCCACCAACCTCACCCGCGCGCTGGAGGCCTACCAGAAGGCCGGCGTCACCGTCGTGGGACTCGCCGCCGACGGAGAGGCCGAACTCGGCGACCTGGAGGCCCTGGAGGGCCCTGTCGTCATCGTCGTCGGCAGCGAGGGCAAGGGCCTGTCCCGCCTCGTCGGCGAAACCTGCGACCACCGCGTGCGCATCCCGATGCCGGGCGGCGCCGAGTCCCTCAACGCCGGTGTGGCGGCGGGGATCGTGCTGTACGAGGCCTCTCGCCGACGGAGCTGAACACACGTCCGCCGATTCACCCGAACGGTGCAACTCCGGCGAGGAGGGCAACCTTGACGGGGTCCGGACAGATCCGCCGGGTCAAGGACAGTGTCCTAACGACACGTCACTCGGTTAGATGAGTGTGGACACCAGAACACCCCGCACACCCACGGGGGACCGCTCGTCGGGATTCGACGACGCTCCCGCGCTGAGCATGGTGAAGGTGCCGAGCGATCCGGCGCAGGTCATCGTCAATCACGCGAGTTTCCGCGTGCAGTTGGGCGCATCGACCCGACGCGGTGGCCCGTCCCAGCGGATCGCACGGCACCTGAGCGCCACCGAGGACACCGCCCGCATGCCCGCCGTCGGCACGGCGAGCAGAGCCGGCACGGCCGGCGGCGCGCGCCGTCGGCCCGTCGTCTGGAGCGGCCGGTCCGCCCCCGACGACACCGGCGCGCACCGGCTGCTCCAAGCCGTGCGGGCCGGCAGCGTCAGCCACGACCAGCCCACCGGCGACGCCGGCGCGACCCAGGTCATCCCCCGCGTCGGCACCGGCGGCGGCTATCCCGACGACGGCTACGACCGCCTCGACCAGACCGTCGAGACCCCCGTCGTCGGTGCCCAGCGCACCTACGGCTCCGGGGGCGCCCCCCTCCTGCCGAACATGCGCACCGTCGACAGCGCCTACGACGAACCCGCCTACGACTCCTCCCAGTTCGACGCCTACGCGGACACCGACGAGGACATCGACGAGGCGGACCACCGCCCGCGGTCCCACAGCAGGCGCCAGACCGACGACCCGGCCCGGCACGCCTACTTCCCCGGCCGCCGCATGAACCTCGGCGTCGTCCTCCTCCCTCTGCGTGTCCTGCTGGGCTTCATCTCCATCTACGCCGGCATGGGCAAGCTCTGCGACCCCGTCTACTTCGACGGCGGCAAGCGCGGCTCCATGGTCAAGTGGCTCAACACGCTCCACCCCTGGGAAGTCGCCGAGCCACTCCGCCAGTTCGCCCTCCACCACCCCGTCGGCTCGGGCCTCGTCATCGCCTTCCTCCAGGTCGTCGTCGGTGTCCTCACCGTCCTCGGCTGCTGGCAGCGCGTCGCCGCCGCCTTCGGCGCCGCACTCTCCGCCGCGCTCATCCTCACCGTCAGCTGGAAGACCGTCCCGGTCTACGAGACCCCCGACATCATCTACCTCGCCGCCTGGTCGCCCCTGATCATCGCCGGCGCCCCCGTCTACTCCATCGACGGTCGCCTCGCCGGTGGCGCCTGGCGTCGCCTCGGCCCCCGCTCCGACCTCTGGGAGCTCCGCCGCTACGTCCTGCGCCGCGGCGCCCTCATCACCACCGTCGTCACCGGCCTCACCCTCCTCGTCGGCTCCCTCCTCGGCGGCGCCGTCCGCGACGCCGACCGTGTCGTCGTCCCCGGCCCCGGTGAGGCCCCCCGCAACGAACAGCCCGGCTCCCCGCTCCCGCAGGACCCCGCGGAGCGCGAGCAGCGCCAGAGCCCGTCCGCGTCCACCTCACCCACCCAGGGCGCCACCGCGGGCTCCACCCCGTCCGGCGCCGCCACCACCCCCGGTGCCACCCGCGACACCGGCACCGCCACCGGCGGCTCCCCGAGCCAGACCCAGGGCACCGCCGGCCAGGCCCCGCCCCAGCACACCACCCCCGCCGGCCAGGCCCCCAGCACCACCTCCGGCCCCACCTCCGGCGGCACGGCCACCGGCGGCGGCACCTCGGGCGGCAACACCGGCGGCAGCTCCTCCACCGGCCAACCGGGCCTGGTAGGAGGCCTGTTGGGGTAAGCGAGCCGGTGGGCGACCTCTTGGCCACGCCCACCGGCTGAACACGGCCATATGACGAGAGGGCCCCGCACGGAGGACGTGCGGGGCCCTCTCGTCGTACGGGCGCGTGAGACACAGGCTCACCGCAACGCCGCCAACTCCTTCGCCGCCTCCGTCAGATCCTTCGCCGTATCGATCGCCCGCCAATACGCCCCCTGCGGAATCGTGAAGCCGGCCAACCGCCGCTCACGGGCCAGATGCGGGAACGTCGTCCGCTCATGGTCCCCCCGCTGCGGCAGCAGCCCCGCGAACTCGGGGGAGAACACATACACACCCGCGTTGATCTCGAACTGGGACGGCGGTGCCTCGATGAAGTCAGTGATGTGGCCGAAGCCGTCCGTCTTCACCGCCCCCCAGGGAATGCGCGGCCGCGCCAACGCGAGGGTCGCGACCGCGTCGCGCTCGGTGTGGAAGTCCGCCATGTCGCGCAGCGAGAAACGGGTCCAGATGTCGCCGTTCGTGGCGTACCAGGACCGCTCGGGGTGGGGCAGACGCGCGGCCGCGTACTTCAGGCCGCCGCCCCGGCCCAGCGGCTCGGTCTCGACGACCGTCGTGACCTTCACGGGCAGTTCGGCCGACTCCAGCCACTGCTGCAGAACGTCGGCGAGGTGGCCGCAGGAGACCACTACGTCGGTGACGCCCTCGTCGGCGAGCCAGGTGATCTGGTGACCGATGATCGGCGTCCCCGTGCCGGGGATCTCGACCATCGGCTTGGGCCGGTCGTCGGTGTAGGGACGCAGTCGGGACCCCTGGCCACCGGCCAGGATCACGGCTTGCGTGGGGCGGGACGCCACGTGCGGATCGGTCATGACCGAACTGTACGTGGCGCCCCGCCCCGGACTTCGTCTGTGCTCGTACTCGGATGTGCGCGCGATCAGCTGTGCGCGGCCAGCACCCCGGAGGCGAAGGACGTGTCGCACACCGGCCGGGCGAACGACTGCGCGCGCGTCGGCCCGTACACACGGACCGCGGCACGGCCCAGGGCACGGGCGATGGAGACACAGTGCTCGGCCAGCGACGGCCGCCCGTTCACCGTCTCCTGGAGGTGGGTCAGGGCGACGCCCGGGTCCTTCTCCTGGAGCTCCGTCAGGAGTTGGTCGCGCAGCACGTCCTCCGGCGCGCGCGGGGCGGAGTGGGAGGTGCGGTCGGGGGCGGAGACGTCGGAGGCGGTGAGCACCGAGTCCGAGGGGGTCCCCGACCAGTTGACCCGGGTGACCGCGAGGGTCCCCGAGAGCACCAGGACGACGGGCAGGACGAGGGCGAGGGAGCGGCCGATCCGGCGGGCGGGGCCCCGGCCGCGTCGCGGCAGCTGAGTGGTGGAGTGCTTCACGGAGTGCTTCACGCGTGTGAGGGTAGCGCCCAGTAGTGTTTCAAAGACATTCAGTCACCGGTATGGGTGATGAAGGTATGCCTCTTTCTGGGTATAGGGTTGACGCTCGCTGATCGAAATGACCGGTATGCCGGGGTATTTGTCGACAACGAGAAAGAGGCCCCGCAGCAGCCTGCGGGGCCTCTTTCTCGTCAACCTGTCACTCAGAGGCGCTCTCAGTCGGAGAGACGCGCACCCGTGGACGTCGAGAACACGTGGGTCTCACCCGCGCGCGGGACGACGTGCAGCGTGCTGCCCTTCTCCGGCACATCACGGCCGGAGACACGGACGACGAGGTCCTTGGCGTCGTCGCCGACCTTCGCGGTGCCGTAGACGTACGCGTCGGCACCGAGCTCCTCGACCACGTTCACGGTGATCGGGAGGCCCAGCTCGGCGTCGGGGCCGGCCACGTCGAAGTGCTCGGGACGGACACCCACGGTCACGGTCTTGTCGGTGGCCGCGCTGATCGCGTCACGCTGGACCGGCACGACCGACTTGCCGAACTTCACGCCACCGTCGGCGATCGGGACCTCGACCAGGTTCATGGCCGGCGAACCGATGAAGCCGGCGACGAAGAGGTTCGCGGGCTTGTCGTACATGTTGCGCGGGGTGTCGATCTGCTGGAGCAGACCGTCCTTGAGGACCGCCACACGGTCGCCCATCGTCATCGCCTCGACCTGGTCGTGGGTGACGTAGACGGTGGTGATGCCGAGACGGCGCTGCAGCGACGCGATCTGCGTACGCGTGGAGACACGGAGCTTGGCGTCCAGGTTGGACAGCGGCTCGTCCATGAGGAACACCTGCGGCTCACGCACGATCGCGCGACCCATGGCGACACGCTGACGCTGACCACCGGAGAGCGCCTTCGGCTTGCGGTCCAGGTACTCGGTCAGGTCGAGGATCTTCGCGGCCTCCTCGACCTTCTGCCGGATCTCCGCCTTGTTCACGCCGGCGATCTTGAGGGCGAAGCCCATGTTGTCGGCGACGGTCATGTGCGGGTAGAGCGCGTAGTTCTGGAACACCATGGCGATGTCCCGGTCCTTCGGCGGCAGGTGCGTGACGTCACGGTCACCGATGCGGATCGCGCCGGCGTTCACGTCCTCGAGCCCGGCGAGCATGCGGAGCGAGGTGGACTTACCGCAGCCGGACGGGCCGACCAGAACGAGGAACTCCCCGTCCTCGATCTCGATGTCGAGCGCGTCTACGGCGGGCTTCGTGGAACCCGGGTAAACCCGGGTCGCCTTGTCGAACGAGACAGTGGCCATGGTGAATGGGCCCCCTTCTACCGGCAGGAACGTGCCGGACGATCCGTTGTAGGAAGGTGGTGAGCCTCGGCGGACAGCCCGCCGTGGTGTAGTCCACACGCGTGAACTGGGTCAGGACGGTACCTGGCGTTTGCCCGCCTGTCAGCACCTGAGGTCCTGTGAACTTCGCGGAAATTTTCGACGGGGCTCCCCCGCGACCTGGGTACACTGCACGGGCACGCACGTGCAGGCCTCCTTAGCTCAGCTGGCCAGAGCAACGCACTTGTAATGCGTAGGTCGTCGGTTCGAATCCGACAGGGGGCTCCGCAAGGCCCAGGTCACTCATCTGACCTGGGCTTTTTCATTGCTGCCGACAGCGCCTCGGCGAACCGCTCCGCTCCCAACACCCGAAACGGCCTGCTGTGATACGGCCGTGTACTCGGGTCGACCGGCACCGTCAGCCCGAGCCGGTTGTGCAGCGCGCCCACTGCCTCGTACGCCTCCGCGAGATGCCGCTCCCGCGTCCGCCAGTCCGTAGCCGCCAGGGCCGACGCGAGCACCGGCGTGAGGCGGCGGCCCGTCGCCGTCCGGGAGAAGGCGGTGCCCAGCCACTTGCTGTACGGCGGGTAGCGGCGGTCCATCAGCAGGCACAGCCGCATCAGGTCCCGGATCAGGCGGGCGGCGACCACCGCGGAGCCCAGTTCGTCGCCGACCTCACCGCAGCGGCCGACGAAGGCCTCCTCCTCCGAGACGCGTCGCCAGTGGCGGGCGAGGATCCGGAGCCAGACGTCGTGCGGGTACCAGCGCAGGGTGGCGCGGAGGGCGGTGAGGGTGCCGAGGCCGTCGTGGAAGACCGCGCCCGAGGTCAGCTCGGCCAGGCGTTGGGTGGGGGTGGTGAGCCAGTTGTCCGGGGTGATTGCGGCCGTCGGGTCGAAGCCGAGCTGAGCCGTGAACCATGAGGTCACGTCGGTGATCTCGACGCGGTGGTGGACCGGTCCGTCCGTCGGCGTCATGACGCGGATGTCCTTGCCGGGGTCCTCGCCGGTGGGGGCGAAGTGTGTCGGGTGGCCGAGGAAGGTCTTCGGGAGGCGTTCGGAGAGGACGGTGTTCAGCCGGCCCGCGTGCTCGCGGGCGTCCGCCGCGCCGAGGTAGAGCTGGAGACGCGGGCCCCATTCGTGGTCGGCGGAGCGGGGGGTGTCGTAGCCGAGTACTTCGGAGCCGGTGCCGAGGCGGGCGGCGGAGTGGGGGGTGTGGGGGAGGGCTTGGTGGAGGAGGGGGCGTACGGCTTCGAGGTAGAAGCGGCGGGAGAGTTCGAGGCCGGGGGTGAAGGGCATGGGGGGAGGGTGCCGGAGGGGGTGCGGGGGCGGCGACGGGTTTTGCTCGCCGTCGGGGCGGTTCCCTCTCGCCGTCAGCGCCTGTGCGCCCGCAGTGTCTCCATCGGGTTCCACGGTTCTCCGCGGCCCCGCGTCAGCGGATGGCAGGCCAGGCCGATCAGCAGCGCGATGCAGTGCCCGAAGTCGGTGAAGTCGCCGCCCGTCGCCAGTGGTACCGCGTACACGGCGGTCACGATTCCGAGGTAGGCCGGCCGCCATGGCATGGCGATGCGGTAGGTCAGGACGCCCATGACCCCGGCGAGGGCGTAACTGACCCCGATGTCGAGGGCGTCGACCGACGAGAACGGCGCCCGTCCCTCCCAGATCGCCATCAGTACCGCGCCCTCGCTGATCAGTGTCGCCAGTACGTGCGCGGCCAGGCACACCACGAGCCAGCGGACGGTGCCCAGCCAGCGCTCGGCCGGGGCGTGGAAGAGGGTGTAGAGCAGCAGGTAGGGCAGCCAGATGCCGCCGTCGATGAGCATCGCGCTGGCGAACAGCACCCGGAGCGGGTTCTCCGAGAGGCCGCTGATGTTCGTCGACCGCTCCCGCAGGAACTGCTGCTCGAACTCGGGAGACATGTGGTGCACGGCCACGGTGGTCACGAACAGCATGCCCAGCCACACGTACGTCCCGGGGGCGCCGCGGACGTACGCCGCGGCTCGGTACAGGCCCCCGGAAATTCGCATGAGGCGATTCACCTGTTTCTTGTGAGGATGCCCCGGCGTTCACGCCGGGGAGGAATCGCATCCGGGTGCTGCGACGCGGAGCGTCGCCGTATCCGGTTCAGGGCGCGGAGCGCCCGGATCGCTGACCGATGCTTCCGTGCGTGGTGCGAACGCGTGTGCGGGTTGTCGCTGGTCGGGATGGTGGCTGCGGGATCGGGGGACGTGCGTGCGGTGATCGTACGTATGGTCCTCTGCAGGGTTCGGGACGCCTTGTCGTTGCGGGAGGGGGCGGGATGGTGCAGGTGGAGGCAGCCGGGCATGCCCGCTACACCTACCGACTGCGCGTGTCGTCCACCGCTCGCACGGCGCTCGTGGCGGAGTGGGACCGGTGCCGGTGGCTGTGGAATGAGTGTGTCGCCAAGTCCGGGGCTGTGCACGCGCACAACCGGGCGACGGGGGAGAAGCGGACGTGCGGCCCGGCGCAGCTCGACCGGATGCTGACCGAGGCCCGGAAGACCATTCCGTGGCTGCGGGAAGGCTCCTCGGTTGTCCAGCAGCAGGTCATCCGCAACTTCGGCCTGTCCCGCGCCAAGGCGCACAAGGACATCAAAGAGCGCCTGCCCATGTCACGCCGGGCGGGGATGCCCGTGCACAAGAAGAAGCGTGAGGCGCTGCCGTCCCTGAACTACACCAAGCGTGGATTCCGGTTGAAGGACGGCCGGTTGCATCTGGCGGGCGGGGTCGTGGTGGGGGTGGTGTGGTCGCGGGAGCTTCCGGCTGAGCCGTCCTCGGTGCGTGTGTACCGGGACAGCCTGGGGCACTGGTACGGCTCCTTCGTCGTGCCCGCCGAGGTGCAGCCGCTGCCTGGCACCGGACGGGTGCTCGGTGTCGACTGGGGCGTGAAGCAGACCGCGACCACCACCTCCGACGCCCACGACCTGCCCCACGCCCAGCACGGCAGGAAGGCAAGCAAGAAGCTGACCCGCTATGACCGGATGATGGCCCGCCGCAGGCCGACCAAGGGCCAGCCCGCATCGAAGGGCTACCGCGAGGCGAAGAAGCTGCGGGCCAAGGCGTACAAGAAGATCGCCCGGCAGCGCCAGGACACCGGCCGTAAGTGGGCCAAGAAGGTGGTCCGTGACCACGACGCCGTCGCGGTGGAGGACTTCCGTCCGAAGTTCCTCGCCAGGACCACGATGGCCCGCAAGACCGGGGACGCTGCCATCGGCGCCACCAAGGCCGCTCTGCTGGAGATGGGCCGCAAGCACGGGCGGGACGTCCGCCTGGTCCACCCCGCGCACACCACGATGGACTGCGCCAGCTGCATGACAAGAGCCAAGCATGCACTGCCGCTGGGTGAGCGCACCTACACCTGCGACGCGTGCGGAGCCGTGTCCCCACGGGACAAGAACTCCGCACGCGTGATGCTCCTCCGGGCTGGTCTCAACCCGGCTGGTGCCGATGGCGGAAGACCTCCCGGAGCGCTGCTCCGGGAGGCGGCCTGAGCCAGGAATCCCCTCCCTTCAGGGAGGGGAGGATTCAAGCACGCAAGTAACGTCCGTCGCGTGATCGACATTCCGGGTGGGCTGGCGGAGGCGCAGGAGAAGTACAACGGCTCGGCGGGGCGCGCCTTCGTCGCGGGGCTGCCGGGGCTGGTGGCCGGGTTCCTCGACCGGTGGGAGCTGAGAGCGGACGGTGCCGCGATGCACGGTGTGTCGGCGCTGGTGCTGCCGGTCGTCGCTGTCGACGGCACCCGGGCCGCGCTCAAGCTGCAGTTGCTCGACGAGGAGACTGAGGGGGAGCCGGTCGCGTTGCGGGTGTGGGACGGCGACGGGGCCGTGCGGCTGCTGCGGCACGACGAGCCGACGGGGACCATGCTCCTCGAACGCCTTGACGAGACCCGGATGCTGGCTCATGGGCCCGACGTGCACGAGGGCGTTCTCATCATCGCCCGGCTGCTGGCCCACCTGACGTCCTTCCCGGCTCCGCCGGGCATGCGCCGCCTCGGCGACATCGCACGCGGGATGCTGGAGCGGACGCCGGCGGCTCTCGACGGGGTCGCCGATCCGGAGGCCCGCGCTCTGATCGCCGACTGCGCGGCCGCCGTGCGGGAGGTCGTCGGTGAGCCCGGTGACCGGCTGCTGCACTGGGATCTCCACGACGAGAACGTGCTGGCCTCCGCCCGGGCCCCTTGGATCGCCATCGACCCCAAGCCGCTCGCCGGGGACCCCGGTTTCGAACTGTGGCCCGCGCTGGCCAACCGTTTCGACGCCGACGACGTCCTCTGGCGCTTCGACGCCATGACCGACGTACTCGCCCTGGACTGGGAGCGCGCGCGGGCCTGGACGCTCGGCCGGCTGTTGCAGAACTGCCTCTGGGACATCGAGGACGGCCGCGAACTGGACGAGGAGCAGCTGGAGATCGTCCGCCGGCTGCGGCGGGGCGCAGCGCGGCCTAAGTGGGTGTCCTAGTCTCCTGGACATGATCCGCACCGCGTCCCCCGCCGACGTCCCCGTCATCCATGCCCTCATCCGGGAACTCGCCGAGTACGAGAAGGTCCCGCACGAGGCGAGGGCGACCCCGGAGCAGCTTCATGCGGCGCTCTTCGGTGACTGCCCGGCCGCCTACGCGCACATCGCCGTCGACGACTCCACCGGGGAGCCCGTGGGCTTCGCCCTGTGGTTCCTCAACTTCTCCACGTGGCGCGGCGTGCACGGCATATACCTGGAGGACCTCTACGTCCGCCCCGAGGCCCGGGGTGGCGGCCACGGCAAGGATCTGCTGACGGAGCTCGCCCGCATCTGCGTGGAGCGTGGCTACGAGCGGCTGGAGTGGGCGGTGCTGAACTGGAACCGCCCGGCCATCGGCTTCTACGAGTCGCTGGGCGCCCTTCCGCAGGACGAGTGGACGGTGTACCGGCTGACGGACGAGGCGTTGGCGCGGCTGGGGGCGCAGGGGTAGGCGAGCGCGCCGGCCGGTCCGGTTCAGACCGCGTTCAGGCCACCGACTCCGGTACCGCCGTCTCCGTCGCTGCTCCCTGTTTCGGGGGTTTGACGGTGACCATGAGGCCCGCGACGAGGCCGGCGAGGAGCATGATGCCGGCGGCCCAGGCGATGGCGACGGTGTAGCCGTGCACGATGCCCTCGCGGGTGACGAGGGCTTTTTGGGCGGGGTCGTGGAGGTGGGCGGTGATGTAGGCGGTGCTGCTGGTGGTGGCGATGGTGTTCAGCAGTGCCGTACCGATGGAACCGCCCACCTGCTGTGAGGTGTTGACGGTCGCGGAGGTGACGCCGGAGTCCTGGGGTGCGACTCCGGCGGTGGCCGTGGCGAAGACGGGCATGAAGGTGAGGCCCATGCCGAGGCCCATGAGGAGCAGGGCGGGGAGGATCTCGGTGGTGTACGACGAGTCGACCGTCATCTGGGTGAGGATGAGCATGCCGCCCGCGGCGAGGACCATGCCGGGCACCATCAGCATGCGGGGTGCGACCCGTTGCAGGAGCCGCGCGGAGATCTGGGTGGAGCCGATGATGATGGCCGCGGTGAGGGGGAGGAAGGCGAGGCCTGTCTTGACCGGCGAGTAGCCGAGGATGACCTGGAGGTAGTAGGTCATGAAGAGGAACAGGCCGAACATGCCGATGACGGCGAGGCCCATGGTCAGGAAGCAGCCGGCGCGGTTGCGGTCCTTGACGATGTGGAGGGGGAGCAGGGGGACCGGTGCCCTGCGTTGCCACCAGACGAACGCCGTGAGGAGGAGGACGCCGACGGCGAACAGGCCCAGGACGAGGGGGTCGGTCCAGCCGCGGGGTTCCGCCTCGCTGAAGCCGTAGACGATCGCGACGAGGCCCCCGCAGCCCAGGAGCACGCCGGGGACATCGAGGCGGGCGCCGGCGTGGCCGGGGCTGTCGTGGAGGAGGGCGAAGGCGCCGAAGACGGCGGCGATGGCGATGGGGACGTTGACGTAGAGGCACCAGCGCCAGTTGAGGTACTCGGTGAGCAGGCCGCCGACCATGAAACCGATGGCGGAGCCGCTGCCGGCGAGGGCGCCGTAGATGCCGAAGGCCTTTCCGCGTTCCTTGGGGTCGGTGAACGTGGTGGTGAGCAGGCTGAGCGCGGAGGGTGCGAGGACGGCGGCGAAGACGCCCTGGAGGGCGCGGGCGCCGAAGAGCAGGCCGGCGGTAGTGGCGGCGCCGCCCAGTGCGGAGGCGGCGGCGAAGCCGATGAGGCCGATGATGAAGGTGCGTTTGCGGCCGACGACGTCGGCGATGCGTCCGCCGAGGAGGAGCAGTCCGCCGAAGGCGAGGGTGTAGGCGGTGATGACCCATTGCCGGTTGCCGTCGGACATGCCCAGGTCGCGCTGTGCGGAGGGGAGCGCGATGTTCACGATGGTGGCGTCCAGGACGACCATCAGCTGGGCGAGCGCGATGACGACCAGGCCCCACCAGCGGCGGGGGTCGGTGTCGGTTGCCGGTCCGGGTTCACCTGTTCGGGCGACACTCATCCGGCCAGAAGACCATGAATCGGTGCGTATTGCATCCCCACGTGTCTTGTGCCTGGTCATGGCTCCAGTACCACCTTTCCGGTCGTGGCGCGGGTTTCCAGGGCGTGGTGGGCGGCGGCTTGGGTGAGCGCGCGCAGTTCGACTTCAGGGCTCGGCCTGGTCCTCTTCGGTCCGGCCCTCTTCGGTCCGGCCCTCTTCGGTCCGGTCCTCTTCGGTCCGGTCCTCTTCGGTCTTCGGAGCGCCTGCTGTGAGTACGACACCGGGAGGGGCCGGAATGTGACATGGGGGTCGGCTCGTGGGCCTGCTGATGGGCGGTTTGGCAGGTCACCGCGATTGTCAGTGGTGGGGTGCAGCATGGGGGCATGGCGAGGCGAGCGGCGGCCGGCGGGACCGGCCCGAAGGGTGCGCGACGGCCGGAGGTGCGGCTGCCGCGGCTGGAGGTGTTCGGCGGGGGGCTCGAACCCGACGGGGATTACGACGGGCTGGAGTTCCGTGAGGCGGATCTGGCCGGGCAGGACGGCGGGGGCGCCCGGTTCATGGACTGCGCGTTGACGGGGTGCGCGCTGGACGAGACCCGGTTGCGTCACGCCCGCGTCCTGGACTGCGTCCTCTCCGGCATACGGGGCGTCGGTACGGACCTCGCCGAGGCGACCCTGCGTGACGTCGAGCTGCTCGACGCCCGCCTGGGCGGGACCCAGTTGCACGGCGCCGTTCTGGAACGGGTCCTCGTGCGTGGCGGAAAGATCGACTATCTCAACTTCCGCAGAGCCAAGCTCCGGGACGTCGTCTTCGAGAGCTGCGTCCTCGTCGAGCCGGACTTCGGCGGGGCCCGGCTGGAGCGCGTCGAGTTCGTTGACTGCACCCTCAAGGCGGCGGACTTCAGCGCGGCCACCCTGACCGACGTGGACCTGCGAAGAGCGGCTTCACTGGAGGTCGCACGGGGCGTGGGGCGCCTCGCGGGGGCGGTGATCAGCCCGTCGCAGCTGCTTGATCTGGCGCCGGTGCTGGCGGCGGAGATGGGGATCCGGGTGGAGGGCTGAAGGCCCGGGAGCAGGGGCGCCGAAAGGGCGCCGCCGAGGCGCTAGGCAACCCTCGGGAAGCGGGCCTGGAGGGTCCAGACGGCCGGGTTGTCGGCCAGGTCCTCGTGCAGGTCGACGAGGTCGGCGATGAGGTCGTGGAGGAAGTCGCGGGCCTCGCGGCGGAGTTCGGAGTGGGAGAAGGTCAGCGGGGGTTCCTCCGCCGGCATCCAGTCGGACTCGATGTCGACCCAGCCGAAGCGGCGCTCGAAGAGGAGCCGGTCGGTGGACTCGGTGAAGTCCAGCTCCGCGTGCTGCGGGCGGGCGGCGCGGGAGCCCGCCGGGTCCTGGTCCAGGCGTTCCGCGATGTCGCAGAGGGCCCAGGCGAAGTCGAGCACCGGCACCCATCCCCAGGCTGTGGACAACTCCCGGTCCGCCTTCGTGTCGGCGAGGTAGACGTCACCGCAGAACAGGTCGTGGCGCAGGGCGCGGACGTCCGCGCGGCGGTAGTCCGTCTGCGGCGGGTCGGGGAAGCGGTTGGAGAGGGCGTAGCCGATGTCGAGCACGTGAGTGATGGTGCCACGCCCTGGCGGAGCCACGATCAGGGTCCCTGCGTATGCGGTCCCCGCGATCACGATTCCCGCGATCACGATTCCCGCGATCACGATTCCCGCGATCACGATTCCCGCGATCAGGATCCCTGCGGTCACGATCCATGACCAGAGGATCACGTTCCGCCCACATGGTGATGATCCGCCCCGTAGGATCCCGATCATGTCCCGATCCGCGCGCCGTGCCCCCGCCCTGGCCTCCTGCGTCCTGCTCGCCCTGGCCCTCACCGCGTGCAGCGGTGGCGGCAGCGGCGGCGGCGTCGAGGGCACCGCGGGCGGCTCCGGCGTCGGTGACCCGTACTTCCCCAAGGCGGGCAACGGCGGCTACGACGTCACGCACTACGACCTGAAGCTCGCCTACGACCCGGACCGGCACCACCTCTCCGGCACGGCCGGCATCACGGCCCGCGCGACCAAGGACCTCTCCGCGTTCGACCTCGACCTCAAGGGCCTGGACGTCGAGTCGGTCACCGTGGAGGGCAAGGACGCCCGGGGCGGCCGCAGCGGGCAGGAGCTGACCGTCCGCCCGCGCGACGAGCTCGCGGAGGGGGACACGTTCCGGGTGAAGGTCCGCTACTCCGGCACCCCGGTGACGATCACCGACCCGGACCACTCCGAGGAGGGCTGGCTGCGCACCGCCGACGGGGCGCTGGCGCTGGGGGAGCCGACGGGGTCGATGGCGTGGTTCCCGGGCAACCACCACCCCTCCGACAAGGCGTCGTACGACATCGCCGTCACCGTGCCGAAGGGCCTGGAGGCGGTGTCCAACGGGGAGCTGAGGAGCCGCAGGACCAGCGGCGGGCGGACGACCTTCACCTGGCACACCGCCGAGCCGATGGCGAGCTACGTCGCCATGCTCGCCATCGGCCACTACGACATCAGCACCACCACCATCGGCGAGGACGAGCTGCCCGTGTACACGGCCGTCGACCCCGAGCAGGCGGATGCGAGCCGCAAGGTGCTGGCGAAGATCCCCGAGATCATGGAGTGGGCCACGTACAACTTCGGGCCCTACCCCTTCTCCTCCACCGGCGCCGTCGTCGACCGCGAGGACGACGCCGGGTACGACCTGGAGACCCAGAACCGGCCCGTCTTCACCGGCGCTCCCGACACCGAGACCCTCGTCCACGAACTCGTCCACCAGTGGTTCGGCGACTCGGTCACGCCGAAGAGCTGGCGGGACATGTGGCTCAACGAGGGGTTCGCCACCTACGCCGAGTGGCTGTGGCAGGAGGACAACGGAGGCGACAGCACGCAGGACATCTTCGACGCGCTCTACCGGGGCGACTACTTCGACAACGCGAAGGCCAACAAGGAGATCTGGGCGTTCCCACCCGCGAAGCCGTCGAGTGCCGCGCACATCTCCGACAAGCCCGTCTACTGGCGCGGTGCCATGGTCATCCACAAGATCCGGCAGACGGTCGGCGACGACGCCTTCTACGACATCGTCCAGGGCTGGGCCGCCGCCCACCGCCATCCGGCGGATCATGCCGCAGACGCGGGGTCTGGCCCGCCCACCTGCGGCGTTGTCGTCGGTTGCCGACTCCCCCACGCTCGGCTTCGCTCGCGCGGGGGGACCCCCACGACCCCGCTCACCTGGGTCGATGAGTCACCGCTGCCTTCCTGCGACCTGATCCGCCGGACCGGCCCCTAGGGACCGTCCGGTCGGACCTCGCCCAGTTCGTCGAGGCGCCGGCCCAGTTCGGGCGGCCACACCGGCTCCGCCTCCGCGATGAGTTCCTCGCGGCTCCACCAGCGCCAGGCGAGGATGCCTTCCGCGGCGTGTGCGGCCACGGCGGGGCCGGTGGGTTCGCGACGGGGGCCGTGGGTGACGTGGATGTGCTCGTGCTGGCGGACGGAGATGTCGCATCGGGGTGGTGGGCGAGGGTGACGGCGATCCCCACGAGCCGCCCCGCGTCGTGCGCGAGCAGCACCTCCGCGTCCGGATGTGCCAACTCCCCCTCCAGCGCGGCCGCCACCTGCTCCGGCCGGATGTCGTCCGGGTCCGGGAAGTCACCGCTGCGGGCGTGGAACTCGCGCTGGGAGGCGTACAGCGCGGTGAGTTCGGCGAGGAGGCCCGCCGGGACGGGGGACGGGAGCGGCGTGAGGATCCCGCCCGGCAACCTATCGCGGGCACGGCGGAGCCCCCGGCGCGTTTTCGCTGCCGGGGGCTCCGTCAGAGCATGGGCTTGCTCAAACCCGCACCGTCGCTCAGACGTTCACGCCGAAGTCCTGGGCGATGCCGACGAGGCCGGAGGCGTAGCCCTGGCCGACTGCGCGGAACTTCCACTCGGCGCCGTTGCGGTAGAGCTCGCCGAAGACCATGGCGGTCTCGGTGGCCGCGTCCTCCGACAGGTCGTAACGGGCGATCTCGGCGCCGCCGGCCTGGTTGATGATGCGGATGTAGGCGTTGCGGACCTGGCCGAAGTTCTGCGAACGGTTCTCGGCGTCGTAGATGGAGACCGGGAAGACGATCTTGTCGATGTCCGCGGGGAGGCCGGCGAGGTTGACGTTGATCGCCTCGTCGTCGCCGGCGCCCTCGCCGGTGCGGTTGTCACCGGTGTGGACGATCGTGTTGTCCGGGGTCTGCTTGTTGTTGAAGAAGACGAAGTGGGCGTCGGAGTAGACCTTGCCCTGCGTGTTGACCGCGATCGCGGAGGCGTCGAGGTCGAAGTCCGTACCGGTGGTCGTGCGGACGTCCCAGCCGAGGCCCACGGTGACAGCGGTCAGGCCCGGAGCCTCCTTGGTGAGCGAGACGTTGCCACCCTTGGACAGGCTTACAGCCATGGTTCGGGAGTCCTTTCCCTCGTTTACGTACGGCAGTAGCGCAGTACGGCATGAAGCTACAGCTACCCCTATGAACGCAGCGAGGGGCGCCGTGGGTTCCAGGCTCTTTACTTTCTTTACCTCGGATATTCGGGTGACGTGGACCGGACAGACCGGGGAACATGGACGGCATGTCCGGTCCGTACCTGATCCGCGGCTCCGTCTCCCTGCCCGAGGCCGAGCTCCTGTGGCGTTTCTCGCGGTCGTCCGGGCCGGGCGGCCAGCATGTGAACACCTCGGACTCGCAGGTCGAGCTGCGTTTCGACCTGGCGGCGACCGAGGCGCTGCCCGACGTCTGGAAGCAGCGGGCGCTGGAGCGGCTGGCCGGACGCCTCGTCGACGGCGTCGTCAGCGTCCGTGCCTCCGAGCACCGGTCCCAGTGGCGCAACCGTGAGACCGCCGCCGTCCGCCTGGCCGCCCTCCTCGCGGAGGCGACCGCCCCGCCGCCCAAGCCGCGCCGGGCCACCCGTATCCCACGCGGGATCAACGAGCGCCGGCTGCGCGAGAAGAAGCAGCGCTCGGACACGAAGCGGGGCCGGTCGGGGCGCGACTGGACCTGATGGCCGGCCCGTCGAAGGCGCCTCAGCGCCCATTCACGCCACCGCAGACCCCTGAGGTATGCGCATAGGCCTCGGCGAGGGACCGCGTCACGGGGGAGGCGGCGTGTTCCTGATCGGTGCGGACCGGACGGGTATGCCGGTGGCGGCCTCGAAATTCCGGGGCTGATTTCTTCGAGGCGGACTCCGGATGGGTCATGCGCGCACGTTAGGCGGCGAACTCGAGCCGGGGCCAAGGGATTTCCGATCGAAAGCCGCCGCCCGCACGTCAACTGCCCTCCTTCGACTCCCCTCACGCCAAATGCCGGTAGCGGCCCCGGAAATACACCAGCGGCCCTCCCTCGGCACTCGGCACGCGGGCCGTCAGTACGCGGCCGATCACCAGCGTGTGGTCCCCGGCGGTCACCCGCTGCTCGGTGCGGCACTCCAGGGTCGCCAGGGCGCCGCTCACCAGGGGTGCGCCGCTGATCTCGCCGCGCTCGCAGGGGATGTCGGCGAACAGCAGCCGGTCGCTGACGCGGCCCTTCATGGCGAAGCGGCCGGCGATGTGCCGCTGGCTCTCGGACAGCACCGACACCGCCCAAAGGGGCTGCTCGTCGAGCAGGTCGTCCATGCGGGAGCCCTCGCGCACGCTGACCAGGACCAGCGGTGGGTCCAGGGAGACCGACAGGAAGGCTGTCGCCGTCATGCCGACGTCCTCGCCGCGCGGGGCCCCGGGGTCGTCGGGGTCGAGCGGCGGCTCCAGCGCGGTCACCAGGACCACGCCGTCGGCCAGCCGGGACATGGCGGCACGGAACTCGTCGTTGCTCACCCCCTCAGCATGCCCAACGGGGGCGGGAGCGGCGGTCGGGGGCACGGTGGGCCAGGTGTTCAGCACAACTGGAACGCTAGTGTCGTCCTCCGGCGGCGCGCATCGGACCTCCGGCCGAGCGGGGTCCTAGGACCGGCGGCGGAAGTCGGAAGCCCGCAATGCCGACCCACAAACCCCGCGTTCCGTAAAACACAGGAAAAACACAGAAACTCCCTCTCAATTGTTCACGTTCTTCTGTGACTTGAGTCACAAGAGCCATTAATTGTTGACCCTGTGTACCGAGTGGGGAGCGCGCTGTGATTCAGTGGCAGGGGAAGCTGCTAGGACGATACGCCGAAGAGAACCCTTGATTCGCTGCGAGGTCTCGGGGGGAGGGCGAGCATGGAGACCGAGTCGGAACCCTATGTCCGTCTTGCCGCCCTGCGACAACTGCACCAGGTCATGGCCGACATGAACACGGCGCGCAGCTTGGCCGACACACTGCAGACCGTCGCGGACGGCGTCGTCACCGCCCTCGGGTACGAGCTGGCGTGCGTCAACCTCGTACGCCCCGACGGCGACCTCGTGGTCGCCGCCTTCTCGGGCAACCCGGCCGCCGAGGCCCTCATCACCGGCCGCGTCGGCTCCCGCGAGTCCTGGGATCGCCGCCTGGCCATGGGTGAGAACTGGGGCGACCTGATTTTCATACCCCACACCGAGGGCTGGATCCTCGACGACGACGACGTCCCGCAGTGGTACACCGACGGGCCCGCGCCCCGCTTCGAGGACGAGTGGCACCCCTCCGACCGGCTCTTCGCGCCCATGTACACGCCCGCCGCGCCGGGCGGCGGCTCCTGCGGCGAGCTGATAGGCGTGCTCTCCGTGGACCGGCCGCGCAACGGGCGGCGCCCCGGCGCGTGGGGGCGCGAGGCGCTCCAGATGTACGCGTTCCAGGCGGCCATCGCGCTCAGCAACGCGCGTCTGCGTGCCAACATGCAGCGCGCCCTGGTCCGTCTCGAACGCGAGCAGCAGGCGCTGCGGGCCAGTGAGGAAAGCTTCCGGCAGGCCTTCGAGTACGCCCCCTCCGGCATGGCCATCGCCGAGATGGGCGGCGACCAGCACGGCCGGATCCTGCGCACCAACGACGCCCTGTGCCGCCTCATGGGCCGCCCGGCCTCCGCGCTGCGCCGCTACGCCTTCTCCGACCTCGTCCACCCCGAGGACATCGGCACCCTGCTGCGCACCTCCGCCGAGGGCGGCCGCGCCGAGCTGCGCCTGGGCCGCCGGGACGGCACCTACGTGTGGGTGTCCCTGCGCAACAGCGTCGTCGCCGACGCCGCCGACGGGCCCCGCTTCCTGCTCACGCACGTCGAGGACATAGAGGAGCGCAAGCGGCGCGAGCTGCAGCTCGCCCACCGCGCCTCCCACGACTCCCTCACCGGCCTGCCGAACTCCGCCGAGCTGCGCTCGCGGCTGTCCGCCCGCCTGTGCCGGCGTCCGCAGGCGGCGGACCCGGCGACGGTGGAGTCCCACGACGCGGCCTTCGGTCACCCCGCCTTCGACTTCCCGGCGAGCGTCCCGTCCTACGACGGCTACGACCACCATGTGCACACCGTCGCCCCCGAGGGTGAGCTGGACGACGGCACCAAGGGGCTCGCGGTGCTCTTCTGCGACCTCGACGGCTTCAAGTCGATCAACGACCGCTTCGGGCACAACGCGGGTGACGCGGTTCTCATCGAGGTCGCCCGGCGCCTGAGCAACCAGGTCCGCGACGGCGACACGGTCGCCCGGCTCGGCGGTGACGAGTTCGTGATCCTCGCGGACGGCCTCGGCCGCGCCGACGCCCAGGACCTCGCCGTACGCCTGCGCAACGAGATCATCCAGCCCATCCGCGCCGAGGGCCGGGCCGTCCGCGTGGGCGCCAGCTTCGGCATCGGCTGGGCACACTGTGGAATGACCGCGGACGAAGTGTTGAAGTCTGCTGACGAACGGATGTACGTCGAGAAACGATCTCGTCCCAAACAGCACAGACGCGCGGGATGATCACCAGGTCAGCGAGCTGATGCGATCCGGGTCACCCGTTTGGGGCACGTGGAGCGGGTAGGCTCGCCATTTGCCACACGTACACGAACGCGTACCGCATCCGCCCCGCACCTGTTGAGGAGTTCGAAAGGATGACGCCCGGCAACAACGGCGCGAACACGCCGGAGGACGACGATCCGTTCGGCTACCTCTACGCCGACGGTCAGGCCAACGGAGCCCAGCCGCCCTCCGGGGGCTACGGCTACCCGAACTCCGTCAACAGAGTCCGGTCGGTCGGCCAGCGCCAGTACGGGCAGCAGGCGCCGACCGCGCAGTACGGCCAGGCTCCCCAGCCGGCCGCTCCGCAGCAGGGCGCTTACGGCCAGCCGAACGCCGCCTACGCCGCCCCGGAGACGTTCCCCGGCGGCGCCCCGACCAGCCCGCAGCAGGCGTACGGCGGCGGTGGCGGCGGCCGGGGCCGCGGCCCCAACACCAAGGGCCTGCTGATCGGCGCGGTCGCGGTGGTCGCCGCCGTCGTGATCGGCATCGGCGTCGCCATGATGAACGGCGACGACGACAAGGACGACAAGACCGGCAACGCGGCCGCCTCGGCCCCCGCCCAGGGGCAGAGCTCCGAGCCCAGCCCGTCGAGCGGCAGCAGCAAGGGTGCCGACAGCGCGAAGGAACTGCCGAAGGTGGAAGCGAAGGCCCTGCGCCTCGGCGGCAGCGCCGCCCTCGCCTCCGACGTCAAGGGCGCCCAGTCCGATGGCGGCGTCTACGTGAACCTCAACCAGGTCGGTAACTCCGTCACCTGGAGCGCCGACGGCATCCCGTCGGCGGGCGATTACACGCTGTTCGCGCACTACAGCACGGTCGACGAGGACCAGTCGATGACGCTCACCGTCAACGGCAAGAAGTTCGGCACCCCGATGCCCCTGAAGAACTACACGCACACGAATGACGGTGACTTCGAGAAGGGCTGGACGACCACCTACGCCTGGCCCACGCTCACCAAGGGCACCAACACGTTCACGCTCTCCTGCGAGAACGGCGACAAGTGCAACGTGCTCCTCGACAAGCTGTACCTGAAGAAGGGCCGGGTCAAGGGCTAGGCCCTACGCGGCGGTGACCTCCCCGGTCACCGCCACCCGCCCCAGCAGTTCCTCGTACGCCGCCCGGTCGAACTCGCCCGCCACCGGTGACAGCACCGTCGCCACCGACAGGGCGGTCGCTCGGGCCAGGCGGTCCGGCCAGGGGAGGTTCTCCACGAGGCCCGACAGCAGGCCCGCGACCACCGAGTCCCCGGCGCCCGTGGGGTTGCCGCGGACGCGGGCGGGGGGCCGGGCGCGCCAGCGGCCCTCCGGGGCCGACGCGAGCAGGCCCTCGAAACCAAGCGAGGCGACCACGGACCCGGCCCCCCGCCGACGGGCGTCCCGGGTGGCGCGCAACGGCTCGTGGGAGCCGGTCAGCTCGGCGAGTTCCTCGGCGTTGGGCTTGACGATGTCCGGGCGGGCGGCGACTCCCCGGCGCAGCGGCTCACCGCCGGTGTCCAGCAGGACCGGCACGTGCGCGGCGCGGGCGGTACGCACCAGACCCGCGTAGGCACCCACCGGCACCCCCGGCGGCAGGCTGCCGCACAGGGCCACCGCCGAGGCGGAGGGGACCAGGTCCTCGTAGGCCTCCTGGAAGGCGGACCACTCGGTGGGCGTGACGGGCGGCCCGGGCTCGTTGAGCTGGGTCGTTTCGCCGGTCCGCTCGTCCACGACCGCGATCGTGCGCCGCGTCGACCCGGCCACCCGCACCAGCGCGTCGCTCACCCCGGGCACCCCCGCGAGCTGTTCCCGGACCACCCGCCCGGTGGCACCGCCCACGAACCCGGTGACCGTCACCTCGTGTCCGAGGGCCGCCAGTACGCGGGCCACGTTCAGGCCCTTGCCGCCGGGCCGCTCGACGACCTCGGTGACCCGGTGCGAGCCGTGCGGCCGCAGCACCGGCACGCGATAGGTGATGTCGAGAGCGGTGTTCAGCGTGACTGTGAGGATCACCGGGCCGCCGACCTCCCCCGAGTGCATGTGTCTGCCATCTGTCCGAAGGCACGATCATGCCAAAGAGACGGCGCCCGGCCCAGAGCGGGCGCCGGCCGCCGCCCCTGGACGGGCGGACGTATCAGCCCAGTTGCGGATCGACCACCCAGCTGCCCTGACGCATCACACCCCGGAGCTCGAAGTCCGCGTCCAGCAGCACCAGATCGGCGTCCTTGCCGGGCTCCAGGGAGCCGATGCGGTCGTAGCGGCCCAGCAGGCGGGCCGGGTTGACGCTCAGGGCGGTCACGGTGTCCTCGACCGAGATCCCGTCGACGGTCACCGCCCGCCGGAACGCGCGGTCCTGCGTCAGTGTCGAGCCCGCGATCGTGCCGCCCTCCACCAGCCGTGCCACGCCCTCGCTGACCTCGACCTCCAGCGGGCCGAGCTTGTAGTGCCCGTCGCCGATGCCGGCCGCGTCCATCGCGTCGGTGATGAACGCCACCCGCCCCGCGCCCGCGTGATGGAACGCCAGCTGGAGCGAGGCCGGGTGCAGATGCGTACCGTCGTTGATGAGTTCGACGGTGACGCGCTCGTCCTCCAGGAGGGCCGCGACCGGGCCGGGGGCGCGGTGGCCGAGCGTGGGCATCGCGTTGAACAGGTGCGTGGCGACCGTCGCGCCCGCGTCGATGGCCTCCACCGTCTGCTCGTACGTCGCGTCCGTGTGGCCGACCGCCGCGATCACCCCGTGCTCGACCAGCAGCCGTACCGAGTCGATGCCGCCCGGCAGTTCGGTGGCCAGCGTCATCATCACCGCCCGGCCGCGTGCCGCGTCGACCAGCTTGCGCACCTCCGCCGGGTCGGGGTCGCGCAGCAGTTCCTCGGAGTGCGCGCCCTTGCGGCAGGGGGAGATGAACGGCCCCTCGAAGTGGACGCCGGCCAGGTCGCCCTGCTCGGCCAGCTCCGAGAGCAGCCCGGCCTGCTTGCCCAGGACGTCCATGTCGTCGGTGACGGTGGAGGCGACGAGTGTGGTGGTGCCGTGCAGCCGGTGGGCGTGGACGGCCGTCAACGCGTCCTCCGCCGAGCCGGAGAAGGACGCGCCGCCGCCGCCGTGGTTGTGCAGGTCGACGAAGCCGGGGACCAGCCAGTGCCCGCTGACGTCGATGACCTCCGTGTTCTCGGGGTTCTCGGGAGCGCGCTCCGCGATGCGCGTGCCCGCCACGATCAGGCGGCCGTCCGGGACGATTCCGGTGGGCATGACCACCTGGGCACCGGCGAGAACCTTGGTCAGGGCCATCAGGTGGTTACCTCCGCGGGAGTCGTAGGGGTGTTCAGGAGATCCCAGGCGAGGAGCCCCGCGCCCAGGCATCCGGCGGTGTCGCCCAGGGCCGCGGGCACGATCGACGGCAGTTTCTGGAAGGTGACCCGCCGCCGGACGGCGTCCCGCAGCGGTGTGAACAAGGTTTCCCCGGCCTCGGCGAGGCCGCCACCGATGACGAGCGTGCGCGGGTCCAGCAGGGTGAGCGCGGTGACCAGGCCGTCGGCGAGCGCGTCCACGGCCTCCTGCCACACCCGTACGGCGTCCGGGTCGCCGGCCGCGACGGCCTTCGCGCAGTCCGCCGCGTCCGCGTCCGGGCCGCCACCGGCCGCGGCCCACGCCTCGCTCACCGCCGCCGCCGAGGCGAAGCGCTCCAGACAGCCGCGCTGCCCGCAGGGACAGGGGGCGCCGCCGGGTCGTACGACGATGTGACCGATCTCGCCCGCGAAGCCGTGTGCGCCCGCCTCCACCCGGCCGTCGACGCCGATGGCGCCCGCGATGCCGGTGCCGAGAGCGACGAACAGGAAGCGGTCGGCGCCCCGGCCCGCGCCGACGCGGCCCTCGGCGAGGCCGCCGGTGCGCACGTCGTGTCCGAGGGCGACGGGGATACCGCCCAGCTCGGCGCTGATCAGCTCGCGCAGCGGGACGTCACGCCACCCGAGGTTGGCCGCGTAGGCGGCGACGCCCCGGGCCTCGTCGACGATGCCGGGAACGGCGACGCCGGCGGCGGCCGCGGGCTCGCCGAGGTGCCGGGCGCCGTACGCGTGCAGCTCGGCGGCGAAGTCGAGGATCCCGGCGACGACCGCGTCCGGGCCGCGCTCGCGGCCGGTGGCCCGGCGTGCCCGGTGCAGCAGTTGGCCGTCCGGCCCGGCCAGGGCGGCCTTCATCCCGGTGCCGCCCACGTCGAGGGCGATGACATGTCTCACGGGAACAGTGTGACCCGCCGACCCACAAGAGGTCTAGTCCACTTACGTGGTGTAGACCTTATGATTCACTTATTGAACGGCGAGACAGCAGGGTTGGGGCAAGGCAGTGCAGCGGCGCAGGACAGGAACGATCGCGGTGATCTCCGCACTGGGTATGACGGCGGCCCTCGGCGGCTGCGGTCTGACCGGAGGCTCCGACGACGTCACCCTGAGACTCGTCGCCGCCGACTACGGCAACAGCGCGGGCAACAGCTCCAAGAAGTACTGGGGCTCCCTGGTCAAGGAGTACGAGAAGCAGCACCCGGACGTGAACGTCGAGGTCAGCGTCTACTCCTGGAGCGACGTCGACCGCAAGGTCAAGGAGATGGTCGCCGCCGGCGACGCCCCTGACATGGCACAGATCGGCTCCTACGCGGACTACGCCGACAAGGGCCTGCTCTACAAGGCCGGCGACGTGCTCTCCATCCCCACCCAGGCCGACTTCGCCTCCCAGCTCGTCGCCGCGGGTCAGGTGCACGGCATCCAGTACGGCATGCCGTTCGCGGCCTCCACCCGGCTGCTCTTCTACAACAAGACCCTCTTCGACAAGGCCGGCCTCACCCCGCCGAAGACCTGGGACGACCTCGCTTCCGACGCGGCCGCCCTCAAGGCGGAGGGCGTGAAGTACCCGTACGCGCTGCCGCTCGGGCCCGAGGAGGCTCAGGCGGAGACCATGCAGTGGCTGCTCAGCGGCGGGGGCGGCTACACCGAGACCGTCGGCACCTACAGCCTCGACTCCGCGCAGAACGTCGACACCTTCGCCTGGCTGAAGGACCAGCTCGTCGGCAAGGGCCTGACCGGACCGGTCGCGCCCGGCAAGCTCAACCGGGCCGACGCGTTCAACGCGTTCGCCTCCGGAGACGTCGGCATGCTGAACGGCCACCCCTCGCTGATGAAGGCCGCCGCGGCCCAGGGCGTGAAGTTCGGCATGGTGCCGATGCCCGGCAGGGACGGCGCGAGCAAGGCGACGATGGGCGTCGCCGACTGGATGACCGCGTTCAAGAAGAACGACCACCGTGACCAGATCGGGGACTTCCTCGACTTCGTCTACGACAAGCAGAACGTGCTCAACTTCTCCCGCACGTACGACCTGCTCCCCGTCACCCGGTCCGCGTCGACGGCGATGGCCGCGGCCGACGAGGACAAGGACCTGCGGCCCTTCCTCGCGGAACTCCCGCTCTCCGAGCTCTACCCCGTCGCCAAGACGTCGTGGGCGGAGGTCAGCGCGGACATCAAGCAGCGGATAGGCCAGGCCGTCACCTCGGGCGGCAGCCCCGCCAACGTCCTCAGCCGCCTCCAGGCGACGGCGAGCGCGGCGGACAGCGGTCAGTAGTCGCTGATGGATGGATGTCAGTGGCCGGGGCTACGGTTGCCCGCATGACCGACCTCGGCCGCCGCGAACAGGACATCCTCGCCCTGGAACGCCGGGGCTTCTCCGGCCCCGGCGCCAAGGAACGCGCCATCCGCGAGGAGCTGGGCCTCGCCCCCGTCCGCTACTACCAGCTCCTCAACGCCCTCCTGGACGACACGCGTGCGCTGGCTCACGACCCGGTGACGGTGAACCGTCTTCGGCGGATACGGGAGGGAAAGCGGGCGGAGCGCTGAAGAACACTCGGTAAGGTCGCCGTATGGGCAGCCACGACAAGGACTTCAGCGAAGCCATCACCCCTGTCCCCACCCCCACCACGCGAGCCGGACGTGACGGGCTGGCCGCGATCCTCGCGCGCCCCCGCCGGGCGGTCGTCGCGCTCGACTTCGACGGCACGCTCGCGCCGATCGTCGCCGACCCGGAGCAGGCCAGGGCCCACCCGGACGCGGTGGCCGCGCTCACCGCGCTCGCACCCCGGATCGCGGCCGTCACGGTCATCACCGGCCGGCCGGCCGAGGTGGCCGTACGGCACGGCGGATTCGCCGGGGTCACCGGGCTGGAACACCTCGTCGTCCTCGGCCACTACGGCGCCGAACGCTGGGAGGGCGGCACCCTCACCGCCCCCGACCCGCACCCCGGAGTCGCCGCCGTCCGGGCCGAACTGCCGGACGCCATCGAGCGGGCCGGCGCCTCCCACGGCACCTGGGTCGAGGAGAAGGGCCGGGCCGTCGCCGTGCACACCCGGCGCGCCGAGGACCCGCAGGCCGCCTTCGACGCCCTGCGCCAACCGCTCACCGACCTCGCCGCCCGCCACGGACTGATCGTCGAGCCGGGCCGCATGGTCCTCGAACTCCGCCCGCCCGGCATGGACAAGGGTGTGGCCCTCCTCGAACACCTCCGCGACACCGGCGCCGAGGCCGTCCTGTACGCCGGCGACGACCTCGGCGACCTCCCCGCCTTCGCCGCCGTCGAGAAACTCCGCTCCGACGGCGTCCCCGGCCTGCTCGTGTGCAGCGGCAGCAGCGAAGTCACCGAACTGGCCGAACGCGCCGACCTCGTCGTCGACGGTCCGGCAGGGGTCGTACGGCTGCTGCGGGCGCTGGCCGATCAGCTGGGCTGAATCTCCCGCAGCGCGTGCAGCTGATCCAGGAACCACCGGGTCGGAGGCAGCGCGGTCGCCGCGGCCACCAGTCGCTTCGTCCGCTCGGCCCGCTCCTCCGGCTTCATGGACAGCGCCTCGTGCAGGGCGCGGGCCGTCTCCAGCACGTCGTACGGGTTCACGACGAGCGCGTCCTCGCCCAGCTCCCAGTACGCCCCCGCCTCACGTGACAGCACCAGCGCGCAGCCCTCGTCGGAGACGACCGGGACCTCCTTCGCGACGAGGTTCATGCCGTCCCGGATGGGGTTGACCAGGGCCACGTCCGCGAGGCGGTAGGCGGCCAGGGAGCGGGCGAAGTCGTCCTTGAGGTTCAGCAGCACCGGGGTCCAGCCGGGTGTGCCGTACCGCTCGTTGATCTCCTCCGACAGCCGGCTCACCTCCGCCGTGTATTCCCGGTAGACGGCCAGGTCCTGGCGGGAGGGGTAGGCGAAGGCGACATGGACGACCCGCTCGCGCCACTCGGGATGGTCGTCGAGCAGCTGGCGGTAGGCGAGCAGTCCGCGCACGATGTTCTTCGACAGTTCGGTGCGGTCGACCCGGACGATCGCCTTGCGGCCCTCCCCGCCGATCTCCTCGCGCAGGGCGGTGATCCGCTCCTCCACGTCGTCCCGGTGCGAGCGCTCACGCAGGAACTCGGCGTCGGCGCCCAGCCCGTGCACCCCGAGGTGCGTTCCCCCGAGGCCTCCGGCGAACTCCGTACAGCACGCCGTGAAGGCGTCCGCCCAGCGCTGCGTGAGGAAGCCCAGGCGGTCCGCGCCGAGCATGCCCCGCAGCAGCTGCTCCCGGATGTCCGAGGGCAGCAGCCCGAAGTAGTCCACCGGCGCCCACGGCGTGTGCGAGAAGTGCCCGATGCGCAGGTCGGGGCGGAGTTCGCGGAGCATGCCGGGAACGAGACAGAGGTGATAGTCCTGCACCAGGACCGCCGCGCCCTCGGCCGCCTCCTCCGCCAGCGCATCGGCGAACGCCCGGTTGTACGCCTCGTACGACGCCCACTGGCGCCGGAACTCCGTGCCGAAGGCCGGCTCCAGCGGGGTCAGGTACAGCATGTGGTGGACGAACCAGAGCACGGAGTTGGCGATGCCGTTGTAGGCGTCGGAGTGCACGTCCGCCGGGATGTCCAGCATCCGTACGCCCTTCTCGCCCACCCCGCGCCGGATCGCCTCCCGGTCGCCGTCGGACAGCGCCGAGCACACCCACAGCGCGCCGGCGTCCGGGTCGATGGCCGACAGACCGGACACGACTCCGCCGCCACCCCGTTTGGCGTGGAGCGAGCCGTCCTCGCGCACCTCGTACGAGACCGGGCCGCGGTTGGACGCGACCAGCACCTGAGCAGCAGCGTCGTGCGTGGAAGCCATACGCCTCAACCTAGCCCGGTCTGTAAACGCTCAAACGTGCGATCGCGCGTGTTACGCCACCTTGCGGGCGGCGTACTCCGCGATCTCCACCATAGGCGGCCGCTCCTCCGTGTCCAAGGAGTACGTACGCGGCTCGAACCCGTCCGCACCCCGCTCGAACTGGGTGAGGGACGGACGGACGAGGTGCCCGCGGGCCAGCCTCAGCTGCGCGGTGCGGTAGATCGCGGCGGCCATCCGGCCCAGTGCCAGCCCGTCCTGATGGCGGTGCTTGCGCACCCCGACGTCGACCTGGGCGAGGGCGTCGAGCCCGACCAGGTGCAGGGAGTCGACCAGCATGCCCAGCTCCACGCCGTAGCCGACCGGGAAGGGCAACTGCTCCAGCAGGGACCGGCGGGCCGCGTACTCACCGCCGAGCGGCTGCACGAACCCGGCCAGCTGCGGCCAGTGCATGTTCAGCAACGGGCGGGCCATGAGCTCCGTCACCCGGCCGCCCTGTCCGGCGGCACCGGCAAGCGGGCGGTCGTACATCCCCTTGACGAGATCGACGTCCGGGTCGGTCAGCAGCGGGCCCACGATCCCGGAGACGAAGTCGGAGGAGAACTCCTTCAGGTCGGCGTCGATGAAACAGACGATGTCCCCCTCGGTCACCAGCAGCGAGCGCCACAGCACCTCGCCCTTGCCGGGGACGGCCGGGATCCGGGGGAGTATGGCGTCGCGGTGGACGACCCGGGCGCCCGCGGCGGCGGCCACCTCGGAGGTGCGGTCGGTGGACCCCGAGTCGACGACGACGACCTCGTCGACCAGCGGGACCTGCTGCATCAGGTCGTGACGGATCACGGCGACGATGTCGCCGACCGTCTCCTCCTCGTTGAGCGCGGGCAGCACGACACTGACCAACTGGCCCGTGCGCTGTTTGGCGGCCAGGATCCGGTGGAGCGGGCGATCGGTCACGGACCAGGAGCGGGTCCTCAGCCAGCGCTCGACTTCTTCCAGCACAGTCTGCGGCTCCTCACGGTTGTCTCGCGGTTCGGACGACTATCTCAACTGTCCTGGCCTTCGGTTACAGTCTTGAACAACGCTGGTGACCATCGCATGTCGCGGGTCATGCGCGTTCCACAACCACATACCGCTCATCCAGAGGGGCAGAGGGACACGGCCCGTTGAAGCCCCGGCAACCCTCCAGCCGGTTCTCGTAGATCACTGTCGATCGCAGCGAGGCTCCCGGCTAGGGAAGGTGCCAAATCCGTCTCACGGCGAGATGCGTCGTGAGGAAGATGAGGAGAAAGGGCCTCGCCTCCATGGCTGCGCAGACTGCTGCAAGCACCACCGACTCCACTGTAGACCTCGGCCCCGCCGCCGCTCTGAGCTGCCGCGAGTGCGGTCACCGCGTACCGCTCGGCCCGGTCTTCGCGTGCGAGGAGTGTTTCGGCCCGCTCGAGATCGCCTACGACTTCTCCTCGTACGACACCGAGGAGCTCCGCAAGCGCATCGAGGCGGGACCCGCGAACATCTGGCGCTACGCCCCGCTGCTGCCCGTGCCGGCCGACGTGGCGGACAAGCCGAACATCAACCCCGGCTGGACCCAGCTCGTCAAGGCGGACAACCTCGCCCGTGAGCTCGGTGTCACCGGCGGGCTGTACGTGAAGGACGACTCCGGCAACCCGACGCACTCGTTCAAGGACCGTGTCGTCGCCCAGGCCCTGGAGGCCGCCCGCGCCTTCGGCTTCACCACGCTCTCCTGCTCCTCCACCGGCAACCTGGCCGGCGCCGTCGGCGCCGCGGCCGCCCGCGCCGGTTTCCGCTCGTGCGTGTTCATCCCGCACGACCTGGAGCAGGGCAAGGTCGTCATGGCCGCGGTCTACGGCGGCGAGCTCGTCGGCATCGAGGGCAACTACGACGACGTGAACCGCTTCTGCTCGGAGCTGATCGGCGACCCGGCCGGCGAGGGCTGGGGCTTCGTCAACGTCAACCTGCGGCCGTACTACGCGGAGGGCTCCAAGACCCTGGCGTACGAGATCTGCGAGCAGCTCGGCTGGCGGCTCCCGGACCAGCTGGTGGTGCCGATCGCCTCCGGCTCGCAGCTGACGAAGATCGACAAGGGGCTCCAGGAGCTGATCAAGCTCGGCCTGGTCGAGGACAAGCCGTACAAGATCTTCGGTGCGCAGGCCGAGGGCTGCTCGCCGGTGTCCGTCGCCTACAAGGCGGGCCACGACGTCGTCCGGCCGCAGAAGCCGAACACCATCGCCAAGTCGCTCGCCATCGGCAACCCGGCGGACGGGCCGTACGTCCTCGACATCGCGCGCCGGACGGGCGGTGCGGTGGAGGACGTCAACGACGAGCAGGTCGTCGACGCGATCAAGCTGCTCGCCCGGACGGAGGGCATCTTCGCGGAGACCGCCGGTGGCGTGACCGTGGGTGTGACGCGCAAGCTGATCGAGAACGGGCTGCTGGACCCGGCCCTGACCACGGTCGTCCTCAACACCGGTGACGGCCTGAAGACCCTCGACGCGGTGGCCGGCACCGGCCTCACCGCCACCATTCGCCCCAACCTGGACTCCTTCCGAGAGGCTGGCCTCGCATGAGCGTGACCGTCCGCATCCCCACCATCCTGCGCACCTACACCGGCGGGCAGGCCGAGGTCGCCGCCGACGGCGCGACCCTCGGCGAAGTCATCGCCGACCTGGAGAAGAACCACACGGGCATCGCGGCCCGCGTTCTCGACGACCAGGGCAAGCTGCGCCGCTTCGTCAACGTGTACGTCAACGACGACGACGTCCGCTTCGAGCAGGGGCTGGAGACGGCCACCCCGGACGGTGCCGGAGTCTCCATCATTCCGGCGGTCGCCGGAGGCTGATCATTACCATCGGTAACGGCAGTTACCGTGAGTTCATCGAATTGCCCCCTCCGTGAGAGAAGCGGAGGGGGCAATTCTGTGTGGTTGAGCGCGGTACAGTTGGGGAAGGCGCTGTTTTTCGCGTACCGAGCGCCTTTCTTTTACGGCTCCACATGCGATGAGAAGTAGCCAAAGTGTGTGGTTCTTTTGCGCCATTTGCTCCTTTTGTGGAGCCCGACTTGCCCTGAGTTCTGCTGAATTCTCGGTAAATTCCCGACCGGCCATGCCCGGATTTCTCGTCCGATTGACCTGTTGCAGACGGCAGTTGGACAGATACATTCGGCCGCGGTCGACGCGTTCCGGCGCACGCCCCCAACCAAAGCGGGGGGTGAGGTCTGACCCGGATCCGCGAAGTGTGGATCTGTGCAAGGGCCAGTAATAGGGGAGTTAGGCATGGCTCAGGGCACCGTCAAGTGGTTCAACGCGGAGAAGGGGTACGGCTTCATCGCGGTCGACGGTGGTGCGGATGTATTCGTCCACTACAGTGCGATCCAGATGGACGGATACCGCACCCTGGAAGAGGGTCAGCGGGTCGATTTCGAGATCTCGCAGGGCCAGAAGGGGCCGCAGGCGGACATGGTCCGACTCGCGACCGGCTGAAGCACGCGCCGACGCAGCGTCGTTCTTCTGAACATCTTTGAAGGGCTCGTACCTCCCGGGGTGCGAGCCCTTCGGTCTGCCCGGACGCTCCGTCGGCAGTCGTGGCATCCGGCGTTCACCTGCGGATCCGGGGGAGGCGCTTGCACTCGGCAGGGGCGAGTGCTAATCATTGCGTTAGCACTCTGAAGGTGAGAGTGACAACGAAGGACCGGGTCGGTGAGGCCCGCAAGCCGGGTGGGGCAAGGAACCACGAGGCAGGCGAGCCGTCCGTCGCGGGCGCGGGCGCGGTCCGAAGGAATCACCCCCAGTCCTGGAGGGACCACTTCACATGGCCAAGATCATCGCGTTCGACGAGGAGGCGCGGCGCGGCCTCGAGCGCGGCATGAACCAGCTCGCGGACGCCGTCAAGGTGACGCTCGGCCCCAAGGGCCGCAACGTCGTCCTCGAGAAGAAGTGGGGCGCCCCCACGATCACCAACGATGGTGTCTCCATCGCCAAGGAGATCGAGCTCGAGGACCCGTACGAGAAGATCGGCGCCGAGCTGGTCAAGGAAGTCGCCAAGAAGACGGACGACGTCGCCGGTGACGGTACGACCACCGCGACCGTTCTCGCCCAGGCGCTGGTCCGCGAGGGCCTGCGCAACGTCGCCGCCGGCGCCAACCCGATGGCTCTGAAGCGCGGTATCGAGAAGGCCGTCGAGGCCGTCTCCGGTGCCCTGCTCGAGCAGGCGAAGGATGTCGAGACCAAGGAGCAGATCGCCTCCACGGCCTCCATCTCCGCCGCCGACACCCAGATCGGCGAGCTCATCGCCGAGGCCATGGACAAGGTCGGCAAGGAAGGCGTCATCACCGTCGAGGAGTCGCAGACCTTCGGTCTGGAGCTCGAGCTCACCGAGGGCATGCGCTTCGACAAGGGCTACATCTCGGCGTACTTCGCGACCGACATGGAGCGTATGGAGGCCGTCCTCGACGACCCGTACATCCTGATCGCGAACTCCAAGATCGCCAACGTCAAGGACCTGCTCCCGCTCCTGGAGAAGGTCATGCAGTCGGGCAAGCCGCTGCTGATCATCGCCGAGGACGTCGAGGGCGAGGCCCTGTCGACCCTGGTCGTCAACAAGATCCGCGGCACCTTCAAGTCCGTCGCCGTCAAGGCCCCGGGCTTCGGCGACCGCCGCAAGGCCATGCTGAACGACATCGCCATCCTCACCGGCGGCGAGGTCATCTCCGAGGAGGTCGGTCTCAAGCTCGAGAACACCTCCCTGGACCTCCTCGGCAAGGCCCGCAAGGTCGTCATCACCAAGGACGAGACCACGATCGTCGACGGTGCCGGCTCCTCGGACCAGGTGCAGGGCCGTGTGAACCAGATCCGCGCCGAGATCGAGAACAGCGACTCGGACTACGACCGCGAGAAGCTGCAGGAGCGCCTGGCGAAGCTCGCCGGCGGTGTCGCGGTCATCAAGGCCGGAGCCGCCACCGAGGTGGAGCTCAAGGAGCGCAAGCACCGCATCGAGGACGCCGTCCGCAACGCGAAGGCCGCCGTCGAGGAGGGCATCGTCGCCGGTGGTGGCGTGGCGCTCATCCAGGCGTCCTCCGTCTTCGAGAAGCTGGACCTCGAGGGTGACGAGGCGACCGGCGCCAACGCCGTGAAGCTCGCGCTGGAGGCCCCGCTGAAGCAGATCGCCGTCAACGGTGGTCTCGAGGGCGGCGTCGTCGTGGAGAAGGTCCGCAACCTCCAGGTCGGCCACGGCCTGAACGCCGCGACCGGTGAGTACGTCGACATGATCGCCGAGGGCATCATCGACCCGGCGAAGGTGACCCGTTCCGCGCTGCAGAACGCCGCCTCCATCGCCGCGCTCTTCCTCACCACCGAGGCCGTCATCGCCGACAAGCCGGAGAAGGCGGGCGCTGCCCCGGCCGGCGGCGGCATGCCGGGCGGTGACATGGACTTCTGATCCTCCCCGAGGATCGGAACCGTCCTTTCCGTGCCGAGGGCGGCACTCCCTGGAGACAGGGGGTGCCGCCCTCGGGCGTGTTCGGGATCACAGGGGTTTCCGGCGCCCGCCGGGATGGACACGGCGGGCGGAGTGGTTGACGTGGAAGATCACTTTATTGCATGTGCACATACCAGTTGGTCCCCAGGAGGAACCCCGCGTGACCATCCCCCAGAACCCCGCCTCCCGTGCCGCCGAGATCCTCTCCCGGCCGGTCTCCGTCAACGGGCTGACCCTCCGCAACCGCATCGCCATGGCGCCGATGACCCGGATGTTCTCCCCTGGCGGCATCCCCGGCGAGGACGTGCGCTCCTACTACGCCCGCCGGGCCGCCGCGGGCGTCGGTCTGATCGTCACCGAGGGCACCTACGTCGGCCACGACTCCGCCGGTGAGAGCGACAGCGTCCCCCGCTTCCACGGCGAGGAGCAGCTCGCGGGCTGGGCCAAGGTGGCCGAGGACGTGCACGCGGCCGGCGGCGCGATCGTGCCCCAGCTGTGGCACATCGGCATGGTCCGCAAGCAGGGCTCGCCGCCCGTCGCCGACGCCCCTGCCGTCGGCCCCTCCGGCGTGCGCACCGACGGCACCGAGGGCACCGGCAAGGCGATGACCCAGCGCGACCTCGACGACGTCATCGGCGCGTTCGCCGAGGCCGCCGCGGCCGCCGAGCGCATCGGCTTCGACGGCGTCGAGCTGCACGGCGCCCACGGCTACCTCATCGACCAGTTCCTCTGGTCCGGCACCAACCGCCGCACCGACGCCTACGGCGGCGACCCCGTCGCCCGTAGCAAGTTCGCCGCCGAGATCGTCGCCGCCGTGCGCGAGACGGTCTCGCCGGAGTTCCCCGTCATCTTCCGCTACTCCCAGTGGAAGCAGGACGCCTACGACGCCCGGCTCGCCGAGACCCCGGAGGAGCTGGAGGCCATCCTGACCCCGCTCGCCGCGGCCGGCGTCGACGCCTTCCACGCCTCCACCCGCCGCTACTGGGTCCCCGAGTTCGACGACTCCGACCTCAACCTCGCGGGCTGGACCAAGAAGCTCACCGGCAAGCAGGCCATCACCGTCGGCTCCGTCGGCCTCGACGGCGGCGACTTCCTGCACTCCTTCGCGGGCGAGGGCGCCACGCCGGGCAGCCTCGACAACCTCCTGGACCGCCTGGAGCGCGACGAGTTCGACCTGGTGGCCGTGGGCCGCGCCCTGCTCCAGGACCCGCAGTGGGCGGCGAAGGTCCTCGACGGCCGTCTGGACGAGCTGACGGCGTACGAGGCGTCGGCGCTGAAGACGCTGAGCTGAGCCGAGCCGATCCTGTAGGGGCCGGGGTGCCGTGGCACCCCGGCCTTCGGCGTTTCTGGAGGCCTTGATCACTTGGTTAAGTCAAGCAAGTGACTTAAGGTTGCCTCGGTCAAGTACACGGACCATCCCCGACGGAGGCCCTCCATGCCCGACGCTCCTGCCCGCCCCACCGAGGCCGGGGGAACATCCGCCCCGCCCCGGCCGAACACGGTGGTGGCGGTCCTCGCCTTCGCCGGAATCGTCGTCTCGCTGATGCAGACGCTGGTCATCCCGATCGTCCCCGAGCTGCCGAAGCTGCTGGGCGCCTCCGCGTCGGACACCGCGTGGGCGGTCACGGCCACCCTGCTGGCGGCCGCCGTCGCCACTCCCGTCATGGGCCGCCTCGGTGACATGTACGGCAAGCGCCGCATGCTGCTGGTCAGCATCGCCCTGCTGGTCGCCGGCTCGGTCACGGCCGCCCTCAGCGACACCCTGACCCCGATGATCATCGGCCGTGTCCTCCAGGGCCTGGCCTCCGGCGTCATCCCGCTCGGCATCAGCATCATGCGCGACGAACTGCCCGCCGAACGGCTCGGCTCGGCCACCGCCCTGATGAGCGCCAGCCTCGGCGTCGGCGGCGCCCTCGGCCTCCCCGCCGCCGCGCTCATCGCGGAGAACTTCGACTGGCACGTCCTCTTCTGGACCTCGGCCTGCCTCGGTGTCGTCGCCGCCGTGCTCGTCGGCCTCTTCGTACCCGAGTCCCAGGTCCGCACCGGCGGCCGCTTCGACCTGGTGGGTGCCGTCGGCATGGCGACCGGCCTGGTCTGCCTGCTGCTCGCGATCTCCAAGGGCGCCGACTGGGGATGGACCGGCGGCACCACGCTCGGCCTGTTCGCCGCCGCCGTCGTCGTGCTCCTGGTGTGGGGCTGGTGGGAACTGCGGGTCCAGGCCCCGCTGGTGGACCTGCGCACCACCGCCCGGCGCCAGGTCCTCGTCACCAACCTCGCCTCGATCGCCGTGGGCTTCGCGATGTTCGCGATGTCCCTGGTGCTTCCCCAGCTGCTCCAGCTGCCCGCCGCGACCGGCTACGGTCTCGGCAGGTCCATGCTGGCCGCCGGTCTGGTCATGGCCCCGTCCGGCCTGGTCATGATGGCCACCGCCCCCGTCTCCGCCGCCGTCTCCAAGGCCAAGGGCCCCAAGGTGACGCTGATGATCGGCGCGGTGATCGTCGCCGCCGGGTACCTCATCAACATCGCGCTCATGTCGGAGGTCTGGCACTTCGTCCTGGTGTCCTGCGTCATCGGCGCCGGTATCGGCTTCACGTACGGCTCGATGCCCGCGCTGATCATGGGCGCGGTACCGGCGTCGGAGACGGCCGCAGCGAACAGCCTCAACACCCTCATGCGGTCCATCGGCACGTCGTCCGCCAGCGCCATCGCCGGTGTGATCCTCGCTCAGATGACCACGGAGTTCGGCGGCTTCGCCCTCCCCTCGAAGGACGGCTTCCGCACCGTCCTCGCGATCGGCGCGGGCGCGGCCCTGCTGGCCTTCGCGGTGGCGTCGTTCATCCCGCGCCAGCGGACGGCCGGAGGGCCGGGGACGCCCGTGGCGGGGGAGCCGGCGGAGCCGGGGACGCGGGCGGTGAAGGCGTAGCCGGACTCAGAGGTTCCCCATCGGCTCGATGTCCACCTGCACGGGCGTACCCCACACCCGCAGCACCTCGTAGTCGGTGAACTCGTGCACGAGCCGGTACGCCATCGCGGGCCGCGACCCGCGTCGCTGGGCGGCGATGTACAGCTCGGCCTCGCGCCGGTCCCGGCGTGGCGTACCGCACAGCTGCCACTCCCGCCCGTTCCACAGCTCCGGCAGCCAGCGCTGCTGGGGCCGGGGGCGGTCGGCGCTGGTGCCATAACGGGACGGCGAGGGGGTGGGCGCCTCGGCGGGCCGGGACTGCGGCCCGTACGCCCCGTTGAACTCCGACCGCCGGGCGGCCCGGCGCCGCGTCTCGCACAGCAGGCACAGGTCGGGGGCGGCCTCGTCGACGGGCCCGTTGGGGTGCTCGGCGCACCTCGTACTGGGCGCGGCACCGGCAACGCTCTCGTCCAGCAGATCCAGCGCCCGCCGCAGATCCGCCTTGACCTCGTGCAGCTTGGCGTCCGGCGTGTCGCCGGTCAGGGCCTCCCCGTGTTCCCCCAGCAGACGCAGGGCACGGCCGAGGGCGGTGAGCTGGGCGTGGTTCATGTCAGTCGGCGCAGTCCTTGAGATTCTCGGTGTCGAGCCGACGCCCACGGGGCGGGCGCTCGACGCTGGCCCCCCAAGGGTAGGCCGGGGACTGCTGGTGGTGGCTGTCCCGGTCCCCGGGGTGACGTACCGTCCGAGTGGACGCAGGCGTGGGCGCGACGAATGGCGGTGCGGGGACATGGATGGTCACGGGGTGGGGGTCTTGGAGGACGAAGTGGTGGCGGGTGAGGGGAGCAAAGCGCTCAACTCCCTGTTCTGGGCGCTCCTTCTCCCCGTCGCCCTCGTCCTTGCCGCAGCCGTCGGACAGTGGGTCACCTGGGTCGGGGTCGTGCTCATGCTGGCGGTCGTGGCCGGTGCCGCATGGGTGGTCGGGGGACGCTGGCATCGGGGCGGGGCCGCCGCGGTCGTCTGTTTCGCGGGGTTCGGGCTGACGTTGTTCGCGGGGCCCGCTGTTCAGGAGGGGTATATGCAGACAGTCGGCCGGCCCGTCGCCGCCGTCGTCACCGGCGTCGTGGATCGGGATCAGCGGCGGGGGCCCGACATGTACTGCACGGTGCGTGAGGTCGGGGGCGGGAGGGCGACGTACGAGGTGTCCCAGCAGGAGAACTGCTTCGGGCAGGCCAAGGTCGGGGACCGGGTGGAGATTCGTGAGGATCCGCTCGGGTTGCTCGACCCCCGGCTCCCGGACGGGCCGGAGCAGGAGAACACCACTGAGATCACCCTCGCCTGCGGCGCCGGTCTGACCCTCGTCGTCGGCGCCGTCACCTTCTACGGCGGGCTGCGGCGTCGTAGCGGCTAGTCGCGTGGCGGCTGGTACGTCGCCGTCGCCAGGGCCGCGCGCAGCCGGCCGCCGGACTCCTGCAGCAGGCGGGCAGCCGTCGGGCCGTCCACGTCGGCCAGCAGCGTCAGGATCGCGTTCTTCACCTCGCCGTCCGTGGCCGCCAGCGCCGCCTCGACCTCCTCGTCCGCGGCACCCGTCGCGAGGGCGACGATACGGCGGGAGCGGGCGCGCAGCTTGTCGTTGGAGGCGCGTACGTCGACCATCAGATTCCCGTACGTCTTGCCCAGGCGGATCATCGTGATCGTCGAGACCATGTTGAGCACCAGCTTCTGTGCCGTGCCCGCCTTCAGCCGGGTGGAGCCGGTGAGCAGTTCGGGGCCGACGACGACCTCGATGCCGTGCTCGGCGGCCGCGGCGAGCGCGCTGTCCGCGTTGCAGGACAGCCCGATGGTCAGGGCGCCCCGGGCCCGGGCGTGCTCCACGGCGCCGATGGCGTACGGGGTGCGGCCGGAGGCGGAGACGCCGATCACCGTGTCGTCGGCGCTCAGCGCGAGCGCGTCGAGGTCCGCCTCCGCCAACTCCCTCGCGTCCTCAGCGCCCTCCACGGACGTGACCATGGCGTCGGGGCCGCCCGCGATGAGGCCGACGACCTGGCCGGGCAGCGTGTTGAAGGTCGGGGGGCACTCCGACGCGTCCAGGACCCCCAGCCGCCCCGCCGTCCCGGCACCGGCGTAGACCAGCCGGCCGCCCCGCGCCATCCGTTCCGCCACGGCGTCGATCGCCGCGGCGATGTCCGGCAGCCGCTCGGCGACGGCGGCGGGCACGCCGGTGTCCTCGGCGTTCATGAGACGGGCGATGTCGAGCGTCGGGAGCTGGTCGATGTCCGCGAGCTCCGGGCGGAAGGCCTCGGTGGTGAGCGAGGCCAACTCGGCGCGGAGGTCACGGGAATGGCCGGAGGAGGGGAACGGGGAGGTCATGGCCCGGGCCTTTCTCGGAGGACTTACCGCCGCTGCCTGTGCCGGTGGGCCAGCGCCTCGTAGGACGCTGCCAGCGCCGGGCCCGCGGTCTCGTACGTTCGTTGTGCCACCCCCACGAACAGGCAGTCCACGACCAACAGCTGACTGGTCCGCGACGACATCGCCGCGGGACGCAGCTCGCTCTCCCGGGCCGTGGAGGTGGTGAGGATGTGGTCGGCGTACTGGGTGACGGGGCCGTTCGGGCGTCCGGTGATCGCGACGGTCGTCGCGCCGTGTTCGAAGGCGACCCGGAGTGGCTCGATCACGTCGCCGGTCGAACCGGAGTGGGTGATCGCTATCGCCACGTCACCCGACCGCAGCTGCACCGCGTTGGTGACGGCGAGATGCGGATCGGTGTGCGCGTGGGCTATGAGCCCTATCCGCAGCAGCTTTTGGGCGAGGTCCTGGGCGACGAGCCCGGACGCCCCGATGCCGTACACGTCGATGCGGCGCGCGCCCGCCGCCGCGGTGACCGCCGCGCCGAGCTGCGTGGTGTCGAGTCCGGCCGCGGTGTCGGCGAGGGTCTGCTGTTCGTCGTGGGCCAACTTCGCGACGACTTCGGCGAGGGGGTCGTCGACCGAGATGTCCGTGGTGAGGGCGGGGGCGCGGCCGGACTGCTGCTGGGCGGCGAGGCCGGCGAGGGCGAGGCGGAGGTCGCGGTAGCCGGGGTAGCCGAGGAGGCGGGCGGTGCGGACGACGGTGGCCTCGCTGGTGCCGGTGCGTTCGGCGAGGCCGGTGACCGTGAGGGCGGCGCAGCCGGCCGGGTCCTTCGCGACGGCCTCGGCGACGCGCTGCATGGAGCGGGTCATGGAGGGGGCGAGGGTGCGCACCTTGGCCGCGAGGACGGCGGGGGCGGGCGGCGCGCCTCCCGGTTGACCGGTTCCGAAAATTTCCTTCATGTCACGGCTCACATCTGAAAGATATTTTCGGACCCGTGTTCTGGTCAAGAGTGCGCACAATGGGTGCATGGATCCCATCAGCCCCCTGGAGCAGGCGTTGCACGCGGCACGCGCCCTGGTGCTCTCCGATCTCGCCGCGGGTGAGGTGGCCGCGGCGGACGTCGTGTCCATGGTCGAGGACTCGGTCGTGCAGCGGCGCTGGTGGGTCGAGCAGTGGCCGGACGGTGTGGCGTACGTCGCCGGGCTGGTCGCCCAGGACGTGCAGGACGCGCTCCTCGAGAAGTACGGCCGCTGGCCGCTGTGCCCCGTCTGCGGCTCCGGCGATCCGCACGCCCTGGACGTCGAACCGGAACTCGGGCCCGATCCGCACTGGGTGTGTCACAAGGCGGGCGTGAAGGTCGCCGCGGTCGGTGGCCTGGGGTCGGCGACGGGCGGGGCGCCGTCCTCGTGACCGTCTACATCGATCCGCCGACCTGGCCGGGCCACGGACGGTTGTGGTCCCACCTCGTCAGCGATGTCTCGTACGACGAACTGCACCTGTTCGCCGCGGAGATGGGTGTGCCCCGGCGGGCCTTCGAGCGCGACCACTACGACATCCCGGCCCACCACTACGCGGACGCCGTGCGTGCGGGGGCGGTGGAGGTGAGCAGCCGCGAGGTGGTGCGGCTGCTGCTGGGAGCGGGGCTGCGCAGGAGGCGGCGCGGCGATCGGCCCGGTCGGCCGCGCAGTTCGTAGCAGGCTCCGGCCCGGTCAGCCGCGCCGTTCGTAGACGACCTCGTCCTCGTTGTCCCCCGGCTCGCCGGCCTCGACGAAGCCGGCGCGGGAGACCACTGCCCGTGAGGGTGTGTTGTCGTGGTCGATCACCGCGATGAGCGCCGTCACCTCGTCGCGTGCCAGTGCCCGGTCGGAGAGGGCGCGCAGGGCCTCGGTGGCGTAGCCGTGGCCGCGGGCGTCCTCGGAGAGGTCGTAGCCGACCTCGGCGCGGCCCTCCTCGGGGGTGCCGTGGAAGCCCATGCAGCCGACCGCGCGGCCGTCCTCCCGCCGGACCAGGACGAACACACCCCACTCCGGGCGGTGCACGCCCGCCTCGTACGCCTTCAGCAGCATCCCGGCGGCCTCGCGGGTGCCCTGGAACGGCCCGCTGTCGACCCAGTCGAAGCCGCCGTCGCCGCCCGCGCCGAGGTCGGCGGCGGCCGCGGGGGTCACGCCCTGGAGGGTGAGGCGTTCGGTGGGGATGACGAGGTTGTGGTTCCCGTGCCAGTCGGTGACCGGGGCGCGGTCGGGCAGGTCGCCGCGGCCGGTGGCCCACAGCAGCGTGCGCCAGTGGTCGGTGTCGGGCCGGACGTGCGGGAAGATCCGGGTGAGGACGAACTCCGGGAGTTCGGCGGACGGTTCGTAGGTCAGGCCGAGGCCCTCGGCGATGTCGTGGGTGTGCAGCAGGACCTCGGCGACCCCCATCGCGGCGAAGCCGTCGCGGTTGGCGCTGCCGAAGGGGTAGGGGTGGAAGGCGCGTACGTCGTCCGGAGTGGTGCGGATGACGGCGCAGAGCAGGCGCTGCGTGGTCTCGACCGCTCGCAGCAGCTCTCCGTTGGCCGCGTCGTCGAGGGGCAGCGCGAAGGGGACGTACCGCTCCCGCGCGCGTGCCGCCAGCTGACCGGAGTAGCGCATGAGGGCCTCGGCCATGTGCAGCGCCGTCCGCCGGCAACTCCACTCCAGCCGACCCGCTCCGGTGCCCTCCCAGTCCCGGTCCTCCGCCGTCCGCAGCAGCGCCACGCAGCTCGCCACGGCTTCTTCCAAGCGTTCGGCACCCATGTCTCGCATGGGCCCGAGCGTAAGCACCGCCACGCCCTCAGGTCGACAGCATTTCCAGCTCGCCGCGCAGGTTGTGGCGCGCTGTCGCCTCCCACTTCTCCTCGCCGTACGGCGTCCTGAACAGCCGGGGCAGGGCGAGGAGTTGGCGCAGGATGTCCGAGCGGCCGGCGCGGAAGGCGTCGTTCGGGACGAAGTGGTACTCCTCGCGGACGGCGGTCGTGTAGGCGGCGTACGCGGACGGCGGCGCCGCGAGGATCGCGAGGTCGGCGTCGCACAGCACCTGCCCGTCGCGGTCGTCGTCGGCCGGGGCGTGGGTGACGGTGAGGCGGACCAGACGGGCCACCTCGGCGGTCTCGGTGTCGGGCAGCCCGGCCTCGGGCAGGGCGCGTTCGGCGAGGCGGGCGGAGCGCTCCTCGTTCTCGGAGCGGTCCGGGAGGTAGACGGCGTCGTGGAACCAGGCGGCCAGCCGTACGACGTCCGGGTCGTCGGCGTGCTTCTCCAGTACGTCGACGTGGTCGAGGACCGCGGTGAGGTGCGCGAGCGTGTGGTAGCGGCGCTGTGGCTCCTGCCAGCGGGTGAGCAGGTTGTCGGCGTAGGGGAGGGGGTCGGGACCGGCGGCCGGCCCGCGGGCTCCTTCCAGGGCCCGGGTGAAACGGGTGCGCAGGACGTCGAGATCGGCCATGCCCCCATTCTCCCGTCTGACCTCCCGGCGCGTCCTGGCGTGGGGCCCGTGACGACGACGGATGCGCACGACGTGCGTGACCCCGAACTGCTCGGAAGGCTGCTGGTGATCGAGCGGGACGTCTTGGTGCCGCTGCTGCGGGCCCGGCCCGACGCGGACTTCGCCCTGCCGCTCGCCGCGTGTCCCGGCTGGACGGTGCGGGATGTGGTGGCGCTGGACGGTGCGGGATGTGGTGGCGCACTGTCCGGCCGCGCTGATGCGGGTGGTGGAGGGCCGGTCGCTTTCGGGAGTACGCGGGCGCGGGGTTTTTTCTGAGGGCGACGGTCGAAGAGGCAGGAGGCGGGGGTGGCGGGTCCGGGGGCGTAGGCTGGGCGCAATTGGACTAGACCTGTAGTGCCTGAACTGAGCCCGAGACGAATGGGGTCCCATGAGCAAGCGTGCAGTCCTGGAGGTGATCGCCCTCGACGTCGAGGACGCCGTCGCCGCCCAGGCCGGGGGCGCGGACCGCCTCGAACTGGTCACCGACATGGCGGCCGACGGGCTCACCCCGTCACCCCGGACCGTGGCCGGCGTCCGCGCCGCCGTGGACATCGCGCCCCGCGTGATGCTGCGACTCGCGGACGGGTTCGCCGCGGGGGACGTCGACCGGCTGGCCGGGGTCGCCGGAGAACTGCGCGATGCCGGGGCCGAGGAGTTCGTGCTCGGGTTCCTCGACGCGGACGGCGGAGTGGACCTGGCCGCGGTGGAGCGGGTCGTCGGCGTGCTCGACGGGTGCCCCTGGACCTTCCACCGGGCGATCGACCGGGCCGCCGACCGGGACGCCCTCCGCAAGCAACTGGACGGGCTCCCCGGCCTGGACACCTACCTCACCGCGGGCGCGGCCACCGGCGTCGACGACGGGCTCCCCACGCTGCTGACGGAGGCGGCGAGGCAGGGGGAGCCCGGCTACGAACAGCGCATCCTGGTCGGCGGCGGCCTCCGCCTCGACCATGTCCCGCCCCTCCTCGCCGCCGGCGTCGACGCCTTCCACATCGGCGGCGCGGCCCGCCCCGACGGCTGGGCGGGACCGGTCTCGGCGGCGGCGGTGGCGCAGTGGCGGAGGGTTCTGGACGCGTCTCGGTAGCCGGAGCCGAGTCGCTTCGACCGGGGGCCCGTGTGCCCGGGGACCACTACCCCTGGACGGGAAGGTCCGGGTGGGTGGCCAGAAAGACCACGTAGGCGATCGCCGCTGTTCCTCCCAGGAGGGACAGCGCACCACCCACCACGGCTCGCGACCTGCTCGCCCGGCCACGCACTGACGCCCGGTACTCGACGTAGGCCCGCACAAGGCCGACGACGGCCATGGGCAGCGCAAGGAAGCAGACGAGTGTCCAGAAGGGGCAGCAAAACCAGCACGCCACGGACACTCCGCCGCACCAGACCGCGAGCTCCTTCGTCCCTCGTGTCTCGTCCGGTGCGCCGATGGAAGCCATGGGCTGATTCAAGCAGAGCCCTTGTGGGAGCTCGGCAGCAGACGTGCACCACGAGCGCGCCAGATCGAGCGGGGAACCACGGGGAACACCGGCACCAAGCCGATGGCCGACCGGGCTGGGGCCGCACCAAGGCGGCGACAGCCGTCCCCAGGCCTACGAGCCCGAACACAGCCAACCCCACGGTCCACACTCGATGCGAACGGAGTTTGACCAAGCCTCTGGACTGTATACCCGCAGCTCGGCAGCGTTCCTCCTGGCACGCCCAGAGCGCGTCCGACTCAGGCGAGCTGCTCCGGCAGTGGCCCCGTGTGGGTGACGATCAGGCCCGACACCGCTCGGGTCAGGGCCACGTACAGGCGGCGCAGGCCCGTGCGTTCGTCGGGCTCTCCGTCCACGACCGCCCGAGGCTCGTCCAGCACCACGTAGTCGTACTCCAGGCCCTTGGCCAGGGAGGCCGGCACGAGGGTCAGGCGGGTCTCCTGGGTGGTCTCCTCCCCGGGGGCGAGGAAGGGGATGCCGGCCGCCGTGAGCGCCTCGGCGAGTGCCGGGACGCGGGCGTCGGCCGCGATCAGGCCGGTCGAGCCCTCGTTGCGCAGCAACTCCTCGCACGCGGCGACGACTTCCGCGGTGTCCTCGATCGAGCGCAGATCGAAGAAGCCCGGGTTCTCACGGACCGAGGCGACCGGGGTCAGGCCCGGGGCGATGTGCGGGAGCAGTCGGGAGGCGTAGGTGATGACGTCCGTCGGCACCCGGAAACCGGCCGTCAGCTCCTCGATCACGGCGTCGGACTTGCCCAGGTGAGTCAGGGCCTCGTCCCAACTCCGGGTGGACCAGGGGGTGGTCCCCTGCGCGAGGTCGCCGAGGACGGTCGCGGAACCGGTGGTGCAGCGGCGGCCGACGGCCCGGTACTGCATGGGGGAGAGGTCCTGCGCCTCGTCGAGGACGACATGACCCAGGGAGTGCGTGCGCTCGACGACGTCCGTCACCTCGTCGATCAACACCGCGTCCGCCGCCGACCACTTGGCGGACTTCACCGACCGCACCGCCCTTTTACCAGATCCAGGCAGCGCCCACAGGATCGTCTTCTGCTCGTCCGCGCCGAGGACCCCCTCCGCGTGCTCGGCGAGGAAGTCCGCGTCCGTGAGCAGCCGCAGGACGAGTTTCGCCGGGTCGACGGCCGGCCAGAGCGCCTTCACGGCCGCCTTCACCGCGCTGTTGCGGGCGACCGCGTCCTGCACCCGGTCGTCCGGCGCCTCCCCGGCCCGCTCCATCTGTACCAGGACGGCGTGCGCGATGCGCTGCGGAAGGGCCTCGCGGGCGGCGCCGTAGCGGATGTCCCGGTTGAGCAACTCACGGACGATGTCCTCGAGTTCGTACGCCGGAACGCGCCAGCGGCGCGAACCGCGCACGACGACGACCGGCTCGGTGGGCATGCTCACGTGCGCGTAGACCGCCCTGCGCAGCACCTCCGCCATCCGAGCGTCGCCCTTCACGACCGCGGCCGCCGCGTCGTCCGTGCCCCGGACCTCGACGTGTGCGACCAGGTCGTCGACCGTGGCCTGCTTGACGGTCAACTCGCCCAGTGCGGGCAGCACTTGCTCGATGTAGTGCAGGAAGGACCGGTTCGGCCCGATGACCAGGGTGCCGGTGCGGGCGAGCCGCTCCCGGTGGGCGTAGAGGAGGTAGGCCACGCGGTGCAGGCCGACGGCGGTCTTCCCGGTGCCGGGGCCGCCCTGGACGCAGACGCTGCCGGAGAGCCCCGAGCGCACGATCTCGTCCTGCTCCGGCTGGATCGTCGCCACGATGTCCCGCATCGGACCCACACGCGGCCGCTCGATCTCCTGCTGGAGCAGCTTGCTGGTGGTCGCCGCCTCGGCCGGGTCGGAGAGGTGCTCGTCCTCGTACGCCGTGATGTCGCCGCGGGTGTACCCGAAGCGGCGGCGCAGCGCGATGTCCATCGGGTCCTTCTTCGACGCCCGGTAGAACGGCTGCGAGACCGGTGCCCGCCAGTCGATGACCATCGGGTCGCCGTCGTGGTCGTGCACGTGCCGACGCCCGATGTAGAAGCGTTCGCCCTCCGCGCCCTCTGCCTGCTCCGCGCCGGGGGAGTGCAGGTAGTCGAGGCGGCCGAAGAAGAGCGGGGTGTCGCTGAGGTCGGCCAGCGCCTTGACGCGCTCGTCGATCTGGCGGGCCAGGACCTCGGCGTTGACCCAGTTCGCGGTGACGTCGCTGATGTCGAGGGACTCGACGTCCTCACGCATGGCGCGCAGCGCCGCACGGGAGCCCGAGAGGTGGGCGCGCTCGCGGGAGAGGGGGTCGTCGTCGACGGGCGTGGACAAGGGGGTGCCTCCGAAGGTGCTGCGGGCTGGGTCGCTGCTGCGATGTGCCGACCGGTTTCCGTCCGGACGGCGGCACTCCGTGAGGGAGGCGGGCAAGAGCGGAGATTGTAGGGGAGCGGGGGAGGAGGCCGCGAACGGTTTTCCCCCAGTAGGGGGAGCCCTACCCCTAGGGGAAGCCTGGGCTCCGGACGGTACCCAAGTAGTACGGAAGATCAGGACCTGGGACCGATGCCCCCTTTATGCCCGCCGACGCACCATGGAGACATGAGTGCAGCGACCTTCACCCCAGCCCCCGGTCGCCCGTCCGGCGCGACACCCCTCACCGACGCACCCCGCCACCTCCTCGGCGACGCCCTCCGCGCGATCAAGGTGTTCGCGGGCGCCGCCTTCGACGTGATCATCCTCGGCGAGTACGGCGAGGAAGCCGGCGTCCGCCGTAAGTAACCGCAATCGGGCGGTCAGCTCTCGCCGAGCATCTCGTCCGCGTCCACGATCCGGTACGCGTACCCCTGCTCCGCCAGGAACCGCTGGCGGTGCGCCGCGAAGTCCTGGTCGATGGTGTCCCGTGCCACGACCGAGTAGAAGTGGGCCTTGTGCCCGTCGGCCTTGGGCCGCAGCACCCGTCCCAGCCGCTGGGCCTCCTCCTGCCGCGACCCGAACGTCCCCGACACCTGGATGGCGACCGTCGCCTCCGGCAGGTCGATCGAGAAGTTCGCCACCTTCGACACCACCAGCACGCTGATCTCGCCCTCCCGGAAGGCGTCGAACAGCTTCTCCCGCTGGGCGTTGGACGTCTCGCCCTTGATCACGGGCGCGTTCAGATGCTCACCCAGCTCGTCCAGCTGATCGATGTACTGCCCGATGACGAGGATCTGCTGACCGGCGAACTTCCGCACGATCGCCTCCGTCACCTTCCGCTTCGTCGCGGTCGTCGCACAGAAGCGGTACTTCTCCTCCGTCTCGGCGGTGGCGTACGCGAGCCGCTCGGAGTCGGTCAGGTTGACCCGTACCTCCACGCAGTCGGCGGGCGCGATGTACCCCTGCGCCTCGATCTCCTTCCACGGCGCGTCGAACCGCTTGGGCCCGATCAGCGAGAACACGTCCGACTCGCGCCCGTCCTCCCGCACGAGGGTGGCCGTCAGGCCCAGCCTCCGCCGCGCCTGCAGGTCCGCGGTGAACTTGAAGACGGGCGCCGGCAGCAGATGCACCTCGTCGTAGACGATGAGGCCCCAGTCCCGGGAGTCGAACAGCTCCAGGTGGGGATAGATCCCCTTCCGCTTGGTGGTCAGCACCTGGTACGTGGCGATGGTGACGGGCCGGATCTCCTTCCGCGTCCCGCTGTACTCACCGATCTCGTCCTCGGTCAGCGAGGTCCGCCTCACGAGCTCGTGCTTCCACTGCCGGGCGGAGACGGTGTTCGTCACCAGGATCAGCGTCGTCGACTTGGCCTGCGCCATGGACCCGGCCCCGACCAGCGTCTTCCCGGCGCCACAGGGCAGGACGACGACCCCGCTGCCGCCGTGCCAGAAGTTCTCCACGGCCTGCTTCTGGTACGGCCTGAGCGCCCACCCGTCCTCGGCGAGCTCGATCGGGTGCGCCTCGCCGTCGACGTATCCCGCGAGGTCCTCGGCGGGCCAGCCCAGCTTCAGCAGCGTCTGCTTGATCTGCCCCCGCTCGGAGGGGTGCACGGCCACGGTGTCCGGATCGATCCGCTCCCCCACCAGCGGCATGACCCGCTTCGACCGCAGGATCTCCTCCAGCACCGGCCGGTCGGTGGTCGTGAGGACCAGCCCGTGCGCGGGGTGCTTGCTCAGCGTCAGCCGGCCGTACCGGTCCATCGTCTCGGCGATGTCGACGAGCAGCGCGTGCGGCACCGGATACCGGCTGTACTCCACCAGCGCGTCCACGACCTGCTCGGCGTCGTGCCCGGCGGCCCGCGCGTTCCACAGCCCCAGCGGAGTCACCCGGTACGTGTGGATGTGCTCCGGCGCCCGCTCCAGCTCCGCGAACGGCGCGATGGCCCGACGACAGTCGTCCGCCCGCTCGTGGTCGACTTCCAGGAGCAGAGTTTTGTCGGACTGGACGATCAACGGTCCATTCACGCGCGGCACACCCTTTCCACAACGGTCAAACGTCCAGTCTGCCCTATCGCCGAACGATCACCGGCGGGTCACCATCAGTCGTCCGCGAGCTCCGCCACCCCCGTGATCCGGTGCAGTGGGTACGTGCGGACCTCGTCGGCCGTGTGGTCGTAGGCCGTGACGAAGCCGCCCTCGACGCGGACGGGGGCGATGACGCGCTGGCTGGCGGTGCCCTCGGCGTTGACGTAGCCGATCCAGAGGGAGGCGCCGGTGAGGACGGCGGCCTGCATGGTGGCGAGGGTCTCGGCGGAGCTGGTGCGGGGGAGTTCACCGGGGGCCAGGGCGGTGGTCTCCGCCGGTTTCAGGGGGGTGGTGGAGGCCAGGTCGCCGGCCCGGATCGCGCGGATCGCGGCCGTGAGCAGGGTGACGTCGGGGACCGGCGGGCCTTCCGGGACCGGCTCGGGGGCCGTGCGGGGCGGAGTGCGGTGGGCGTGGGCGCGGGCGATGAGGACATCGCCCTCCGCGGACTCGGCGGCCGGCGCGAAACCCATCGCGCGCAGGCCCTCCAGGAGCGTCGCCGGGTCGGCCTGGGCCGCCAGGACCGTGGGGGCGAGGCGGCGCAGGCGCAGGGCCGCGGCGCGCTTGTCGGCGAGGATCTCGTTCAGTACGGCGTCGTCGTCGCAGCGCACGTACGCCGAGGCCGCGCCCACCCGGAGGTGGCCGTGCCTGCGCGCCACGTCGTCGATCAGGTACGTCAGCGGCTGCGGCACCGGCGTGCGGGAGTGCGCCGTGAGGAAGGCGTGCAGGTCGGACGCGCTGCGGCCGGCGTCCAGGGCCCGGCGTACCGAGGCGGGCGTGAAGCGGTACACCGTCGCCCCGCCCTTCGACTCGACGTCCGCGAGGACGCCGAGTACGTCGGCCAGCGGCCGCTTGAGCGGGCCCGGGGCCACCGCGGTCAGGTCGGCCTGGAGCAGGACGTGGTCGAGCGGTTCGGGGAGGAGGGGGGCGAGGAGACGGGCGGCGGCCGCGGAGGCGACGGCCTGCTCGGCGGGGGAGAGGGGCTCCGGGCGGAGGGTGGGGTGGTGGTGGACGGGGAGTTTGTCGCCTGGGCCGGCGGGGGCCGCCTCGGACGGGCTGCCCCCGGGCGCAGTCGCGGCGCCCGTCCCCGGCTCCGGTGCCCTCGTCGTGGACGCGCCCAGCAGGGCCCGGCCTTGGGTCGACAGGGCGCCCCGGCCCGTCACGCCCAGGAGTTCAGCCTCGGAGAGGGTCCAGCGGGCCAGGCGGGTGCGCAGGTCGTCCTCCTGCTGGGGGCCACGCAGGGGGCGCTCCCAGCGGAGGCGGGTCAGGACGGACTCGGCGGCGGGGGCCGCGCCCTCGGGGAGGGCCGCCAGCAGGGTCAGTACGCGGTGGCGGACCTCGGGCGCGGCCGAGCGGTCGAGACCGGGGCCCAGTGCCGACAGCGTCCGGTCCTTGGCGTCCCGGCCGCCGACCAGCCCGGCGGTGCGGGTCGCGGTCAGCCACGTCTCGGCCAGCCGTGCCCAGCGCCGCGCCGCGGGCTGCTCCAGCCACTCGTCGTACGCCGGTGTCGCCGCGTACCGCTCGTCGGCCTCCCCGTCCGACGCGAGCAGTCCCGCCGTGTACGCCAGCTCGACCCAGAACGCGGCGACCGGCTCGGGCAGGTCGAGGGCGACTGCCGTCCGCTTCAGGTCGCGCACGCTGAGTCCGCCCGCCCGCAGCACCGCGGGGCCGCCCTCGTCCCAGTCCTTCAGCAGTTCCTCGACGGTCGCCAGTGCCGCGTACGCCTGCCCGGCCGCCGTCGCGTCCACGATCTGGGGCCGGTGCGCCGCCGTCGCCTCCACCGTCGGCGGCACGGGCTCGGGCTCGCGGTGCGCGCGGCCGGTCCGCAGGTGCAGGGCCACTTCGCGGGGGAGTACGACCGTCCCCGGCGCCGTGGGCACGAGGAGGGCGCGGTCCAGGAGCCAGCGCAGGTGGGCGGCGGGGTCGGAGGTGACCTGGCCGTACGGCGGGCCCCAGACCAGCCGGGACAGGACGTCCCGCGCCTCCTGCGGGGCCTCGGCGAGCAGCGCCGCCATGTGCTCGCGGTCGGTGAACAGGGCGGTCAGGGAGGCCACGGCGGAGACGGCGTCGTGCGTCGAGGGCAGCCCGGCGGCGGTGACGATGTCCTGGATGCGGCCCGGCGACATGCCCGCGGTCGCCTCCTGCACTGTCGGGCCGAGGCCGGTCGGGGACGGGTGCTGGGGGGAGGGGGCGAGCAGTTCGCGGGCCGTGCGGACCAGCCGGAGGCGGTCGTCGGCGCCCCAGACCAGGGCCTGCACGCGCAGGGCCGCCAGGGCGGCGGGGAGCGCGGCGGTGACGGCCGGGTCGCGGTCGTCACCGGCCATCAGGCCCAGCAGTTCGTCGTACGTCGCCGGGTCCGCGGCGACGGCCAGGGCCTCCGCGGTCTGGAGGGCGAAGCGGTCCAGGCGTTCCAGGGCGCGGACGACGGAGGCCCGGGTGCCGGCGCGGGTGGCGAGCTGCGTGAGGTCGGTGGGGACGGGGGTGATGAGGTCGGGGCGGGCGCGCAGGAGGGCGGCCAGGGAGACGTCGTCCCTGCGGCGGAGCGCTTCCGCGAGGGAGCGGGGCGGTGTAGCCGGACTGCTCATCCGACCCACGGTAGCGGGTCGCCTCCGGCGGTCGGGCCGGGTACGTACGGGCTGATCGATGCTGACCTGCGCTACCTTCGTCCCCAACGGGGTAATCCAACGCACCCGCCCCGGAGGGGCTTCGTGGGGATCGAGAGCGATCAGGTCGTCTTCGAGTATCTGAGCCGCGTCGGGGACGTGGCTCAGCAGCGACAGTTGCCGTCGGCCGCGCGGATGCGGCTCGTCTCGGAGTTGCGCAACGAGATCGACCGGCGTCGTGCGAAGGCACCCGTGGACAGTCCGGCGGCCGTGCGCCGCATCATCGACCGGCTCGGCAGCCCGGACGACGTCGTCTCCGCCGCGTCCGGTGGAGCGCGGAGCGTCCCGCGGGCGCCGGCGCCCGCCGTGCCCGTACAGCGGGACGGGGAGACCCGGGAGGAGCGGCCGAAGGGGATCCGGCGGGTCGTACCGCGGCCCCGTCAGCGTCCCGCGGCGCCGAGTCGCCCGGTGTCCGACGGTCCCGCCCCGCCGCATCTCGCGAGCGCGCAGGAGCTGGGGAGCGGGGTGAGCAGGCCCGACTGGTGGCAGTCGGACGGGGGCAGTTCGTTCGGGCTCGGTGACGAGGTGCCGGGGTTCGTGGGCGGAGTGGAGATCCCCGACCTGCTCAAGCCGCCACCGCCCAAGGAGCGGCCGGAGGAGGCGAAGGCGGCCGTCACGGAGGAGGCCGTGGCCGAGGTCGAGGTGGTCGAGGAGCCGGTCGTCAAGCGGCGGATTCCCCGTTTCCGGCGCGGCAGTTGGAGCAACCCCCTGCTCCTGCTCGCCGCCTGCTGTCTGGTCGCCGGCGCGGTGCTCGGGAACTGGTTCGTGCTGATCCTCGGCTGGCTCATCGCGTACGCCTCCCGCCGACTGACCGCCGCGGAGTCCAAGTGGGCGGTGATGGGCCTCCCGGGGCTCGCGGTCACGGCCGGGCTCGTCTGGCTCTGGGGCCGCACGAACGGCCGCTGGGGCACCCCCATCGCCGAGGGCCACCTGAACGAGGCGGTCGCCCAGACCTGGCCGTGGGTGGTGCGGGGGGCGGCCGTCGCATCGGCACTGTTCCTGGTGTGGCGGTCCCAGCGGCAGAAGTAGGCGTCTGGCCGCCCCCGTGGTCCCCGGCACACCTCCCAGCGGAGCGCCTCTGCACAATGGCCCATATGGCCTCCACAAGCTCCCCTGACCCCTCCCCCTCCCCCGCCCTCACCGTCGGCTTCGATCTCGACATGACGCTCATCGACTCGCGGCCCGGTATCCACGCCTGCTACACCGCGCTGGCGGAGCGGACGGGGACGTACATCGATGCCGATCTCGCGGTGACGCGGCTGGGGCCGCCGCTCACGCAGGAGCTGGCGAACTGGTTCCCGGCGGAGGAGGTGGAGGCCACCGTGAATCTTTACCGGTCGATGTATCCGGGCGTCGCCATCACCGCGACGCCCGCGCTGCCGGGCGCGCGGGAGGCGATCGCCGCCGTACAGCAGGTGGGTGGACGGGCGATCGTCGTCACCGCGAAGTACGAGCCCAACGCCAAGCTGCACCTGAAGCACCTCGGCATCGAGCCGGACGTGCTGGTCGGCGACCTGTGGGCGGAGCAGAAGGCGCGGGCCCTGATCGAGCACGGGGCCGGCGTGTACGTCGGCGACCACGAGGGCGACGTTCGCGGTGCGCGCGCGGCCGGTGCCCTCTCGGTCACCGTGGCGACCGGCCCGTACGGCGTCGAGGAACTGCGCGCGTTCGGGGCCGACGTGGTCCTCCCGGACCTGACCGCGTTCCCCGAGTGGCTCGCCGGCTACCTGGACGCGCCGCGCGCCTGACGCCGCCCCGCCGCGATCGACCGGAGCACTCCGGCACCGGCCAGCAGGAACCCGACGCCCATGAGCATGCTCAGTCCGAACATGTACGTCGGAAAAGGCGACGTACCGAGAAGGAGCGGGGCCACCGTGACGAGAGTGGCCACCGCACCGATGAAGAACACGACGGCTCCGGCTCGGATCAATCGGTCACCGGGCGCGGCGGAATTCGTTTGGGTTTTGTCACGCACTCGACCAGGGTAGTTCCCTGCGCGAAGGAACAACCGGGCGACGTCTTGTCACCCGCCCGGAGACCATTAGCCTTGGTACCGGCGGGTCCCGACGACCCGCCCCAGTGCGTTAATCAGCAGTTTTCCGACGAGTACGAGGACGAGGACAGACGTGCCCACCGGCAAGGTCAAGTGGTTCAACAGTGAGAAGGGCTTCGGCTTTCTCTCCCGCGACGACGGCGGTGACGTCTTCGTCCATTCCTCGGTCCTCCCCGCCGGAGTCGAGGCGCTCAAGCCGGGCCAGCGGGTGGAGTTCGGTGTCGTCGCCGGACAGCGCGGCGACCAGGCCCTTTCGGTCGTCCTCCTCGACCCGACGCCCTCGGTCGCGGCCGCACAGCGTAAAAAGCCGGACGAACTCGCCTCCATCGTTCAGGATTTGACGACCCTGCTCGAGAACATCACGCCGATGCTCGAGAAGGGCCGTTACCCCGAGAAGACGTCCGGCAAGAAGATCGCGGGTCTGTTGCGCGCGGTCGCCGACCAGTTGGACGTATAGACCGTCACGGAAAGTCGAGCGCGTTCGGGCCGAGGGGCGGCAGCAGTCCCTCGGCCGCCGCGCGTGTCAGCAGTCCCCGGACCGCCGCGTAGCCGTCCTCGCCGAGGTCGGCGGTGAACTCGTTGACGTACAGCCCGATGTGCTGGTCGGCGACGGCCGGGTCCATCTCCTGGGCGTGCTCCATGACGTACGGGCGGGACACCTCGGGGTCGTTCCAGGCCGCACGGACGGACGTCCGGATCGAGTCCGCCAGCAGCCGCAGCGCGTCGGCCCCCAGCGACCGCTTCGCGATGATCGCGCCCAGCGGGATCGGCAGGCCGGTCGTGCTCTCCCAGTGCTCGCCCATGTCGGCGAGCTTGTGCAGCCCGTAGTCCTGGTAGGTGAAGCGCGCCTCGTGGATGACGAGGCCGGCGTCGACCTTCCCGTCCCGTACGGCGGGCATGATCTCGTGGAACGGCATCACCACGATCTCGCCGACCCCTTCGGGGACCGTGTCCGCGGCCCACAGCCGGAACAGCAGGTACGCCGTCGAGCGCTCGCTCGGCACGGCGACCGTACGCCCGGTGAGGTCCACGCCCTCCTCCCGCGTCAGCACCAACGGCCCGCACCCCCGGCCCAGCGCACCCCCGCAGGGCAGCAGCGCGTAGTCGCCGAGGACGTACGGCAGCACCGCGTACGACACCTTCAGCACGTCGAACTCGCCGCGCTCGGCCATGCCGTTGGTGACGTCGATGTCCGCGAAGGTCACGTCGAGGGCGGGCGCGCCCAGGACCCGGTCGTGGGCGAGGGCGTCGAAGACGAAGGTGTCGTTGGGGCAGGGCGAGTACGCGATCCGCAGGGGCTCACTGGTCATGCCGGTTCCAACCTTCCAGTACGGGCGTGAGCTTCCCGAAGCCCTCGGTCAGGGCCGCCAGCGCGTCGCCGATGCGCCAGGCGGCCCGGTCGCGCGGGCCGACGGGATTGGAGACCGCGCGGATCTCCAGGACGGGCACCCCGTGCGCGGCGGCCGCCTCGGCGACCCCGAAGCCCTCCATGGCCTCGGCGAGGGCGGCGGGGTGACGGGCGCGCAGCGCGGCGGCCCGTTCGGCGGTCCCGGTCACCGTCGAGACGGTCAGCACGGTGCCGGTACGCGCTCCGACGGCGGCCGCGGCCTCTCGTACGAGTGATTCCGGTGGACGGTGGGTGACGGTGCCGAAGCCCAGATCCGTGACCGAAACAAAGCCCTCGGCGGTCTCCGCGCCCAGGTCGGCGGCGGTGATCGCGTCGGCGACGACCAGTGAGCCGGCCGGCGCCTCGGGCGGGAAACCGCCGGCGATCCCGGCGGACACGACCAGGCCGTAAGGGGCGCCGTCGAGGGCGGCCGCGGTGAGGGCCGTGGCCGTGCCGGCGGCGGCGAGCGCGGGGCCGACACCGGCGGCGAGCAGGTCGTACCCCTCGCCGAAGCGGACCGGGGTCACGCCGGGCAGCCGCACCTCACGACCGGGGCCCGCGAACGCCCCGGCCACCGCGTCCCGCTCCACGGGAACGGCGGTGGCCACCAGCACGCGAAGCCCAGCGGCAGCGATCAGTCTTCCTTCTTGAGCTTGAAGGACCACAGCCCCGTGACGCTCTGGCTCTGCTTCTTGCCGTCACCGGCGCGGATGGACAGCAGGGTGGAGTTGCCCTGGGCGCCGTACTGGGCGTTGAAGAAGACGCTGCCCGGGATCTCGCGGTACGTCTTGTCGCTGTCCTCGGTCAGCTGCTGACCGTTCATCAGGATCGTCCAGCGCTTCTCCGCCACGTCCGGGTCGACACCGATGCGCACGGTCTCGTCCGGGTCGACGGAGATGGACTTGACGTCGGAGTCCTTGAGGCACTTCGCCAGGTCCGCCGCGGTCAGGGCGTCACCCTGGCCACCGCAGGTGGCCTCTTCGCTCACCGAGGAGCGGCCGACCGTGATCGTGGACAGCGGAGTCGGCTTGTCACAGGCCGACAGAACGAGCAGTCCGGCGGAAACGGCGCCGGCGGCGGCGACGGCGCGGCGGCGTCGTACAACGCCGTGTACATCAGCAGCTCCGCTGCGGGGCATCGAGGTCATGGCCGAAGGTTATCGGGCACGTCCAGCCCCCTCCCCACGTGGGGTACGGCGTCGCTGTGTGTCATCGCCGAGTCCTACGCCACGCGGGTCGGCGACGCCCCACCGTGCCGGGCCGAGCTCAGCAGCCCCCGCGCCGTCGCAAGCCACGCGACGGCCACGATGCCGGCACCCACCGCCAGGCCCAGCGTGCCGTTCAGCGGCATCACGATGCCGATCGCGCCGCCCAGCACCCACGCCACCTGAAGCAGCGTCTCGGAGCGCGCGAACGCCGACGTACGCACCGGCTCGGGCACGTCCCGCTGGATCAGCGCGTCCAGGGACAGCTTGGCCAGCGCCTGCGCGAACCCGGCGACCGCCGCCAGGCACGCCACCAGGAACGCGCCGAAGAAGACCGCCGCTATGGTCGCCGCGCCCAGCACCACGGCGACCACCGTCACGATGATGATCTCCGGTCTCCGGGCCCGCACCCAGGCCCCCACCGCCGTACCCAGCGCGTTGCCCGCGCCCGCCGCGACCGCCACCATGCCCAGCGACACGGCCGCGCTCTGACCGGTCAGCGGATGCTCGCGCAGCAGGAACGCGAGGAAGAAGATCAGGAAGCCCGACAGACAGCGCAGCCCCGCGTTGGCGCCCAGGGCGTGCGTGACGGCGATGCCGACCGTCCGCAGGCCCGGCCGCTTGACGGGCTGCCGGTGCGGGCCGTGCAGGTGCCGCTCGTCCGCCGCGAGCAGGGCGGTGTCCTCGCCCTTGGCCGAGTCGACCTTCGGCGGCAGGGAGAACGACAGGAACGTACCCGCGATGAAGATCACGAAGGCGCCGTAGAGCGGCCAGCGCGGGCCGATCGCCTGGAGCCCGGCGCCCACCGGCGCGGCCACCCCGGTGGCCAGCAGCCCGCCCAGCGTGACCCGCGAGTTGGCCTTCACGAGGGAGAAGCGCGGTGGCAGCAGCCGCGGCACGACCGCGCTTCTCACCACCCCGTACGCCTTCGACGCGACCAGCACGCCGAGCGCGGCCGGATACAGCTCGATGCCGCCGGTGATCACCGCACCCGACAGGACCAGCGCGAGCAGCGCCCGGGCGAACATGGCGCCCGCCATCGCGGCGCGGCGGCCGTGCGGCAGCCGGTCGAGGAGGGGGCCGATCACCGGTGCGAGGACCGTGAACGGCGCCATGGTGATCGCGAGGTAGAGCGCGACCCGGCCGCGAGCCTCGTCGGTGGGGACGGAGAAGAAGACGGTGGAGGCGAGCGCGACCGTGATCATCACGTCGCCGGCGCCGTTCACCGCGTGCAGTTCGATCAGCTTGCCGAGACCGGACTCCCCGGCGCCGTGCGCGTGGGTCGCCTTGCGGATCCCCCGGGCGGTGCCGGTCAGCGGGAAGTGCAGGGCACGCCCCAGCGCCCGGACGGTGCCACCGACCCGGCCCGAGGCGCTGCCCCGGCTGCTCCCCTTGTACCCCTTGTCCCCACCGAGTCCGGTGGCGCCCTGGGGTGTCTTCGCGGCTGCCACTCCGTCATAGTGCCCCGAGATGGGCGCGCGTAGTGCGGTCAGCGCGCCTATGGGGGGTGTGGTTTCGTAGGTTTGGGGGGTCTGGTCCTGGAGGTACGGGAGTGTTTCCCTCCGGGAGCGCGGCGCACAAATGCGGCGGGAAGCGGCACGAGGGTCTCCGGCGAGCGATGAAGTAGCCCGTCGGTGTAGGCCGAGCGGCGGCGAGCAGGTAGCGTGCGTAGCGCGCCGTGGCGATCGTTCTCGGCCGCGCGCCTCCCGGACATCCCGCAGAATGGATGACAGCAGGCGTGCCCGAGCGCGATCGGGCGCGGACGTCGACGCGGTCCCCCGGTCCGCTCCGTTCGCACCCGCCGCCTTCAGGCCGGCGCACCGAGAGACGGCGTAGGAGAGAAGCGATACCTGTGAGCGCAGCGACAACGCGAAGCCGCACCCCCGACCGCCTGTGCGCCGAGGCCGTCGACCTCGCCCGCGCCGCAGCCGAGGAGGCCGCGGCGCCCGGCGTCGTCGGCGAGCATGTGGGGCTGGTGTCCGAGGGCGATCGCGTGGTCACGCACTTCTTCGAGTGCAAGGAACTCGGGTATCGCGGCTGGCGGTGGGCGGCCACGGTGGCCCGCGCCTCCCGAGCCAAGATCGTCACTCTGGACGAGGTGGTCCTGCTCCCCGGCCCCGACGCCGTGCTCGCGCCGGAGTGGGTGCCGTGGAGCGAGCGGCTGCGCCCCGGCGACATGGGCCCCGGCGACCTGCTGCCCACCGACGCGGAGGATCTGCGCCTCGAACCCGGCTACACCGGGGAGGACGAGCCGGCGCCGAACTCGGCCGTCTCCCACGAGATGGCGGACCTGGTGGAGGCGGAGGACGCGGAGGTGACGGCGGGACCGCCGGCGGACCTCGCGACGACGCCGTCCCGCGGGTCGATCGCGGCGGTCGCCGAGGAACTCGGCCTGCGGCGGGCGCGGGTGCTGTCCCGGTACGGCCTGCACATCGCGGCGGACCGCTGGGAGGAGGCGTTCGGTGCGAAGACGCCGATGGCCCAGGCGGCGCCGGCGTCCTGCGCGAGCTGCGCGTTCCTGGTTACCGTCGGGGGCTCCCTCAGCCAGGCCTTCGGCGTCTGCGCGAACGAGTTCTCCCCGGCCGACGGGCGCGTGGTGTCCCTCGCGTACGGCTGCGGCGGCCACTCCGAGGCAGCGGTCATGCCGACGCCCCCGCGCCCGGCTCCGCCGGTGATCGACGAGACGAGGGTGGACCCGTTCCCGCTGCGTCCGGCGACGGACTCGGGGTCGGTGCCGGCGGTCGCGGACGAGGACGGGGCGGAGCTGGGGCACTCGTAGGGGCAGCGGCTGGAAGAGCTAGTCGATGAAGAGCTCTTCCGTGGTGGTGGCGGTGATGGCGCGGTCGAACCAGCGGCCGAGTGTGTCGAGGTCGTCGCAGGTGGTGATGTGCTCACGCGCCTCGCCGGGCACGTCCACGCCCCGCCGTTCCAGCAGCCGCAGGATGTCCTCGGCGCGGCCCTGGGCGCGGCCCTGGGCGCGGCCCTGGGCGCGGCCCTCGGTCCGGCCTTCGTCGCGGATCTCCTCGGAGATGGGGGACTTGAAGAAGGAGAGGTCGGCGGCCATCAGGTTCCTCCACTGTTGCGCGGCCGGGCGCTTGCCCAAGCCCTGCGCGGTGAGTTCGGCAAGGATGATCGACAGATCCTGGGGTGCGTCCCGCAGGGCGGCGGAGAGTGCCTTCAGTATGGCAGCGATGTCCGGGTCTGCCGCGTGGGTGATGGCCGAGAGAGTGGCGAGCGCGAGGTCGGCGCGGGCCTCGGCCGGGTCGGTGATGACCGGCATGTTGTGCGGCCCCAGGACGACGGGCCGCAGGGTGAGAGTGGGCAGCTGGGGAGGCCCGCTGGTCACCGGCCGCTGAGCCCACTCGGCGGTGGACCGGTCCTGGCACACGACGACGAGCGCGGTGGGCAGCCGGTACTTCGTCCACAGGTACGAGGTGTAGTAGGCCCAGTTCGCCGGTTTGTCCGGGTCCTTCTTGCCCTGTGCCTCGACGGCGAGGAGGAACGCGTCGTGCTCGGCGGTCTGAAGGCGCAGGAGCGTGTCCACCCGGCGTTCGACGGGACTCGTCTCGGTGAGGTCGGTGGGCAGGACGGTGACCGTGACGGGCGCGGGAATGGTGAGCCCGAGGACGTCTGAGACGCGGCTGAAGAGCCCGGGGTCCTGCTGGAAGATGCGGTGCATCGCTTCGTGGGACGAGCTGACCATGTGGGGCCTCGAATCAGGTGTGCGTGGCGTGTCGGCAGTCGGCGCATCTCCCCGGCTCGGGGGCGCGGAAGGCGCGGTCGCAGCCGTCGCAGTTGTGGAGGGGGTGGCGGACGGTCGCGGGTGGGGCCGGGGCGCGGAACGGGGGTGGGGGCGGTAGTTGGGCCGTGAGGCGGTGGGCCAGGAGGGCGGCCGGCCGTCGTAGGCGGTCGCCCTGTGGAAGGGCCGCGGTGAGGGCGTCGCGTACGGCCGTGGGGGTGAGGTCTCGTTCCAGCCAGGCGGCGACACCGGGGGCCAGGTGGTCCGCGTCGGTGGCGGAGAGGAGGAGCCGGGGGTCGTGGCGGCGGAGGCCCGCGAGGAGGTCGGCGGCTGTCCGGAGGAGGGCGGGGGAGAGGGCGGAGGGCTGTGGGACCGGTGGGAGCTTCTTGCGAGGAGCGCGGGTGTCCGGAGCCGGGCGTCGGGCGGGCGTCCTGGGGCTGTCGGGCGGCTCGCCCCGGCGGCCCGGCTGGTTGCAGGAGACCGTGCGGGTGACGATGCGGCCTCCGGGGACGCGCTCGCGGGTTCGCCGGAGGTAGCCGTGGGCCTCCAGTTCCCGCAGGGCGGCGCCGATACGGGTCGGCCCCTCGGGGAAGCGGGCGGCGAGCGTCTTGATGTCGACGCGAGCCCCGGCGGGCAGGGACTGGATGTGGACGGCCAGTCCGATCGCGAGGAGTGACAGCTCCGGGTGCTGGGCGAGGTGGTTGCCGACCACCGTGAAGCGGGTGGTGTGGCGGGTGTTGTCGTGGACGACGCCGGAGTGCGGGTGCCGCCGGTCCGGGTGGTGCTTGACCGGACTGCCGGAATCGGCGCATGCGGGCGCGCTAGGGTTTTGCGTATCCATCGGGAAGCCTCTGTCTCTTCCTCGGTGGTCAGGCCCTCGCACTGGGATTGCCGTCCCGGCGGGGGCCGTCTCATGTCTGGGGTTGTGCTGCTGATGTCGCGTGTCGCGCTGAGCGTAGGGCAGCGAACCAGGCCCATATCCAGCCGAGTTGGCGATGTTCACTCGGGCGAGTGAGTTTGCGCGGCGGGCGGGAGGGGTGGGGCTTGGTCGGGTTCTTTCTCTCCCGTGTTTCTTTGGGGAGACAGCCGACGGCACCGAAGCCCGCGTTCGTGCGCTCCGGCGGTGAACTTGCCCGTCTCGTCACACAGCGTGGCGCCGGGCACCTACCGTGAACAGTGACGGCTTCGATGCGCAGAGTGATGAAGGGTGGGCGGGATGTCGGTGCAGGCGGACGTGGGGCGGCTCCGGAGCGAGGCGGACGAGCCTGGCTGGGAGGTGGACCCGGAGGACGACTGGGGCGTGGCGGTCGTCGCGACCGTGGGGCGGCAACTGAAGCTGCGGCGGGAGGCGAAGGGGATGCGGGCCGCCGAGTTCGGGGAGGCGGTCGGATACGGCGAGGACCTCGTCTACAAGATCGAGGGCGGGAAGCGGATCCCCCGCCCCGAGTATCTGGACAGGGCCGACGACGTCCTGGGGGCGGGTGGACTGCTCGCCGCGATGAAGGAGGACGTGAAGAAGGTCCGGTATCCAAAGAAAGTGCGGGACCTCGCGCAGTCGGAGGCCAAGGCGGTCGAACTCCAGCTGTACGACCCGCTGAACATCCACGGGCTGCTCCAGACGCCGGAGTACGCCCACGCCCTACTCCTGATGAGGCGCCCCGCGTACACCGGGGACGAGGTGGAGCGGTTCATCGCCGCGCGCGTGGCCCGCAAGACCGTCTTCGAACGGGACCCGGCGCCTGAGATCAGCTTCGTCCTGGAGGAGTGGACGCTTCGACGCCCGCTCGGCGGCAAGGCGGTCCTGCGGCGTCAGCTGGAGCACCTGCTGGAGGCGGCACAGCTGAGGAACGTCGAGCTCCAGGTGATGCCGATGGACCGTGAGGAGCACGCGGGCCTGGCGGGTGGCATCGAGGTGCTGAAGTTCGAGGACGGCTCAGCCGTGGGGCGTTCGCCGGCGTTGGTCAATGGCCGACCGGTGTCCGAGCCGAGGCATCTCCGTATTCTGGAGCTGCGCTACGGCATTATCCGGGCGCAGGCTCTCACTCCGCGTGAGTCGACGGTCTTCATCGAGCAACTGCTGGGGGAATCATGATCCGCAAGTCCTCGGCCGGGGGCGCCTCGGACCTGGCGTGGTTCAAGAGCAGTTACAGCAGCAGTAGCGAAGGCGACTCCTGTGTCGAGATCGCCGCCGCCCCCGCCACCGTCCACGTCCGCGACTCCAAGCACGTCGAGGGGCCCCGGCTCGCGCTCACCCGGACCGTTTGGGCGGACTTCGTGACGTACGCGGCCCGGGGCTGACGGACGGCTCTCTTCCATCGGGGCCGGTGACGGCGGGCGGGCGGCGCGTCCTGGTCGTGTGGGCGGTACCTTCGTCCCACGCCGATGAGGAGAGTGAACGTGAGCAAGTTCGTGCGGCCTGCGGCCGAGGGGGCCGATCCGTTCGGGACGGCACGGCTGCGGCGAGGAGTGCTGGACGCCTGGGCCACCAGCCCCGCGCGCTTCCGCGAGGACGCCAACGCCGAGGAGGATCTGGTCCTCGGGGGGTACCGGGACCGGCTCGTGGTCGAGCTCGCTCAGAACGCCGCCGACGCGGCCGCCAGGGCCGGGGTGCCCGGACGGCTCCGGCTGACCCTGCGCGACGGCGTCCTCGTCGCCGCCAATACCGGTGCCCCCCTCGACGCGGCCGGCGTCGAATCACTCGCCACCCTCCGCGCCTCGGCCAAGAGGAACACCGACCAGGGCGCGGTCGGCGCGGTCGGCCGGTTCGGTGTCGGTTTCGCCGCCGTCCTCGCCGTCACCGACGAACCCGCCGTCATCGGGCGGCACGGTGGCGTCCGCTGGTCCCTCGCCGAGGCCCGCGCGCTCGCCGCCGACACCGCCCGGCACAGCCCCGGCCTCGGTGACGAGATCCGCCGCCGCGACGGACACGTACCGCTGCTGCGGCTGCCGTTCGCCGCCGAGGGCAGCGCCCCCGAGTCGTACGACACGGTCGTCATCCTCCCGCTGCGCGACACCGCGGCCGCCGACCTCGCCGAACGCCTGCTCAACTCCGTCGACGACGCCCTGCTCCTCGCCCTCCCGGGGCTGGAGGAGGTCGTTGTCGAGGTCGGCGACGGCAACCCCCGCACCATCACCCGCCGTACCGACGGCGCGTTCACGGTCGTGGACGACTCGCGGGACGGGATCACGTACTGGCGTACCGCCGCCGCGCACGGGGAACTCACCCCCGACCTCCTCGCCGACCGGCCCGTCGAGGAGCGGCTGCGGCCCCACTGGGCGGTCACCTGGGCCGTGCCCGTGGACTCCGACGGCAGCCCCGTCCGGCCCACCACCAGCCCCGTCGTGCACGCCCCGACCCCCAGCGACGAGCCCCTCGGCGTGCCCGCGCTGCTCATCGGATCCTTCCCGCTGGACACCACCCGGCGCCACGCCGCGCCCGGCCCGCTGACCGACTTCCTGGTGCGGCAGGCGGCGGACGCGTACGCCGAGCTCCTCGCCGGCTGGCGGCCGGTGACCGTCGGGATCATCGACCTCGTCCCCGGTCCGCTGGGCAAGGGAGAGCTGGACGGCACGCTGCGCCAGGCGATCCTGGAGCGGCTGCCGCGCACCTCGTTCCTGCCGCCGGCCGTGGAGCCGGGCAAGGACGAGGACGACGACCTGCCGGAGTCGTTGCGGCCCCGGGACGCCGAGGTCGTCGAGGGCGCCAACGCGGGCACCGTACGGGTCCTCGCCGAGGTACTTCCCACCCTGCTGCCCGCCGGTCTGGAACGCCGGGTGGAGCTGCGCACGCTGGGTGTCGCCCGCGTTCCGCTCACCGACGCGATCGACCGGCTGGCCGGGCTGGAGAAGGCCCCGGAGTGGTGGCACCGGCTCTACGAGAGCCTCGCGGGGGTCGACCCGGACCGGCTCTCCGGGCTGCCGGTGCCCCTGGCCGACGGGCGGACCACGATCGGGCCCCGGCAGGTCCTGCTGCCCACCCCGGACGCGGCCCGGCTCGACCCGGAGGTCCTCGCCCGGCTCGGCCTCAAGGTCGCCCACCCGGACGCCGCCCATCCGCTCCTGGAGAAGCTCGGCGCGCTGCCCGCGACCCCGCGTGCCGTCCTCACCACCCCGCAGGTGCGCGCGGCCGTCGCCGCCTCCCTCGACGACGACGGCGCGGTGAGCTGGGAGGAGGACGCCCCGGACGCCGAGGAGCTGGCGGACACCGTCCTCGCCCTGGTCCGGGACGCGGGCCTCGAACCCGGGGACGAGCCCTGGCTGGGTGCCCTCGCCCTGCCCGACGAGGACGGGGAGCTGTCCCCGGCCGGTGAACTCGTCCTGCCCGGCAGCCCCTTCGCCCAGGTCATCCGCGAGGACGAACTCGCCGCCGTGGACGCCGAGCTGGCCGAGAAGTGGGGCGAACAGCCGCTGGCCGCCTGCGGTGTGCTCGCCGACTTCGCCCTGGTACGGGCCACCGATGTCGTCCTCGACCCGGACGAACTGGAGCCCCGGGAGGGCGACTTCGCCGAGCCCGACGACGCGGGCCTCCTGGACGCGGTGGACGTGTGGTGCGAGGACATCCTCGACCGGTTCCCGGACACACCCGTACCGCCGGTGGCGACGGAACTGGTCGCCGTGCGCGACCTCGACCTCGTCGACGACGACCGCTGGCCCGAGGCCCTGGCCCTGCTGGCCCAGCCGCCCCTGCGGGACGCCCTCACCCAGCCCGTGCGCATCCTGCTCCCCGACGGCACGCACGAGGTCGTACGCCCGTACACGGCATGGTGGCTGCGCGGTCACCCGGTCCTCGACGGCCGCCGCCCCGCCGGTCTCCTCGCCGCGGGAGGCGACCCTCTCCTGCACGGTCTCTACGAAGAGGCCGACGCCACCGGTTTCGACGACGAGCAGGTACTCCGGGCGCTCGGCGTGCGCACCTCCGTGGCCGCGCTGCTCGACGAGCCCGGCGGCGCCGCCGAACTCCTCGAACGCCTCGCCGACCCGGAGCGTCCCGTCACCGCCGCCCAACTGCACGGCCTCTACGGCGCGCTGGCCGAGCTGGACCCCGAACAGGTGACCCTGCCGGAGGAGTTGCGGGCCGTGGTCGACGGGCGCGTGGAGGTCGTGGACGCGGCCGACGCGGTGGTCGTCGACTCACCCGACCTGCTGCCGTTCACATCCGGCGTCGCCCTGCTGCCGGTCCGCCCCTCCCGGGCCGCCGAGTTGGCCGAGCTGTTCCAGGTACGGCGGCTCAGCGAGTCCGTCACCGGCGAGGTCACGTCCGAGGGCACCGAGCACGACGTACCGGATTCGGTACGGGTCCTGCTGGGCCCGCGGACCCCGTCCTCGTACGTCGAACACGAGGAACTCGTCGTGGACGGCGTCGAGATCGACTGGCGCCTCACGAACGACGGCGTCCTGCACGCCGCCACCCTGGAGGGCGTGGCCGCGGGCCTCGCCTGGGCGGCCGGCCAGTGGCCCCGCCGCTTCGAGGTGGCGGCACTGCTGGAGGACCCGTCCAGGACGGGGGAGTTGGCGCGGGACCGCTGGTTCGACTGAGGCCGACCGAAACCGAATGGCCGCCCCCGGGAGGGGTCCGGGGGCGGCCACCGTATGTCGCCTAGTCAGCGCCCCGCTCGGCCAGGAAGTCGAGCAGGAGAGTGAACAGGTGGTCGACAGCGGGCTGTTGCTGTCTTCGGTCAGACCAGTCCAGCGCCGGACGCCTGGGTCAGGAAAGGCCTCCTCAAGAACGAGGGCCCGCCGGCCGAGACTGGTCTGCTCGCCCTTGCGCGCGACAAGCCACTCGGTGAACCCCTGCAACAGCACGCCGGATACGACCGAGGTCGTATCCGCCGAGGAAGGTGACCGTCGGGTAGTAGGTGCCGTTCAGGCCGTAGAGCCCCGGTCTGGCCTGGATCCGCTCGATCAGTTCTCTGTCGTTCACTTGCCTCCCTTTGTCGCCGTGCAGTCAGGTGCACCGTAAAGACCAGTCCACAAAATCTTCACGTCCCGTACAACCTCTCGCCCCCGTCATGTATCTGACACATCGGAGTCAACGGACTCCGCGATCATCCGGGCCTCGACGTGATCACGAGTCGTGCGAACGACGACCGGCGGGGCCCCTCACAGTGGGGGGAACATGCGCATTCGTGCCACCGTCGCCGCCGTCACCGGCGCCCTGGCTCTGTCTGCCTTCGCCATTCCGGTCGCGCAGGCCGACGGGCACAAGCCGAACCTGGCCTCGTTGGTCCCGTCCAGCTCGAAGGCCACGCCGTCCGTCGCCGCAGCTCCGTTGGACGAATCCGAGGGTGACACCAGGGTCACGAGCGTGACCGTCAACGGCGGCAAGAACATCGTCGTGGGCACCACCGCGAAGAAGTCCTTCACCGTCTCCGTGACGGCCACCGACCCCGAGGGCATCTACGACGCCTTCCCTGTCCTGTGGCACGGTCAGGACATCGAAAATGTCGACGGGGCGATCGAGCCTGCGAACCTGGACGAGGAGCAGGTCGGCAGCTGCACCCACTCCAGCGCCACCACCGCGACCTGCAAGGTGACGCTCGTCGCCGACCCGGGCACGAACATCTTCCGCAACTTCCAGGCCGGCACCTGGAAGGTGTGGGTCGCTGCCGTCGGCAACGACGGCGACTACATCATCCGCGACGCTTACAAGACCGCCAAGGTCCAGCGCAACTCGACCCTCACGGTCAACGCCTCGCCCGAGCCGGTGCGCAAGGGCCGGACCATCACGATCACGGGCAAGCTGGCCCGCGCCAACTGGGAGGACTTCAAGTACCACGGCTACACCAGCCAGCCGGTCAAGCTGCAGTTCCGCAAGGCGGGCAGCAACACCTACAGCACGCTGAAGACCATCAAGACGAACTCGACGGGCAACCTGAGCACCACCGTCACGGCGTCCACCGACGGCTACTTCCGCTACAGCTTCGCCGGCACCTCGACCACGCCGGCGATCACCACCGCGGGTGACTTCGTCGACGTGCGATAAAACAGACCCGCACCGCGCCGGTTCCGGACCTTCCGGGACCGGCGTCGTGTTTCGTCATATGAATGCCAAAGCTTGTGCATGCGCGGACAAAATAATGATCCACCCCTACAACCCGACCCCCCGGCGGCGGATCTGAAGCAAGTGAGTCAACAGACTCCACTTCACTTCTCCCCCTGGGGAACGCACATGCGCATTCGTGCCACCGTGGCCGCCGTCACCGGCGCCCTGGCCCTCACCGCACTCGTCGTGCCGGCCGCGCAGGCCGCCGACGCCTCCTCCGGCAAGGCCGCCTTCGGCGCCGCCACCGCCGACGGTCCGGCCACCGCCACCGCCACGCTCGACGTCACCTTCTCCAACATGAAGGTCAACAACGGCAAGAACATCGTCGTCGGCACCACCAACGTCGTCAGTTTCCCGGTGACCTACACCCTGACCCACCCGTCCGGGATGGACGTCAGCGAGGACAACTTCGCCAGCGGTCCGCTGATCTACCACGGCACCTCGGTGACCAGCCCGGACAACGAGATCATCAGCGACGACCCGGCGACCTGCACCGTCACGTCGTCCACCACCCTCAGCTGCAAGGGCACCGTCTCCATCCGCCCCGCCGACGGCGACCTGTACAACTCCGACGCCGGCACGTGGAACGCGGGCGGCCTCGCCGTCACCCAGAACGGCGACACCAAGACCCAGGGCGGCCTCGGCACCACCAAGGTCCAGCGCTACTCCAAGCTGACGGTCAACGCCGGCCCCGAGCCCGTCACCAAGGGCAAGACCGTCACGATCACTGGCAAGCTGTCCCGTGCCAACTGGGAGGACAACGCGTACCACGGCTACACCGGCCAGTACGTCAAGCTCCAGTTCCGCAAGGCGGGCACGAGCACGTACACCACGCTCAAGACCATCAAGACCGACTCCTACGGCAACCTGAAGACCACCGCCACGGCGTCGGTCGACGGCTACTGGCGCTACAGCTTCGCCGGGACCACGACCACCCCCGCGGTCAGCGCCGCGGGCGACTACGTCGACGTCAAGTAGTCGAGCACGGGCCACAGAGGCTTGAGGCCTAGTCGGGAAAGCGGCGGTCGACCCACTTCCACACCACTTCCAGGGCGGCCGCCGCCACCACCGCGATGCCCACCGCGATCCACGGCATCGCCACCCCGACCAGCTTCAGCGCGAAGAAGTGCTGCAACCCCGGCACCATCAGCACACACAGGAATGCCACGCCCATCGCGGCGACCAGCGCGATCCGCCACCAGGTGTAGGGACGGGCGATGATCGCCAGTACCCACATCGAGATCAGGAACAGCGTCAGCGTCGCCGCGCTGGTCTCCGCGTCCAGCGCGCCGCTGCCGGTGTAGTGGTGCCGGGCCAGCAGATACGTCACGAAGGTCGCGGCACCGGCCACCACCCCGCCCGGGACGGAGTACCGCATCACCCGCCGGACGAAGTGGGGCCTGGCCCGTTCCTTGTTCGGGGCGAGGGCCAGGAAGAAGGCGGGGACGCCGATGGTGAGGGTGGACAGCAGCGTCAGGTGCCGGGGCAGGAACGGGTACTCCACTCGCCAGCACACCACCAGCAGGGCCAGCAGCACCGAGTAGACCGTCTTCACCAGGAACAGCGTGGCCACCCGGGTGATGTTCCCGATGACCCGTCGCCCCTCCGCCACCACCGACGGCAGGGTGGCGAAGCTGTTGTCGAGCAGCACGATCTGCGCGACGGCGCGGGTGGCCTCGGAGCCCGAGCCCATCGAGACGCCGATGTCGGCGTCCTTCAGGGCGAGGACGTCGTTGACACCGTCGCCGGTCATGGCGACCGTGTGCCCGCGCGACTGCAGGGCGCCCACCATGTCCCGCTTCTGCTGCGGGGTGACCCGCCCGAACACCGTCGCGCCGTCGAGGGCCTTGCCCATCCCGTCCTGGTCGGCGGGGAGCCGGCGCGCGTCCACCGTTTCGCCGGAGAGCCCCAGCTTGCCGGCGACGGCGCCGACCGACACCGCGTTGTCGCCGGAGACGACCTTGGCGTGGACGTCCTGCTCGGCGAAGTAGCGCAGGGTGTCGGCGGCGTCCGGCCGCAGCCGCTGCTCCAGTACGACCAGGGCGGCGGCCCGCGCTCCGTCGCCGACGGTGGGATCGGCGAGGTCGTGGCGGGCACGGGCGAGCAGCAGCACCCGCAGGCCCTGCTCGTTGAGCCGGTCGGTCTCGTGGAGGGCGGGATCGTCGTCGGCGAGCAGGACGTCGGGGGCCCCCAGCAGCCACGTACTGCTCTGACCGTCGCCCTCGCTGAAGGTGGCGCCGCTGTACTTGCGGGCGGAGGAGAACGGCAGGGACTCGGTGCAGCGCCAGTCCTCGGCGTCGGGGTAGGCGTCGACGATCGCCTGGAGGGAGGCGTTGGGCCGCGGATCGGACTCGCCGAGCGCCCCGAGCACCTTCCGTACGTACGACTCGTCGCTGCCGTTGAGCAGGCGCACCTCGGTGACGTCCATGCCGCCCTCGGTGAGGGTGCCGGTCTTGTCGAGGCAGACGGTGTCGACGCGGGCGAGGCCCTCGATGGCGGGCAGCTCCTGCACGAGGCACTGCTGACGGCCGAGCCGGATCACGCCGATCGCGAAGGCGACGGAGGTGAGCAGGACGAGCCCCTCGGGGACCATGGGGACGATACCGCCGACGGTGCGGGCGACGGAGTCCTTGAGGTCGTTGTCCTTCACGAACAGCTGGGTGATGACCAGGCCGATCGCCGCCGGGACCATCATCCACGTCACGTACTTGAGGATCGTGGAGATGCCGGTGCGCAGCTCGGACTGGACGAGGGTGAAGCGGGACGCCTCCTCGGCGAGCTGGGCGGCGTAGGCCTCGCGGCCGACCTTCGTGGCCTTGAAGGCTCCGCCGCCGGCGACGACGAAACTGCCGGACATCACCTGGTCGCCGGGGTGCTTGACGACGGGGTCGGCCTCGCCGGTGAGCAGCGACTCGTCGATCTCGAGGCCGTCCGCCTCGACGCAGACGCCGTCGACGACGACCTTGCCGCCGGGGCCGATCTCGATGAGGTCGTCCAGGACGATGTCACCGGTGGCGACCTCGGCGGCGGTGCCGTCCCGCCGTACGGTCGGGCGGGCCTCCCCGATCACGGCGAGCGAGTCCAGGGTCTTCTTCGCGCGCCACTCCTGGACGATGCCGATGCCGGTGTTGGCGAGGATCACGTAGCCGAAGAGGCTGTCCTGGAACGGTGCGACGAACATCATGATCAGCCAGAGGACGCCGATGATCGCGTTGAACCGGGTGAAGACGTTGGCGCGGACGATCTCGGCGGTGGACCGGCTGCTGCGCACCGGCACGTCGTTGACCTGCCCGCGTGCGACGCGCTCCGCGACCTCGGCGGCCGTCAGCCCCGTCGCCGGGCCGACGGGGACCGGCACGGGGTGCACAGGGTCGAGTTCCGCTCCGGCGTCGATATGCGTCATGCATTCGACGGTACGTGCGGATTTGGGCCTTCACCCGCCGAGTGGGCGGAAGATCCGACCAGGGGAGGACGGAAGTCCTGCGGTGGTAGTACGCGGGGCTACTCGACGGCCGACTTCCGTGTCGCGTCCCGCTTGATCGCCGCGTCCCGCCTGCGGACGTAGTACACGCCGATCAGCCCGAGCCCGCCCCCGGCCAGGCAGGTCCACAGCCACCACAGGTGGTCGTGGTCGTCGAACCAGCCGTAGAAGGGGAGCTGGACCAGGAAGAGGGCGAACCAGACGATCGTGCCGCCGGTGATGGTGGCGACCACGGGGCCCTCCAGGGGCTCCGGCGCCTCGTGCTGTGGTGTCCACTTCGCCATGGGGACAGCTTACGAGGAGGTCACATCTACGCGCGGAGATGGCGGTGCCCGACTCATATGTTCATACTGAAACAGTTTGTTTCCAGTCACTCCTGTTCGTATGAAACGCCAACGGCGCCTGAGGGAAGTCCGATGGTGATGAGGTCACGCATGCCCACCTCGGCCCCCGCCAAGGTTCCCGCGCCCGAACAGCCGGGCGGCTCGTCCGCGTACGGCGCACTCGACCGCTACTTCAAGATCTCCGAGCGGGGAAGCACCCTCGCCCGCGAGGTCCGCGGCGGTCTCGCCACCTTCTTCGCGATGGCGTACATCATCGTGCTGAACCCGATCATCCTCGGCAGCGCGAAGGACATGTACGGGCATCAGCTGGACAACGGCCAGTTGGTCACCGCCACGGCCGTGACCGCGGCGTTCACCACGCTGCTCATGGGCGTCGTCGGCAACGTTCCGATCGCCCTCGCCGCCGGCCTCGGCGTCAACTCCGTCGTCGCGCTCCAGCTGGCCCCCCGGATGTCCTGGCCGGACGCCATGGGCATGGTGGTCCTGGCCGGCTTCGTCGTGATGCTGCTCGTCGCCACCGGTCTGCGCGAGCGCGTCATGAACGCCGTCCCCTACGGCCTGCGCAAGGCGATCGCCATCGGCATCGGCCTGTTCATCATGCTGATCGGGCTCGTCGACTCCGGCTTCGTCTCCCGCATTCCGGACGCCGCCCACACCACCGTCCCGCTCCAGCTCGGCGCCGACGGCCACCTCACCGGCTGGCCGGTGCTCGTCTTCATCCTGGGCACCCTGCTCACCCTCGCGCTCATCGTCCGCAAGGTCTCCGGCGCGATCCTCATCTCGATCGTCGCGATGACGGTCCTGGCCGTGGTCATCAACGCCGTCGCCAAGGTGCCGTCCTGGGGCCTGACGACCCCGAAGTGGCCCGGCAACCCGGTCGCCAGCCCCGACTTCGGCCTCATCGGCAAGGTCAGCCTGTTCGGCGGCTTCGACAAGGTCGGCGTCCTGACCGGCGTCCTCTTCGTCTTCACCGTGCTGCTGTCCTGCTTCTTCGACGCCATGGGCACGATCATGGGCGTCAGTGACGAGGCCAAGCTGACCGACGCCCAGGGCCAGATGCCCGGCATCAACAAGGTCCTCTTCGTCGACGGCATCGCCGTGGCCGCCGGTGGCGCCAGTTCCTCCTCGGCCACCACCTGCTTCGTGGAGTCCACGGCCGGTGTCGGCGAGGGGGCCCGCACGGGCCTCGCGAACGTCGTCACCGGCGCGCTGTTCGGCGTCGCGCTCTTCCTGACCCCCGTCGCCACAATGGTCCCGTCCCAGGCCGCCACCCCGGCCCTGCTCGCGGTCGGCTTCCTGATCCTGGCCGGCTCGGTCAAGGAGATCGACTGGGCGGACCACACGATCGCCGTCCCGGCCTTCGTGACGATGGTGATGATGCCGTTCACCTACTCGATCACCAACGGCATCGGCATGGGCTTCATCACCTTCGTCGTGCTGCGCCTGGCGGCGGGCCGGAGCAAGGAGATCCCGGCCGCGATGTACGTGGTGGCGGCGGTGTTCGCCTTCTACTACCTGATGCCGGCCCTGGGCCTGACCTGACGGACCCGACACGGGATCAGGCGATCCCGTAGAACTTCTCCGTCTCCTCGACGGCGGTCTGGAACCGCTCGTCGAAGTCATCGCGAATGAGCGTCCGGACGACATAGTCCTGGACGCTCATTCCTCTTCTGGCGGCGTGTTCCCGGAGCCGCTCCAGCAGATCGTGGTCTATTCGCAGGCTGAGCACGCTGGTCCCCATGAACAGAGGGTCGCGGCACGCCTCGGGGCAGCGCGTCACGTTCCGCAGTGGTGTCACCCGGATGAGTGATAGTGCGGCCCAGTGGCCGGTTTCACTGCGGTCCCGCGTGTCCCCGGTGGTCTTTAGCGAGAGTAATGAGTTACGCTAAAGAACATGCCGGACCTCACCCATGGCGACGATGTGGCCGCCGTGAACTCCCTTCGATCAGCCGTGATGCGACTGTCACGCCGACTCAAGCACCAGCGGGTCGACGAGTCGCTCAGCCCCACCGAGATGTCGGTGCTCGGCACCCTCTCCCTCTGCGGCAGCGCCACACCCGGCGAACTCGCCCGCAAGGAACACGTCCAGCCGCCCTCGATGACCCGCATCGTGGCGCTGCTCGAGGCCAAGGGCCTGGTCCGTCTGGAGCCACACCCCGAGGACCGACGGCAGAAGGTCGTCACCAAGACGGAGCAGGCCGAGGCGATGCTCGAGGAGAGCCGCCGCAAGCGCAACGCCTTCCTGGCCTCCCTCGCCGACGGCCTCGACGAGGACGAGTGGGCGACCCTGCGCGCCGCCGCACCCGTCCTGGAGAAGCTGGCACACCTGTAAAGGGCAGTACGAACCGCAGTACGAGCAAAGGAAGAGGAGGCGAACTCACTTTGAGTTCGGGACCCGGAGCAGCTTCCGCCCCCGCACCTGACACCTACGATTCCCCGCCCGCCCGCTCTCGCAAGTCCTCGATGTTCAGCTCGCTGAGGATCCGCAACTACCGCCTCTTCTTCGCCGGCCAGGTCGTCTCGAACACCGGCACCTGGATGCAGCGCATCGCCCAGGACTGGCTGGTCCTCAGCCTCACCGGCTCCTCCACGGCCGTCGGCGTCACGACGGCCCTGCAGTTCCTGCCGATGCTGCTCTTCGGTCTCTACGGCGGTGTCCTCGTCGACCGCCTGCCCAAGCGCCGCACCCTCCTCTTCACCCAGACGGCGATGGCGCTCACCGGTATCGCGCTCGCGGTGCTGACCCTGTCCGGTCACGTCCAGGTCTGGCACGTCTACCTCGCCGCCTTCGCGGTGGGTCTCGCCACGGTCGTCGACAACCCGGCCCGGCAGTCCTTCGTCAGCGAGATGGTCGGCCCCGACCAGCTCCAGAACGCGGTCAGCCTGAACTCCGCGAACTTCCAGTCCGCACGCCTCGTCGGCCCCGCCGTCGCCGGCCTGATGATCACCGGCGTGGGCACCGGCTGGGCGTTCCTCGCCAACGGACTGTCCTTCGTCGCGCCCATCGCCGGCCTGCTGATGATGCGCGGCCGCGAGCTGCACATCGTCGAGCGCGCCCCGCGCGGCAAGGGCCAGCTGCGTGAGGGCCTGCACTATGTCGCCGGGCGCCCCGAGCTGATCTGGACGATCGTCCTGGTCGGGTTCATCGGCACCTTCGGCTTCAACTTCCCCGTCTACCTCTCGGCCTTCGCCGACGACGTCTTCCACGCCGGTGCCGGCTCCTACAGCCTCTTCAACACCCTGATGGCGATCGGCTCCCTCGCGGGCGCCCTGCTCGCGGCCCGCCGCGGCACGGCCAAGATGCGGGTGCTGATCGCGGGGGCGCTCGCGTTCGGCGCGATGGAGCTGGTCGCGGCGGCCGCCCCCTCGCTCTGGCTGTTCGCGCTGCTCATGGCCCCCATCGGCATGTTCGGCATGACGGTCAACGTCACCGCGAACACCAGCGTCCAGATGTCCACCGACCCCGCCATGCGGGGCCGGGTGATGGCCCTCTACATGATGGTGTTCATGGGCGGCTCACCCGTCGGCGCCCCGATCGCGGGCTGGCTCACGGACGCGTACGGGGTCCGGGTGGGCCTGGCGGCGGGCGGCGCGATCTCGGCGGCCGCGGCCGTGACGATCGGCCTGATCCTGGCCCGGATGGGCGGACTGCGCCTGTCGGTCGGCTGGAACCGCGGCCACCCGCACGTCCGCTTCGTCCCCCGTGAACCCGAGGAGCGGGAGCGGCTCGCGACAGTCGCGTGACCGCGCGGGGCGCGTGGCAGGGTGAGCCCATGAGACTCTTCGCCGCCGTGCTTCCGCCGACCGATGTGACCGACGAACTGGCCGCGAAGATCGCCGAACTGAAGGAGCTGCCCGGCGCGGCCGGCCTGCGCTGGACGGGCCGCCCGGGCTGGCACTTCACCCTCGCGTTCTACGGCGAGGTCGACGACGCCGTCGTACCCGACCTGTCGGCCCGCCTCGAACGGGCCGCCCACCGCACCCCCGTCTTCCCCCTCGCCGTCCGGGGAGGCGGCCAGTTCGGCCACGGCCGGGCCCTGTGGGCGGGGGCGCACGGCGACCTGGACACCCTGCGCCTGCTGGCCGACCGGTCGGAGGCGGCGGCGCGCAAGGCGGGCATCCCGATGGGGGAGCACCGCAAGTACAGGCCCCACCTGACGGTGGCCCGCAGCAGGGACGCCTTCCCCGTGCGGCCGTACGTCGAGGCCCTCCACCCCTTCACCGGCACCACCTGGACCGTCCGGGAGCTGCATCTGGTCCGCAGCGACCTGCCGACGTCCGGGGTGCCGGGCGAGCAGCCCCGCTACGAGGCGGTCGCCCGCTGGCCGCTCGGCACCGCCGGTTAGGCTCGATACGTGGACCCGAAAACCCGGAACCGGATCATGGCCGGTGTGCTTGTACTGATGTTCGTCGCTGTGGCGTTGGCGGCGGTGCTCGGTAAGTAGGGCCGAGGGAGGGCCGGGAACCGCACGTCGTCGGTCCGGTGCGGACCGTGGTGGGCCGATCGCGCAGTTCCCCGCGCCCCTCAGATCGCACCCGGGGTTACCAGGCGAACGCCTCCGGCGACGGCCCCGGGCCCGGGAAGATCTCGTCGAGCCCGGCGAGCAGCTCCTCGCTCAGCTCCAGCTCGACCGCGCGCACGGCGCCCTCCAACTGCTCGGCGGTACGCGGCCCGACGATCGGCCCGGTGACGCCGGGCCGGGTCAGCAGCCAGGCCAGCGCGGCCTCGCCCGGCTGGAGCCCGTGCTTGTCGAGCAGGTCCTCGTACGCCTGCACCTGCGCCCGTACGGAGCTGTTGGCGAGCGCGTCGGCGGAGCGCCCGGAGGCGCGGCGGCCGCCCTCGGCCTGCTTCTTCAGCACGCCACCCAGCAGTCCACCGTGCAGTGGCGACCACGGGATGACGCCGAGCCCGTACTCCTGCGCGGCCGGGACGACCTCCATCTCGGCCCGCCGCTCGGCCAGGTTGTACAGGCACTGCTCACTCACGAGCCCGATGGTCCCGCCCCGCCGCGCGGCGATCTCGTTGGCCTGCGCGATCTTGTAACCGGGGAAGTTGCTGGACCCGACGTAGAGGATCTTCCCCTGCTGCACCAGGACGTCGATGGCCTGCCAGATCTCCTCGAAGGGAGTGTTCCGGTCGACGTGGTGGAACTGGTACACGTCGATGTAGTCCGTCTTCAGCCGCTTGAGGCTGGCGTCGACGGCCCGACGGATGTTCAGCGCGGAGAGCTTGTCGTGGTTGGGCCAGGCCTGCCCGTCGGCGGCCATGTTCCCGTACACCTTCGTGGCGAGCACGACCTTGTCGCGCCGGTCGCCGCCCTTGTCGAACCAGCTTCCGATGATGCTCTCGGTGCGGCCCTTGTTCTCGCCCCACCCATACACGTTGGCCGTGTCGAAGAAGTTGATGCCGGCGTCCAGCGCCGCATCCATGATCGCGTGACTGTCCGCTTCGTCAGTCTGCGGTCCGAAGTTCATCGTCCCGAGGACGAGTCGGCTGACCTTGAGTCCGGTGCGTCCGAGCTGCGTGTACTTCATGACCGCCTAGCCAACGGCTTGGAGTGCGCTCTACGCAAGGGGGGTCAGTCGCGGGGGAAGTCGTCGGTCCTGAGGGTGAGGTCGACCACCGTGCCGGTCAGGTCGATGTCGGTGCCGAAGTCCACCGGCGTCCGCTGTTCGTAGTCACCTTCCTTGGGGTCGGTGTAGACGTAGCACCGCCCCTGGTAGGGGTCGGCGACGACATAGACCGGCACTCCGGCCTCCGCGTAGGCGAGCTTCTTCGGGCCGTAGTCGTTGTGGGCCGTTCCGTCGGAGATGACCTCGGCGACGAACTCGACGTCCTGATATCGCCAGCGGCCCTTGTCATCCGGCTTGGCCGAGTCCTTGAGCAGGGCGATGTCCGGGCAGAAGCCGTTCTGGTGGCCCGGGAAGTCGACGCGGACGTCAGAGAAGACCTTGACCTTCCTCCCGAATCTGTCTTCGAGGGCCCAGAGGAAGTGGCGGATGATCTCCCAGTGAGTGTCCCTCTGCGGTGTCATGAAGACGCTGCCCCCGACGATCTCGACCCTGAATCCTTCGGGGACGGGCATGTGCTCCAGCCGCTCGAACCACTCGTCCAGGCGCTGGGTGTTCGCGTCGGCCATCATGATCCTGTCTTCGAGGAGGGTCATCTTGGCACTCCTCCCCGGCGGCCCGTGGATGAGCGCCGCCGAGCAGTACAACGATACGCACGGTGACCAGGACACGGGTCTCTTGGCATATGCCACAGCGCTCCCGGGCCGGTCACCTCCGAACGGCGCGGTGGGACGACCCGCGCCCCCATGTGCGGCCCGGTGCCGGGTGACTCGCGGATCCCGTCGGCTCCCCGTACTCCCCGCCGATCCCCCATGCCTGGTGCATCGCCCCCGCGAACGCCGCCGCCAGTTTGTGCTCGCCGTTCGCGTTGGGGTGGGTGCCGTCGTAGGTGTCGGTGTGGATGTCGTACGACTCCGGGATCGAGGCCATCAGCAGGGGTGACGTCGGATCGTCCAGGTTCGCCGCCGTCTTCGCCAGCAGCTCGTTGAAGCGGGCGACCTCCGCGGCGAAGGGCGCGTCGGCCTCGGCGCGCACATTGGGGATCACCGGGAGGAGGACGACGCGGACATGCGGGTTCGCGGCGCGGGCCTCGGTGACGAACTCCCGCGCGTTGGCGGCCGTCTGCTCGGCGTTCGTGTAGAAGCCCAGGTCGATCAGCCCCAGGGAGACCAGCAGCACGTCGGCCCGGCAGGAGCGGACCGACTCGCGGATGGCCGGGGCCATGTGCAGCCAGCCCTCGCCCCAGCCCGCCAGGTGGGCGCGGGGGAAGTCCGGGTCGGCGTACTCGTACGACGTCGGCCCCTGCGTCGCCTTGTCGTACAGCGTCTCGCGGGGACCGACCACCTCGAACGGGGCGCGGTACGTCGCGCGCAGGTGCTGCCACATGCGGTACCGCCATGTGTGCTCGCCCGCGCTGCCGATCGTCATGGAGTCTCCGACGGGCATGAACCTGAGCATCCGCTCATGATGGACGATCAGCAGGGGAGTTGGGATGTGAGGCTGCCCACGCGTCGGGCGGGCACGCGGTGTCCACTCCGGCTTCACAACCCGGGGATGGCAAGCTGGACGTCATGCGCGCATTCCTCGGGGCGATCTCGGCCGCCGCTCTTGTCGTCCTGACGGGCGCCGGGCCCGCCACCGCCGCTCCCTCCGCCTCCGGCGACGACGGATTCACCATCGAGGACTCCCGCGTCACCGAGTCGAGCGGACTGGCCGCCTCCCACCTCCACCCCGGGATCTACTGGACGCACAACGACAGCGACGACGGCCCGTACCTGTACGCCGTCGACAGCGCCACCGGGAAGACGGTCGCGCGGGTCACCATGACCGGCGTGGGCCGGCCGCGGGACGTGGAGGCCATCTCCATCGGGCCGAACAACCAGATCTACGTCGGGGACATCGGCGACAACCTCGGCGGCTCCTGGTCCTACGTGTGGATCTACCGGCTGCCCGAGCCCAAGGAGCTGAAGGACCAGACGATCCGGGCGAAGCAGTACGTCGTGAAGTACTCGGACGGCGCCCGGGACGCCGAGTCGCTCGTCGTCCACCCCAAGACCGGCCGCGCCTACATCGTCGACAAGAACGAGGACGGCGGACACCTCTACGAGGGTCCCGCCAAGCTCTCCACGTCCGGCACGAACGTCTTCCGCCCCATCGCCACCGTCGACCTGTGGGCCACCGACGCCGCCCTCTCCCCGGACGGCAAGCAGCTCGCCGTACGCGGCTACCTCGGCGGCATCGCCTACGACTGGAACGGCGGCAGGATCAAACGACTCGAGCAGCTGGACGTGCCCCTGCAACGGCAGGGCGAGTCCGTCAGCTACTCCGCCGACGGCACGAAGCTGATGTACGGCAGTGAGGGGACCGGCAGTTCGGTGGTCGCGGAGGACGCGCCCGGTGAGAGCGGGTCCAAGTCGCCTTCCGGCGGCGGGAGTTCGTCCGCGTCCGATGACGGCAAGGGCTCCGACACGCCCGTGACGCTCAAGACGGGCGCGGTGGCCGTCGTCCTCGCCTGTGCCGCCCTGTTCGGCCTGAGCCGGCTCTTCCGCCGGCGCTGAGCCGTGTCCCGGTCTCGCGGCGGCTGAGGATCCGTCCCATGTATTGACGTGAACATGTGTTCCGTTTTCCATGGAGGATGCGGGGGTGGGAGCGCTCCCACTCGTTCCGGCCCGCGCCTCCCCGAGAGGAAGCAGCGACATGTTCCGCAGCTTGCGAAAAGCGCTGTGCGCGATGGCGGTGGCGCTCTTTTTACCGCTGGCGGGCGCGCACACGGCGAACGCGGCGGATGCCGCAGACGTGCGCGCCGCAGACGCCGGCGCCGGTTACTGGCACACCAGCGGCCGTCAGATCCTCGACGCGGCCGGACAGCCGGTCCGGGTCGCCGGCATCAACTGGTTCGGCTTCGAGACCGGCAACAACGTCGTCCACGGCCTCTGGTCCCGCGACTACAAGAGCATGATCGACCAGATCAGGGCAACCGGCTACAACACCCTCCGCATCCCCTACAGCGACGACATCTTCAAGAGCGGCACCGCCCCCAGCAGCATCGACTTCTCCAGCGGCAAGAACGCCGACCTCCAGGGCCTGAACTCCCTCCAGGTCCTGGACAAGATCGTGGCGTACGCCGGTCAGGACGGCCTGAAGGTCATCCTCGACCGGCACCGCCCCGACGGCGGCGGCCAGTCCGCGCTCTGGTACACCTCGGCCGTCCCCGAGTCGACGTGGATCACCAACCTCAAGGCGCTGGCCACCCGTTACAAGGGGAATCCGGCTGTCGTCGGCATCGACCTGCACAACGAGCCGCATGATCCCGCCTGTTGGGGCTGCGGCGACACCACGAAGGACTGGCGGCTGGCCGCCCAGCGCGCCGGCAACGCCGTGCTGTCCGTCAACCCCGACCTGCTGATCTTCGTCGAGGGCGTGCAGACCTTCAACGGCGTCTCCGGCTGGTGGGGTGGCAACCTGATGGGCGTCGCCCAGTACCCGGTCCAGCTCGACGTCCCCAACCGGGTCGTGTACTCCGCCCATGACTACGCCACCAGCGTCGCCCAGCAGAGCTGGTTCAGCGACCCTTCGTTCCCGAACAACATGCCGGGCATCTGGGACAAGTACTGGGGCTACATCTTCAAGCAGAACATCGCCCCCGTGTGGGTGGGCGAGTTCGGTACGACCCTCCAGTCGACGATCGACCAGAAGTGGCTGGCGGCGCTGGTGAGCTACCTGCGGCCGACCTCGACGTACGGCTCCGACTCCTTCCACTGGACCTTCTGGTCCTGGAACCCCAACTCCGGTGACACCGGCGGGATCCTGAAGGACGACTGGCAGACGGTGGACACCGTGAAGGACGGCTACCTCACCAGCGTCAAGGCCCCGGGCTTCCCGAGCGGCGGCGGAGGCGGCGGTGGGGGCGGCGGTGGGGGCGGCGGGAGTACGGCCGCCTGCGCCGCGACCTACACCGTCAGCAGCGACTGGGGCGGCGGCTTCAACGCCGAGGTGAAGGTGACCAACACGGGCACGACGGCGCTCAAGTCCTGGAAGGTCAACTGGACCTGGCCCGGCGCCCAGAAGGTCACCAGCATGTGGAACGCGTCCTACACCCAGAGCGGGGCAGCGGTCACCGCGTCCAACGCCGCCCACAACGGAGCGATCGCGGCGGGCGGTTCGGCGACCTTCGGCTTCGGGGGCGCGCCGGGGGGTGGGGGTGTGCCGAGTGTGAGCTGCACGGCGACATGAGAGAAGGGCGTCCGGCGGTGGTCACCGGGCGCCCTTGCCTACCAGCGGTGTCGCGCACGGCGACGGCCGGCCGAGCTGGACGACTTCGCCCTCGGCTGGGTGAAAGCGCGGAAGTCGAGCGCCTGAGCTGCTACACCTCTCAACCCATGACGGGCCGTCCTCGGGTGTGAGGGCGGCCCGCCCCCATCTGGAAGGCGCGCATGACCTGGACAGGACACTTCCACGGCTACGGCCCGTGGATCGGATCGCCAGACAGCTACCACCGGGAAGGCGACCGGCGGCCTCCGCATCCTGACCCTCCAGCGCCTCCCGCTTCCGACGACGACAAGATGGCCATCCGCGTCCTCCAGCGGTACCGCGAGGTGAGCGCCGAGTTTCCGGCCTCGAACCTGCCGCCCGTGATGTCGGGCCACTGGCTCATGAAACGCAGCCAGGCCAGCCATGAGCGGTCTTGGGCCGACCCCGTCGCGGCCCTCGACTGGCTGACCAAGCTGTTCCTCGACAACCTGCCGATGGAGCGGGAGGACGGGCGGCCGCCGTACGCGGGCTTGGACACCAAGCGTGATTACGCGCTCGATGTCCTGCCGGTCGGTGTCGATGTGAGCTGGGTGTATTACAACCGGTCGGGCAGCATGGTGTCGCTGAACGTGGTGTGCTGCCCGAACCGGCACCACCCTGATCTCACCTGCCCGCTGGCATGACGTCGGTTTGGAGATCGTCTCAACTGGCCTGATCACTGGGCTGGCTGCCGTGATGGCGATGGTGGAGCGTCTGGTGCCGGATGGGTTGTGGGAGTTCTTCCAGTGGGTAGTTCCGGCCGCTCCGGTACGGCCCCAGGGCGGTGGCCGCACCCAGCCCGTCGACGAACCAGGTCCCCAGTAGGCAGCCCGCCGGTCAGAAGGACGCCAGCCAGGCCGCGGTGTCGTCGGGGTGGCCGAAGCGGAGAGTGTCGAGAGGAGCGAAACGGGGATCGCGGACACGGCGCCCGACTTCGCGGCGGCGGCTCCCGTGTTGGGACCATGCCCACCAGGCCGGGTGCTCCCGGCTCAGCCAGCCCGTCCAGGTTTCCCTGTTGCCGCCGAAGAGAACCTCGCGTGTGACGGTGCGGTGGAAGGACCGGCGCAGGACACGGAGCATGATGACGCGTTTGGGATAGTCCAGCCAGATCACGGTGTCGGCCCGGTCCCACAACAGATCACGGACTTCTGGATAGCCGAGAGAGTCTATGACCCAGCAAGGCTTGGCGGTGAGCCTTGATACGTCTTCGGTGAAGTTGTTATTGATGGCCCAGTTGGGGCCGTTGTGGTACAGCGCGTCCATCTCGTGGTAGGGCAGGCCCAGACGACTGCTCAAGGCCCGGGCGAGCGTGGATTTGCCCGCACCGGTGACACCCACCACCAAGATCCGTTCCACGGGTGCACCCTATCCCGGCGCGCCGGCAGCAACGCTCCCGCTGCTCACCTGTCGCCGCCAACTCACCAATGGACACGTCGGTTTAGGTGGCCAGTGCGGCGTACTGGGCCATCCCGCGGCCCCTGCCACGGCCGTGTATGCGGGAGGGCGCCCCACGCATGTGGGGCGCCCTCGTCGTCGTTCGGGTCGTACGGGGTGTCGTACGGAAAGCGGCTAGAGCTTCTCGATCACGTAGTCGACGCACTTCGTCAGCGCCTCGATGTCCGCCGGGTCGATCGCCGGGAACATGGCGACGCGGAGCTGGTTGCGGCCGAGCTTGCGGTAGGGCTCGGTGTCGACGATGCCGTTGGCGCGCAGGACCTTGGCGACGGCGGCCGCGTCGACCTCGTCGGTGAAGTCGATCGTGCCGATGACCTGGGAGCGCTTTGCCGGGTCGGCCACGAAGGGGCTGGCGTACTTGATGTCCTCGGCCCAGCCGTACAGGGTGCGGGCGGAGGTCGCCGTACGCCGGACCGCCCAGTCCAGACCGCCCTGGCCGTTGATCCACTCCAGCTGCTGGTTGAGCAGGAAGAGGGTGGAGAGGGCGGGGGTGTTGTACGTCTGGTTCTTGCGGGAGTTGTCGATCGCCGTCGGGAGCGAGAAGAACTCCGGGACGTGGCGGCCGGACGCGTGGATCCGCTCCGCTCGCTCGATCGCGGCCGGGGAGAAGACGCCGATCCACAGGCCGCCGTCGGAGGCGAAGGACTTCTGCGGGGCGAAGTAGTAGACGTCCGTCTCGGCGATGTCGACGGGGAGGCCGCCCGCGCCGGAGGTGGCGTCGACCAGGACGAGCGCGCCCTCGTCGGCACCGGCCACCCGGTTGATCGGCATGGCGACGCCGGTCGAGGTCTCGTTGTGGGTGAACGCGTAGACGTCCACGCCCGCCTCGGCGACCGCCTCGGGGTGCGTGCCCGGGTCGGCGGAGATGATGTCCGGCTCGGCGAGCCACGGGGCGAGCTTGGCGGCCTTGGCGAACTTGGAGCTGAACTCGCCGAAGCTGAGGTGCTGCGACTTGTTCTCGATCAGGCCGTGGGTCGCGACGTCCCAGAACGCGGTGGAGCCACCGTTGCCGAGGATCACCTCGTAGCCCTCGGGGAGCTGGAACAGCTCGGAGATGCCCTCGCGCACCTGGCCGACCAGGTTCTTGACCGGGGCCTGGCGGTGGGAGGTGCCGAGCAGGGACGTGCCGGTGGCGGCCAGGGCGTCCAGCGCCTCCACCCGCACCTTGGAGGGGCCCGCACCGAATCGACCGTCGGCGGGCTTCATGTCAGCAGGAATCTGGATCTCAGCCACGGAGGGAGGTTAGCCCGTGGAGGAAACCTGGGCGAAACCTCGTCCGTCGGGTGAGACGGCGTTTCGGTGGGCGGACCTGGTGGCTGCCGCCCCACAGACCCCGATTCGGCCGCCGCTTCGGCCGCCGGCGCGGTCGAGGAACGGCCGCGTCCTCGATCGCCGGACGGCTGAGGACGGCCGAGACGGTCTTCTGTCTGCGGCCCGTCCGAACTGGTTTGCTGGACGTATGACGACGGATCTTGAGGGTGAGCTGCGCAAGGCCGTCCGAGGCGACGTCCGTTTCGACGTCACCTCCCGGGCCCTGGTCACCATGGACGCCTCCAACTACCGCCGCGTCCCGCTGGGGGTCGTCGCCCCACGTGACGCCGATGACGTGGTGGCCGTACTGGAGGTGTGCCGGGGGCGCGGGGTGCCCGTGGTGCCGCGCGGCGGGGGTACCTCGATCGCCGGGCAGGCCACCGGCACCGGGGTCGTGCTGGACTTCACGCGGTACATGAACCGGCTGGTCTCGCTGGACCCGGAGGCGCGGACCGCCGTCGTCCAGCCGGGCCTCGTCCTCGACCGTCTCCAGGAAGCCGCCGCCCCGCACGGGCTGCGCTTCGGGGCCGACCCCTCCACCCACAGCCGGTGCACCCTCGGCGGGATGATCGCCAACAACTCCTGCGGCTCCCACTCGGTGGCCTGGGGCACCACCGCGGACAGTGTGCGCGAGCTGGACGTGGTCACCGCGCGGGGCGAGCGGCTGCGGCTCGGGCAGGGCTGGGCCGGCGCGCCGGACGGGCTGCGGGGACTGGTCGACGGGGAACTGGCCCGGCTGCGCACCGGCTTCCCCGAGCTGCCCCGCCGTATCTCCGGCTACGCCCTGGACGCGCTGCTGCCCGAGAACGGCGCCGACGTGGCCCGCTCCTTCTGCGGTTCGGAGGGCACGCTGGGCGTGCTGACGGAGGCGGTCGTACGGCTCGTCGAGGCGCCACGCGCGCGTGCGCTGGCCGTTCTCGGCTACGCCGACGAGGGCGCCGCCGCGGAGGCCGCCGCCGGGCTGCTGCCGCTCGGGCCGCTGACGGTGGAGGGCATGGCGGCCGACCTGGTGCCCTCGGGGGCCGGCCTGCCCGAGGGGGGTGCCTGGCTGTTCGTGGAGACCGGCGGGGAGTCGCCGGGTGAGGCACGCGCGCGTGCGGAGGCGATCGTGCGCGCCGCCGACGTCGTCGACGCGCTGGTGGTGACCGACCCGGCGGGGCAGCGCGCGCTGTGGCGCATCCGGGAGGACGCGAGCGGTACGGCGACCCGGATGCCGGACGGGAGAGAGGCCTGGCCGGGGTGGGAGGACTGCGCGGTGCCGCCCGCCCGGCTGGGCGCCTACCTGCGGGACTTCCGGGGCCTGCTGACCGCGCACGGCCTGCGCGGCACCCCGTACGGGCACTTCGGGGACGGCTGCATCCACGTCCGCATCGACTTCGACCTCCTCACTCAGACGGGTATCGCACGCTTCCGCCGCTTCTCCGAGGAGCTGGCCGAGCTGGTCGTCGCGCACGGCGGCTCGCTGTCCGGGGAGCACGGGGACGGGCAGGCGCGCGCCGAGCTGCTGCCGCGCATGTACGGCGAGGAGATGGTCGCCCTCTTCGAACGGGCCAAGGGCGTGTGGGACCCCGACGACCTCCTCAACCCGGGGATGCTCGTGCGCCCCGCCCCACTGGACGCGGACCTCCGCTTCTCCGTCCTGCCCCGCGAGCCCGTCGACGTCGCCTTCGGCTACCCGGCGGACGGCGGCGACTTCTCCGCGGCGGTGCGCCGCTGCGTCGGGGTCGCGAAATGCCGTACGACGTCGGCGCCGGGGTCCGCCGTGATGTGCCCGTCCTTCCGGGCGACCGGCGAGGAGGCGCACTCCACGCGCGGGCGTGCCCGTCTGCTGCACGAGATGCTCGCCGGCGAGCTGGTGACCGACGGCTGGCGGTCGACGGAGGTCCGCGACGCGCTGGACCTGTGCCTGTCCTGCAAGGGCTGCCGCTCCGACTGCCCGGTCGAGGTCGACATGGCCACGTACAAGGCGGAGTTCCTCCACCACCACTACGCCGGTCGCCGCCGCCCGGCCGCCCACTACAGCATGGGATGGCTGCCGGTGTGGCTCCGGGCGGTGGCGCGGACCCGTGCGGCCCCGCTGGTCAACGCGCTCGCCTCCGTCCCTCCGCTGGCCCGCGCCGCCAAGCGGCTCGGCGGGATCGCGGCCGAGCGGGAGATTCCGCGGGTGGCGACGGAGACGTTCGGCGCGTGGTGGCGCCGGAGGGGGCGGGTCGCCGCCGAGGGCACCCTCGTCGTCCTGTGGCCGGACACCTTCACCGAGCACCTCTCGCCGTCCGTGGGGCAGGCGGCCGTACGCGTGCTGGAGGCGGCCGGGCTGCGGGTGGCGCTGCCGCCGACGGGGTCCGCGTTCCCACGGCGCCGGGGGCGGGTCTGCTGCGGGCTCACCTACGTGTCGACCGGCCAGCTCGACCGGGCCCGCGCGGTACTGCGCCGCACCCTCGACCTGATGGCACCGGTGCTCGCGACCTCCGCCCCGGTCGTCGTACTGGAGCCGAGCTGCGCGGCCGCGCTCCGCACGGACCTGCCGGAGCTGCTGCACGACGATCCGCGCGCGGCCCGCCTCGCCGCACGCGTGCTGACGTTCGCCGAGGCCCTGGAGCGCCACGCACCCGACTGGACCCCGCCACGCGTCGACCGCCCGGCCGTCGGCCAGACCCACTGCCACCAGCACGCGGTCCTCGGCGACGCCCCGGACCGCCGGCTGCGCGCCGCCGCGGGCCTGACCGGCGAGCTGAGCGGCGGCTGCTGCGGCCTCGCGGGCAACTTCGGCTTCGAGGAGGGCCACTACGAGGTGTCGAGCGCCTGCGCGGAGGAACAGCTGCTGCCGTCCGTGCGGGCCGCGGGGGAGGGTGCGGTGGTCCTGGCGGACGGCTTCTCCTGCCGTACGCAGCTGCAGCAGTTGGAGGGGGCGCGGGGGAGGCACCTGGCGGAGGTGCTGGCGGAGGCGCTGGGGGAGTCCCTGGAGGAGCCGCCGGGGAAGGGCATGCGGGGAGGCACGTGACGGACACCGACGCGCGGGAGACGTGCGGCACCCGGGACGGACAGGGCCCTGCTCCTAGGCTGGCAGGTTCAGCCAGGCAGTCCGGCCACCTCGAGGAGCCCCGCCCATGACCCTCCGCGTCCAGCCCATCGGCCGTGACGAGCACCTCGCCTTCGTCGCGGCCCGCGGCTCCGCCAGCCACATGCAGATCCCGTCCTGGGGTGATGTGAAGCCGGACTGGCAGGCGGAGAGCCTGGGATGGTTCGAGGAGGGGGATGGTCAGGGCGAGGGGGAGCGCGGGCGGCTGGTGGGCGTCGCGCTGGTGTTGCTGCGCCCGCTGCCCAAGCTGACGAGGTACCTCGCCTACCTGCCCGAGGGCCCGGTGATCGACTGGTCCGCTCCCGACCTCGACCGCAGGCTGGCGGCCATGCTGGCGTACCTCAGACGGCGGGGAGCCTTCTCGGTGAAGATGGGCCCGCCCGTCGTCGTACGGAGGTGGAGCGCGGAGGCGGTCAAGACGGCGATCGCCGACCCCGGGGCGCGGCGGCTGGGGGACGCCGAGGCCACCTCGTACGAGCCGGGCGCCGCCGAGATCGCCGACCGGCTGCGCAGCGCGGGCTGGCGGCGGAGCGAGCCCGGCGGCGAGGACGGCTTCGCGGCCGGTCAGCCCCGGTACGTCTTCCAGGTGCCGCTGGCGGGGCGGACCCTGGAGGAGGTGCACGCGGGCCTGAACCAGCAGTGGCGGCGCAACATCAAGAAGGCGGAGAAGGCCGGCGTCAAGATCGTGCGCGGCGGCTACGAGGACCTGCCGGCGTTCTACACCCTCTACACCGAGACCGCCGAACGCGACCGCTTCATGCCGCGCCCGCTGCCCTACTTCCAGCGCATGTGGACCGCGCTCACCGCCGAGGACCCCGACCGCATGCGGCTCTACCTCGCCCACCACGACGGCGAGGTCCTCGCCGCCGCCACGATGCTGACGGTCGGCGAGCACGTCTGGTACTCCTACGGCGCCTCCACCAGCCGCAGGCGTGAGGTCCAGCCGAACAACGCCATGCAGTGGCGCATGATCTGCGACGCCCATGAGCTCGGCGCCGCCGTCTACGACCTGCGGGGCATCACGGACACCCTGGAGGAGTCCAACCACCTGCTGGGGCTGCTCCGCTTCAAGGCGGGGACGGGCGGCGAGGCGGTGGAGTACCTGGGGGAGTGGGACTTCGCGCTGAACCGGGTGCTGCAGAAGGTGCTGGACGTGTACATGGCTCGGCGGTAGCGCCAAGGGCCGCGGGGACGCGGACGCGGGAGGACGAGCGGCAGCTGAGGTACAGGGGTATATCGCTTTACGCCCCTGACGTTAGGCCATTACTCTGGACCGCGCAGTACATCTAGGTGAACACATCCCCGAGCACCCGCACTGGAACGCCCGTGAGCACCCGCAACGCCGCCTCCCCGTCCACCTCTCCCGCCTCGGTCGCCCCCGGGGTGAGCCCGGCAGGCGGCGGGCCCCGTGCCCGACGCTCACTCGGGCCGGTCGGCCTGGTGCTCGCGGGGGGTGTCTCCGTGCAGTTCGGCGGCGCCCTGGCGGTCACCCTGATGCCGCGGGCGGGCGCGCTGGGTGTGGTGACCCTGCGGTTGCTGGTGGCGGCGGTGGTGCTGCTCGTGGTCTGCCGGCCGCGGCTGCGCGGCCACTCCCGCACGGACTGGGGCACGGTCGTCGTCTTCGGCATCACCATGGGCGCGATGAACGGCCTCTTCTACGAGGCCGTCGACCGCATCCCGCTGGGTGCCGCGGTCACCCTCGAGGTCCTCGGCCCACTCACCCTCTCCGTCCTCGCCTCCCGCCGCGCGGTCAACCTCGTCTGGGCCGCTCTCGCCCTCGCCGGCGTCTTCCTGCTGGGCGGCGGTGGCTTCTCGGACCTCGACCCCGTGGGTGTCGCGTTCGCGCTCGGGGCGGGCGCGATGTGGGCGACGTACATCGTCTTCAGCGCCCGTACGGGCCGCCGCTTCCCGCAGGCGGACGGTCTCGCCCTCGCGATGGGGGTCGCGGCGCTGCTGTTCCTGCCGCTCGGTGTCGCCGAGTCGGGTGCGAAGCTGCTGGACCCGGTGACGGTGGGGCTGGGAGCCGGGGTGGCCCTGCTGTCCTCCGTCCTGCCCTACACCCTCGAACTGCTCGCGCTGCGCCGCCTGCCCGCGTCGACGTTCGCGGTCCTGATGAGCCTGGAACCGGCCATCGCGGCAACGGCCGGCTTCGTCATCCTGGACCAGGCCCTGTCCCCCGCCCAGGCAGCCGCGATCGCCCTGGTCGTCGCGGCGAGCATGGGCGCGGTGCGGACCCAGGTGGGGCGGGGGAGGGCGGCGGTGCCGGAAGGCTGAAGGCCCGACACCGATCTTCACCGACGGCTGAGGACGGAGGGCTCCGTAGACTTTCCGCTCCGTGAGAGCGAAAGGAGCGTCGGCCGTGACGGGCGATGATGTGCTGGAGATCTTGGACGCGCTCCGAAAGGCCGGCACGGACGTCTGGATCGGTGGGGGCTGGGGCATCGACGCCCTCCTGGGGAGGCAGACCCGCCGGCATCGGGATCTGGACCTCATGCACCGCCATGAACAGGAGCCGACCGTTGTTGCGGCTCTTGCCCGGGTCGGCTTCTCCGAATCGCTCGACTGGCGCCCCGTCCGTTTCGTCGTCGCCGATGCGACGGGACGCGAGATCGACCTGCACCCTCTGGCCTTCGCGCCCGATGGAAGCGCCACCCAGGCTTCGTTGGACCCTGGCCGCCCGTTCGTCTATCCGGCCGCGTGCTTCGTCACCGGCACGATCCAGCACAGCACCGTTCCCTGCCTGTCCGCCGAACAGCAGGTCCACTTCCACCAGGGCTACGAACCCACCGACCGAGATCGCCACGACATGACCCAGCTCCGCGAAGCGTTCGGGATCACCACGCACTTCTGATCCGACTCCACTCAGGGCAGGATCTCGACCCGTACGTCCGCGATCCGGCCGACCGTGTCGAAGTCGACCTCGACCGCGCTGCCACCGGGCAACTCGGCGACGATCCGGTCCTCCTCGACGTGGTGGGGCACGGCGTGGTGGTCGAAGTAGCCGGCGACAACGTGCCGGGCGGAGTGCCCGATCAGCCCGGCTCCGGTGAGCAGCGTGCGCGGCAGCGTGACGGGGTCCAGGCCGGCGCGTGGGACCTGTGCGTCGTCGGGCAGGAAGTACACCTGTGTGGCGGGTCCCGCGGGGACGCCGATGTACCCGGGGGCCTCGGCCGCCCCCATCCCGGTGAAGGCGAGCATCTCGGCCGCGCGGCGCGGGTCCTCGAAGCCCGACAACCGCACGGTTTCCTCGGTCAGTTCGGCGATGCCGTGCGCCTGCCCGTACCGCTCGACCGCGGCGGTCAGCGCGACCACCTCGGTACCCCGCAGCCCCGGGTTCGCCCATCCCCACATCCAGGACTGCTCGTCCATGTCGTACGTGCCCAGTACGGCCACGCGCAGCTCCAGCTCCCCCTGCCGGTACAGGCACGACGGCAGGTCGGCGGTCCACGGCCCGTCGGGCAGGAACGTCGTCAGGGTGTCGAGCTGGGCCGCGCCCCAGGCCGCATGCCGTTCGGCCTCCAGGAGGAAGGCGTCGCTGAATTCTCTTGTCATGTCCTGACCCTATGGGGCCTTCGCGATCACATCTCGAACCGGGGGCGCACCACGAATTAATGCAAGCATGCTTGCTTGTTTCTGGGGGCGCTGCCATGCTCCCCCCATGTCCGATCCGACACCCGTGTTCGACGACCTGCGTGCGGAGAGCGAGGAACTCGACCGGCTCGTAGCCGAGTTGAGTGGGGAGCGGTGGGCGCTCCCGACGCCCGCGCCCGGCTGGACCGTCGCCCATCAGATCGCCCACCTCGCCTGGACCGACCGCGCGGCGCTGGTCGCGGTGACCGACGAGAAGGGCTTCGGCGCGCTGGTCGAGCGGGCCCTCTCGGCACCCGAGTCGTTCGTGGACGAGGGTGCGGAGGAAGGGGCCCGGCTTCCGCCCGAGGAACTGCTCGGCGCGTGGCGGGAGGGGCGCGCCGCCCTCGACCGGGCGTTGCGCCAGTCGGCCCCCGGCGCCCGATTCCCCTGGTACGGGCCGCCGATGTCAGCCGCTTCCATGGCCACCGCCCGCCTGATGGAGACCTGGGCCCACGGCCTGGACGTCGCCGGCGCGCTGGGCGTGACACCGACGCCGACCGACCGTCTGCGGCACATCGCCCGTATCGGCGTACGAACCCGCGACTTCGCCTTCGGGGTGCACCGACTCACCCCACCCACCGACGACGTGCGCGTCGAACTCACCGGCCCGTCCGGCGACCTGTGGACGTACGGTCCCGAAGACGCCCCCCAACGCGTCACCGGCCCCGCCCTGGACTTCTGCCTCCTCGTCACTCAGCGTGCCCACCGCGCCGACCTCGCCGTCAGGGCCGAGGGCCAGGACGCCGACCGGTGGCTCGACATCGCCCAGGCCTTCGCGGGCCCGCCCGGCAACGGCCGCCCGCCGAGGGAGACCACCAGGTGACCCTGCGTATCGGCAACGCCTCCGGCTTCTACGGAGACCGCTTCGACGCGATGCGCGAGATGCTCACCGGCGGCGAACTCGACGTCCTCACCGGTGACTACCTCGCCGAGCTGACCATGCTCATCCTCGGCCGGGACCGCCTGAAGGACCCGTCCGCCGGTTACGCCCGCACGTTCCTGAAGCAGCTGGAGGAATCCCTCGGGCTCGCGCACGAACGGGGCGTCAAGGTCGTCACCAACGCGGGTGGCCTCAATCCCGCCGGACTCGCCGCCGCCGTAAGGGACTTGGCGCAACGGCTCGGCATCCCCGTACGCGTCGCACACGTCGAGGGCGACGACCTCACCGCGGCCCATCCCGGCAGCCTCACCGCCCACGCCTACCTCGGCGGCTTCGGCATCGCCGCCGCGCTGCGGGAGGGCGCCGACATCGTCGTCACCGGCCGGGTCACCGACGCGGCACTCGTCACCGGGCCCGCCACCGCCCACTTCGGCTGGGCTCCCACGGACCACGACCGGCTCGCGGGAGCGGTGGTCGCCGGGCACGTGCTGGAATGCGGGGCACAGGCCACCGGCGGCAACTACGCATTCTTCCGGGACGGAGACGTGCGCCGCCCCGGCTTCCCGCTGGCCGAGCTCCACGAGGACGGCGGCTGCGTCATCACCAAACACCCCGGCACGGGCGGCTTCGTCGACGTCGGCACGGTGACAGCCCAGCTGCTGTACGAGACGGGGGGCGCCCGGTACGCCGGACCCGACGTCACCGCCCGCCTGGACACCGTACGGCTCACCCGGGACGGACCCGACCGGGTGCGGATCGAGGGCGTGCGCGGGGAGCCCCCGCCGCCCACCCTCAAGGTCGGCCGCACCCGCCTCGGCGGCCACCGCAACGAGGTCGTCTTCGTCCTCACCGGGCTCGACATCGAGGCCAAGGCGGCACTGGTGCGGGAGCAGATGGAGACCGGCGCCTTCGCCAGGTCGCGCCCGGAAGAGGTGCGTTGGGACCTCGTCCGCACCGACCGGGCCGACGCGGGCACCGAGGAGACCGCGAGCGCGCTGCTGCGTCTCGTCGTACGGGATCCCGAACCCGACGTCGTCGGGCGGGCGTTGAGCGGGGCGGCGGTCGAGCTGGCGCTGGCGGGATACCCCGGCTTCCATGTGCTCGCCCCGCCCGGCAAGGGCTCCCCGTACGGCGTGTTCGAGGCCTCCCACGTCCCCCAGGGGGACGTCGAGCACGTCGCCGTCCTCGACGACGGGCGCCGCATCGCCGTACCCCCGGCCGCCGAGACCCTCGTACTCGACGACGTACCGGAGCCGCCGCTGCCCGAGCCGCTGCCGCCCGGAGCCACCAGAAGGGCGCCCCTCGGGCTCGTCGCGGGCGCCCGCAGCGGGGACAAGGGCGGGGACGCCAACGTCGGGGTGTGGGTGCGCAGTGATGAGGCCTGGCGATGGCTCGTCCACGCGCTGACCGTCGGCCGCTTCCGGCAGCTCATCCCGGAAAGCGCGGAGTTGAAGGTCACCCGGCACGTCCTGCCGCGCCTGCGTGCCCTGAACTTCGTCGTCGAGGGCATCCTCGGCGCGGGCGTCGCCGCCCAGCACCGCTTCGATCCGCAGGCCAAGGCCCTCGGGGAATGGCTGCGCTCCCGCCACCTGGACATTCCGGAGGCCCTGCTGTGACCGTCCTCGACTCCCGGCTCGACACCCGGGGCGCCGACTACACGGCGAACCGCGAGGCCATGCTGGCCAAGCTCGCCGACCTCGACGCCGAACACGCGAAGGCGCTGGCGGGCGGCGGCGAGAAATACGTGGCCAGGCACCGCGAGCGCGGCAAACTCCTCGCCCGCGAACGCGTCGAGCTGCTCCTCGACCCCGACACACCCTTCCTGGAACTGTCCCCGCTGGCCGCCTGGGGGAGCGACTACACCGTCGGCGCCTCCCTCGTCACCGGCATCGGTGTCGTCGAGGGCGTGGAGTGCCTGATCACCGCCAACGACCCGACCGTGCGCGGTGGAGCCAGCAACCCCTGGTCCCTGAAGAAGGCGCTGCGGGCCAACGACATCGCCCTCGCCAACCGGCTGCCCTGCGTCAGCCTGGTGGAGTCGGGAGGCGCCGACCTGCCGTCGCAGAAGGAGATCTTCATCCCCGGCGGCGCGATCTTCCGGGACCTGACCCGGCTGTCGGCGGCCGGTATCCCGACCGTCGCCGTCGTCTTCGGGAACTCGACCGCCGGGGGCGCGTACATCCCCGGGCTGTCCGATCACGTGATCATGGTCAAGGAGCGGGCGAAGGTGTTCCTCGGCGGGCCGCCGCTGGTGAAGATGGCCACCGGTGAGGAGAGCGACGACGAGTCGCTGGGCGGCGCCGACATGCACGCGCGCGTGTCGGGCCTCGCGGACTACCTCGCCGTCGACGAGCGGGACGCGCTGCGCCAGGCACGGCGGGTGGTGGCCCGGCTCAACCACCGCAAGACCTACGAGGACCCGGCCCCGGCCGCGCCCCCCAAGTACGACGAGGACGAGCTGCTGGGCATCGTGCCGGGCGACCTGCGCACCCCCTTCGACCCGCGCGAGGTCGTCGCCCGGATCGTCGACGCCTCCGACTTCGACGAGTTCAAGCCCCTGTACGGGACGAGCCTGGCCACCGGCTGGGCCACCCTGCACGGCTATCCCGTCGGCGTGCTGGCCAACGCCCAGGGCGTGCTGTTCAGCGAGGAGTCCCAGAAGGCCGCCCAGTTCATCCAGCTCGCCAACCAACGCGACATCCCGCTGGTGTTCCTGCACAACACCACCGGCTACATGGTCGGCCGCGAGTACGAACAGGGCGGCATCATCAAACACGGCGCCATGATGATCAACGCCGTGAGCAACTCACGGGTCCCGCACCTGTCGGTCCTCATGGGCGCCTCCTACGGCGCCGGGCACTACGGCATGTGCGGGCGCGCCTACGACCCGCGCTTCCTGTTCGCCTGGCCCAGCGCCAAGTCCGCCGTCATGGGGCCCCAGCAACTCGCCGGCGTCCTGTCGATCGTCGCCCGGCAGTCCGCCGCCGCCAAGGGCCGGCCCTACGACGAGGAGGACGACGCCGCCCTGCGCGCCATGGTGGAGCAGCAGATCGAGTCCGAGTCGCTGCCGATGTTCCTCTCCGGGCGCCTCTACGACGACGGCGTCATCGACCCGCGCGACACCCGCACCGTCCTCGGCCTGTGCCTGTCCGCCCTGCACACCGCCCCCTTCGAGGGCGTGCGGGGCGGCTTCGGCGTCTTCCGGATGTGAAGGACCCTTCAGTGATCACCTCTGTGCTCGTGGCCAACCGGGGCGAGATCGCCTGCCGGATCTTCCGCACCTGCCGTGACCTGGGCATCCGGACGGTCGCCGTCGCCTCGGACGCCGACGAGAACGCCCTCCACGCGCGCGTGGCCGACGCGACGGTACGGCTGCCGGGCGCGGTGCCCGCCGAGACGTATCTGCGCGGCGACCTGATCGTGAAGGCGGCCCTCGCGGCCGGCGTGGACGCCGTGCACCCCGGCTACGGCTTCCTCTCCGAGAACGCCGGCTTCGCCCGGGCCGTCCTCGACGCCGGCCTGGTCTGGATCGGCCCGCCCCCCGAGGCGATCGAGGCGATGGCGTCCAAGACCCACGCCAAGAAGCTGATGGGCCTCGAACCCCTGCGCGAGGTCACCGAGGCCGACCTGCCCGTGCTGGTGAAGGCGGCCGCGGGCGGCGGCGGCCGAGGCATGCGTGTCGTACGCCGGCTGGAGGACCTGGACGGCGCGCTGGAGGGCGCACGCGCCGAGGCGGCGAGCGCCTTCGGGGACGGCGAGGTCTTCGTCGAGCCCTATGTGGAGGACGGCCGCCACATCGAGGTGCAGATCCTCGCCGACACCCACGGCACGGTCTGGGCGCTCGGCACCCGCGACTGCTCCCTCCAGCGCCGCCACCAGAAGGTGATCGAGGAGGCCCCCGCACCGGGGCTGACGCTCCGACTCGCCCAGGAACTCCAGGACATGGCCGTACGGGCCGCCCGCGCCGTCGACTACGTCGGCGTCGGCACCGTCGAGTTCCTCGTCGCCGACGGCACCGCGCACTTCCTGGAGATGAACACCCGCCTCCAGGTCGAACACCCGGTCACGGAGGCCGTCTTCGGCCTCGACCTGGTGGCGGAGCAACTCCGCGTCGCCGAGGGCCACGCCCTGGCCCCCGAACCCCCACGCGCGCGTGGCCACGCCGTCGAGGCCCGCCTCTACGCCGAGGACCCGGCGAACGACTGGAGCCCCCAGACCGGCACCCTGCACCGTCTCACCGTCCCGGAGGGGGTCCGCCTCGACGCGGGCCACGCCGACGGCGACTCGATCGGCGTCCACTACGACCCCATGCTCGCCAAGGTCGTCGCCCACGCCCCCACGCGCGCGGAGGCCGTCCGCAAACTGGCCGGCGCACTGGAGAGGGCCACGATCCACGGCCCGGTCACCAACCGCGACCTGCTGATCCGCTCCCTGCGCCACGAGGAGTTCACCTCGGCCCGCATGAACACGGGCTTCTACGACCGCCACCTCCAGGACCTGACCCGGCAGCCCCCCGACCCGTGGGCCCTTCTGGCGGCCGCCCTCGCCGACGCCCACGGCCGCTCCCGCTTCGGCGGCTGGCGCAACCTCCCCTCCCAGCCCCACATCAGGCGCTACACCCTCGCCGGCGAGGAACACGAGGTCCGCTACCGGCACACCAGGAACGGCCTGGCGGCGGACGGCGTTCACGTCGTGCACGCCGACACGAACCTGGTCGTCCTGGAGGTGGAGGGCGTCCGGCGCAGGTTCGAGGTGGCGAGGTACGGCGACGAGGTCCACGTCGACAACCGGCGCCTCACCGCCCTGCCCCGTTTCCCGGTCCCGACGGCGGAACGCGCCCCCGGCTCCCTCCTGGCCCCCATGCCCGGAACGGTCGTCAAGATCGCCGAAGGTCTCATCACCGGATCGAGTGTCCAGGCGGGCGAACCGCTGGTGTGGCTCGAAGCGATGAAGATGCAACACGTCATTTCCGCACCGCTCACAGGAAGGCTGACGGCCTTGGAGGTGACCCCAGGACAACAGGTGGAGCTCGGCATGTTGCTGGCGGTAGTGCAGTCGCCCTAGGGGCGCGGGGAACTGCGCGACAAGCCACCCACAACCCGCACCCGAAGGAGCCACCATGACCACCCTCATCGAACCCGACGAACACAAAGCACTCCGAGCAGCGGTATCCACCTTCGCCAAGCGCTACGGCCGCGACTACATCACCCGGGTTGTGGACGAGGGCCGCTACCCCACAGAACTCTGGCAAGAAGCCGCCAAACTCGGCTACCTGGGCGTCAACCTGCCGGAGGCATACGGCGGTGGAGGCGGCGGCATCGCAGAGCTCTCGATCGTCCTCGAGGAACTCGGCACCGCAGGCTGCCCCCTGCTCATGATGATCGTCAGCCCGGCGATCTGCGGCACGGTGATCGCCCGCTTCGGCACCGACGCCCAGAAGAGCCACTGGCTGCCCGCGCTGGCGGACGGCACCCGTCTCATGGCCTTCGGCATCACCGAACCCGACGCCGGCTCCAACAGCCACCGCATCACCACCACCGCCCGCCGCGACGGCACCGACTGGCTCCTCACCGGCCGCAAGGTCTTCGTCTCCGGGGTCGACCACGCCGACGCCACCCTCGTCGTCGGCCGCACCGAGGACTCCCGCACCGGACGCCTCAAGCCCTGCCTCTTCATCGTCCCGCGCGACACCGACGGCTTCCAGCGACGGCCCATCGACATGGAGCTGAACGCCGCCGAGAAACAGTTCGAGCTGGTCCTGGACGACGTACGCCTTCCCGCCGACGCCCTTGTCGGCGACGAGGACGCGGGCCTGCTGCAGCTCTTCGCCGGGCTCAACCCCGAGCGGATCATGACCGCAGCCTTCGCCATCGGCATGGGCCGCTACGCCCTCGCCCAGGCCCTCGCCTACGCCCGCGACCGCACCGTCTGGAACACCCCCATCGGCGCCCACCAGGCCATCGCCCACCCCCTCGCCCAGGCGCACATCGACCTCGAACTGGCCCGCCTGATGACCCAGAAGGCGGCCCACCTGTACGACGCCGGGGACGACGCGGGCGCCGGCGAGGCCGCCAACATGGCCAAGTACGCGGCCGGGGAGGCCTGCGTGAAGGCCGTCGACCAGTCCGTGCACACCCTCGGCGGCAACGGCCTCACCCGCGAGTTCGGCCTCGCCTCACTGATAACGGCCGCCCGCGTGGCTCGTATCGCCCCGGTGAGCCGGGAGATGATTCTGAACTACGTCTCCCACCAGACCCTGGGCCTGCCCAAGTCGTACTGAATCGACCCGCCGCCGCGGCTTCCGCGCGAGGAGGAACCCATGTTCCGCAGCGAGTACGCCGACGTTCCCGCCGTCGCACTCCCCATCCACGAAGCCGTCCTCGCCCGGGCGGCCGAGTTCGGTGACGCACCCGCCCTCGTCGACGGCACGGACGGCACCACCCTCACGTACGAACAACTCGACCGCTTCCACCGCAGGATCGCCGCCGCGCTCGCCGAGGCCGGTGTGCGCAAGGGCGACGTCCTCGCCCTGCACAGCCCCAACATCATCGCCTTCCCGGCCGCCTTCTACGCCGCCACCCGAGCGGGCGCCTCCGTCACCACCGTGCACCCGCTCGCCACCCCGGAGGAGTTCGCCAAACAACTCGGCGACTCCTCGGCCCGCTGGATCGTCACCGTGTCGCCACTGCTGGAGACGGCCCGCAGGGCCGCCGAGATCGCCGGCGGAGTACGGGAGATCTTCGTCTGCGACAGCGCGCCCGGCCACCGCTCCCTCATCGACATGCTCGCCTCGGCCGCGCCGGAACCGGTCGTCGACATCGACCCCGCGCGGGACGTCGCCGCCCTGCCGTACTCCTCGGGCACCACCGGCACCCCCAAGGGCGTGATGCTCACCCACCTCCAGATCGCCACCAACCTCGCCCAGCTCGAACCGGCCATCTCCAGCCGGCCCGGCGACCGCGTCCTCGCCGTCCTGCCGTTCTTCCACATCTACGGCCTGACCGCCCTGATGAAAGCCCCGCTCAGGGCCGGCGCCACCGTAGTCGTCCTGCCCCGCTTCGACCTGGACACCTTCCTCGCCACCATCCAGAACCACCGCATCACCAACCTCTACGTCGCCCCGCCCATCGTCCTCGCCCTGGCCAAGCACCCCGCCGTCGCCCAGTACGACCTGTCGTCCCTGAAGTACATCGTCAGCGCCGCCGCACCCCTCGACGCCAGACTCGCCGCCGCCTGCTCCCAGCGCCTGAACCTGCCGCCCGTCGGCCAGGCCTACGGCATGACGGAACTGTCCCCCGGCACCCACGTCGTCCCCCCGGACGCCCTGCGCGACGCCCCCGCCGGCACCGTGGGCAAGCTCATCGCCGGCACCGAGATGCGCATCGTCTCCCTCGACGACCCCGACAACGACCTCGGCATCGGCGAGTCCGGCGAGATCCTCATCCGCGGCCCTCAGGTCATGAAGGGCTACCTGGGCCGCCCCGACGCCACCGCCGCCATGATCGACCCCGACGGCTGGCTCCACACCGGCGACGTCGGCCACGTCGACGCCGACAACTGGCTCTTCGTCGTCGACCGCGTCAAGGAACTCATCAAGTACAAGGGCTTCCAGGTCGCCCCCGCCGAACTCGAAGCGCTCCTGCTCACCCACGCCGGCATCGCCGACGCCGCCGTCATCGGCGCCTACGACGACGACGGCAACGAAGTCCCCCACGCCCACGTCGTCCGCCGGCTCACCGCCACCGACCTCTCCGAAGGCGAGGTCCTGATGTACGTCGCCGAACGCGTCGCCCCCTACAAGCGGATCCGCAAGGTCACCTTCATCGACGCCGTCCCCCGCGCCGCCTCCGGAAAAATCCTGCGCCGACAGCTCAGGGAGCCCGCATGACCCTCATCGGCCGCACCCGCGAACGCGGCATCGCCACCCTCAGTCTCGACTCGCCCGACAATCGCAACGCCCTCTCGGCGGCCCTCGTCGGCGAACTCGCCGACGCCCTCACCGACTGCGCCAAGGACCACGACGTCCGCGCGATCGTCCTCACCCACACCGGCACCACCTTCTGCGCGGGCGCCGACCTGCGCGACCCACCCCACCCCGACGCCCTGGTCGGCCTCCTGCGCCAGATCCTCGACCTCCCCAAACCCGTCGTCGGCCGCGTCACGGGACACGTCCGCGCCGGCGGCCTCGGCCTCCTCGGCGCCTGCGACATCACGGCCGCGTCCGACCAGGCGACCTTCGCCTTCACCGAGGTACGCATCGGCGTGGCACCCGCCGTGATCTCCCTGCCGCTCCTCCCGCGCACCGACCCCAGAGCCCTCGCCCGCTACTGCCTCACCGGCGAACGCCTCGACGCCGGCGAGGCCGCCCGCATCGGCCTGCTCACCGCGACCGGCGACGACGTGGACACCGTCCTCGCTCCCGTCCTCGACGGTCTGCGCCGAGCCGCCCCCCAGGCCCTGGCCGAGACGAAACAGCTGCTCACAGCCAGGGTGCTGGAGACATTCGACCGGGACGCGGCCCGCCTCACCGCACTCTCGGCCCGGCTGTTCGCCTCCCCGCAGGCACGCGAGGGAATGGCCGCCTTCCTCGAACGACGGGATCCCTCATGGGTGCTGTGACCACGGCCGGCGCACGTGACGAACGAGCCGACCGGGCCGAGCGCATCCCCAAGCAGGACCGCAGCCGAGCCACCCGGCAGCGGCTCCTCGAAGCCGCCGTCGCCTGCCTCGCCGAACACGGCTGGGCCGGCTCCACCGTGTCCGTCGTCGCCGAACGCGCCGGCGTCTCCCGCGGCGCCGCCCAGCACCACTTCCCCACCCGCGAGGACCTCTTCACCGCCGCCGTCGAATACGTCGCCGAGGAACGCTCCACCGCACTGCGCGCCCTCTTCCCCGAAGGCGCCGCCGAACGCCAGGCCGTCGTCGCCGCCCTCGTCGACCTCTACACCGGCCCCCTCTTCCGCGCCGCCCTGCACCTGTGGGTGGCCGCCTCCAACGAGGAACACCTCCGCCCACGGGTGACCGAACTGGAGGCACGCGTGGGCCGCGACACCCACCGCATAGCCGTGGAACTACTCGGCGCCGACGAATCCGTACCCGGCGTCCGCGAGACGGTCCAGGGACTGCTCGACATGGCCCGCGGCCTGGGCCTCGCCAACCTCCTCACCGACGACAAGGCCCGCAGACAACGGGTGGTCGCGCAATGGGCGGGTCTGCTGGAGGAGACGCTCGGCTGACATGAGCGACACCTTCCAGACGATCATCGACCGCGACGCCGCCCCGCGGGACGCACCCGGCCTCGCCCGGCCCGTCGTCGAATGGCTCGTGGCCGAGGGCATCGTGCGCGCCGAACCCGAACCGGGCTGGGCCCTCAGCGACGACCCCGCCCACCCACCCGGCCCGAACTGGCACAAGGCCGTCGCCGAAGCCCGCTGGGGCGCACCCGAGGGCCTCGCCGTGTACACCGAGCACCACATCTTCCACAGCCTCAACAGCGACGACTGCCTCGCCTTCGCCCACCTCGGCTTCGAGTTCTGGAACTGGCGAGGAACTCCGCACCCGCGTCGCGGCACTCCTCGCCGGGCACGAGACCACGTACTTCATGGGCAAGGTCTGAGCACCCCGCAGCCCCAGGCGGGCCTCACGGACTGAGCCGCTCCACCCGCCAGCTCCCGTCCGCCTGCCCCACATACCGCAACCGGTCGTGCAGCCGGTTCTCACGCCCCTGCCAGAACTCCACCGACCGCGGCGCCACCCGGAAACCACCCCAGTGCGGCGGCACCGGCACCTGCTCACCCTCCGGATACCGCGCCTCCAGCTCGGCGTACGACGCGTCCAGATCCGCACGCGAGCCCACCACCGAGGACTGGGCGCTCGCCCAGGCACCCAGCTGAGAACCGTGCGGCCGGGTCCGGAAGTAGGCCGCCGTCTCGTCCCGCCCGGTGCGCCGCGCCACGCCCCGCACGATGACCTGGCGCGCCATCGGATGCCACGGGAACAGCAGCGACACATGCGGGTTCTCCGCCAGGTCGCGCGCCTTGCGGGAGTCGTAGTTCGTGTAGAAGACGAAACCGTGCTCGTCGAACTGCTTCAACAGCACCGTACGAGAACTGGGCCGCCCCTCCGCGTCCGCCGTGGAGACGATCATCGCGTTCGGCTCGAAGAGATGCGCCTCCGTCGCGGCCTGCTTGAACCACCGCGCGAACTGCTCCACCGGAGTGGCGGCCAGCTCGGACTCGGCGAGGCCCTCGGCCCGGTACTGCATGCGCATCGAAGCGGGGTCGGGAGCCCGGTCGCCCGCGGCATCGAGGAAGGCGGCGTCGTGGTCGGTCACCCGGTCATCCTGCCGCATGCGCGCCCCGGGCGCCCCGCCGATTCCCACCCCGCCGTGGCACTCAGTGCCGCGAACACTCCCCAAAGGTGGCACTCGCAGATAAGGTGCCAGTGCCACCCCGATCACCGTCCCTGTCGGGTGACCGCCGACCACACGGGGAATCACTGGGGTGACCGCCCAGGACCGCGAGTCTCGAACAGGACCGCGGATCCCCCGGGCGCCATCTGTCGCACACATCATGAGGAGCCGCCTGATGTCCGACTTCGTACCCGGACTCGAAGGAGTCGTCGCGTTCGAGACGGAGATCGCCGAACCGGACAAGGAGGGCGGCGCACTCCGGTACCGGGGCGTCGACATCGAGGACCTGGTCGGCCACGTCTCCTTCGGAAACGTGTGGGGCCTGCTCGTCGACGGCGCCTTCAATCCCGGTCTGCCGCCCGCCGAGCCCTTCCCCATCCCGGTGCACTCCGGCGACATCCGCGTCGACGTCCAGTCGGCACTCGCCATGCTCGCCCCCGTCTGGGGCCTCGAACCCCTCCTCGACATCGACGCCGAACAGGCCCGCGAGGACCTCGCCCGCGCCGCCGTCATGGCCCTCTCCTACGTCGCCCAGTCCGCCCGCGGCCAGGGCCGGCCCATGGTCCCGCAGCGCGAGATCGACAAGGCCCACTCCGTCGTCGAACGCTTCATGATCCGCTGGCGCGGGGAACCCGACCCCAAGCACGTCAAGGCCGTCGACGCCTACTGGACGAGCGCCGCCGAGCACGGCATGAACGCCTCCACCTTCACCGCCCGCGTCATCGCCTCCACCGGCGCCGACGTCGCCGCCGCGCTCTCGGGCGCCGTAGGAGCCATGTCCGGCCCCCTGCACGGCGGAGCGCCCTCCCGCGTCCTCGGCATGATCGAGGAGATCGAACGGACCGGCGACGCCGAGGCCTACGTCAAGAGCGCCCTCGACCGCGGCGAACGCCTCATGGGCTTCGGCCACCGCGTCTACCGCGCCGAGGACCCCCGCGCCCGCGTCCTGCGCCGCACCGCCCGCGAACTCGGCGCACCGCGCTTCGAGATCGCCGAAGCCCTCGAGAAGGCGGCCCTGGAGGAACTCCACAACCGTCGCCCGGACCGCGTCCTCGCGACCAACGTCGAGTTCTGGGCGGCCATCATCCTCGACTTCGCCGAGGTCCCCGCCCACATGTTCACCTCGATGTTCACCTGCGCCCGCACGGCAGGCTGGTCCGCCCACATCCTCGAACAGAAGCGCACCGGCCGCCTCGTCCGCCCCTCGGCCCGCTACATCGGCCCGGGCCCCCGCGACCCGCGCCAGATCGAGGGCTACGCGGACATCAACGGCTGACCAGCGCGAAAACGCAGACGACCCGCGGGCTGGGTCTCTCCAAGGAGAGGCCGGCCGGACGTACCGGCAGCCCGCGGGTCGGGTGACTGCTTGAAATTGGGCCGGCGACACGCGTTCCTCACGCGCTCCTCCGGCACCGCACAGTGTGTGGTGTGGGCCGCTAGCCCGCAGCCACCTCAGCCGTCCGGTGTTCATACATGTTCCGAACCACCTCCTCTCTGCTTGCTCCACAGCCTAGGAAGACGGCTGGCCCAGGTTCAACCGCTTTTTCGCGATGGCGGCTCCTGATTCGGCCCGGACCCCGTATCCATATCCGTCGCCCCGCTGCAGGAGCTTCAGGTTCCAGTACGAGACGTTGAACCGGCCTGATGGTGTCGTGAGGCTGTGCTGTCCCCGCGCGCGCACTGAAATACGGCCGGTCCACGTCCCCGCCCACTTGCCCGTGGGTATGAGGGCACGCACAAGATCTCCCGTGATGTAGCCGAAGTGCTGTTTGGTGCGGGCCCGCCGCAACCGGGGGAAGCCGTACCGGTCCGGGGTCGTTCGGGCGTATGAGCCGCGCCCGGCAGCCTTGGCGACGAGGACTTGTACGGGGAACCGTACGATCCTGCCGCCGCTCTCGTGGTCAAGAGGTCCCACGGCCAGGGCATCCAGGGTATGGGTCTTCTCGAGCCCCATTGCGCTGCGATTTCCCGTGGTGAGTCTGCCGGACCAGGTATGCACGGGTCTGCCAAGGGCGCTCAGTGCGTCTGCGAGCCGCGAGCGAATTGTGTTCATGGCTGCGGCGTCGTCGAGCGGTGTCTTGATCTGCTGGAGGATCCTTGTGTGGGTGTTGACTGATTGATCACGTCTGCCGTTCGCTGGTGCCGTGACTGATCTTCGTATCGAACCGGTGGCCGGCGAGCGGATGCTGGAGCAGTGGCGGCATGTGCACAACGTGATCGTGCCCCCTGCGGCGATGTCCCTCGACGAGGTGCGGGAGCGGGCCGGGCGTTATCGCCTGGAGAACGCCTACGTCGGCGATGTGCTCGTCGGTTGTTCGACAGTGCGGCCGCCGGAGGGTGAGGAGGCGGTGGCGACGGTCATCGCGCGCGTACTGCCGGAATCCCGGCGGCGGGGGTTCGGGGCCGCGTTGTACGAGCGGGGGGTCGATTACGCGCGCGTGCAGGGGGCAGGCGTGATCGAGACGGTCGTGCTGGCCGAGAACGAGGAGGGCGTCCGGTTTGCTGAGGCGCGTGGGTTTGCCGAGGTCGAGCGGTATGTGCTCGACGGGGAGACGGACGTGTGGCTGACGTTGCGGCTGGCGGGGTGAATTTCGGCGTACAACGATTCCTGCAATCTTGCGGGAATCTGATGTGTGCTGCGTCACGTTCCAGTTGAATGAAGGTGAGTGAGCGAACCGACGCGTCGTGCGTGCGGACGCAGCCTGCAGGGGGTCCAGGTGAGTGCTTCCCGACGTAGTGGGACCACCGACGAGCTGGGGCCGGACGAGCCCGAGCCCGGGCAGACCGGGTCGGAGCGGACCGGGTCCGAGCAGCCGGGGCGGTCCGAGCCGCCCGACCAGCATGAGCGGGACGGCTCGGATCTGCTCGCCGCGCTGCTCGACGGCATGGACGCGGCGCTGTGCGCCTTCGACGCCGACGGCGTGGTGACGCACTGGAACCGCGAGGCGGAACGGATCCTCGGCTGGAGCGCGGCCGAGGCCGTGGGCCGGCACGGTTTCGCCGGCTGGGCCGTGCGCAGCGCGGACGCCGAGGACGTCGAGGGGCGGCTGATGTCCACCATGCACGCGCCCGGCAGACAGGTGTACGAGTTCGCGCTGCTGACCAAGGAGGGCGGGCGCGTCCTGGTGCGGACCCAGTCCGCGGCCGTACGCGGCCCCGACGGGAAGCCCGCCGGCGTGTACTGCGCCTTCAGCGAGGTGCACGCGCAGATCGACCTGGAGCGGTCCATCGCGCTGAGCGAGGCCTTGTTCGAGGACGCGAGCTGGGGTGTCGTCCTCGTCGACGCGGACCTGCGGCCCGCCGTGGTCAACGCGCACGCCGCCCGAGCCCTGGGCATCGGCCGTACGTCCGTGCTGGGACGGCCGCTCGGGGATCTGCTGACGCAGGGCGTCGAGGAGCTGGAGAGCGCCCTCACCCATGTGCTGGCCGAGGGCGCGCCGCCCGCGCCGGCGGAGATCTGGGTGAGCGTGCGGACGCCCGAGGGCGAGAAGCGGCGGTGCTGGCGCAGCGGCTTCCTGCGGCTGGCCTCGCCGCTCGCCGAGGAACCGGTTCCGCTCGGGGTGGGCTGGCTGTTCCAGGACGTCACCGAGACCAAGCAGGGCGAGCAGGAGGCGGCGCTGCTGCGTTTCCGCGCCAAGCAGCTGCACCGTGCGGCGCGGGCGGCCGCGGAGTGCGAGGACCCGGCGGAGGCGGCCGTCGTCCACCTGGACTTCGCGCTCGCCGGCTTCGCCGACCACGCCCTCGTCGACCGGGTGTCGGGCGGGTCGGTGGCCGACGCGGACACCGTGGGACCGGTGCGGCTGGTACGGGCCGCGGCGACGCCCTCCGGTGCGCCCGGACCGAGTGTGCTGACCGGTCAGGCGGGGCTGCCCGTCCGCTATGCCGAGGGTCATCCGGCGCTGCAGTGCGTGGCGCGGTCCGGGTCGGTCCGGGCCGGCGTCGGTGCCGTACCGGCCGAGCAGGCGAGTGAGTGGGCCCGGGTCCGGCAGTGGCCGTCGGACACGGTGCACGCGCTGTGCGCGGTGCTGCGCAGCCGGGGCCGGACCCTGGGCGTGGTGACGTTCCTGCGTGCCTCGGGCCGCTCCGCGTTCGAGCGCTCCGACGCGACCTACGCCGAGGACGTCGCCGTACGTATCGCGATGGCGCTGGATCTGGCGGCGTCGGTGGGTGAGCGGAAGGACTGAGCAGGCCGCATCGCGGCTGTGCCGGTGGCGGTCTCAGTGCCGGTAGAAGATCCGGTCCCGGTACTGCTCCATGATCCGGCTGTTCCAGTCGTGGCCGCCGTCGACGTTGCCCGAGCGCAGCAGTGGGGGTTCGATGTCGCGGTCGGCGAGGGTGGCGGCCGCGGTGGCGACGACGGCCTGGAGGAGGGCGGAGGTGACGACCGTCGAGGCCGGGGCGAAGGGGGCGGGGACGGTGTCGAGGGTGAGTTCCGCGTCGCCGACCGCGATCTTGGAGTCGAGCACGATGTCGCAGTGGTCCTTCAGGTACGTGCCGGAGGCGTGCCGGGACGTCGTATGCGAGGCGTACGCCACCGAGGTCACGCCGATGACCCGCACGCCGAGGGCGCGGGCGGTCATGGCCATCTCCACGGGGAGGGCGTTGCGTCCGGAGAGGGAGATGATCACGAGTGCGTCGCCCTGGCGGACGGGGGAGGACTCGATGACCGCGCTCGCGAGGCCGTCCACCCGTTCCAGGGCGGAGCCGAGCGTGGCGGGCATGACATCCACGCCGACGGTGCCCGGTACGGCGAGCAGGTTCATCAGGGCGAGTCCGCCGGCGCGGTAGACGACGTCCTGGGCGGCGAGGGAGGAGTGCCCCGCGCCGAACGCGAAGAGGCGGCCGCCGGAGGCGACGGTGTCGGCGAGGAGCGTGCCGGCGGCCTCGATGGTTTCGGCCTCCTCGTCGCGGACCCGCTGGAGCAGGGTGATCGCGGCGTCGAAGAACTGGCCGGCCGGCTTGCTGTCGCTCATCCGCGGGGCTCCTTCGCCGTCTGACGGTGTCCGTGTCGCGGATACCGTGCGGTCTGGACCACTGCGGTGTCAATACGACGCCACGCGCGCCGTGGCCGACGAGGCCCGCCCCGTCGGCGCACTTCTCCCGCCGCCGCGCGGGTGGCGACGTAATCGCCTCGTTGCATCGGCGCGGCACGGTTGTCGGTGGTATGCGTCAGAATTGAGTCCACGGCCAGCGCACGCGCCGGAGAGCCGTTCAGCCTTCGGCAGAGCTAATCGAGGGGCACGTATGTCCGGACTGATCGACACCACGGAGATGTATCTCCGCACCATCCTCGAGCTGGAGGAGGAAGGTGTGGTCCCCATGCGCGCCCGGATCGCCGAACGCCTCGACCAGAGCGGGCCGACGGTCAGCCAGACGGTGGCGCGGATGGAGCGCGACGGGCTGGTGTCCGTGGCCAGTGACCGCCATCTGGAGCTGACGGACGAGGGGCGTCGTCTGGCCACGCGTGTCATGCGCAAGCACCGCCTCGCCGAGTGCCTGCTGGTCGACGTGATCGGCCTGGAGTGGGAGCAGGTGCACGCCGAGGCGTGTCGCTGGGAGCACGTGATGAGCGAGGCGGTGGAGCGGCGTGTGCTGGAGCTGCTGCGCCACCCGACGGAGTCGCCGTACGGCAACCCGATCCCCGGTCTGGAGGAGCTCGGCGAGAAGGACGGTGCCGTTCCCTTCCTGGACGAGGGCATGGTGTCGCTGGCCGACCTCGACCCGGGCACGGACGGCAAGACGGTGGTCGTCCGCCGTATCGGCGAGCCGATCCAGACGGACGCGCAGCTGATGTACACGCTGCGTAGGGCGGGTGTGCAGCCGGGTTCGGTGGTGAGCGTGACGGAGTCGGCGGGCGGGGTGCTGGTGGGCAGCGGTGGTGAGGCGGCCGAGCTGGAGGCGGACGTCGCTTCCCATGTGTTCGTCGCCAAGCGCTGAGTAGGGGCTGACGCACGGCGCTGAGCTCTGGCTGGGCAACTCTCGGGGCGGCGGGGGCAGTTGTGGCGTCCCGTCGATCCGGTCGAATCCAAGATTCCCTGTGTCGAATCGCAGCGCTTCGACGGTTCGCGTGCGAGGGTTGTCGCTGAGGCATATGACCTAGGGGGGCCGGGCGGATGTGCCGTGATCATGTGGAGGGCCCCGGTGCCGTTGAGCACCGGGGCCTGTCCTCCCCTGTCATGACCCGGAGCCCCGAGCTCTCAGGGTCATTCCCGTCGGACCGTTTTCCCCGAGCGGTCCGCCTCCCGTTGAAGATCTCCCCTCGCCAGCGCCGATCATTCCTTGCGGGTGGTCACTCGAACGAGCGGTGTTGTGAGCGGAGAGTGCAGTTCTCGAATGAGCATTCGATAATCTGCCTGTGACGGTCTGCGCGGCCCGTGCGTTAGTAGGAGAGGGGTATCCGAACGCACGCGACGTGTGCGACGACGAGAGCGGGACAGGGAAAGCGGCACGACGGCACGGCAGCGACGGCATACAGGACGCGCTACGGGACCGGCCGGCTCGATCGGGAGCGACGGTCCGAGCGGAGCGAGGGGGGTGCCAGAACCAATGGCGCGACGCATCGACGTGACCGGGGCGGGGGGCGTACGCCTGGCCGCCTGGGAGTTCGGCGATCCTCCCAAGAGCGACCCGGCACCGCTCCTACCGGGGCAGGCCGACCCGTTCGTACCGGGACAGGCCGGACCGGTCGACCAGCCCCGTGCCCAGGGGGCCGGGGCCGGGCGGGCGCCCGGGGTGCTCTTACTGCACGGCCTGATGGGCCGCGCCTCGCACTGGGCGTCCACCGCCCGCTGGCTCTCCGAACGCCACCGCGCGGTCGCACTGGACCAGCGGGGCCACGGCCAGAGCGAGAAGCCCCCACGGGCCGCCTACACCCGCGAGGCGTACGTCGACGACGCCGAGGCCGCCCTGGAGCAGCTCGGCCTCGCCCCGGCCCTCCTCGTCGGCCACGCCATGGGCGCGCTGACCGCCTGGCAGCTCGCCGCCAAGCGCCCCGACCTGGTGCACGGCCTGATCATCTGCGACATGAGGGCCTCCGCGCTCGGCGCGGCCTCGCAGCGCGAGTGGGGGGACTGGTTCAAGACCTGGCCGGTGCCCTTCGCCACCCTCGCCGACGTACGGAAGTGGTTCGGTGAGGACGATCCCTGGGTGGAGCGCCCGAATCCGTCCCGGGGCGCGTTCTACGCCGAGGTGATGCAGGAGTCCGCCGACGGCTGGCGGCCCGTCTTCGAGCCGGAGCAGATGCTGAAGTCCCGGGAGACGTGGGTGTTCGACGCCCACTGGGAGGAACTGGCGCAGGTGCAGTGCCCCACGTTGGTCGTCCGTGGCCTGGACGGTGAGCTGGGGCGTGCGGAGGCGCAGGAGATGGTGAGGGTGCTGCCCCGGGGGCAGTACGCGGAGGTGGCCGACGCGGGGCACCTCGTTCACTATGACCAGCCGGAGGCTTGGCGGGCGGCGATCGAGCCGTTCCTCGACGCGGTGCTCACGCGGTAGGGCCGGGTGCCTTCTGGGGTGCCTGGTTGTTCGACGTCGGCGGCCGCGGGTTGTTCGTTGCTGCTCGCGCCCACACGGCGGAGCCGCATATCGACACAGCCCCGCGCCCCCGTCGGGGCGCCGGCCGTCCCCGGCGTCCGTGAGGCGCCCTCAGCCCTTGCTCACCGCTGTCAGGATTTCCGGGAGGTGGTTCGCCGTGTGGGGGGCCGCCAGGCGGAGGCCGAGCAGGGTGATGGCCGTGCCGTAGGCCGCGCCCACCGGCAGGAGGAGCCAGGTGTAGGCGTCGCCGCCCGCGGCGACGTTGAGCCAGATGGTCAGGGCGATCACGGGGGCGCAGAGGAGGGCGCCGGAGATCATGCCGCCGAGGATGGCGATCCAGGCGAGTCCGGCCTGCCCGGGGGCCACGTTCTTGTGGCCCTCCTGGGGGATGGAGTACGGGAAGCGGGCCGATGTCCACGCCCCGGTCGCCAGCATCGCGCCGAGCAGGGCGAGGGACAGGCCCAACACCTCGGGCAGCTTCGCCCAGTCACCCAGCAGCGCGGTCGTCACCACGACGACGAGGGCGGCGTACGGCAGCGTGATCACCAGCAGGGCCAGCGCCCGTGCCCGCAGCTCGGCGTAAGCGTCCCGGGCCGACGAGATCGTCATGGCGACCATCCAGAACGCGGAGGTGTCCTGCCCGAACTGGTTGTACATCTGGATGCCGAGCATCCCGGCGGCGAAGCAGGCGAAGTAGAGCGAGCCGGTGCCCTGGAGGGCGTTGAAGACCGGCACGATCAACCCGATCGCCAGGGACGTCACCCAGGCCGCCTTGGTCTTGGGGTCGCGCCAGATGTAGCGCAGGCTGCGTTCCATGACCGTGCCGGTCCGCCCGGCGGGCAGCAGCCGGGAGAGCCCCGTCGACGTACCACGGTCACGCGACTCGGCGGCCTGGAGCGTCGAACCGTCGGGTGCGGTCATCAGCCGTGTCAGACTGCGCTCCCACACCACCACCAGCAGCACCAACGCGGCGACACTGATGGCGAGTTGCGCGGCCGCGATCCCGTACGAGCCCTCGCTGACCGAGTCGGCCATGCCGATCGCGGAGGCGGGCGGCACCCAGCGCAGCACCGTGGCCGCCGGGTCGAGCTCTCCGAGTCCGGACGAACCGAGCCGCTGTGCGCCGAAGTTGACGACCTGCGCGCCGACGGCGATGACCAGGCCGCTCAGCACGGCGAGGTCGCGGCCCTTGCGGCTGGTCAGCAGCCGGATGTTCGCGGCGGCGACGGCCCGCGCGAGAGCCACGCACAGCAGCAGCGCGAGGACGACCCCGACGATCCCGGTCACCAGCGCGGCCGCCCCGTGCGCCACGGCGATCGCCGAGCCCACCAGCAACAGCAGGGTGAACAGCGGCCCGATGCCCACCAGCGAGGCCGTGAGCAGCGCCCGCACCAGCGGCCGGGGCCGCAACGGCAGCATCACCAGCCGCGTCGGGTCCAGCGTCTCGTCGCCGCTGGGGAAGAACAGCGGCATCACCGCCCACCCCAGCCCCAGCACCGCCACGAGCAGCACGACCAGCGAGACGGCGTGTTCGTGCCCGCGCAGGGCGAGGAGTCCGAGCAACTGCAGTGCGGCGAACAGCAGAACGACGACGGCAGAGGCGATGTAGGCGGTCCGCCGGCCTCCGGACTGCCGCAGCCCGTTCCGCAGCAGCGACAGCTTCAGCCGTACGACCGTGGAGGTCACGTTCGTCATCGGCCGCCGCCGAGCCAGTCGAGGTCGGTGGCGGTGTCGCGGCCGGTCGCGCCGACGAGGTCGAGGAAGGCGCGCTGAAGGGTGGGATGGTCGCCGCGCACCTCGTCGAGCGTGCCGTGGGCGCGGATCCGGCCGGCCGCCATCACGGCGACCCAGTCGCACAGCGACTCGACCAGCTCCATGACGTGCGAGGAGAAGACGACGGTGGCCCCGGAGGCCGTGTACCGCTCCAGGACGCCCCGGATGGTCTGCGCGGAGACCGGGTCGACGCCCTCGAAGGGCTCGTCGAGGAAGAGCACCTCGGGATTGTGGAGGAGAGCGGCCGCGAGCCCTATCTTCTTGCGCATGCCGGTCGAGTAGTCGACGACCAGCTTGTGCTGTGCGCCGGCCAGGTCGAGGACGTCCAGGAGCTGCGTGGCCCGCTTGTCGACCTCGGCACCGGGCAGTCCGCGCAACCGCCCGCTGTACGCGAGCAGTTCCCGCCCCGACAGTCGCTCGAACAGTCTGAGTCCCTCGGGCAGCACCCCGATCCGCGCCTTCACCTCGACCGGGTCCCGCCACACGTCGTGCCCCACGACCTCGACGCTCCCCTGATCGGGCCTGAGCAGTCCGGTCACCATCGACAACGTGGTGGTCTTCCCAGCCCCGTTGGGCCCCACGAGCCCGATGAACTTCCCGGAGGGCAGATCAAGATCGATCCCGGCAACGGCGACCTGCTGCCCGAACCTCTTCCAGAGCCCACGCACACGAACGGACGTCATACGCGAAGCCTACGGCTCAGTAGCTCCGCAGGGGCGCGAGACTGTGCTGATATGCGGCTCCGCCGCGTGGGCGCGGGAAACCAAGAACGACCCGCAGTCGCCGAACTACCGGTCCCGCCCGCACGCGTAGGCCAACGGCGAGATCAACTCCTCCGCGTCCGGCAGCCACCGATTCGCGGGCGTAGGCCGGCAGGCCCACTGCACGGCCCCCCGAGACCCGAACCGAGTAGGCGGCGCAGCCACATACGCCCCCTCCCCGAGCGCGACCAGATCAAGGGACGTGGGCGACCAGCCCAGCTTCCGCACCAGATCCGGCACCTTCACCGACGCCCCCGGCAGCACGAAGAAGTGCATCCGACGATCCGGCGTCAAGGTCACGGGCCCGAGCGTCAGCTCCATCCGTTCCATCCGCGCCAGCGCCAGAAACCCGGCCGTCTCCGGAACGGAGATCGCGTCGAAGGTCCGCCCCGTCGGCAGCAGGATCGAAGCCGTCGGCTGCTTCTGCCACATCCGGCGCGCCACGGTCGCACTGCCGGTGGCCTGCGTCGCCCAGTCCGCACGCGCCGGATGCGCGCCGGGTACGGCGCACGCGACGTCACCGCAGGAACAGTGCTGCACCCCTTCGACCGCTTCCAGCCAGGTGCCGGGGAACACGTCCCAGTGGCGCTCCTCGGCGTAGCGAACGGCGGTCTCCAGCAGCGATTCCCCGCGCTGCTTCGGAATCTGAGCGGCTTCGGTGCCCGCGATCGTCTCTTCCACGATGAACACAACTCCCGCACCCACCTGGAGTTACGGGCGTAGCGCGCGCGGGGGAGGAGCATCGATTCCGTGTCCGGGGCGCATGGGTGCATGTGCGGGGGCGCGCGCGAGGATCCGCGGCGGCAGCGGGTAGGCAGGGATGGGGCCGGCTTCCGCCGTTACCCCGGCAATCCTCGCATTTTCGTCCTGTTTGCGGGGCATTGATCTTTGCGGCCGGATCCTTTCGCCTCTGTTCTCCGGAGGTGTCGTGGCCCGGTCGGGAAAGACACACCAACTCGGTGCACGGGCAAGCACCGCAGCCACAGGGGGTACGCCAATGGCCGCGAGGCCACTCGTAGCGCGGCAGCCGAACGAACGGCTGCAGGCGCTCATCCAGGAAGCGGGGTGCTCGAACGCCGGGCTGGCCCGTCGGGTCAACATGTGCGGCGCGGAGCACGGCCTCGACCTGCGCTACGACAAGACGTCGGTGGCGCGTTGGCTGCGTGGACAGCAGCCGCGCGGACGGGCCCCGGCGATCATCGCCGAGGCGCTGGGCCGCAAGCTGGGCCGTACGGTCACGATCGACGAGATCGGCATGGCCAACGGCAAGAACCTCGCGTCGGGTGTCGGTCTCCAGTTCTCGCCGACGGTACTGGGGGCCATCGAGCAGGTGTGTGAGTTGTGGCGGAGCGACGTGGGCCGCCGTGACTTCCTGTCCGGCTCGTCCGTCGCCGCGTCCGCGCTGGTCGAGCCCAGCCGGGACTGGCTGATCTCCGCACCCGACGCCCAGGTGTCGCGCTCGGCCGGGCCGCGGGTGGGCCAGTCCGACGTGGCGGCGGTCCGGGCGATGACCCAGGCACTGGTCGACCTGGACCACCAGTACGGCAGCGGGCACGTCCGCCCGGTCGTCGTGCACTACCTCAACAGCGTCGTCTCCGGGCTGCTGGCCGGCTCGTACCGGGAGGCGGTGGGACGTGATCTGTTCGCCGCGGTCGCGCGGTTGACGGAGCTCGCCGGGTACATGGCGGTCGACACCGGCCAACCGGGCCTGGCCCAGCGGTACTACATCCAGGCGCTGCGGCTCGCGCAGGCGGCGGGCGACCGCGGATACGGCGGGTACGTCCTCGCCGCGTCCATGAGCCATCTCGCCGCGCAGCTCGGGAACCCGCGGGAGATCTCGCAGTTGGCGAGGGCGGCGCAGGAGGGGGCGCGCGGGCGCGTGTCGCCGCGTGCGGAGGCGATGTTCTTCGCGGCGGAGGCGCGTGGGCACGCCCTGCTGGGTGACGCGCGGGCCGCCCATGTGGCGTCCGGGCGGGCGGTCGCCGCGCTGGAGACGGCCGATCCGGGCTCCGGGGACGACCCGGAGTGGATCGCGCACTTCGACGAGGCCTACCTGGCCGACGAGTTGGCGCACTGCCACCGCGACCTGGGGCAGGCCGAGGCGGCGGTCCGGTGCGCCGAGCAGTCCCTGGCCGGGCATCCCGAGTCCCGCGCGCGCAGGCGGGCCATCGGCTATCTCCTGCTCGCCACCGCGCAGGTCCAGCAGCGGGAGCTGGAACTGGCCTGCCACACCGGCCTGAAGGCCGTGGAGCTCCTGGAGAAGCTCCGCTCCAACCGGGGCGCCGAGTATCTGGAGGACTTCCAGCAGCGGCTCGATCCGTACCGGGACGAGTCGGTGGTACGCGAGTTCGGCGCACGGCTGGGCACGCCGGTCGCCGCGTGAAACCCCCGGTGATCGGCGGGTGAACCAACGGACAACGGAACTTGGTGGTGGGAGGAGGCGCCGTACGGCGGGCGGTGAGCGGAGGGGGAGCACTGGGGGAGCGGTTGCTGTCACCGCCGTCACATTGATCTGTTACGGCGGTCACAGGGACCCAGGTCACGGCCTGAGCTGCGTAGCACCTGGCTCCACGGACCCGGTAGCGTGAGCCGACGATTCCGAAGGTCCCCCATAAGCAGGAGTCCCGGTGACGCAGAGTGGACAGGGCGAGGAGCCCTCGGCGCGGCCCGCGCGCGAAGGCATCGTGCTGCCCTCCGACGGTGGCGAGCCGCTGCTGCCGGGTATGACGGGCGGACCGGGCGACCGGCAGCAGGGCCCGCAGCCGGGGCACGCGACCGGTCAGCAGTCCTACGGCGGGCAGTACGGCCGCCAGGACCCCGCCGCGGCCCCGCCCGGCGGTCAGGCCTGGGACCACCCGTGGGGCCCGGGCCAGCACCAGGATCCCGCCCCGTCCCCCGGCCAGGGCTGGCCGGCCCCGGCCGACCAGCAGTGGGGTACGCCCGAGCCGCCCGCGTGGGGCACCCCGCAGCAGTCGGGAGCGCTCCCGCCGGAGTCCACCCCGTCGCAGGGACACGAAGGACACCAGGGACGCCAGGGGTACGGGGGCTACGAAGGGCACCAGGGCTACGGCGCCGACGCCCAGCAGCAGGGCGGCTACGGCCCCGGCGCACAGCAGCAGGGCGGCTACGGCGCCGACGACCGGCAGCAGGGCTACGGCACCGGCCTGCAGCCCCAGGGCTACGGCACCGGCGCGCAGTCACCCGCGTACGGCACCTCCGGCGCCCCGCTGCCCCCGGCCGACGAGGGGGCCACGCAGTACATACCCCCCGTCCCGGCCGCCCAGGGGGACGAGGGGGCCACGCAGTACATACCCCCGGTCCCCGCCGCCCCGGCGGACGAAGGGGCCACCCAGTACATTCCGCCGGTCCCGGCCGCGTCCGCCGACGAGGGCGCGACGCAGTACCTCCCGCCCGTCGGGCCGGGGGCGCTGCCGCCCGAGACGCCGGCCGAGTCCACGCACTTCCTGGGGCGCTCGCCGCAGGGCGCACCGTCGACCGGGAGACCCGGGCCGGGCGCGGGACCCCTGCCGCCCACCTCGGGCTCCGACGCCGAGGCCACCCAGTACATCCCGCCCGTGACCGGGCAGCCCGGCGGGGCGCCGTACGGAAACCAGCGCACGCCCTCCGAGTTCGACAACCTCTTCCGCAGCGACCAGGGCGGGGGCGCCCAGGCCGGCTCGACCCAGCAGCTGCCGCTGATCCAGCAGCCCCAGGGCGGCTACGACGGTTACGCGCCCGCGGCCTCGTACGCCCCGCCGACCGGGCCCGGCGGCGGGCGAGGCGCGGCGCACGGTGACGACGGCGACGGTGGCCGGGGGCGCCGTACCGGCTCGCGCGTGCCGCTGATCGCCGCCATCGGGGTGGGTATCGCGGTCGTCGGCATCGGCGCGGGCGCGCTGCTGGCCGGCGGGGGCGGCGGTGACGACAAGGGCGACAACAAGACCGCCGCCGCCTCGGCGCCCGCGACGGACGCCTCCGGTTCCGCTGCCGCCGATCCGGCGAAGCAGCAGGCGACCGCGCTGGACGCACTGCTGGCCGACAGCGGCAGCAGCCGCACCAGCGTGATCAACGCGGTGGCGGCCGTGAAGGCCTGCAACAACCTCGACCAGGCGGCCACGGACCTGCGCGACGCGGCCAAGCAGCGCAACGACCTGGTGACCAAGCTGTCCGGGCTGTCCGTCGACCAGTTGCCCGACCACACGGAGCTGACCAACGCCCTCACCAAGGCGTGGCAGGCCTCGGCGGCGGCCGACGACCACTACGCGGCCTGGGCCGACCAGGTCGCCGGCAACAAGAAGATGTGCAAGAAGGGCCAGGCCCGCGTCACGGGCCAGACCCAGGCGGGCAACCGCGAGAGCGGCACCGCCAGCATCCAGAAGAAGACCGCCGCCCGGCTGTGGAACGCGATCGCGGAGAAGTACGGCCTGACCCAACGCCAGCCGACCCAGCTCTGAGGGTGCCTCCGCCGAGGCACCCCGGCTCTCTCAGCCGAGGTCCGCGTCCAGGAGGGTCTTCGTCACGTCGACGAAGCCCTTCTCGGCGGCGACCAGGCGGCCCTGCCGGACGACCTGGAGGGTCACGGAGGTGTTCACCAGGCGCGGGAAGCCGACGGAGGCGAGCCGGTCGGAGAAGCGCCAGCGCAGTGGGGGCGTGAGGCCGCCGGTGGTGACCTTCAGCCCGCCGTTCAACGCCTTGCGCACCGTGCCGGCGCTCACCTCGCCGCCTTCGAGCGACTCCACGGCCTGCCGGAACGCGGTGTAGGCGATCCACGTGGTCTGCACGCCCGCGTCGGCGGGGTCGATGCGGTTGTCGGAGAAGGCCTGCTCCTTGATGACCTGCTTCATCTCGTCCCACCGCTCGTCGGTGGCCACCGGGTACCAGCCGCTGATGAAGGCACCCTCGTACGGCCCCGCCGCGCCGCCGGAGGCGTCGATGACGGTCTGGTCGACACTGCCCAGCACGGTCGCCGTGCGCACCGCGGGGTGGTCGGCGCGGGCGCGCCGGAAGGAGTCCATGAAGGTGTCGTTGCGGTCCCCGAGCGCGGGCACCACGCACCCCTCCTTCGCCGGGTTCCCGCCCGCGTGCGCCAGGGAGCGCTGGGCCTGGGTGGCGTACTCGGTGGAGTCCTCCTTGGCGAGCAGGTCGTGCGCGGCCGTGTGCCGTCCCGCCCGCAGGCCGGAGTCCAGCAGGGTCGGCAGCTGGTCGCCGGCGATGGAGTCGGGGCGCACGAGCGAGACCGGTCCGCAGCGCCCCGCGAGCTCCTTGCCGAGGCCGGCCAGGAGCGCGGGCTGGCCGCCGTTGACCGGGTAGGACAGCGGGCTGGTGAACTCGCTGTTGGTGACGCCGTAGCCGCCGATGTACGGGATGCCGCCGCTCTCCAGCGCCGGGAAGAAGGAGTCGGCGTACTGGCTGTAGGAGCCGACGACGGCGACCACGTTCTCCTTGACGGCGCGCCGGGCGCACTTCGCGGCCTGGACGCTGTCGTTGTGGTCGTTGCAGGTCAGAACCTCGAGCTTGCGGCCGCCGATGCCGCCGTGGGCGTTGACCCAGCGGGCGTAGGCGCGCGCGAAGGCGGGCATGCCGGGCTTGTTCGTCGCCTGGGTGTCCTCGGGCGCCCAGGTCATGACGGTGATCGGGCCGCCCCCGGCGCCCCCCGTGCCGCCGGGGACGATCCCGCAACCGGCGGCGAGCGACGCACACGCGGCCAGCGCGCCCGCCGTACGAACCGTGGCTGTCACGGGACGGGTGAAGCGGCCGAACATGTGGAGGAATGTGCTTCGCGTGCGTCGCGTGCCGGTCATGGAAACGCACGATTCCTGCACACCGCTAACCTGGGAGTGACCTCCGGTCAACGGTCGGTGACACGGAGGTGAATTGCAGGGGGCGGTCAGCCGCGGACGAGGGGGAACGTACGATCGATGACCGTGCAAGGTTCGGAGAACTCTTCCCGTCGCGGGCGTCGCTCATTCACCATGGGCGGCATGCCCCTCAATGACATGCCCTGGTGGCGATGGCGCAGCAATGTCCGCTCCGCGCTGCACATGCTCTCCGATCCGGTGTTCCAGCGGGACGTCTGGCTGGCAGGCTTGGAAGGGTACGGGGACGTCACCGACGCCGTGTACCGCCTCGTCGAGGACACCTGGCTGGACAACTGGTCCGCCGAGAAGTACGTCGGCACGATCTTCCGGGACTCCCAGGAGGCGGCGCTCGTCGACACCGCCGTGCTGCGGGTGCTGAGGATCATGCACCAGGTCGGCCCGGACGCGCCGGTCTCCGCGTACGTCGACAACCAGGCCTGGCCGGAGGCGGTGCGGGCGGCCCGTGACGCGCATGTGCGGATGGCCGCGGCCGACGGGGAGGACCCGGACGCGCCCCCGCGCACCCTCGAGGTGCTGCGCATCATGACGCGGTCCGCGTAGGCCCTGTCGAGGCCGTTTCCCGGCTCGGTCCGCGTGGCGGACGGGTTCCGGTGAGGGTCATGGGATATGGGACCCTGTCCTGCATGAACGCGCAGTCCACCCGAGCCGCCGCCCCGGCCGACCAGTACGTCCTCACCCTCTCCTGCCCGGACAAGCAGGGCATCGTGCACGCCGTGTCGAGCTACCTCTTCATGACCGGCTGCAACATCGAGGACAGCCAGCAGTTCGGCGACCACGACACGGGACTGTTCTTCATGCGCGTCCACTTCTCGGCAGAGGCTCCGGTGACCGTGGACAAGCTGCGCGCCAGCTTCGCGGCGATCGGTGACTCCTTCCACATGGAGTGGCAGATCAACCGGGCCGACGAGAAGATGCGCATCGTGCTGATGGTCAGCAAGTTCGGGCACTGCCTGAACGACCTGCTGTTCCGGGCGCGGATCGGGGCGCTGCCGGTGGAGATCGCCGCGGTGGTGTCGAACCATACGGACTTCGCCGAGCTGGTGGGGTCGTACAACCTTCCCTTCCATCACATTCCGGTGACGAAGGACACGAAGGCGCAGGCTGAGGCGCAGCTGCTGGAGCTGGTGCGCGCGGAGAACGTCGAGCTGGTGGTGCTGGCCCGGTACATGCAGGTGCTCTCCGACGACCTGTGCAAGCAGCTCAGCGGGCGGATCATCAACATCCACCACTCCTTCCTGCCGAGCTTCAAGGGCGCGAAGCCGTACCACCAGGCGCACGCGCGTGGGGTGAAGCTGATCGGGGCGACCGCGCACTATGTGACGGCGGACCTCGACGAGGGACCGATCATCGAGCAGGAGGTCGAGCGGGTGGGGCACGACGTCACCCCGGACCAATTGGTCGCGATCGGGCGGGACGTGGAGTGCCAGGCGCTGGCGCGGGCCGTGAAGTGGCACGCGGAGCGGCGCATCCTGCTGAACGGGCGCCGGACGGTCGTGTTCGCCTAGCGGCTCGGGACTTCTGCCGCCGGGCGGGTGCGGTGGCGTCGTGGTGACCGGCCCCCACTCACCCCCGGTCGCCCGCGAGGCCGCAACCCAGCCCTACATCCGGCTCAGCGACGCCGCCGCGAACAGTACGTCCTTGATGGCCTCGCGGTCGCCGACCTGACCGGCCGCGGCCTCGGCGGGAGACACATGTCCCGCGGCCAGGCGGCAGAACTCGGCGCCGTCGAGGGCGACGTGCGCGACCTCGTGCTGGGCGGAGCCGAGGGCGGCCGGTGAGTCCAGGGGGATCAGCCACTCGCCGCCGCCGTTTCCCTCGATCTCCAGACGGAGGCTGCGGCCGGGCTCGCCGGCCGGGACCAGGTGCCGGTGCGGGACGGCGGAGGCCAGCCCGGCGCGGCGGCGGGCGGCGAGGGTGTGCGGCAGCATCCGTACCGCCAGTTTGATCATCGCGTTCAGATGGCGGGGCGAGGGCGGGGTGTACGGGTAGTCCACCGCCCCCGCGATGTCCTCGGCGTGCACCCAGCACTCGAAGGCCCGGTCCAGCAGGGCGTCGCGCAGGCGCAGCTCGAAGTCGCCGTACGGCACCCTGCGGTCGCCGGAGCCGCAGCCGGTGAACGACGCCGTGCGGACGATGTCGCGGCCCTGTTTGCGCCACGGCGTCCGTACGGAGCGGGTCGGCGGGAAGTGCGCGGCGCGCCAGTAGGCCTCGGTGCGGCCCGCGGGGGTGGCGTCCGCGCCGTCGGTGACATCGCCGAGGGGGTCGGAGAGGCCGAGGGCGACGGCGACCAGCCCGTCGACGGCCAGCAGGTGGGCGATGACTCCCGCGACGGTCGTACGACGGGTCGCCGTGGTGTCCCGCTCGAACCAGCGCAGGCGTACGGGGGCGTGCCACTCGGCGTCGCCGAAGTCCTGGAGCAGGGCGTCGAGTCGGGCGGTCTCGGCGTCGTACGAGGTCGCCCACTCCGGGACCGCGATGCGGGGCGGGCGGCGGTCGAGGCAGCCGGCGAGGACGCGGGTGCGCAGGCCGGGGTCGAGGTCGAGGCTCTCCGGGCGCTGCAGCAGGCCGACCGCCTCACGCAGCCGCCGCGCCTCGTCCGCGCAGGCCCCGCAACCGCCGAGGTGCTCCTCGACGGCCAGGGCCTCCTCCGCCGAGCACGCCGCCAGCGCCCACGCCCCGAGCAACGACTTGAGCACCCGGTGCTCGAACACGGGCGCCGGCTCCCACCCGGCCGGCGCCACCAAACTGTCCTCCACGGAAACCCGAGGCACCGGCTCGTCCATGCCGCCGGACTCGGCCATGCCGTAAGAGTCATCCGCCATGTTCTGCCCCGGCGCGGCCGACCCCGGGAGGCCCGCCACGGCGTGCACCTCGGGGTCCGCGTGCTGGGCGGCGTCGTCCGGCGACCCGGCGCTCCTCATGCCGCACCGCCGTATCCCGGCGGGGCGCCCGGTGTGTCGGTGTCGTGGGCGGTGGCCAGAAGTTGGAGGCCGAGGCGGAGGCGGCGGCGGGCCTCGTCCTCGGTGACGCCGAGGTCCGCCGCGGTCTGGCGGTAGTCGCGGCGCTGGAAGTAGGCGAGTTCGAGGGCGGCCCGCAGCGGAGTGGGCATGGCGTGCACGATGTAGTCGGCGCGGGCGGCGACCGAGGCGTGCCGCACCTTGTGTTCCAGGTCCTCCGTGGAACCCTCGCCGTCCTGGGCGAGAGCGGCCGTCTCCAGGGCACGCAGCCGCTGTACGGCGAGACGGCTGGTGAGCGCGGCGACCCAGGTGCGCAGGGGCCCCTTGTGCGGGTCGTAGGCGTCCGGGTGCTCCCAGACGTGGGTGAAGACCTCACGGGTGATGCGGTCGGCCGCCCGTTCGTCCTCCAGCACGCGGTGGGCGAGGCCGTGTACGAGCGAGGCGAACCGGTCGTACAGCTCACCGAGGGCGGCCGCCTCCCCGCGGGTGAGCCGCTGCTGCATCTTGCGGTCCCAGCGGGACGGTGCGTCCTGCGTCGCCATGCGGCCCCCTCACCCGTGCGCTCGCGTCCAGCCTGCGTCCTTCGTCATCCCGAATGTAGTCGGCATGCACGGGAACGCACGCCCCTTTGTGGCAATGTGCGCCCCCCAGCCCGTTCCAGGTGGTAGAGGGGCTCCGGGGTGCGCCGGGCGTACTTCCGGGCCCGCCTACCCGTCGTTTCCCCGCTCAAGCCTGATCGAACAGGATCGAATACGACTGAAACCAGCCTCTTTTGTTCGATTACCGTTTCTCGCGCTGTGTTTCAGGGAACGGCCGCTGGGCAGCCGCGCAGCAAGGAAGCGTAGGAGCGGCTTCCGTTTTCCGGTTTTTCCGGGATGAGATCAGCGAGCGAAGGGCGTGGTGGTGGCGTTCAAAGTGACCGACGGGGAGCAGGCCGGGTGGGCCGTGCTCCACGTCTCCGGTGAACTGGACCTGGTGACGTCGCCGGTGCTGCGTCAACGGGTGCACGACGTAGTGGCCGACGGCCGCCACAGTCTCGTCCTCGACCTCTCCGAGGTGCAGTTCTGCGACTCCAGCGGTGTCGGCGTGCTGATCGCCGTCCGCCGTCTCATCCGCTCCTGTCGGGGCACCCTGCGCCTGATCCTGCCCGCGCAGGGCGCGGTCGACGGCTCCCACGTCAACCGTGTGCTCGGAGCGCTCGGCGTGCGACGGCTGTTCGACGTGTATGCCGACGTGGAGGGCGCCGTTGAGGACGAGGCGGGCCCGCTGTCGGCCTGAACACCGCCCCCGCGACTGCCACACCGTTGTCGCGGAATGTCCCCGGTATTGGTACAAGCACCGGTTTCCCGCACCCCCACGGCCCACCACGTCGTACGCTCCGTGCCAGAAACACCCTCACGTGACGTAAGGCGGCCCGAAAACACATGGTCAGCAGCGAGTACGAGCGCAGGATCGCCGACCGGTTCGCCACCTTCGACCAGGACGGCAACGGCTACATCGACCGCGAGGACTTCAACGTGGCGGCCAAGGCGCTGCTCGTGGAGTTCGGCACCACGGCCCGCTCCGACAAGGGGCAGGCGCTGTACGCCGGAGCGGAGGCGTTCTGGCAGGGCATGGCCGGCATAGCGGACCGGGACGGTGACCAGCGCATCAACCGGGACGAGTTCGTGAACGGCGCGCTCAAGCGCCTGCGCGACAACCCCGAGCGGTTCGCCGAGATCGCCCGCCCCTTCCTGCACGCCGCCCTCGACATCGCGGACACCGACGGCGACGGATCGGCCACGGTCGCCGACACCGCGCGCGTGCTCGCCCTGTTGGGCGTGCCGGAGGACGCCGCCCGCACGGCCGCCGCCGCGCTCGACGCGGACGGCGACGGCAAGGTGGGCGAGGCCGAGATCGTCCCGGCGTTCGCCCGCTACTTCACCGTTCCCGAATAGCGGTCCCCGCATAGCGTTCGCGCAGCTTGTACTTGAGCACCTTGCGCAAGGTCTCGTTGCGGGGAAGGGCGTCCACCACCTCCAGCCGTTCCGGCAGCTTGTGCGTCGACAGCCCTTCCGCCCGCAGGTACGACGTCACCGCCGCCAGGGTCAGCACCTCGGCCCCCGGCGGCTGCTCCACCACCGCGCACACCCGCTCCCCGCGCTCCGCGTCCGGCAGTCCGATCACGGCTACGTCCCCGACCGCCGGATGCGCGTGCAGCAGGTCCTCTATCTCCTTCGCGGAGACGTTCTCACCCTTGCGGATGATCACGTCCTTCAGGCGTCCCGTCAGCACCAGATGCCCGCTGGACGTGAGGTGCCCCAGGTCGCCGGTGCGCAGGAAGCCGTCCGCGTCGAACGCCTCCGCGGTCTGCGCCGGGTCCAGATAGCCCCGGCAGACGGCCTCCCCGCGCAGTCGTACTTCCCCGTCGACGATCCGTACCTCCATCCCCTCCGGCGGCCGTCCCTCCGTCGTCGCCAGCTCCTCCGGGGTGTCGTCCGGCGCCCCCATCGTGATCATCGGCACCTCCGTCATGCCGTAGCCGTGGGTGAGCCGCACCCCCATCTCCCGTACGACGGCGTGGTACAGCTCCGGCGGCTTGGGCGCCCCGCCGCCGGCGAGCAGCCGCAGGGTAGGAATCACCGGGTCGCCCGGCTGTCCGCGCTGCTCGGCGAGGAACATCGAGTAGAACGCCGTGGACCCGCCCGCCATCGTCACCCCGTGCTCGCGGTACTCCTCCAGCGCGTCCGGCAGCGCGAACTGCTCGAACAGCACCGCGGGGAAGCCGTACAGCAGCAGCATCACCGTGTAGTCGGGGCCGCCGATGTGGGCGTAGGGGAAGGCGATCGAGCCGACGTCGGCGGCCGTGGGGCGCAGCGCGTGGGCGAGGCAGGAACCGCCCGCGATGAGCGAACGGTCCGTGTGCAGCACGCCCTTGGGGTCGGAGGTGGTGCCGGAGGTCCAGTAGATCCAGCGGACGGCGGTGCCGTCGGTGGGCGGGGCGGGCAGTACGGCCGGGTCGCCCTCCGGGAGCCCGTCGTACGCCTCGAAGACGCCCTTCGCGCCCAGCCGACGCGCCATCTCCGTGTGATCGAATCCCCGCCAGACGCCCGGCACCGCGAAGAACTCCGCCTTCGACTCCCGCAGCGCGAAGCCGACCTCCCGGTCCCGGTAGAAGGGGATGACCGGGGTCTGTACGGCGCCCAGGCGGGCCAGGGCGAAGGACAGGACGGCCGTCTCGACGCGGGTGGGCAGCTGCCAGGCCACGACCGTGCCGGGGCGTACGCCCATGTCGTACAGCCCGGCCGCGACGCGCTCGGCACGCGCGCGCAGTGCGCCGAAGGTGAGCGTGCGGTGCTCCTGGAGGAAGAGCGGGCGGTCGGGGGCCAGGTCGGCGCGACGGTCGAGCAGCTCCCACAGCGTGCGGGAGGAACTCAGCGAGTGCGGGGTCTCGGTCACGGATGCCCCTCCTTGGCCGAAGCCTTGGCTGACGGATCGTCAGATGCGATGCTATCTGACACTCCATCAGATAAGTACCGTCCGGCGGAGGGGACCCATGACGGAACTGCCCCGCATCATCAGCGTCGACGACCACGTGATCGAGCCCGCGCACCTCTTCGAGACCTGGCTGCCGGCCAAGTACCGCGACCGCGGCCCCAAGCCCCTCACCGCCGGTATCGGCGAACTCGCCTATATCGGCGGCAAGTACCGGATCACCATGGACCCGGAAGGACCGCCCACCGACTGGTGGATCTACGAGGACCTCCAGTTCCCGTACAAGCGCAACATCGCCGCCGTCGGCTTCGACCGCGACGAGATGACCCTGGAGGGCATCACGCGCGCCGAGATGCGGCGCGGTTGCTGGGACCCCGTCGAGCGGCTGAAGGACATGGACCTCAACCACGTCGAGGCCAGCCTCTGCTTCCCGACCTTCCCGCGCTTCTGCGGGCAGACCTTCGCCGAGGCGCGGGACAAAGAGGTGGCGGTCGCGTGTGTGCGCGCCTACAACGACTGGATGGTGGAGGAGTGGTGCGGCGACAGCGGCGGCCGCCTCATCCCGCTGTGCCTGATCCCGCTGTGGGACATCGACCTCGCGGTCGCCGAGATCCACCGCAACGCCGCTCGCGGTGTGCGCGCGGTGACGTTCTCCGAGATCCCCACCCACCTCGGCCTGCCGTCCATCCACTCCGGCTACTGGGACCCGTTCTTCGCGGCGTGCCAGGACACCGGGACGGTCGTCAACATGCACATCGGCAGCAGCTCGCAGATGCCCGCCGCCTCCCCGGACGCCCCGCCCGCCGTCCAGGCCTCCCTCAGCTTCAACAACGCGATGGCCTCGATGATGGACTTCCTCTTCAGCGGGGTCCTGGTCAAGCATCCGCGGCTGAAACTCGCCTACTCCGAGGGCCAGATGGGCTGGATCCCGTACGCCCTGGAGCGCGCCGACGACGTCTGGGAGGAGCACCGGGCCTGGGGCGGGGTGCGCGACACGATCCCCGAGCCGCCGTCGACGTACTACTACCGGCAGATCTTCTGCTGCTTCTTCCGCGACAAGCACGGCATCGCCTCACTGGACGTCGTCGGCCGCGACAACGCCACCTTCGAGACCGACTACCCGCACGTCGACTCGACCTTCCCGCACACCAAGGAGGTCGCCCTCGACCATGTGAAGGGCCTCGACGACGAGACGGTCCACAAGCTGATGCGGGGCAACGCGATCCGCATGCTGGACCTGGACCTCGACAGGTGATGGACCTCTCCTGCACGCCCGAGGAGGAGGAGTTCCGAGCCCGGCTGCGGGAGTGGCTCGGCAAGGTGCTGCCGGCACTGCCGCCCAAGCCCTCCCCCGACGACTGGCCGGCACGCAGGGCCTACGACCTCGGCTGGCAGCGGATGCTGTACGACGCGGGGTACGCCGACGTGCACTGGGGCGAATCACCGAGCGTCCGTCTGATCTTCCTGGAGGAGACAGAGAAGGCCGGCGCGCCCTACGTGGGTGCCAACTTCGTCGGACTGCTGCACGCGGGGCCCACCATCGCCGCCGAGGGGAACCCCGGTCAACGGGCGCGCTGGCTGGCGCCGATCCTGCGCGGCGAGGAGGTCTGGTGCCAGGGCTTCAGCGAACCGGAGGCAGGGTCCGACCTCGCGGCGCTGCGCACGCGCGCGTGGCGCGACGGCGACCACTACGTGGTGAGCGGCGCCAAGATCTGGACCTCGCACGCGGAGGTCGCCGACTGGTGCGAACTGCTGGTGCGCACCGACCCGGAGGCGCCGAAGCACCGGGGCATCACCTGGCTGGCGATGCCCATGCACACGCCCGGCGTCACCGTGCGGCCGCTGCGCACCCTCGCCGGGTCGGCCGAGTTCGCGGAGGTGTTCCTCGACGAGGTGCGGGTGCCGGTCGCCAACCGGGTGGGCGAGGAGAACGACGGCTGGCGCGTGACGATGGTGACGCTGTCCTTCGAGCGCGGCACGGCGTTCGTCGGCGAGGTGGTGGCCTGCCGGCGCGTCCTCGGCGAACTCGCGCGGGAGGCACGCCGGAACGGCCGCTGGGACGATCCCGCGCTCAGACGCCGCCTGGGCAGACTGAACGCCGAGTTCCGAGCGCTGTGGCGGCTCACCCAGTGGAACGTGAGCGAGGCGGAGGCGTCGGGCGGGGTGCCCGGCGCCGGGGGGTCGGTCTTCAAACTGAGGTACTCGCACGCCCGGCAGGACCTCTACGACACGGCCGCCGCCGTCCTCGGCGACGCGGCCCTCGATCTCGACCGGCCCTGGGTGCTCGACCGGCTGTCCTCGCTGTCGTACACCATCGCGGCCGGCACCTCGCAGATCCAGCACAACATCGTGGCCGAACGGGTCCTGGGCCTGCCGAAGGGACGCTGACGTGCGGTTCCAGCTGAGTGAGGACCAGCGTGCCGTGCAGGCCGGGATGCGGGGGCTGCTGGCACGGCGCTTCGGCGCGGAGGCCCTGCGCGCCGCCGTGGAGAGCCCGGGGCTGGACCGTGCGTTGTGGCGGGAGCTGGGGGAGTCCGGCTTCTTCGCGCTGCGACTGCCCGAGGTGGACGGCGGGGCCGGAGTGGGCCTGCCCGAGACGGTGTTGGCCTTCGAGGAGGCCGGCCGGGCACTGCTGCCGGGTCCCCTGGTGGCCACCCACCTCGCGGCGGGACGGGTGCCGGGGGCGGCCGAGGGGGAGACCGTCGTGACGGCGGTCGACGGCGGGCTGGTGGAGTGGCTCGCGGAGGCGGACGTGGTGGACACGGCGCACGGGGACGCGGGGGACGCCTCCGGCGCCGTACCGCTGCGGTCGGTGGATCCGTTGACGCCGCTGCACCGGGTGGTCGGGGTCCGGACCGCCGCCGACCCCGTCGCCGTCCTGCTCACCGCCGCCGAACAGCTCGGCACGGCGTCGCGTGTGTGCGAGCTGGCGGTGCAACACGCCCGTACGCGGCAGCAGTTCGGGCGGCCGATCGGGGCCTTCCAGGCGGTCGCGCACCTGTGCGCCCAGCTCCTCGTCCGGGCCGAGACGGCCCGTGTGGCGGTCTACGCGGCCGCCGTCACCGCCGACCCGGCCGACATCGCCGCGGCCCGGCTGCTCGCCGACGAGGCCGCCGTACGCGGCGCCCGCGACTGCCTTCAGGTGCACGGAGGCATGGGCTTCACCTGGGAGTCGGAGGTGCACCTGCATATGAAGCGGGCATGGGTACGGACACGGCGTGCGGGAGAATGCACGGAGAGTGAGGAACTGCTCGCCGCGGACCTGTTGTCGGGAGTGGACTGATACGCCGCTGAGCTGCGGGTACGCGTGACGGGGCGTCATGATCCGCTCCGTTGTCACGGATTGTGGCAAAAAAAGACTACGGAGCGTCGATATCGGCTTGTGTCCGCGGCGTGACTCGTCACGGCCCGGAGTCGGCGTGCCCCTCGGGTACCTTGGGTGGGATGCGAGTGGTGCCGAGCGCGAGTCACGCCGGTGCGGCCCCTGGGGCGGCGCCGGATTCGACGGTGCGCGCCGCTGCTCGCTGGGCGGATGAGGCTTTGGCCTTCACCTGTTCGACTCCCCGCGGCGAGCGTCGCACAGTATGCCGCACGGGTACTCCTTCGCGCTGGAATATGCCCGAAGCGCTTGTTGACGTGACTGTACGTCAATCAAGCTGTCCCGTAAGGGATTCACGTTCCGTGACTCCGGCCGTGACTCCGGTACTGGCCGTTGTTCTGGTCATGCAAAAAATGGTTACGATCGTGGCCCTCGTCGTAGCCCTCGTCATGGCGCTCGTCGTGGCGCTCGCGTGCCGCGAGGTCATGTGTCCGCCGGTTCGGATGGTGTGAGCGGTGCAGGTGCTTCAAGTGCAGTTGGAGATCCGGCCCGACCCCGCTGAGGTGGGGCGCGCACGGAGATGGGCCCGGTCGCGGCTCGCCGTGTCCGGTATAGAGGCCGACGAGCCACTCGCCGAGACCCTGGTCCTGCTGGTCTCGGAGCTGGTCACCAACGCCGTGGTGCACACCGGCCGTCCGGCCGTGCTGCGGCTCTCCCTGCCGGGGTCGGCCGCCGCCGACGAGTCGGCCACGGTGCGCCTGGAGGTGGCCGACGGAAGCGGCCGTGCCCCGGTGCCGCGGTGCGCGGACGACGACGCCACCGGCGGACGCGGCCTGGCCCTCGTCGACGGCCTCGCCGACCGCTGGGGCTGGGTCCGCGAGGGCGCCGGCAAGCGCATCTGGTGCGAACTCGACCGCTGTACGAAGCCCCGGCAGGCCGTGGCCGGCTGCGGGGTCGCCGGTGTGCCGGCGTACGAGGACCTGGCGTACGAGGTGATCTGCACGGGGGCCTGACCGCGTGCGCGGGGCTTGAGGGCGTGGGGGCTTGGGGGTGCTCTCGGCGGTCGGTGAGGCGGGCGCACGGGCTGTGAGGGGGCCGTCGGTGTCGTCGGCTCGGTGCACGGTCGCAGAAAGCGCTGTCGTGACATGTCCGCGAGGCATCCGTGCGCCTGGATGTGCTTCTGTGCGCGCCCACGACAAACGGGGGCAAAAACAACTGGGGTGTTGACGCCACGTGTCCGTTTGATCACGCTTGTGGTTCAGCGATTCGCCGCGAGGGGACGGCGAGGGCCTCGGTGACGGAAGCCCTCGTCGAGTGCGGGTCGTTGGTTCGGCGTCGGCTCCCTCAGGGCCAAGGGGGGTCGATGGGGGCTCCCCCCGCCCGAGCGGAGTCGGGTGGGGGAGGGAACGCCGGAGCCGGATGGCGGCGTGCGGTGCCGTGCTCGGGGCGGGCACGCGCGCCGCCAGCCGGGAAACAGTGGGTCAGAGGATCGCGACCGGTGCCACCGGAGTGCCGGTCGCGCCGACGAACGGCTCGGGCATCGCCGCCAGCAGGAAGGCGTACCGCTTCTCTTCTCCACAGGCTGTGGACAACTCTTCGAGATTCCAGTTCTGCCCCTGGGGCATCCCCATCTCCACCAGATCGAGCGCGTGGACGGGCAGCCACAGATCGTCGATCTCGGGCGGAAAGATCTCGAATGTCAACGTGTCGTTGGCGACCGCCGCGGCATCGCGCGCGCGGAACCACTCCGGTGTACGGATCGACAGCCCCGGCGACGGATAGGCGTACGCCTCCCGGTTCCCGGCGAGGTAGACCTGGACCTGCCCGGTCCGTACGAGCGCGATGTCGCCGGCCCTCACCCGCGTACCGGCGAGTTCCTCGGCGGCGTCCAGATCCTCCGGGGTGACGGCGTGCCCGCCGGGCAGCCGGTCGACGCCCCGCGCCCGGGCCACGTCGAGGAGGACCCCTCGCGAGACGATGTGCCGTGCCGTGTCGATGCCGCTGAACTCGGCGCCCCCGTGCGGGGTGATGGTGCCGGCCGGGCGGCCGTTGTAGAGCCGGCCCGAGTGCGAGACATGGGTGAGCGCGTCCCAGTGCGTGCCCGCCTGGAGCCCCATGGTCACCGCGTCGTCGCTGCACGCCACCGTCCCGGGACCGAAGATCTCCTGGTTGATCTGCACCATGACGTGCAGGGGGTTGACCCGCCCCGGGATCACCCCCGTCTGTACGCCGTCCTGCTTCAGGGGCAGCGCGAGGGGCACGCGGCGCCCGGCGCGAACGGTCTCCGCGGCCCGGCGCACCACCTCGTCGGTGATCAGGTTGAGGGTGCCGATCTCGTCGTCGGCGCCCCAACGCCCCCAGTTGTTCACGCGCTTGGCGATGTCGTGGAACTCGGCCGGCAGTGACATCCGGTGCCTCCCCGGGGCTTGTCCTGTCCCGACTGGCGGGACATAAAATCTAACGGACCGTCAGAAACCGCGGGAAGGGGCCGGGCGTGGGGAACTTCTTGGCAGGCAAGGTCGTCGCCGTGACGGGCGCGGGACGGGGCATCGGTCGGGCGGTCGCGCTCGCGGCGGCGGCGGAGGGGGCACGGGTCGTCGTCAACGACTACGGGGTGTCCGTGGACGGCGCCTCACCCAGCAGCGAGGTCGCCGAGTCCGTCGTCAAGGAGATCGAGGCGGCGGGCGGGGAGGCGGTCGCGGTCGCCGACGACGTCTCCACGATGGCCGGCGGCCGGCGGGTCGTGGACGTCGCGCTGTCCGCGTACGGGCGGCTCGACGGGGTCGTGTGCGTGGCCGGGATCCTGCGTGAGCGGATGCTGTTCAACATGTCCGAGGAGGAGTGGGACCCCGTGGTCGCCACCCACCTCAAGGGCACCTTCACCGTGTTCCGGGCGGCCGCGGCGGTGATGCGGAAGCAGCGCGCGGGAACGTTGATCGGGTTCACCAGCGGCAACCACCAGGGCTCGGTGTCCCAGGCCAACTACAGCGCGGCCAAGGGCGGGATCATCTCGCTGGTGCGGAGTGCCGCGCTGGGCCTGCACAAGTACGGGGTGACCGCGAACGCGGTGGCGCCGGTGGCGCGGACGCGGATGTCGGCGGGGGTGCCGATGGAGTTGGCGGAGATCGGGGAGCCGGAGGATGTCGCCGCGCTGGTGGTGTACCTGCTGTCCGACCGGGCTCGGGAGCAGGGCATCACCGGGCAGGTGTACACGGCGGCGGGGGCGAAGATCGCGGTGTGGGCGCAGCCGAGGGAACTGCGTTCGGCTTACGCGGAGGGGGGTTCCTGGACGCCGGAGCGGATCGCCGAGGTGTTGCCGGGGGCGGTGGGGGTGGATCCGATGCCGATGCTGGCGCAGCTGGCCGGGATGGAGAGGGCGGCGCGGGAAGGGGCGCGGCCCAACGGGTGAATTCTGAAGGCTGGCGGGTGCGGGTTGTCTGTGGCTGGGCGCGCAGTTCCCCGCGCCCCTGAGTTGGCTGCACTTGCCCCGATTCAAGGAGCTGGACGTGGACTTCGGGTTCTCCGGGCAGGATGAGTTGTTCCGTATGGAGGCGCGTGCCTGGCTCGATGCGCATGTCGATGGGGAGCGGGACCGTCGTAGCTGGGAACGGGCTCTTGGCTCGGCCGGGTGGATCGGGCTCGGGTGGGGTGAAGGTGGGTACGGCAATCGGACCGCGTCTCTCACGCAACAAGTCGCCTGGGCAGAGGAGTACGCGCGGTCGGGGGCGCCGGCGCGGTCTGGGCACATCGGGGAGAATCTGCTCGCCCCGACTCTCATCGCGCACGGCACCGACGAGCAGAAGGCCCGTTTCCTGCCTCCCGTCGCCGCCGGGGAAGAGCTGTGGTGTCAGGGGTACAGCGAACCCGGAGCCGGGTCCGATCTCGCCGGGGTTCGTACGAAGGCCGAACTCGACCCGGACGGGCGGACGTACCGCGTCACCGGGCAGAAGATCTGGACGTCTCTCGCCCACGAGGCCGACTGGTGCTTCGTGCTCGCCCGTACCGACCCCGAGTCGGCGCGGCACCACGGGCTGAGTTTTCTGCTGGTGCCGATGGATCAGCCGGGGCGGATCGAGGTGCGGCCCATCCGGCAGATGACCGGCACCAGTGAGTTCAACGAAGTGTTCTTCGACGGGGCGCGGGCGGAGCATGTCGTCGGGGGTGAGGGGCACGGCTGGCGGGTCGCGATGAGTCTGCTCGGGTTCGAACGCGGGGTGTCCACGCTCGCCCAGCAGATCGGGTTCGCGGCGGAGTTGGGGCGGGTGGTGCGCACGGCCGTGGAGACGGGGGCGGCGGACGATCCCGTCGTACGGGAGCTGCTGGTGCGGCAGTGGGCCGAGTTGCGCGTCATGCGGTGGAACGCGATGCGGACGCTGGGGAGTTCGGGCGAGGCCGGTGCGCCGAGCGTGGCGAAGCTGTTGTGGGCCGGGTGGCATCAGCGGCTCGGGGAGCTGGCGGTGCGGGTGCGCGGGGCGGCGGCGGGCGTGGGACCGGTGGACTGGTCGCCGTCGGCGCCGTACGAACTCGACGCCGCGCAGCACCTGTTCCTGTTCTCCCGGGCCGACACGATCTACGGCGGCTCGGACCAGATCCAGCGCACGATCATCGCCGAGCGCGTGCTCGGCCTGCCCAGGGAACCCAAGGGAGCCGCGTGATGCGAGGCGTGATCTATGACGGGAAGCGGATCGAGGTCGCCGACGATCTGGAGGTGCGGGAACCGGGGCCCGGTGAGGTGCGGGTGGCGATCTCCGCGGCCGGGCTGTGCCACAGCGACCTGTCGGTGGTGGACGGGACGATCCCCTTCCCCGTGCCCGTGGTGCTCGGGCACGAGGGTGCGGGCGTGGTGGAGACCGTCGGCGCGGGCGTCTCGCACGTGGCGCCCGGGGACCACGTCTCGCTGTCCACGCTCGCCAGCTGCGGCACCTGCGCGGAGTGCGGCCGGGGGCGTCCTACGATGTGCCGGCGGGCCATCGGGCGACCGGAGCGGCCGTTCTCGCGCGGCGGGCGGCCGGTGTACCAGTTCGCGGCCAACTCCGCCTTCGCGGAACGCACGGTGGTCAAGGCCGTCCAGGCGGTGCGCGTCCCGGACGACATCCCGATGCCGTCCGCCGCGCTCATCGGGTGCGGGGTGCTGACCGGCGTCGGCGCCGTGCTCAACCGCGCGCGGGTGGACCGCGGGGACAGTGTGCTGGTGATCGGTACCGGCGGGATCGGCCTCAATGTCATCCAGGGGGCGCGGATCGCGGGGGCGTCGCGGATCGTGGCCGTGGACGCCAATCCGGCGAAGGAGGCGGTGGCCAGGCAGTTCGGCGCGACGGACTTCCTGACGTCGACGCAGGGGGTGCGGGAGCTGCTGCCCACGGGTGCCGACCACGCCTTCGAGTGCGTCGGCCGCGTCGAGCTGATCCGGCAGGCGATCGACCTGCTCGACCGGCGCGGACAGGCGATCCTCCTCGGGGTGCCCGCCTCGACCGCCGAGGCGTCCTTCCTCGTCTCCTCCCTCTACCTCGACAAGTCCATCCTGGGCTGCCGCTACGGCTCCTCCCGCCCCCAGCACGACATCGCCCTGTACGCGGAGCTGTACCGGCAGGGCCGGCTGCTGCTGGACGAGCTGGTCACAGCGACCTACCCGGTGGAGGACTTCGAGAAGGCGGCGGCGGACGCGGAGGCGGGGCGGGTGGCGCGGGCGGTGCTCACGTTCTGACGCCGGTGCCGTTCCCGCTCGCCCTGAACGTCCTGCGGTACGCGGTCGGGGTGACTCCGAGGGCCGCCTGGAGGTGCTGGCGCATCGACTGGGCCGTGCCGAAGCCGGCGTCATGGGCCACCTGGTCGACGGACAGCTCCGTGGACTCCAGCAGGTGCCTGGCCCGTTCGACGCGCTGCTGGGTGAGCCACTGGCCGGGGCTGACACCGGTCTCCTCGCGGAAGCGGCGCGTGAAGGTACGTACCGACATGGACTCCTGGGCGGCCATGTCCCGCAGCTGGATCGGCTCCTGCAGCCGCCCCAGCGCCCAGGCGCGCGCCCCGGTCGTGGTGGCCTGCTGCGGGTCCGGGACGGGCCGCTGGATGTACTGTGCCTGGCCGCCGTCGCGGTGCGGCGGTACGACCGTACGGCGGGCCGCCTCGTTGGCGACGGCCGTGCCGTGGTCGCGGCGCACGAGGTGCAGGCACAGGTCGATCCCGGCCGCGACACCCGCCGAGGTGAGGACGTCGCCGCCGTCGATGAACAGCACGTCCGGGTCGACCTCGATCCGCGGGAAGAGGCGCTGCAGGCGCTCGGCGTCGATCCAGTGCGTGGTGGCGGTGCGGCCGTCGAGGTAGCCGGCGGCGGCGAGGACGTAGACGCCGGTGCAGATGGAGGCGAGGCGGGTGCCGGGCCGGATGAGGGCGAGCGCGGCGGCCAGCTCGTCGGTGAGGACACCCTCCTCGTAGACGGGACCGAGTTCGTACGACGCCGGGACGATCACCGTGTCGGCGGTGGCCAGGGCCTCGGGGCCGTGGGCGACGTGGATGGCGAAGTCGGCGTCGGTCTCGACCGGGCCGGGCGGCCGGATCGAGCAGGTGACGACCTCGTACAGATTCCGGCCACCGGCGTCCCTGGAGAGGCCGAAGATGCGGTGCGGGATGCCCAGTTCGAAGGGGAGCAGCCCGTCGAGGGCGAGAACGACGACACGGTGGGGGCGGAAGGCGGGGGAGGGCGTACGGGCCATGGCCCGATCCTAGCGAATATCGTCTCTCGGGCCACTCGTTCGCTCGGGTCGCAGGCCGGATGCTCGGTGATGTGACTGAGACGACCGAAGCCGCCGCCCCCGTGGCCGCCGAAGCACCCGAAGCCGCCGCCAAGGACTCCCGCGGACGCTCGCGTATCCACCGCGCCTGGTTCGTCGCCGCCGTCACCTTCGTGACGATCATCGGCGCGGCCGCCTTCCGCTCCCTGCCCGGGCTGCTCATCGACCCCCTGCACGACGACTTCGGCTGGTCACGCGGCACGATCAGCGCGGCTGTCTCCGTCAACCTCGCCCTGTACGGCCTGACCGCGCCCTTCGCGGCCGCGCTGATGGACCGCTTCGGCATCCGCCGGGTCGTCGCCGTCGCCCTCACCGTGATCTCGATCGGCTCGGGGCTGACGGTGTGGATGACGTCGGCCTGGCAACTGATGCTGTGCTGGGGGCTGTTGGTCGGGCTCGGTTCGGGCTCCATGGCGCTGGCCTTCGCCGCGACCGTCACCAACCGCTGGTTCACCGAGCGGCGGGGCCTGGTCAGCGGCATCCTGACCGCCGCGTCCGCCTCGGGTCAATTGATCTTCCTGCCGCTGCTGTCCTGGCTGGTCGAGGCGCACCGCTGGCGCCCGGCCGCGGTCACGGTGGCCCTCGCGGCCCTCGCGGTCGTCCCCTTCGTCTGGCTGCTGCTGCGGGACCACCCGGCGGACGTGGGCCTGAAACCGTACGGCGCACGGGACTTCGTGCCCAAGCCCGCACCCGTGCCGGGGGCCGCTCGGCGCGCGGTCAAGGTCCTGCTCTCCGCGATGCGCACCGGCCCGTTCTGGCTGCTCGCCGGCACCTTCGCGATCTGCGGCGCGTCCACCAACGGACTGATCCAGACCCACTTCGTGCCCGCCGCCCACGACCACGGCATGCCCGTCACGGCGGCGGCCTCACTGCTCGCGGTCATCGGCGTGTTCGACGTCGTCGGCACGATCGCCTCCGGCTGGTTCACCGACCGCTTCGAGTCACGCCGGCTGCTGGCGGTCTACTACGCCCTGCGCGGCGTCTCCCTTCTGTTCCTCCCCATGCTGCTGGCGTCCTCGGTCCACCCCCCGATGATCTTCTTCATCGTCTTCTACGGCCTCGACTGGGTCGCCACCGTCCCGCCCACCCTCGCCCTGTGCCGCGAGCACTACGGCGAAGACAGCGCCATCGTCTTCGGCTGGGTCCTCGCCTCCCACCAGCTCGGCGCCGCCCTCGTCGCCTACCTCGGCGGCGTCTCCCGCGACGTCTTCGGCTCGTACGACATGGTCTGGTACGCCTCGGGCGCCCTGTGCGCGGCGGCGGCGCTGATGGCGCTGGTGATCCGGCGAAGGGCGACGAGCCCGGTGCCGGCGGTTGCCTGAGGACCGCGCGGTGCGCTGCCACCGCGGGTCACTCATGACCCGCCGGGTAATCGACCGCTCTCCCCACCCTCGGCAGGATCGGACACACCGACGGGAACCTCCGCCGGTATCAGGCCGCAACCACGAGGAGAGCGCCATGCCCGTCAAGTCCACCGCCGCCACCACGGCCGGTTCCGTCGCCGACGCCACCCGGGCCGTCGTGCGGGAGTTCCTCGCGGCCCGGCTGGCCTGTGACACCGAGCGGCTCGCCGCGCTCTTCGCCGACGAGGTCGACTGGCTGCTCGCCGAGAACCCCGCCGTCCCGTGGATCCGCCCCCGGTCCAGCGCCGCCGACTGCGCCGCCCAGGGCGCGGAGCTCATGGAGCACACCGTGCCCGAGGACGCGCGCGCCCGCGTCGACACCTTCCTCGTCGACGGCACCGACGCCGTCCTGATGGGGCACCTGTCGGGGACCGTGCGGGCGACGGGAAAGTCCTTCGAAGGCCCGTTCGCGCTGCGTCTCACCGTCGAGGACGGCCGGATCACCCGGCACCACCTCTACGAGAACAGCCTGTCGCTCGCCGAGGCCTGCGCCCCGTGCGTGCGGGTGTGAGCTTCGGGCACCGCGGCTCCGGCAACTGCCGCATCGCGCCCCAGGGGAGACAGTGCCGCGGCGAAGAGGAGCCCGCCGAGAGGCATCAGATCCAGACTGGCGGCCATGGTCGCCGTACCGAGCACCACCAGCGCGGGACGCCAGACGCGGATGCGGCGCTGTACGGCGAGTTGGATCACCAACCACAGCAGGCCGACGTAGAACAGCATCGGGCCGACCGTGTACACCGCGGGCATCACGCCCGGGTGGCTCTGGACGTCCTCGAAGAGTCGCTCCATCCCTGCCCGGTCGCCCGCCCGGAAGCCGACGACGAGATCGATGACGCCCTGGGCGGTGACTGCCACCACCCCCACCAGCCCGAGTAACGTCGCCACGCGGGCGCTCGCCCGTGCCGCGCCGGTCGTCGGCTCCGCCAGCCGGAGCAGGCCCAGGAAGACCGCGCCGAAGAGCAACACCCCGGAGACCAGAGCGACATGACCGCTGGTCCAGGCGAGCCCCGGGCCGTGGTCCGGGTCGGAGAGACGGATGGATCCGTAGGCGAGCATGCACAGAGGGGCGGCGATGAAAGCGGTCCGCGTCAGTGCGGTCCGGTGGAGTCCCCGAGGTCGATTCGTCATGTGTCGATCTTGTCCGCCGGCACCCGTACCCGAGATCAGGCATCACCCCGAGAAGACCCTCGCTCACCCCTGACGAGCCCTCGGGGTGCCACGCGGCAGATGGCTACCGGGTAGGGGCGACATGTCCGGCGCGCTCGCCGGTGACGGGAGGTTCCGGCCGGCAGGCGCTCTCGACCAAGAGAAAGGCAAGGGGGGAACTCCCACTCCTTGCCACTATCAACCTATAGCGCACCGGGGGGCTTGCGGCAAGACCCCGGGGCTGATGGAGAATCTCCGGCCTGGGCCTGAACCTGGCGAAAATCAGGGGTTGGCGAAGTTCATGGGCATATGGGGGATTCGATGTTCGACGTGATCATCGCCGGTGGCGGACCGACCGGCCTGATGCTGGCCGCCGAGTTGCGGCTGCACGGGGTGCACGTGCTGGTGCTGGAGAAGGAGGCGGAACCGACCAAGGTGGTCCGCGCGCTCGGACTGCACGTGCGCAGCATCGAGGTGATGGACCAGCGTGGCCTGCTGGAGGAATTCCTCGCGCTCGGCAAGCAGTACAGGGTCGGCGGTTTCATCGCCGGCATCGAGGCGCCCTGGCCCGACCGGATGGACACCGCGCACGGCTACGTCCTCGGCATTCCGCAGCCCGTCACCGACCGTCTGCTGAGCGAGCACGCCATCGGGCTCGGCGCCGAGATCCGACGCGGCTGCGAGCTGGTCGGGCTGAGCCAGGACGACGACGGGGTGACCGCCGAACTGGCGGACGGCACCCGGCTGCGCTCGCGCTACCTCGTCGGCAGCGACGGCGGCCGCAGCACCGTGCGCAAACTGCTCGGCGTCGGCTTCCCGGGTGAGCCCAGCCGGGTCGAGACGCTGCTCGGGGAGATGGAGATCGGCGTGGAGCAGGAGACGCTGACCGCCGTGATGACCGAAGTCCGCAAGACACAGAAGAGGTTCGGCTTCGGGCCTCTCGGGGAGGGGGTGTACCGCGCGGTCGTGCCCGCCGAGGGAGTGGCCGCGGACCGCACGGTCCCGCCCACGTTCGAGGAGTTCAAGAAGCAGCTGCGGGCCGTCGCGGGAACCGACTTCGGCGTGCACTCGCCGCGCTGGCTGTCCCGCTTCGGCGACGCCACCCGCCAGGCCGAGCGCTATCGCGTCGGCCGGGTGCTGCTGGCCGGCGACGCCGCGCACGTCCATCCGCCGACCGGCGGGCAGGGCCTCAACCTCGGCATCCAGGACGCGTTCAACCTCGGCTGGAAACTGGCCGCCGAGGTCGCCGGCTGGGCGCCCGAGGGACTGCTGGACAGCTACGAGGCCGAGCGGCATCCGGTCGCCGCCGCCGTGCTGGACCAGGCCCGGGCGCAGTCGCATCTGATGTCCACCGAGCCGGGGCCCCAGGCGGTGCGCCGACTGGTGGCCGAGCTGATGGACTTCGACGAGGTCAACCGCTACCTGATCGAGAAGCTCACCGCCATCAGCGTCCGCTACGACTTCGGCGAGGGCCACGAACTGCTGGGCCGGCGGCTGCGGGACGTGGAGCTGAAGAAGGGTCGCCTCTACGCGCTGACGCACGGCGGCCGCGGACTGCTGCTCGACCAGACCGGCCGGCTCTCGGTGGCGGGCTGGGCGGACCGGGTCGACCACGTCGTCGACGTCAGCGAGGAACTCGACGTCCCCGCGGTGCTGCTGCGACCCGACGGTCACGTGGTCTGGGTCGGCGAGGACCAGCAGGATCTGGAGGGCCCGCTGCGGAAGTGGTTCGGCACTCCCACCGACTGAGCGGCGCCACCGGCTGGGCGGCGCCACCGGCTGGGCGGCGCCACCGACTGAGCGGCGCCGTCGGCCGGGCAACGCCTAGGCGAACCGCCCCCGGTGGAACACCAGCGGCGCCCCGTCTCCCTCCTCCGCCCCCAGCGCGTTCACCCGGCCCACGACGATCAGGTGGTCGCCGCCGGTGTGGACCGCGTGGATCGTGCAGTCGATCCAGGCGAGCGCGCCGGCGAGGCGGGGGGAGCCGGTGACGGGGGCGGGGGTGTGGGGCACGCCGGCGAACTTGTCCGCGCCGCTCACCGCGAAGGCACGGCACAGGCCGCCCTGGTCCGCGCTCAGCACGTTCACGCAGAAGACGCCCGCGCGGGCGATGCGCGGCCAGGTCGTCGACGTACGGCCCACCATGAACGTGACCAGGGGTGGGTCGAGGGAGAGGGAGGTGAAGGACTGGCAGGCGAATCCGGCGGGGCCGGATTCGCCCTCGGCGGCCGGGGCGGTGACGATCGTGACACCGGTCGCGAAGGTGCCCAGTACGCGCCGGAAGTCGCCCTGGTCGACCGGCGCCCGTTCGTCCTCGCGGACGCACCGCAGCTCGGGGCGCGGCAGCGCCTCGACCGGTCCGGCCCTGAGATAGCGGACGGCGGCCTCCGCCATGCCTGCGTGTCCCATCACGCCTCCCATTGAAACTGACGGTACGTCAGATGGGAAGGGTCGCGCGGGTCCGCCTTCCGTGCTCAGCGGCCCCGGAACTCCGCCGTCCGGCGTTCCACGAAGCTCGCCACGCCCTCCCGCGCGTCCGCCGTCGTCATGTTGATCTCCTGCGCGGCGGCCTCGGCGGCGAATGCGGTGGGCCGGTCGGTGTCCAGGGAGGCGTTGACCAGCTGTTTGGTGAGGGCGAGGGCGCGGGTGGGGCCGGAGGCGAGGCGTTCGGCCCAGGCGCGGGCCGTCTTGTGCAGGTCCGCGTCCGGGACCACCCGGTTGACCAGGCCCAGGCGTTCCGCGTCCGCCGCCGTGAGCGCGTCGCCGAAGAACATCAGCTCCTTGGCGCGCTGCGGACCGATCAGTCGGGGCAGGAGGTAGGCGCCGCCCGCGTCGGGAACCAGGCCCCGACGCACGAACACCTCGATGAAGCGGGCCGATTGGGCGGCCAGCACCAGGTCGCAGGCGAGCGCGAGATGCGCGCCGAGACCGGCCGCCGTGCCGTTCACGGCGGCGACGACCGGCTTCTCGCAGTCCAGGACCGCGGCGACCAGGCGTTGGGCGCCCAGCCGCAGGGTGCGGGACACGTCTCCGGCGACGCGCTCCCCGCTCGCCGCCCCGCCCCGCAGGTCCGCGCCCGCGCAGAAGCCGCGGCCCGTCCCGGTGAGGACCACCGCCCGTACATCCGGGTCGGCGGAGGCCTCGCCGAGGAGGTCGATCAGCCGGTCGCGCTGGTCGGGGGTGAGGGCGTTGAGGGTGTCGGGGCGGTTGAGGGTGAGGTGGGTGACGTGACGGTCGGTCGTGGTCCGGACCGACGGCTCGGACGGGCTCACCGGCACACCGCCAACGCGTCCAGCGCCACCGCCCCCTGCCCCCGGGGCAGCACCATCAGCGGGTTGATGTCCAGCTCCGCCAGCTCGTCCCCCAGCTCCAACGCCATCCGCTGGACGCGTAGGACGACCTCCACCAGCGCGTCCAGATCGGCCGGCGGCCGGCCCCGGACCCCGTCCAGGAGGGCCCGGCCGCGCAGTTCGTCCACCATGGCGCCGGCCTGGTCCTCACCGAAGGGCGGCACGCGCACGGCGGTGTCGCGCAGCACCTCGACGAGGACTCCGCCGAGACCGACGGTCATGGTCGGCCCGAAGAGGTCGTCGTGGGTGACACCGACGACCATCTCGACACCTTGCTCGACCATCTGGCACACCAGGACACCGTCCAGCGCGACGCCCTCGTAGCGGGCGATGTCGGTCAGCTCGCGGTAGGCGTCGCGGACCTGGGACGCCGAGGTCAGACCGATCTTCACCAGGCCCAGCTCGGTCTTGTGGGCGATCTGCGCGCCGGACGCCTTCATCACCACCGGGTAGCCCACCAGGCCGGCCGCCCGTACGGACGCCGCCGCGCTGGTCACCAACTGCTCGCGCGGGACCCGGATGCCGTACGCCCGCAGCAGCTGTTTCGCCGCGTGCTCGCTGAGCTGCTGGCCCGGCCGCATCAGCATCCGTGCCTTGCGGAAGGACGGGGACGGGGTGCGCGGGGCCTCGTCGAAGGGGGAGCGGTAGCCGCGTACGAAACGGTGGTGGTCGAGGTGGGCGCGTACGGCGGTGAGACAGTTCGCGACGGTCCGGAAGGTGGCCACGCGTGAGGAGCCCAGCAGCACCTCGCGGTACGCCGGCTCGGTGCCGACCGGGGAGCCCCACACCACGCACACCAGCTTGTCCGTGTGCTCGGCCGCCTCCACCAGGTCCCGCACCAGCCGGTCGCTGAGCGGCGGGAACGGGCCGGTGATGGGACAGATGAGCACACCCACCTCGGGGTCGTCGAGGATCGCGTCGATGATCTTCCGGCCGCGCCAGTCGCCGACCGGATGGCCGCCGTTGTCGACGGGGTTGGCCACGTTCAGGTACTCGGGTATCCACTGGTGCAGCTCGGCCTGTCGGGCCTCCGACAGCACCGGCAGCCGCAGGCCCGCCTCGGTCGCCAGGTCGGCGACGTGCGCACCCGTGCCGCCCGAGATCGAGTACACGACGACCCCGTCCGCGCGCGGCGGCCGGGCCCGCGCCAACAGGGCCGCGGTGTCCTGGAGTTCGTCGAGACCGTCGACGCGGATCACCCCGTACTGCCGCATCGCCGCGTCCACCACCGCGTCCGCGCCGGTCAGCTTGCCGGTGTGGGAGGCGGCCGTACGGGAGCCGGTCTCGGTGCGGCCCACCTTGACCGCGACCACCGGCACCCCGCGCCGGGCGGCCCGGTCGGCGGCCAGCAGGAAGGAACGGCCGTCCTTGAGGCCCTCGACGTAGCAGGCGATGGCGCCCACCTCGGGCTGCTCGGCGAAGTACGAGATGAAGTCGGAGGTCTCCAGGTCGGCCTCGTTGCCGGTCGGCGCCCAGTGGGAGAGGCGGACGCCGAGTTCCTGGAGGGCGAACACGGGTCGGCCCTGGTGTCCGGACTGGGTGATCAGGGCGATCGCGGGGCCGTCCAGGTCGTCCCGGAACCGTTCGAAGGCGTTGAGGTTGGTGTTGGGCCCGAGCATCCGCAGCCCCGCCCGCCGCACCGCGTCGGCCAGCCGGTCCTGCGCGGCCGCGCCCTGCGCCCCCGTCTCCGCGAACCCGGAGGCGAAGGCGACCGCGAACCTCACCTTCGCCTCGCCGAGTCGGCCGATCACCGAGAGGGGGTCGGCGACCAGCAGTACGGCGAGGTCGACCTGCTCGGGCAGGTCGGCGACGGAGGAGAAGCAGGGCACGCCGAAGACGGACTCCCGGGTCGGATGCACCGGGTACACCCGCGCCCCGACCCGCTCGGCCCAGGTGAGCAGCTGTCTTGTGATCCCGGTGTTGGGACGCCCCTCGGTGTCCGAGGCGCCGACCACGGCGACGGACTCGGGGCGGAAGAAGCGGTCCAGATCGGGGACGTCGGCGTACAGCGGACGGCCGCTGACGTCGAAGTCGTCCACGTCGGCGGGGCGGCCGTGGACGGCGGGCGCGGGTGGCTCGCCGCACGCGATGGCCCGGGCCCGGCGGGAGTCGGTGGTGAGTGTGCCGTGGGTTGATCCAAGCATGGGTCCGCCCGCTCTTGTGACGACGGCAATGACTCAATAACTGACGCTCTGTCAGGTTACTGAACTGACGGGTCGTCAGGAATGGTCGTGCACGCAAAGAACGGCGGACGGGCCGTGGCGCAGAGGGGGCGGCGCGGTCGGTCCAGGATCCCCGACACCGGGCGCCGGGTCAGCGCGGGATTCCGGACACCTTTCCCGCCCCCTCTCGTGCGATCGCCTTGGCGATCTTCTCCGCGTCCAGGGCCAGCTCGCGGAACATGCCGCTGATCGGGTTGGTGAAGCCGGTGAAGTACAGGCCGGGGGCGTTGCGTGGGGCGCGGGCGCCGTGGACGACCGGTTTGCCGCGGGGGCCGAGAACGTCCAGGTGGCCGACGAGACCCTCCAGGGCGCGGACGTAACCGGTGGCCACGACGACCGCGTCCGGGGAGACACGGGTGCCGTCGGCGAGGACCACCTTGCCGTCGTCGAAGCCGTCGACCGCCGCCACGATCTCGACCTTCCCCTTGCGCACGGCGTCGATGAGGCCGACGTCCTGTACGGGAATGGCGCCTTCGTTGACCCTGCTGTACAGGCCGGTGTCGGGGCGGGGCAGCCCGTGCGCGGACAGGTCCGGCACACTCAGCTTCGCCAGCGGCTTGGCGCACCGGTCGACGAGGGCGACCGGCAGACGCCGGACCAGGACGCCCGTGTACTGGGACGCCCAGCCCGCCGTGGAACGGCGCAGCAGGTGCGGAGCGGTGCGGACGGCGAGGCGCACCCGGGAGGCGCCGCCCTCCACCAGGTCGACGGCGATCTCGGCGCCGGTGTTGCCGATGCCGACGACGAGGACGTCACGGCCGGCGTAGGGCTTGGCGTTGCGGTAGTCGCGGGCGTGCAGCAGCTCGCCGGAGTAGGAGTCCCGGCCCGGCCAGTCCGGGATGCGCGGCGTGTGGTTGTAGCCGGTGGCGATCACCACCGCGGCGCCGGTCAGTTCACGGCCGCCGGTGGCGTGCAGCAGCCAGCCCGTACCGTCCGCGGAGCGCTCCACGCGGGACACCTCGACGCCGGTGACGATCTCCAGCTCGTGGTGCTCGGCGTACTTCTCCAGGTACCGCACCACGTTGTCCCGCGACACCCACCGCCCGAACCGCCGCGGCATCGGCAGCCCCGGCAGGGCCGACAGCCGCCGGGTGGTGTGCAGGTGCAGCCGGTCGTAGTGGCCCCGCCAGGACGCCCCGACGCGGTCCGACTTCTCCAGGACGACGGCACGCAGGCCCCGGGCGCGCAGCGCGTACGCGGCGGCGAGACCGCCGGGGCCGCCGCCGATGACGTAGACGGGGCGGTCGGCGGGGTGCGGGGTCGTGGACCCGGTCGGTGACCCGGTGGGGGGCGGGGGCGGGGTGGAGTCGGCCATGAGCGCGAGCGTAATCAGATGGCGTGTTGATGGGTCTCGGTCAAGACCGGAATTGGTTGCGGATTGATCACGGGTGTGGGAGGGATGGGTGGGACCGGTAGCGCGGGGAGTCCGGTCGTGATGGTTCGGAGGCGGCTGAAGCGGAGGTGTGCCGCGACGCCGGGGCGCGTGGACCGGCGTCGCGCGATGCACAGCTTCAAGGGGTGGTGCGTCACGGGGGCGCCTGGGGCGCTTCCCCCACCGACCGATCTGACGTACCGTCAGATTCATGGACGCGATCTGGCTCAACGGGGCGGACTGGCTGGCCGTGTTGCGGGTCGGGCTCGGGCTGTGGTGGCTGGAGAGCTGGCGCCACAAGGACAAGAAGGGCTGGTTCGAGCGCGGGACCGGTATCGCGTGGGCGGCGGACGTCGCGGCCAAGCACCGCTGGAGCGCCGTACGGTCCGGCTTCGACGTCGTGGTGGCACCGCGTCCGCGAACGATGGCGTACGTCGTCGTGTACGCCGAACTGGCACTGGGTCTGGGTCTCGTCGCGGGATTCCTGACGCCCGTCGCCCTGGTCGGCGGGCTGGTGCTGAACCTCCTCTACTTCACCCTCATGATCCACGACTGGGCCGAGCAGGGGCAGAACGCGATGATGGCGCTGACCTCGGTGGTGGCGCTGTTCGGGATGTCCTGGCAGACGTGGTCGGTGGACAGCGCGCTGGGGTGGTTCTGAGGTGGCCGGCGCCCTCCGCCACGACCTCCCCGAACCCGACGCCTTCACGCGCGCCTACTGGGACGCGGCCGCAGAGGGGCGGCTGCTGCTGCGGCGCTGCGGGGCGTGCGGGCGGGCGCATCACTACCCCCGGGAGTTCTGCCCGCACTGCTGGAGCGAGGACGTCACCTGGCAGCCCGCCACCGGCCGCGCGACCCTCTACACCTGGTCCGTCGTCCACCGCAACGACCTGCCGCCCTTCGGGGAGCGCACCCCGTACGTCGCCGCCGTGGTCGACCTCGCCGAGGGGCCGCGGATGACGACGGAGGTGGTGGGGTGCGAGGCGGGGGAGCTGCGGGCGGGGCTGGAGCTGGAGGTGACGTTCCGGGAGGGCGTACCGGTGTTCAGGAGGTCGGCTCCGGGCGCGTGAGGAGTCGAGCCGGTCCCGGTCGGAAAAATTCACCGGCAGTGCCGAAGCGCCCCGCCTATCGTGTTCGGCTGCCGTCCACACCAGGACGGCCCGACGGGAGGGGCATGGATTGCCGGACGTGTACCACTTCATGCAGGACGCCGAGCTGAACAAGGCGTTCGACGTGTGGTCGGGCTACTTGGAGGCCCGCACCGGCGAGGATCCCGAGATCCGTGCCCGACTGCGCTCCCTGCTGGAGTCGGCCCGCGAGGCCGCCGCCGAGGGGGACGCCGCCTCGGCACGCGCCTGGGTGGCGGACCTCTACGACGAAGCCTGCGCGGCCGGCCTGCCGTGGGCTCCCCCGCGCCTGCGCCCCTGCGAGGCCGACCGGCAGACGCGCGACTACGTCAAGGACGAACTGCGGCGGGCGCTTCCCGTGCATCTGCGCGAGGAACTGGACAGCATCGCGATCTACCTGAGCGTCACGGCCCGTCGCCTCCGGACTGCCCCCGGCCTCGATGCCGCCGCCCGCCAGGACGTCCTCTACGTCACCGCCCGCGCGGGAATGGCCCTCGACCTCGCCCACCCGACCGCGGCCCGACGCGAACTCGAACGCCTGAAGGCACTCGCCCGACGCTGGGGTGTGGAGCCCTGAGAGAGCTGTCCGAGAACGTGTCGTCAGGACAGCACGGCGAGGAGCCCGATCTCCGGTGCCGGCGCTCCGGGCTGCCCGAGGGCGCGGAAGTCGGCCTCGACCGCCGCCAGGTCCAGGGCACCGGCGCGTACGGCGTGATACCGGACGACCGACCACAGGAAGACGGCGAGGTTGTCGAACTGAGTGTGGGCCTCGATGACCTCCTCCTCGTGGAACCACAGCGCCACCCTGCCGTTGGTGAGCACGACGTAGTAGTCGCCGCCGCCGTCGGCGCCGATGGACCACACGTCGTAGTCGGAGAGCTCCGTCTCGTAGTCGGAGTCGAGGTTCGGCAGTCGTTGGCCGCGAAGTCGAAGCCGTACGACCAGTCGTGCATGTCGAGGAACTCCGGCATGGTTCCCGACCGGACCCGGCGGTCGAAGGCGGCCGACGCGGTCGCGGCGTCGCGCGGGAGCCTGGCGAGGAACGGTTCGACCGGGCGGGTCGACGCCGGGATCCCGGCCTTCGGCTCGTCGGGGAACCAGCGCGCCAGGTCGGCGTCCAGACCCCGATCCAGGTATCCGGCCACTTGATCAACGGTGAGAGGCATGCGGGGAGGCCGGCCAAGGACCACGGCGTGCTTGCGCAGCCCCCGTAATCGAGCTGTACCGCGCCCCGCCCCCGGCTTGAATGATCCGATGGCATACTCCAGCGAGCAGTCCCTCACCCATCCCTTCCCCGAACTCCACGGTCACGGCCTTCGGCTGCGTCACTGGGACGCGGACTCCGAGAGCCAGGCGGAGATCTGGCTGCGCGGGCTGTCCGACCCGGAGTTCCTGCGCTGGAACACCCCCATGACTCCGGTCACGGACCTCGACGGCGCCCGTCTGTCCCTGCGGAGGAAGGCGGAACAGGCGGCGGACGGCACCAGCGCGTCGTTCCGCGTCACGGACGCGGCGGACGGTACGACGCTGGGGCATGTCGGCGTCAACATGATCGACCCCGCTTTCCGCGTGGCCCGCGTCGGCTACTGGATCCTGCCCGAGGCCCGGGGCCGGGGCATCGCCACCCGCGCCCTCGTCCTCGCCGCCCGCTGGGCCCTCACCGACCTCGGGCTGTACCGCCTGGAACTCGGCCACGCCCTGGGCCACGACGCCTCCTGTCACATCGCCGAGCGTTGCGGCTTCCCGTACGAGGGCACGCTCCGGGGCGCGATGTACGAGGCCGGCCGCAGGGGCGCCTTCCGCGACGTCCACCTCCACGCCCGCCTGGCAACGGACCCGGAGGTGGAGCTGCCGTGACCGCCACACCTCAGTGGCGCCTCATCCGGGACCTCGACGCCCGCCTCTCCCACGGCGGCCGCACCCTCTGGGAGACCCCGGACGGCATCCCCGTCTCCATGGCGGGCGCCCTCCCCGAGGTCGTCCTCTTCGTCAGGGCCAGAGCAGCACCTTGGCCCAGCCGGCCCCGTCCCGCCGGTAGCTGAGCCGTACGTGCCGCCGCCGCTCGTCCCCCTGGAAGAACTCCACCTCGTCCGGGTGGAGGTGGTACAGCGTCCAGGTGGGGGACTCGGCGGTCGGATCCTCCTGGGCCGCTTCCCAGGCGGACTGTGAAACGCGGGCCAACTCCTCCAGGGAGCCGAGCACTTCGCTCTGGCGGCCGGTCAGCGCGGCGGCCAGCGCTCCCGTCGAGCGGGCGTGCAGGTCGGCCTGCGCCTCCCGCGCCGGGGCTGCGGAGACCGGGCCGCGCACGCGGATCTGGCGGCCATGGACGGGCCAGTAGAAGGTGAGGGAGGCGTAGGGGCGGGCGGCGAGCTGGTGGCCCTTGCGGCTGGTGGCGTGGGTCGCGAAGGACCAGCCGTCGGCGTCGGCGCCGTGCAGCATCACGATGCGGGCGTCCGGCAGCCCCTCCTCGTCCGCGGTCGCCAGCGTCATCGTGTGCGGCTCGCGCTCACCGGCCGCCACCGCCTCGGCGAACCACGCCGTGAAGAGGGGCAGGGGTTCGCCGGGCGCCGCCTCCGGGGCGAACACCGGAAGCTCGGTCACCTCCGGGTCCCACACCCGAAGCGACCTGAGCAGCTCATGAAGATCCGTAGCCATGCTCCGAGTATCGGGTCAGTGCCGGGCGAACTGGACCCGCGTCGCCTGCACGACGTTCGCGCGCACCGCGAGACCCTCGACGGTCAGCCGCTCCCCGTAGATGTCGGTGAGCCGGATCGCGCTGCCGCACCCGGCGCCCTGCTCGGAGAGGAAGTAGTTGTAGCCGGTGCGCGGCAGCGCCTTCCAGCCGCCGCTCGTACGGACCTCCAGGCGGGCCAGCGGGTTGCGGTGGCCGATGGCCTGGATGCCGCACCAGTACTGGGTGGAGCCGGTCTTGTAGCGGATCGAGATGGTGTCGGAGGTGGCGGGGCTCAACAGGCTCCACGTGATCGCGATCCGGCCGGTCGACAGGGGTGCCAGCTTGGCGAACGCCTGCTGGCTGAGGTCCAGCTGGCCCGGCTGGCAGGGGGCGGGGCACTCGTTGGTGATCCGGACGGTGATCGACTTGCCGCCGGACGCGCGGACGAGGACGTACGCACCGCACGCCCGGGACGTCTCGTAGTCGGTGACGTTCATCGCGGCGTTCATGACGTCGGAGGTCGGCCCGTAGGAGCAGGCGCCGTCGCCGTTGCTGTCGTAGGCGGTGGCCACCCCTTGATAGGTGGCTCCGGGGCGGATCCGGCCGGACGACGGCGCGGCGGCGGTGACCGGCTTCCTGGGTGCCGGCTCGGCGGCGGCGCGCGCGGACGCGGGCGTGGTGCTGGGCTTGGCCGACTTGGTGGGGGCCTTGGTGCTCGCCTTCGGGGTCGGGGACGCCGTGGACGGCGAGGGGGACGCCGACTCGGCCGTCGGCGTGGGCTGCGTGTCCTTCCCGGCGCCGGCGACGGACGCGGCCCTGTCCTGGCCGGCCTCGCTTCGGCCGCCGTGACCGCCGTCGGGGCGGAGGGCGATCACCAGGGACACGACGAGTGCTACGGCCGCCACGGCGACCACGGTGAGCAGGGGCACGCGGACCGGGCGCCGGGCGGGACGGGCGCGGCGGTGCGAGGGGGATGTCACGGACGAATCCTTACGCGGTTCGGCGGAGCACGTCCTGCGGACGGCGGAGCTTGCGACACCTCAGTGGTCGCCGAAGCCGGAAAGGTTGCCGCGTTCTTCCGTTTGGTTCTTCCGTTTTTCCGCCGCACCCGGAACAGTCGGTCATTCCCGGCCCAGTACCACCGTTCCGGACGAGCAGAACCAGCCGCCGGTGCCGGAGGCCACCCCCAGGCGCGGCAACGCGCCGTCCGCGCGCCGCACCTGTCGGTCACCCGCCTCGCCCCGCAACTGCCGTACCGCCTCCACCAGCAGGAACAGGCCCCGCATGCCCGGGTGCTGGGCCGAAAGCCCACCCCCGTCCGTGTTGACCGGCAGGGCTCCCGACAGGGTCAGCCGCCCCTTCTCCACGAACGCCCCGCCCTCGCCCTTCGCGCAGAAGCCGAGGTCCTCCAGGGTCACCAGGGTCATGTAGGTGAACGCGTCGTAGAGCTCGGCGAAGTCCATCTCCTGCGGCCGCACGCCCGCCCGCGCGAACGCCAGCCGCCCGCTCACCGCCGCCGGGGAGACCGTGAAGTCCTCCCACTCCGACAGGCTCGCGTGCGAGACGTGCTCGCCGCTGCCGAGGACCCACACGGGGGCGGTGCGGCAGTCCCGCACGTACTCCTCGGCGGCCAGCAGCACCGCCGCGCCGCCGTCGGAGCGCAGGCAGCAGTGGAGCTTGGTGAAGGGGTCGGCGATCATCGGGCCGGACAGGACGTCGTCGACGGTGATCGGGTCGCGGTACATCGCCCCGGGGTTCAGGGCCGCGTTCGCCCGGGCCTGGACGGCCACCTCGGCCAGCTGCTCGATCGTCGTGCCGTACTCGATCATGTGACGGCGGGCGGCCATCGCGTACTTGGCGATCAGGGTGTGGCCGTAGGGGACCTCGAACTGGAGGGGGCCGCGCGCGCCGAAGGAGAGGTCGCCGGTGCGGCGGCCGGCCCGGATGTCGGCGCGGGCCGTCGAGCCGTAGACCAGCAGGACGGCGTTGGCGTGGCCCGCGGCGATCGCGTCCGCCGCGTGGGCGGCCATGACTTCCCAGGTGGAGCCGCCGACCGAGGTGGAGTCCACCCAGGTGGGGCGCAGGCCCAGGTACTCGGCGACCTCCACCGGTGCGAGGACGCCCAGGCCGGCCGAGGCGAAGCCGTCGATCCGCGTGCGGTCGAGGCCCGCGTCCGCCAGGGCCCGGCGGGCCGCCTGCGCGTGCAGGGCGTAGGGCGTCGCGTCGTCGACACGGCCGCAGTCCGAGAGGGCGACGCCGACCACGGCCACCTTGCGGTTCCCAGGAGCCACCATGAATCTGACGGTATATCAGGTCCGGCGGTCCCGACAGCCTTCCCGCTTCCGTTCGGCGCCCCTAATATGACGGACCGTCAGATCGGGAGGGAAGGCCGGCCATGGACGCGAGCTTCACCGCCGAACAGGACGAGATCCGCCGCACCCTGCGCGAGGTGCTCCACAAACGCTGCGGACCCCATGAGCTGCGTGCCGCGCTCGACACCCCCGCCGGCCACGACGCGGCCCTGTGGACCGCCCTAACCGAACAGCTCGGCCTGCCCGGACTCGCCCTGCCCGAGAAGTACGGCGGTGTCGGCTGCTCCGTCACCGAACTCGCTCTCGCCTGCGAGGAGACGGGCCGCGCACTCGCCCCCACGCCCCTGCTCGCCACCGCCGGACTCGCCGCCCCCCTCCTCCTCGCCCTCGGCACCGACGCCCAGCGCGCCGACCTGCTGCCCCGCCTCGCCTCCGGCACCCTGACCGCAGCCCTCGCGCTGCCCGGCCCCGGCCTCACCACCGCCCTCGCGCTGACCGGCGGCAACGACGGCGACTGGGCCGGCGGCGGCCGCGCGGGCGGGGTCCAGGCCCGGCGGGGGCACGGGGACGCGTGGCGGCTGTACGGGGAGGCCGACCAGGTCCTCGACGGGCACAGCGCGGGGATCCTCCTGGTCGCCGCCCACACCGGCGGGTTCGCCCGCTCCCGCACCCTCCTCTTCCTCGTCCCCGGCGACGCGGCGGGGCTGGTCCGGATCCGGCAGACCGCCCTGGACCCGACCCGGCCCCGGGCCCGCGTCCAGCTCCGGAACGTGGAAGCCGCGTTGCTCGGCGCGTCGGACGCGGACGTCCCGGCGGCCCTGTCCGCCCTCGGTGACGGGCTCGCTGCCCTCCTCGCCTGCGAGGCCGTGGGCGCCGCCGACCGGGCGCTGGAGCGGACCGTCGAGTACGTCGGGCAGCGGGCGCAGTTCGGGCGGCTGATCGGATCCTTCCAGGCCGTCAAGCACCGGCTGGCCGACGTCCACGTCCAGGTGCGGGCGGCGCGCTCGGCGGCCTACTACGCGGCCTGGGCGACCGCGCACGAGGAAAGGGTGGGCGGCCTCGCCCTGGCCCAGGCGCTCCAGGCGCTGCGCACCGCCGCCGGGGAGGCGATCCAGCTGCACGGCGGCATCGGTTTCACCTGGGAGCACGAGGCCCACCTGTACTTCAAGCGGGCCGCGGGCGACGAGTTGCTCTTCGGGCCGGTGCACCGGCTGCGGGCGCACGCCGCCGACGAAGCGCGACTGTTCGAGCGGACGGAGGTGGCGGTGTGATCGGCGTCCGAGTGGTGCAGAAGGTGTCCTCGACCCGGGGCTTCGCGAAGGTCGCCCCGCACCTGGTGCCCGCGCTGGACCGTGCCGTGCACCGGCTCACCCGGGGAAAGGTGCTGCTCAGCGCCCAGATGCTGCCAGGGGTGGTCCTCACCTCGACCGGCGCGCGCAGCGGGCTGCCACGTCGTACGCCGCTGGCCTGCATGCCCGAGGGCGGCGGGCGGGGCTGGCTGCTCGTCGGCTCCAACTTCGGCAGGCCCGGGCACCCCGCCTGGACCCACAACCTGCTCGCCCATCCCGACGCGGAGATCAGCTGGAAGGGCGAGGACGTCCCGGTCACGGCCCTGCTGCTGACGGGGGAGGAGCGGGCGGTGGCCTGGCAGGCGGTGCTGGCGTTCTGGCCGCCGTACGCGACGTACCAGCAGCGGGTGGAGCGGGAGATCCGGCTGTTCCGGCTCAGCCGCCGAGCGCCAGCCGCTGGACCAGCAGAAACGCCCCGATCCCCAGCATCGCCGCCCCCGACGTCCGGGTGACCGCCCGGGCCGCGGCCGGCCGGGCGCCGAGCACCGCACGGGCGAGGAGGCCGACCGCGGCGTACACGGCGACGCAGCACGCCATGTGCAGCAGCCCCAGGACGGCGGTCTGCGCGGGGACGGGGAGGTGCGCGTCCCGGGTGACGAGGAACTGGGGCAGGACCGACAGGTAGAGCAGCAGCCCCTTGGGGTTCAGGCCGCTGATCGTGGCCCCGCGCAGGAAGACCCGACCGGCGCCCGCGACCACCGTCTCCCCGGCCTCCGGCACCCACGGCCTGCGCAGCACCCCCCACCCCAGCCACACCAGGTAGGCCGCCCCCACCACCGTCAGCCCGGTGAGCAGCGCCGGAGACCCCGCGACCAGGACCGCGAGCCCGGCCGCCGCGAGGACGGTGTGCAGCGCGTACCCGGAGACCAGCCCGCCGACCGCCGCGCCCACCGAGCGCCCGCGCAGTCCTGCCGAGATCACATACGCCCAGTCCGCGCCCGGCACGCACACCAGCAGCAGATCGAGGGCGAGGAAGGAAATCAGCGTGGTGGAGTCCATGACGGGGACATTAGGCGCGATCTGGCCAAAGGTGTTCCCGAAGTTTGCCCGGAACCGCCGGGAGTGAGGGAAGATCTGCCTCATGGACGACATGGACCGGAAGATTCTTGCCGAGCTGCAGCACGACGGGCGGCTGACCGTGACCGAGCTGGCCGGAAGGGTGCGGCTGAGCGTCTCGCCCTGTCACCGCAGGCTGCGGGAGCTGGAGCGGTCGGGGGCGATCACCGGATACCGGGCGGTCGTGGACCCGGTCGCCGTCGGGCTGACCTTCGAGGCGCTGGTCTTCGTCTCGATGCGGCAGGAGGACCGGGACACGGTCGCCGAGTTCGAGCGGGCGGTCAGCGAGGTGGAACACGTACTGGAGGCGCAGCGGCTGTTCGGTGACCCGGACTATCTGCTGCGGGTGGCGACGGCCGACCTCGCGGCCTTCCAGCGGCTGTACGACGAGCGGCTGGCGACGCTGCCGGGGGTGCAACGGCTGACGTCCACGCTGGTGATGAAGCACGTGGTGCAGGACCGTCCACTGCCCGCGTAGCAACTGGTGCAGGGCCGTCCACTGCCGGCGTAGCAGCTGGTGAGGGATCGGCCACGGCCCGCACACAGCACGGCAGGCGGCGGCCACCCGAGGGTGACCGCCGCCTGACAGACAGGACTTGACCGTGTAAGAGGGGGAGGGGGGCCGGGCCTACTTCGTCGGCTTCTTGCCGGTGATCCCCAGATGCACCAGCAGCGCCAGATTCGGCTTCAGTTCAGCCTGCTTGACGCCCCACGTCTGGAAGCCCTTCTGGTGCGAGGCGACCGCCGCGAGCATCGCGACGACCGAGCCGGCGATCGCGGCCGGGTTCACGTCCTTGTCGACCCTGCCCTTGGACTGCAACTCGCTGACGGCGTCCACCAGGGAGTTGTTCACCGAGTTCAGGATCTTCATACGGAGTTTGTAGAAGCGTTTGTCGCCTTCGGCGGCACCGAGGTCGACCACGCGGAGGATGGCGTCGTTCTTCTTCCAGAACTCCAGGAACCCGTCGACGAGTTCCTGTGCCGTCTGCCAGCCGGACTTGCCGACCCAGGACCGGCCCTCGAGCAGCTCGGTCAAACCGGCGCCCTCCGCGGCCATTTGCTCGGCGATCTCAAGGACGGCGCCTTCGACGTCGGGGAAGTACTGATAGAAGGTCGCGGGCGAAGTGCCCGCCTTCCGGGCGACGTCGATGACCTTGACGTCCCGGTACGGAGAGGAGCTGAGCATCTCGCTGAGGCAGTCCAGCAGCTTCTGCCGCGTCGCCTGCCCGCGCCGACCGGCAACGCGGCCGTCGACGGTACGCACTTGTCCTGTCATGTCGTCAGCTTACCGAGGGGTGATGGGAGCGCGATTCGGCCGACTGCAAATGGGGTGTGCGGGTGCTGCGGGGCGGGTGTGCCTGGTCTGCGGCCTGCGGGAGCCGACGTTACGTTGGCTGCATGGCCGAAAACAGGGCATCCGCGTATAGAGAGGGCGTCCCCTGCTGGGTGGACGCCCAGCTGCCCGATGTGGCGGCGGGTGAGCGGTTCTACGGTGAGCTCTTCGGGTGGACCTTCAAGGAGGCGTACGGCCCCTCCGTGTGGGCGCGACTGGACGGGGAGCCCGTCGCCGCGCTCGGGCGCAAGACGGACGGCCGGATGCCCACCGTCTGGACGGTCTACTTCGCCACCCCGGACGTCGAGGGCCTCGCCGACCGCATCTGGGCCGCGGGCGGCCAGGTCGTCACCGCCCCCATGCCGGTCGGGGACCTGGGCCTCGCCGCCCTCGCCGCCGACCCGGAGGGTGCCGTCTTCGGCCTCTGGCAGCCCCACAAGCACCCGGGCTTCGGCCGCCGCCGCGAGCGGGGCACCTTCGTCTGGGCCGAGCTGTACACCCGCGACACCGAGGCCGCGAACACCTTCTACGGCGACCTCTTCCACGACGCCCTCTTCGGCCCCGACGCCGACCCCGACTTCGGCCGTGCCCTTGTCTACGACGTGTTCCCGGCCGAGATGCCGCCGCACTTCCTGGTCCACTTCCGGGTGGCGGACTGTGTGGCGGCACTCGGGACGGTGAACCGGCTCGGCGGCCGTGTCCAGGCGGGACCCTTCGAGACCTCGTACGGAACGGTCGGCGTCGTCACCGACAATCAGGGGGCGTCGTTCGCTGTGCTGGAGCGCTGAGGCGGCATATTTGTCCTGGTGGAACCTGGTAACAGGTAAGACATCCCAATTGTCACCGGGTTCGCAACCTGTGGCCCGGCCAGGAAGAATCGGGGTGCGTGCCGCCATGGCGGTGCGGTGGTGAGACGCTGCACGGGGTCGCGTACACAGGTGAGCCACGCGGCTCGTACGGGGAGGTGGCAGGCAAGTGGTGGGTCAGCTGACGCAGCACGATCCGCGGCGGATCGGGCCGTTCGAAGTGCTGGGACGGCTGGGGGCCGGCGGCATGGGGCTCGTCTATCTCGCGCGCTCGGCGTCCGGCCGGCGCGTGGCGATCAAGACCGTCCGCACGGAGCTCGCCGAGGACCAGCTGTTCCGTGTCCGCTTCACGCGTGAGGTGGAGGCGGCCCGGGCGGTCTCCGGCTTCTACACGGCCGCCGTCGTGGACGCCGACCCGCGCGCCGCCGTGCCGTGGCTGGCCACCGCGTACGTGCCGGCGCCCTCGCTCGAGGAGATAGTGAACGACTGCGGGCCCCTCCCGGCCCAGGCGGTGCGGTGGCTCGCGGCGGGCGTCGCGGAGGCCCTGCAGTCCATCCACGGCGCCGGGCTCGTCCACCGCGACCTCAAGCCGTCCAACGTGCTGGTCGTCGAGGACGGCCCCCGGGTGATCGACTTCGGTATCGCCTCCGGCGTTTCGAACACTCGTTTGACGATGACGAACGTCGCCGTCGGTACGCCCGCCTACATGTCCCCCGAACAGGCCAAGGACTCCCGCAGCGTCACGGGCGCCAGCGACGTGTTCTCGCTCGGCTCGATGCTCGTGTTCGCCGCCACCGGGCACCCGCCCTTCCACGGCGCCAACCCCGTCGAGACGGTCTTCATGCTGCTGCGTGAGGAGCCCGACCTCGAAGGCCTCCCGGACGAGCTGCGCCCGCTCATCGAGTCCTGCATGCAGATGGAGGCGACGGGCCGCCCCAACCCCGCCGACCTCCAGGCCCAGCTCGCCCCGCACCTGTTCGGCTCCGGCTCCGACGACAGCGGCACGGCGTCGGCGTGGCTGCCCGAGAAGGCCGTCGCCCTCATCGAGACGCGCCGCGGCGGCCGTACGTCCGTGCAGGGGGCGCCCGCCGGGCCCCGCAGCGGTGGCCGCCCCGCGGTCCCGCCCCCGCCCTCCCACGACCCCGTCGTGCCCGCCCCGCAGCCCGTGCCCGTCGGCGCCCCCGACACCGGCCCCGTTCGCCTCGCCGGCGCGCCCGTCCCGATCGGTCCCGGCCCGCGCGTCGCCGACGCCCGCGCCGCCGCCGTCAAGGCGCCCCCGCCCGAGGCCGGCCTGGTCGCCTCCTGGTCCCGGCCCCGCCCGGGGCTCAACGGCGCCGATCCCGCCGTACCCGCGCCGCCCCCGGTGCCCCCGGAGACGGCGGCCGGCTGGCGCCCCTGGCGGTTCCGCATGTCCAACGACGTCTGGGGCACCCCCAAGGTCGCCGACGACCTCGTCTACGTCACCTCCTTCGAGGTGCACGCCCTGGACGTGGCCACCGGCCGCCGCCGCTTCAAGACGCGGGACGTCGCCTGGTCCATGGCGGTCGCCGACGGCCGCGTGCACGCCTCCGACGGCCCCACCCTGTTCGCCCTGGACGCCCGCGAGGGCGGCGACCTGTGGCGGCTGTCCACGGACGCCTGGGTGTACTCCCTCAAGGCCGACCGCGGCACGGTCCTCACCGGCACCCGCGGCGGCGGCGTCCAGGCCTGGGAGGCCTCCAGCGGTCAGAAGCTGTGGGAGATCACCGGCTGTCAGACCGACTTCGAGTCCCCCGAGGCCGGCCCCGCCCTGCACGACGGCACGGCCTTCGTCTGGCAGGACGCCCGCCTGCGCGCCCTGGACGCCCGCACCGGCGACGAGCGCTGGTCGTACCCCATCGGTGACGCGGCCTCCTGCAGCGGTGTCCCCGTCCGGGTGACGCACGGCCCCGACGGCTACGTGTACCTCTCCGCGGGCTCCCGCGTCCTGGCCGTCGACGTGGCGAGCGGCAGGGTCCGCTGGCACTTCGAGGCCCCCGCGGTCTTCCTCTCCCCGCCCGCCTTCGTCCCCGGCCCCGCGGTCACCGGCGGCGGCGTCTACCTCGCCGACTACCTCGGCACGGTCTACGCCCTCGACGCCACCGACGGCCGCGACCGCTGGCGCATCGCCACCGAGGCCCGGGCCTCCGTCGAACCGGTCCTGGTCGCGGCCGGGCACGTCCACGTCGGCAGCGGCAAGGGCCTCTACACCCTGGACGCCGTCACCGGCACCCCGAAGTGGCGCTTCCAGGCGGGCGGCGACATCGTGGGCGCCCCCGCGGTGGCCGAGGGCCGTATCCACTTCGGCTCCACCGACCACCTGCTGTACACGCTGAAGGCCGACGACGGCCGGCTGCGCTGGAAGCTGGCCACCGGCGGTGAGATCACCGGTTCCCCGGTGGTCCGCGACGGCGTGGTGTACGCGTGCAGCAAGGACCGCTGTGTGTACGCGCTGGACGCGGAGAAGGGGACCGGGACCGCGCGCACGGCCTGACCGGCCCGGAGACCGGTCGGGCCGCCTTGGGCCTGACCGGGGACGGCCGTCGTACCGGGCGCACGGAAGGGGATCCAGACGGCGGCCGCCGCACCGGGGAGCGGCCCGTTCGCCGCTCTCAGCCCAGACGCTACGCCGGGTACGCGACCATCGCCACGCGGTGACATGACCGTGACAGGCGGTGCGTAGGGTGGCAGTCATGCATTCACGGGGACGCAGCATCAGGCTGACAGCGGTGGCCGCACTGGTCGTCCTGTCGCTGACCGGTTTCTCGACGAGTCGCGGTCACGGCCACGGCAGCAGTCATGGCAGCGGCGGGGGCGGCGGGTGCAGCAGCTCCAGCCAGGACCACGACAGCTCGTCGTCGTCCGGGGGCGGTTCGAGCGGTTCGCGCTACCACGACTACGACGACGATGACGACTACGACACCGGCAGCTCGGGCGGCTCCTCCGGAACCACCTCCTCGGCCGCGCGGGACGCCACGGTCGAGCTGGTGAGCTGCGTGACGGAGGCTGACGCGTACGCCACGGTCGAGGTCACCAACCCCAACTCCACGGGCTACTTCTTCACCATCACCGTCAAGTTCCTCGACGCCAAGTCCGACCAGGTGGACCTGCGGACCGTGGACGAGTTCGTCGCCGCGAACGACACGGCGAAGGTGCAGGTGCCCCTGGCCAACCCGGGCCTGGCGGCCAAGGTCGACCGCTGCGCACCGGAGCCGTCCGCACCGGCGGACTGAACTCACCCGGGCTGTTTGTACGCTTTCCACGAGTACTTATCGGCGCTCCGGGGGCCCAGGTTCATGATGTCGCTGAAGTAGTCCGTGTAGCCGATGGACGGGCTGAACACTACTTCTGGATAAACTCGAAGAACCATTCCATCCGGGATGAGCGCAGAGCCCAGCGGGACCTGAGGGTGCGTTTCCTCCTGCGGGAAATTGAACGGCCCGACGACCCGAGCCGCACCACTCATTTGCGGACCTTCGTAAAGAACGATCTTCGTGATCTCGGGGGGAGGATCGGCCGCTTTGTAAACGACGGCCGAACTTGCTGTCCTTGCCCACCCGCCGAGGTCCGGGGCGTCTTGACCGACGTCCAGATGGCCACCCTGAAAGTGCCAGTGCTCATAGAGTCGCACTGCCAAACCCGAGGGCACCTTGACGGAACTGACGGCGTCGTTTCCGATACTCAAGTCCGACGAATCATAGGATCCTTCGGCAAGGAACTGACCCAGGCCGAGGAAATTCTTGTCCGCGAAAAAAATCACACGGTCGCCGGATTCGCTGCCAGGCATACCGATGCTCCTAGCGTGGGATGGGCACCCGTTCGTGAGAAAACCCTCAATCGCAGGATACGTTGCGGGTTCTCCGATGTCGAAATATGCGGAACCAGCCGAGGGCGGCAGCCCCAATTGACCCAAAGGGGCGGCCTCTAACGGATCCGGGGCCCGGCGCCCGACCGCCTCGCGAACAGCTCCGCCTGGCGGTCCGGGGGCAGGTTGCCCAGCGTGATGAGATGCGGAGCCTGGGCGAATCCCTGGGCCCGTGCCCCCTCCTTGGCCGCCCACAACGCCCGCACGGTCCCCTGGACGGCCTCCGCGGGATACCCGGCGATGACGGCGGCCCGCTCCTGGGCGGCGGCCGACGCGGCTCCCGCCTCCGTCAGTTCGGAGACGAGCCCGATCTCATGGGCCCGCCGCGCCCCTATCCGCTCCGCCGCCCCCATCAGCATCATCCGGGCCACCTCCCCGAACGGCATCCGCTGCGCCATCAGCACCGACTCGTACGCGCTGACCATGCCGTAGCTGGTGTGCGGGTCGAAGAACTCGGCCCCGGCCCCCGCGACGACGAACTCGCACTCCCCGAGCAGATAGAAGGCGCCCCCGCAGGCCATCCCCTCCACGGCGGCGACGACCGGCTTCCACAGGTCGTTCGCCTTCGGGCCGATGCTGAGCAGCGGATCGTCCTGCATGTAGGGGGAGTCGGGCTGCGGGACGACCGCGTCCCGGTCGAGCCCCGTGCAGAACGCGCGGTCCCCGGCCCCCGTGAGCACGACGGCCCGTACGGAGTCGTCGTACCGCAACGCCCGCCAGGTGGCCGACAGTTCTGCGGCCGTGTCGAGGTCGATCGCGTTCAGCCGCTTCGGCCGGTCGAGGGTGACGACGGCGACGCCGGTGTCCGCGTAGGTGCTGATGCGCAAGCTCACGAACGCTCCAGTACCCACTGGGGGAGCCCGGACTCCTCGTCGAAGACGACGTGCACCCGGGCCCCGATCCGTATCCGGTCCGCCGGCAGGGAGTTGAGCGCGGCTCCCGCCCGGGCGACCAGATTCCCGACCAGCCGGATGCGCGGTGCCTCCGCCAACTCCACGACGACCACGTTGTACGGGGCCTGCTCGGCGTAGTCGGGCAGCAGGGGCGGATGGGGGACGACGTAGGACCAGACGCGCCCCTGGCCGGACATCGACCGCCACTCGCTCGCGAAGGACTGGCAGTGGGGGCAGCAGGGCCGGGGCGGGAAGCGGGGCTCGCCGCAGTCGGCGCAGGCCTGGACGCGCAGCTCGCCCTGCGCCGCGTACTGCCAGAAGGGGGCGCCGTCGGCGTCGATGATCGGCTGGAGCATCTCAACTCCTCAGCAGCAGGGCGGAGGTGGGGACTCCCTCGCCGGCGGTGACGAGGCAGGTGGCGGCGCCGGGAACCTGGGCGGTGCTGGTCCCGCGCAGCTGCTTCACGCCCTCGTTGATGAGGTTGAAGCCGTGCACATAGGCCTCGCTGAGCCCGCCCCCGCCGGTGTTGATCGGCAGCCGTCCGCCGATCTCCAGCGCACCGCCCTCGGTGAAGGCGCCGCCTTCCCCCCGCCCGCAGAAGCCGTAGCCCTCCAGGGAGAGCGGGATGAGCGGCGTGAACGCGTCGTAGATCTGGGCGACGTCCACGTCCTCGGGGGTGAGGTCGGCGTGCTTCCACAGATGGCGGGCCGCGGTCCAGGCGGGTCCGGTGAGCGGGTCGTCGTTCCAGTAGTTGACCATGCCGTGGTGCTGGGCGGGCAGGCCCTGGGCGGCGGAGTGGACGTAGACGGGCGGCCGCCGGCAGTCCCGGGCGCGCTCCCGGGAGACGACGACACAGGCCAACGCACCGTCGGTCTCCAGGCAGTTGTCGAAGAGGCAGAGGGGCTCGCTGATCCAGCGGGAGGTCATGTACATCTCGCGGGTCAGCGGGCGGTCGTACATGAGGGCGGCCGGGTTCTGGTTGGCGCGGTTGCGGCAGGCGAGGGCCACGTTGAACAGGTGGTCGCGGGTGGTGCCGTACTCGTGCATGTGGCGGCGGGCGAGCATGGCGATCTCGTCGGCGGGCCGGAGCAGGCCGAAGGGCCGCGTCCACTGTCCCGGGGTGGGGAGTTGCACCGCGGTGTTGGTCCACGGCCGGGGGCCGCTTCCGCGCTTCCGCGACCGCCAGGCGACCCCCACGGAGGCCTGCCCGGAGGCGATGGCGGCGGCGAGATGGGCGACCGTGGCACATGAACCGCCGCCCCCGAAGCCGACCTTGCTGAAGAAGGTGAGGTCGCCGAACCCGACCGCCTTCGCCAGTTCCACCTCGTCGGTCTCCTCCATGGTGAACGAGGCGAGGGCGTCGACCTCGCCGGGCGCGATGCCGGCGTCGTCGAGCGCGGCGAGCACGGCACGGCAGGCGAGCGTGCGCTCGTCCTCGGGGAGGCGCTTGGCGAACGGGGTCTGTCCGATACCGACGATGGCGGTGGCGTCCTTGAGTCCGGCCATGCTGTGACCACCTCCGCGAGGGTGCCCGGCTGCTGACAGGTCGTCAGGTTACAGCTAATCTGACGGACAGTCAGCTGCTGTTGAACCGGAGGCTCACCGTGGGCGGAGATGTGGAGTGGGGCGCTGTTCCGGGCCTGGTCCGGTCGGCCGCCGAGCGGTACGCGGACGTCGAGGCGGTCGTGGAGGGGCGCACCCGTGTCACCTACGCGGAACTGGGCGCGCGGGTGGAGCGCGCCGCGGCCGCGTGCATGGCGCACGGGGTGCGCATCGGGGACCGGGTGGCCGTCTGGGCCCCCAACTCCCTCGACTGGATGGTCGCGGCGCTGGGCGCGGTGTCGGCGGGCGCGGTGCTGGTCCCCCTCAACACCCGCTTCAAGGGGGCGGAGGCGGCGGACGTACTGCGCCGCAGCGGCGCCCGGCTGCTCTTCGTGACCGGCACGTTCCTGGGGACGTCGTACGTGGCCGCGCTCCGGGGGGCGACCGCGCACGGAGACGGCACCGGGCCGCTGCCGGGACTCCCGGCGCTGGAGCAGGTGGTGGTCCTCGCCGACGACGCCCCCGCCGAGTTCCACACCTGGAAGGACTTCCTGGCCGGTGGGGAGGGCGTCAGCGGAGCGGACGTGCGGGCGAGGTCCGCGGACGTCTCCCCGTCCTCCCCTTCGGACATCGTCTTCACCTCGGGTACGACGGGCCGCCCGAAGGGCGCGGTGATCACTCACGCCCAGACGCTGCGGGCGTACGAGGTGTGGAGCGACCTCGCGGGTCTGCGCCGCGGCGACCGCTACCTCATCGTCAACCCCTTCTTCCACACCTTCGGCTACAAGGCGGGCGTCATCGCCTGCCTCATGCGGGGCGCCACGATGATCCCGCAGCCGGTGTTCGACGTCGACACGGTCCTGGCGAACGTGGCGGCCGAACGCGTCTCCGTCCTGCCCGGCCCCCCGACCCTGCACCAGTCCCTCCTCGACCACCCCGCCCGCACCGCCCACGACCTGTCCGCGCTACGACTGGTCGTCACCGGGGCGGCCGTGGTGCCGCTGCGCCTGGTCGAACGTCTCCGGGGCGAACTCGGCGTCGACACGGTCCTCACCGCGTACGGCCTCTCCGAGGCGAGCGGCATCGTCACCATGTGCCGCCGCGACGACGCCCCCTCGGTGATCGCAGCCACCTCCGGCCGCCCGATCCCCGGCACGCAGGTGCGGACAGTGAACCCGGACGGGGTCACGCTCCCGGCGGGCGTCCCCGGGGAGATCCTGGTCCGCGGCTTCAACGTCATGCGCGGCTACTACGAGGACGAGGCGGCCACCGCCGAGGCCCTGACCCCCGACGGCTGGCTCCGCACCGGCGACGTCGGCGTCCTGGACGAGTCGGGCAACCTCCGCATCACCGACCGCGTCAAGGACATGTACATCGTCGGTGGCTTCAACGCCTACCCGGCGGAGATAGAGCAGCGCCTGGGTCTCCACCCCGACGTCGCCGACGTGGCGGTGATCGGCGTACCCGACGCGCGCCTCGGCGAGGTCGGCACGGCGTACGTGGTGCGCAGGCCGGGAGCCCGGCTCACCGGGGACGAGCTCATCGCCTGGGCGCGCCACGAGATGGCCAACTACAAGGTGCCCCGGGCGGTGGAGTTCGTGGGGGAGCTGCCGAGGAACGCGAGCGGGAAGGTGCTGAAGGGCGAGCTGCGGGACCGGCTGATGTGAACGGGAAAGGGGCCGGCCCGTCGCCGAGCCGGCCCCTTCCGTCGCTGTCGCCGGTCAGTCGTTGCCCGACTCCATCGCCGCGCGGTCCAGCAGCACGTCCTCGTCGGAGACCTCACCGCGGGAGGCGATGGCCTCGGCGCCGCCCTCCGGCATGCTGCCGATCAGGCCGGTCGCGGCGGCCTGGGCGGCACCGATGGCGGGGCTGCCCGTGCCGATCAGACCGAGACCCGCGTACTGCTCCAGCTTGGCGCGCGAGTCGGCGATGTCGAGGTTGCGCATGGTGAGCTGGCCGATCCGGTCGACGGGACCGAACGCCGAGTCCTCGGTGCGCTCCATGGACAGCTTGTCCGGGTGGTAGCTGAACGCCGGGCCCGTGGTGTCGAGGATCGAGTAGTCCTCACCGCGCCGCAGCCGCAGGGTGACCTCGCCGGTGACGGCGGAGCCGACCCAGCGCTGGAGCGACTCGCGGATCATCAGGGCCTGCGGGTCCAGCCAGCGGCCCTCGTACATCAGCCGGCCCAGGCGCCGTCCCTCGGCGTGGTACTGGGCGAGGGTGTCCTCGTTGTGGATCGCGTTGACGAGCCGCTCGTAGGCCGCGTGCAGCAGGGCCATGCCGGGCGCCTCGTAGATGCCGCGGCTCTTGGCCTCGATGATCCGGTTCTCGATCTGGTCCGACATGCCCAGGCCGTGGCGGCCGCCGATGGCGTTGGCCTCCATCACCAGGTCGACGGGGGAGGCGAACTCCTTGCCGTTGACGGTGACCGGCCGGCCCTGGTCGAAGCCGATGGTGACGTCCTCGGTGGCGATGTCGACCTCGGGGTCCCAGAACCGCACACCCATGATGGGCTCGACGGTCTCCACGCCGGTGTCCAGGTGCTCGAGCGTCTTCGCCTCGTGGGTGGCGCCCCAGATGTTGGCGTCGGTGGAGTACGCCTTCTCCGTGCTGTCCCGGTAGGGCAGGCCGTGGGCGACCAGCCACTCGGACATCTCCTTGCGGCCGCCGAGCTCGGTCACGAAGTCCGCGTCCAGCCAGGGCTTGTAGATCCGCAGGTGCGGGTTGGCGAGCAGACCGTAGCGGTAGAACCGCTCGATGTCGTTGCCCTTGAAGGTCGAGCCGTCGCCCCAGATCTGCACGTCGTCCTCGAGCATCGCCCGTACCAGGAGCGTGCCCGTGACGGCGCGGCCGAGCGGCGTCGTGTTGAAGTACGCCCGCCCGCCCGAGCGGATGTGGAACGCCCCGCAGGTCAGCGCGGCCAGGCCCTCCTCGACCAGCGCCGCGCGGCAGTCGACCAGGCGCGCGACCTCGGCACCGTAGGTCTTCGCCCGCCCCGGCACCGAGGCGATGTCGGGCTCGTCGTACTGGCCGATGTCGGCGGTGTAGGTGCAGGGGATGGCGCCCTTGTCACGCATCCACGCGACCGCGACCGAGGTGTCGAGACCGCCGGAGAAGGCGATGCCGACGCGCTCGCCGGCGGGAAGGGAGGTGAGGACCTTGGACATAGGAAGAGTATGCATGCTCTCGCATGGTCATGCAAAGCCTCAGGTCATCTCTCTTGTGGCGCCCGGCGTAACGGCACCCGCGGGGTGAGGGCGCGCTCGCGCTCTGTCACGCGCCGGCCGTTCACACCCGCTCGGCTGTCCTGAACGCCGCCCCGAACGCACCGCGGCCGCGGCGGCTCCCCTCCGTGCTCCGCGCCGCCGCGGCCGATCCCCCGAGCTGGGTGCTCCCCCCGAAGCAGCTCCCCCGAGCCGCTTCAGAGGCGCTCCCGCGTTGCCCCCTGCTGTCCCCCCCAGCGCCGGACTACTTCGTCGGCTTCCAGGGCTCCGACGTCGCGTGGATGTCGCCCTTCGTCTCGATCCGGGCCTCGGTCTTGGCCTCGGTGGGCTCGTCGGTGGCGTGGATGTCGCCCTGGGGAGTCATCTCGGCGTCCGCGGCCTCGGCGGTCTTGAGAGGCTCCGACGTGGCGTGGATGTCTCCCTGCGGCTTGACGACCGGCTCGTCGCTCATGTTCGTTCGCTCCCCACTTGGCACTTGGCGTGTTCGTCGCTTGCGTCGGTGGCGGCCCGTCCGTGCATTCCCCCGTGGATGTCCGGACGGGCCGCCGGGCCGCTCAACCCTATTTCGCCGGTGTGCGGCCCCGGCGCCGGCCCGTTTGCCCCCCGACACGACGGACCGACTGCCCTTGAGGATGGTGGGCGCCGATAAACGAATGATGAACGTCCCTCAGGACGCCCCTGCGCCCCCTCAAGCCACCCGTACCTCCGCCTCCCCCAGCAGCGCCCGCACCCCCACCGCCTCCGGTGCCCCCAACTCCTCGTAGATCCGCATCGCTTCCTCCCAGCACACCCGCGCCCGTCCCGTGTGCCCGACCCCCGTCAGCGCGTGGCCGAGGACCGTCAGGACGTTGCCGCGGCGCCACTCCCCGCCGATGCCCCGCAGCACCGTCAGGGCCATCTCCGCGTTGGCGGCGGCCTGGGCGTAGTGGTGCCCGGCGATGTCGACCTCGGCGAGACGGAAGAGGGTCATGCCCTCCCACAGGCGCTGGCGGCTTTCGCGGAAGACGTCGAGGGCCTCGTGGAGGCGGTCGGCGGCGGAGGTGAGCCGGCCGCTCTGGGTGAGCGCCATGCCGAGCGCGTACCGCCCGTTGGCACCCCGCATGGAGTTGCCCATGGCGTCGTAGATCTCCATGCCCTGTTCGGCGAGCGCGACGGCGCTCTGGGTGCGGCCGGTGGCGAGGTGGATGCGGGAGAGGTTGCACAGGGCGCTGGCCTCGCCCGGCCGGTCGCCGAGGGCGCGGAAGTCCTCGATGGCCCGGGAGAGGTGCTCCTCGCCGTCGGAGGTGCGGCCCTGGTAGAGGGCGATGACCCCGCGCGCGTTGCCGGCCCAGCAGGCGGGCAGCAGGTCGTCGGCCTCGTGGGCGAGGCGGATCACCCGCTCCGCCTCCTCGTCGGCCATCTCGAAGCGCCCGCCGTCGAGGTGGGCGTGGGCCAGCGTCATCAGCGCGCGTGCCTCGACCCGCGCGGCCCCCGACCGCTGGGTGGCCGCCAGCAGCGCCTTCGCCGTGGCCTCGTACTCCCGGGAGTTCGCCCCGGACTCGGAGAGGTCCAGCGCGGCCCACAGCAGGTCGATGGCGCGGGGGAGGGTGTCCGGCCGGGCCGCGGACTGGCGGACCATGGACAGCAGGCAGTTGGCCTCCGTGTAGAGCCAGTCGCGGGCCGCGCGGCGGTCGGGGAAGACGATCCCCGGGTACTCCGTCGGAGCCAGATGGTCCACCAGGCGGTCGCCGGGGCGCTCTGTGGCGTAGACCCCGGCCGCGGTGGCCAGGTAGAAGTCCAGCAGCCTGGACAGCGCCGTCTCCCTCTCGCCGGGCGGCCACTCGTCCCGTTCCGCGCATGCACGCGCGTAGAGCCGGACCAGGTCGTGGAAGCGGTAGCGGCCCGGAGCCGCGGACTCCAGCAGCGAGGTGTCCACGAGGGACTCCAGCATGTCCTCCGTGTCGTCGGGCGCCAGGTCGAGCACCGCGGCCGCCGCGGCCACCGAGATGTCCGGGCCGTCGGCCAGCCCCAGCAGGCGGAACGCGCGTGCCTGGGCGGGCTCCAGCTGCCCGTAGCCCAGCTCGAAGGTCGCCTTCACCGCCAGGTCGCCCGCCTGGAGCTCGTCCAGCCGGCGCCGCTCGTCGGCGAGCTTCGCCGCGAGGACGGACACCGTCCAGGTGCGGCGGGCGGCGAGGCGGGAGGCGGCGATGCGGATGGCCAGCGGGAGGAATCCGCACGCCGCGACCACGTCCAGGGCGGCCTCCCTCTCGGAGGCGACCCGCTCCTCGCCGACGATCTTCGTGAAGAGGGACAGCGCCTCGTCGGGGGACATGACGTCCAGGTCGACCAGGTGGGCTCCGGCGAGGTCCACCATCCGCACGCGGGAGGTGACGAGGGCGGCGCAGCCCGCGGTGCCGGGGAGCAGGGGGCGTACCTGGGCCGCGTCGCGGGCGTTGTCCAGCAGGACGAGGACCCGGCGGCCGTCCAGCACCGAGCGGTAGAGGGCGGACCGCTCCTCCAGGGAGTCCGGTACGGCCGAGTCGGCTGTCCCCAGGGCCCGCAGGAACGCGCCGAGCACCGTCTCCGGTTCCGCCGCCCGCTGTCCCGCGCCCTGGAGGTCGACGTACAACTGCCCGTCGGGGAAGGCCCCTCGCGCCTGGTGGGCGACGTGCACGGCCAGGGTCGTCTTGCCGACTCCGCCGATGCCCGCGAGCGCCGACACCGCCATCACGCGGCCGTCCGCCGACGCCAGTACGTCTCTGAGTTCGGCGACGAAGGACGCGCGGCCGGTGAAGTCGGGGACGGTGGCCGGGAGTTGGGCGGGGCGGACCAGGACGGCGGGCGGTTCGGCGACGGGGGCGGACGGCTCGGCGAGGGCCGGGTCGGCCTGGAGGATGCGCTGCTGCAGTTCGCGCAGACCCGGGCGGGGGTCGACGCCCAGTTCGTCGGCGAGCAGCCGACGGGTGTCGGCGTAGACCGCCAGCGCCTCCGCCTGGCGGCCCGAGCGGTACAGGGCCAGCATCAGCAGTTCCCGCAGCCGCTCCCGCAGGGGGTGGGCCGCGGTCAGCGCGGTGAGCTCCGAGACGGCCTCCGCGTGGCAGCCCTGCTCCAGGTCCATGTCCAGGCGCGATTCGAGGAGTTGGAGCCGCCATTCCTCCAGGCGGACCCGCTGCGCCTCCGCGTACGGGCCGGGGACGCCGGCCAGCGCCTCGCCGTCCCACAGGCCCAGCGCCCGGTTCAGCGCGTCCCGCGCATGGCACAGGTCTCCGGTCCCGCGCGCCTTCTCCGCCTCCGTGGCGAGTTCCTGCGCGACGGCCAGGTCCAGGGCGCCGTCGCCCAGCCCGCGTACCGCGTAGCCGCCGGACTCGCTCGCGAGGACGCCCGGGTCGAGCACCTTCCGCAGCCGGGAGGCGTAGGTGCGCAGCGCGGCCAGCGCCTGGGACGGCGGGTCCTCGCCCCACAGGGCGTCGATCAGTTCGCCGGCTGTCGCCGTACGGCCCTCGCGCAACAGCAGGGCGGCGAGCAGGGCGCGTTGTTGGGGGGAGCCGGTGGCCAGGGCGGTTTCGCCGCGCCAGGCGCGCACCGGGCCGAGCAGACCGAAACGCAGGGCCGTCGGCTCCTCGGAGGAGCCGGGCCGCCTCTGCTCCGGCACGCGCGGTACACCGTCGTCCATCGGGGTCCCCCTAGGCATCCTCAACTACTACGCCAGTTTGCCTTGTCCATGGCAGACCCGTCAGCCGGGCGAGACACCGATCACAGGCAGGGCACAGCCGGACGCGCGGGATGCCACAACCCCCTCACACGGTCTCCGCACATGTCCGCACAGACCCGAACAGTCCCAGGTTCCTGACGGGTCGTCAGATCAGCGCTACCGTGACTTTCATGGAGACCGAGCCCGCGGAGACCCGCGCCCCCCTCGCGGAGAGCATCTCCGCCCCGCTTCCGAAGATCATCTCCGTCGACGACCACACCGTTGAGCCACCGAACGTCTGGCAGGACCGCCTCCCGAAGAAGTACCGGGACACCGGCCCCCGGATCGTGCGCGCCCCGCTGAAGGAGATGACCTTCCTCGGCGGCCGCTTCAAGCCCGTCATGGGCAGCCCCGGCGACGACGGACCGGTCGGCGACTGGTGGGTCTACGAGGACCTGCACCGCCCCCTGACCCGCCTCGACACCGCCGTCGGTTACGACCGGGACGAGATCCGGCTGGAGGTCATCACCTACGAGCAGATGCGCCCGGGGTCGTACGACGTCCCGCAGCGCCTCGCCGACATGGACGTCAACCACGTCCAGTCGGCCCTGTGCTTCCCGACCTTCCCCCGCTTCTGCGGCCAGACCTTCACCGAGGCCGCCGACCACGAGCTGGGCCTGCTGTGCGTCCGGGCCTACAACGACTGGATGGTGGAGGAGTGGTGCGGCCCGGACGCCCACGGGCGTCTCGTCCCGCTCACCCTCATCCCTCTGTGGGACGCCGAACTCGCGGCGGCGGAGGTCCGCCGCAACGCCGAACGCGGCGTACGCGCCGTCGCCTTCTCCGAGATACCCCCGCATCTCGGCCTGCCCTCCGTCCACACCGACGACTGGGACCCCTTCCTCGCCGCCTGCGACGAGACCGGCACCGTCATCGCCATGCACATCGGCTCGAGCAGCCGTATGCCCTCCACCTCCGCCGACGCCCCGCCCGCCGTCGGGTCCACCATCACCTTCGCCAACTGCTGCTTCTCGATGGTCGACTGGCTGATGAGCGGCAAGTTCGAACGCTTCCCCGGCCTGAAGGTCATGTACGCGGAGGGCCAGATCGGCTGGATCCCGTACATCCTGGAACGCGCGGACGTGGTGTGGGAGGAGAACCGGGCCTGGGGCGGAGTCGCCGACAAGGTGCACCGGCCGCCCTCCGAACTCTTCGCCGAGCACGTCTACGGCTGCTTCTTCGACGACGCCTTCGGGCTCAGGAACCTCGACTCCATCGGCGTCGGGAACGTCCTCTACGAGACCGACTACCCCCACTCCGACTCCACCTGGCCCAAGTCGCGCGAGGTCGGCGAGGCGCAGATGGGCCATCTGCCCGCCGAGGTCGTGGAACGCATCGTCCGCGGCAACGCGATCCGCCTGCTGGGGCTCACCCCGGAGGGCCTGTGGCCGGGCGGCGGTGCCCGGTGAGCCCCGGCCTCGCCTACGGCATCCAGCTCCCCGTCCAGTCCCAGTCGACGATCTACGCCGAACCCTGGGAGGCCGGCGCGGGCCCCGACGACCTCGTCGCCCTCGCCCGCGCCGCCGACCGGGCCGGCTTCGCCTACGTCGCCTGCTGCGACCACGTCGCGATTCCGCGCCGTCTCGCGCCCGCGATGAGTACGGTCTGGTACGACCCCGTGGCCACCCTGGCCCACCTCGCGGCCGTCACCGAACGCGTCCGCCTGCTCAGTCACGTGGCGATCGTCGGCCTGCGCCACCCGCTGGTCACCGCCAAGCAGTACGCCACCCTCGACCATCTCGCGAGCGGCCGCCTGATCCTCGGGGTGGGGGCGGGGCACGTGAGGGAGGAGTTCGAGACGCTGGGGGTGGACTTCGAGCGGCGGGGCGCGGTACTCGACGAGACGATCGACGCGCTGCGCGCCGCGCTGGGAGAGGAGGAGTTCCCCTCCCACCACGGCAAGCTGTACGACTTCGAGGACCTCGGACAGCGGCCGCGGCCCGCCCAGGCGCGGGTGCCCCTGTGGGTCGGCGGATCCTCCCCGGCCGCCGTGCGCCGGGCCGCGCTCAAGGGGGATGGCTGGCTGCCCCAGGGCGACCCGAGGGACCGGCTGCCCGCGCAGATCGAGACCATCCGGCGGCTGCGCGGTGACGAGGGCGAGCCGTTCACGATCGGCGCCATCACCGAGCCGCTCTACGTCGGCACCCCCGACTGGGACGTGGGCCGCCGTACCCTCTCCGGGCCGCCGGAGGCACTCGCCGAGTCGCTGCGCGCCTACGCGGCGATGGGCGTGGACCAGATCCAGGTGCGCTTCCGCTGTCGCAGTCGTACCGAACTCACCGACCAGATGGCCCGGTTCGGCGCGGAGGTGAGCCCGCTGCTCGACACGTCCCGCTGAGCGACGGCTCTTCTTGAACGTTTGAACATGTCCACGCCGAGCCGCGTATGTACGAACGTACGGACGTGGTGGTTCCGGCGGAAGGGCACGTGCAGTGCGATCCTCCCAACGACTCTCCATCGCCCTCGCCTGCGCCGACGGCGAGTGGCCGCACGCCGACTGGCCGTCCCCGGACGACCGTTACGTGGGCCGGGCCGAGTACCTGACCCCGCCCTTCCGCGTCCCCGAGACCGTCGATGTGGTCCTGCTGCTGTGCGAGGAGCCCTCGCGGTCCGTCCCGGAGCTGCTGGAGGCGCTGGGCGAGCGGAGCGTCCCGGTGATCGTCATCAGCCCCAGTGAGGACACCGAGGCGGTGGTCGAGGTGTTCCGGGGCGGCGCGGGCTACCTCGTCGAGGGCGACTACTGCACCCACATGCTGTCGTCGGCCGTGATGGCGGCCACCGTCGGGCACACCTACCTCTCGCCGACCGCCTGCGCCGCCCTGCGTGAGGGCGCCCGCCGCATGCCCACGGCCGGTGACGCCCTCGAACGGCTGCGCGCGCTGCTCTCACCGCGCGAACGCCAGATCATGGAGCTGCTGTCGACCGGCCTGGGGGCGCAGGAGATCAGCCTGCGGTTGCGGCTGAGCGAGAAGACCGTCCGCAACAACCTCAGCAACATCTACGCCAAACTCGACGCCCGCGGCAGCACGGGCGCGGTCCTGCGCTGGCTCGGAGCCACGCCCGCCGCGCCCGTGCTTCGCATGTGAGAACCTACGGCGCCGGTATGTCCGCCTGCGGGATCTCCACGTCGGTGACTTTGTCGCCGCCCTCACCGAATCCCGGTTCCGCCCGCAGGCTCTTCGCCGAGTTCTGGATTCCGTTGGCCTCGGGAGTTCCGCACTTCACGTTGCGGAGCCAGAGACGGCCGTCCGGAGTTCCGTTCCGCAGGATCTGCGGGTAGAAGACATGGACCGTCTTCCCGCCCTCGCTCGGCGCGAAGAACACCTTCTGGCCGTCCTGGGCCTCCTTGTAGGTGGCCTTCAGGAATCCGCTCACATCGGTGCGCTTGGCCGACCACATGAAGAAGCCGACGCTGTCCGGCTGCACGGTGTCGGAGCGGCTGAACGCGAGGCCGGTGGTCTTGTCGTCGCGTGTGATGTTGATTTCCGAGGTGCTGAACTTCAGGCCGATCTCGAAGAAGGAGTTTCCCAGCTTGGTGTCGGCGCCTGCGGTGAATCCGTCCTCCAGCTGAATGGTCCTGGTGACGGACGTGCTCACATTGAAGGTGCTCGTCGCCGCGGTCGTCGTTCCGCAGTTCTCGGTCACAGGGGAAACGCGCTGGTTGGGCCCGAGGCTGTTCGCCTTGAACTGGACGTCGACGAACTCGCAGTTCTCCAACTTCTCGGAGTCCGCGGCACAGTCCGAGGTGACCTCGGACGGGGTGGCGGCACCGGCCTGGTTCATCAGCGGCACGATCACCGCGAGGGCGGCCACCGGGGCCAGGGCGAGGCTGATCCGCTTCTTCTTGCCGCGGTGGCTTCTGGGGCGGGGGGCGGGTGTGGGGGTGGTCATCCTGGTCTCTTTCATGGGGCCGTGTGTCGAGTGGGTTGTGCGCTGCCGTGGCACCACCGGGTCAGCAGTCCTCCAGGACCGCCTTGGACGTGCCGTCCACGACACCGGGCGCCCCGGCCGCGCCCGGCAGGACCACGGGTCCCTCGACGACCTCCGGCGCGACGAAGTTCCGCTCGGGGGTGGCGTTGGTGGTGGTCGTCGCCTCACGGGCGTCGATCCGCACCCGCCATTCGCCGGTCATGCGCTGCATCTTCGGCGTGAACTCCATGTGGAGCACCTTGCCGACCGGCACCTCCCGCTGTTCCGTCGCGCCCGCGGTCGCCGACTTCACGGTCATGTCCAGGGTTCCCTTGTGTTTCACCCAGGACCCGCTCAGCGCCCCGAACAGACCTCCGCCGCCGCCCTGTTGGGTCACCGTGTACTTTCCCTCTCCCTGGGCCGCGGTGGACGACCAGGTGACGGACACCTTCGCCGCGTCGGTGGCGGCCGGCTCGCAGTTCGGGAAGTCGATCGACGCCTTCTCGGTGGGGCCGTCGAAGGTCTCGAACTTCGTCTCCACGAAATCGCAGTTGTCCGCCTGGAATCCGTCCGCGAAGCCTCCGTCGAAGTCGCGCACCGAGCGCTGCTTGCCGTTGACGACCGCTGACCTCTCGCACATCGTCATGATCTGCTCGGGCGTCTTGTCGTCGGCCGCGTTCGCCGAGGGAAGCAGGGCGACGATCCCTCCGCCGGTGGCCAGTGCGGCGCCGATCGCAACGAACCTGACCTTCCTGTTCTTCAGTCTCCGCTTGGCCATACCTGCTCCGTCCTTGGGGGTGGCTTTACTTCTCCGTGGGGGATTATTGGAGTCCTCCTGGCGGGCCGACAGAGTCAAATGTCCCTACCTGCAAGTCACTTGCTGTGTGCTTGTGCAATCGGAGCACGCTATCTGACACATCGTCAGATACGGCGGTACGATGCTGTGCCCACCGATGTGAAGGGGGCCCCGCATGGGCAAGCTGGACGGCCGTGTCGTCATCGTCACCGGTGCCGCGCGCGGGCAGGGGGAGCAGGAGGCGCGCCTGTTCACGGCGGAGGGCGCGCGCGTTGTCGTCGCCGACGTCCTCGACGAACAGGGCGAGGCCCTCGCGAAGGAACTGGGCGCGCTGTACGTCCACCTCGACGTGGGGGAGGAGGGCGACTGGCGGGCCGCGGTCACCGCCGCCAAGGACGCGTACGGTCATGTCGACGGACTCGTCAACAACGCCGGCATCCTGCGCTTCAACGCCCTCGTCGACACCCCCCTCGACGAGTTCATGGAGGTCGTACGGGTCAACCAGGTCGGCTGCTTCCTCGGTGTCAGGACCGTGGCGCCGGAGATGGAGCACGGCGGCACGATCGTCAACACCGCCTCGTACACCGGGATGACCGGGATGGCGGCCGTGGGCGCCTACGCGGCGACCAAGCACGCGATCGTCGGCCTCACCCGGGTCGCCGCGCTGGAGTTGGCCCACCGGGAAGTGCGCGTCAACGCCATGTGCCCCGGCGCCATCGATACCGCGATGTCCAACCCGGCACTGCTCGACCCTTCCATGGGGACCGAGGAGACCTCGCGGGCCCTGGACGAGCTGTACCGCGGGCTCGTACCGCTGGGCCGGGTCGGCAGGCCGGAGGAGGTGGCCAGGCTCGCGCTCTTCCTCACCTCCGACGACTCCTCCTACATCACCGGGCAGCCCTTCGTGATCGACGGGGGCTGGCTGGCGGGGGTCAGCGTCATCTGACGGGCAGTCAGCTATTGACGGTCCACGGGCCCGGTGCCACAGTCGGCGGGAAGCGAATCTGACGACCAGTCAGAAACAACTGGGGACGGTGAACCGCCTTGGAATTCGGGCTCTTTGTACAGGGATACGTGGGCAAGCGCGCCGAGACCGACCCGCTGGCCGAGCACAAGGCGCTGATGGAGGAGACCGAGTACGTCATCGAGGCGGACCGCTCGGGCTTCAAGTACGCCTGGGCGTCGGAGCACCACTTCCTGGAGGAGTACTCCCACCTCTCCGCCAACGACGTCTTCCTCGGCTACCTGGCGCACGCCACGGAACGGATCCACCTCGGCTCCGGGATCTTCAACCCACTGGCCCAGGTCAACCACCCCGTGAAGGTCGCCGAGAAGGTCGCCATGCTCGACCACCTCTCCGGCAACCGCTTCGAGTTCGGCAGCGGGCGGGGCGCGGGGTCCCACGAGATCCTCGGGTTCATACCGGGCGTGACCGATATGAACTACACCAAGGAGATCTGGGAGGAGACCATCGCGGAGTTCCCCAAGATGTGGCTCCAGGACGAGTACGTGGGATTCCGCGGCAAGCACTGGCAGCTCCCGCCGAGGAAGGTGCTGCCCAAGCCGTACGGGAAGTCCCACCCGGCGATGTGGTACGCGGCCGGGTCGCCGCCGTCGTACGCGATGGCTGCCCGCAAGGGGCTCGGGGTGCTCGGGTTCAGTGTGCAGAAGGTCTCCGACATGGAGTGGGTGCTCGAGCAGTACAAGACGGCCGTGGTGAACGCCGAGCCGGTCGGGGACTTCGTCAACGACAACGTGATGGTGACGACGACGGCGATCTGCGCGCCCACGCACGAGGAGGCGGTGCGGATCGCGGTGAACGGCGGGCTGCACTACCTGCCGTCGCTGGTGTTCCGGTACCACGACACGTTCCCGCGGCCCGAGGGGTTCCCCGTCTGGCCGGAGACACTGCCCGAGTACAACGAGGAGTTCATCGAACTGCTCATCTCCGAGGAGCTCTTGATCTGCGGCGATCCGGCGGAGGTGCTGACGCAGTGCAAGCGGTGGGAGCAGGCGGGGGCGGACCAGCTGAGCTTCGGGTTGCCGGTGGGGGTGCCGAAGGAGGAGACGTTGCAGACGATTCGGTTGATCGGGGAGCACGTGATTCCGAAGATCGATACGGATCCTGTGCATCGGACCACGCGGTTTCGGCAGGGGGCTTGAGCGTCGTCGGCGGGTGCGGGCTCGTGGTGGCCTGCGCGCCCACGCGGCGGAGCCGCACATCGAAACAGCCCCGCGCCCCCAGGTAGGCATGCTCACCGCATCTCCAGGAGGGACCGCATGCTCGATCACGTCATCGGGGGCGCCACCGTCGTCGACGGGACCGGTGCGCCTGCCTACACCGCCGATGTCGGTATCCGCGACGGGCGCATCACCGCCATCGGTACCGTCACCGAGGATTCCCGCACCAGTGAGGACGCCACCGGGCTCGTCCTCGCCCCCGGTTTCGTCGACCCCCATACCCACTACGACGCCCAGCTCTTCTGGGACCCGTACGCCACGCCCTCTCTCAACCACGGAGTGACGACCGTCGCCGGCGGCAACTGCGGTTTCACGCTCGCGCCGCTGAACCCGGACCGTCCCGAGGACGCCGACTACACGCGCCGGATGATGTCCAAGGTGGAGGGGATGTCGCTGGTGGCGCTGGAGGAGGGGGCGCCCTGGAGCTGGAGCTCCTTCGGGGAGTATCTGGACGCCCTCGAAGGGCGGATCGCCGTCAACGCGGGCTTCATGGTCGGTCATTGCGCGCTGCGGCGGTATGTGATGGGACCGGACGCCGTCGGCGGGCAGCCGAGTGACGCGCAGTTGGCGCAGATCGTGCGGCTGCTGCACGCGGCCATGGACGCCGGGGCCTGGGGTTTCTCCACCACGCAGTCGTCGACGCACTCCGACGGGGACGGGCAGCCGGTCGCCTCCCGGCATGCGCGGCCCGAGGAGCTGCTGGCGCTCGCGCGGGCCGTGGGGGAGCACGAGGGGACGCAGATCGAGGCGATCGTGGCCGGCTGCCTGGATCAGTTCAGCGATGCCGAGATCGATCTGTTCGTGGAGATGAGTGCGGCGGCGGGGCGGCCCCTGAACTGGAACGTCCTGACCATCGACGCGGCGGTCCCGGCGCGGGTGCCCAGGCAGCTGGAGGCGAGTGAGCGGGCACGGAAGTCGGGCGGTCGGGTGGTGGCGCTGACCATGCCGATCCTCACGCCGATGAACATGTCCCTGGGCACCTTCTGCGCGCTGAACCTGATCCCGGGGTGGGGGCCGATCCTGGGGCTTCCGGTGCCCGAGCGGATCGAGAGGCTGCGCGACCCGGCCGTACGGGCCGAGATGCTCCGGCGGGCCGACTCCAAGGAGGCGGGCGTCTTCCGGCGGCTCGCCGACTTCGGGCGGTACGTCATCGGGGACACCTACAGCGAGGCGAACCGTGGGCTGACCGGCCGGGTCGTGCGGGACATCGCGGCGGAACGCGGGCAGGACCCGTTCGCGTGCCTGGTGGAGATCTGCGCCAACGACGAGCTGCGTACGGTGCTGTGGCCCATGCCGACCGACAACGACCCGGCGTCCTGGGCGCTGCGGGCTCAGACGTGGCAGCACGAGGACGTCATGCTCGGCGGGTCCGACGCGGGCGCGCACCTGGACCGGATGTGCGGGGCGCCGTACACCACGCGCTTCCTCGGGGACTGTCTGCGGGGCCGGAAGCTGGTCGGTCTCGAGCAGGCGGTGAGGATGCTGACGGACGATCCGGCGCGGCTGTTCGGTCTGCGGGAGCGGGGCCGGGTGCGGGAGGGCTGGCATGCGGACCTGGTCCTCTTCGACCCGGAGCGGATCGACGCGGGCAAGGCCACTTTGGTGCACGACCTGCCGGGTGACAGTCCGCGGCTGGACTCCAAGGCGATCGGGATACGGGCCGTGTGGGTCAACGGGGTCGAGGCGATCCGCGACGACGTGGTGACCGGCGCGGTACCGGGCCGGGTGCTGCGGTCCGGGCGGGACACCGAGACGGTGAGCACCAAGTGAGCGAGCAGCGGCTGGTCGTGGCCGGTGGGCACGAAGCGGGCGACGGGCAGCGGCTGTTCGTGGGCGGTGAGTGGGTCGAGCCGGACGCCGGGCACTACGCCGTCCTCGACCCGGCGACCGAGGACACCGTCGGGTGGGCGCCGGAGGCCTCGCGGGATCAGGTGCACGCGGCCTGCGCCGCGGCCCGCGACGCCTTCGGGCCGTGGTCGCGCACGTCCGCCGAGGAACGGGCGGGGGTGCTGGCACGGGCCGCGGACCTGATCCGGGAGCGGCTGGTGCCGTACGCCGAGCTGGCTCAGGCCGAGACGGGCGCGACGACCGGGACGGCCCGGGGCATGCAGGTGGGTGTCGGGGCCGCCCGTTTCCGGCGGTACGCGCGCGTGGAGCCCGCCGAGTGGGCGATCCCGCCGCAGATCAACGAGGCCGGTCCGATGGGGAGGGCCGGCGTGATGGGCGCGCTGGCCGTACGACAGCCCGTCGGTGTGGTCACCTGCATCACCTCGTACAACAACCCGTGGGCCAATCCGGCGGGCAAGATCGCCCCGGCGCTGGCGATGGGCAACACGGTGGTGGTGAAGCCGGCGCCGCAGGATCCGCTGTCGGTGTACCGGATGGCGGAGGCCCTGGAGGCGGCGGGCGCACCGCCGGGTGTGGTGAACGTGGTCTCCGGACGTTCGGTCGCGGTCGGCGAGGCCGCCGTGGACTCCCCGGACGTGGACATGGTGAGCTTCACCGGCTCCACGGCGGTGGGGCAGCGCATCGCGCAGGTGTGCGGGCGCGGGATGAAACGCCAGCTGATGGAGCTGGGCGGGAAGGGCGCGGCGCTGGTCTTCGACGACGCGGACCTCGCCTCGGCGGTCGCCGGGATCGGCACGACGTTCTCCTTCTACAGCGGCCAGATCTGCACGGCACCGACCCGGGTGCTGGCCCAACGGGGCGTGTACGACCGGCTGGTGGCGCAACTGGCCTCGTACGCAGACCGGTTGAAGGTAGGAGACCCGAGAGCCCGCGACACGGTGGTCGGTCCGGTGATCTCGGCGGCGCACCGGGAGCGGGTGGAGTCGTACGTGGAGGCAGGCCGCAAGGAGGGCGCGACGCTGGTGACGGGCGGCGAACGCCCGCCGTACGACACCGGGTTCTACGTCTCCCCGACCCTACTCGCCGACTGCTCCCCGGAGATGCGGGTGGTCCGTGAGGAGATCTTCGGCCCGGTGGTCGTGGTCCTCCCCTTCGACGAAGAGGAGGAGGGCGTGGAACTCGCCAACGACGGTGACTACGGCCTGATCGACTACGTCTGGACCGCCGACGTGGCCCGCGCCTTCCGCGTCGCGCGCCTGCTGCGGGCCGGCGGCGTCGGGATCAACACCGTCGGCCGCAACATGGAGGCGCCGTTCGGGGGCTTCAAGCGGAGCGGTGTCGGCCGGGACGTGGGCTCGTACGCGCTGCACGCCTACAGCGAGGTGCAGGCGATCGTGTGGCCGGGGTGAGGTGAGCTGATCACCCGGTGAGATCCACCCGCACCGTCAGCAGGTTCGTCCCCAGTGCCCGTACCGCCGTGCTGTTGAGGCGGGGCAGGGCGCGCAGGCGGGCGACCGGGTCGTCGTCGGGGAGGAGGTGGGCGGTGCCGGTGTGCCAGCGGCCCCGGATCCGCACCCGCACCTCCGGGTTCGCCCGGATGTTGCGCACGTACTGGGAGCGGTCGCCGAATTCCGAGACCAGCCAGAAGGAGTCGCCGACGCGCCGTCCGCCCACCGGCGTCTGACGGGGCTGCCCGGAGACGCGGCCCGTGGTCTCCAGGACCGTCTGGAGGGGGAGACGGCGCAGCAGGGGATTGATCCGCCTCTGAAAGGTCGTGGTGGCGCGGAATCTGGCATCGGCGAGGCGGGACATCTCCGTACGACTCCTTCACACAACACTCTCGAACTGTTGCTTCAATGGTCCCCCACGCGGCGGAACGAGAGCGGGTGGCTGCGGATGCGGGTCGTGACCTGGAACCTGTGGTGGCGCTTCGGCCCCTGGGAGACACGCCAGAAGGCGATCCTGGAGACCCTGCGGGAACTGGGCCCCGACGTGGTCGGCCTGCAGGAGGTGTGGGCCACCGGCGGCGAGAACCTCGCCCGGTGGCTGGCCGGTGAGCTGGGCCTGCACTGGGCGTGGGCGGCCTCTCCGGCGCCGGAACGCTGGCAGCGGCGGATCGGGGACGCCACGGTCGGCATCGGGAACGCGGTGCTGAGCCGGTGGCCCGTGCTGGAGCAGAGCACGCTACGGCTGCCCGCCCCCGTCGACATCGACGACGGCCGACTGGCCTTCTACGCCCGCCTCGCGCACCCCTCCCACCAGATCCCCTTCTTCACCGCCCACCTCACCTCACCCCGGCACGCCTCGGCCGTGCGCTGCGGCCAGGTGACCGCGCTCGCGGAGTTCGTCGCACGCCACCGGGGCGACACCCCGTTCCCGCCGGTCGTCACCGGCGACTTCAACGCCTGGCCGGACTCCGACGAGATCCGCCTCTTCGGCGGCTACCGGACCGCCCCTGCCGTGCCCCACCAGGTCCTCTACGACGCCTGGGAGTACGCCGACCCGACGGCACCCTCCAACACCTGGGACGCTTCCAACCCGTACGTGGCGATCGGCGGCGAACCGAGCGCCCGCATCGACTACGTCCACGTAGGCCGGCCGGGCCCCGACGGGATCGGGAAGGTGCGGGCGGTACGGCGGGCGGGGGACGGCCCGGTGGACGGGGTGTGGCCTTCGGATCACGCGGCGGTGGTGGCGGAGTTGCAGGAGGCGTGAGATCGCCGGGCGGCTGCAGGTGCAACGTCGCAGACACCTGGTCAGCAGCTGGCGCGCACGCTGGAGGCAGCGTGGCCAGGCAATCGCGTGACGTGGCGGCCCGGTCATCGGGCGACTCCCGGACCGTCATCCGGCCGCTCGACCTGTTTTGTTTGAGTCAGGTCCGGGACGATTCCGTTTCTGAAAGACAAGGGGACCAAAATCATTGGCCAATGCTTTCGAGCTTTGGCCAACGATTCGGTCCCTCCGGGCTGGCACCCGAGCAGCGGGATTCGTCGAGTTGGACTGCGTAAAAAAAGAATGTCGCAGTTTCATCACGATAGATGGTCGAGCCATCTACTCATCTGACCTGCATTCATGACTCTCTGTCAGGCCCGGCGTCACTCTTCCGTGTGTCTCCGACGGCTCGTTCAACGTTCAAGAGCCCATGGTGGGCTTGATCGGTGGTCCTATCATCTTTTTTATCCAACAGTCGTTCCCATGGGGGGATTCACGTCATGTCCGGACACGCTCAACTTGCTCAGACAGGGACTCCGGTTCTTGTCATCGGCGGGGTCAGTTATCCCATCGGGGGATGGATGCTCGCGGCGGCAGCCGGCCTGGTCTGCCTCGGCCTGCTGCTCGTCCGCTTCGGATTCCGACGCAAGATCGCCATCGGCGAGAACGCGACCACGACGGGTGCGCAGCACCAGAAGTGAACCGTCGCAATCGCCAAGCACCGGTGCTGAGTGCCCATCAGCACCGGTCCTGGACCGTCGCCATGGGCATCCTTGTCCTGTTGCTCGCTGCCGGGTGGACCACCCACCACGCCGTGGTGAACTTCACGGCTGACCCCGACATGCGCAGCCGGCTGACCGTCGTCTGGATCAGCCTCTTCCTGGTCTTCCTGCTGCAGACCTTCATGTATCACCTTGAGCGGGTCCCACGGGTGAGCGAGCGGGCGCGGCGACAGCTCGACGCCCTGCACGTGTCCATCCTCGTGCCCGTCTACAACGAGGACCCCGGTTACCTGAAGCTGGGACTCGAAAGCTTCCTCCGCCAGACGCGGCTGCCCGATTCGGTGCACGTCGTCGATGACGGGTCCACTTCGAGCGACTATGCCGAGGTGAGGGCATGGTGGGAGCAGGCCGCCGCCGACGCGGGGTTGGCCACGACGTGGCAGCGGGTGGCCAACGGCGGTAAGCGGCACGCCCAGGCGCACGGGGTGCGGGTCAGTCCCGAGGCCGACATCTACATCACGTGCGACTCGGACTCGTGCTTCGCGCCGAACGCGGTGGAACAGTCGCTGCTTCCCTTCGCGCGGCCGCGGGTTCAGTCGGTGGCCGGCATCGTGATCGCCACGAACAACCGGGTCAACTGGTTGGTGCGGGTGACCGATCTGTGGTTCGTGGTGTGCCAGTTGGTGGATCGATCGGGACAGTCCTCCCTCGGCGCGGTCATGGTCAACTCCGGTCCGCTCGCCGCCTACCGGGCCGGCGTCATCCGCGACAACCTCGGTTCCTATCTGAACGAGACGTTCATGGGCCGGCCGGTGATGTTCTCCGACGACAGCCTGCTCACCTTGTATGCGCAGCAGCGGGGCCTGACGGTGCAGCAGCCGCGAGCGATCTGCTTCACGGCGATGCCGGAGAACTGGGGGCACTTCTCGCGGATGTATCTGCGGTGGATGCGGGGATCGACGATCCGGTCGGTGTGGCGGATGCGGTACCTGTCACCGGCGCGGCCCGCGTACTGGCTGCACGCCATGCGCTGGCTGCAGATGATCCTCACGCAGATGGTCACCGTATGGCTGTTGGTGGTGGTGCCGCTCGTCTACCGGGACTGGCCGCCCAAGAGCATGCTCGTCATCCCGTTCCTGATCGGCTACGCGCAGGGCCTCCGTTACCTGAGCATCATCCGTTCCGACGAGCGGATCCGGCAGCGAGCCATGACGTGGCTGGCCATGCCGCTGGCCATCGTGCTGGCCTGGACCCTGCTGCGCAGTCTGCGCTGGTACGGCATCTTGACCTGCGCCAAGACCGGCTGGGGCACGCGGCAGAACGGCGCCGAGGTTTCTCTCGCCGCCGGCGCGGCCCCGGCGGCTGCCCCGTCCAGTTGACTCCCGCATCGGCCGTGCCGCCCACGCCCGGCTGATCCAGGACGCCTGCCGGTACCTTCCCTGCTCCCATCCCCTGCACCCCGTCCTTGCCCCTTCACGTCCGCGCGCCGCGCGGCGCAGGGGTGAGGATGGGCGCAACTCTTACGTCTGTCCGGGGGCCGCAGCCGTGCGCTGCGGTCCGCCTCAACAGGGAAGGACCCTGTCATGAGCCGCCCCGCCCACCGCGTCACCATCTTCGGCGCCGGGTACATCGGCCTGGTCGCCGGCGCCTGCTTCGCCGAGCTGGGCCACCACGTCACCATTCGCGACATCCAGCCCGAACGCGTCCGGATCCTCAACTCCGGCGAGGTGCCCATTTACGAGCCCGGCCTGGGTGACATGCTCGCCCGCAACAAGGAGCGCCTGTCCTACACCCTGGACGGCGACGAAGCCGTCCGTGACGCCGACGTCGCCTACATCTGCGTCGACACCCCGCCCACCGCCTCCGGCGATGCCGACCTCTCCCGGGTGTGGGCCGTCATCGACACCCTGGGCACCGCCGGCCACCTCAAGGCCGTCGTCGTCAAGAGCACCGTGCCCGTCGGAACCGGCGAGCGCATCCGCCGGGCTCTGGACGAGGCCGGTCTGGGACACGTCGGCTACGCCTCCAACCCCGAGTTCACCGCCGAAGGCCGCGCCATCACCGACTTCATGCGACCCGACCGCATCGTCATCGGTGCCACGGACACCGAGACCGCCGACCTCGTGGCCGCCCTCCACGACGGCATCGACGGCCCGGTCGACGTCATGGACATCGCCTCCGCGGAAATGGTCAAGATGGCCGCCAACGCGCTGCTCGCCACCAAGATCTCCTTCACCAACGAGATCGCCGCGCTGTGCGAGGCCACCGGCGCCGACATCACCCATGTCACCCGCGCCATCGGCCAGGACCACCGGCTCGGCCCGCACTTCATGAACGCCGGCCTCGGCTACGGTGGCAGCTGTTTCCCCAAGGACTCCCGCGCCCTGCGTGCTCTCGCCAGCAACACCGGCTACCCCTTCCAGCTCCTGACCGCCGTCATCGAAGTCAACGAGCTCCAGCCCCGCCGCGCCGTCCAACGTCTGAAGACCCAACTGGGCACCCTGAAAGGCCGCACCGTCACCCTGCTCGGCATGACCTTCAAACCCGGCACCGACGACATGCGCGAAGCACCGAGCACCATCATCGCCGCCCGCCTGCTGGCCGAAGGCGCCCACGTCCGCTGCTGGGACCCCATGGCCCGCCCCGGTCCCGGAGCCCCCTGGGACACAGCCGAACGCCACCCCGGCATCAGCGAGGCCCTCGACCATGCAGACGCCGCCGTCGTCGTCACCGAGTGGCCCGAACTCCGTGACACCGACTGGAGCGCCCACGTCACCCGTATGCAGACGCCCGTCATCTTCGACGGACGGAACGTCCTCGACCTCACGACCATGCAGGCCCTGGGTTACACCTACCTCAGTGTCGGACGCGCTTCCGGCCCCGAACACACTGCCTGACCTCCGCGACGGGCAGGGACGAAGGTCAGACGCCGAGCCCCTGCAGGGTCTCCTTCACCAGACGGTTGCCCTTGGGCTCGAACCACGAGGAGAACGGCGACAGCTTGGCGACCGCCGAGCCGAGCCATTCGGGATCACCGAGGCGGTGCAGCTGCCTCGCCTCGGTGAGCTGGGCGAACAGCGCCTTCAGCACGATGACGTGGCCGCCGGTGTAACGGCGCTCGTGATGCGTGTACCGCACGGACCACAGCTCGTACGGGTGGCGCAGGATGCCGTGCAGGGAGCAGCCGTCGCGCCCCATGTCTGCACGGGGCTCGGCGGCCGCGATGATGCCGGCGGCGGGCGAGGCCTGCCACTTCCGGTAAGCGGCCCGCACCTTCAACTCCAGGAACTGCGACCACTCCAGGGCGAGCAGCGGTGCCGTCTCCCCGTTCCGCCGATGCTCCAGCCCCTCCGGCGTGAGCACGACGCACAGACCGTCAGCCCGCGTCGCATCCCCGATCACCCACTGCTCCCCGACCAGCTCCAATGGCCCCAGATGCTGCGTCACGACTCCCCCTCCGACCGGCAACACGACCGACGGTACGTCACGCGGGAGACTTCGATGTGTGGAGCAGGGCGTTGAAGGTGGCGGGGGTGGTGGTGAGGACGGCGTGCGTGGGTCGGCGCTGGCCGGCGTGGTGACTGTCCGCTGCTCGTAGCGACCGGGCAGCGCCATACTGGGAGACGGAGCCATGCCCTTTCACCAGGAGCGGACCATGAGCGCACAGCCCGAGCACGGCTGGGGCACGATGCCCCTCCCGGAGATCCGAACCGTGGACGACCTGCGCGGCGCGCTCAGCCGCTACGGCTTCCCGGGTGACCGGGAGCGCTTCGAGGAGGAGCTGGCGACGGCCATAGGGGCATCCTCGGCCAACGACTTCGAGGCGGCGGCCGCAGTGGTACGGGCTTACCGGCACCGGGTCATGATCAGGAACTCGCCCGAGGCCATGACAGCACTCGAGGACGCTCGCACCGGAGACAGGCGGCACGTGCGGAAAGCCCCGCTCCGTGATCCACGGGCTGTGGACTGAGCTGGCGGGGAGTCATCCGCTGGTCCCTTCCAGTGATCGCCGTACGACTCGCGAGCGGCGCAGACGCCGCACGGGTAAGGCGTCTCCGCAGCAGATGCCCGGAATCGTGAGGAGACCAGCCGTGTACGTAGCCGTCAGGCGATACGAGGGAGTGACCGATCCGGCCGAGGCGGGGCGGCGCGTGAACGACGGGTTCGTGCCGCTCATCCGTGAGGTCCCCGGTCTCGTGGCCTACTACTGGGTCGACGCCGGGAACGGAGTCATGGTCTCGACCAGCGTCTTCGAGAGCGAGGCGGGCGCCGAGGAGTCGATCAGGAGGGCCGCCGACTTCGTGCGGGACAACCTCGCTGAGCTGCTCCCCAACCCTCCCCAGGTCATGTCCGGCCAGGTCGTGGCGTCCCTGTAGCGGAGGACGCGCAGGGCGCCGCGCACCCTGGTCCCTCAGGCCGCGTGGCGCCCGCACCGGTCACGACCGACGCGCACCTCCCGCCGACCATCGTGATGCCGACTGGTCGGTATGGACATACGGCCCCGGGCCCGGTACAGATGACGCATGCGTATCTCCGTGACCATCTTCCTCACCGACGAGACCATCACCCCGACCCGCCTCGCCCGTGAGCTGGAGCAGCGGGGGTTCGCCGGGCTCTACCTGCCCGAGCACACCCACATCCCGGTCGAGCGGATCACCCCGTACCCGGCGGGCGGCGAGCTGCCGCGCGAGTACGGCCGTACGCTCGACCCCTTCGTCGCCCTCGGGCAGGCCGCCGCGGTAACCGACAGGCTCGGTCTCGGCACCGGCATCACGCTCGTCGCCCAGCACGACCCGATCGACCTCGCCAAGCAGATCGCGACCGTCGACCACCTCTCCGGAGGCCGCCTCACCCTCGGCCTCGGCTTCGGCTGGAACGTCGAGGAGGCCGCCGACCACGGCGTGGAGTGGCGCACGCGCCGCGAGCTGGTCCGGGACCGGATGGCGCTCATGCGGGCCCTGTGGAGCGAAGAACCCACCGCCTACGACGGCGAGTTCGGGAGCGTACGGGCCAGCGAGGCCCACCCCAAGCCCGTACAGAAGCCGCGCGGGCCCGTCGCCGGACCGCGCACCCTCATCGGCGGCGCCGCCGGACCCAAGCTGTTCGCCCACATCAGCGAGTACGCCGACGGCTGGCTGCCGATCGGCGGGCGGGGCCTGTCGGAGTCCCTGCCGCAGCTGCGCGCCGCCTGGGCCGACGCGGGCCGCGACCCGTCCGCCCTCCAGGTCGTCCCCTACGCCGTCCACCCGTCCCCGGGCAAGCTCGCGTACTACGCCGAGCTGGGCATCGAGGAGACCGTGGTGCAGCTGCCGCCGGCGGGGGAGGAGGAGGTGCTGAAGGTGCTGGACGCCTACGCGCCCTACCTCTAGCCGGATCCTTCGACCCGGTCACTCAAGGGCACCGGGACGTTCTCCGCCGCGCCGCCCTCCTGTTCGACGAGGTCGTCGTCTGCGTCATGTCCAATCCGAGCAAGACCGGCCGCTTCCCGGTCCAGGTCGACGAAGTCGAGGAGTGGGGCTTCCAGGTCTTCCACCCCGACTCACACCTCGCCCACCAGATTGAAGAACTCGCCGACACCCCGTAACCCTTGTGGACGTTGGAGCACTACCCCAGCTTTCGAGCGCACGACCGTCCCGGCAAAGCCGGTGTCGGGACAGCCGGGCACAGAGCCTCGCCGCCCTCTGTAGCACTTTGATCAAACAGTGCCTGCCCGCACCACGATGCGCCCCCGACCAAGCTCAACGCGGTGCCATCGCTGCGAGTGACGCGCGGCCGCCCAAGTCGGGTGGGCCTCGCGGGTCCCATCCGGCTCAGCAGAACGGTCGGAACTCTTTGAAGTCCGGCGTCGGGCGCGGGTCGGGCAGCCGGTAGGCGCCGGTCCGCGGCCGACTGCCGGCCGGGTCGGTCGTCCCGTCGGCCGGAGCGCCCGGTATCGGACGCCACCCCAGATTGGTCTCGAAGTACGCCACGGCAGCGCTGACCGATGGCCACCAGACATCGTCGAGCAGCACGATGCCGCCAGGTCGGACGATCTCGCCCAGGAAGTGGAGGTCGACGAACACGTTATGGAAGTGGTGACTGCCGTCGACGAACGCCGCGTCCGCGGAGAAGCCCGCGTCGGCCAACCGGGCAAGGAAGCGCTGCGATGGTTCGGTCACCAGCTCGGCGATGTCGTCCAGGCCGGCGCTGCGCAGCAGCTCCCACCCGACACCGTCGTACGCCGTGTACTGGAATGGGTCGATCACCACATGCCGCGGATTCCGGGAACCAGTGCGCAGCAGCGCCTCGCTGATCGCCAGCGCCGAGCTGGCATAGGCGAGCCCGATTTCGACGACCGTGCCGACTCGCTCTTTCACCAAGAGATCACGTACCTGATCACAGTCGCGCTCCGGCAGCGTGACGGTGGCGAAGTCCGGACCGCCGTCGGGCTTCCGCGGCGGCCCGTGCTTGGCGAGCCGGCGGCGTACGGCGGCTACTCGATCCGGCCGCTTTCCTGCGGTTCCGTCCGGTTGCACGCTCGAGTTCACCAGGCACACTCCTTCTTGCTGAGGGCACGGGACGTGGTCAACTGTGACACTCAGAGGGGCCAACTGAGAGTTGTGGCCGCGCTTCCGTGCCGGCTACGCCTTGGCAGTGAGATCGGCTCCACGGGGGGTATGTGGGCAGCCCATCAACTCGGGAGCTTCTCTGGATCTTTAGGTCCTGGTGTGTGATCGCGCCCGTTTGTGGCCCTGTTCGCTTGTTGGGCAATGTAGATCCAGTCGAAGCCGTCGTATCCCTCGGTGTCGAGATGCTGTGCTCGGCTGAGCCCGGCGCGGATCGCCACGCGCTGAGAAGCGACGTTGGCTGGTCGAACGCGGGCGATCAGCGGGAGGTCGGGCAGGTGATGGGATGCCCAGCCGGCAACGGCGGCTGCGGCTTCACCGGCGAAGCCCTGGCCCCAGGCTGAGGGGGCGAAACGGTAGAAAAGATTCAGGACCGGGGCCCCGTGCAGTGCCATGGGCTTGATTCCGCAGAATCCGAGCTGCTGGGCGGAGCCGTGGTGCCGGACAACCCAGTACCCGTATCCGTGCTGCTGCCACTGGTCGTCCCAACGCTGGTAGAGAGCTTCTGCCTCCTCGAACCGGGCGAGCGCATCGGACGGGTTGTGGGTACACGTCTGAGGATCGCGGTGGATGGCGAAGATCGCGTCGACATCGGCTGTGGTTGGGCGTCTCAGCAACAGCCGGGCGGTCCGCAGCTCGACGGCTGCTGGACTCCGATCAGTCATGTCAAGACCGCCTTGCCAGTGCGGAAGATTCGGTTCAGATGGTGGTCCAGGACTGTGGTCGCGGACTCCGGGCTGCGCTGGCCGACGAGGATGCTCGTGCCGAGTCCCGCAGACATGGCAAGCAGGCCGGCTGCCTCCAACCGAGCGTCCGCACCGGGCTCAAGCAGTCCCGCCTCTTGCGCCTGCCGGAGGAGTTCGGTCAAGGCGTCTTCGGCGGCATCCGGGTGCTTAATGAAGGGCTGGGCTGCGAGCGCCGGGTCGTTCACGGACAGAACTGCGTATGACGTGTAGAGGTGGTGGAAGGTGCGGCTCTCGTCGTCTGTCGGCAGCGCCGCCATCAGCAGCGCCTCGACCATCACGCGCGGACCAGGACTGTCCCCGGCGGCCCGCACGCGGGCGGAGACCCGCTCCCCGAATCTCTCCGCCAGGAGCTCGAGCCCGAAGAGCAGCAACTTTTCCTTGGTCTGGAAGTAGTACTGCACCAGCCGCAGCGATACGCCCGCCTCCGCTGCCACATCGCGCATCCCGACGGCATGCAGCCCGTGCCGGCGGGCGACTCGGAGGAGGGCCTCGGCGATCTCGGTGCGCCGTTCTGCGTGGTCCACGCGCTTGGGCATCGGCCGGTTCTCCGCTCGTCGTCGCTGCTACGGCTCCCATGGGGCTGATGATGATACAGCTGTACCAACATCGTGGTACGTTCGTATCACAAAACCGAGACGCTGGAGGTGGCCATGCCTGAGACCGCTGCCCGAACTCACGCCGATGTCGGCCGTTATGTGAGCGACGCCTGGCGGGAGCGCTACTTCACGGCCTGCGATGCGGTCTACGCCCTGGGAACGCCCGCGCACGCGGAAGTGGACGTGGAGACGTCCTTCGGCACCACGCACGTCTACCGCTATGGCCCGGGGGACGAGGCTGTCGGATCCCGCACCCCCGTCGTCCTGGTGCATGGGGCGGGCTCCTGCTCCGCCATGTGGTATCCGAACACCCCCGCCCTCAGCGCAGACCGCCCGGTCTACGCGATCGACACCCCGGGCGATCCCGGCCGCAGCGTGCAGCGCGAACCGATCCACCAGCCCGAACATGCGGCACAGTGGCTGGATGAGACGCTCGCGGGACTCGGGCTCGACAGCGTCCACCTCGTCGGCTCCTCCTACGGTGGCTGGCTTGCCCTGAACCAGGCACAGCGCAGGCCCCGTCGCCTCGCCTCGGTCACCTTGCTCGACCCCGGCGGCCTGGAGAAGGTGGGGCTGCGCTTCTTCGTCTGGCTCTTCGTCGGCCTCTTCGCGACCTTCGCGCCCAGAGCGCTCCGCCCGCGGCTGGCGGCCTGGCTGGAACAGCCGGTCCTCGTCGTGCCGGAACTGCGCGCGATGATCAGAACGGCGGTTCGCGCCTATCGCATACGCCGCCCGGCGCCGCTTCCTCTGTCCGAGGAGGAGCTGTCCAGCATCCGGACTCCGCTCTATCTGGTGCTCGGCAAGCGAAGCCTCCTTGTGCACCCGCAGCGGCAGGCGGAGCGGGTGCCGCGACTGGTCCCCGGCGCCCGAGCCGAGATCATCTCCAGCACGGGCCACGGGCCGCAGATTGACCACGCGGAGGAGATCAACCGCAGGATGCTGAACTTCATGGCCTCCGTCGACCGACCAAGCTGAGGCCCACTCACAGGAGAAGAAGAGGCGGTAGCAACGTGTCTATGCCGACTTCTACGCAGCGTCCAACACGCTCCGTGCGATTCTTGTGGATGCAGAGACGGAACCGAAATCCATTCCAGCCGATGCGAGTTCTTCCGATAAGAGCCGCGACCACCGCGCCTCCAGCGATCGCGAACCTACGCGGTCACAGCACTAGCCCTTCTTGGCGGTGCCGCCCCGTAGCGAGGGTCCGAAGTCGGGCGGCACCGGCGCGTTCCCGGCGGGCTCGTCGTCGCCCTGTTGCCACCCGGGGTCCGTGGCGCAGGGCATGGCGGCCCCGCCGGTGAAGTACTCACGGTCCGCGAACCACTGGAAGGACATCCGCTCCTCGCCGTCCGAGCGCGAGGCGTACAGGTCCCAGTAGTCGCCGGACACGGCCTCGCGGTACGAGGTGATGTCCCAGCCGGTGTCCTCCAGGTGCGCGCGCAGCCGGCGCAGGCCGGGGACCGCCTGCTCGGCGCCCACGTGGTCGAGGGCCCAGCTGTGGCTCATGCTGTAGACGCCGTGGACGATCGTGTCGCTCATCCCGCCCGCGTAGCAGTAGTCCGCGTCGAGCGTGTTCTCCGGGGAGACGCCCACCTTCTCGACCCCGGGGCTGATGGTGCGCGTGAACCCCAGCACGTCGTACGCCTCCTGCGAGCGGTCGAGGACGCGGCTCGTCATCTCCTCGGGAGCGACCCGGGGAAAGTCCGACGGTTCCTTCGTCTCCAGGGCGATCCAGACGACCAGGCCGAGGACGAGCAGCAGCGGTACGGCGATCAGCGCCGCGCAGCCGATCCCGACGGCCTGCGCGGCGGTCGGGCGGGTCGGGGCGGGCGTGGGCGCGGTGGCGGTGGTCGTCTCCTCGGGCATGAGGGGACCGTAGATCGGTCGGCGCGCCCTGCGTATCGGTGCGGCTGCGCACGGCAGATGGGTACACGTACTCAGTCCGTCCGGCAGGCAGCACCGCTGCGCCGCTGGTCACGCCCCGCGCCACGAACGCGTGATCGTATGCTCGAAGGATGACGACTTCCGCGACCTCCGGAACCGGCCCCACCGAGAACTCCATGCGTCGCGCCCTCAAGCGCGCCCGGGACGGCGTCGCCCTGGACGTGTCCGAGGCGGCGGTGCTGCTCCAGGCACGCGGCGAGGCCCTCGAGGACCTCGTCGCTTCCGCGGCCCGGGTGCGGGACGCGGGCCTGGAGGCAGCCGGCCGGCCCGGCGTCATCACCTACTCGAAGAGTGTCTTCATCCCCCTGACCCGGTTGTGCCGGGACAAGTGTCACTACTGCACTTTCGTCACCGTGCCCGGAAAGCTCCGGCGCGAGGGCCACGGGATGTTCATGTCCCCGGACGAGGTCCTCGACATCGCCCGCAAGGGCGCGGCCCTCGGCTGCAAGGAAGCCCTCATCACCCTCGGCGACAAGCCGGAGGACCGGTGGCCGGAGGCGCGCGAGTGGCTCGACGCGCACGGCTACGACGACACGATCGCGTACGTCCGGGCCATCTCCATCCGGATCCTGGAGGAGACGGGCCTGCTGCCGCACCTCAACCCGGGCGTGATGAGCTGGACAGACTTCCAGCGCCTCAAGCCCGTCGCCCCCTCCATGGGCATGATGCTGGAGACCACCGCGACCCGGCTGTGGTCCGAGCCCGGCGGCCCCCACTACGGCTCCCCGGACAAGGAACCCGCCGTACGCCTCCGTGTCCTGGAGGACGCCGGCCGCTCCTCCGTCCCCTTCACCTCGGGGATCCTGATCGGCATCGGCGAGACCTACGAGGAGCGCGCGGACTCCCTGTTCGCGCTCCGGAAGGTCTCCCGTGCCTACCACGGCATCCAGGAACTGATCATCCAGAACTTCCGCGCCAAGCCGGACACCGCCATGCGCGGCATGCCGGACGCGGAACTCGACGAACTGGTCGCCACGGTGGCCGTCGCCCGCCACATCATGGGCCCGAGCGCCTGCCTCCAGGCCCCGCCCAACCTCGTGGACTCCGAGTACGAGCGCCTCATCCACGCCGGCATCGACGACTGGGGCGGGGTCTCCCCGCTCACCATCGACCACGTCAACCCCGAGCGCCCGTGGCCGCAGATCGAGGAGCTCGCGGAACGTTCGGAGGCGGCCGGTTTCTCGCTGCGGGAACGGCTCTGCGCGTACCCGGAGTTCGTCAAGCGCGGCGAACCCTGGCTGGACCCGCGGCTGCTGCCGCACGTCAGGGCCCTCGCCGACCCGGAGACCGGCCTGGCCCGCGAGGACGCGGTCGTCGAGGGCCACCCCTGGCAGGAACCCGAGGAGGTCTTCGTCTCCTCCGGCCGTACGGACCTCCACACCACGATCGACACCGACGGCCGTACGTCCGACCGCCGCGACGACTTCGACGAGGTGTACGGCGACTGGGGCGCCCTGCGTGAGGCGGCCGCCCCCGGCATGGCACCGGAGCGCATCGACACCGACGTACGCCAGGCGCTGCGCACGGCGGCCGACGATCCGACGAAGCTGACGGACGAGGAGGCGCTGGCGCTGCTGCACGCGGACGGCCCGGCGCTGGACGCGCTGTGCGCGGTGGCCGACGAGGTCCGCAAGTCGGCGGTCGGCGACGACGTCACCTACATCGTCACCCGGAACATCAACTTCACCAACGTCTGCTACACCGGCTGCCGCTTCTGCGCCTTCGCCCAGCGCCGTACGGACGCCGACGCCTACACGCTCTCCCTCGACCAGGTCGCCGACCGTGCCCAGCAGGCGTGGGAGGTGGGCGCGGTGGAGGTCTGCATGCAGGGCGGCATCCACCCCGACCTCCCGGGCACCGCGTACTTCGACATCGCCCGGGCCGTGAAGTCCCGCGTCCCCGGCATGCACGTCCACGCCTTCTCCCCGATGGAGGTGGTCAACGGCGCCACCCGCACCGGCATGTCGATCCGCGAGTGGCTGACGGCGGCGAAGGAGGCGGGCCTGGACTCCATCCCCGGCACCGCCGCCGAGATCCTCGACGACGAGGTCCGCTGGATCCTGACCAAGGGCAAGCTGCCGACGGCGACCTGGATCGAGGTCGTCACCACGGCTCATGAACTCGGCATCCGCTCGTCCTCGACGATGATGTACGGCCACGTCGACCAGCCCCGCCACTGGCTTGGCCATTTCAGGACCCTCGCTGGTATCCAGCAACGGACGGGCGGCTTCACGGAGTTCGTGACCCTCCCCTTCATCCACACCAACGCGCCGGTGTACCTGGCGGGCATCTCCCGGCCCGGCCCGACCATGCGGGACAACCGGGCGGTGACGGCGATGGCGCGCCTGCTCCTGCACCCGTACATCCCCAACATCCAGACCAGCTGGGTGAAGCTGGGCACGGAGGGGGCGGCGGAGATGCTGCGCTCCGGCGCGAACGATCTCGGCGGCACCCTCATGGAGGAGACGATCTCCCGGATGGCGGGCTCGTCCTACGGCTCGTACAAGTCCGTCCAGGACCTGATCGCGGTGGCGGAGGCGGCGGGCCGACCGGCGAGGCCCCGCACGACGCTCTACGGGGAGGTCTCGGAGGAGCGCCGGCGCGCCGCGACCGCGTCGGACGGGCACCTGCCGGAGCTGCTGCCGGTACTGGACTGACCTGGATCGAGTCCGGGGCCCAGCCGACCCACAGTACGATGATCCGACCCCCTTGCCGGGGGGTTGGAGACTGAGGAGAGGCGCACCCGTGTCTGCCCGACTGCCCTCGTGGGCCTGGGTCACCGGTCTGACGGCCGGCGCGATCGTCGCGGTCGTGTTCCTTGCCGTACAGGCCGACGGGGGCCCGCACCCCAAGGCCACGGCGGCCCACCCCAGCGCGTCGAAACCGGCGGCCACGGGATCGGCGGCACCCAAGGACAAGGACGCGGGGCCGGCGGCGGTCCCTGCCGACTCGGGCACGGGCCGCCGTATCGTCTACTCCCTCGCACAGCACCGGGTCTGGCTGGTCGACGCCAGCGACACCCCGCGCCGTACGTTCACCGTCTGGGCGGGCACGGTCAGCCCCGACCCGGGCAGCTACTCGGTCTACACGCGCCGAGACGCCACCACCGGCTCCGACGGCGTCAAGATCGAGCACATCATCTACTTCACCGCCAAGTCCGGCATCAACATCGCCTTCTCCAACGCGGTCGACGGCTCCTCACCGCCGCCCGCCTCGGGCACGCGGACGGGCGGCATCCGCATGCCCAAGGCGGACGGAGCGGCGCTGTGGGCGTTCGGTACGGAGGGGACGAAGGTCAGGGTCGTGAAGTGACCTCCCGCTGCCCGAAGGGCAGGTGGTTGACGACCAGCACGATCCCGCTGAGCAGGAACACCCGCATCGCCGCGTCCAGCCCGTTCCAGCTCTTCGACTGCCACATCGCGAACCACTCACCGCCGATCGCGATGAACCCGGCCCCGAAGAGCAGCATCAGCATCAGCAGCCCGTACGTCGACACGGTCCGGGCCCGCGCGTGATCCCGCCGCGCCCACAGCCACGTCCCGTATCCGAGGACGAGCGCGGCGGCCGTCTCCCACACGATGATCGCGACGTACGCGGCGTCCTGTAATCCCTTGCTCGTTATCGCCCGCCACATCAGGTCGTCGTCCTTGAACGTCGTGTCCATCGCCAGCACATGTCGCACGAACTGCTGATTCGTGCCGAAGTCGGTGATGTTCCCGAAGGCGACGAGGGCGACGTAGAGGGCGACGGTGCCGGTGAGGAGCGTCGCGGTGAGGGGGATGACCCGCGAGTTTGAGGTGACCATGACGGCCCCCTTCCCGCCCCGAGTCACCCGGAACCGTGACCGCCCCTACGGCTACTTCGTCATGTGCGTGAGGAAATCCGCCCAGGCAGCGGGGGAGAGGGCGAGCCGTGCGCCCTGCTTGTTCTTGGAGTCGCGTACGTGGACGGTGGGGTCGGCGGGGGTTATGGCCACCTCGACGCAGTCGGGGCCGTCGGCGCTGCTGTAGCTGCTCTTGAACCACTCAAGGGGGGTCATGTCTCTCCCAGAACTTTCTCGATGAAGGTCAGGGACTCCCGTGGTGAGAGAGCCTGCGCCCGGATCATTCCATAGCGCATCTCCAGGATCTGGACCTCCCGGGGATCACTGATCAGGCGGCTGTGCAACTGGACCTCCAAGTGCCCCAGTGTCTTTCCGTTCTGGAGTTTCAGCAGCCGGATCGGCCCGCTCAGTCCAGCGTGATCCTCACGATCCGTGGGCATCACCTGGATCGAGACGTGCCTCAACTGGCTGATCTCCAACAAGTGTTCCAGCTGTTGCCGTAGCACCATTTTGCCCCCGACCGGGCGCCGAAGCGTCACCTCTTCCTGGACGAAGGTGAGCAGGGCCCGAGGTGCGCGATCGAAGACGGCTTTTCGTGCCATACGTGCGGCGACATGGCGTTCGATCTCGTCCTCTGTGTACGCCGGCCTTCGAAGCGCATACACCGCTTGGGCATAGTCCGGCGTTTGCAACAGGCCGTGGATGTGGCTGCTGGTGTACGCCCCCAACTCCACCGCCTCGTCCTCCAGCTTCGCCAGATCCCGCACGTTCTTCGGATACCGCGCCTCCTCGACGTCCTTCTTCATCGCCGAGATCTTCCCGTCCGCACGCAGCACCTCGTCCGCCTTGTCCAGGAACTCCGGCTTCGGGACCCGTCGCCCGCGCTCCACCGACGAGACCATCTCCTCGCCGTAACCGATCGCGGACCCGAACTCCGCCTGGCGCATCCCGGCCGCTTCGCGCCACATCTTGATCTGACGGCCGACGGCCTTGAGTACGGCCGTGGCCTCATCGTCTTCCACAACGCCCACCTCCCGTGTACGAGCCGGACGACCCCGGACCGTACCCGGACAGTCGCGCTCCGTACTGACTGATGTGCTGGTCAGGGTATTCAGGAGTGACCACGCTGGGTGATGTGAATCAGGGAATCACTCAGACCGCCGCCCCGGTACGGCACTTCACCGTGCAACTTTCCTCCACCCGCAGGGGTGCCCGCCTCGCCCGCCTGCTCACGGAACGTCAACTCGCCGACTGGGGTGAGCCGAACACCGCCGCCGAGCACATCGTGGCCGAACTCGCCGCGAACGCAGTCCTGCACGGACGTGTACCGGGCCGGGACTTCCGGCTGACGCTCCGACTCGACACGGCACGCACCCTCCGAGTCGAGGTGACCGACGCACGGGGCGACCGCGTCCCGGTTGTCCCGAACCCGGCTCAGGGATGCGCGGAATCGGGGCGCGGTCTCCTGCTGGTCGCCGCGTTCGCCGACCGCTGGGGGGTCGACGAGGGGCCGTCCCCCTGCAAGACGGTGTGGGCCGAACTGGCGCCGGATCGCGTGGCCCTGTGACCCGGTCGCGCGCGACGCCAAGGAAATAAGAACCGGGGAAATGACCAACCCCACCCCACCGCCCCCGCCGCTCACCCGCAGGGGTGAACATCATCAACTCGGCTGGCGCGGCGGGGCTTCGTAGTGCAGCGTCAGCGCCAACAACCGCACATGAATCGGCCCCCGCCGGGACGGCAATCCCAGTGCGAGGGCCTGATCACCGAGGAAGTCGACACCTTCCAGATGACTGCACAGCAGCCTAGCGCGCCCGCGCGCGCCCGGTCCGGCCGTTGCGGACCCGGAGTCGAGCACGTCACCGAGCGCCATCACGAGCGCTTCACCGTGGTCGGAAACCACCTCGCCCAGCATCCGGACCTGTCCCTGACGGCGATCGGCCTGGCCACCCACATCCAGTCGCTGCCCGCCGGATCGGCGATCGGGATCAAGGCGCTGGCCGCGAAGTTCCCCGAGGGTGAGATCCGGATCGCCGCGGCGCTGCGCGAGCTGGAGGAGTACGGCTACCTGAAACGCACGAAAGAGCGACTGCCCTCGGGCCGGATCGTGACCCGCACGGTCTCGTACAACAAGCCACGGCAGTCCGGCCCGCCCGTCGAGGCTCCCGCGCCGGAACCATGCCCAGCCCCAGCCCCGGCCCCGGCCCCGGTGGGCCCGCAGCCGTCGAAGCCGTGCCACGACGCAGCCGTCGACGTGCTCTCCGGCCTCCGCGCCCACGACCCGCGCCTGCTTCTCACCGAACGGGACGTACGCCGTCTGGCGCCGGCGGTCTCCGCCTGGTTGGAGCGGGGCGTGCCCCCGACCGCCGTACGCGAAGCCCTGACCACCGGCCTGCCCGAGGAGCCTCTGCGGCACCCGGCCGCCTTCCTCGCCCACCGCCTCACCGCCCTCCTGCCCCCACCCCTCCCCGAAGCACCCACCCCACCGAGCCCCCTCCGCCCGGACCCGCTCCAGACCTGCGACGGCTGCGACCGCGCGTTCAGAGCCCCGCACCCTGGCCGCTGCCGCGACTGCCGTGCACCTGGCGCGGCGGCGTAGGACTGCTGAATGGGAGACCACGCCCCGACCGACGGCCCGTACGGACCGCTGATCCCCATGCTCGGCTCACGCCGGACGCCCTGCGTGCGGCGGTCGCGCGCATCGCGCCGAGTCGGTTGAGCAAGCGATACTCAGGCGTGGGGGACGACAGCCACGGGGCAGCGTCCGTGGTGGAGGGCGGCGTGGGCGACGTGGCTCAGCAGCGGCCCCGTGTGCGTGTGCCGGTGCACGCGCCGGCCGACGACCAGCAGCCCGGCGTCCGCGGTGGCCTGCACGACGGCCTTGGCGGGGCTCGTGAGACGGACACTGTCGGACACGTCCACCCCCGGGTACTTCTCCTGCCAGGGGCGGAGCGCCTTGCCCAGTTCCTTCTGGCCGTTCCTCGTCATCTCCTCGGTGGCGTCGTGGTCCACACCCCAGGGGGTGCGCGCGTGGAGCGGCACGCTGCGGCCGAAGACGGCCAGCAGGGGAACGCCCCGCGCGGCGGCGGTGTGGAAGGCGAAGTCGAGCAACTCGTCGCTGGACCCGCGCGGTTCCACCGCCACGACCACGCGGCTCGCGGTTGCCGGAGGCGGGTGCTCCTTTCCCGGGGCCGTGCGGACCACGACGACGGGCCGGTCGGCTCGTGCCACGACCGGGAGGCTGACGTCGCCCAGGAAGTAACTTGAGAAGGTCTCCAGCCTCCGGGAACCGAGCACGAGCATCTCGGAATCCGATGCCGCCCGCAGCAGGGCCTCCCGGGCGTCCTCGGCGAGCAGGCTGCCCACGACCGTCAGGCCCGGATGGCGTGTCTGCAGCTCCGACTGCGCGGTGTGGACCAGACGCTTCGCCCAGTAGTTCTGGTCGACTTCGGAGGGCCCGTGGGCCGGTTCCGGCACCAGCATCGGCCACGCGTGCAGCAGCCGCAGGGTGAGCTTGCGCTTCTCGGCCTCTTCGGCGGCCCAGCGGGCGGCGGTGAGGCTCTCCGGTGAGCCGTCGAGGCCCACGGTGACGATTGGTTGCATGGCGGCGGCCTCCGTCTCGTACGAAAGCTGGACATGACGGTGAACGAGTCCGGGGGCGAGCCGTCCGGACGTCGCCGGCGGGCCGAGCGTGGTGCGTTTCTCTTCCTTCGAGAACTACACCAATCCCCTGCGGCGCGCATGTGGACCTAGGGAGGACAGGACACGAGAGGAGTCCCGAGGCCGTGGTCCTCCTCTGAATCAAGCGTTCCCATTCGATTACAGTGCTGGGCGTCGTACATACGGACGGTGCCTGGGAGGTCTTGGTGGGTGCGACCGACGGCGCCGTCTGGGGCCGTACCGAGCAGCAGGACTTTCGGAGCCGGGTGCGGGGCACCCTCTTGGGTGGTGCCCTGGGAGACACGCTCGGGGCGCCCGTCGACGGGCTGGATCTCGACGCCATCCGGGAGGCGCACGGCGCCGAGGGGGTCGTAGACCTGGCGCCCGCGTACGGGAGGCGCGGTGCCGTCAGTCACCTCACTCAGCTCACCCTCTTCACCGTGGACGGCCTGATCCGCGCCCAGGTACGCAGGGACACCGGCGCCTGGCATCCGCCGACCGACCTGCACCGGGCGTATCTGAGGTGGGCCGCGACGCAGCGGGACTGGGGGCCCGACGAGCGGCGGGCGGAGGACGGGTGGCTGGCCCGTGAGGAGTGGCTCTACGCCCGACGGGGCCCCACCCGTCCGCTGCTGCTCGGGCTCGGCGACGAGGCGATGGGCACGCTGGACGCGCCCAAGAACCCCGGTGAGGCGGGCCCCGAGGTCGTCGCCCGGTCGGCCCCTTTCGGGCTGCTCGTCGGCTGGGAGCCGCAGCTGGTGATACAGCTCGCCGTGGAGTGCGCCGCGCAGACCCACGGTCACCCCGTCGCCTACCTGTCGGCCGGCGCGTACGCGGTGATCGTGCACGCCCTCGCCCGCGGCGACAGCCTCGACGGCGCCGTACAGCGGGCGCTCGCCCTGCTCGGCGCGCGGCCCGGTCACCAGCCCGTGTCGGACGCCCTGCAACACGCCCTCGGCGCGGTCCGGCAGGGGATTCCGACGCCGGACCGGGTGGCCGAGCTGGCCGGTGCCGGTACGGCGGAGACCGTGCTGGCCGCCGCCGTGTACTGCTCCCTCGTCGCGGAGGAGGTCCGCCACGGTCTGCGCCTCGCCGTGAACCAGGTCGGCCCCTCCGCCGCGACCGCCGCCCTGACCGGCGGTCTCCTCGGCGCCCTGCACGGCGAAACGGCCCTCCCGCCGGCCTGGCTGGCCGAGCTGGAGGGCCGTCCCACGCTGCTGGAGCTGGCCGACGACTTCGCCATGGAGATGACCCAGGGGCCCGCCCTGCACGGCCCGGCGGGGTCCGCGCCGGGGTGGCTCGCGAGATACCCGAGAGGCGGATAGGACGGTTCAGCCCCCGGCGAGACCCCGGCCGTCAGCCCCGCGTCGAGCTCCGGGTGCGGGCTGGTCGTGGGCCATGAGCGCGTAGGGGAGCGCAGATCCGGACAGCGGGAGCGCTGGGCGATCCCACACGCCCTTGCGCGCGCCCCACAGCGCCCTGCCTGGGTGTACGCGATCCGCCGTAGCCTCCACTGCGGGACGTGGGTTCAGGGTTTCGATCCTCGGGGGGACACATGGTCTGGTTGGGCATCGCCAAGTTCGTGGGGGGAACGGTCGGGACCGTTCTGGTACAGCGGACGGTTGAGAACTGGCTCAGTGACAACAAGGCGACCGAGGCAGCGCGATTGCTGTTCCACCAAGCGGTTCTGGACGAGAACGGGCGGGTTCCCGCCGACCGGTACCTCACGGAGGAAGCCGGTCTCAGGTTCGCGGTGACGCCGCTCGAACTGAGTGACGAAGTGCGCGGGCCGGCACATTTCATCGAGGCGACCAACACGCTCATCGACGGCAACCAGCCCGAACGCACACGATACTTCTGGCACAACGGGGAGAACCAGGAATTCCGGCTCACCGGACCCGGCAGCGGTCTCGCTGCCGGAGAGCCGAGGCCTCCCCGGTTGACCCGGGTCACCGAGCCGACCGGCGCGAGCGTCATCACGGAACCGTCCGACTGGTTCGTACACCGCACCCTGCGCAACCCGCAGGTCTACGTTCCCGCCTACGGCATGTACAAGCTCATGAAGGACACGAAGCAGAACCGCCGTGCCGCGGACAGGGTCACCGCGGCATTTCGCGAGGCGTGCGGGAGCCCCCAGGGCCAGGTGGAGGCCGACGGAGCACCCGTCGTCGCTGGGGACCTGACCTTCTGGGTCACACCCCTCAGGTCGACGGGCACGTCGGGCCGCACCGTCTTCCACCATGTCCTGGTCGTGAACAGCGCGGTGGCCAAGAACCATCCGCTGCGTGTCCTGACGCTCCTGCACAGCGCCATGACCGGTGGCCTCACGTGGCTGGTCTGACCGAGCGCCGCGCCCTCACTCCTTCGCCCGCGCCCGCACCACGTCGTCCACCGGCTCCGCCGGTGTCGGGATCGCGGCCGCTGCCGTTCCGTCGTCGTCGGTGTTGATCTTCTCGATGACGGCCAGTCGTTCCGGGGTGTCCTCGGGCTTGAGGAAGCCGATGAGGATGTAGAGGACCAGCGACACCGCGAGCGGGATCGAAACCTGGTACTGGAGCGGGACACCGCCGTCCACGTTCCAGTTGATCGGGTAGTTGACCAGCCAGAAGGCGAGCAGGCCCATCGACCAGCTGGTCAGTGCCGCCGTCGGTCCCGAGCGGCGGAACGGACGGAGCAGGCCCAGCATCATCGGGATGGCCATGGGGCCCATCAGACCGGCGACCCACTTGATGACGACGGTGATGATGTCCTTGAACGTGGGGGAGTTGACCTGGGTGGCCGCCGCCATGGACAGGCCGAGGAAGACGACCGTCGTGATCCGGGCGACGCGCAGCCCCTGCCCCTGGCTCCACGAGCGCGCCCTGCGCCACACCACCGGCGCGCAGTCCCGGGTGAAGACCGCCGCGATCGCGTTGGCGTCGGAGGAGCACATGGCCATGGTGTGCGAGAAGAAGCCGACGATGACCAGTCCCAGGAGGCCGTGCGGCAGCAGCTGTTCGGTCATCAGGCCGTACGCGTCGGATCCGTCCGTCTTCTGCGACTCGACCAGCAGCGGTGACATCCACATGGGGAAGAACAGCACCACCGGCCACACCAGCCACAGCACCGCCGACAGGCGCGCCGAGCGCTCGGCCTCGTACGCGTTGGCCGTGGCCATGTAGCGCTGGGCCTGGTTGAGCATGCCGCCGTTGTACTCGAAGAGCTTGATGAAGAGGAAGGCGAGCAGGAAGACCGTGCCGTACGGCCCCACCAGTGGCTCCCCGTGGCCCTTCAGCTCCGGCTCGTCCCAGGCGCCGAAGAACCCGATGCCCTTGTCGTTCAGTTTCAGGACCACCGCGATGAACATCGCGATGCCGGCGAGCAACTGGATGACGAACTGGCCGAGTTCGGTCAGGGCGTCGGCCCACAGGCCGCCGATGGTGCAGTAGACCGCCGTGATGCAGCCGGTGATGAGGATGCCCTGGTTCAGGCTGACGCCCGTGAAGACCGACAACAGGGTCGCGATCGCGGCCCACTTGGCACCCACGTCGACGATCTTCAGCAGCATCCCGGACCAGGCCAGCGCCTGCTGTGTCTTCAGGTCGTACCGGTTCTTCAGGTACTCCAGCGGAGACGCCACGTGCAGCCGTGAGCGCAGCCGGTTGATGCGGGGCGCGAACAGCTTGGAGCCGATGGCGATGCCGAGGGCGATCGGGAAGGACCAGGTGACGAAGGAGGTGACGCCGTAGGTGTAGGCGATGCCGGCGTAGCCGGTGAACATCACCGCGCTGTAGCCCGACATGTGGTGGGAGATGCCGGAGAGCCACCAGGGCATCTTGCCGCCGGCGGTGAAGAAGTCGCTGACGTTGTCCACGCGCTTGTGGGACCAGATGCCGATGGCGACCATCACGCCGAAGTAGCCGATCAGCACGGCCCAGTCGAGACCGTTCATGGTGCCCCCTTCCAGGGTCCGCCTTGTGAACTCCGCTCAGCTGGTTGGCACTTCGCGTGAGCGGGGTAAGGGCGAGGGAGGCGGCGAAGTGCCCGCTCATCCTGGGTGGGGTTATGTGGGCACGACAAGCTGATGGATGGTCAAGGGCAAGTAAAAATGTTCGCCTTACTGACCTGTGTTCATCTACATGAACAATTGTGAACGGTGGAAGATGGCCGAAAGGGACCGTTTCAGCGCATCAGTTCCCCCGCGTTGACCAGCAGCGACTGCCCCGTGATCGCCCGCGCCCGGTCCGACGCCAGGAACACCGCCGCGTCCGCCACGTCCCCGTCGGTCGCCAGGTCCGGCAGCGCCATCCGCTCCGTCAGCCGTCCCAGTACGTCGGCCTCCGCGACCCCCTCCGACTGCGCCGCGAACTGCACATACGCCCGCACCGGCGGACCCCACATCCAGCCCGGCAGCACGGTGTTGACCCGGATCCGGTGCGGCCCGAGCTCCCGCGCCAGCGAGTACATCGCGCTGGTCAGCGCCCCTTTCGAGGCCGCGTACGCCGCCTGCCGCACCTGGGACGGAGCGGCGACGGCCGACTGGGTGCCGATGAAGACCACCGCACCGCCCCCGCCCGCCTTCAGCGCCGGCAGGCACGCCCGCGTGATGCGCAGTGAGCCCAGCAGGTTCACGTCGATCACCGACCGCCAGGTCGCGAAGTCCGCGTCCTCCACCCCGCCGAAGTAGCTGTCCCACGCGGCCACCTGCACCACCGCGTCGATCCGCCCGAACCGCTCCCGCGCCAGCGCCGCCAGCGCCTCGCACTGGCCCTCGTCGGTGATGTCGGTCGCCCGGTACGCCGTGTGCGCGCCGTCCGGGTCGATCTCGGCGGCGCTCTTGGCGAGGTTCGCCTCGGTCCGCGCCCCGAGCACGGCGTTCCCGCCGTCCCGTACGACCGCGGCCGCCACCTGGTGCCCGAGCCCGGCACCGACTCCCGAGACGACGACGGTCCTTCCGGCGAGCAGTGACATCGGCGGCCTCCCTGGCTCTGGCGCATTATCTGACGGAGCGTCAGAGTATGGGCGAGCCGCCTAGGAAGGGGAAGGCCATGAGCGAGGAGACCCGCAGCGAGACGTACGCCGAACTGGCCGCCGTAGGCCCCTACGGAGTCCACCCCGGCCACGCCCTGATCACGATGGTCGAGCCGCACCCCGGCCACGAGTACGCCTACAACCGCTGGTACGAGGACGACCACTACTACGCCGGCGCGATGGCCATGCCCTGGATGTACGCGGGCCGCCGCTGGGTGGCCACCCGGGACCTGCAACTGCTGCGGTACCCGGAGAAGTCGGCGATCGCCCAGCCCGTCACCGCCGGCTGCTACATATCGACGTACTGGATCACGTCCGGCCGCTACGACGACCACATGCGCTGGACGGTCGCCATCAACAAGCGCCTCAACCGGGACGCCCGCGTCCATCAGGACCGCACCCACGTCTTCACGGCGTTCCAGGACCACGAGGCGACGGTGTACCGCGACGGTGCCGCGGGCCCCCGCGACTTCCACGCCCTCGACCACCCGTACGCCGGTCTGGTCGTCGAGGTGATCGACGCGGAGTCGCCCGAGCAGCGGGCGGAACTCCTGGAGTGGCTGCGCTCCCGGCACCTCCCGGGGCGCCTCCAGGGCACCCCCGCCGCGCTGGTGACGGTCTTCCGCCCGACCCCCCTGCCCGGCGACCGCATGAGCTACGTCAAACAGGTCGAGGGCGTCGACACCCGCCTGACCCTGCTGTGGTTCCTGGAGGCCGACCCGAGGGAGTGCTGGGAGGGAAGGTTCACGGACCTGGACACGGCGGTCGCGGAGTCGGGGCTCGGGAGGGTGGAACTGGTGGCGCCGTTCATCCCGACGGTGCCGGGCACGGACCGCTACGTGGACGAGCTACGCCACCAGTCGCGTCACTTCATCTCGTCCGGACAGGGAGTGCCCCGCGGCAGGCCGTAGGGCGCCGCCAGCCGGTACGTGCCCGCCTTCGGGGCGACCAGCATCGTCCACTTGTCGCCCTTCGTGTCCTCCTCGGTCTCCAGCAGGCAGCCGTTGGGGTTGTCGTACCTCTTCGGCGTGCCCTCGGGAGCGTCCTTGGACTCCTGCGTCTCCTGCGGCGCCTTGAGCTTCTTGCCCTCGGCGTCGACGATGCTCAGCCACGGCGAGTACGGGATGCGGATGAGGATGCGGCCCGGCTTGGCCACCTTCATCGTCACCTCGGTCTGCCCGGCCCGCTCCACGACCGTGTTCGGCTCCGCGAGCGACGTCGGATCGGTCACCCGGAACAGCTGCCAGTTCGCGTCGCCCCAGATCTGCTTCAGATACGGCATGCCCCGCTGGACCAGCTCACGCTCGCGCTCCGCGCCGCCCGGGTCCGGCTCGTCCTTGGGCAGCACCACGAAGTGCACGGCCCACCGCTTCAGCCAGTCGTGGTAGTTCGCCGAGTTGAGCGTGTCGTCGTAGAAGAGCGGGTTGCGCTCCATGTCGGCCTGGCGGTTCCAGCCGCGGGCCAGGTTGACGTAGGGCGCCAGGGCGGAGGCCTCGCGGTGGGACCGGGCCGGGACCACCTCGACGCGCCCCTTCTCCGCGCCGACCTCCTGGAGCTCGTTCACGAGCGGCGAGAGCTCACGCGCCCAGGACGCGGCCGGGCTCGTGTGGATGATGTCGTCGACCGACTTGAAGCCGATCCAGCCGACGAACGTGGCCATCGTCAGCACGATCACGTACCACTTGCGGCTGCGCGGCACCGCGAACGGCAGCGCCGCCATCAGCACCACCCCGGCGAACAGCATCGGCAGCCGGGTGATGTTCGACCCGATCTGCGAGCTGATCAGCCAGACGAGGAGCACCGACAGACCGTAGATCGCGGCAGTGATCCGCACGGTCGTCCAGTCACGCGGCACGACCATGTAGATGACCACGGAGAACAGCAGTGGGAGGACCGTCGACCCGAAGATCATCGGCTGGGTGCCGGAGAAGGGGAACGCCAGCGCCGACACCGCGACGACCGCCGTCGGTCCCAGCCCCAGCGCCCAGGCACCGGGCCTTCGCTTCTGCAGGAACATCGCGGCCGCCACCAGCCCCACGAACAGGCCGGCGACCGGCGAGGACATGGTGGCCAGCGCGGCGAGCGGCGCGGCGCACAGCGCCTTCGCCCACCGCTTGTAGCGCCAGCGGTACGGCCAGCAGAACGTGACGGCGACCGCGCCCAGCGCGAACGCGGTGCCGAGGCCGAACGTCACCCGTCCCGATATGGCGTTGCACAGGAAGGCGAAGACACCGGCGAGCACGGGCCACATCGGCTTCTTCACCGGCCGGCACCGCACCATGATCAGCGTCAGCAGGGTCGCCGAGACCGTTCCCGCGATCATCATCGTCGTACGGACGCCCAGGACGGACATCAGATACGGCGACACCATGCTGTACGACACCGCGTGCATGCCGCCGTACCAGGCGAGGTTGTACGCGGAGTCGGGATAACGGCCGACGAACTCGGCCCACGCGTCCTGCGCGGCGAGGTCGCCCCCGCTGTTCGCGAACGTGAAGAACCAGGCGATGTGCAGGGCGCCGGCGAGGAGGGTGACGGCGAGGACGGGGTGCCGGCCGGCCCACTCGCGCAGCACGGCGGTGCGGGCCGCGAACCCGGACGACCCGCCGTCACCCTTGGCCGGTGCGGGCAGCCGTATTCGCGGGCCGGTACCCGGGCCCGGACCGGTGTCGTCGGTGCGTGTCGGCTCCGCAGTGGCCACCTGTAGGCGCTCCCCGTGTCCCGTCTTCTCTTCTCGGCTCTTCCGGTCCGGCGGCCGATACCGTTTCGTGACGCTAGCACGCGGCCCGCCGGGGAGCGCCGATACGGTGCTCCACCGACGGGCGCGCCGGTACGGCCGTCGTCCGTGACCCGCGGGTCAGCCGACGCGGGTCAGCTTGTCCGCGAAGCCCGGCTCGGCCAGGTCCTTCTGCAGCGCGACCGGGACCTTCACCGCGTCACCGGAACCGTCGCCGACGGTGAGCGAGCCCACCTTCGTGCCGGCCTTCGCGGTGTGGGGTACGTCGTCGGTGGCGAAGGACAGCTTCACCTTCAGCCCGGCCCAGCCGACGGCGCTGACGTCCTTCGTCACGACCACCGGGGTCCGGTTGCCGAACTTGTCGTCGACGTACCCGACCACGTCGCCCTTCTTGAGGATCTGCGCCGAGGTCAGGGCGTCCTGGGTGGCGAGCATCGCGGTCTTGCTGACCTTGTTGACCTGGTCGATGATCGAGACCGCGTTGTGCTGGGCGAGGATCGCGCCGACCAGGGTCACGGTCTCGCCGCCGACCTCCTTGGTGGCGGCGAACAGCAGGTTGCCGCCGGCCTTGCTGGTGGAGCCGGTCTTGATGCCGATGGCGTTGTTGTAGGGGACCAGGTCGTTGTAGTTGCGCCACTTGAAGCCGGTCGGGTCGACCCAGTTCGGCTGCTTGGTGATGTCCATCAGCGCCGGGATCTTCACCAGCTCGTGGCCGAGCTTCACCTGGTCCTCGGCGGTGGAGACGGTGGTCTCCTTCAGCCCGGAGGCGTCGGTGTACTTCGTGTTCTTCATCCCGAGCTCCTTGGCGGTGGCGTTCATCTTCTTGATGAACGCCGCCTCGTTGCCCGCGTCCCAGCGGGCGAGGAGCCGGGCGATGTTGTTCGCCGAGGGGATCATGACCGCCGAGAGGGCCTGCTTGAGGGTGTACTTGTCACCCTTCTTGACGGTGTTGACGGTCGACTCGTCGTACTTGTCGTAGCCGCCCTCCTTCTCGGCGAGGGCGTCGATGGTGATGGACGGGCCCTCCGTGCCCAGCTTCAGCGGGTGGTCCTTCAGCACGACGTAGGCCGTCATGGCCTTGGCGACGGAGCCGATGGCGACCGGCTTCTGCTCGCCGAAGCCATCGACGTTGCCGATGCCGTTGACGTCCATCCAGCCCTGGCCCTCGTTCGGCCACGGCAGTGCGACCTTGTCGCCCTTGAAGGTGTACGACTCCTCGGCGGTGAGGACGAGGCTGGGGGACGGCAGCGGCCGTACGGCCTGCACGATCGCAAAGACGACGGCGAGCAGCAGGACGATCGGCGTCCAGACCTTCACCCGGCGGACGGTCGTCCTGAGCGGGGTCTCCGGGGGCGGCGGGGTGTTCGTCAGCTCCGCGAGCAGATCCAGCGGCGGCTTCGGCGGCAGCGGCTGCTGCGTCGTCCGCTCCGGGCCGATCTGCGGGACGGGGCTGGTGGCGTCCGCCGGCTTGACCCTGGGCAACGCGGTCGTCGCGTCCGCGGGCGGCGGCGGTGGCTTGCGCGTCGACGGGTCGTCCAAGGGCTTCAGCGCGACGAACTTGCTGGTCCGCTCGGCTTCGGCCTCAGGAGTCCTGCCGGGGGCGGGCTTGTCCGGGGTGCGCTTGTCGGCGACCTTGTCTTCGACGGCCTTGTCTTCGGTGACCTTGTCTTCGACTTTGTCTTCGACCTTGTCGGGGGCCTCGCCGTCGGGCTTCTTTCCGCCCCTGCGGGCGGTGGCCGCGTCGCCGAGCTTCAGCATGGTCGTCGGCTGATCAACCTCCCGCTTACCGACCCGCGGCGCCTTGAAGACGGCGGTGGGCTGGTCGACGGCGGGCGAGCCGGTCTTGCCGGGCTTCTCGGAGTCGTCGGAGTCACCGCTGGGGCGCTCCTCGCCGTCGGCGGCTTCGGACTCGTCGGCGTCCTCGTCCCCGCCCTCGTCGGCGTCCGTCTTCGGGTCCGCCACGGGCTTGGCGTCGGCGTCGGCGTCGGCCTTGGAGACGCTCGTGCCGACCCTGGGGTCCGGCTTCGCGGGGGTTTCCGTGTCGTCGGCTTCGGCTTCGGCTTCGGCGTCGGCGTCGGACTTCGGCCGGACGTCGCCGCTGTCGGAGTCCGCGTCCGGGTCCGTGCCCTCGTCGGCGCCGGCGTCGGAGCCCGCGTCGGCTTCGGCGTCAGCCTCGGGGTCCGCGTCGGCGTCGCTGCGCGGCTCGGCGTCGGCCACCTCCTCGGCCTCGTCCGCAGGCGCGTCCGTTTCGTCCGTATCCTGCGCTACCGGAGAGCCTTGGGCATCCTCGGCATCCCGGTCCTCGGCCGCCTCGGTGCCACCCTCGGCCTCCTGAGCGCCCCCAGAGGCCCGTTCGGCCTCCCCGGTGCCCGCGGACGCCGACTCGCCCCCCTGGGCGCCCGTAGAGGCCTCCTCGGCCTCCTCGGCGCCCTGCCCGTCCCTCTCAGCCGCTTCAGCCGTCTCGGCGTCCCGCGCGTCCCCGTCTGCCTCGACGTCCGCGCGCCCGGCCCCCTCGGCCGTCTCGGCCGTCTCGGCGTCCTCGCTCTGCGCCTCCCCGGTGCCCTGCGTAACCGTTTCGCTGGACGGGGTGTCCTGCTCGGGCTCGGTGGCCGGCTTGTCGTCGGCGGACTGGACCCAGGCGGCGACGGCGGCCCGGAGGCGGGCGTTCCCCGACGTGTCGGTGCCGGACCCGGAAGGGGTGTCGGTCGGTCCCGAACTCTTCACCGAGTCCGTGGCGTCCTCGGCGGTGCCGTCACCGGCGTCCTCGGCCTCCTCCACGTCCCCGGTCTCGGACCTCCGTACCGAGAACACGCGTGTCGCCGTGTCCACGCCTCCGCGGGAGGTGGAGTCCGTACCGCCCTCCCGGGTTGCCGGAAGGCGTGGGTCGCGGGCTTTGGGCCTGGCCTCGGGAACCGGACCCGCGCTCCCCGACGTCGGTTCTGCCGACGACTCGCGCTGCTTCGACCTGTCGGGGGACTCGCCCGCCACCGATGCCTCCTCCATGTGCCGCACGGCTTCCGTGCGTCTGCCGAACCGTGAACCGCCGCCCGGAACACCGCCACAGCGCGCTGTCCGAACCATGTACCAGTGTCCTGTGTGAGGACTTGGCTCCTGCGATAGACGAGAACGACATACCTACCGGTTCCCTTACAAACAGGTCACGCACCCTCGACAGACCAATGTGAGAGGGGTCACCCTGTCATTCATCCACGCGGGGAGGCATGGATGGGCAGGAGCCGCAGAACCATTCCGGAGGAGCTTCTGCTGCTGGCATTGGACCCGACCACGGGTACCACTGCACAGCCGCAGTCGCTCGACCTTGGTCTGGCCGGAGCACAGCTAGTGGAGCTGGCGCTGGCCGGACGGATAGCCCCAGACGGGGATCGTATCGCCGTGGTGTCCCCACGGCCGACTGGAGATCCAACACTGGACTGCGCGTTGGAGTTGCTGCGAAGGCGTGGCGCTCCCGTACGGGCCGTCCACTGGATCGGCGGGCCGCGTCTCGGGCTCCGCCAGACCTACCTCTCGCATCTGGAGCGGTGCGGCATGGTGCATGCCGTGGCGGGCCAGATGTGCGGGGTGCTGCCGACGACCCGGTACCAGGCGACGGAGACCGCGATCAGCCGCGAGATCAGGGCGCGGCTGGACTCGGCGATCCGTACCGGCGTACCGCCGGACCCGCGGACCGCGGCGCTCGCCGCCCTGGCCCACGCGGTCGGTCTCGGCAAACACCTGTACCCCGGGAACGAGGGACGCTCGTCCCGGTCCCGGTTGCGGGATCTGATCCGGCACGACCCCATGGGCGGGCTCGTCGCCCACGCCGTGATGGACGTACAGAACGGTGCGGTGGCCCAGCCACGCCGCCCGGCACCGGCCGGTCGGCAGGCCGCCCCCGGCGCCAGGGCGGTCGTGGAACCCGCGCGCGGTGTTCCGGTGCAGCCGCACCGCGGATCCATGGCGCGTGTCGTGGCCCACTGAGCCGCAGTTCCGCGCACACCGGCGCTCGCACATCAGCAAGACCCGTTCGGGAGCCGCCGCGGCCCGCGCGGGGTGGTGGGGCCACACGTCCTCGGACGTGCCCGGTCCCACCGCCCCGCGCGGACGCATGTTTCGGGGCCGCCACCCCTCGGCTGCCGTAAGATCGCCGCACATATCCGGTCGACGCGCACCGAACTAGCGTTGACCGGCCGCGTATCGACCGTTTTCCAGCGGTACAAAGCACCTTGGTGGCAGTCTGCTCAGCAGCAGATACGCAAAGTGGAGAACGCAGCCGGAGGTGCACGTCCCGTGGCGTCCAATGTCAATCCCACCGTCAGGCGACGCCGGCTGGGCCAGGAGCTGCGTCGGCTCCGTGAGCTCAAGGGCATGACCGCCGAGGAGGTCGCCGAGCGGCTGCTGGTCTCCCAGTCGAAGATCAGCCGCCTCGAGAACGGCCGCCGCAGCATCAGCCAGCGCGATGTGCGCGACCTGTGCGGGGTCTACGAGGTCGAGGACCACCGCATCATCGAGTCCCTGATGCAGATGGCCAAGGACTCGCGCCAGCAGGGCTGGTGGCACACCTTCGGAGACATCCCGTACAGCGTCTACATCGGTCTGGAGACGGACGCGGCGAGCCTGCGCGTGTTCGCCCCGCAGGTCGTGCCGGGCCTGTTGCAGACCCGCGCGTACGCGGAGGCCGTCATCACCGGGGCGCTGCCGGAGACGCCGACGACCGAGATCGAGAAACGGGTCCAGGTGCGTGTGCGCCGGCAGGAACGTGTCTCCGCCGTGGAGAACCCGCTGCGCCTGTGGGCGGTGCTGGACGAGGCCGCGCTGCGCCGGGTCGTCGGCAACCGGCAGCTGATGCGCGAGCAGTTGGAGCACCTCGCCGAGGTCTCGCAGCTGCCCCATGTCACCGTGCAGGTGCTGCCGTTCGACGTGGGCGCGCATCCCGGCCTCAACGGTCAGTACGCGATCCTCGAGTTCCCGGACGCGGCGGACTCCAGCGTCGTCTACATCGAGGGTGTGACCAGTGACCTGTATCTGGAGAAAGCACCCGATGTGCAGAACTACAGCGTCATGTACGAGCATTTGAGGGCGCAGGCCATGAATGCGGACCAAACCCGTCAGTTCATCGCGGACTTGGCGAAAGAGTACGCCCGCTGATCGCATCGCGACGGAAGGCGCCGGACATTACACCTTGGGCAGCCCCAAGGGAAGACTCATTGGAATATGCCATCCGACCGAGTGAATCACTGCTCCGCCTGAGGGAGTTGCCGAGTAGCGTCGATCAAGCCAGCGACACGACGACGCTGGCGGAAACCGCACTCACAACTGGCAAGTCATCGGAGCAGAAATGGCAATTGTTCGCGGTGCCACGCAAGAGTGGACCAAGTCCTCGTACTCCGTCGGGAACGGCGAGTGTGTCGAAGTCAAGTCGCCCACCGTCTCGGCGCTCGCCGTCCGGGACTCCAAGGACCCCCAGGGTCCCGTGCTGGCCTTCCCGGCCGACGCGTGGAGCGCGTTCGTGGCCTCGGTCAAGCCGTAACACCCGCAGAACCCGCTGAACCCGCAGAACCCGCAGTTCGAACAACTTCAGAAGCAGTACATCTTCAGAAGCAGTACCGACAGAGCCCTCTCGACTAGCCCGCCGTCCTTGCCGAGGGGGCTCGGCTCGTGCCCGCCGAGCCCCGCACGGACCTCACTTCACGGGGAACGCCACATCGCACACCGGGTCCTCGGGCCCCGCCGCGTCCCAGTCCGCGAAGTACACCTCCCGGCAGGGGCCGTCCACCGTCACGCCCTCCGCCTTCAGCCACTCCTCCACCGCCTCGAAGGCCGCCAGGATCTGCGGATGGGCGACCTGCGCCTTGGTGATCCGGGTGTACGCCAGCCGCCGGGCCGGCTCCACCCGCACCCTCGTCTGCCAGTGCCGTCCCCGCCGCTCCGCCCAGGCCCGTGCCGCCACCTCGTCGGCGACCGGCACACACGCCTCGGCGGGGCCGTCGCTCTCCATGGACACCTCGGAGTGGTAGACGACGAACGGCGGGGCGGTGATCCCGCCGCATTCCCGCGCCCCCGCCTCCAGCCGGCCCAGCGACTCGCCGATCCACGCCGGAAGCTCGTCCGCCAGCGTGTGCCGGGTCTCGGTGATCACCACCCGCTCGGGTACGTCGACCGTCTCGACCACGAACTTCCCGTACATCTCGGAGCTCCTCCCCGACAACCGTCCACGGAGGTACTCGGCGAGCGTCCGCTGCCCCGCCAGCCGCGTCTCGACATCCGCCCAGTAGGCGGTGAGCCGGTGCGCCGCCTCGGCCCCGTCGGCCGCCTCGACCACCTCGGCGATCCGCGCGAGCGGCATGTCCAGCTGCCGCAGCAGCGCCACCGTGCGGGCTCGTTCGACCTGGTCCGAGCGGTAGTAGCGGTAGCCGCTGGCCTCGTCGACGTGCGCCGGGGCCAGCACTCCGAGGCGGTCGTACAGTCGCAGGGCCTTGGCCGAGAGCCGGGCCCGCGCCGCGAACGCGCCGATGGTGAGCAGTTCAGCGTCCACCGTGCAATCCTCCGTCACCGGGCGGTCCTTTCGCCCGGTGAGAAGGACGCTCCGCCCTGCCCCAGGGGCAAGGTCAACCCGCCACGACCGGGCGGGCGCGCCGCACCGGCCGCAGCCGGGCGGCTCAGCCCGCCAGCTGTGCCTCGACGGCGGCCACCAGCTCCGCGGACTCCGGCTCGGTCTGCGGGGAGAACCGGGCGACCACACCGCCGTCCCGCCCGATCAGGAACTTCTCGAAGTTCCACCGGATGTCCCCGGTGTGCCCCTCGGCGTCGGCGAACCCGACGAGCCGCTCGTACAGCGCGTGCCGGTCCTCGCCGTTCACGTCGACCTTCTCGGTCATCGGGAAGGACACGCCGTACGTCGCCGAGCAGAACTCCGCGATCTCCTCGGCCGTCCCCGGCTCCTGACCCAGGAACTGGTTGCACGGCACGCCGAGCACGGTGAAGCCCTGCGCCGCGTACCGCTCCTGGAGCCGCTCCAGGCCGGCGTACTGCGGGGTCAGACCGCACTTGGAGGCCACGTTCACGATGAGCACGGCCTTGCCCGCGTACTGCGGGAGCCCGGCGGAGCCGCCCGTGAGGGCGCCTATCTCGATGTCCAGGGGGGAGGGAGTGGAGGGGGTGGCGTCAGTAGTCATGAGCGGATGCTAACGCCGCCGGACGACGGAAGGGGCGCGCCCCCCGCCGCCTCCACCAGGACCTCGCCCGCCGCCGTCCGGGAGTACAGCACCGAGCGGCCCGCCCGGCGCCTGGCCACCAGCCCGGCGTCCAGCAGGACCCGCAGATGCCGCCCGACTGAGCCGAGACCCTGACCGGTGACGGCCACCAGCTGGGTCGTGCTCATCGGGGAGCCGAGCAGGACGAGCACCGCGGCCCGGGCCGGGCCCAGGAGCGCGCCCAGGCTCGCCGGGACCGGACGGCGGGCGGGGTCCTCGGCGAGGGCGCCCGCGCAGGGGTACACGACGGCGTACCGGTCCCACTCCTCCCACGACACCCAGCCGGCCTTGGGGGTGACCGGCACGAACACCAGCTCGGCGCCGGAGATCTCGCGCGGCGGATACTCGTGCAGGTTGACCTGGAAACGGTTCTCGCCCAGCCAGCGCGTCCCCGGCCGCAACGAGTCCAGCACGGCCGCCCAGCCGCCCCGGCTCACCTGCGCGGTCCGCGCGACGACATCGGCCTCCAGGACGCGCCGCCGCCGCTCCCAGTACGGCCGTACGGTCTCGTCCCACACGTACGCGAGGAGGGCCGCCGCCCGCTCGGGGAGGTCGTCGCGGTCCAGCGCGGCGGGCAGCGGCCCGGCGAGGGAGACCCGCAGATGCGCCCGCGCCTCGTCGGGCCGGGCCGCCCGCACCCGGGCGACGCCCTCCTCGAAGCTCTCCCCGTCCCGGGGCGCCGGTGTCAGGAAGTCGGCGATCCAGTCCCTGCCGAGGCCGGCGCGGACGAGCAGCGCGGTGACCGGGTCGGCGGCCAGCCGCGCGCGATAGCCGGGCAGATGGGCGTGCAGCCAGACCCGCTCACCGGGGTGGGACGCCACACCGGCGTGCAGCAGCTTCAGACTCGCGAAGGTCTCGGCGAGCGGCGAGAGCACGAACCGACTACGGGCCAGCGTGTCGGCGTTGACCTGCCACCAGCCCATGGCCCTCCTCCTGCGGAACATGATGTTTCGCTTCTCCGCGAAACAATAACGACCGCTGGTTACCCGCCCGAGACTCCGCGTATGCGCAGCTACCGCGACCTCTTCCATGTCCCCGAGTTCACGCCCCTGTTCCTCTCCGCCGCCGGCCACACCGCGGCCCAGACGGTGAGCGGGCTGGCGCTCGGCACGCTCGTGTACCGGGCGACGGACTCGCCGCTGCTGTCGGCGGTGAGCATGTTCGGTCCGTCGCTCGCGCAGGTGCTGGGCGCGACCTTCCTGCTGTCGGGGGCCGACCGGCTGCCCCCGCGGGCGACACTGGCGGGCATCGCCTGCGCGTTCGCGGCGGGTACGGCGGTCCTGGCGCTGCCCGGCCTGCCGCTCTGGACGGTGTTCGCGGTCGTCCTGGCCCAGGGCCTGATCGCGGCGCTGGGCGGCGGGGCGCGCTGGGGCCTGCTGACCGAGATCCTGCCGCCGGAGGGCTATCTGACGGGACGTTCGCTGTTCAACATGATGAACGGCCTTCTCCAGATCACCGGTTACGCGATCGGCGGCGCCCTGGTCGCCGTCCTCTCCCCGCGCGCCGCCCTGCTGCTGGCCGCCCTGCTGTACGCCGCCTCCGCCGCGGGCCTCCGCCTCGGCCTGACCGCCCGCCCGCCCCGCGCCACCGGCCGCCCCTCCGTCACCGCGACCTGGCGCACCAACGCCCTCCTGTGGTCCTCCCGCCCACGCCGCCTGGTCTACCTCGGTGTGTGGCTCCCCAACGGCCTGGTCGTCGGCTGTGAATCCCTCTTCGTGTCGTACGACCCCGAGGCCGCGGGCACGCTCTTCGCGTGCGCGGCGCTGGGCATGCTGACGGGTGACGTGATCGTCGGCCGGCTGCTCCCCCCGGCGGTCCGTTCCCGCCTGACCGTCCCCCTGCTCCTCCTCCTGGCCACCCCGTACACCTTCTTCGCCCTGCACCCGCAAACACCGGTGGCCGCGATGTGTGCCGCGCTGGCCTCGGTCGGCTTCGGGGCGAGCCTGGTCCAGCAGGAGCGCCTGGTGGCCCTCACACCGGCGGAGCTGAGCGGACACTCGCTGGGGCTGGAGTCCTCCGGCCGGCTGACCATGCAGGGCGTGAGCGCGGCACTGGCCGGTTCGGTGGCCCAACTCACCTCACCGGCGACGGGGGTGACGGTGATGGCGCTGCTGTCGATCGCGGTGACCGTGACGCTGACGGCGGTGGGGCGGCGGGGGGTGCCGGTCGGTGGGGCGGGGGGTCGTGTCGCCGAACGGTCCGTGCCGGCCCAGCACCTGACCGAATGACGGGGGCGTCCAGCCGGGGCCTCACTCGTCCTCGGGCGGAGCCTCACCCTCGACGAGCCGTTCCGCGATGTCGTCCGCCCACTCCTGCGCCCATCGCCGGAGTGCGACGGTCTCCGGCTCGTCGAGGCCGAGGGCGGCGAACCGACGGTCGTCGATCAGCTCGACGGCGACGAGGCGGCTCTGCAGGTCGGCGAGGTCGAAGAGGTCACGCGCGTGCCGACGCCCCAGCTCCTCCAGCTCCGGACGCGTCCAGTACTCGGCACCGGCCCGCACGTCGACCAGCTCCCGCGCCAGCCCCCCGTCGACGAGGTCCCGCACCCGGATCCCCACGAGATCCTCCAGCGCGACGGCGACCCCTCGGCCGGTCCGAACCGGCTCCCGCCACAGCACTTCCTTCAGCAGGTTCACCTCGACCGACTCACCGGTGGCAGGCTCACCGACGGCCAGCCGCCCGGCCAACGCCTCGACACTCATGACCCCTACATGCCAGCCCATCTCACGGAGCCCACCCCGAACCGCCTCGACGACCTCCGCCATCCCCACCGCACTGTCCGTCGCGACCTCCACCGCCGGATCCACCCGCGGCGCCAGCCCATGGGCCCACATCCCACCCCCACCCGACAGCGCAAGCGAAAACCGCGCCCCCACAGCAAGCACATCACCCACCAGCCGCCCATCCACATTCCCGACTCTAGGCGCCCCCCTCACCCCGAACCCCCGCCCGACCCGGTGTGTCGTCACGGCGCACACCCCCTACCTCCCTCCCCAGCCCCCCGAACACCACCCCACCGCACCCCGGCACACTGACTCACCCGACCTCTCCAAACGAGAAAATCCGGAGAGACGAACGGGGATGGCATGCCTATCCTCGGGCGGACACCATGTGGGGAGGGGGATGGATTGTGGCTGGGGTGTTGTTGGAGCGGCTTACGGTGGGGCATGAGGAGGCGTTGCTTGGGTTTGAGAGGGAGAACCGGGCTTATTTCGCGGGCTTTGTGTCAGATCGAGGGGACGCCTACTTCGCGGAGTTCGGGGCTCAGCTTCGGGACCGGCTCGCGGAGCAGGACGCGGGGGTGTGTCACTTTCACGTCGTCGTGGATGACATGGGGAACCTCATCGGCCGCGTGAATCTCGTCGACGTGGAGGACGGTGTCGCCGAGCTCGGCTATCGGATTGGGGAGCGTGCCGCGGGCAAGGGTGTTGCCACGGCCGCGGTGCGTGAGGTGTGTCGGTTGGCCGCTGACGTGTACGGGCTCTCCGAGCTCACCGCGGTCGCGCACCTCGACAACCCGGCGTCCAGGACCGTACTCGAACGCAACCGGTTCACCTTCGTCGAGAACATCACCCTCGTCGGCCGCCCTGGCGTGCGCTACCGCCGTCGCCTCACCACGGCAGCGACCTGACCGCCCGCACCGCTCCATGGCCGCGCGCGAAGCCACAGCGCCAGTCGTGGCCAGGACGTCCAGCGAGGCCGCCGTACCGCAACAGGGGACATTCACCGCGAGCGTCCCCAAGCCGTCCTCGCAGCGGTCCGTCGTCACTCATGGGCGGCCTCGGCAGTCGGCTTGCGGAACAGGTCGTAGGCGAAGCCGACCGTCTCGGTGAGAGGGGAGTGGCGGCTCAGCTCGGCGGTCAGGGTGGTGTCGAAGGCGGTGGCGTGCTCGGCCAGGACCGGGGGTGGGAGGAAGGACGTGGACCGGATGTGGCCTGCCAGTTCCGGGATCGTCCAGTGGTGGTCCACGGAGAACTCGTGCCGTCCGGCTAACTCGAAACCGGCCTGGGCCAGGACCTGGTGGTCGGGGGTCTCTCGCCTCGGCCGGTTCCAGCCGGCCGGCACCCGGGTGGCCGCGTCGAGCCGGGTCTGCCAGGTGCGGAGCAGGGCGTCGAGGGCCCGCTGCCAGTCCTGGTCACAGACCCAGGGGGAGTTCGACCAGCAGAGGGCGAGGTGGCCGCCCGGCTCCAGCCATGTGTAGGCGCGTCGGGCGACCAGGGCGCGGTCCAGGCGGTGGAAGGCGTTGCCGATGACGATCAGCTCGAAGGCCGACGCCTCGGCGCGCAGTTCCTCGGCCTCGGCGGTGACCGCCCGGATGCCGGGTGCGTCGGCGGCCACCGCCTTGGCGCGGACCAGTTGCGTCATGTCGGGTTCGGCGTCCACGGCCCACACCTCGGTGAACCGGCCCAGAAGGGGAAACGTCAACTGGCCCGTGCCACAGGCCAGATCGAGCAGGCAGCCGTGTCCCGAGGGCGCTGCCCTGCGGACGAGGTCGGCGGTCATGGCGTCGGGGTACGGAAGTCGGAAGCGGTCGTAGAACTCCGCCGTGCCCCGGTACAGGCCGGCCTCGAAACTCACCTCACGGGACACGCGCCCAGCATTTCAGACGTGCGGCGAACCGGTCGTCGACTTTTGAGTCCCGGCGAGTCGATGCTCTTGCCGTGGGTGAACTCAGCGCACGTCGACGAAGTCGCCCGCGGTCGTGACGGCCGGAGTCGTGGAGGTGCCGGCGAAGTGCCAGCGCCAGTAACCGTCGGCGGCGGCCGTGAAGTTCGCCTTCAGCTTGCCCGTTGTGTCGCTCTTCACGGTCTTGACGGTGCTGTAGGTGTTGCCGCCCTTGGGCCGGAACTGGAGCCGCACGGACTGGGGCCGCTGCTGACGGGGGCTCACATGTGGACCACGGGCGCCGCGTCCGGGTCGGTGGCCGGGGCGCCGCGGCGGTAGAGGAGGGCGCTGACGACGAGGCCGGCGGCGAAGAAGGCGGCCGACCACCAGTAGGCGGTGGAGTAGGCCTCGAGGCCGGCGTGGGCGAGGACGGCGGGGTCCTTGGGGTTCCTGCCGACGAGGTAGTCGGCGGCGGCGCTGGTGGAGAGGGCGTTGAGCAGGGCCGTACCGAGGGAGCCGCCGACCTGTTGCATGGTGTTGACGGCGGCGGAGGCGACACCGGAGTCCTCGGCGCGCACGCCGGCGGTGGCCAGGCTCATGCCCGGCGCCATCACCAGGCCGAGTCCGAGGCCCGCCGCGACGAGCGGGGGCAGGATGTCGGTGGCGTAGCCGCTGGTCAGGTCGAGGTTGGTCAGCCACACCATGGCGGCCGCGGCGAGGCCCATGCCCAGCGGGACGACCGGCTTGGGGCCGAGGCGGGGGATCAGTACGGTCGAGGCGAGCGTGGAGGCCAGCATGAGTCCGGCGACCATGGGCAGGAACGCCAGCCCGGTCTTGATGGGCGTGTAGCCGAGGCTCTGCTGCAGGTAGTAGGTGAGGAAGAGGAAGACCCCGAACATTCCGGCGCCGGTGATCAGGATGGCGATGTAGGAGGCGCCGCGGTTGCGGTCGAGCAGGATCCGCAGGGGCAGGAGGGGATGGGTGGTGCGGGTCTGCCACCAGGTGAACGCGGTGAGCAGGACGGCGCCGGCGAGCAGGAAACCCCAGGTGGCGACGGAGTCCCAGTCGTGGCTCTCGGCGTTGGAGAAGCCGTAGACCAGGCAGAACAGGCCGCCGCCGACGAGGACGGCGCCGGGGATGTCGATCGTGGCGGACTTGTCCCGGACGCTGCGCTGGAGCAGCAGGACACCGCCGGCGATGGCGACCACGGCGAAGGCGAGGTTGACGAAGAGGGTCCAGCGCCAGTCGAAGTACTCGGTCAGTACACCGCCGAGCAGCAGCCCGATCGCGCCGCCGGCGCCGGCGATGGCGCCGTAGACGCCGAAGGCCTTGGCGCGTTCCCTGGCGTCGGTGAAGGTCACGGTGAGCAGGGAGAGGGCGGCCGGTGCGAGCAGCGCACCGAACAGTCCCTGCCCGGCCCGCGCGACGATGAGCATCTCGAAGCTGGTGGCGGCGCCGCCGACGGCGGAGGCCCCGGCGAAGCCGACCAGGCCGACGAGGAAGGTCATCTTGCGGCCGAACAGGTCGGCTGTGCGTCCGCCGAGGAGGAGCAGGCTGCCGAAGGCGAGCGCGTAGGCGGTCACGACCCACTGCCGGTCGCCGTCGGAGAAGCCGAGGTCCTTCTGGGCCGAGGGCAGCGCGATGTTCACGATGGTCGCGTCCAGCACGACCATGAGCTGGGCCACGCCGATGACGGCGAGGATCCACCAGCGGTGGCGGGCCGGCGCCTGGCCGGGCGGCAGGGGCGTGACCTCCGTGTCGGGGGAGTCGACCGAGGGATCGGCTGCGGGTGTGGGCATGACGAAGGCTCCTGAGGGGTGGGGCGGGGGGATCCGTGAGGTCGGGCTGTACGGGGCCGGGACGGCTGCGTCGATGGAGCTCGTCACGTTCTCCGGCGGCTGTCGGCCGCACCTCTGACACCTGTCAGATTAGTCGTCGTCTGACAGGTGTCAAGTAAGCTGGTCGGCAGGTGTCCGGCGATCGAGGAGGCCACCGGTGAATGAGGAGGCAGGGATGGGAGCGCGAACCGAGTCCGCCCGACGGCCCGGGCGCCCCGGCTCGGGCACCCCCGCGGTGCCCGAGGAGGAGAGCATCCTGCTGCGCGGCCTTGAGGCCTTCGCCGAGCTGGGCTACGACCACGCCTCCGCGCGCGAGCTGGCCCGCCGCCTGGGTGTCAGCCACAACTTCATCAACGACCGCTACGGGTCCAAGGCCGCCTTCTGGCGCGCGGTGGTCGACGACGCCCTGGGCGCGCAACTGGCCCGCCTTCCTTACGTCGACCCCTCCCTCGACGAAGCCGAGCGGCTACGGCAGATCATCACGGGCTTCTACCGCACCGCGGCGGACGCCCCGCTGGTCGCCCGGCTCCTCGTCGGCGAACTCAACCGGGACACCGAGCGGTTGGAGTACCTGTACGAGCACTACATCGCCCCCACCCTGCAGACCATGGCCACCTGCATCGACGCACTCGTCGCCGACGGGCGCATGGCCCCCGTCCCGGTCGACATCCTGTTCTTCGCCGTCATCCCCCCTGTCTCGGGCATGCTCGACATGCCCCTGGCCCGCCGCCTCGGCAGGCCCGAGCCCACCTCCCCGCAACAGCAGGCGGCCACGGCCGAGTCCCTGGCGTCCCTGGTGGTCAACGGCCTGCTGGCGACGGGCCGCTGACCAGACATCGCGCCCCGGAAACCGGAACGACACGGGGGCACATACGCCGGCCTCCCCCTGCCGAAGAGGTGCCATGGCACTGGGACGCAAGGGAGCGCGCCGTAGCGTCATCGGCGGCCCGGTCCATGGCCGGCGGCTGCGACACAAACCTGCCTGTGTCCAGGGCCTGGCCCGACGCCTTGCATGTACGCGGTTGGTGGCCGCGCGTCGGCCGCGGCGGTCGCGGTGACGCCGCCGCGACTGTGGGCGGCCAGTTTCACACCCTCGCCCCGACCCGTCGCGAACGCCCGGGCTCCCGGTCGCCAAGTAGAGGGTGTGGCCGTCTCGTTCGGTCACGGATGGGGACTGAAGGGGACTCATGACACAGGAACCGTTACGGCGGCCGGAGGCGGACGGCGATGTGCCGGACGAGGGCGATCTGCTGGCCCGCTCGGCCCGTGACCCGGCGGCGTTCGAGACGCTGGTCACCCGTCACTCGGTGGCGCTGCACGGGTATTTGACGCGCCGGGCGCCCACCGCCGCCGACGATCTGCTCTCCGAGGTCTGGCTCCAGGCCTACGCGAGCCGCCGCACCTTCGACCAGGCCCGCGGCACCGTCCGCACCTGGCTGTTCGGTGTGGCCAGAAACGTGCTGGCCACGCACTGGCGGCGCACCGCTCGGGAGCGATCCAGGACGGAACCCGAGCCGCCTGGGCGCGGACCGGCCGAGAACGACCCGTGGCACGCGGTGGATCAGCGGCTCGACGCCGCCGCGCTCGCCCCGCTGGTACGCCGCACCCTGGCCGAACTCCCGCACGTGGAGCGGGAGCTGTTGCTGCTCGTCGCCTGGGAGCAGCTCACCCCGACCGAGGCCGCCGCCGTGCTCGGCATACCCCCCGGCACCGCGCGCTCCCGACTGCACCGGGCGCGCGGCCGTCTGCGCGAGGCGCTCGACACCGCACGGCCCTCGCCCTCCCCCGTACTGCGTTCGACAGGAGACTTCGCATGAGCGAGCACGAGGTTCTCGGCTTCCCCGGCGCGGACCGTCTGGTCGCCGCCGGTGAGGTCGCCCCGCCCGACACCGCCGTGGTCGCCGCGGCGCTGGCCGCCGTACGGCTGGCCGCTGCTTCCGACGGTGCGGGCGTGAGCGCGGGTGTGGGCGTGGATCCCGGCGCCGGCGTGGGGGTCGGCGCGCGGGTGGGCGCCGACCGGGCCTCGCCCAGGACCCGGCTCCTGTCCTGGCGCCCCTTCGGCCGTACCCGCCGCAGCCGCGTCCTCCTCTCCGTCGCCGTCGCGGCCGTCGTCGCCGGGGCGGTGGCCGTTCCGGCCGTCCCGTTCGGCGACACGCCCCCCGCGGCCAGCGCGGGCGCGGCGTCCTTCCTGCACGAGGTCGCGGGCACCGCCGCCGACGCGAAGGCCACCGACGCCCCCTACTGGAAGGTGCGCCAGAAGATGACCTCCGGCGCCGACGACTCGCCCCGGCCCTGGGGGAGGCCCGTGCCCGTGAGGAAGGGGGGCGGGAAGGACGGCTCGGACGTGGGCACGATCTGGCTGTGCCGGGAGGGAATGATCAGCCGGGCCTGGAACGGGCAGTACGCGCTGACGCCGGCGGGGAAGGGGCCTGACGCCCAGATGGGGTGGCAGGTCGCCGGCATGATGATCGACTGGGACGACCTGCGCGAGCTGCCGACCGAACCCCGCGCCCTCAAGGCGTACCTCTACAGCGGCAATCCGGACACACCCGAGCAGGAGGCGGTCTTCAACGGCATCATCACCCTGCTCAGGTCCCCCGTGAGCCCCGAACTGCGCTCCGCGCTCTACGACGTGCTGGCCGGGCTGCCCTACCTCCGTCTCGTCGGCCCCGTGCGCGACAGTGCCGGCCGGGCCGGGGTGGCGATCGAGTACGACGGTGAGGACCTCCGCAGCCGGCTCGTCGTCGACCCGAAGACCGCGCTGCCCCTGGAGGAGAGGAACACGACCCTGGGGGGCCCGGGCGACGGTGACCTGGTCAGCGCCGTCACCTACCTGACACTCCAGGCCGTGCGGGACGCCCCCGAAGCCGTACCGGACGACACGATCCCGCCCGACCCGAACGATCCCCTCCGTGACCTGACGTCCGGGAAGAAGTGAGACCCGCGAGGTTCTACGGGACCACCACCACGCCGATCGGATAGCTGCCGACCCGGACGGGCGGTCCCGTCTCACCGGTCGCCGTCAGGATCGGCACCACGGTCCCGTCGGCGCCCACGGCCGCGTACGCCACCGTCCCGTCCGGGGTGTAGGCGATCTGGGTGGGCTGCTGGCCCAGCAGGACGCTGCCGCGGACCTTGCCGGTCGCGAGGTCGACGAAGGCGGCGGTGTAGGTGTCGTTCACGCCCACGGCGAGGGTCCTGCCGTCCGGGCTGACGGTCAGCCCGAAGGGGGATCCGCCGACGCCGATCGGGGCGCCCGGGGTGTGCGTGGCGGTGTCGATCGGCAGGACCGTCTTCGCCGTCTGCTGGCCCACGTACACCGTGCCGCCGTCCTGGCTGACGGCGATGCCGAAGGGGCTGTTCGCCACCGGCACCGCGGTGCCCGCCGTACGGGCGGCGGTGTCCACGGGGACGACCTGGTTGCCGGTGCGGCAGGCGACCCACAGGGTGCCGCCGTCCGGGCCGACGGCCAGGTTCTCGGGTCCGGCGCCGACGGGGATCTCCGGGCCCGCCGTCAGGGTGGCCAGGTCGACCGGCTGCACGGCGTTGTCGCTGTAGGCCGAGACCCACAGGGTCTTGCCGTCCGGCGACAGCGCCAGCCCCGCCGGGGTGGTGCCCACCGGCACGGTGGCGGTGACCTTGCGGGTGGCGGTGTCGATGACGCTGACCGACGCCGAGCCCTGGTTGGCGACGTACAGGGTCGTACCCGAGGGGTCGGCCACGATCGTGCCGGGCAGTTTGCCGACGGTGACGGCGTCCTGCGCGGTGCCGGTGGCCAGGTCGATCGGGGTGACCGTGCCGGAGACGAAGTCGGCGTCGAACGCGGTGGCTCCCTTCAGACCGGCGGCCGTGGTCATCACCGAGCCGGTGGCGCCCTCCGTGGCGGACACCGCGCGCAGTGGGGCGAAGCCGGTGGCGGCGTCCCGCGGGGCCGTCGCGGTCCACTTCAGGGTGGCGGTGGCGCCCGCGTCCAGCCGGGCCGGCGGCGTGCCCTGGGGCTCGGCCGTCCAGCCGTCGGGGGTGTGGAGCGAGACGTCCGGCAGGGCGACGGGGCGGCTGCCGTGGTTGGTGAGCGACACGGTGACACCGGTCTGTCCGCCGGCGGGGACGACCGGGGCGCCGACGGCCAGAGCACCCGTCAGCTGGGAGGCAGCCGGCGCCACCGTCCACCGCTGGCCCGCGGCGCCGGTGTCGTACCGCTGGACGAGCGCCGTTCCCGCCCCGCCGGAGGGCGCGGTGAGCACGCGCCCGCTGAGGGCGGAGCGCAGGACCAGCCCGCCGGAAGTCGGTTCGGCGAGCCACTTCTGGGCGTCCGAGTCGGCGACGCAGTCCGCCGTGACGATGCGGACGTTCTGCGCGTACGACTGGCCGGACACCTCGGCGCAACGTCCGTCCGCCTGCGCGCGCAGGGTGTACACGCCGTCGGCGTCCTCCTTCAGCAGCCAGCCCCCGGCCGTACCCGCGCCGGCCGCGGTGACGAGCGAGCCCGTACGGTTCCCGGACCCGGTGGCGACGGCGTAGGAGCCGTTGCCCGCCCGCAGGGTGTACACGCGGTCCCCGGGGAGGGTGCCCGCGGTGTCGTAGCCGGGGGCGTGGCCGATCGCCTGCTCGACGGGCTGGAAGTCCGCGTACGACGACACGAGCGGGGTGCCACCCCAGTTCTTCTGGGCGAGGGCACGCAGCGGCCCGAACAGGCCCTGCTCGACGGAGTGTTGGGTGTCCCCGTAGGCGGCCGGCCACACGCCCATGGCGGAACCCAGCAGATGGGGGTCGTCGGCGGGCAGGGTGAGGCCGCCGCTGAACAGGGAGGGCGTGAACGTCTCGTAGATCCACTGGGCGTCGGGCGGCCCGCCGCTGGCGTAGTACAGGGAGTCGGAGACGTTGACGAGGTCGTTGCCGTTGGCGGCGATCTCGGCGGGCGTGGTCCGGCCGTCCTGGTGGATCCAGTAGTCGACGACGACACCCGGGTCGAGCTTGGTGGGCATGCCTTCGTACAGCTGGTCGTTCCAGACGTGCAGGGTGCGGCCCTGGCTCGCGACGTAGTCGTGGATCCGGTTCTGCCACAGCACCCAGGAGTCGGCGGCCGGAGCGTCCGAACCGGCCTGCTGGTGGGCCCACTTGACCAGCGACGGGTACTGCTCGTAACCGGCCGCGGAGCTCAGGTACTCGTCACCGCCGCCGTACCAGACGCCGCCCGGGAACTGCGGCATCTGCTCGTCGAGGAGGGACCTGACGTAGGGCAGCGCCGCCGGGTCGGCCATGTCGAGGTTCGACGGGTTGGCGGCCCCGGAGGCGTCGACGGCCCGCAGCTCCGGGTGGGCGGCGAGGTAGTAGTCCATGTGGCCGGGTGTACCGACCTGTTGGACGACCTGTACGTGGTAGCGCTGCCCGGCGCTGACGATCTGACGCACCTGCGCGGGCGAGTACACCGGGTCGGTAAGGGAGTTGTTCTCCGGGTGCGCCGTACTGGCGATCCGCATCTCCAGGTGCAGCTGGTTGTACTTGAGGTACGACATGTCCTTGATGAGCCGGACCAGCCAGGGCACCGAGAAGAACTTCGCGCAGTTGCAGAGGGAGATGCCCCGGTACGGGTAGTCCGGCCAGTCCTTGCCGGTGCCGGCCGGGAGCGTACGGCCCTGCGCGAGCATCTGGAGCACGGAGCGGGTGCCCCAGAACACCCCGGTGCCGGTGGCGCCGCTGATCACGGTGGTGGTGGCGACGTCCAGGCGGTAACCCTCGGCCATCGGTCGCACGGACGGATCGGTGCGCAGGACGACGTCGTGCGGCCGGGCGGGGCCCCGGACGACATCGATGTCGCGGCCGAGCAGGGCGCCGAGGTCGGTGGCGAAGGTGTGGGCGGTGGCGGCGAGGGCGGGCTCGGCGCTCACCACGCGGGTCGAGGCGTCGGCGGCGAACGCGCCCGACGAGGACGACGTCCACTGCTTCAGGGCGGGAATCGTCCAGGGCCGGGCGCTCCCCGCTGCCACGGCGGGCGGCCCGGCCGCCAGCACGCCGAGGACCAGACCCGTCGCGACGAGCAGGGGCATCAGGACACGGCGGATGGTGCGCATGCGGGACTCCTGTCCGGCGCAGGTGCTGGATCTCCGACGTGCTGATGATAGGAGCCACCAATTCTCGGAAACAAGATGAATGGTTGAACCGAACTGAAGGGAACCCGACTGGATCCCATGTGTGGCGGACTCAGCCCGGGGCCACCGCGCGGCCGGTCTGCGGCGAGATCATGCCCGCACACAGGCCGCGGCCCGCCAACCCCCGCGCGACGCGCGGGATCGCCGCGAGCGTGTTGGCGGACCAGTCGTGCATCAGGATGACCTGACCGTTGGTCAGCCGGGCGGCGGCCTGCACGATCGCGTCGGTGCTCGCGCCGTTCCAGTCCTGCGAGTCGACGTCCCAGATGATCTGGGTCAGGCCGTACCGGGCCGCGACCGACTTCACGGTCGAGTTGGTCTCGCCGTACGGCGGCCGGAACAGTTTCGGGGTGCCGCCGCCCGCGTTCGCCACGGCCTGCTGGGTCCGCGAGAGCTCCGAGTCGATCTGCGACTGGCCGAGCCGGGTGAGGTGCGGATGGGTGTAGCTGTGGTTGCCGACCCACATGCCGGCGCTCACCTGGGCCCGGACCTGGGAGGGGTTCGCGGCGGCGTACTGGCCCTGGTTGAACATGGTGGCCCGCAGCCCGTTCTGCCGCAGCGCGTTGAGCAGGGCGGGCGTGTTGCCGGAGGGGCCGTCGTCGAAGGTGAGCCCGACGTACCCGGAGCAGGCGGCGGCCTGGGCCGGGGCGGCGGTGTTCACGGTGAGGGTGCCCGCGGCGGCCGTCACGAGGACGGCCAGCCGGGCGAACAGTGAGCGGCGCAAGGTCATGGTTGCACCGTGATGGTGGAGTTGCCGCTGCTTCGGTACCCCTCGGTCGCCATGATCATGTAGTACTTGAAGTTGCCGAGGGGCATGCCCGCGCGAGCCCAGGCGTCGAAGTGGTTGCCGGTGGTGATGGTCCCGCCCGTCCGCTTCTGCTGCCGCACGCTCCAGTACTGGTCGAAGGTGCGCTGCCCCTCGACGGACGGGGCGTTGTATCGCGTCGTCTTGTAGATGTCGTACGTGCCGCCGTCGCTGGTGACCGTGCCCTTGTACGTTCCTGTCGGGCGGTAGGTGCCCCAGTTGTCGACGACGTAGTACTCGACGAGCGGGTTCGACGTCCACCCGTAGAGCGCGAGGTAGGCGTTGCCGGACGGGTTGAAGGTGCCCGAGTAGGTCACGCTCCTGCGCCCGCCGTTGTTCCAGCCCTTGCCGGCGACGAAGTTCCCGGTGTTGCGCCAGGAGGTGCTGTACTTCCCGCCGGACGCCAGGGTCATCGAGACCGTCCCCGGCGCGTCCGTCCAGAACGAGTAGTAGTAGCCGTTGTTGGTGCCGGTCTGGTTCGTGGTGACGACCGTGTCGGCGTGCGCCGTGCCGGGCAGGGCCACCGTCGCCCCGACGACGAGCACGACCGCACAGACCCGACCGAGGAACCGCCGTAAGCGGTGTGTGGGATTCATGGTGGTGCAGTGTTGGTGTGCTCGTGTCAACTGTCAATAGTTTCGGTGCCGGATCCGAAACATTCGTCGAATCGATCATCCGGCGTTCCACCTCGGAGGACGCGGCGCCCGGCGTGCGCCGCACGGTCCCCCGCGGAGGGCACCGCGTCCTCGGTGAGATGGCGAATGTTGCGCTTGTCTTCCGGTAGTGGCGGACGTCAGCGGACGACGTCGAAGACCTGCTTCTGGAGGCCGTTGGCGTAGGCCTCGTGCTCGACCAGCTTCAGCTTCTGGGTGTCCTTGTCCGTGTCGCTGAACAGGCGCTTGCCGGCGCCGAGCAGGAGCGGGAAGACGAGCAGGTGGTAACGGTCGATCAGGCCGGCGTCCGACAGGCCGTGGTTCAGGGCGGCGCTGCCGTGGACGATGATCGGGCCGCCCTCGGTCTCCTTCAGCGCGGCGACCTCGTCGAGCGACCGCAGGATCGTGGTCTCGCCCCAGTTCGACACCAGGTCGTCCTCGGTGAGGGTGGTGGAGACGACGTACTTCGGCATCGCCTTGTAGTCGGCGAAGTCCTCCATGTCCGGCCACACCGGGCTGAACGCCTGGTAGCTGACCCGGCCCAGCAGCATCGCGGTGGCTTCCTGCTGCTCCCGGCCCTTGATCTCGAACGCCTCCGGGAGGAACTCGACGTCCTTGAAGGTCCACCCCGCGTTCCGGTAGCCGGCCTCACCGCCGGGCGAGTCCACGACGCCGTCGAGGGAGATGAAGGCGGTGCTGATCAGAGTGCGCATGGCAGGGTCCTCGTTCTCGGTGTCCGGTGCTCAACGGGTTCAACGTCCTCTATGACTGCGGGCGGCGCGAGAACTCATCGGCCGTGTGGGCGGTGCGTTGGCCCCAGCCCCGCGGGTCCCGTCGGCGCTCAGCATTGATCAACGGTCACGGAACGGCCACCTCTTCCACGCCTTCTTCACGCGCCGCCCTGTCGTCTGGGCGGTACTCGACCCCGACAAGCTGCGGCCGTGGACGGCGGAGGACCGGCGGAGCGGGTGACCGGGGTGGGATCGCGGTCACGAGGCGGCCGTCGCTGACGGAGTCGCCGGTTCAGGTGAGCGCTCCGCACAGCCAGTCGGCGGCGGTGGGCAGCCAGTCGGGCCGGGCGTTGCCGAGGAGGTGATCGCCGTGCGGGACGAACAGGTACGCGCCGCGCGGCGCCAGGAGGGCCAGCTGCTCTCCGTTGGTCACACCGGGGATGACATCGCGGCCGCCGTCCACCACCAGGAGGGGGCAGGTGATCCGCGGTGCCGCGGCGGACAGGTCGATGTGGCGTACGAAGTCGCGGGCCGGCTCGGCTCCTCCGGCGCGGTCGGTGAGGATGTCGCGCACGACGGGCGGGGCGGCGTCCCAGTCGAGACGGAAGGGACCGCTGACGGTGACGGCGGCAGCCACGCGCGGTTCGTGGGCGGCGCTCTCCGCGACGTAGTAGCCGCCCAGGCTCAGCCCGATGAGCCCGACCCGGTCGACACCGAGCGCGTCGATGACCTGGCCCGTCACCTGGTGGTAGTCGGGTCGCGCGGTGGTGGTGGCCGCGAGTGCGCCCTGGCCGGGGCCGTCCATCGCGAACACGGCCAGGCCTCGGCGCAGCAGGGCCGAGGTGACGGCGTGGAACTCCTCCTTCCCGGAGTCCAGGCCGGGGACGACGACCACCGTGGCCGGCGCGTCGGCCGGGCCGCGCAGCCAGCCGGTGAAGGCCGGCCCGTCGATCCTGCGGGCGCCGGGTTCCAGGAGGGCCAGCGCGCTGCCCATGGCACGGTCCGCCTCGGCCGCGGCCAGGGCCTGGTCCTGGTGAGGTGCGAGCGTGGCGATGTGGAACCAGCGTGCCGCCACTTGATAGTGCTCGCCCGCGGACAGGGGGGAGGCAGCCTGCTCGGCCCGGGTGACGTACTGCCGGGCGGTGCGGACGAACGCCTCGCCCCAGCCGTCCACGGTCGTGAGTTCACTGGTGACGCGCTCGTACTCGTGAGGGTCGAGGCCGGCTCCCGTGGCGCGGGTCAGCTGGGCGGCGGCGAATTCGGCTGCGGTCATCGTGCGGTGCCCGCCGTTTCCGGTGTGCTCACCGCCACCTGGGCCGTCTGTGGCCCTTGTGCCCCTTCTGCCCCCTGCGCCACATGGGTCCCCGTCGTGAGGACGGCCTTGCCGCGTATCCGGCGCTCCCGCAGATCCACCAGGGTGTCGGCGGTCCGCGCCCAGTCGGCGACGCGGCCGATCTCCGGATGCAGCCGCCCTTCGTCCACCAGGCGCACCAGGGTGGTCAGGTCGGGTCCGTAGGGCGCGCCGGCGTAGTGGAAGTGGTGGATCGTGGCCCCTTCGGGACCGGCGAGGAGGTCGAAGAAGTCGAGCGTCACCGGAGTACGGCCGGCCTGGCCGAACCAGATCAGCGTGCCGCCCGGCGCCGACTTGGAGAGGGCGATGGGCAGCTGGGCGCCACCGGTGGATTCCAGCACCACGTCGAACGGGCCCCGCGCTTCGGCCACCTCGTGCACGACAGCCGCCGCACCCAGCTCACTCAGCCGCTCGCCGCGTGACGGCGTGGCGGTCACCACGGTGACCTCCGCTCCGGCGGCCGCGGCCAGCTCGGTGACGTAGTGGCCGACACCGCCCGAGGCGCCGGTCAGCAGGACCCGCCTGCCCGTCACGCTGCCGGCCGCACGAAGCAGCCGAAGTGCGGTGATGCCGGCCAACGGCAGGGCCGCGGCCTGGACGGCGCCCATGCCGTCGGGGAGGGCCGCGAGCGAGTGGGTGGGCACCGCCGCGTACTCGGCCCAGCCGCCCTGCGGCGGGTGTCCCACCACTCGGGTGCCGACGTGTGGTCCGGAGCCGTCGGCCGCGGCCTGCACCACCAGGCCGGCGACGTCCTTGCCGGGAAGCAGCCCCGGCCTCGGCCGTTCCAGGAGGAACGTCTCGCCCCGGTTCGGCGCGAACGCCTCGACCCTGATCAATGCCTCGTCCGGCGCCGGAACCGGCTGGGCAGCCTCCGTGAACGCGACCGGACGCGCCGGATTCCCTGTGGGGATCAGTCTCTGCATGCGGTTCATGACACAGGTGGTGGCCCCGACCGAGCCAACAAGAAAACGGCGAAACCGACAACCACCGGTTGTCACCTATGGTGAGGGGCGTGGATCTCGACCTGGCGCATGTCCGCGCCTTTGTGCTCGCCGCGCGGGAGCTGCACTTCGGGCGGGCGGCCGAGACCCTCTCGATCTCCCAACAGGCCCTGTCCAAACGGATCGCTCGGCTGGAGTCCCAGCTCGGCACCGAGCTGTTCCGGCGCACCGGCCAAGGCGTGCTGCTCACCGAGACCGGGCGCCGGTTCCTGGAACCGGCCCGCCGGACACTGGCCGCCGCGGACCAGGCCCTGGCGGCGGTGCGGGACGAGCGCCGGCCGCTGCGGGTCGACGTATGGGGCCATCTGTACGCCCCGACCCGGACACTGGCCCAGGTGGCGGCGCGCATCGGTGAACCGTCCCTGGAGTTCGGACACGGTCGCGATGTGCGGTCGGTGGCTGCCGCGTTGCTGCACGGTGACATCGACGCGGGCTTCGGGCGGGTCCATCCGCCCCTGCCCGCCGGACTGACGCACCGTCTGGTGCGCCTCGAGCCGGTGGACGTCATCCTCGGCACGGACCATCCGCTGGCCGCCGAGCCCGCCCTGCGGCCCGAACAGCTGCGGGACAGCGTGCTGTGGACCCCCGGTGCCCTGGACCGGCTCGACTTCCTGCACCGCTTCGCCGAGCACTTCGGCATCCGCGCCCACGCCGAGGGCCCCAACCTGGGCCTCGACCACTTCCTCACCGACATCCTCACGGATCCACGCCGCGTCACACTGATCCCGGCCGACGTACCGCTTCCCCAGGTCCCCGGGATCCGGTCGATCCCGCTGATGGACCCCACCCCGCTCTACGCCTGGTCCCTGCTGCGTCGGGACCACGAGGCGCACCCTCGGCTGCCCGACCTGCTGAACGCCTTCATCACGGAGGCCGACCGCAACCGCTGGCTGGAGTACGACCCGACCCGCGATTGGCTGCCGGAACCCAACTCGCCCGACCGGTAAGGGCAGTGCACGTACCCTCTGGGTGCGCGCGGTCGAGCGGGGGCGCGCCGGGCCCGTGCCCGAGGATCGGACGAAGGGAACGTTCCGCCGTGACGCGTGAGCAGGAGGAAGAAGTCCTGGCCCGGATCGCCAAGGGGCTGGTCTACACCGAGTCGGAAGCGGCGTTCCAGGCCCCTCGGCGCCGCACCGACCAGATCTTCGAGTACAACCACACACCACCGGGCGAAGCCGGCAAACGCCGGTCGCTGCTGGTCGCGATCTTCGGCTCGGTCGGTGAACGCACGGTGCTGCTGCCCCCGTTCCACGCCGGGTTCGGCAGCAATGTCCACATCGGCGACGACTTCTTCGGGAACGTGAACCTCACGTTCGTCGACGACATGGACATCCGCATAGGCAACGGTGTCATGATCGCTCCCAGCGTGACCCTGACGACCACGGGGCACCCGGTGCATCCCTCCCGACGCGAAGACTTCGGACGGTTCTCGGAACCGATCGTGATCGAGGACAAGGTGTGGATCGGCAGCAACGCCGTGGTCCTGCCCGGCGTTCGCATCGGATACGGGTCGGTCATCGGCGCCGGCAGCGTCGTCAGCCGGAGCATCCCCCCGATGAGCGTCGCGGTCGGAACCCCTTGCCGGGTGGTCCGCCCCATCACGGACGAGGACCTCACCACACGTACCGCCGGACAATAGGCCCGACGCGGACGTCGCTCCCCGCCCCAGCGCTCGGCGGGACGGCATCCGGGCGGCGCTGATGTGACGCGAGTGGTCACGGCCCGCGCCGCCCTTCGCCGATGGACGGCGCCGGGGCACCGCTCACTCGCTGCGCAGCGCCGTGGCCGTGTCCTTCCTGGCTGCCCAGCCGGCCGGCAGCAGCGCGCCCGTCACCGCGATGAGCAGCCCGCCGAGGGCGAGCACGGCCAGCTGGGGTGCGTGATAGACGGCGATGTCCGAGGCGGGCAGGGTCATGCCGACGGCGTTGCCCATGAGCGGCGTGACGTACCGGTGCAGGGCGACCCCGGCCGGGACCGCCGCCGCGCCGGCGAGCAGGCCGATTCCGGCGACCGAGGTGACGACCATGGTCACGGTCTGACGGGGGCCCATGCCCAGCGCCTTCAGGACACCGAGGTCGTGGACACGGTCGCGGGTGTCGAGGACGACCGTGTTGAGCACGCCCAGGCCCGCGACCACGACGAGCATCAGGGTGAGCATCCCGATCAGCGCGTTCATCGTCACGATCACATCCGACGTGTTGGCGGTGTTGGCCAGGGCGACGGCGCCGACCGGGTCCAACGCGGCGTTGAGCGCGGTCAGGTAGTGCGCCGGATCCGTGCCCGGTCTCGTCTCCACGTTGTACTGGCCCGGCTTCGCGTCGAGTCCCAGTGCGGCGAGGGTCGAGGTCCCGGTGAGGAGTTCCATGCCCTCGCCCTGGGTGAAGAACGCCTCGCCGACGATCCGCACCGAGGTCTGCCGCCCCCGCTCCCGCAGAGTCACCGTGTCCCCGACCCGGATTCCGGCGGCCTTCAGGAACCGGGTGGTGACCACCGCCTGGCCCGGCCCGTCGAGCCAGCTCCCCGAGACCATCCGCGGGGCGGCCCACGACGCGTCGCCCTGGTACGCCACCACCGTGGTGGCGCCGGCGATCCCCGACGCGCCGACTTCGGCCTGGGCCGTGCCGTAGAAGCGGCTGGTCCCCCGCTGCGCACCGAGCGCGGCGGCGATCTCCGCCGGGTCGGCCCTCGGCCGGTCGGGCTCACCGCCCGCGTGGACCGCCTGGGCACCGGGCGGCCCCCCGCCGCCCGTTTCCACCACCACCGAACCGGCCGAGTCGAGCATGCGGCCCGACTGGACGGCCCCGAGCGTCAGGGCGAGCCCGACCCCGAACGTGACGGTGGCGGCACCGAAGGCGACCGCGGCGGCCGTCGTCGCCGAACGCGCCGGGCGGGCGAAGGGGTTCGCCAGCCCGAGGCTGACCGCGCGCGGCAACGGCAGCCGTCCCGTCAGCCGACGGGCCAGGTGCCCCCGCCCCGCGCCGGGCGTCCGCCCCACACTGATCGCCTGCACGGTGCGCAGCCGGCCGGCGCGCAGCGCGGGCACCAGAGCGGCGCCGGCGACCAGGGCGAGGGCCGCCGCGGGGACCACGACGTCGATCCACACGGGAATCGACGCCGACGGTCCGCCGAAGGCCGTGCCGACCTCACCGAGCACCGGAACGGCCAGCAGGTTGCCCAGGCCCAGCCCCAGGGCGCAGCCGACCGCCGCCGGGATCAGCGCCTGGCCGACATAGGCCCGTACGACCTGCGCCGGGGTGAAGCCCAGGGACTTCAGGATGCCGATGCGCCGGGTCGCGGCGCCGACCGCGCCGCTGACCACGATGGCGATGACCAGCACCGACAGAAGCAGTCCGAGCACACCGAAAGCGGCCAGGAAGGGCACGAACGCCATCGCGTTGGCGGTCTCCTGTTGCCTGACGGCCAGATAGGAGTGCGACCCGCTCATCGCGCCCTTCGGCACCGCCCCGGTGATCGCGGCGCGGTCGGCGGCCACCTGGGCGTCCGTACCCGCGTGGCGGAAGCGGTAGAGCATCTCGTACGCGGTCGGGCTGCCCGGCGTGGTCAGCGCCTCGGCCTGCTCGGGAGTCACCCAGGCATCGGCGGTGCCGGTCACCGACCGGGCGACACCGACCACGGTCAGCGTGGGGCTGCCCGGTGCGGTCGGCAGCGTCAGCCGCCCGCCCGGCTCCACGGGCACCTCGTCGTAGGCCACCACGATCTGACCGGGGCGGGTGGCCCAGGAGCCGGTGACGAGACTGACCCTGTCGACGCCGCCCGCGGCATCCGCCCGGCCGACGACGGTCAGCGGCGGCAGATCGACACCGGCCGGCAGCGGGCCCGAGTCCGACGCCGTGCGCGGGCGTACCGAAAGGACCGGGAAGGGCCCGGCCGCGGCCGTCACGTCGGACGCGCGGGCCGTTGCCGCGAGCTGTGAGGCCGTCACCTTCGCCCCGTCGAACTGGGCGGTCAGATGGGCGCCGTCCTGCTCGGCGAAGGCGTGGTCGAAGGGCGCCCGGGACGCGACGAGCAGTCCGGCGGCGAGCACCGCCGCGGTGACGGACATGAGGGTGGTCAGGATCATCACCGCGGTCTGGACGCGTCGCCGCCCCACTCCGGCGCGTACGACCCGGCCGAGGGCGCCCTTCCTCCGGGCGAGGGCGCTCATCGGGCCACCGCAGTCGCGTGCGTCGTGTCCCGCACGATCCGGCCGTCGACCAGCTCGACGGTCCGGGTCGCGCAGGACTCGGCGAGGCCCAGATCGTGGGTGACCAGGATGATCGTCTGCCCTTCCGCGTTGAGTTCGGTCAGCAGCTCCCGTACGTCCTCGCCGGAGGCGGAGTCCAGCGCGCCCGTGGGCTCGTCGGCCAGCAGCAGCGCCGGACGGTTCATCAGGGCCCGGGCGACCGCCACCCGCTGACGCTCCCCGCCGGACAGCCTGCCGGGGTAGGCGGCGGCGTGCCGGTCGATGCGGAGGTACTCCAGCAGACCGGCGGCGCGCCTGCGGGCCTCGGCCCGGTGCACGCCCGCCAACTGGGCGGGCAGCAGCACGTTGTCGGTGACCGTCAGGTCGTCCAGCAGGTTGAAGAACTGGAAGACCATGCCGATCGTCGCCCGCCGGTACCGGGCCGACCCGGCCTCGCTCAGCCCGTCCACCCGCAGTCCGGCGACCGTGACGCTGCCCGCGTTCGGACGGTCGAGCCCGGCGATCAGATTGAGCAGCGTCGACTTGCCGCTGCCGGACGGCCCCAGCACGGCGAGTGCCTCCCCGGCGCGCACGCTCAGAGTCACCTCGGCGAGAGCCGGCGGTCCCTGCCCGTACGTCCTGGTCACATCGCGGATGTCGATGACGGGCGCGGTCGCTGTCACGGTGCCTCCACAGGGCGGTCGTTGACGGTTCGGCCCGAAGGTAGGCGCCGGTCCCCGCCCGGCGCGTCGCCTGCGAAGCCGAGACGAACTGCCGTCACCGGATGACCCGCCGGTCGTGTCATCCCTGCGATGTAGGCGGGGGATGTAGAACCCGTCGGCAGCGGGAGTGATGTGGCCGGGGCCGGGGCTTGCCACACTGAGCGCATGGGCGGGCCTGTTCGAGCAGAGATCGTGGAGCGGTGGAGGGCAGGTGTCGAGGCGCTGCGGCGCCTGAACCCCCTGCCCCGTCCGTCCCGCTGGATGTGGGCCGCCGACGCGATCCTCGCCGTAGTCCTCGCCGCCTGCACGGTGGGTACGGTCGTGCGACAGGGCAGCGGCGACGCGCCGGTTCCGCCGCTTCTGATGCCGACGCCACCGCCGGTGCCACCATCGCTGCCGACGCCACCACTGGCGCCACCATCGCTGCCGACGCCACCGCCCGTGCCGGAAGCTCCGTTCCCGCCGGTGGGTGTGGCGCAGCACCTCGAAGCCGCCCAGCCCTGGCTGTTGGTCCTGGCGGTGCTGACCGCGCTGCCTCTGGTGGTGCGCCGGCGGTATCCGCTGGCCGCGTTCTGGGCCGTGACCTGCGCGAGCCTGCTTTTCAACCAGCACCTGGGCGGCGGGGATCCGACCCTGTACACGTTCCTCTCCTGCGCGGTCGCCGCCTACAGCGCCGCCGTGTACAGCCCGTACCGGGCGCGCGCGCTCACCAGTCTGGTGGCCGGCGCCGGCCTGCTCGCCCTGTTCCACGAGGAGAACTTCCCGTCGTTCACCCCCGGTCTGGTGCCGTTCCTCGCGCTGGTCGGGGCAGGGCTCGCGGCCAACGCGATCCACATCTGGAAGCAACGCCTGCGCGCCCTGCAGGAAGAGCACGAGGCCGCCACCCGGCTGGCGGTCGACCGCGAACGCTCCCGGATCGCACGTGAACTGCACGACGTGGTCACGCACAATGTGAGCGTGATGGTGATCCAGGCAGGTGCGGCCCGCAAGGTGATGGACATCGCGCCGGACCGGGCCCGCGAGGCACTGCTGGCCGTGGAGGCCGGCGGGCGCACCGCGATGACGGAACTGCGCCACGTCATGGGCCTGCTGACCATGGCCGGTGACAGCGCCGACGAGGCCGACCTGGCGCCCCAACCCGGCCTCGGCCAGATACCGGCCCTCACCGACCGCGTGCGCGCGACCGGCGTTGCCGTCGAACTGACCGTCACCGGCACCCCGGTGCCCCTTCCCGCGGGCGCCGACCTGGCCGCGTACCGCGTGGTGCAGGAGGCGCTGACCAACACCGTCAAACACGCCCGCGGCGCCCGGGTACGGATCGCCGTCGAGCACGTCCCCGGCGCCGTGCGCATCGAGGTGTCCGACACCGGCGGCACCACCGGGGCACCGGCCGGTCCCGGCGGCGGCCGCGGCCTGATCGGTCTGCGGGAACGCCTCGCCGTCCACGGCGGCACCCTCCACGTGGGCGAACGCCCCACCGGCGGCTTCCGCGTCCGTGCCGTCATACCGGCCGAGGAGCCTGCGTGAGTGAGCCGCCGCGGGTGGTGATCGCCGACGATCAGGCGCTGGTCCGTACGGGCTTCCGCCTGATCCTGGCGGCGGACGGGATCGACGTCGTCGCCGAGGCCTCCGACGGGGACGAGGCGGTCGCCGCGGTCCACCGCACCCGCCCCGACCTGGTCCTGATGGACATCCGCATGCCCGGTACCGACGGCCTGGAAGCGACGCGGCGCATCCTCTCCGAAGCAGTGCCGGATCCGCCCCGGATCCTCATCCTGACCACCTTCGACCTCGACCGCTACGTCTACGCCGCCCTCACCGCGGGGGCGAGCGGCTTCCTCCTCAAGGACGTCACCCCCGAACACCTGGTCGCCGCCGTCCGCCTCGCCCGCACCGGCGACGCCCTGCTCGCTCCGGCCATCACCCGGCGCCTCGTCGAACGCTTCGTGGCCAACGCCCCCCAGACCGCGGCCCTGCACCGGGACCTCTCGGGACTCACGCCCCGCGAACTCGAGGTCCTCCGCTCACTCGCCGGCGGCCTGAGCAACGCCGAACTCGCCGCACACTTCCACTTGAGCGAGTCCACGGTGAAAACCCACGTGGCCCGGATCCTCGCCAAGCTCCACCTGCGCGACCGCGCCCAAGCGGTGGTCGTGGCCTACGAGACGGGACTGATCACGCCGGGGACGGGCGCCCGGGGGACGGGACTGTAGAGGACCCGACCATGACCCCCACGGGCCCCACAGGCTCATGTACTCGGGCAGAGCTGAGTACTTGCGCCCTGGTCGGTGACGGGACGAGCCGAAACCCTCGTGACATGCGCCAAAAACTACCGAAGCCCGTTCTCCAGTTGCTGCTGATCCCCGTGCTGGCCGCGGTGTCATCGGCGTTGTGGGCTGCCTGGCTGGGCTGGGACCAGCACCGTGACGTACATCCTGATGGTTCGACGACCGGACCGTACGAGGCGTGGCAGGTGATCGGGCTGGTGGTGACCCTGCTCGTCCCGGTGTACTGGGCGGCATCCCGCCGTTACATCGCCGGCGCCGTGCTCGGCACCACGGCGGGCCTGACCGTTGCCGCCTATGACGACTGGTCGGACGATGCCAGCGGCCTCTTCATGGTCGGCGTGATCCTGGTCATGATGGGGAGCCTGGTCGTGACAGGCCTCGTTTCCGCCGTCGTCGCCTCCGCGCATGGAGACGGACGACGCCGCCCGGCAGGAAACCCGTCCTGAGCCGGCACCCGTTTCAGCAGTTCGATCGCACGTTCCCGGGGGCCTGGTCCGCAACAGCAGAGGCGCCCATCGGCCCGGCGGCCGCCGAGAGTGCCTCGGCTGTCGCCGTGTCGGCCGGCAGGAACGCCTCCAGCTTCAGCTCGGCAAGCGTGACGTCGACGGCCGTGGCGAAGGTCGTCACGGTCGTCATCAGGCGCAGCTCACCGTACGAGGACCGCAGGCGGAGCGGAACCGCGAAACCGAGCTGCGCGGCGGACGGATCAAGCTGAGGAACGTACCCGGTGAGCTCGGCGCGCAACTCCTCCAGGTGGCCGAGGCGGGCCAGGATGTGGCGGGCCCACTCGGCGAGATTGCGGATACGTGGAGCCAGGCCGTCGGGATGCAGCGCGAGACGGTAGACATTCGTGCCCGGGCCGACCAGCTCGGGCGCCGCCCCCTCGGTGATCAGGTCGAATGCGGTGTTCGCGGCGATCAGGTCACCGCCGCGGTCCACCACCAGCGCCGGATACGGCAGATGCCCGCGGAGGATGTGCTCGATCGCCGTGCGCACGGGAGCCAGTACCGGGTCGTCGAGTGCGCTCTCGGGGTAGACAGGCGCGTACCCCGCGGCCAACAGCAGCTCGTTGCGCTCCCGCAGCGGCAGCTCCAGCGACTCGGCCAGGCGCACGACCATGTTCCGGCCGGGGACGGACCTGCCGGATTCGATGAAGCTGAGGTACCGCTGGGTGGTGCCCGCACGCAGCGCCAGGTCGAGCTGGCTGAGATGCAGGCGGGTACGGCGTTCGCGCAGCGCACGGGGGAAGTCCACGGCCTTGTTGTAACGGTGGCGGAGGGTCCCGGGCCATTCCCCGCAGGGAATTGTCGCCACTCCGGCCGGCCGTGAACATCGCCGGCATGGACATCGGTGTACTGCTTCCGACCGGAACCGCGCAGTGGGGCCCGGCCGACGACCCTCGCGAGTTGGTCGCCTTCGGCCGCGCGGCCGAACGCCTGGGCTTTTCCTCCCTCTTCGTCAACGACTCCCTGATCAGCCCGCGCATCGAGGCACTCACGATGCTGGCCGCACTCGCCCCGGCGACCGAGACCGTGACACTGGGTACGGCGGCACTGATGCCGTTCCTGCGTCGGCCGGTCCAGGCCGCCCAGTCGCTCGGGTCGATCGACCTGCTGTCCGGCGGCCGGCTCATCGTGACCGTCGGCGCCGGCTTCCCCGGCCGCTTCGGGCGGCCCCTCTACACGCTGTCCGAGCTGCCGTGGGAGAGGCGCTTCGCCCGCCTGGACGAGACGGTCGCGCTGTGGCGGGCCCTGTGGGACGGCGCCGACTCCTTCCACGGCGAGCTCCTCCGGTTCGCTGACATCCCGCCCACCACCAGGCCGTCCCGAGCCGGCGGCCCGCCCATCTGGCTCGGCGGCGCGTCCCCCGCGGCGCTGGCCCGCACCGGCCGGACGTACGACGGATGGCTTCCCTATCCGCCTGACCCCGCCGACTACGCGTCCGGCCTTCGCGATGTCCGCCGAGCGGCGGCCGACGCCGGACGCGCGGCCGATGACATCACCCCGGCACTGTTCGTCTCGGTACGGATCGACGACGACACCGAGAGCGGCGGTCGAGCACTGGACGCCTACGCACGGGCCACATACGGCATGCCGCTGGCGGACTTGGCGAGGATCCAGGCCGTTGTCACCGGCTCCGCCGACCAAGTGCTCCAACGCCTGGGACAGTACGTCGCCGCCGGCGCCCGGCACATCGTCGTACGACTCGGCACCGTGGGCCTGCGCTCCCAGCGCGACCAGCTGGAACAGATCGCGGACCTGATCCCCGCCCTCCAGAAGACAGCGGATCACGCCGCTGCGGCGGGAACTACGTCGAGCCGCCGGCCCAAGGGGCCAGAGCAGTGACATCCGGCAGCCGATGCCTCTCATCCTGGGGCAGGGGCTGACCAGGCCGGACCCACCACGCGTCAAACGCGCCTCTCCCGGCAAGGCCGGCGTGCGGACGTTGGTGACCCTGTTGGGCGACCAGTACGAGGCGTCCGGCGTGCACGTGGCCACCACGTGTACGTGAGTACGCCTCGCAGAGGGCAGCCGTCCCTAGTCGACGTCCACCGGACCGTCGTTCGACTTCCTCTCCCTGGTGGTGGGCAGCTGGAGCAGGCCGTTGCCGTCGTTCTCCTCGGGGTGGCGGTCACCGGGACGGCGCCCCTCGGAGTCCTGGCCGTTCAGGTTCTGTCGGACCGAGTCAAGGATCGTCAGGCCCTGTGACACCAGGCCGGCGGCGATCTCCCCGAGCCCGTCCGCGCCGTTGAGGACGTTGACGTTGGCGCCGGCGAGGCCGCCGGCGGCCTCCTTGACGATCTGCGGGAGCTGGTCGATCAGCATCCGGTCGAGCGCGACCCGGTCGTACGAGGCCGCCGCCTCCGCCTGGATCTTCATCCGCTGCGCCTCGGCGGCCGCGAGGATCCTGACCCGCTCGGCCTCGGCCTCGGCGGGCTTCACGACCTCGGCCACCAGCTGCTGCTGGCGCAGCTTGGCCTGGCGCTGGGCCAGCTCCGTCTGGGCGGCAAGCACCTCCTGCTGGGCGTGTGCCTGCGCCAGCGGCCCGGCCTGCGCGGCCTGCGCCTGGGCGCGGTCCACCTCGGCCGAGTACTCCGCCTTGACGACGGCGGTCTGCCGGGCGTACTCGGCCTGCTTGCGGGCTGCCGCCTGTTCCGCCTCGACGGCGGCCTGGGTGGCCTGCGCCTGGGCGATCTGCGCCTGCCGCTGGATGGCCGCCTTGTGCGGCGCGGACATCGCGTCGATGTAACCGGTGTCGCCGTCGTCGATGGACTGGATCTGCAGCGAGTCGACGATCAAGCCGATCTTCGCCATCTCCGTCTTGGAGGTGTCCAGGACCTCCGCGGCGAGCTTCTGCCGCTCGGTGACGATCTCCTCGACCGTCATCGAGCCGATGATCGCCCGCAGGTGGCCGGCGAAGATCCGGCCGGTCAGCACCGACATCTGGTCCTGGTCGGAGAGGAAGCGCTGGCCCGCGTTGATGATGCTCTCGTGGTCGTTGCCGACCTTGAAGGCGATGACGGCGCGGACATGCAGCGCGATGCCCTGCCTGGTCACACAGGTCTCGGTGACCTCGGACTCGCACATCGACAGGGTCAGGAAACGGGTCTTGCGGAAGATCGGGAGCACGAACTTTCCGTGCCCCGTCACCACTCGGAACGGCGCTCCCCCCAGTCCCCGCCTGCCTCCCGAGATCAGCATCGCCTCATCGGGGGCGGGAACGCGGTAACCGAACATGCCTGTCACTCCTCAGCCGGCGCCGACGGGACCGCCGCCGAGCGCGTCCAATGGATCCACCCACTCGATGACGCCTACCTCGCGACATCCCCGTGATTCGATCACGAGCACTGTCGCCCCCATGGGCAGGGGATCCTCCGACCAGGCGAGAAAGGTCTCGGAGCCGCCTCTGACCCGCACGAGAACCTCTCCGGGCCCCGCGGATCCGCGGGTTCCGATGAGTACCTTCCCCGTGCAGCCGATCACGGCCTCGTCCTGTGGCATCACCGGCCGTCCTCCTCGTCCTGGCCCCATGATTCCGACGATAGACCCGGTCGGGCCCGGACCCAACGGGCAGGAGGACTCGACCCGCGCCACTGGGACGGACGGCCCCGGCAAGAAGATGCACAAGCGCCATGCCAAGCGACTGGCCACCCAGGCCGTCCTCGCCCTCGCCCGCCGCCGCGTCAACGTCCTCTGGGCACTCCTACGCGGCGGCCGGTGCCACGAACTCACCCCGCCCGGTGCTCACGCGGCTTGACAGACCGCATGAGGGATCACTGACCGGGTGACCGTTTATCTCGCTCAGCCCTGCATGCCCATCCCCGGTCGACGGCAGTTGCCAGCCTCTCGCCTTCGTCTTGACTGACGGACTGGCCTTACTCAGGCGGGAGTTGAGTATGTGCGCTCATACCTGGTGCTTGTTGCGCGGCCAGGATTGGTGCAGCGGCGCAGCAAGGAGCGCCGGTCTGATGCAGCTGATCCTGTGGGGGGAATTTCTCATGTCGCGTCGCATCGTTCTGTCCGTGACCGCCGGTGTTGTCGTCCTGGGCGGTGCCGGGGCCTTCGCTCTGGCCCACGCCGAGGGCCAGCCTCCGGTGCTGGCGCACAGCACGGCCCGTTACGCTGCCCCCGAAGGTGATCGGGGTGGTTCGTTGGCCTTCACCACTGATGTCACGGCGTCCTCCGGTGTGAAGAACGTGAAGGTCCTGGCCTGGCCGGCGAAGTCGTCGTTCGCGAAGAAGGGGCTGACCGTCAAGGAGATGGCGGCAGCGGAGACGGCGGTGTGCAAGCCGGCCGGTGGGGACACCGTGCGGTGCACCTACAAGGTCCCCGTCACGCGCGCCGATGCCGAGGCGTCTCCGCGTGGTCTGTGGCACGTCGCCGTCCTGGCCACCGACAAGGACGGCGACACGACGCTGGACACGAAGGCGGCCGACTTCACCGTGGTGTGATCGACGCGCATGTGATCGTGGCTCGGCCTTTGACCCCACGGCCCTGAATCCGCAGCACCGTCCGATGTCCGATGATCGCCCGGAGCCTCGGCACGGGGCCCGCACCGTGGCAGCCTGTACGGGGACGGGGCCCTTCGCGATTTCACCGCCGACCACTCCGGCGCGTCCCCGTCAGCCGTGATCGAGGCCCTGACCTGCCTGCTGGACGACTTCGGCTACGACACCACCTGCTCGCCCTCGGCATCCCCCTCCAGCGGCCTGATTGCCATCCGTCCCCCTCAGGCCTGCATCGCACTCGCCGCAGTGGCGCCCACACCGCGCGCCCCGTGCACCGCCGGCCGGCTCACTGCGTCACAAACAATCAGGAACCGGACACCATTCGACGCGCAATTCCTGTGCCTTGGGGTCGGAACACCTCGGCGAACGGCACGCAGTTGACGGTCGAGAGAAATCGGGCACTGAAGTCGCCCAAGTCGTAGTCGGGATGCGCCTGGAGTAGGTCATAAAAATATGCGACCTGATCTTCAGGCACACAATGGGGATCCTCGAGAATCGTCGACAACTGCTGAAGCCCGTAATAGGCAGGGGCGTAGAGCCGGTACTTCTCCACCAGGCGGGCGAATCGCGACCAGTCGACCTCGCAGGCCGCGACGACCCTGGTGGCGTCTGCGATCGTCTGCAATGGCGGGTCATTGAATGCCTGCGTCACGCTGTAAGCCCTGCCGAGATACAGGCACAGGTAGACTTCCGGATCGAGTGCGGGGTATTCGAGTCCGTCCGGCAGCGTGACCTTGCGGCGCGAGGGCCACTGGTCCTCTTCCTCGAATCCGGACGCGATCGAGAAGTGCAGGTCGACCGCCGCCGCGGCGTAGGGCTTGCCGTCGATGACAACCGCCGGAGTGTGCCGGGTCAGGAGATCCACCTGTTCGCGCGACAGCTCGGGGGAGAAGAACGTGAAGTAGGGGTGCGCCTGGTGGTGGTTCTCGAGCATCCACTCGAGGTCCCGGTCCTCCAGCGGCATGAGCGCAGGGCCAGTGCCTGCCGCATCGAGCCGGGACTTGTCTATCGTCCCCTGCCGGAATCCGGCCTCGACCAGTATGTCGTGTGCTTTCTGGACATCACCGGGAGGGACCAGCGGATCGGCGTCGACTACGAACCTCTTACCGCTCGCGTTGGGGAATGCGTAGATCATGTCGAATCCCTTGATGGGCATGACCTCCATTCCGGTCTGCCGAAGCGCTGTGAATGCCGGCAGCAATATTTCGAGTCGCGCATCCGTGACAATGTCGAGCACTTGGCACAGTTGCCACATCTCGTCGAACTGGCCGCCGTCGAAATATTCTCGTACGCCGGGCATGAAGGCCAGACACTTCTTCACCTTGAGGAACTTGGTGAACTCGCCGACCCGGTCCGCGATCAAGCTGATGTCGCATTGCCGAATAAGTTGGCGGCCGTACTCCTGTGCCCCGGGATGGGTGGCTGATACCAGTCCAGCACCCACAGCGGCCAGTGAGAAATGCGCCTTTTCAGTAACGCTGCTCATACCTGCCCCATTCACGCTCGATGTCATGTGTGATCAACCGCTGGTGATGCTCTGGCCTTTACAGAGATTCTCCACCGGTCCGAAAAGGACATCCATCATCGTTATCCCGCCCAGGGGATACCCGGCGAAACCAACCGCCTCATGGTTCTGGTCGGCAGCGTAGAAGAAGCCCGGCCATCGATACCCCATCACCAGGCCACCGAGGTAAATATCGTCCGGATCCGGCGGACATGCTTTGTCCCCCTCGGCCGCGGCAGGCTTCTCATAGGTGGCTTTGATCACGCGGGCATCACTCTTCCCAATAGCGCGGACTTAGGCAGGCGCGAGGCAAGGAACAAGGTCGTCGGAATCGTGAGGAGGCCGAGGAGTACGAGGCTGGCCCATGGAGCGGAGCTCGACTGTTCGAACAGAACGGAAAACATGAGCGGTGCGACCACCGTGGCAACAGCGAAAGAGGTCTGGAAAATCGCAAGGTAACGACCTCGCACGTGGTCGGGCGCAGCATCCGCGGCGAGTGCGTTCGATACCGGAGAGTGCACCAGTTGAGCCGCCGAGTAACACAGGATGGCCGTCACGAGGCAGGGCAGCCACATAACTCGCGGCGCCCATTCCGGGGCCATCGTCAAGCAGGCCCAAGAGGCCCAAAGAGAGCCGGCCAGACAGAGCGACCTGTCTCTTGAAAAAGGGCGGATCAAGCGGACGACCAGGGGCTGGAATATCGCCTGGACTATCGTGTTGGTCGCCAGTAGGGGCCCGATCGCCCAGATCATCGACGGGAGCCGGTGCGTGACGAACGGCGGGAACGCGATGCCGAGCATCACATTGCAGAGAGCGAACACCGTGTTCAGTGCCACCAGTCCCAGGTAAGGACGATCGGCCCACAACACCCGGTATCCGCGCTCGTGGTGTTCCCCGTCATGCCCCGCGCTGGGAGCGGCCCTGTCGGGAACACCTGCCCCGACCAGCACGGCGGCCGCAACCAGCAGCAGGACATCCGCCGCGATCGCGCCGCGCCAGGCGAGGTTCGACTGCATGGACAGGATGACACCCGCGGTGAGCGCACCGACGCCGTAGCCGGCTGCGCGCAGCGAACCTATGACACCGAACCACCGCTCGCGCGCCCTGGCATCGGAATCCCCGTCGGCCAGATAGCTGACCAGAGTGAACACGGAGGACCAGAAAGCCCGTTGGCCCAGCGATGTCACAAACGCGGCGAGGAAGAGCATGGTTGGACTCGTCGTCACGAGATACCCCGCGAACCCGGCTGCCTGCAGCAATTGCGCCACCAGCACGACCCGCTTGGGCCCCACACCGTCGACGAGTCGGCCAACCCACAACGGCAACGGCAGCGTTATGGCCCCGGCGATACTCAACAGGGTTCCGACTCGCACCAGTGACTCGCCCGAAGTCGCGGACAGGTAGAGAAGGGACATGGGGACGAAGAGACCGTTGACGACGGAATCTGTCATCAGGACGAGGAATATCGAGACTTTCTCGCCTGGGCGACCCCTGCCGAGCGGCTGGATTTGAGCAATCACAGGTACTCCGTTTGCCTGGATTTTATTGTGTGACGTCAAACCAGCCGCGTCGCTGCCTGTCGCATCACTTGGGGTGACAACGCCGGGAAACGCTAGGGCGAACCATCAGTGGCCGACAACCCTTCAGATCTTCTCCAAAGGTAAAGAATGTTTGACTCTGCGTGACTGGCCCATGGCGGTTGACAGTTGATGTTGGGACATGAGAGACCTTGAGCGTTTCCGTTGGTCGCCGCCAGCCGAGGCCCACTTGGCCCGATGAAGCTCCTCGTGCGCATCTCTTTGCCGCCTCGGCCTGTCCCCTCGCGTGCGACTCGTTCTTTCGCCACTGCTTGGAGAACCACAATGGACTGGAGCGCCTTCGTCGCCGCGCTCGAAGCGGATGTCGACTGGTCTGATCCGAGTTACATGGAGCGCCAGGCGCCGGTCGTGGAGGAGATCCTGCTGATGGCGTCAGCATCTCCGGAACTCGTCCACGAACGCACGGAAGCGATTCTCGCGGACGACGAGTTGTTCGGTCGGCTCGCACCGCACATGAACTACCCGCGGATTCTCATGGACAAGTTCGTCCTCCACGTGGAGGACGACAGCCCGTTCAGGGTGCGGCTGCACCGTTTCAAGACCAAGCGCCAGAACGGCGGCGCGATCGAGAAGGTGCACTTCCACAAATGGCACTGCAGCACCGTCATGCTCCGCGGCGGCTACCACGAGCGGCAGTTCGAGATCCTGCACTGCGATGAAGCGGCAAGGACCGCACGGCTCGACGTCCAACTGCGGCAGGACCTGTCCTCAGGACAAACGAACTCGCTGCCGGCCGGACGGCCGCACCAGGTCAGCAACGAGAGCGACACGGAGCCGTGCGTCACCTTGTTCGTCCGAGGCCCCTCCGTGCTGCCGTGTGCCCGGATCTTCGATCCGGAGCGAGAGGTCTTCTACAACACCTACGGCCCCGATGAGCAGTTGAGGGTCGGCCTGAGCCACATGGGTCGTCTCGACCCGGACTTTCACTAGTCACAGCACTGGAGTCATCCGTGACCGCGACACCCACCCACGACACCCTCGTCGCCCTGCTCAGATCCCACAGTCCCGAACTTGGGGAGAGCGAGCTGGAGCCCGAGCCGCATGACCAGCTCACCGCGCTCGGCATCGACTCGCTCGAACTCCTCTCGCTCGCCGCGGACATGGAAGAGGCCTTCGATCTGGACATCGACGACGCCGACCTCGGCTCTGCGAAGACCGTGGCGGATCTGCTGAGGATCATCGAACCGGCCCTACGGAAGCCCGCGGAATGACCCACGAGCCCACCGCCGTCATCACGGGCCTCGGTTGTGTCTCGCCCCTCGGCTCCGGCGTCGAGCGCTTCTGGGCAGGCCTGTTCACCGGCTGCGAACCGCACCCGCCGACGGGGTTCGACGCGACGGCGATGCGAGTCGTCGGCGTCCTGGAGGTTCCGGACCACGACGGCCCGCGGGAAGACCGGCCGGTACGGCTGCTGCGCGGCGCTCTTTCGGAGGCGATCGCGCAAGCCGGCCTCGACAGCGTCCGGATCCAGGGCGCCGGGCTGGTCCTCGCCTCGACGAGCGCCGGGTGGCACCTGCCGGAGCAGGCCTTCGGCGGTCAGGCGCCGACCGACGGCCACGGTCCGCTGCGCAAGGAGTGGCCCGCCGTGGTGGTCGCCGAGGAACTCGGACTGACCGGGCCCTGCGCCGTACTCTCCTCGGCCTGTGCCTCCAGCACGGGAGCGGTCGCCTGGGCGACCGAGCGCATCCGGGCCGGCGAGGCGGAGGTCATGCTGGTCGCCGCCGTGGATGTGGTGACCGAGGTGGTCCTGGCCGGTTTCCGCTCGATGCGCTTGCTCACCAAGAGGCGCTGTCGGCCGTTCGCAGCCGACAGGGACGGCTTCGTCCTCGCCGAGGGAGCCACCGTCGTCGTGCTGGAGTCCGCCGTACACGCCGCTCGGCGCGGTGCGGTCACCCGCGCGGCGGTCACCGGCTGGGGAGCGAGTTCGGACGCCGGTCACCTCACCACGCCGGCGTCCGAGGGCATCGCCCGCTCCATGCGTGCGGCGCTCGCCGACGCCGCCTGCCGGCCCGAGGACATCGGTGTGTTCCACGCGCATGCCACTGCCTCCCCGGCGAGCGATCTCGCCGAGGCCCGAGCGGTGGAGGAGGTACTGTCGCCCGGCCCGTCCGGCGTGCCGACCACCGCCATCAAGAGCGCGATCGGCCACACCGAGGGCGCCGCGGGGCTGTTCACCCTCGCGGCGGCCGTCGAGGGACTGTCCCGGAACGAGGTGCCGCCCGTACTGGGTGAGGGGATCCAGGATCCGGCGACCGCGGCGGTACAGCCGTCCCGCGGCCGCCGAGCCCACCCGGCCGGCTCCGCCTTGGTGCACGCATCGGGGTTCGGCGGAGCCAACTGCACGGTCGTCATCGGCCGGGAACCCGCTGCCCGCCGAGCACCGCAACCGGTCCCCGTCCACCTCATCGCCGCAGGCCGATCCCGCACGGAGGATGTGGAAGCCGTCGGCTGGCACCCCGCCTTCGATGTGCGCTCCGCTCCGCTGCCCGGGCGGCAGCTGACCACCCCACGCCCCGACCGCACCTGTCAATTGCTGGCAGCGTCGGTGGGCGCTCTGCTCGGCGGGCTGCCCGAGGAGTGGCGCTCCGACTGTCTGAACGGAGGGCTGCTCATCGGGACGGAGTTCGGCCAGCAGCACCACCACGCCCGTATGCACGCCGCCTTGCGGGCCCGAGGCATCCGCGGGGTCGACCCGCTCGACTTCGCGCTGTCCACCTTCAACACTCCCGCGTCCGCGACGTCCGTCATACACGGCATCCGGGGAAGGACCGAGACCTACCTCGGGGCCACGGGAGCCGTCGAGGCACTGGTCAGCGGCGCACGGTCGGTGCGCAGCGGCCAGGTCCCCGCCATCCTCATCGGCGGCTATGACGCTCCGGAGAACCGTCTGCGCGTCCCGCCGGACTCCCCACCCCTGCCGGCCGCCGCGACCGTGATCGCCTTGGGTTCTCCGAGACACGGCGGTGCTCCGGTGGGAGCCTCGGTGGAACTCGCCGGACACACCAGACTGCCCATCGCCTCTCGGCCGGCCGGCCCAGCGGCACTGGACGTGGCGGTGAAGAGGCTTTGCGCGCGACCACCGGCGCTGCTGGTAGCCGGCGGCTTGGAGGAACCGGACGCCGAGGCGGGCCGGTGGACCCAGGCCGAACCCGCGGCCGGGGCGGTTGCCGCCCTGGATGCCCATCTTCTGGCGATCAGGCGGATCGCGGACGGTGAAGCGCAGGACGCGGTCGTGGCCACCACCGGCCCTTACTGCGCCACCATCCTGGTGCACTACCGCCGGCCTGTGGAACGGAGTGCCGGGTGATGTGGGAGCACGTACGCAGACACGCGAGCCGGACCCCGGCGGCCCCCGCGCTGATCGACCCCCGCACCACCCTCTCCTGGGGCGAGTTGGTGCGTGCCGTCGAACACCGTTGCGCCGGTCTGCCCGAGCGGCCACGGCGAAAACCCCGCCTGATCGCCCTGCACCGGCGAGCCGACACCGCGTGGGTGGTGGATCTGCTGGCCCTGCGGGTCAAGGGGTACGCCGTGCTCGCCATCCCGGAGGCCATGCCCGCGAATCCGGCGACCGCGCTCGCGGATGAGCTCGGCGCAGCCGGCGTACTGCGCGGAGGCCCCGAGGTGAAGTTCACCGAACACGAAGGAGCTGACCTCGGTGACACGGCGCTGGTGCACCTCACCTCCGGGACGACGGGCACGGCTCGAGGGGTGCTGCGCAGTGCGGCGAACCTCCACGACGAGGCGTCAGCCGTGGCCCACTCTCTCGAGTTGGACACCGCTCATGCCGTGCTGATGGGCACCCCGGTGACGCACAGCTTCGCCTCGGGTCTGCTGTTCGCGGCACTGCTGGCCGGAGCCCCCAGCATCCTCGTACCGCACTACGACCCGGCCGCCCTGGCGATGCTGGCTCTGCGCCACCGCCCGGGCACGATCGCGGGCACCCCCTACGTGCTGCGCGCCCTGGCCGGTACGGAGGCGATACGGCAGGCCGGGCTGCCGGGCCTGCGTTACCCGCTGTGCGGGGGAGCGCCGCTGCACCCCTCGTGGGCGGACCTCTGGCTGCGCACCACCGGGGTGCACATATGCCAGGAATACGGCCTGTCCGAGGGTGGTATCGCCACCATGAACCTGCGCGATGCCGCGGCATGCCCCGAGTCCGTCGGCGTCCCCGTTCCCCGGGTCGACATCCGAGTGCTGGACGCCGACGGCCGGCCGGCGCCCGCAGGGACGGTCGGCAGGATAGTCGTCGACCGCCCGGCGAACCCCACCACCTACCTGAGCCCGGGAGGCCGGCACCGGCCGATTCCGGCGGTGGACGACGGCACCGCTGGTGGTCTGGACACCGGCGACCTCGGCTTCGTCGACCCACAGGGCCTGTTGCACCTGACCGGCCGCGCCAAGCTCCTCGTCAACGTCGCCGGTGCCAAGGTCAGCCCCGTCGAGGTGGAACAACGCCTGCTCGACCACCCGGCGGTCCTCGACGCCGTCGTGGTGGGCGTCGCCGATCCCGACCGCGGCGAATCGGTGGCCGCCATGGTGGAAACGACGCCGGGCGCCACGATCAGGGAACTCGCCGGCCATCTGCGCGAGCACCTCAGCAGCTTCGCCGTTCCCCGCCGCTGGGCACTGACCGACACCATTCCGCGAACCCCTGCCGGCAAACCGGACCGGGCCCGGATCCGTCATCTCCTGGAAGGCTGACAACAACATGCTGGAAGACGCCTACGCCGCAGCGGGTGTGCTCGACTCCGGTCGCTACCTCACGACCGTCAACGAACTGTGCGACCACATACCGGCCCTGCGTCCCGAGCTGCTGCGCCACGTCGTCGACAGACTCCGCTCGGCTCTGGATCTGACCGGATGCGACAAGATCCTTGTCGAGGAGGAGAAGGGCGCCGTCATCGGAGCGGCCCTGTCCCTGGAGACCGGCATCCCGCTGGCGATCGCCAGGACCTACCCGTACGCCGTACCCGGGTACCGCGTCGGCTTCGTCAGCGAATACACCCAGGGCGAGCTCTACGTGAACGGCGTGGAGCCGGGCGACCGGGTCTGCCTCGTGGACGACACGCTGTCCACGGGAGGGACGCTGGTGTCGCTGGTGTCCGCCGTTCGCCAGATCGGCGCGGAGGTCAGCGAGATCGCCGTCGTCGTCGAGAAGGCAGGCAACGGCGGTCGGGACGCGCTCGCACAACTCGGCGTGGAGGTCACCGCGTTGATCGAGATAGAGGTGTCCAAGGGCACCGTGACCGTGCGTCGGCCGCCCGAGGCTCCGGAATCCGGCCGGGCCGGCATCCAGTTCCTCGACACCATGCGGCCGCACGGCGAGCAAGGCCTCTTCGTGGTGGTGGAGGGAACGGACGGCGCGGGCAAGACGACCCTGGTCAACGGCCTGGCGGCCGCCCTGCGGGCCGACGGCCACGAGGTGTTCACGACGTTCCAGCCCACCCCGAGCGCTCGGGCGACCGATGTCTTCCGCGGTTTCGCCGAGCGCGGCGGAGACGACCCGGCTCTGCACCGGGCGCTGTACCTGGTCACGCTGGGCGACCGTCTGTACCACGCACGCGGCGACATACTCCCCGAGCTGGCGGCCGGCCGGGTGGTCATCTGCGACCGTTACATCTACACCACGGTCGCCAACGCCCTGGCTCGCGGTCAGCGCCTGGAGAGCTGGTTCCGCCAGACGGTCGGCATGTTGCCGAAACCGGACCTGGCTGTGCTGGTCCACAGTCCTGTGGATGTGGCCGTCCAACGGATACGCAGCCGTGCCGCGGAACGCGAGCGCCCGATCGACATGGCCCACATGGAAGGCGTTTACAACGGCTTCCAGCGCCTCGTGGCCGACGGCCAGTTGATCGGTCTGGACACCGACGCGCTGGGCATCGAGCCGACGCTCACGCAGGTTCGCGCTCGTGTCGACGAGTTGCTGCGCGAAGGTGCGGCGCAACGGAGCCTGGCATCGTGACCGGCCACCTGGCCAGAACCCTGCTGGCCCGGCGGCCCTTCTGCCCCGGCCGGCGCGGGGACGGAACACCGCTGGCCGACTACTTCGACGGCCATCGCGTTCTCGGGGAACCGCGACTGCTCGCCGCGCTCGCCGACGAGCTCTACCTCGCGATCGCGCGGACGGATGCCGAACTGGTCGCTGGAGAGGTGGCGGCCGGAGCCCAGCTGGCCACCGCGGTGGCCCTGGCCAGCGTTCGGCACGACCGGGTGCTGGAGTCCCGCGGAATACGCCGCGTTCCCAAGGAGTACGGTGTGCCCGGACTGCTGACCAGCCCGGCCCCGGCCGCCTCGCGCGTAGCAGTGGTCGACGACGTGGCGGGTACCGGAGCCGCCGGCCTGCGCTGCGTCGAGGTCCTGCGAGAGGCCGGGCACGAGGTGGTCGGCGTGTTCGTCCTCCTGGACCGCTGCCAAGGTGCCGCCGAAGCACTCGCGCGCTTTGGTGTGATACTCACCTCGCTCTTCCGTTTGGAAGATCTCGCACGAGAGCTGAATCAGAAAGGCACTGGCCCATGACCACCATCCTGGAAGCCCTTCGGGACAACCCCTACCCCGGTCGGCTCATCCTGCTGGCACGCACCCTGAACGGGGAACTGACCGCCGGGTACGCGCTCACCGGACGGAGCGAGGCATCCCGGGCCCGCCGGATGGAACTCACCACGTCCGGTGAGCTGACCGTCGTACCGGTCGGTGCCACGGGCCACGACAGCCTCCGGCACTACGTCGCCGCGACCGCGGACGAGCGATGGACCGTCTACGGCAACGGAGAACAGGTGGCGGAGGTCGCCGCTCGGCTGGCGAAGGGCCTCGCGCCCGGCAGCGCGCTGGAGGACCTCAGCTACGAGCCGGACCCGCCGATCTGCACACCGCGGATCACCGCCGTCGTGGACCGTGTCGACCAGCGGGCCTGGTTCGGCGCGGCACGCCGCCCGGAGGGCGAGCGGGAGAGCGCGGACACCACCGTGGTCGCGCTGGGCGATCTGGCTCCAGGGCAGGCGGTCATGCTGAGCACCTACCAGTCCGACGGAGACACCGTGTCGACCGCCCGGCGCCACTTCGACCTGAACACCGCCGCCCAGGACGCGGACGCGCTGCTGGCGGAGCTGTGGGCGGCACTGGACTTCCGCTTCCTGGTCGCCGCAACCACGTTCGCACCGATCACCGGCGTTCAGGGGCCCGCCAGCCATGCCTGATGCGGATCACGCGGGAACAACACCGTGCTGATGCCCGCGTGGGTCTCCTCGCGGGCCTGGCATGTGTCGAAGTAGGCCGGGGACGCGGGATCGTACGGACGCGGGATCGTACAAGGCGGCGAACGCACACAGGAACATCCCGCGTTGAGTTGCCGGTTGCAGCCCTGGGCGTGTTCGCCGTCGATCGAAATCCAAGACCGACGCCGGCGCGCGGTGATCGACCTTCCGCCGGCCCGGCTCCCAACCGCGTCCCGGCTCGTACCGCGCCCGTGCTCCCTTTCTCGGAACACCGTTTCGCAGCGGCGCCCGCGGGGGAGCGGGGGCGCTGACCTGACCGTGGGTGCGCCGACCGACCAGGCGCGCGGGTGCCTGGCTGCACCCCTGGCCTCCATCACCCTGATCTGGGATTTTTGCGCTGGTTGGCATTGAAGCGCGCTTTCTTCTGACGATTCCCGCAGGTGTTCATGTCACACCATTTGCGGGTGCGGCTTTGACTGGTGTCGAAGAAGGCGGCTTGGCAGGTTGGTGACGCACACAAGGCCAATTTTCCGTCTCGTTCGCCTGCGATGATGCTGATCGCGTCGGCGGCGATCACGCTGAGGGCATCTTCCACACAGGAAGCCGAGCTGAGCCGCCATTCTCGCTTACCCTCCGGCGTCAGGATGGCCGCGGCTCGACCCTGAGCGCTGCAGTCGTTGATGACTTGGACAGCAGGCGCGGGGAGAGCGTCCCGGGTCGCGGCCGCTGTCGCGGCGGCGTGAATCGACTCCCTCAGTTCCCGAGCGAGGTCGAGCTGGGCAGTGGTGCAGGAGTCCACGGCGAGGCCGTTCACCGCCAGCCAGTCGACGAGTCGCTGCGGCGTGGGAATGCGCTCCACAGCGTCGCCATGACGCTCTGACAGGGTCCCCGTGAAGCTGGTCGCTAGCACGTTGCCGAGGCGGAAATCAGGGAACGCAGGGCGCATGGAACCACCTTAGCTGGTTGCGGCACGGCTCAGGGAACTGCTAGAACCGTCTTAGCCGGTTCGCGATGGATCGCAGCCGGTTCCGCGATGGCCAGGAGGTCTCATGCCCCGTCCAACCAGCGACGTGCAAGCATTTGAAGCCCACGCGACTGACGCTGACCTCGACGATCTGCGCGCGCGACTGGCCGCGGCGCGGCTACCGGAGGTCGAGACGGTCTGTCGCGCCGCGCCAGACCCTCGCCGATGGGAACAGGGCGTTCCTCTCGCCGACCTCGTCGATGCCGTGAACTACTGGCGCACCGGGTACAACTGGCGGTCTTTCGAAGAACGCCTCAACCGTGTCGGCCAGTTCCGCACGACCATTGATGATCTGGGAATCCACTTCCTGCACCGCCGATCCGCGCGCGCAGATGCCACGCCTCTGATCTTGACGCACGGCTGGCCAGGCAGCATTGCTGAGTTCATCGATGTAGTGGACGAGCTGGCAGATCCGAAAAGTGCAGACGCGCCGGCGTTCCACGTCGTGGCCCCGTCGCTACCAGGCTTTGGTTACAGCGACAGGCCGGCCACCACCGGGTGGGGAACCGAGAAGATCGCGGCCGCATGGGTGGAACTGATGGGAAGGCTCGGCTACAGCAAGTTCGCAGCCCACGGCGGCGACTGGGGAGGAAACATCACCACGGTTCTCGGTGGCAGGTTCCCGGCGCACGTTCTCGGCATCCACACCACGTTCGCGGAGGGACCGCCCGGGTTGACAACGGACGGGCTGACGGCGGTCGAGCGCAAGTGGACCGAGGAAACCCGCGATTTCTGGCTCCACCGTGCGGCGTACGCGAAGCAGCAGGCAACCCGACCGCAGACCATCGGCTACTCGCTCGTCGACTCGCCGGTCGGGCTTCTTGCCTGGATCCTCGACAAGTTCGCCGAGTGGTCGGACACCGAAGACAGCCCGTTCGAGACGATTTCCAGGGACCGCGTTCTCGACGACGTCACCCTGTATTGGCTGACGCGGACCGGCGCATCGGCGGCCCGCATTTATTACGAAAGCCACAACTCGCTGGACCCCGAACTTCGGGTCGACGTCCCATCAGCAATCACTATGTATCCCCGCGACATCGAGAAGTGTCCGCGCCCCTGGGCGCAGGAGCGGTACCGACAGATCGTCCGATGGAGGTCACCCGAAGCCGGGGGACATTTCCCGTCGCTGGAAATGCCCGAGTATTTCGTCAAAGATCTGCAAGAGGGCCTCGCGGCAGTGCTGGCCGCTCATCGGTGAAGGCCGTTCCGTGCCCGCGTTCGATCACCGCCTGATCCGGCTCAAGGCGTGCCCGACGGCTTCCAGGCCGAGTGCGTTCGCCCGAGCCCGACGTCGAACACGAGCCCATGTCGGCGCTGACCCAGTTGTTCGTCGGCACGGTCACCGCCGCCGAGTCCACCTCTGGCGTCCGCGGAGCAGGCGGCCGGCAAGACTTGGCAGCGCGTAGCGAAAGTGGGACCGCGCGGGAAGAACGCCACCCGGCGCGGCAAGGACCACGAGTCACCGGCGTCGCCGAGTCCGCCGGCCTCCGCGTGATCCGGCTGCACGACGCCCGCCACGGGACCGCGACCCTCCTCACGGCGGCCGGGGTCGCGCCCCGCGTCATGACGGAGAATTCCCCGCTGCCCCCGGTCGTTCTGGTGCGGTAGTGGTGCAGAGCTGCCGCGTCCAGGAGGTGATCAGCTGAAGTCACGCCGCTGTCCGCTGCGACCCGCTGACCGGCCAGGTCATCCGCGCCACCAGGGCCAGCAGCCGCCGCTACGAACACTCCCGGCCCGGCGACATGATCCATGTCGACGTCAAGAAGCTCGGCAGGACCCCCCGCCGGCGGCGGCCATCGCGCCCACGGCCGCGGCGAACGACCCGGATCGCTCCGGGGCCTGGGTTACGAATACATCCACGCTGCCGTCGACGACCACTCCCGCCTCGCCTACGCCGAGATCCTCCTCGACGAGAAGGGCACCACCTGCGTGGGCTTCCTCACCCGCGCAGCCGCGTTCTTCCACGCTCACGGCATCACCCGCATCGAGCGGGTCATGACCGACAACGCCAAGAACTGGCCGTCCGCCCTGGTCGCCCACGCCCGCAAGGTCGCCGCCGAACATCACGCCCGTACCGGCGCCCCGATCGACACCCCGACCCTCCGCACCCGCTTCGGCGTTCCGGCCCCCATGGCCGAAGCCATCGCCGCCCAGCTTTGAAGGCGGGCCCTGTCCGGAGGCTTTACCGCTTCCGCCACACTCGCCGCGTTCCGACAACGGCCGAAACGATCAGCACCTCAAGGCAGCACATGGTGATCACGGTGCCCCAGGACTCGCCCAGCCACCACCTTCCCCCAGCACACGCGAGCCCAAGTACCAACGCGGCCGAACCGAAGGCGGCCAGCCGCCGCGCCCCTTGTGACATGCCACCTGTCTACACGCCCTAGCACCCCTCGGGTGAGCGATCAACGAAAAGGAGATCATCCGTGACCGCCCACCGCCCACCGCCGCTTCCGCAACGTCACCCGCATCGACCCCGTCCAGGTCGGCACCGCCTACGACAACCGGGGCCGCGAGAAGCACACCGCGGCCTCCACCGCCCCGCGCTGCGGCTTCTCCGCCGACTACGACAGCCGCGCCCGCTACGGGATTTACCACGCCCCCGGCGCGCACCGAAGGTGCGCTGAGTCGCTGACCTGAACTTATGTGCAGTGCCTCGTAAACGTGCAGGTCAGAGCGTTGCGATCGTCGTGCAGGCTGCTCGATTTATGGGGACGGTGGGGTCAGGAAGGCTTGACCGCCGAGACCGGGGTGACGGTCACCTTGTTGTCGCACTCGGCCCACACCCCGTCGTTCAGGGCGACCTGGTGCTTCCCGGAGTGCGGCAGTCCGATGACCATCGTCGGATATGTCACCGGGTCCTTGCCTGACACGCAGTAGCCGTCGGCCTCCCCCTGGACCTGGACGAAGGTCAGCTTCACCCACGCCTTGCCGTGCGGCCGGACCGTCACGGTGGCCGCCCTGCCGGTGCGGGTGACCTTGAGCGGGGTGTTGTGGGCGGGGGAGCCGTTGCCGGCGCCCGCGACCGTCGGATGGCCCTTCAGAACGCACGTCCTCCGGGAGACGTTGGTGTACTGCACGACCGCCGCCCCGGTCCCGGTCCCGACGGGCCGGTGGACGGCCTGCCGGGCGCTGACCTGGAGGGCGGAGGCCGGGCAGGCGGGCGGCGGGGTGGAGGTGGTGGTGCTCGCCGCCATGGCGGTGCCGGGCAGGATGCCGGTCACCGCCGCCGCGACGGCCGTGATCGCCGTCGTCGCCAGAGCCGCCCTGCGAATGCCGTTGCTGTGCCGCATGCTGTCGTCCCCCTGAGTCGTCTCGTCCGCGGGTTTCGGTCGTCGGTTGTTGCCCCGCGGTACGCGTGGTCGTGGTACGTGAGTGCAGACAGGACGGGAGAGCGGCAGGGTTCCGTGCGGCGACTACTTGTGACGGAACGGTGACGACAGGCTGCACCCGTCTTCGTCGGTCCGAGGGGTGGCCAGCTCCGGCGGAGCAACTTCCGCGACGACTGGGTGGCGGCAAGGAAGGCGGCAGGTGTGACGTCAGAGCTGCACTTCCACGATCTCCGCCACACGGGCAACACCCTGGCCTCGACCGCTGGCGCCAGCACGCGTGAGCTGATGACCCGGATGGGCCACAGCAGCTCGCGCGCCGCGCTGATCCACCAGCACATGACCAGCGACCGTGACCGGGCTGGCGCGGATCGCCTCGGAGCCATGATCCGCGAGGGTGGGGGAGAGCCACCCGGCTAGGGGATGTGGATTCCGCGTGGATTCCAGTGGCACGTGTGTGGCACGACCCCGAACAAGACAAAGGGCCAGCCCAGGAGGAAACCTCTCCTGAGCTGGCCCTTAACTCTTTGCCCCCGGCAGGATTCGAACCTGCGACACCCGCTTTAGGAGTTCGATCAACGCCCGCCCCTTGGGCCGTCGTCGGTAGGTCCGACGGTCGTCCGAAGATGTTGCTGTATGCCGCCGTCCGGCTCTGTTGATGTCAGAGTGGGATGTCAGCGAAACAGCTCCGATGCTGGGCAGACCTCCAACGGATCGCCTGGTCGGTCCGCCTACTGCCACTACATGTGCACCGCCACGAAGTCCGGCAGGTCCGTCGGCCGTCGTCGTCCTGCCCGGCGAGCACCAGGCCGCGCGACAACAGGGGCTGTTGCACTCGGGACAGGGCGGAGCATCGTCGGGCAAGGGAGATCTATTCCGGGCGCGCCTGGATGGCTTGTGCCTGGACCGGCGCGATCGTCAGCCCGAGGCCCTGGCCCCGTCGGTTCTCGGCCGCTCCGGTCGGCAAGTGTTGCGGCCCGTGGGCGAGCAGCTCTGCCGAAGCCCGGGCCTGGTTTGGGTACGACGACAACGGCGCCGTTCACCGTCGGTGAGACCGGTGCCCGCCCGTGCCGGTGGGCGTCGCAGGATCAGCCTGTTCCGCGCCCGCGTTCGGCCTCGACATCTCCAACAGCTTCTCGACCAGCCTGCGCACCCGAGGACCGGTTCCCGCATCAGATCGGGCGCCTTGCTTTCGGGCCTCGCAGCCTGAGCGGTGCGCGGCTGAGTGGCTGCCATGTCCACCGAGTCCTCGTGCGGTCATCGCCCCGGTGAAATGTGCGACGGCTGTGACGTGTCTCACCGGAACTCGCCCGCACCGAACGTCAGTTCAAGACGTGACCACAGATATGCGAACCCGGGTGCGAAACGGAGATCCGGACGCCTTCGCGGAACTCTTCGACGAGTGCGCCCGCGCGGTGTACAACCACGCCTTCCGGCTGACCGCCGACTGGTCGCTGGCCGAGGACGTGATGTCGACGACCTTCATGGAGGCGTGGCGGCGCCGGGCCTCGGTCGAGGCCGAAGGTGGCTCGCTGCGGCCGTGGCTGCTGGGCATCGCCACCAACGTCGCCCGCTCCCACCACCGCAGCAACCGCCGCTACCGCAACGCGGCGAGCGCCGCGGCCGCCGCGCACGCCGCCGAGGAACGGGTCGAGGACCACGCCGAGGAGACCGCCGGACGCCTGGACGACCGGCGCCGTATCAACGCCACGCTTACCGCCCTCAGCCTGCTCAAGCGCCCCGAGCGTGAGGTCCTGACGCTGTGCCTGTGGGAGGGGATGGAGTACGCCGAGGCGGCCCGTGCCCTCGGCATCCCGGTCGGCACCGTCCGCTCCCGCCTCTCCCGCGCCCGCGCCAAGCTGCGCAAGCTCGCCGACGCGCAACTGCTCGTAGGAAAACGGGAACCCATCGGCACGAACCGGCAGATAACAGGTGATCGCGGATACGCGGTCCGGTCCGCACAGGAAGGAAACCGATGAACGCCAGCCCCTCCCACCGGCCCCATCCGGCTGAGTGGACGGAGACGCAGAGTCTGCTGCCCTCCGCCGAGCGGGATCTGCCGGCGGGCCGCCACCAGTTCCACAAGGAGCAGATGATGGCCCGGATCCACGAAGACCTCCGTACCTCCTCCCGTACGTCCGGTACCTCTCCGGTCGCGCCCGTGAAGCGCTCCAACCCGTTCCTGCGCCGTACGATCCTCCTGCCCGCCGCGGCCTTCGCCCTGGCCGGCGCGGTCGCGGGCGGCCTCGCCCTCACCGGCGGCGGAACCGACGGCGGCAGGACCGCCCTGGCCACCGGCCCCGCACTGACCACCAGCGTCGGCGTCGCCGACCCCAAGGGCGCCCCCCAGCTCCTCGCACGCATCTCCCTGGCCGCCGCCGATACCTCCGCGCCCACCCCGCGCAAGGGCCAGTACATCTACATCGCCTCGAAGGTGGCCGACAGCTACATCAAGGCCGACGGCGACAAGCGCGAGGCGGTCAGCAACGAGCTGCACTCCCGCCAGGTCTGGAACTCCCTCGACGGCAGGGACGGCTGGCTGATCGAGGCCGGCGAGACCAGCGACAAGGGCATCACCCTGAAGAGCGACACCCCGTTCAGCGGCGCCTACAACGCCCTGGCCGAGCTGCCGACCGACCCCGACGCGCTGCTGCAGCGGATCTACCGCGCATCGGACGCCGTCCGGGACCCCGAAGTCCCTCGCGACCAGGCCGCCTTCGTCGCGATCGGCGATCTGCTGTTCGAGAGCTACCCGCCCGCCGAGGTCGGCGCCGCCCTCTACAAGGCCGCGGCCAAGATCCCCGGAGTCGTCTCGGTGGACGACGCGGTCGACGCCACGGGCCGGCACGGGGTCGCGATCGCGCGGCAGAACGACACCGACGGCGAGCGCACCGAGTGGATCTTCGACAAGAAGACGCTGCAGTTCCTCGGCGAGCGCATCGTGGTGGTCAAGTCCACGGCGGACAGTCCCCTCAAGGTCGGTACCGTCACGTTCACCAGCGCGATCACCGAGCGCGCGGTCGTCGACGCCGCCAAGCAGGTCCCCGGGCAGGTGAGCTGAATGCGCGACAGAACCGCAAGCGCCTCGCTGGCCGCCCTGCTGGTGGCGGGGCTGATGACGGGTGTCTCGGTGGCGGCCACGGGCTCCGGCCTCGGCGTACGGACGCAGGACACCGCCACGGTCGCGGCGCCCGGCAGCCCCGCCCTCGGCGCGCGGACGGCCGGCTCCGCCTCCGCGGCCGGCCGGTACGTCACCCTCCTCACCGGCGACCGGGTCCGGTTGGACGCCCGGGGCCGGGTTACGGGCGTACGGCGGGCAGCGGGCCGTGAGCACGTCCCGGTGTCCGTGCGCGGCGTCGGGGGCGATCAGTACGTCGTTCCCGCCGACGCCGCCGCCCTGATCGGCCAAGGCGTCCTGGACATGCGGCTGTTCGATGTCAGCGGCCTGATACGCGCCGGCTACGACGACACCCGGCGCGGCACGCTCCCGTTGATCGTGTCGTACGAGGGCAAGGCCGCCCAGCGCCGGAGCACCCAGAAGTCACTGGTCGCGGACGCGGACGCCACCGTGAGCCGGGAGCTGCCCAGCGTGGCGGGCGCCGCGATCACCGTGCCCAAGGCCGGGGCCGACGACATGTGGCAGGCCCTCACCGAGGAGCAGGGAGTCGCGCGGGTCTGGCTGGACGGCCGGTTCAAGGCGCCGGCGGACGAAGACGGCGCGAAGGCCGGGGAGGCGGGCGGCGGCGTCGCGCAGATCGGCGCCCCGGCCGCCTGGGCGGCCGGATACGACGGCAAGGGCGTCAAGGTCGCCGTCCTGGACACCGGCGTCGACACCACACACCCGGACCTCGCCTCGGCGGTGAAGGCGTCGAAGGACTTCACCGGCACCGGCGGCACCGACGACATGGCCGGCCACGGCACCCATGTGGCCGCGACGCTGGCGGGCTCCGGCGCACGGTCCGGCGGCCGGTACACGGGCGTCGCGCCCGGTGCCGGGATCCTCAACGCCAAGGTGCTGGACGACAGCGGCGAGGGCAGCGACTCCAGCGTCATCGCCGGCCTGGAGTGGGCCGCCGGGCAGGGCGCCAAGGTGGCCAACCTCAGCCTGGGCCAGGCCGACACCCCGAAGGAGGACCCGGTCGAGGCGGCGGTGAACGCCCTCTCGAAGAGCACCGGCATGCTCACCGTCGCCGCGGCCGGCAACGAGGGCCCCGACGCGGGAACCGTCGACTCCCCGGGGGCCGCGGAGTCGGCGCTCACCGTGGGCGCTGTCGACGGCGAGGACCATGTCGCCGACTTCTCCAGCACCGGCCCGACCGCCGACAGCGCGCTGAAACCGGACCTCACGGCGCCGGGCGTGGCCATCGTCTCGGCGAGGGCGGCGCACGGCCACATGGGCGACCCGGCTGCCGACGGCTATGTCTCCATGTCCGGTACGTCGATGGCGACGCCGCATGTCGCGGGGGCGGCCGCGATCCTCGCCCAGCGCCACCCCGACTGGACCGGCGCACGGATCAAGCAGGCGCTCACCGCGTCCACCACCCCGACCACCGGCGCGACCGGCTACCAGCAGGGGACGGGCCGGCTCGACGTGTCCCGGGCACTGGAGGGGGCGGTGGCGAGCGAACAGACCTCCGTGTCCTTCGGCAAGCAGCTGTGGCCCCATACCGACGACCGGCCGGTCACCCAGCACATCACCTACCGCAACGACGGCGACCACCCCGTCACCCTGGACCTGACGGCCACCGCGACCGGCCCCGGAGGCAGCACGGCCTCCGAAGGCATGTTCACGCTGAGCACCACACAGCTCACCGTCCCGGCGGGCGGCACCGCCGACGTCGATCTCACCGCGGACACCCGCGTCGAGGCGGCGGACGGCGCCTACTCGGGCACGCTGGTCGCCACCGCGCGGAACGACGCCGACCCCGCTGCCGTACGGACCGCCTTCGGCGTCGTACGCGAGGCCGAGGCACACGACCTCACCCTGAAGTTCCTCGACCGCGGCGGCCGGCCCGTGAGCGCGCCGCTGACCGAGATCCTCGGGTACTCGGGCACGTACTGGACCACGAACCTCAAGGACTCCGAGCAGATCTCCAAGGGCGTGTACCGGGTGCGGGTCCCGCGCGGCGACTACGTCGTGGACACCGTGATGGACGACGCCAGGGGCACCTCCGCGCTGGTCCGGCCGCGGCTCTCGCTGACCGGGGACACCACGGTCGTCTTCGACGCGCGCAAGGCGAAGCCGGTCCGGATCACCGCGCCGCAGGGCGCGAAGATGTCCGACGGCCAGCTCAACCTCGCCGTGGGCACCGGAGACACCGGGAGCGAACCGCACAACAGCACCCTGTTCTGGGGAACGTTCAAGAACCTGCGCACCGCGGCCCTGGGACCGACCGCCCCGGCCGGGAGGCTCAGCACGCAGCTCGGCGGCCTGTGGCAGAAGGGCAGCACCACCTACCACCTGCTCCACAACCTGCCCGACCGCTTCCCCACCGGCTATCGGCACACCACGCGCATGAACGAACTGGCCTTGCTGAAGCGGAACTTCGGCTCGTCCGTCGCCCACCGCAAGGGCATCGTCAACGTCCTGTGGAGCGGCCCCACCCTGTCGCTGGGCACGGTGAGCGACCCCTTCCCGCTGCCGACGAACGCGAAGATCTACGTCACCACGCCCAAGGGCTTCAAGTGGACGGCCAACCTGGGCCAGCGAAACGCCTCCGGAGACGACGAGGACGTCTTCTACGGCACGGAGAGCGCGAGGTCGTACCAGGCGGGCCGGACCTACGCGGCCACGTACAACGTCGGCGTCTTCAGCCCGATCACCGGCGGCCCGTACGGCGCACAGCGCGACGGCGACACCCTCGGCCTGTGTGTCCCCGACCTCGCCGACGGGAGCGGACACCCCGCCTCCTCCACAGCGAAACGCCACACCATGGTGACCGCGGACGGCAGCACCCTGCTCGACAACGACGGCGACCTCTGCCAGACCGTGGAGAAGCTCCCGTCCGTCCCTGCCCGCTACACGATCCGAACGAACCTGACCCGCCCGCCAGGGGTGGCCACGACCACGAGCCGCCTGACAGCGGCCTGGACCGTCACGTCCGGCCCGTCCGACTCCGGCTCCCTGCCCCTCTCCACGGTCCGCTTCCACCCGAAGCTGACCCCGACCGGCACGGCCCCCGCAGGCCGCCGCACCACGATCCCCCTCTCCCTCCAGGGCCCGGCGGCCACTGACCTGAAATCCCTGACGGTGAAGGTCTCCTACGACGCCGGCAAGACCTGGTCCCCCGCCCCAGTGACCACCACCCACGGCAAAAGGACCCTCACCCTGATCCACCCGGAAAACGCCCGCTCGGTCTCCCTCAAATCCACCCTGACCGACACCACCGGCAACACCTACGCGGTGACGATCCTGAAGGCATACCTCCTGACCTGACGTGGTCCAGACACTCCTCGACGCGGTTACGCGTCATCTGGAGCACTTCGCCGCTGCCGACCGAGACACACGTCTTCGTCGATCCGCAGAGGCGGGCAACTGCGGCGGAGACGACTGGGTGAAGGCTCGGAAGGCTGCGGGTGTCACGGCCGAGTTGCACTTCCACGACCTTCGGCACACGGGCAACACGCTCGCCTCGACGGCGGGAGCCGGCACCCGGGAGCTGATGACGCGCATGGCCCACAGCAGCTCCCGAGCCGCGCTGATCCACCAGAACATGACCAGCGACCGGGACCGGGCCATCGCCGACCGGCTTGGGGCCATGATCCGGGGCGGCGGGGGAGTGGCCTGCCCCGAGCCCTCTGAAAAGGATCGGGCGGGCTCGTAGTGGCATGGATGTGGCACGGCGCCTGAAATGGCCAAGGGCCAGCCTTGGAGAAAACCCCTCCTGAGCTGGCCCTTCTGTCTGTGCCCCCGGAGGGATTCGAACCCGCGACACCCGCTTTAGGAGTTTCCTCCGAAGGGGCCTGCGACCTGCGGAAACGCTCGCTTCAGGTCGCCTGGCCTGGGAAAACACTCCTCCGTAGTTCTCGTGTGTTCACGGGGTTTCCCGGCCTCATGTGTGCTGGATCCGTTCCGGCTGGGGCCGGTCGATAGAGGGCGATTTCGGAGACGCCGGCGCGCGTGGCACCAGGAGTAGCGTGGCAGGTGCGAGACGGTCGCCGTTGTCGCACCTGCCCTACAGACGGGTGGTCCTCATGACCAGCTCGGATACACCTCCTGTTCCGCGGCGTCTGCCCAGCGGTGTCCACGAGGCCGTGCGGCCGGGTTGTGCGCTTCTCCGGCTGGAGACGACCGCATCACGTGAAGGTGTCCTCGATGGTGCGTGGTGGCCGCGCTCGCGCGACATGGGCGCCGAGCTGCCCGCGCTGCTGAGTGCCCTCATCGCCCACCTCGGCCCCGTGACCCGCGTGGGGCTGGACACCGCAGCTTGGGAAGGTCTCCCGACGCGTGTCCTCGTGGACGACCGCGTGGTGCACGTCGATTCCTTCCCGGTCGGTGACGACACGGTCCTGATCACCCGGGGCGACCGGGACATCTTCTCGCTCCTGGTGGTCCCGCCGGACGCGGCACCGGACGCCGCCCGCACCGCGATGGCCCAGGCGGTCCGGGCGGACAACATCAGCCAGGCGGCACAGATCCTCATCGACACCGGGAGGGGGCGCGGTTCGTCGGGCTGACGGGTCACAGCCCGGCGCGACGGTGTCGGACGGCGGGGGCGAGAGGTCAGCCGCGTCATTCGACCATGAGCAGGGTCGCGTCATCGGTGGTGTGTCCGACCCACGCCTGCTTGAGCGTGTGGGACAGGGATCGCGTCGCCGCCCGGATGCCAAGGCTCTCCAGTTGGTTCACGCGGTCGATCCGCTGGTCCTCCCCGGACTCTCTCGGAGCGGTCCGTCCGCCGTTCTGCTGTCATCCCCTCGCCCGCCGTATCCGCTTCGCGCGTGGGCGGGCCAGGATCAGGACGGATCTTTCGGTGCCATGGCTCCATCACGGGGGTCGTGGACGCCCGGTCTCGGCATGCTGCTGGAGGACCTCGGCACTCCTGCCCGGGAAGCGGGCGACCTCGCTCGGGCGGCTCTTGCTCGGGCGTTGCACCGCTGCGCAGGGCGGGCCGCTGTGCAGCGGTGCAACGTGGGTTCCCGGCCTCATGTGCGCCGCATCCGTGCTCCTCGGCCCGGTCCGGCGCAGCCGTCGTGCTCTTCGCGGTGCTCCGCGCGGACCGGGGCATGTCGACGGTGACCACATCACGGCCTCCGACGGCTCCGGCAGGTCTCTCAGATGGGGACACGTGCGTGCCGGAGCGGTGCTCCGGCACGGTGGAGACTGGCGAGGGCCAACCGGTAGGAGGCGATCAACCCGGTTTCCGCGTAGTCCACACTCAGTTCCTGGCAGTGGCGCCGCACGATTGTCCGGGCCCTGCGCAGGTTGGGGCTGGGCATGCTGGGGAACAGGTGGTGCTCGATCTGGTGGTTCAGCCCGCCCAGTGCGATGTCGGTGAGCATGCCGCCGCGCACGTTGCGTGAGGTGAGCACCTGGCGACGGAGGAAGTCCGGGCGGTCCTCGCCTGTCAGGATCGGCATGCCCTTGTGGTTGGGCGCGAAGAGGGAGCCCAGGTAGACGCCGAACAGGCACTGGTGGACGGCGAGGAAGGCGATCGCCATGCCGGGCGGCAGCAGCCACAGCAGCACGGTCAGGTAGAGCGCGAAGTGCGTGAACAGCAGGACGCCGTCGAGCGTGCGGTGCTTGAGCGAACGATTGGCCAGTGCCTTCACGCTCGACACATGCAGGTTGAAGCCCTCCAGGGTGAGGAGCGGGAAGAACAGGAACGCCTGCCAGCGGCCGATCAGGCGGGGGAGCCCCTTGGCGGCCCGCGCTTGGTCCTGGGACCAGACCAGCAGGTCGGGGTCGAGGTCGGGGTCGAGTTCCTCATGGTTGGGGTTGGCGTGGTGGCGGGTGTGCTTGTCCTGCCACCAGCCGTAGCCCATCCCAATACCGGCACCGGCGATCCGTCCGGACACCTCGCTGGCCCGGCGTCGGCGGAACACCTGGCGGTGCGCCGCGTCATGGGCGAGCAGGGCGACCTGGCCGAAGACAACGCCAAGGAAGGCGGCGACCGCCAGAGTCCACCAACTGTCGCCGATGAGCGCGACGGCGGCCCACCCACTGACGTAGAGCCCGGCCACCACCGTGGTCCGCAGCGCGTAGTAGCCGGGACGGCGCCCCAGCAGCCCGGCGGCGGTGATCTTTCTCGACAGGCGGGCGAAGTCACTTCCGGACGCCTCCGAGGGCGGGGGGCGGACCGCGGTGTTACTGCTCATGATGGTGAAACTCTCTCCGAAGAAGGCCGAGTGGCCCGGCGCCGCCCCGGGAGCCGCTGGACCGGGCCGCAGGCAGGGCTTTTCGTCCTCCGTGGTTGCGGACACATCACACGACCACGGAGCTGGGAGGCGTCTGCTTCGTCCGTCAGCGGCTGCTGCGCAGGCCCTCTGTTTCTAGCGAGTACCCCGCCGCGGGCGTCTCACACCGTGTCAGACGGGGCCTCGCGAGCGGGCCGCGTGCATGTCGGCAGACAGAACCGACTCCGGCCGGTGAAGCGGATCTGCTGATCGCTGATGAGTGCTCGACGCCCGGCCGGTCAAGCCGCGGTCTCGGTGATGAGGACGGCAACGGTGACCGGGCCCGGGGCGTCGGTGGTCGCCGCGTCGGCCACGGCGGCCCGGACGGCGCGCGCGACTTCCAGAGGATGGTGTCCAGGGGCGACCGCGAGGTGGACCTCGACACGCCGCCCGGGTGGGTCGGCATGGTCCTCCATCTTGACCGGGCGGCTCCCCAGCACGGTGGTGAGGCCGGCGACGCCCGGAACACCCGTTGCGACGTCCGCCAGATCCCCGACGGGCCCTCGCGGGGAGCCCGCTCCGGTCACGGGGAGCGAGCTCCGTGCGGCTGCGGTCCTTGCTGCGGCTGTGCTTTGCGGCGTGAGCGTCATGGATCTCGCAACGGTCCGCGTCTCCGTACCTGTCTGCGGGACCTCATGGAGATCCGTGACGCGCAGGTCGGCTGCCACGGTGGCCAGGCCGAGCCGTCGAGCGGCCGCCTCCAGCAGTCTGCTCCTCAACTGGTCGGCTGTTTCGGGCAGTGGCTCCCCGAGTGATGCCGAAAAGGCGGCTTCGATCCTGAGCGGGCCCGGCGGCATCGCGCTGACCGGCGGACGGACGGCCGGCTCGGACACGGATTCGAACGGCGTCGGCCCGATGCGCAGAGACTCCAGCCGCACCCCGGGAATCTCGTTCGCGGCCCGCCTGAGGGCCTGGACGGCCGCTTGCTCGGTGATCCATGCCCCGTCGGCGGGCCCGCCCAGCGGGAGCAGCCGGCCCAGGCCGAACTGGTGCCGTACCGCCTGCGTCCCTGCTTCGGTCTTCACTGGCCTCGCACCCTCTCTCAGGCTTGTCCGACCCTCGCGCCTCGCAGTGTTCAATTCCGGCAATACGCCCTAACGCGAATATAATCGTGGAAAAGAGGGCCCGGTGGGCCTCTGAGGGAGGAAATCCCGATGACCGAGATCACCGCCGTAAGGCGCAGTGGCGCTCCCGCCTCTCGTGGCCGGACGACGGTCGCCGATGTGGTGGTGGAGAAGATCGCCGGAATGGCGGCACGGGACGTGCGCGGCGTCTATGCCCTGGGCAGCGGATTCGCGCGCTCGATGGGATCCATGCGGGAGCGGATGCCCGGTGCCGGCAGTGGCAAGTCCGCCACGCGTGGGGTCAGTGTCGAGGTCGGAGAGAAGCAGGCGGCCATCGATCTGGAGATCGTCGTCGACTTCGGCGTCTCCATCACGGACGTGGCCGGTGACGTGCGGGAGAACGTGATTTCCGCGGTGGAGCGGATGGCGGGGCGGGAAGTCGTGGAAGTCAACATCATGGTCAGCGATGTGAAGCTCCCCGACGAGGAGGACGAAGAGGAAGAGCGGCAGCGGATCCACTAGCCGGGGCGGTGCAGTCCGCTTGAGTGAAGGAGCGCGTGATGAGCAGGGCTGTGGTGGGCTTGATTGCCGGGATGGCGCTGGGTTTCGCCGCGTATTTCGGTGACTTCTGGGCCTTCCTGCTGGTGCTGGGGCTGGGCGTCGTCGGACTCGTGGTCGGGCGGCTCATGGAAGGCGATCTCGAACCGGGCGACTTCGTCCGCCGCCGGGACCGGCAGGAGCGGATCCGAGATGACCGGCGACGGGCACGGGGAGACTGGCGGCAGTGACCGGTGAAGCCAATCGGCGTCCGGGCATTCCCCGTGGGGAGCGCGGTGCGATCACCATCGCCGACCGGGTCGTTGCGAAGATCGCTTCCCACGTGGCGCGCGAGGCGCTGAGCCGGTTCACCGACTCGGTCGACCACGTACCACCCGGCCGCCGGACGCCACGCGTGACCACTTCCGTGCGGCGGGCACCGGAGCGGGATACCGCAGGACGAGACGCCGAGTCTGCCGCCGGACGGCAGGCGGCGCTCGGCGAGGCACGGATGCGCATCACCGTCGAGCTCGGCTATCCGTCCGACATCGGGGCGCAGTGCGCCGCGGTGCGCCGGGAGGTTACCGACCGGCTCAGGACATGGGCCGGCATGGAGGTGTCCGACCTTGCGGTGTCGGTCGAGAGGCTGCACTCGGCGTATACGCGCCACACGGACCAGGAGAGGGTGAGATGAGCGCGAACACCTGGCGGCAGCCGACCGGTGCCAGCGACCTTCCCTCCGAACCCGGACAGGCAGCTCCGTCCGCCGATGGCACCCGGGGAGCGGGCTCGGGCGCGACGGCGATGATCGATGAACCAGGCCGGTCGGCGCGCCGTTTCTGGTCAACGCGGCGGATTCCAGCGGCCGTGGTGGCCCTGTTGTCCGCCGCGGCCATCGGATTGCTCTTGTACGACGTGGTCTCGGTCCGTGCAGGTCGGTCTGCGATGCGCTGGCGGCGGCGGCTTGCTGAGGAACTGGCCACACGGCCACTGGATGACGTCTGGATGATCGTCGGGGCCGCGGTGGCGATGGCCCTCGGCCTGTGGCTTTTCCTGCTGGCGGTGACGCCGGGACTGCGCAGGCTGCTGCCCATGCGGCAGCCCACCGGCATCCCCGGGAAAGGGGAGGTCCGCGCCGGGCTCGACCGCCGCGCGGCCGGCCTTGTTCTGCGCGACCGGGCCGTGCAGGTACCCGGTGTCCAGTCGGCACAGGTCGCCGTCGGCCGCCGGAAGGTCAAAGCCTGGGCGCGCGCCCATTTCCGCGTTCTCGAGGAGGTCCGCGCGGACCTGGACGCCACGCTGGGCGAAGCCGTGACGTCCTTGGGTCTCGCCCGGCAGCCCACGCTGACCGTGCGCGTCCGGCGCCCGAAGAAGGGTTGAGGTGATCCCCGATGCTCAGGACGGTGAACCGGGTGCTGCTGGGGCTTCTCGGCCTTGGACTGTTCGCCTTGGGCGGCGGCGTGCTGCTGGGCGGGCTGGACCTGCCGCGCCGCTGGGACTTCGGCATGCCGGGCTGGTGGCCCTTCCGCGGGCCGGACGACGTGGTGCTGGGCACCGAGGGACGCACCCGGTGGCGGGAGGAAGGCTGGTGGTGGCCGACCGTCATCGCAGTGCTCGCGGTGCTGCTGGTCCTGCTGCTGTGGTGGCTCCTCGCACAGCGCAGGCGCCGCCTGGGCGGCGTCCTCGTCGACAGCGGGGACGGGGCGGCGGCCCGGCTCGACGGCGGCACACTGGAGGACGTGATCGAGGAAGAGGCCCAGGCTTTGGACGGGGTCTCGCGGGCTCATGTACGGCTGACGGGCAGAAGTACCGCTCCCACCGCACGCGTCCGGCTGTTGCTGGAGCCTCATGCGGATCCAGCGCGGACTCTGGGGCGACTGAGCCGGGAAACACTCACGCACGCGCGGGACTCGGCCGGCCTGGACCGCCTCCCCTCGAAGGTCCGACTCAAGGAAGTCCGCCACCACGCACGACGCGTCGGCTGAGATCCACAGGGCCTGACTCCCAACGGGGGACCCGGTCTGGCTCGCAGGGCAGGTCTTCACGACTGCCCCAAGTCATCTACGCCGCGGTTCTCTCCAGGGAGGCATTCCGCATGGTCCTGTTCCTGACCCTGCTCGTCGCCGGAATCGCTCTGATCGCCATCGGGGCGGGCGTCGACGGCATGCTCTATCTGACCTCCGCCGGTGTACTGCTCCTCATCGCCGATCTGCTCTACCTGGCGGCCCGCTCCGTGTGGCGATCTCCTCGGCGCCCGGCCCGCTGAGGCCGCGCCCCTCCCGGTCTCGTCGCACGGAGCAGACGGTCGGAGCCCGTGTCCGTGAGCAGTCGTTCGGTCTGCGGGGAGGGGTGGTGCAGCCGCAGGGACGCGTGGGTCTCGGCGGCGTGCCGTGACACGTCGAGGAAGACGCGCAGGCCGCTGCTGTCACAGCGGCCGACGGTGGTCAGATCGACGTCGATGAGGGTGATGCCGTCCTGCAGGCACCGCTCCAGAGCGGCGCGCACCTGGGGCGCGGTGGCGGGGTCGATCACACCGGCCAGGGTGACCAGTGCCCGCCTGTCCCGGTCGTGCCGGTAGATGTTCAGCTGCGGAAGAGTCATGACGCCTCGGTTCAGATGTTGCTCAGATGCCCCGGTCCACGGGTCCCGGCCGCTCCCCACCCGGTCCGGGGCCCGGGTGTACGCGCGTCGCCGCGGATTGAGCCGACGGTTCGGAGGCGCGGCCGGGTGGCCGGTGGGGCGACTCGGATGATCGCCCGTGGTGCGTGGTGCGGCCGCGGCGGCCGGGCCGGGGGGTGCTGTACCGGTACGCGGCGATCCTGTCGGCGTGCTGGAAGTTGAGCCGGTGGATCACGTACGCCGCCGCTGCGATGAGGACCACGAAGGCGGCGGCTGTCAGAAAGGCGTTCATGGCGGCCACCTCACATACCGATGATCAGCCGGCTGGCCCGGCCGGGCGGACCGGTCTGGTGGGGAACGGCTACGGACACCGCGGAGGCGCCGCCCTCGTACTCCCATGCCTCGTCCGGGTCCAGTGGCTGGTCGGCCGCCAAGACGCCGTGCCGGGCCTCGTCCGCGGCGATGAGCGCGCTCGCGGTCAGGGGCGGGCCGTTGTGGTCGGACGCGGCAGCCATCAGCCGGGCCGCCGCCTCCGCCCCGGTCTCGGGCGGGATGACCAGGAGATCCCAGCGGCTGGTGCCGTAGGAGAGCAGCAGCAGCTTGTGCGGGTCGATCTCCGGGGTGAACCAGCCGACCTTGACGATGTGGCCGTCCACGGGAACCGTGCGGGGGATGACCGGCCAGTGCTCCGGGTTGACGGCGATGCGGGTGATGCGGCCCCACAGGGGATCCAACATGTCGGTGAGTGCCGGCAGTTCGCTCAGCAGATCACGGGAACGGGGCCACCAGGCTCCGTCCAGGAGCCCGCGGGAGGGGCCGTCGGTCTTCAGTGCGAGACGCGCGACCGGGGTTGCGACGGGCTCGGGGTGCGGCAGGGTTGGGTACAAGGTCGCCGACATGATGCGGACCCGTCTCCGGGCCGCCTGCGGCGGCCCGGGTTTCATCTTTCGCCGGGGACGACCCGGCGTGGAAGCCGGTGTGCGTGATGCCCTCGGTACTGTCCACACTACTCCGCGTTTCGTTGCGGCGCGGAGCAGCGGCCACATGGAGTGGAGTACCGGCCGGGTGATCTCCCGGCAGTGCCTCAGCGCGTGCCGGGAGCTCCGGTCCTTCGGGCTGAAGGGCCGTCGCCGCCGGGCGTGGCCGGCACAACGGTGTCGGGCGGCGGTGGCGAGAGGTCAGCCGCGCCACTCCACCATGAGCACGGTCGCGTCATCGCTGGTCCGCCCGCCCCTCGCCTGCTTGAGCGTGTGGGACAGCGATCGCGTCACCGCCCGGATGCCGCGCCCGGTCCTCTCCAGTTGGTTCACGCAGTCGATCAGCTGGTCCTCCCCGAACTCCTCCCCACCGCTCTTGTGCTCCTCGACCACTCCGTCGGTGAAACAGAGGACGCGGTCCCCGCGCACCAGCCCCAGCTCGCTGATGCGAGGCACCGAACCACCCAGGCCGACGGGAAGGGTCGTCGGGGCGACCAGACGCTGTGCGACGCGGTGGTCGCGGACGAGGATCGGCGGCGGGTGCCCGGCGTTGATCCACTGCACCCGTCCCGTCGTCGTGTCCAGCTGCATCATCTGTGCGGTGACGAAGTGCTCGGGACCGAACTGCTCTGCCACGGCGCGGTCCATGAAGTCGTAGATCTCCGGCAGTCCGATGCCGGCGCGGCGGGCGTGGCGGTAGGCGCCGATGGCCACGGTGGCCATCGTGGCCGCGTCCAGTCCGTGGCCCATCGCGTCGATCATGGCCACGTGGAGGACGTCGTCGTTGAGCGCGTAGTCGAAGCTGTCGCCGGCCACGGCGTAGGCGGGTTCCAGGATCCCGGCCACGGCGACCCGGGGCATGATCATCGCCAGCGGTGGCAGCAGCGACCACTGGATCTCAGCGGCGACACTCATCGCCTCGCCGCGTCGGACGCCGAAGAACAGGTCGGAGTAGCCGTGCTTGGTCACCAGCAGGTCGGCCACCAGGCCGGAGATTCTGAGCAGCAGGCGACGGTCCTGGTCGTCGACGCTGTCCAGCGTCACGGCCATGACCCCCACCTGGTCACCGCCGTCCAACAGGGGCAGGTGGACCCGGACGCCGTCCTCCTGGGGCACCTCCACGGGGACCGCGTCGAGGAAGCAGCGGCCCGCCTCGGATTCGTCGATCACCTGAGGTTCCCCGCCCGTGAGGCCCTCACCGGGCAGCGGTACGAGAAGCAGCTGGCCGTAGTCCTGCAACAGCATCTGCGGTCGGCGGCCACCGAGCCGCTCTACCGCGTCAGCGACCAGGGGCCCGATGAGATGGGGCGGCAATTCGTGCGCGCTGCGAGGATCTCTCCGAGGAGAGCTTCTCCGAAGCTCTCGGAGCGGTCCGCGCGCCGTCCTGCCGTCATCCCCTCACCCGCCATGGTCAGGGGCGGGCCGGTATGACAAGGGATCTGTCGGTGTCATGGCTCCATCACGGGGTCGTGGACGCCCGGGCCCGCCGGGTACACCGGTGCTGCTTACCTGGGTCCGGTTCCTCCTTCCGACTCCATGTGTCCTGTCCGTCGAGGCCGCTCTCGGCGAGTGCCAGCAGGCGCGGGGCGGACAAGGGGTTCTCGGGGTTGGAGGCGGCGGTCAGCAGCAGGGCTGCCGTTCCGGCCGGTTCGTCCGGTGGGACCACGAGCAGTTCCCAGCGCCCCACGGTGCCGCAGTCCACGGTGATGGCATGCATCTCGGCCGCCCCGTTGCTCAGGGCCACCTCGATCACATGCCCCGGTGCCATCACCTCCTGCGCGGGGCATCGGGCCAGGCGGCGGTACCCACGGTCACGCGCGTGACAGTGCCGGCGGCGAGCCAGCTCGTCCTTCGCGGGCATCTCGCACAGCTCCCCACCTCTGCCCGCAGCACCCATGTGTGCCATATGTGTGCTGCGAGTACGAAGGCCCTCCCGTCCGATGGACGGAAGGGCCTCTGATCAGGTGTTTCTCTGTGCCCCCGGCAGGATTCGAACCTGCGACACCCGCTTTAGGAGAGAGGCGGGGGAGTGGGGGCGCTGACCTGGAGCTTCGATGCCTGGTCAGCCCACCGAGAACTCAACCGCGAGACACCCTCGTTGACCGTGGCTGACCCTTGCATCTGGCACGACTGTGGCACGCGGCGAGCAGGTGACTCGGAATCTGCCCGGCTCCGCCGGTGCCCGGTGCTCAACCGCCGTAGCGGCTGCGCAAATCCTCGGTGATTCGCGACATCAGCCCAATCGAGCCTTCCGGTGGAGTCTCCACCAGCGGACGTTCTGTCTGGGGATCGTAGGCAGTCAGCCCGGTCTCCTTCTCGACGACGGCCGCAAGGGCGGAGACGTGACCGAGCACGACTGCGGCGTCGTCCCCCGCATGCCAGTAGGGCACAGTGATGCTCACCTCGTCACCGAAGACGGACAGGCCGATGCCGGTGCCCGAGTGGCTCAGGTCCCGCGACTCCTGCTCGTACTCCGTGATCTCTACTTCGCCCAGCAGGGTCCGAGCCTGCGGCACTATTCGGTCCCAAGCTTCAAGGAGGTGGGTGGGGATCGGCTCGCTCTCCTCGGCTGCGCCCTCCATCGCCTCCAGGACTTCGTTCCAGGATTGCCCGTTGCGTCGACTCAAGAAGTAGATGTCGTAGCTCACTGCGCGATCGTAGGCACTCGAACACTTCGAGGGCAGGGGTGAGGCCGCTTGCCGCTGCTGACTCCGTTGGCGCCATCAGCTTGGGAAGCTCGTGGTTTCTGGCCTCACTTCCCTTGCTGACCTGCGGCTGTGGGCGTCTATACGTCAGTTGACCGCCGAGTTGGTAGCCGATGTTCCCCGTGGTTCCCCGCACAACCTGGCACGGTTCTGGCACGCCCGTAGCAGCACCGACCAAAGGCGTAAGGGCGTTGTCACTGGCGGCTGTTAGCTTCCGTGTCCGAGACGATACGGTTCGATGTTCTTGCCGAAGGACACGGCGGCTTCTCTCCTAACGGATCGGCCATCAGGGGACATACCGGCATCTGTAAACGTCTGGAGGTCAGTGCCGGGCGCTGACGGTTGCTGTGTTCTGCTGCTGTACCGGCTCACAGATCCACACGAGCTCGGTCGCGCCGCTCTCCTGTCGCAACGCGACGTACGCCGGCCTGAACGGCAGCTGAGTGGGGGTGATCCTGAGGAAGAGAACGTTGAGCGTCATACAGCATCCTGGATCACGCCCGATACGGGTTACTCGGCCAACCGACCAAAGAGCCCCTCCAGATATGACTCCGTCACGTATTCACCTTCCCTGAAACCTTCGGGACGCTCGTAATCATCGTCCGGCTCGGCCTCCACAGCGATGGCTTCTTCAATTCTTTCCGAAAGCTCACGCAGACCGAATTCATCGGCAATTGATTTCATGTCATCCAGATCGGACGGATGGGGGTTACTTGACGAAAATTCATTTTCCATGAATCGCTCAAAGTGATCAGCAATGTCCCACTCATCTTGTAGGTTGGTCGAATCATGGTCTGACAGATGATCGATATAGTGACGCCAATCTTCGGGGGTGTCTAGAGTAGATCCAAGCCAGTCGTGGAAAACCTCATGCGCCTCATCCATGTAAGCGTGTGCAGAGCGATGAGCTGACAGAAGAACGAATGTACTTGAGGCCTCGGATTTGTCCCCCTCGTAGTTGCGCCATTGATCCAGGAGTCGCTCCACCACCACTCTGATTTCTTCATCTCCAACGTGCCATTCTCTGTCGACTTGGAGGTAGATGCCGACCCTCTCGTCTAGCTTGCTTGACGGATCAACTAGTGTTATTCCGACACCCGGGGCCCATGCCTTCTCTTGCTGCAACGACGGCGAGTCGAATGACTCACTCATGGCCCCGATGAACTTTTCTTTCATTTTTTTCAGGGCTGTCATCAGTTCAGGGTTTCCCCGATAGATGAAAGACCCACCTCGGGCATAAAGGAAGAGCTCGGCCAACTGGTCAAAAGAGACGACGGATGCAACGATTGCTTCCAGTATTTTTCGATCCGATGCAACTCTGAAAAGCGCAAATTCGGTCACTGATGGATTGGCGTGTTGAATTACCGTATCATTGTTGCGATTTCTTGAAATTGCAATAAAGGTACCCTCTAGAACTTCTAGCGCTCTCCGAAAACTGGACTCTGTACTGAGTACTCCCAAATGGCTACAAAGGGACTGGTGAGCTTCCAGGAGGACGTCAATCCTGACACGTCTCGGTAGGGTGCTAAGCGCCAAAACAAGCAGTCTCTGTTCGTCAGTGAGGTGCTCCTCAAAGGCAACACGCCAGATTCTCTCTGGATGATCTAGACTTTCCTTGAACCGGGAAAGGTATCCGGGCGATTGAGTATCGAACGCTTTTCCTGTGCAATATTCAACGAGGCGAGGGTTGTACGATCGGTGGTCCAAAATCTCTTTGTATCCACCCTTGGCGATTTCCCGCAGGCATGATGCGGCCACGTCGGAATGCCATAGATGGTTGTAAAGAATCTGTGCCCTATTTGCTTTACTGTACGCTTTCAATTCAAGGACGAACTGATACCTGCTGTCGAGCTCTCCGAGTCGTTCGTAGCTTAGCTTTGCGTCCCGCAGGATATATTCCCGAGTGGTCAGGATCAGCTTCTTCGAAGAAGACCCTGTAGACAGTTTTTCAATAAGGTCGGAGAGGCGCTTATCTTCATTCTTGGCCAGGCGCTCCGAAAATGTGATCTGCCCCAAGAAATCGTCATAGAGGAAAATCTGGCTAGTATCTCTACTTAGTGCCATCCATGCTTCGTTGATGTCTGCGGAAACTTCAACTGGCTCGTAACCGATTGAGATATGCTCGGCGACAAGCATCTGTGCCAGAGTTGTTTTTCCGATTCCGGGTGGGCCAGAAATTAGACAGACATTGTGCTCGTCGAGCAAGCGGCGAGCTGGTCCGTAGGATGACGAGACGACATACCTGGGCATCGACTTTTCGATTCGCTGCCGTAGCGCCTCGGCGCGGTTCGCAATATCGGAGTGCAGGTTCCAAAACAACTGCATTCCAGTTGAAACCCAAAGTTTCGCGTGGCGCCGTTCTATATCCGGGTGGCGTGTGATGAGGGCATCGATATCTCTTCCTCCTAGAACGTCTTCAGGGCCGGACATCCATTCCGAAAATAGATCGTGAATGCGTTCCTTCTGTGACACGGAAATGTCGAAGGTAGTAAGAAAGAAATAAGCGTCAGGGTTCAATCTTTTGACTTTTTCTACCTCTTTCTCTGCTGCGGCATATAGTTGAGAGAAGGAAGATCTAAGGTAGTGCTTGCACTGGGCAATGGTGGTTACACCGCTTGCGTTCCACCTCAGATCGATGCCGCCATCGGCTCCGGCTGCGAACCGTTCCACTGGCACGCCTACTTCGGCTCCCAGCAAGTCACCAGCCAGCTCTTCAAACTCGACGTCGGATAGCACTGAAAAGTCACGCATGGCAGTTTCTTAGCACAGGTTCTGTCCTACCGGAGGCGGGTTGCCCGATTCCTTCGGCGACGGCTTGGCTCGGGCTGAGAGACAGGTCGGCGTAGCGGCTTTGGGGTGGCGCTGCTTTGGCGCGAGTGATCATGGCTCCGTAAGCTTCCGGCGCGTCGGGCAGTCTGTGGACCTGCCCGGTAAAGCACGACGTTGGAGCCATGATCTTCGAGGCTCGCGCCAAAGTGGCTCCCTAAAGCCGTGGAGCCGACCGCCCCAGCCACGATGTACCCCTTCTCTGGCATCAGGCGGCTGAGTGCTTTGAGCGCGGTGCGGGCGCCGGCCGGGCTGGAGCGGGGCGGAGACTGGAGCGCAGGCCCGGCCGGGGGCCGGGCCGCGTGCGGGGAGCGGAGCGAGCCGCCTTGAACCCGTAAAGAAAGTTGTAACTCAGTAGCTTGGGCGGGGCTTGAAGTCGTACGCGCAGCTGGGGAGGTTGGCGGCCTGGCGGTGTGCGAGTGGCAGGAAGAGTGCTGGCCGGATGGTCCAGGTGATGCGTGTGTCGGCCTGGGTGATGGTCACCGTGCAGGGCTCGGAGCGTAGGAGGGCTCGTCGGGTCTCGATGCGGCCGTCGTACAGCCACTCCCACGCTTCTTCGGATGCGTCGGGGTCGAGCGCCGGTGAGATGGTGCGCAGGGCCACCGCTACCCATCGGTCGGCCTGCGGTGCCGAGTAGGCGTCGAATGAAGCCCTCAGGGTCGGCTGGTCCTCGCTGAGATCTTCGGTCCAGCACTCGCACCAGTAGCCCCACTGCGGCTTGTCCATCAGCACCGGTGCCCCCAAGGGCGTGGGGCCGTGAAGAGTTCCGCCGTGACCGTGCGGCCGGTGTCGCTGTTGCGGACGACGATCCGGTGGGCGATCGCGTTGACCATGGCCAGGCCTCGGCCGTGTTCGGCGTCCTGGTCCTGGTGCCCGATCTTCGGGGCGGTGCCGGCGTTTCCGTCGTCCGTGACGGACAGGGCGACGACCTGAGGCGAGACGGCCAGGGCCAGGTGGAAGCTGCCGGATGCGTGGCCGCTGGCCGTGTGGAGGATCGCGTTCGCGCTGAGCTCGCTGACGATCAGTTCGGCGTCCTCGGCCAGGGGGGAGCCGCGCAGGATGTCGCGTGTCCAGCGGCGGGCTCTGCTGACCTCTTCCGGGAAACCTGGGCAAGAAAGCCCCCACACCCGGGCTGTACTCGTATACTCGTGCATACAAGTTCCTTCGTGCTGGTAGGCCGCCATGTGCAGCGGGTTCGGGCTAGACGAGTTTCACGCCGTCGTGGGCGCGTATGGCCGGCGGGGACATCGCGTCGAGTGCGTCAAGGACGCGGATCGCGTATGCCTCGTCGGCGAGCTCGGAGACTTCTTCACGGGTTGCCCAGCGCAGGGCCCGGGTCTCGTCGCCGGTCATGGGCGTGCCGTCGGCGGCCTCGCAGCGGAAGACCAGCGAGACGATGAGGCCCGTCATGTTCTTGTAGACGCCGGTGAGGGTCGCGGGAAGCGCGATCTTGATGCCGGTCTCTTCGAGGACTTCGCGTTGCAGTGCCTCGGGAATGGTTTCCTCGCGTTCGAGGACGCCACCCGGGGGTTCCCAGTGCCCGTTGTCGCGGCGCTGGATCAAGAGGGCCCGGCCCTGGTCGTCGACGACGACCCCGGCGACGCTCACGGAGTGCGGGCGTTCCATGCTCACGTTCCTCAGCCCTCTCGGATGGCTAGGCTCTCCACCGTAGCAACAAGACTCGCCCACTCGTCTAGATACCTAAAGGAGTACACACGTGCCCCCTCTTTCTTCCGGCCTCCTCGGCGACCTGGACCCCACGAGTGATCGTGCGGTCTTCCGTCAGATCGCCGATCAACTGCGCGAAGCCATCGACCGGGGACGGTTCAGAGAGGGCGAAAACTGCCCTCGGAGGCCGAGCTTGTCGATCATTACGGGGTATCCCGGATGACCGTTCGAAACTCCTTCTCCATCCTCCAGGGCGAGGGCCTGGTCCACGCCGAGCACGGAAAGGGCGTCTTCGTGCGGCCCCGGCCGCCCGTGCGGCGGCTCGCCTCCGACCGGTTCGCCCGGCGGCACCGGGAGCAGGGCAAGTCCGCCTTCATCGTCGAGGCGGACGCGGCCGGCAGTCACCCCCAAGTCGACAGCCTTGAGGTCAAGGAAGAGAAGGCCAGTCAGGACGTCTCCACCCGGCTCGGGTCCGTGCGGCGGGTTCTGGCTCGTCGGCGCCGGTATCTGCTCGATTGGCGGCCGGTCGAGTTCGCTACCTCGTACCTCCCACTGGACATCGCGCGGGGGACTGCGATCGCCGAGCCCAACCCCGGTCCCGGCGGCATCTACGCCCGCCTCGAGGAGCTGGGCCATCGTCTCGACCACTTCGAAGAAGAGATCCGCGCCCGGATGCCCTCGCCCGCTGAGGTCAAGACGCTCCGGCTGGCCTCCGGTGTGCCCGTGATCCACCTGATCCGGACCGCGTACGACACCGAGGGGCGGGCCGTCGAGGTCTGCGACACAGTGATGGCGGCGGACGCCTACGTGCTGTCGTATCAGCTTCCGGCTACCTGATCGCAGGTCAGCGGCGGTGCGCGGGGACGCTTCTCCGTACTCGTACACGCCAACAGGCATACTCGTATAGACGAGTGGGCAAGTTGTGCGGCAGGGTGATCACCGTGATCCCGGAGATCGGGTTCACAGACCGCATCTTGTATAGACGAGTAGATAGGAAAGTTCCTTGCGCACCATCCTCGGCCGCGACGATCCTCCTCACCGAGGCGCCCGAGCCCAAGGTCCGCGACCGGCAGACCGGCGAAATAGCCAAGGACGCCGTCAGCGGTGAGTCGCTGATGACCATCGGCGTCGTCTACATCGAAGAGGGCGAGTCCTCACTCATCAAGGTCACCGTCCCCGAGAGCGGTGTCTCGGAAGGGCTGGCCCTGGGGGCGCCGGTCTCGCTGCCGGGACTCGTCGCCCGGCCGTGGGAGTCCGTGTTCAACGGCCAGCAGCGCCACGGCATCGCCTACCGCTCCGCCGCCGTGACCCCGGCCGCCTTCCCGGCCTCTACCGGGGCCGCTGCCTGATGAGCGACCTCGCGACGCTTCTGGAGGTGGGTGGTCCTGTCGCCGCGCTTGGTGGCGGGGCCGCCTACGCCCGGCCCAACCATCCGGCCGTCTACTGGTCCGCGGTCGGCCTGCCGGTATCAACGCTCCGGCTGCTCAGCTCGTACGGGTCGGTCATGGAAGCGTGCGGGCTGACCGTGGCGCCGTCCCGGCTGCGGGTCCTGGCGGTCAAGGCCACCAGCCGCCGTGAGGTCCGGCCCGTGCCTCCTCGCCGGGGCGTCATCCGGCCCACCTCGACCGGTCTGCGTCTCCGCCTCCGGCTCGCCCCGGGGCAGGAACCAGCAGACGTTGCCGCCTCGGCCGAACGGCTGCGGCACGCCTGGGGCGTTCACGCCGTGTACGTCACGACCATCAAGCCGGGTGTCGTTGAGCTGCGGCTCGTCGGCTATGACGTTCTGCGACAGGTACGGATGCCCCGCAAGCTCGACGCCGAGTTCCTCAAGGTGCCGGTCGCGCTGCGGGAGGACGCCACTCCCTTCGTGCGTGACTACCGAGCTGTTCCGCATCAGCTCACCCTCGGCGCGACGCTGTCGGGCAAGTCTATGTATCTGCGCCACCTGATATCGGGCCTCGCCCGTCAGCCCGTCGCCCTGGTCGGGATTGACTGCAAGCGGGGCGTGGAGCTGGCGCCGTTCGCCTCGCGCCTGTCCGCGCTTGCCACGGACCCGGAGGAAGCAGCCGAGCTGCTGCCTGCCCTCGTCAAGGAAATGGAGGACCGGTACGACCTGATCAAGGCCCGGCAGGGCATCGCCCCTGGTACTCCCGACGAGGAGATCACCTCAGACCTCTGGGGTCTGCCCGAGAGCGAACGCCCCGTGCCTGTGGTCCTGTTCGTCGACGAGGTCGCTGAACTCTTCCTCACGGCCACCCGCAAGGACGAGGAACGCCGCGACGAGATGGTCACCCAGCTCATCCGGCTCGCCCAGCTCGGCCGCGCGGCCGGCATCTACCTTGAGGTCTGCGGGCAGCGCTTCGGCGCCGAACTGGGCAAGGGCGCCACCATGCTCCGGGCCCAACTGACCGGCCGCGTCTGCCACCGCGTCAACGACGAAGCCTCTGCGAAGATGGCCCTCGGCGACATCGCGCCCGGAGCGGTCGACGCCGCCTGCGCCATCGCCCCCGAACGCCCCGGCCTGGCCATCGCGGGCGACACCTCCGGCGGCTGGTCCCGCATCCGCCCGCCCTACCTCTCTCTGGGGGCCGCCGCCGAGATCTGCCAGAAGTCGGCGCACTTGGTGCCCGACCTGCCTGCCCTCAAGCGCTTCCGGCCCGACATGCCCATGCGGCCCGTCGAGGCTCCCGGCCCGGCCATCCAGCCATACCCACTGACCGACTGACCTTCCCCCCATCCCGGTCGGCGTGACCGCCTCGCGCCACGTCCCTACCCCTGCCATGCCTGAACCCGGAAGGAGCCGCATCATGCGCGCCCACCTGGCCCGCGTTGACGCGGTGCTCGTCCAAGCCCTCATCGCCGCCGCGCTGTCCTTCGCCCACCTCCACGACGTCGCCGTGGCGGCCGGACAGGACGGCTGGAAAGCCTGGGCCTACCCGGTCTCCGTCGACCTGCTCCTCGTCGCCGCCTGGCGCCGACTGCGCTCCGGCCACGGCAAAGGCGCCGCCTGGTGCTGGTTCGTCATCGCGCTCGCCGCGTCCCTCGGCGCCAACGTCGCCACCGCCGGACTCCTCGACATGCACCAGGTGCCGGCCTGGCTGCGCATCCTCGTCGCGGGCTGGCCCGCTGTCGCCTTCCTCGGCGGCACCCTCCTCGCCCACACAGCACCGAACTCCGACGAAGTCGAGGACGACGCCCAGGAGGACGCACCCGACCTCCCATCCCAGACGCCAGACCAACCGGCCATCAAGGCGGCACCACCCGAACTCCCCGCCGTACCGGTCCCGGCTGCCCTGGTCACCCACGCCCGCAAAGTCGCCGACGAACACCACGCCCGTACCGGAACGCCCATCGACACCCCAACCCTCCGCGCCCGCCTCGGCGTCCCGCCACCCATGGCAGAAGCCATCGCCGCCCAGCTCTGAAAGGAGATGCCCGTGAGCGCCAACCGCCGGTTCCGCAACGTCACCCGCATCGGCCCCGTCCAGGTCGGCACCGCCTACGACAACCGGGGCCGTGAGAAACACACCGCAGCCTGCACCGCCCCGCGCTGCAACTTCTCCGCCGACTACGACAGTCGCGCCGCCGCCGAACTTGCCGCCCGCACCCACCGCTGCCCCGTCCGCTGAAAGGACCCCCACTCCGTGACCGTCAGCCTGCCGCTCGTCGTCGTTCTCGGCTTCTTCGCCTGGGGAGCGGTCAAGTTCCTCGGCGTCCGCGTCTGGATCGTCGTCCTGATCGCCCTCTTCGGCTTCTGGCTCTCGCGCACCTTCCTCGCCCCCGCCATCGAGTCCGGCACCCGCTCCGGCGTGACCGTCATAAACGGCTCACACATCTAGACGAGTAGATAAGGAGAACCTCGCCCGTGTTCCTGCCCAAGTACCCGGACACCCCCACCCCGCCGCCCGCACACACCCACGCCCCGATCGACCCGGCACCGGTTCCGGTCCGGCGCTCGCTCCCGTCGGTCTCCCTCGACCAGAAGACGGTCGCGGCCGTGCTCGTCGGCGGAGTCGTCCTCACCGCGCTCCTGGCCGCCGTCGCCGTCACGGCCATCTCCGTCGCCGTCGCCGCCGTGATTCTGCGCTCCCTGCTCCGCGATCACCACCGCCGCTGACTGAGGCCGGACCTCCGGGGCGGCGCGACACAGCCACGCATCCGCCGCCCCGGCGGCCCACTCCTCCCGAAGTGCCCGTCAGAAGGAGAACAGCCATCTTCACCCGCACCACCCCGCCCCCACTCCCGGAACTCAGCAACCTCGCCGCAGGCGGGACCCTGCCCGGTATCCTCCGGCAGCTCTCCGGGCTCGGCGGCTGCACCAACCCCATCCGCCTGGACGGTCACCGCACCGAGTACGACGTCGACACCACGACCGGCGAGATCGGCCGCGTCCTCCAGCACCTCGACTCCTCCACCCTCCCGGCCGGCCAACTCCTCGTCCGCTGCAACAACCGCCGCACTACCCGCTGCGCGGCCTGCGCCGAGGTGTACCGCCGCGACACATTCCAACTGATCACCGCCGGACTGCGCGGCGGCAAGGGCACCCCGGAACACGTCGCCGCCCACCCGCGCGTCTTCGCCACCTTCACCGCCCCTGGCTTCGGCCCGGTCCACAACCGCCGCACCGACGGCCGCCCCTGCCGCTGCGGCACCCACCACGGACAGGAGGACGAAGCCCTCGGTACGCCGCTGGACCCGGACACCTACGACTACGAAGCAGCCGTCCTCTGGAACGCGCACGCCGGTCCCCTCTGGCGGCGCTTCTCCACCTACGTGCGCCGAGAGGTCGCAAAACGCGCGGGCCTGTCACAGCGCCGCCTCCGCGACCACGCCCGCGTCTCCTTCGCCAAGGTTGCCGAGTACCAGAAGCGCGGCGCGGTCCACTTCCACGCGGTCATACGCCTGGACGGCCCCGGCGGCGGCGAGACTCCGTCCCCGGCCTGGGCCACCGCCGAGCTGCTGACCGATGCCATCAGCGCTGCGGCGTCCACGGTCCGCGTCGAGGGCCCGACCATCGACGGCCGCCCCCACACCTTCGCCTTCGGCCGCCAACTCGACGTCCGCACGATCCGATCCGCCGACTTCAACGACGGCCAGCAGCTCACCGAACGAGCCGTCGCCGCCTACATCGCCAAGTACGCCACCAAGGGTGCGGAGACAGCGACGGGAGCTCTCGACCGTCCACTGAAGTTCGCCGCCGAACTCGCCCAGCTCGACATCAGCGACCACGCCCGCCGACTCATCCGAACCGCCTGGACCCTCGGCGCACGCAAGGACCTCGAACACCTCCGCCTGCGCGCCTGGGCCCACATGCTCGGCTTCCGCGGCCACTTCTCCACCAAGTCCCGCCGCTACTCCACCACCCTCGGCGCACTACGCACCGCCCGCGCCGAATGGCGACGAGCCCAAGCAGCCGCCGCACAGTCGGAGCGCGAGCCCGACACCACGTACGTCCTGGCGCACTGGGTCTTCGCCGGTACCGGCCTCTCCGACGCCGAAGCCTGGCTCGCCGCATCCCTCGAACCCGCCCCTGGAACGGAAGGAGAACCCACCCATGGCTGACCGCTACCTCACTGTGGCGCAGGTGGCCGAACTCCTCGGCACCACGGAACGCTTCCCTCGACGTCTGATCGCCGAGCGACGCATCACGTTCGTCAAGGTCGGCCGTCACGTCCGCATCCCGGAGCGTGAGCTGAGCGCCTTTATCGACGCCAACACGGTGCAGCCGATCGGCCACCGGCGAAGCTCGCTGCGGAGGGTCGCCTGATGGCCAACAAGAAGGGACAGCGCAGAAGCTTCGGGTCGGTCCGACAGCTCAAGTCCGGCCGCTGGCAGGTCCGCTACCGCGACCCCGAGACGGGGCAGCTTCGTCCGGCCGAGAAGACGTATCCGACCAAGAGCGACGCCCAAGTTGCCCTCGCCCAGATCGAGGCCGACATCACGCGCGGCCAGTGGTCGGACCCGGACGCTGGTTCGGTGAACTTCGCGGAGTACGCCACCGCATGGCTGCGGGACCGGAAGCTCGCCGACCGCACCCGTGAGCGGTCTGAATCCGTCATGCGGCTGCACATAGTGCCCACCTTCGGCGCCGGGACCATGGCTGACGTAACGACAGCTCGGGTGCGCAGTTGGCGCGGCAAGCTCCTCGGGGCCGGCGTCGGTGAGCCGACTGTGGTCAAGGCGTATCAGCTGCTGCGGGCCTTGATGAACACGGCCGTGGACGACGAACTGATCCGGCGCAACCCTTGCCGTATCAAGGGCGCGGACCGTTACGACGTGCCCGAGCGCCCCGTCCTCACGGTTGCCGAGGTCTTCACCGTCGCTGACTCCATGGCGCCGCGCTACCGGCTGCTCGTCCTCCTGGCCGCGTTCACGACTCTGCGGTTCGGTGAACTCGCCGCCCTCCGTCGCCGGGACATCGACCTGGAGGGCCTGACCGTCAGCGTGCGCCGTTCTCAGGCGGAGTTGCAGGACGGGCGGCTCTTCGACAAGGCACCGAAGTCCGCTGCCGGGGTTCGCGCCATTTCCTTTCCGGCCGAGCTGCTCGACGACGTCACGCGCCACCTCGAACAGTTCGCCGCACCCGGCCGCGACGGACACGTCTTCGTCGGCCCGAAGGGCGGCCAGCTCCGGCGGAGCAACTTCCGAGACGACTGGGTGGCGGCCAGGAAGGCGGCAGGCGTCACGTCAGAGCTGCACTTTCACGATCTCCGCCACACCGGCAACACCTTGGCCTCGACCGCCGGTGCCAGCACCCGTGAGCTGATGACCCGCATGGGCCACAGCAGCTCGCGCGCCGCGCTGATCTATCAGCACATGACCAGTGATCGTGACCGGGCCATCGCTGATCGCCTTGGAGCCATGATCCGCGAGGGTGGGGGAGAGGCCACCAGCTAGGGAATGTGGATTCCGCGTGGACTCTAGTGGCACGCGTGTGGCACGACCTCGAACAAGACGAAGGGCCAGCCCGGGAGGAAACCCCTCCTGAGCTGGCCCTTTAGTCTGTGCCCCCGGCAGGATTCGAACCTGCGACACCCGCTTTAGGAGAGCGGTGCTCTATCCCCTGAGCTACGAAGGCGGGGGCTTGTAGAAAACCTTGTTGAAAATCCAGGGTGTGGATCTTCGACGAGGAGCACAAGCCCGCTGGTCAGACGTGGTGCAATGCTCTCCGCTGGGTCATCTGAGCAGACAACGTCACGTACAACGGCTGACCAGGGGTAGCTTAGCGGATGCGCGCCAGTGGGGGTCCTCTGCCTGGGGGCAGGAGGCCAGGGCGGCGAGCTGGAGTGCCTTGACCTGCGGTGCCTGGGGCTTGCATCGCGCGGTTGGTGGACGTTGTGGGAGCCGGGACCGAGGGCCGTTGGACCGTTCTGCTCCCTGTGTCAGCTTGTGGGGCTACTTGCCGCTGTCTCGGGGCGCCTGGCATGACAGGCCGCTCCCGCGGAAGTAGGGCCTCTTGCGCAGCCCGCAGGCGGGACACGCTCACCACCTCGGGGTGGGCCCACGGTGAGAACGACGCACAGGTCATTGTCAGTCACCATCGCCGACCACCGTCTCGCGCGGCACGCTCCCTCCGGGGACGCCGGACGGCGAGGATGGCGAGTCATGACGATCGTGTTCCGGGTGCCCGCCGGTGGTGCGGAGCGGGTGGGGTTCGCCTACTCGCCGGCGATGGAAGCCGTACTGAGCCTTCATGTGCTGGTGGAGCCCAAGCACCACCCCGTCCAGCACGGCTGGGTACGCGCGATGCGCAAGCTGTCGCCGGCGCTGAAGCGGGAGATCGAGGCGTTCTCCTACGCGGTGCGCTCGTACTTTCCCGAGTTCCTCTTTCCGCGGCCGACCGGAGGGCTCGCGGACTTCGGCAGCGAGCTGGTCGGCCTGCGCACGGCGGACCCGGAGCTGGTCCGGCTGGAGTTCGCCATCCCGCTGCTTTCGCCGTGGCCGGGCAGCGGCGAGGGCAGGGATCCGCACGCGCTGCGGGAACCGGGCGTACAGGGCCTGCTGCGGGAGCGTGTCGCACGGGAAAGCGACGAAGCGATGGCCGCGATGCTCCTCGACGATCCTCGCGCACTCCTCGAAAGGTTCCTGAGCATGCTGGAACGCTACTGGCGGGAGGCGTTCGAGGAGGAATGGGCCCGGATCGAACCGGAACTGGCCGCCGGGGTGACCGAGGCCGGGCACCAGATCGAACAGCGCGGACTGTACGGCATGCTCCGCGGCCTGTGGCCGGAGGTGCGCAGCGACCGGCAGGCCGAACGCTTCTGGTTGGAGCGACCTCACGACCACGAGGTCGCCATCGGCCCGGACGACACCCTGCTGCTCGCCCCCAGCGCCTATGTGTGGCCGCACGTACGGGTCAACTGCGACGGCCCCTGGCCCCTCGGGCTCGTCTTCCCCGTCTCTTCGATCGCCCGGGAGGCCCGCCCCAGGATTCCCCCCGCACAGCTCGTCGGCATGCTGCGCGCGCTCGCCGACGACACCCGCCTGCGCGCCCTCCGGCTGATCGTCGAACGCCCGCGCAGCACCCAGGAGTTGGCCCCGCTCGTCGGCGTCAGCGAGGCCGCGCTGTCCAAGCACCTGCGGGTCCTGGCGGACGCGGGTCTGCTCGAACGTCGCCGTGAGGGCTACTACGTCCTGTACCGGCTCCTGTCCGGCCAGGTGGCGGGTCTCGCTCCCAGCCTGGAGAGCTTTCTGCACGCCACTGACCCCATTGATCAGCCATCTGCCTAATCAGTGGATCAGGTGCCCGAGGAGATCCGACAGTGGCGGCAGGCGGCATGTCACTGCTCAGGGACCGCGATTTCCTGCTTCTCTTCGTCGGCCAGGCCGTCTCACGTTTCGGCGACGGCCTGTACACCGCCGCGACCGCTTGGCTGGCCTGGTCGCTGACGAAGGACCCGACGGCCGTCGCCGTGGTCAGCGTGTCCGCGTTCGCGCCCGCGTTCCTGGCCACGTTCGTGTCCGCCTCGCACGCCGACCGTTACGACCGCCGCAAGCTGATGATCGCCACCGATCTGGCCCGGGTCGCCGTGGTGGCGGTAGCCGCGGTGCTGCTGTCCCTCGGTCTGCTGAACCTGTCCCTGCTCGTGGTGACAACGGCGCTGCTGGCCCTGATCGGCGCCCCGTTCGCCCCGGCCCGCAACGCCATCGTCACGCAGATCGTCCCGGCTGACCGTCTGCAACAGGCCAGCGGGCTGCTGCAAGTCGCCTTCCGGGCCGCCTTCTTCGTCGGCCCGCTCATGCTCGCTCCGCTGCTGGCCTACGGCTCCATGCGGGCGGCGCTGGTGGTCAACGGACTGACCTTCCTCGGTTCGGCGGGCGCCGTGGCCGCCATCCGCGTGACCCGCCCCGTCCTGGCCGCCGGCCAGGCGGGCCTGTTGGGCCGATCTCGCCGCCGGGCTCAAGGCCGTGCGGGCCGCTCCCGACGCGCTGGTGGTCATCGTGACCTTCGTGCTCGCCCTCGCTCTGACCAGTGGTTTCCTGACGGTGGGGCTGGTCGCCGTCGTGGGGCAGGGCGGCCGCTACGGCCTGTTGCTGGGCGTCGCCGGGGTCGCGGAAGTGGCGGGGGCGCTCCTGTTGGCCGGCCTGCGGATGCGTAGGCTCGCCCTGGCGGCGGTGCTGGCCTGGGCCCTGCTCGGAATCTTCCGTGCGCCGCTCGGAATTGTCACCTCCACTGCCGGGGCCGCGGTGCTCCTGATCGCCACCGGGCTGGCCTCGGCCCTCACGGACATCCCGCTGATCGCGCTGGTGCAGCAGCGCATACCGAGCCACCATCTGGCGAAGGCGTTGGGCCTGTGGGAGGCCGGAGTGGCAGGAGCCCTGGCCGTTTCCCCCTTCGTGGCCTCGACCACCATCGCACTCACCGGAGTCAAGGACGCCTTCCTCCTCTCGGGCGCCGCCCTCGTCGTTCTGGCCATGAGTGCCGCGTTCACCCTGGCCCGCATAGACAGAGCACAGCGGCCCGGGCAGTTGCGCATCGGCGTCCCGTCCGGTTCCGAGGCCGAACAACCGGCAGTCGCGCCGGAGTCCGCCCGGTGACTGGCCCCCTGCTGTCGTCCAGCCAGCCCCGATTGCGGACGGCCCGCCGTGAGCGAGGCTCACCGCATCAGTCGTGAGCCGTTGACGGCGGGCGTCGAGGGCGGGCAGCGGCACGCCCGGCACCGCGCGCAGGAGGGCGGCCAGCTCCGTCGGCGCGCTTCGCGCGGAACCAGACTTCCGCGCCACCGCCCTTTCGGCCAGACACGCCTCCTGGGCACCCGCCGCCTGACCTTCCGCGATCGTCCGGGCGCGAGACGGAAGCCGTGCTCGGACTTCCGGACCGGCCTCCAGGGTGAAGCCGCGGTCCTTCCCGCGGCGTCGAACTCCCGGTCTGGCCGCAGCGGCTGTGCAGCCGGTCCTATCGTTCCCGCACCGTGCCGGACTCCCAGGCCCAGGCGGCGATCTCGACCCGGTTGCGGGCGTCGATCTTCTGCTGGA
>NZ_JOJE01000001.1 GCF_000720255.1 Streptomyces griseus subsp. griseus | reverse complement strand
GAGCCGGGAAGGGGGTGGGAGCCGGGAAGGGGGTGGGAGCCGGGGCCGGGGCGGCCGCCGGCTGGGGGAAGGTCTGGGCCGCGGCCGGCATCGGCATGCCCGTGCCGTTGGACGGGGTGGCCTGCGCCGCGGCGGGCATCGGCGCACCGGTGCCGGCGGCCGGAGCGGGCGCCAGCCCGGTCGGTGCGGCGGCCACCGCCTGAGCGGCCAGGCCCTGCAGGCCGGCCCCGTTGGTCGCGCTGACCAAGCGGTCCACGGCCGCCGTACCCGAGCTGTACTGGGTCCCTGTGCCCAGCTCGGGTACGGCGGCTCCCCTCCTGGTCCCGTAGAGCACCTGTTCCAGGCCTGACACCAGGCGACGCACGTCGACCTGGGGGCGCACCACGAGCCTCAGGAAGCGGCTGGACGAGCCGATCTTGTTGCCGCACTCACGGACCAGGATCCGGTGCTCGGTGAGCAGCCGGTCCCGTACCACGGTGCCCTCGGCGCCCACGGGGAGGCGTACGAAGAGGAAGTTGCCCTGCGACGGGTAGACCGTCAGACCGGGCAGCGCGGACAGCTGGCTCGCCATGTCGAGACGGTCCCGGCGCACCTGCTGGAGGCTCTGCGCGTACTCGGGGCCGTGCTCCTTGAGCATGAAGACGACATGCTCGGCGAAGGAGTTGAGGTTCCACTTGGGCAGCATGGAGCGGATCCGGCCGGCCAGCGCCGGGTTGGCGACCAGGTAGCCGAAGCGGATGCCGTGCAGGCCGAAGTTCTTGCCGAGGCTGCGCAGGACGACCACGTTCGGGCGCAGCATCGCCTCCTGCACCACGCTGGGTTCGGCCTCGGCGTCGGCGAACTCCAGGAAGGACTCGTCGATGACGACCAGGTCGAGGTCGGCCATCGCGTCCATGAACTGCACGACGGCGTGCTTGTGCAGGAAGCCGCCGTCGGGGTTGTTGGGGTTGCAGATGACGGCGACCCGGGTGCCGCGGGCCCGGATGAACTCGGCGTACTGCGCGAGGTCGAGGGCGAAACCGCTGGACTCCTGGAGCGGGAACATGTCGACCCGCTTGCCGGTCTCCATCGGCTGGTCGGTCCAGCGGCCGAAGGTGGGGACGGGGATGGCGAGGGACTCCCGGACCAGGAGGTGGTCGATCCAGGTGATCAGTTCGGTCGAGCCGTTGCCCATCGCCACGCACTGCGGCGGGAGCTGCAGGAGGCTGCACAGCTCGGCCGTGATCGTGTCGGCGCTGCTCGGGTAGTACGTGACGATGTCGCGGAGGCGCCCCGCCATCTCGTCGAACATCGCCGGGGTGGGGAAGTACGGGTTGCAGGGGATACAGAAGTCCACGGGGCCGGTTCCCTCGCCGCCCTCTCGCGTCAACGCCGCCATGGAGGGGCTGTGCGCCGCGGTGCTGCGGAACAGCGAGGTGACGTTGTCGGCCATGGAACCTCCGTATGGGGCGGGTCCGGTGGGGACGGCTGGACCCGTCGAATATGGGTGGCCCGCGCGGGGGAGCGCGGGCCACCCATGGATACGGAGGCGGGTGTGGAGCTGTTCAACGCGTTTTCAGCGGCCGAACGTGTGGACCGTCGTCGTGCGGTACGTCTGCCCCGGTCGCAGCACGGTCGACGGGAACGACGGCTGGTTGGGGGAGTCCGGGAAGTGCTGGGTCTCCAGGCACAGGGCGTCGCCCTGGCGGTAGACGCGGCCGCCGCTGCCGACGAGGGTGCCGTCGAGGAAGTTGCCCGAGTAGAACTGCAGGCCCGGCTCGGTGGTCGTGATCCTCAGGGTGCGGCCGGAGGCGGGGTCGCGGAGGGTGGCGACGTGCTCGGGCCGGTCGGTGCGGCCCTTGTCGAGGACGTAGTTGTGGTCGACGCCCTTGCAGTACAGCAGCTGCTCGTGGGCGACGCGCAGGTCCCGGCCGACCGCCTTGGCCTCGCGGAAGTCGAAGGGGGTGCCCGTCACGTCCGCCGACTCACCGGTGGGGATGAGCCCGGCGTCCACGGGCAGGTAGCGGGAGGCGGCGATCTGAAGTTCGTGGTCGTGGACCGAGCCGCTGCCCTCGCCGGCGAGGTTCCAGTAGACGTGACTGGTGAGGTTGACGACGGTGGGCTTGTCGGTGGTGGCCTCGTAGTCGATGCGCCAGTCGCCGTCGCCGGTGAGGGTGTACGTCACCCGCACCGCGAGCGTGCCCGGGTAGCCCATCTCGCCGTCGGCGCTGGTGAGGCGCAGACGCAGGCCGGCGTCCCGGCCGTCGGTGAACGGCTCGACGTCCCAGACGCGCCGGTCGAAGCCGTCGGTGCCGCCGTGCAGGCTGTTCTCGCCGTCGTTGACGGGCAGCTGGTGGCTCTCGCCGTCCAGGGTGAACCGGCCCTTGGCGAGGCGGTTGCCGTAGCGGCCGATCAGCGCGCCGAAGTAGGGGCTGCCGGCGACGTAGTCCTCGACGGTGTCGAAGCCGAGGGAGACGTTGGCGTACCGCCCGTGCCGGTCGGGGATCTCCAGGGACTGGACGATCCCGCCGTAGTCGAGGACCTTCAGCCGGGTCCCGCCGTTCTCCAGGGACCAGCTGGAGACCTTCGTGCCGTCGGCGAGCTCACCGAAGAGCGTCTTCACCACTTCCCGCCTTCCCCGGACGAATCCGGACAAAGAAAAACGGGCCCCGCCTTCCGGCGGGGCCCGCTCCGGTTTCAGGAACCGGACTTGCGCTTGTTCCACACGTCGAACCCGACCGCGGCCAGCAGGGCGAGGCCCTTGATGACCTGCTGCCAGTCGGTGCCGACGCTGAGGAGGTTCATGCCGTTGTTCAGCACGCCGAGGACGAGACCACCGATGATCGCGCCGAGGACCGTACCGACACCGCCGCTCATGGACGCGCCGCCGATGAACGACGAGGCGATGGCCTCGAGCTCGAAGTTGAGGCCCGCCTTCGGCGAGGCGGCGTTCAGACGGGCGGCGACCACCATGCCCGCGAGGGCCGCGAGGACGCCCATGTTCAGGAAGACGTAGAAGGTGACCTTCTTGTCCTTCACACCGGACAGCTTCGCCGCCGGCAGGTTGCCGCCGATCGCGTAGATGTGACGGCCGAAGACGGCGTTGCGCATGACGTAGCCGTAGCCGACGACCAGCACACCGAGGACGATCAGGATGATCGGCGCGCCCTTGTAGCTGGCGAGCAGCATGGTCACGGTGAGGATCGCGGCGACGATGGCGACGAGCTTCAGCAGGAAGATGTTCCGCGGGAGGATCTCCAGCGAGAACTCCTGCTGGCGCTTGCGGTCGCGGACCTCCTGGAGGACCACGAAGGCGACCAGGGCGAAGCCCAGCAGCAGCGTGATGTTGTGGTAATTCGTGTTCGGGCCGACCTCCGGCAGGAAGCCGTTGCCCATCTTCTGCAGACCGTCCGGGAACGGGCCGAGGGTCTGGCCCTCCAGGAAGATCTCCGTCATACCGCGGAAGAGCAGCATGCCCGCGAGGGTGACGATGAAGGAGGGTATGCCGAGATAGGCGATCAGGAAGCCCTGCACGGAGCCGGCGATGGCGCCCACGATCAGGCACAGCACCACCGCGAGGGGCCAGGCCACCTTGTGTTCCACGGTCAGTACGGCCGCGAAGGCGCCGACGAACGCCGTCAGTGAACCGACCGACAGGTCGATGTGACCCGCGATGATCACCAGCATCATGCCGATCGCGAGGATCAGGATGTAGCTGTTCTGCAGGACCAGGTTGGAGACGTTGCGCGGCAGCAGCAGGTCGCCGCCGGTCCACACCTGGAACAGGACCACGATCAGGCCGAGCGCGATCAGCATGCCGTACTGGCGCATGTTGCGGCGCAGACCGTCCAGCACCAGCTGGAGCAGACCGCCGTCGGCGGCGGATCCGCCGCTCTTGCCGGGCGGCGCGGCGGCCGGGCTCTTGTCGGTCACGTCGGTGCTCATCGGGTTACCTCTTTGTCCTTCGTCATCTGGCGCATCAGCACTTCCTGCGTGGCCTCCGCACGCGGGAACTCGCCCGTGAGCCGCCCCGCGGCCATCGTGTAGATGCGGTCGCACATTCCGAGCAGTTCCGGCAGCTCGGAGGAGATGAAGACGACCGCCTTGCCCTCGGCGGCCAGTTGGTCGATGACCGTGTAGATCTCGTACTTGGCACCGACGTCGATGCCGCGCGTGGGCTCGTCCAGGATCAGCACGTCGGGACCCGCGAAGATCCACTTGCTGAGGACGACCTTCTGCTGGTTGCCGCCGGACAGCCGGCCCACCGTCTCGAAGACGGTCGGGGCCTTGATGTTCATGGATTTGCGGAAGCCCTCGGAGACCTTCCGCTCCTCGTGCTCGTCGACCACGCCCCGCTTGGCGACCTTGTTCAGGGCGCTCAGCGAGATGTTGCGGTTGATGTCGTCGATGAGGTTGAGGCCGTAGTGCTTGCGGTCCTCGGTGACGTACGCGATGCCGTGCCCGACCGCCTCGGCGACGGACTTCGTACGGATCTCGGTGCCGTCCTTGAAGACCGTGCCGCCCGCGTGCCGGCCGTAGGAGCGTCCGAAGACGCTCATCGCGAGCTCGGTGCGGCCCGCGCCCATGAGGCCCGCGATGCCGACGATCTCCCCGCGCCGTACCTGGATCGACACGTCGTCGACGACCTTGCGCGTCTGGTCGATCGGGTGGTGCACGGTCCAGTTGCGGATCTCCAGCGCGGGGGCCGCGCCCTTCTCGGGCTCGTGCGGGGTGCGCTCGGGGAAGCGGTGGTCGAGGTCTCGGCCGACCATGCCGCTGATGATCCGGTCCTCGGTGGTCTCCGCCGCCTTGACGTCGAGCGTCTCGATCGACTGGCCGTCGCGGATGATCGTCACCGAGTCGGCGACCTTGCGGATCTCGTTGAGCTTGTGGGAGATGATGATCGAGGTGATGCCCTGCTTCTTCAACTCCAGGATGAGATCGAGGAGTTTGTCGCTGTCCTCGTCGTTCAGGGCAGCGGTCGGCTCATCCAGGATGAGCAGCTTCACCTTCTTCGACAGCGCCTTCGCGATCTCCACGAGCTGCTGCTTGCCCACGCCGATGTCGGCGACGCGGGTCTCGGGGTGGTCGCTCAGACCGACCCGGCGCAGCAGCTCGGAGGCGTGGCGCAGGGTCTCGTTCCAGTTGATGAGCCCGCCCTTGGCGTGCTCGTTGCCGAGGAAGATGTTCTCCGCCAGGGAGAGAAACGGCACCAGCGCCAGCTCCTGGTGGATGATGACGATGCCGTGTTCCTCGCTCGCCCGGATGTCCTTGAAGGAGCAGACCTCTCCCTCGAAGAGGATGTCGCCCTCGTAGGTGCCGTGCGGATGGACGCCGGAGAGCACCTTCATCAAGGTGGACTTCCCGGCGCCGTTCTCACCGCAGATGGCGTGGACCTCGCCCTGACGGACGGTCAGAGTGACGTTCGACAGCGCTTTGACGCCGGGAAAGGTCTTGACGATCGAGCGCATTTCCAGGACGGGTCCCGCCATGGTCGTGCCTTCCAATCAGTGTGTGTTGACGGCGATCGACGGATTACTTGAGCTGGTCCGCCGTGTAGTAACCGCCGTCGACGAGCACCTTCTGGTAGTTGGTCTTGTCGACGCTCACCGGCTGCAGCAGGTAGGCGGGGACGACCTTCTTGCCGTTGTCGTAGGTCTTGGTGTCGTTGACCTCGGGCTTCTTGCCGTTGAGGGCGTCGTCCACCATCGTCGAGGCGACCTCGGCGAGCTTGCGCAGGTCCTTGTAGACGGTCTGCGTCTGCTGGCCCGCGATGATCGACTTCACCGAGGCGAGCTCGGCGTCCTGGCCGGTGATGACCGGCAGCGGCTTGTTGCCGGAGCCGTAGCCGTCCGACTTCAGCGCCGACAGGATGCCGATGGAGATGCCGTCGTACGGCGACAGGACCGCGTCGACCTTCTTGCTCTTGTACGACTTGGTCAGGATGTCGTCCATGCGCCGCTGGGCGGTGGCGCCGTCCCAGCGCAGGGTGGTGACCTGGGTCATGTTGGTCTGGCCGGACTGGACGACGAGCTTCTTGCTGTCGATGTACGGCTTCAGGACGCTCATCGCGCCGCCGAAGAAGTACTTCGTGTTGTTGTCGTCGTTGGAGCCGGCGAAGAGCTCGATGTTGAACGGACCCTTGCCGTTCTTCAGGCCGAGCTTGTCGACGATGTAGTTGGCCTGGAGCTGGCCGACCTTCTCGTTGTCGAAGGACGCGTAGTAGTCGACGTTCGGCGTGCCGAGGATCAGGCGGTCGTAGGAGATGACCGGGATCTTGGCGTCGGCGGCCTGCTGGAGAACGTTGTTCAGGGACTTGTTGTCGATGGCCGCGACCACGAGGGCCTTGACGCCCTGGGTGATCAGGTTCTCGATCTGCGAGACCTGCTGGTCGGGGTCGTCCTCGCCGTAGACGAGCTTGGTCTTGTAGCCCTTGGCCTCGAGGTCCTTGACGACGTTCTTGCCGTCGGAGATCCAGCGCTCGGACGACTTGGTCGGCATCGCGATGCCGATGGTCCCGCCCTTGGCGCTGCCCTTGTCCTCCTTGGCGCCGCCTTCGCTGTTCTGGCCGCAGGCGGACAGGGTGAGGGCGAGGGAGGCGGCTCCGGCAACGGCGGCGAGAGCGGCTCTGCGGTTACGCATGGTCATCATCCTTGATGTTTCGTGCAGGGGTCGGTCTCGCGGAGGCGAGGACACTCCCGGCGGGGTCAGGTGCCGGGAACACCGAACAGATAGATGTGTGGGATTCTGCGCGCCTGTGTCAGCTTCTGTGAAGCGAGGTTTCCGGAACGTTATGACCCGATGTCGAACCTGTTCAGTTCGCCGGGCAGCCGGGAGCCGAGCGGAGCCATGTCGCCCGCCGCTCCGTGCCGCTCCAGAAGGTCCAGCGCGAGCCGGCCGCGCCGCACCCGCTCCTTGGCCGTGGAGAGCGTCAGATCCCGCAGGTGGTGACCGTACGGGTAGATCCCCGGAGCCTTGGACAGGCCGAACTTCAGGTACAGCGGCGCACCGCGGCGAATCAGCTCGGCGACCTCGTACATCCGGATGTAGCCGCCCAAGTCGTCGGGCGCCTCAATGTACATGTCCATGGGAGCGCCCGAAACCCGTCGGATCTCGGTGAGGTGATCGAGCGTCAGATCGCTGGGCACATTGATCGAGTCGCCGCCGAGACGCTCGTACACCGCGTACGCCGCCGGGTTGACCGGACCGATGAGGGCCGACACCTTCAGCGTGGTGTCGGCCGGGATGATGCCGGCCGCACGCGCCCGGTGCAGCGTCCACAGCACGCCCTCGTCGGCGACGAGGAGGCACTTGACGCCCAACTCCGTCGCGCGGACGGCGTCTTCCACACAGCCGGCCACGGCGTCGTGGCCGCGGGCTCTGAGTCCGCCGCCGCGCGAGTCGGTACGGGTCGAACCACCGATGTCCCACGTGCCGCGCGGGCCGGTGAACAGGCAGAGCTCGATGTCGCGTTCACCGGTGGCCTCGACCATCTCGGTGATCTCGGCGTCGGTCAGCATCCAGATGCCGCTGCCCTGGCTGATCCGGTGGATCGGCACGTCGAGGCGGGAGGCCTCCTTGAGGACGACGGCCAGTGCTTCGGGCCCCTCGCACGAGGGGATCTCGGTGCGCCAGCGGCCGCCACCGGGGAAGGTGTGGGGCGAGGCGTCGGCGGGGGAGAGGTCGGGCGCGCCCAGGCCGAGCGCGGCGAGCGCCTGCTCACCGGGTCGACGGGGCGCCGGGGCGGAGGCGTCGGTCACTGAGTGTCCTTCGTGTTCGATATTTCGGCGGAGGTTCGCGACGGAAGGCGTGCGGGTCTGGGGTACACCGGCACGGGGACCGTCAGGTTGCCCCCGTGCCGGCGTACGTCTATGGGTGGAGCAGGACCTTGCCGACCTTCGGATCGCCGGACCCCACCAGATCGATGGCCTGCGAGAACTCGGCGAGCGGCAGCTCGTGCGTGATCAGCGGCTTCGGATCGAGCAGACCGGCGGCGAAGACGCGCACGGTGTGCGCCCAGGCGTCCGGCGGCGCGCCGAAGACCGTGTGCACCTCCAGCTGCCGTACGACCAGGTCGGTGGGGTCGAGGCCCTCGGCGCCCGACGCCGGGATGCCCGTGAGGACCAGCCGGCCGCCCCGCCTGAGGAGGGCGGCGGAGGTCCGCGCGGCGGACGCGGACCCGGCGGTCTCGATCACCACGTCGAAGTCGTCGGGGAGCTCCTGGTCGCGGGTACGGAAGTCGGTGGCCCCGTACTGGCGCGAGAGCGCCTCCCGGTCGCCCCGGGTGCCGACCACGAGCAACTCGGCCGGGGAGCCCGCCTTCAGGAACTGCACGGCGAACATGCCGAGCGTGCCGGTGCCGACCACCGCGACCCGCTCACCGGGGCGCGCGTTGGCCTTGATCGCGGCGGCCGCGATGCAGGCCGCCGGCTCCAGCAGGGCGGCGGCGGACAGGTCGGCGTCGTCCGGCAGGGCGTGCAGCAGCCGGGCGGGGAGGGTGAGCGTGGTCGCCATCGCTCCGGGCTGTGTGAAGCCCGTCTCCTCGTACCCGGCCGTGCACAGGGTCGTCTCGCCCGCGTGGCAGCGGTCGCACACCTGGCAGTTGCGGAAGCCCTCGCCGACGACCTTGCGGCCGACCAGCGAGTCGGGGACCCCGGCGCCGACCGCCTCCACCGTCCCGGACCACTCGTGGCCGGGGGTCAGCGGATAGCGGACGTAGCCCTCGGGCCGGTTGCCCTGGTAGACCTCGCGGTCACTTCCGCAGATGCCGACGGCGTGCACCCGGACCAGGGCCTCACCGGCCCCCGGCTGCCGGGGCTCGTGAGAGGTGAGCCGGTGTTCACCCGGCGCCTCGATCACGACAGCCGTGCTCACTTGGTGCCCTTCGGCTTGCGCTGCTCCCAGCCCTCGGCCCACAGGTCGAAACGGGCCTGCTGCTGCGGGAACTCGGCCGCCGCGTCGACATCCAGCTCAACGCCGAGACCCGGCGCCTCGGAGAGGTGGAAGTAGCCGTCCACGACCTGCGGCGCGCCCTTGATCACCTTCTTGATGTCGGCGTCCGCGAAGTCGTTGAAGTGCTCCAGGATCTTGAAGTTCGGCGCGGTGAAGCCGACCTGGAGGGAGGCGGCGGTCAGCACCGGGCCACCCACGTTGTGCGGGGCCACCAGCATGTAGTGGGTCTCCGCGGTCGCGGCGAGCTTGCGGGTCTCCCAGATGCCGCCGATGTGGCCGACGTCGGGCTGGATGATGTCCACGGCCTGGCTCTCGAAGAGCTCGCGGAACTCGATGCGGTCGTGGATGCGCTCACCGGTGGCGACCGGCATGTCGACCTTGGCGGCGACCTTCTCCAGCGCCTTCAGGTTCTCCGGCGGAACCGGCTCCTCCAGCCAGGCCGGCTTGAAGGGCGCGAGCTCCTTGGCCAGGCGGACCGCGGTGGCCGGGGAGAAACGGCCGTGCATCTCGAGCATCAGCTCGGCGTCCGGGCCGATGGCGTCGCGGACGGCCTCGATGAGGGAGACGGCGTACAGGCTCTGCTCGTGGTCGAGCTCGAAGTGACCGGTGCCGAAGGGGTCGATCTTGAGCGCCTTGTAGCCGCGCTCCATGACCCCGCGGGCGGCCTTGTGGTAGGCCTCCGGGGTCCGCTCGGTGGTGTACCAGCCGTTGGCGTAGGCCTTGACCTTGTCGGTGACCTTGCCGCCCAGCAGCTGCCAGACCGGCACGCCGAGGGCCTTGCCCTTGATGTCCCAGCAGGCCATCTCGATGACGGCGATGCCGGACATCACGATCTCGCCCGCGCGGCCGTAGTCGCCGTACTTCATCCGCTTGACGAGGTCCTCGACAGCGAACGGGTCCGAACCGAGAATGTGGTTCTGCTCGGCTTCCCGCAGGTAACCGAGCAGCGCGTCGGTGTGGCCCAGCATCCGGGTCTCGCCGACTCCGCTGATGCCCTCGTCGGTGTGCACCTGGACGTACGTCAGGTTGCGCCACGGCGTCCCGACCACGTGTGTGCTGATTCCAGTGATGCGCACGGCAGTTGCCCCTTGCTGCTTCGTCGGTAGCGTACTTCGGCTCGAGTGGTTGCGTCTCGTCGTGTTCGAGATTTCGTCACACGTTCGAAATGCTGGGCAGACAGTAAGGATGCGGCGCCTTGAGTGTCAATGGGTGGCACACATAACGGTTTCGACAGTTCCGCCGGCCGGTTTCGCGACGATCTTGGGGAGAACGGGTGGCGATGTCGCGGTTACCGGTGGAAGCCGCAAGTTGGCCTGGAATGGTGGGCGGTTTTCTTCCGGGGCCGCGCTGGAACGGCCGGTTTCCCACATAACTTTCACAGGGGACCCTAGGAACGTCACACGGCCGGAACTTACTCTTCCCGCGTCATGGACTACTGCCACCCGTGCCGACGGCACCTCAACGGCGCCCTCGCCTGCCCGGGCTGCGGCGCCTCAGCGGATTCTCTCCACGCGTACGCGCGGGAGGCGGACGTGCCGCCGACCGCCGCCGACGAGCCGCATGAGCCGTACGGTGACGACGAGGGCGCCCATGGTGAGGAGGATGAGCCGCGCGGGAGGGCCGCCAGGCGCCGTGGCCGGGGGCGCGGGCGGGAGGCCGTCGAGGAGTCGACCGGGCCGACCGGAGCGGGGGCGAGCCGGCGCGACCGCAAGGCGGCCGCGCACCGCAGACGCCGTCGCCGCGCCCTGCTGGTGGCGGCGGGCTTCGTCCTGGCGGCGGGCGGTCTGAGCCTCGCGGAACTGGGCATGGACGCGCCGGGCTCGCATCCGAAGGAGGCGAGTGCCGGGGATGCCTCGGCGGAGGGCGGAACCTCGGCGGAGGCGGGGGAGACGGCACGGCCGGCGGACGCCTCCAAAGGCAAGGGCGGGAACAGGAGTTCGACGTCGGCCTCCCCGGAGGCCTCGGATTCCGCTTCGGCCTCCGCGTCCCCGTCGCAGAGCGAGTCGGGCAAGCCCGACGACGACAAGGGCAAGGACGACCGGTCGGCGACCGGACCCCCGCGGTCCAGCACTCCGCCGACACCCCCGGCGGCGACCCCCACCGCGACGACCGCCCCCACCTCCGCCCCGACCACGTCCAGGCCGGACCCCGACCCTTCACCTTCGGAGACCTGCAACCGCTTCTTGTGGTGGTGCACCTAGCGTCCTGGCCCGCGACGCGACTCACCAATCGTTTTCGGCCAACTGGCATGGCACATGAGCCGTCTTGAACGTCGCCCAGACCGTCTTGCCGACCACGTGCTCGGTCACGCCGAAGTCGTCGGCCAGTTCCCGCGCCAGAAGCAGACCGCGCCCTGAGCACTCGTCAAGCCGTGGCTCGGGCAGCGGACTTCGGACGGTGAGGGCGCCGTCGCCGGTGTCGCGGACCTCGAGGCGGATCACCGTGCCGTCGAGGGAGAGGTTCACGCAGTACTCCCGGCCCGGGGGCGCTCCGTGCAGCAGGGCGTTGGTGGCGAGTTCCGAGACGCAGAGCCGTATGTCGTCCAGCCGGTCGGTGCAGCCCCAGTCCCCGAGGACCTGGACGGCGAATTCCCGGGCGTCGCGCACGGAGGTGCGCGAGCGCGGGAAGCGGCGTTGCCGTGGCGCGGGCATGGTGGGCGTCCTCCGTGCTTCCTCGGGCGTCCAGCGGGCCGTCACGGTACTTCTGTTCGCGAAAAGCGGCAAGGTTGGGCCAAAGGTACAGGGGATGGGAGTGGTTCGGGAGCGTCGCCTAACGTGTAGGGCACACAAGGCCAATGAGCCGGACGGGAGGACGTCTTGAGCGCGAGCAGCTGGGTCAGCACGTCGGTGCCGTACCTGACGCCCCGCCAGTCGGGCACGGGCGACGCCTGGGGTGCCGAGGCGGCGGCCCGGGGGCGGCGGGGCGGCCAGCGGATCGCACACGCGGGCGAGGTACCCGCGCCGGCGGACGTGGCCGAGCTGTTCGGCATCGCGCCGGGCGAGCCGGTCGTCGTACGGCGGCGGCTGATCCTGCTCGACGAGGAACCGACCGAACTGACCGACACGTACTACCCGATCGGTATAGCCCGCGACACGGCCCTCGCCCGCCCGGCAAAGATTCCCGGCGGCGCCGTCACGCTCCTCGCCGAGCTGGGGCACGCCGGCGTCCTCGTCCGGGAGGACGTCACGGCCGGCATGCCCGACGAGGAGGAGCACGAGACCCTGAGGACCGCGCCCGACGAGCCCGTCCTGCGGCTGACCAGGATCACCCTCGACCGCGACGACCGGCCGATCCAGGCCGACCGTATGGTGATGCCCGCCCTCCGGCAGAGACTGCGCTACGAGATCAGGATCGGGTGACCCCGTGCCCAAGGCCGAACCGGACGCCCCCGACCGCCGTTCGCTGCACGAGCGGATCGCGGCCGACCTGCGGGACGAGATCATGGGCGGAGAACTGCCCCCGGGGGCCAGTCTGCCGTCCACCGCGCAGCTCAAGGCCCGTTTCGACGCCTCGAACGCCACCGTGCAGAAGGCGTTGCACCTGCTGAAGGAGGAGGGCCTGGCCGTCGGCAGGGCGGGCGCCGCGGTCACCGTCCGTGAGCACCGCCGGCGCACGGTGCGGCCCGCCGCCTCCATGGCCACGGGCGGGCCCGGGCAGACCTACCGCTGGCTCACCGAGGCGGCCGGGCGGGGCGCGCAGGCCCGCAGCACGATCCTCGACGTCACGGAGTGCGTCCCGCCCGCCGACGTCCGCGCGGCCTTCGGCCTGTCCCGGGGCCGCACGGTGTTACGGCGCCGTCAGCTCCTGCTGGTCGACGACGAGCCCGCCGAACTGGTCACCTGCTACTACCCGGTGGAGATCGCCCGGGGCACGTCGCTGATGGACCGCCGTCGCATCAGGGGCGGCACCGCCGCCCTCCTCGCCGCACTCGGTCACCCGCCCCGCCGCAGCGTGGACCGGGTCTCCGCCCGGATCCCGACCCAGGAGCAGTACCAGGCACTCCGGCTCACCAGCAGCACGCCCGTCCTGCGCACCCTCCGCATCGTCCACAGCGACGGCGAGCGCCCCGTCGAGGCGACGGTCATGGTGAAGGCGGGGCACTTGTACGAGGTGGAGTACGAGTTCGTCCCCGACTAGGTGTCTCGCCCAGCCGTCGGCCGACCGGCGTCTACCCGACGCCCCCGTGCAGCATCCGTGCCAGCAGCCCCCGCAGTACCAACCGCTCCTCCTCCGACAGTCCGGCCAGCGGCTCCCGCGCGAACCGCAGCGACTCGCGCAGGCCCCGGGCCACCCGGCGCCCCTCGTCCGTCGCCGCCGCGACCTTCACCCGGCGGTCGGCCGGGTCCGGACGGCGCTCGACCAGACCGCGCGACTCCAGGCGGTCCACGATCCCCGTCACGTTCGACGGCTCGCACTTCAGCCTCTGCGCCAGCTTGCGCATCGGCAGCGGCTCCAGGGAGAGCAGGCTGAGCAGCCGGGCCTGCGCCCCGGTGAGGGTGTGGTCGGCGGCCGCTTCCTCGTAGTCCTCGTAGTAGCGGGCCACGACCTCCCCGATCAGCTCGACGACTTCCAGGGTCAGAGCATCGGGTCGGCGGGTCTGCTGTGGTGTGACCATGCGATCCAGGGTACCCGTTTACTTGACAACCTGAAATATTCAGGAGCATGGTTGTTTCAGGTACTGAAGTAAATGACTGAAGTAAGTGAAAGGCTGTAGTCATGATCAACCGCGAGTGGCACCTGCTCAGCCGTCCCGTCGGCTGGCCGAAGCCGGAGGACTTCGCCCTGGTCGAGGCGGAGGCACCCACGCCGGGCGAGGGTCAGGTGCTGGTGCGGAACAAGTACCTCTCCGTCGACCCCTACATGCGGGGCCGCATGAGCGCCGCCAAGTCCTATGTCGCCCCCTTCGAGCTCGGCAAGGTCATGCAGGGCGGCGCCGTCGGTGAGGTCGTCGCCTCCAACGCCGAGGGCATCGCCGTCGGCGACCACGTGCTGCACTTCTTCGGCTGGCGCGAGTACGCGGCGGTGGACGCGAAGAACGCCGTCAAGGTCGACCCCGAGGCCGCGCCGCTGTCGACGTACCTCGGCGTCCTCGGCATGACCGGCCTCACCGCCTACGCCGGTCTGCTGCGCACCGCCTCCTTCAAGGAGGGCGACTCCGTCTTCGTCTCCGGCGCGGCCGGCGCGGTCGGCGGCCAGGTCGGCCAGATCGCCAAGCTCAAGGGCGCCTCCCGGGTCATCGGCTCGGCCGGCTCGGACGAGAAGGTCAAGCTCCTCGTCGAGGAGTACGGCTTCGACGCGGCCTTCAACTACAAGAACGGCTCCGTCAGCGAGCAGCTGCGCGAGGCCGCGCCCGACGGTGTGGACGTCTACTTCGACAATGTCGGCGGCGACCACCTCGAGGCCGCGATCGGCGCCCTCAACGAGAAGGGCCGCATCGCGATCTGCGGCATGATCTCCGTCTACAACAACACCGAGCCCGCCCCCGGCCCGAAGAACCTGGCCCGCCTCATCCAGACCCGCGGCCGCATCGAGGGCTTGCTGGTCGGCGACCACTACGACCTCCAGCCCCAGTTCGTCCAGGAGGTCGGCCCCTGGGTCGCCTCGGGCGCGCTCAAGTACCGCGAGACGGTCGTCGAGGGCATCGAGAACAACCTGGAGGCCTTCCTCGGCGTCCTGCGCGGCGACAACACGGGCAAGATGATCGTCAAGCTCTAGGCTCCGCCGCAGCCCGAGAAGGCCGCACCCCGCGTCCTTGAGTTCCAGGACTCGGGGCGCGGCCTTCGCGTTCGCGGGAGTCAGCTCGCCAGCGCGGCCCTGTGCACAGCCGCCGCCAACCGGTCGTTCTCCGGCGCGGCCCCGCCGGGGAAGGCGTTGCGGCGCCTTGTGTACCCGTACGCCAGCCCACTGCGCGGATCAGCGAAAGCCTGGCTGCCCCCGGCCCCGCTGTGCCCGAACGTCCCCGCGCCCAGGAACGGGTGCCACGCGTCGGCGGTCGCCTGGAAGCCCAGCCCGTACGACTTGTGCGTACGGGCCACCAGGTCGTACCCCACGGAGTGGAGCTGCCCGAACTCCGCCGTCGTGTCCTCCTTCAGCAGCGGCGCCTTCCCGTCGACCTCACTGATCGCCGCCGCGTACATCCCGGCGAGCCCGCGCGCGGAGGCCACCCCGCCCACCGACGCCGGGCCCTTCGCCCGGACCGTGCGGTCGTTGGGCAGGTCGACCAGGTCGGTGGGATCGTCGGTGTGCCCGTTGAAGGCGATGGACGCGAGGGTGTGCGGCCCCGACGGCAGGGAGTCCAGCAGTGCCTGCTGCTTGGCGGTCGGCTCCATCGGCTGCACCGGACGGAAGCGCGGCTCGTGCGCGGCCGGCAGCCCGAGGAAGAAGTCCAGCCCGTAGGGGGCCCGGATCCGCTCCTCGTACACCTCCTGGAGCGTACGTCCCGTGGCCCGCCGTACCACCTCGCCGGTGAGCGCGCCGATGACCAGCGCGTGATAGCCGAACGCCGTGCCAGGACGCCAGAACGGCCGCTGGTCGGCCAGGCGTTCGGCGATCTGCCGGTCGTCGGCGAGCTCGGCCGCCGAGAACCCGGTGTCCGTGCCGACCAGCCCGGCCCGGTGCGCGAGCAGCTCGCGCAGGGTCAGGGCACCCTTGCCCTCGGTGCCGAACTCGGGCCAGTAGTAGGTCACTTTGCGGTCGAGTTCCAGCGTGCCGTCCTGCACGAGCAGCGCGACCACGAGATGGGCGGCACCCTTGGTGGACGAGTACACGCCGTACAGGGAACCCGCGTCGACGCCGTCCCCGGCCCACAGGTCCACGACCGGGCGGCCCCGCACGAACGCGCTCAACTGACCCTCGTAATCCGGCCGTTCACTGGCCACGAAGGCGGCGAACTCCTCCCGCACGGTCTCGTAGCCGTCGGCGACGGTGCCCTGGATCTCCTGTGCCATCCGCTCTCCTCAACTTCAGCCGCTGTGCGCGTGTGCCCTGGTGGGCGCACCGCGACACCACCCCTGCTGATGATCGGTACGGCGAGGTGCGTCCGTTCGACTCAGCCCTCCCCCGATAGAGTTCGGCCATGCGTGATCTCGGGGTTGGTTTCGGTTATCTGCTGAAGGGCCAACGATGGGTGGCCCGGCACGGCAAGCAGTACGGTTTCGGGCTCGTCCCCGGCCTGATCACCCTGGTCCTCTACGCGGGGGCGCTGGTGGCGCTCGCGTTGTGGGGCGAGGACTTCGTCGCCTGGACGACCCCGTTCGCCGACGACTGGTCGAGCCCCTGGATCGGTCTCTTCCGCGGCTTCCTCACCGTCGTCCTGTTCGCGCTCGCCCTCCTCCTCTCCGTGCTGACCTTCACCGCGGTCACGCTCCTCATCGGCCAGCCCTTCTACGAGAACCTCTCCGAGAAGGTCGACCGCGACGTGTCCCCCGACGGCACGGCTCCCGAGTCGGGCCTGCCGCTCTGGCGCGAACTGTGGATCTCGGCGTGCGACAGCCTGCGCATCGTCGTCCGGGCCCTGCTCTGGGCGGTCCTGCTCTTCGCCCTCGGCTTCGTCCCGTTCGTCGGCCAGACCGTCGTCCCGGTGCTCGGCTTCTTCGTCACGGGGTTCTTCCTCACCGAGGAACTCACCGCCGTCGCCCTCCAGCGCCGAGGCGTCGAACTCCGCGAACGCCTCACTCTCCTGCGTGCCCGCAAGACCCTCGTCTGGGGCTTCGGCACCCCCCTGGGCCTGGCCTTCCTCGTCCCCCTCGTCGCGGTCTTCCTGATGCCGGGCGCGGTGGCGGGCGCGACGCTGCTGGCGCGGGACCTGCTGGGCGAGGAGACCGAGGAGGACGGCGACGAGGACGGCCAGGACCAGCCCGAGCCCTTCGGCGCCGGCCCCGGTCACTCCGGCTGAGGGCTCTCAGGAACCCGCACCCTCCACCGCGGTCACCAGGATCGACCGCACCTGCGCGATGATGTCCAGCCGATTCCGCACGAACTCGGGGTCGGTCACCTGGGTGGTGTTGCCCGCCCCGAACTGCAGCACGGGGGTGTGCACATGCCCACCCGGCACCACATCACGCAGCCCGAGCCGGTCCCGCAGCAGCGTCGCCCGGTAGGCGATCTCGTTGGAGAGATAGTCCCCGCCGCCGCCCGCCCGCGCGGTCGATCCGGGCGTCGGCCCCTCCGGCCGTACGACGGCCTGCGTCCCTCCCGCCGGGATCTCGGTCACGCTCGTGTTGTCGTACACCGGGAACCGCCCGGTGTCCGCCGCCACGATCTTCGAGTACGGCAGGGTCGTGGTCGTCCACTGCGGCTGCGAGGCCGGGTCGGTCACCGGGATCGTCTCCGTCGGCCCGATGTTGTCGTTGTCCCCGAAGCCACCCCGCCACGCCCCGTTGGTCCGCTCCACGTCGAAGCGCCCGACCCGCCCCTGGCTCACGGTCGTGAACAGGTCCACCTCCGGCAGATACGGCCGTAGCGTCCGCTCCACCGTCCCCCGGGTGAAGTCCGCCCACCGCACCGGGAACACGGCGGTCTCCACCCGTGCCGGACCCCGCTCCGTCTCGATCACCGTGCCGTCGAGGGCGAGCGCACTGGCCCCGGACGGGTTGGAGATCCGTACGTCCCGGTCCAGCGTGAACGGATCGAAGCCGGTGACGAGGACACGCCGGACGCCGGCCGCGTACCGGATGGAGGTCTGCCCGCGGGAAGCCTGTTCCAACGCGTCCAGCAGTCCCGCCCGTCGCGCTTCGCCGAGGCCGAACTTCGGCTCCCAGAGCCGAACTTCGCGAGTCATCCCCAGCCGCGCCCAGTACAGCGGCCGGTCGTCGTCCCGGCTGAGGTCCCCGCCCGCCGGACCTCGCCCCTGCGCCCGGTCCACCGCCCGCCGCCACAACACCGAGGCCTCCCGTACGACGATGTGGCGGGCCTGTGCGTACGAGCGCGCGGTGCCGAGCGCACGGGCGAACTCCGGTGCCACGGTGTCGAACCCGGCCCGCCGGAGGATCTCCTGGGGCACGGCCCGGTCCAGGCGCTGCTCCTCGACCGTGGGCGCGGGTGCCGCCTCCGCGGCGCTCGCGGTGGCCGGGGCGGAGAGGCCGGCCACCAGGGCCAGTCCGAGGACGCCGATCCGAACTCGTATGGATCGCAAGGTGGTTGGGTCCTTCCGTCGGAGTGGGGGGACGTGCGCAGTATCGCGTGACGGAAGCGGCCCACGCCATGGTGCGTGACGCGGGTGGGGATCTTGACGGCTCAGGCGGAAATCCTCGCCGCCGCTTCCCGCAGCGCAGCGACGAACGCCTCCGCCGCCGTCGTCAGCGACCGCCCCCGCACGGTCGCCGCGTACACCGCACGCGCCGGGCCGCCCTCGTCGTGCACGGGCAGCAGCGCGATGTCCGGCCGTACGGACGCCGCCGCCAGCGCCGGAACCAGGGTCACGCCGAGGCCCGCTGCGACGTATCCCTGCTTGGCGGTCCACTCGGCCACGACGTGGGCGACACGGGGCCGGAAACCCTGACGCAGGGCCGCGTCGAGGAGGGTGCCCTCCGGCCGGGGGGCGCCGGAGATCCAGTCGGCGTCGGCGAGTTCACCGAGGCGTACGGGGCCCGGACGGCCGGCGAGGGCGTGGTCGGCCGGGACGGCCACGTACAGGGGTTCGTCGAGGAGGTGGTGCAGGTCGTAGGCGTCGAGCGGGGTACGGCCCGTCGTGGAGACCACCGCCAGGTCGAGACGGCCCGCGGTGAGCCGGTCGAGCAGGCCGGCGGTGAAGCCCTCCTCGCGGGTGACCCGGACGCCGGGGCGGCGGGCGCGGAAGACGGCGAGGGCCCGCGGGACGAGGGCCGCGTCGGCGGTCGCGAAGGCACCGAACCGCAGCCGCCCGCCGGTTCCCACGCGCAGGGCCGCCAGTTCGTCCCCGGCCTCGCGCAGCGCCCCGGCCACGGCCCGCGCGTGCGGCACCAGAATCCGGCCGGCCTCCGTCAGCCGGACACCCCGCGGCAGCCGGTCGAAGAGCGGGGTGCCGCCCAGGGCGCTCTCCAGCGAGGAGATCTGCCGGGACACCGCCGACTGTGTCCACCCGAGTGTCCGCGCGGCCACCGTGAAGGACTCCGCCCGGGCGACCTCCAGGAACGCCCGCAGCCAGACGGTGGACAGGTCCGGCAATCCCTCAGTCCTGTCATGCGAGTTCGGCATGACAGCCATGCTAGACATTCGCTTGTCGCATCCCGAGCTCCGGCCTAGCGTCGACCGCATGCACATCACCCTGGACAACCCAGCCTCCGCACCCCAGCCGCTCAGCCCGTACTACTCCCAGGTCGCCCGCCTCGAACAGGCCGACGGCGGCGCCCTGTTGTTCGTCTCCGGTCAGATAGCGGAGGGTGCCACGCTCGCCGAGCAGAGCAGAGGTGTCTTCGAGACGCTCGACGCGCTGCTGAAGGCCCACGGCGCGACCCTCGCCGACGTCATCAACATCCGCACCTGCCTGACGGACATCAGCCGCCTCGACGAATACGCGTGCGTCCGCGGCGAGTTCCTCACCGGCACCCCACCCACCAGCATGACCTTCGAGGTGTCCCGTCTGTTCCGGCCGGAGGCCCTCATCGAGATCGAAGTGGTGGCGGCGGTATCCGCGGCCGGGTGATACTCGCGCCCATGAAGGCAGCCAACCTGGGCGTTCTCTTCCTCATCGAACTGGGCGCCCTCGCGGCCGCCGCCTACTGGGGGTTCACCCTCGACGCGCCGAACCCGGTGACCTGGGCGGCCGGCCTCGGCGCCCCCGCCGCGCTGATCGTGCTGTGGGCGCTGTGCGGATCGCCGCGGGCGCGGTTCAGGACACGGGGCGCTGGCCGGGCCGCCTTCGAAGTGGCCTGGTTCGGTTCGGGTGCCGCCGCGCTGTTCGCCGCCGGGGCGTTGCCCTGGGCGGTCGCCTTCGCCGCGGTGTGCGTGGTGAGCAAGTCGCTGGCCGTCGTGTGGGGCCAGTAGGGGAGAGTAGGGGAGACCAATTCATGGTCTTTTGTGAAGGGTTCGTATAAAACGCGGATCGGATGCTCGATCGTGAGACGGACGAGCGCCACGACGCCTAACGTCTGGTGCACGTACCTGCCCCGGTTCGGAACCTGACGCCGGACCGGGGCTCGTACCTGTGGGTCCGCTGTGCGAGGACCGCTGAGGCGTCCTACCGTGCCGAGAACGAGTACACCGTCTCCGAGCGGTACACATCCCCCGGGCGCAGCTCGGTGCTGGGGAACTCCGGGCGGTTGGGGGAGTCGGGGAAGTGCTGTGTCTCCAGCGCGATGCCCTCGCACGGCTCGAAGGGTTCGCCCAGACCGTCGGCGGTGTACACCTGGATGCCCGGCTCGGTCGTCGCCACGCCCAGCACCCGCCCCGACGTGGGGTCGTACAGCTCGGCCACCTCGACCGGCGTGTCGGTGACGCCCTTGTCCAGCGCGAAGTTGTTGTCGTACCCGTAGCCGGTCCTGCGCGCCCTGCGGAAGTCGAACGGTGTCCCCGTCACGTCCACGATCTCGCCCGTCGGGATCAGATCCGTGTCGACCGGCGTGTACCGGGAGGCGGCCAGGCGCAGCTCGTGGCCGATGGTGTTCCCGGAATCACACAGCCGGAAGTAGCTGTGGTTGGTCAGGTTCACCACGGTCGGGGCGTCCGTGACGGCCTCGTAGGCGATCCGCAGCGCACCGGACGCGTCCAGCGTGTACGTCACCGACACCTCGAGGCGGCCCGGGAAGCCCTCCTCGCCGTCCTCGCTGACCAGGCTCAGCCGCACCCCGTGTTCCACCGGCGCCGCGTCCCACACCCGTTTGTCGAATCCGCGCTCCCCGCCGTGCAGCGAGTTCGGCCCGTTGTTCGTCGCGAGGGTGTACGTCCGCCCGTCCAGCTCGAAGCGGGCCCCGCCGATCCGGTTGGCGTACCTGCCGACCAGGGCGCCCAGATACGGCCCCGGATGCGTGAGGTAACCGTCGAGGTCCGCGAACCCCAGCACCACGTTCCCGACCCGGCCGTCCCGGTCCGGGACCTCCGCCGACTGCACGATCCCGCCGTACGACAGGATGCGTACTCGAACGCCCGCTCGCTCCAAGGTCCAGCGGTGCACCGGAGTGCCGTCGGAAAGTGTGCCGAAGAGTTCGTTCATGTTCGGAACTCTAAGTCACTCCTCCTTGGCCGTGACCGTGCGGTACGCGATCTCGGCCAACCTGGACTGTCCGTTCACACTGGGGTGGAACCAGTCCCAGTGACTCAGCTGGTCGGTGCCGAAGCGGTAGTCGTACACCGCGTCGTCGTCGAAACGACACCGCCGGTCCTTCGCGCACACCTCCCGCAGCACCTTGTTGTAGTCCTCCACCCGCTTCTGCACGGTGTCCCGCCGCTGGGTCGCCGCCGCGTTCACGGCGTCCGCGTCGCCCAGCATCGACGGGCAGATGCCCAGCTTCCACACCTGCTTGCCCAACGCGTTCGTACGCCCTTGCGACCACAGCCGCTTGAGGTCCGGCACGCTCGCCACATACACCTGAGCCTTGGGCAGAGATCCGCGCAGGGTGCTCATCGCCTGCTCGAACTGCGCGCGGAAATCGGCGATGGACGTCATCGCCGACGTGGTCTTCCGGCAGGCGTCGTTGGCTCCCGCCATCACTGCCACCAGCTGCGGCTTTCGCCGCACGGCCCGCGTCATCTGCCCGGGCAGGTCCGCCATCCGGGCCCCCGTCACCGCGTAGTTCCAGCTGTGCGTGGCCGCCTTCGACTTCCCCAGCAGCCGCACCGCCAGACTGTCCACCCGGGGGCTGTTTCCGGTCGCCCACGACACCTCGGGACAGTCCGTCAGAATCGCGCAGGCGTCGAAGCCACGCGTGATCGAATCCCCCACGGCCGCCACCGACGCCGGGCTGCTGTCCCACACCGACGTCCGGCTCGGCGACGGCTTCGCCTTCGTGCCGGACGGCCCCGAGGAGCCACCGACGACGTCGCACCCCGCGACGCCCAGGACGGCCGTCGTCGTCACGGCGAGAACGGCCCGCGCCCGGTGGCTTCGCTTCCGCATTCCCTGGTGATCCCCTCGGTCGTCCGACACGGGTCGCGCCGCGCTCCCCTCCATAACAACGCGCGAGGGTTCCCGCCCGCACACAAAGCGCCGCACAAGATGGAACGCTTCACACCCTTACAGGCGTCCTGCCGGGTGAATGGCAGGCGTTTCGCGGCGCTGGGACCGACGGTACGTCACACTCCTTGCGCCGCCGCACGGTAGCCTCGCCATCAACGTGGCCCCCACGCCACTGCCGACCAGACCAGTAGCAAGATGTCCCGCTCTGCCCGGAGGTTCCGGTGACGACACGTGGAGTTCTGTACGTGCACTCCGCGCCGCGCGCGCTGTGCCCGCACGTCGAGTGGGCCATCGCCGGGGTGCTCGGCACGCGCGTCAACCTCGACTGGATCCGGCAGCCCGCGGCCTCCGGCACCTGGCGCTCGGAGTTCTCCTGGCAGGGCCAGGCCGGCACCGCCTCCAAACTCGCCTCCGCGCTGCGCGGCTGGCACCTCCTGCGCTTCGAGGTGACCGCCGAACCCTGCCCCACCGCCGAGGGCGAGCGCTACAGCTGCACCCCCGACCTGGGCATCTTCCACGCCGTCACCGGCATCCACGGCGACATCCTCATCCCCGAGGACCGCCTGCGCGCGGCCCTGCTCCGCAGCCAGCGCGGGGAGACGGACCTGGAGGCCGAGCTGTCCAAGCTGCTCGGCAAGCCCTGGGACGACGAACTGGAGCCGTTCAGGTACGCGGGTGAGGGAGCGCCGGTGCGCTGGCTGCACCAGGTCGTGTGATCCACGCCCGACACGCGGAAACCACGCACGCGACACGCACGCGTACACGCACGCGACACGTACGAGGGGCCCCCACCAGCAGGTGGGGGCCCCTCACACGTGCGTTGCTCAGACCGAGCGGAACGCCAGCACCACGTTGTGGCCACCGAACCCGAACGAGTCGTTCAGGGCGGCGATACGGCCCTCGACGGGCAGCTTGCGCGCCTCGCCGCGGACGACGTCGGCGTTGGCCTCGGCCTCGGGGTCGAGGTTCTCCACGTTGATGGTCGGCGGAGCCACCCGGTGGTACAGGGCGAGGACGGTCGCGACGGACTCGACGCCACCGGCGCCACCGAGCAGGTGACCGGTCATCGACTTGGTCGCCGAGACCGCCATGTGGTCGGTGTCGTCGCCGAACACCTTGCGCAGCGCCTTCAGCTCGGCGATGTCACCGGCCGGGGTGGAGGTGGCGTGCGCGTTGACGTGCACGATCTCCGCCGGGTTCAAGCCGGTGTTGTCGAGCAGGTTCTGCAGGGCGTGCGAGATGCCGCGCCCCTCCGGCTCGGGCTGCACGATGTCGTGTCCGTCGGCGGAGATGCCCTGGCCGACGGCCTCCGCGTAGACGCGGGCCCCGCGCTTGGCGGCGTGCTCGGCGGACTCCAGGACGATCACGCCGGCGCCCTCGCCGAGGACGAAGCCGTCGCGGGCGACGTCGTAGGGACGCGAGGCGCCCTGCGGGTCGTCGTTGTTCTTGGACATCGCCATCATGTTGCCGAACGCGGCGATCGGAAGCGGGTGGATCGCCGCCTCCGTGCCACCCGCGACGACGACGTCGGCGCGGCCGGTGCGGATCATCTCGATAGCGTAGCCGATGGCCTCGGCGCCCGACGCGCAGGCGGAGACCGGCGTGTGCACGCCCGCGCGGGCGCCCACGGCCAGACCCACGTTGGCGGACGGGCCGTTCGGCATGAGCATGGGGACGGTGTGCGGGGAGACACGGCGGACGCCCTTCTCCTTCAGCACGTCGTACTGGTCGAGCAGGGTGGTCACACCGCCGATGCCGGAGGCGATGACCGCGCCGAGCCGGTCCGGGTCGACGGAAGTGTCCTCACCGGCAGGAGCGGTGAAACCGGCGTCGGCCCACGCCTCCTTCGCCGCGATCAGCGCGAACTGCGCCGAGCGGTCCAGGCGGCGGGCCTGCGGCCGCGGGATGACCTCGGTGGGCTCCACGGCGACGGGCGCCGCGATGCGGACGGCCTGATCGGCCGCCCACTCCTGCTCCAAGGGCTTCACGCCGGACTTGCCGGCGATCAGACCCTCCCAGGTAGAGGCTGCGTCGCCACCCAGCGGTGTGGTTGCGCCGATACCGGTGACGACCACGGTGCGATTGGTCGGGCTCACGGATTCTTTCTCCAACGTTACGAGGATTCAGCGGCGCCACCGCCGGGTGGCGGGGCCGGTCAGCGGCCGGCCCAAGCGTTGCTCAGGCCTGGTGCTTGAGGATGTAGTCGGTCGCGTCGCCGACGGTCTTGAGGTTCTTGACGTCCTCGTCGGGGATCTTGACGTCGAAGCGCTCCTCAGCGGCGACGACGACCTCGACCATGGACAGCGAGTCGACGTCCAGGTCGTCGGTGAAGGACTTGTCCAGCTGGACGTCCTCAACCGGGATGCCGGCGATCTCGTTCACGATGTCGGCGAGACCGGCGACGATCTCTTCCTGAGTGGCGGCCATGTCGGCGCTCCTTCGTTGTGTTCCAGAGGGTGTGGCTCCCGCCGCGTGAGCGGAGGGTTGGTGCATGTCCCGCACCGGACCGCATGATCCGGCACGGAGTGCCTAGGGGAGGGTAACGACAGTGGCGGCGTACACGAGACCCGCCCCGAATCCGATGACGAGCGCGGTGTCGCCGCTCTTCGCCTCACCGGTCGCCAGGAGCCGCTCCATCGCGAGCGGGATCGAGGCGGCCGAGGTGTTGCCGGTGGTGCGGACGTCACGGGCGACGGTGACGTTCTCCGGCAGCTTCAGGGTCTTCACCATCGAGTCGATGATCCGCTCGTTGGCCTGGTGCGGGATGAAGACGTCCAGTTCGGTCGGGGCGACTCCGGCCACGTCCAGCGCCTGCTGGGCGACCTTCGCCATCTCGAACACGGCCCAGCGGAAGACCGCCTGGCCCTCCTGGGTGATCGCGGGGAACTTCTCCACCGTGCCGTCGCGGTAGTCCGTCCACGGCACGGTCTGCTTGATGGTCTCGGACTTGTCGCCCTCGGAACCCCAGACCGTGGGGCCGATCGCCGGCTCCTGGGAGGGGCCCACGACGACCGCGCCGGCGCCGTCACCGAACAGGAAGGCGGTCGCCCGGTCCTCCAGATCGGTCAGGTCGGACAGCCGCTCGACGCCGATGACGAGCACGTACTCGGCGGAACCTTCCACCACCATGCCCTTGGCGAGCGTCAGGCCGTAGCCGAAGCCCGCGCAGCCGGCGGAGATGTCGAAGGCGGCGGCCTTGTTCGTACCCAGCTTGTCGGCGATCTCGGTGGCGACGGCCGGGGTCTGCTTGAAGTGCGAGACCGTCGAGACGATCACGCCGCCGATCTGCTCGGCGGTGATGCCGGCATCGGCGATGGCCTTGCCGGACGCCTCGATCGACATCGCGGCGACCGTCTCCTCGTCGGAGGCCCAGTGCCGGGTCTCGATGCCCGAACGGGAGCGGATCCACTCGTCGGAGGAGTCGATCGTCTCCAGGATCACCTCGTTGGGCACGATCCGGGTCGGGCGGTAGCCGCCCACGCCGAGGATGCGCGCGTACGGGGCGCCCTTGCTTGCCTTGATCTTCGACATTGCTCTCGGGCTCCCTTTCAGGCGTGCTCGGCGATGAGCTCGCGAGCGGCGTCGAGGTCGTCGGGGGTCTTCAGGGCGAGCGTCGCGACGCCGGGCAGTGCCCGCTTGGCGAGCCCGGTGAGCGTGCCGCCGGGGCAGACCTCCACCAGGGCGGTGACGCCGAGCTCCTTGAACGTCTCCATGCACAGGTCCCAGCGGACCGGGTTGGCGACCTGGCCGACGAGCCGGTCGAGGACCTCGACGCCGCCGGCGACGGTCTGCCCGTCCTTGTTGGAGACGTAGGTGACCTTCGGGTCACCGGGCGCGAGCTCCTTGGCGGCCGCGGCCAGCGTCTCGACCGCGGGCGCCATGTGCCGCGTGTGGAAGGCGCCGGCGACCTTCAGGGCGACGACACGACGGACGCCCTCGGGCTTGTCCGCCTCCAGCGCGGCGAGCTGCTCCAGCGTCCCGGCGGCCACGATCTGACCCGCGCCGTTGACGTTCGCCGCGGTCAGGCCGAGCTTCTCCAGGTGCGGGACGGTCACCTCGGGGTCACCGCCGAGCAGCGCCGACATGCCGGTCTCGGTGATCGCGGCGGCCTCGGCCATCGCCAGGCCCCGCTTGCGCACCAGGGTCAGCGCGGCGGTGTCGTCGAGGACGCCCGCGAAGGCGGCCGCGGTGATCTCACCGACGCTGTGACCGGCGACGGCGCCGGGAACGACCTCGCCGAGCGCCGAAGCCGACAGCAGGCCGGCGGCGACGAGGAGGGGCTGGGCCACCGCCGTGTCGCGGATCGCGTCGGCGTCGGCCTGGGTGCCGTAGTGGGCGAGGTCGAGACCGATGGCGTCCGACCAGGCGGCGACGCGGTCGGCGGCGCCGGGGAGGTCGAGCCATGGGGTCAGGAAGCCGGGCGTCTGGGCGCCCTGGCCGGGAGCGACGAGTACGAGCACTCTCACACTCTCTCTTGAGGGCGGCCACGGCCGCCCGTGGGGACAGGGACGAAGAACAGCAGGGGGTTTTGTGCGGTCTCGACAAAAGGCTAGGGCTGCGAATCTCCGTCGGCCAGACGCCCCAGGATCAGAGCGATCCGCAACGTGAAGGCCGAGCGTACATCGGATGGTGACCATCCGGTGACGTCAGTCACACGTCGAAGCCGGTAGCGCACGGTGTTGGGATGGACGAACAGCATCCGCGCCGCGCCCTCCAGACTGCTCGCCTGTTCGAGATAGACGGAGAGTGTTTCGAGGAGCGCCGAACCGGCCTCCTCCAGCGGTCTGTAGATCTCCTCCACCAACTGCTCGCGGGCGCTCGGGTCACCGGCGATCGCGCGCTCCGGCAGGAGATCGTCCGACAGCACCGGCCGCGGGGCGTCCTGCCAGGCCGAACACGCCTTGAGCCCGGCCGCGGCGGCCTGCGCGGACCGCGTCGCGGCCAGCAGATCGGGCACCACGGGACCCGCGACGACGGGACCGGCGGCGTACGGGCCGATCAGCGACTTGGCCACGCCGAGCGGATTGTCGCTGCCGCCCGCGATCACCACGAGCCGTGACCCGAGCACCCCCGTGAGCACCTGGAGCTTGGCGTGCCGCGCGGCACGCCGGATGGCCTCGACCGTCAGTTCGCTGTCCCCGTCGGGCGCGGTGCCCAGCACCACGCACACATGCTCGGGAGCGTTCCAGCCGAGGGCCGCGGCCCGGCTCACCGCGCCCTCGTCGGCCTCGCCGCTCAGCACGGCGTTGACGACGAGCGACTCCAGGCGCGCGTCCCAGGCGCCGCGGGCCTCGGCGGCCTGGGCGTACACCTGCGCGGTGGCGAAGGCGATCTCCCGGGCGTAGACGAGCAGCGCCTCCCGGAGCACGTTCTCGTCGCCCGGCGCCGCCACTTCGTCGATCGCGCTCTCCATGACCTCGATCGTGGTGCGCACCATCTCCACCGTCTGGCGCAGGGTGATGGCTCTGGTCAGCTCGCGCGGCGCGGTGCCGAAGACATCCGTCGAGATGGCCTGCGGGGCGTCGGGGCGACGGAACCACTCGGTGAACGCGGCGATACCGGCCTGGGCGACGAGCCCGATCCAGGAACGGTTCTCCGGGGGCATGGCCCGGTACCACGGCAGCGTCTCGTCCATCCGCGCGATGGCCTGGGCGGCGAGACTCCCGGAGGACTTCTCCAGCCGCTTCAGGGTCGCGGCGTGGGAATGAGCATCGTGCGCTGCGGCTTTACTGACGTTGGTTTCGGGTTCGGGCACGGGACAAGACTGCCTTATCCCGGATGGGTCGGTCGCCTCCGGGGGCGCTCTGTGCCGGTGTCGAGAGTGCGATCGTGCTCAGCGCTTCGCGCCTCCGCGCGTTCGCACTCTCACCACCGGCGAGCCCCTGCGGCTCCCTCCCGGCCGACGCGTGGGTGCAGTTGGGGTCGGTGGGCTCTTGCCGGGGGCCGCGGGTCTACGGTGGTCGTGTGATGGACGTGCGGCGCGCCGGTGAGCGCTACCCAGGAGGGGACGCCGAGGCCGGGATCGAGTCGTTCCACGCCTTTTCCTTCGGGTCCCACTACGACCCGGACAACCTGCGCTTCGGCGCGGTGATCGCCTGCAACGAGGAGCGGCTCGCCCCGGGCGCCGGCTTCGACGAGCACCCGCACAGCCACACCGAGATCGTGACCTGGGTCGTCGAGGGTGAGCTCACGCATCGCGACTCGACGGGGCACGAGACCCGGGTCCGGCCCGGTGACGTGCAGCGCCTGAGCTCCGCCGGTGGCGTCCGTCACGTGGAGCGCAACGACGGGGACACCCCCCTGACCTTCGTGCAGATGTGGCTGTCACCGCTGACACCGGGAGGTGATCCCGCGTACGAGATCGTGCACGGCATCGCCGACTCCACCCCCTACGCGGTCCCGGAGGCCGGCGCGATGCTCCACGTACGGCGTCTGGGGCCGGGGGAGCGGACGGCCGTACCGGACGCGGCACAGGTGTACGCGCATGTGGTGCGCGGTGAGGTGACACTGGGCGCGGAGCGGTTGGGGCCGGGGGACGCGGCGCGGATCACGGACGCGGAGGGGCTGGAGGCGGTGGGGATCGTCGGCGCCGAGTTGCTGTTCTGGGAGATGGGCTGAGTCAGCCCCGCGTCTCCGCCAGCACGGCGTCCGTGAACGCCGGCCACACCTCGACCGCCCAGGGCCCGAACGCCCGGTCCGTCAGAGCCACCCCGGCGACTCCCGCGTCCGGGTCGATCCACAGGAACGTACCGGACTGGCCGAAGTGTCCGAAGGTGCGCGGTGAGGACGAAGACCCCGTCCAGTGCGGGGACTTGGCGGCGCGGATCTCAAAGCCGAGGCCCCAGTCGTTGGGGTTCTGGTGGCCGTAGCCGGGCAGGACGCCCTTCGTGCCCGGGTACTGGACGGTCATCGCCTCGGCGACCGTCCGCGGGTCCAGCAGCCGCGGCGCCTGCACCTCCGCGGCGAACCTCAACAGGTCCTCGACCGTCGACACGCCGTCCTTCGCGGGGGAGCCCTCCAGTGAGGTTCCGGTCATGCCGAGAGGCTCCAGCACCGCCTGCCGCAGGTACTCCGCGAACGGGATGTCCGTCGCCTTGGCGATGTGGTCGCCGAGCTGCTCGAACCCGGCGTTGGAGTACAGCCGCCGCTCACCGGGAGGCGCCGTCACGCGGTGTTCGTCGAAGGCCAGCCCCGAGGTGTGCGCGAGGAGGTGACGGACCGTCGACCCGGCCGGCCCGGCGGGCTCGTCGAGCTCCACCGCGCCCTCCTCGTAGGCGACGAGCGCGGCGTACGCGGCGAGCGGCTTGGTGACCGAAGCCAGCGGAAACCGCTGCCCGACCGGCCCGTGGGTGCCCAGCACCGCGCCGTCCGCCCGCACGACACCCGCCGCAGCGGTGGGAACCGGCCAGTTTTCGATCAACCCGAGGCTCTTCAACGACATGCCGTCGAGCCTATGCGGATCAGAGCGTCAGCTCCATCATGGGGTCGGGCTTGAGCCTGAAGCCCAGCGAGGCGTACAGCGGCTCGGCGTCCGCGGACGCGGTGAGGTGGACCTGCCGGACGCCGCGCTCGCGGAACCATTCCAGCAGCGTTTCCATGCAGGCGCGGGCGTACCCCCGGCGGCGCGCGCCCGGGTCGGTGGCGACGCTGAAGACGTAGCCGATCGTGCCGCGCGGGTTGCCGGCCCGCCCGATCCGGTACTCGATCGTCCCGACCGCCAGCGCCGCCAGCGCCCCGGGCCGCTCGGGGTGGTCCACGGCGAAGGCGGCGAACTGTCCCTCGGGCTCGGCGAGTCGGGCCGTGAGTTCCGGCCGGGACTCCGCCTGCCAGCCGGTGGCGGAGTCCGCCCCCGCCATCGAGTCGATCATCACCTGACGCAGCCGCAGCACTTCGGCGGCGTCCTCGGGCACGGCGCGGCGTACAAGTGTCATGCTCCGCACGGTAATCGCAGTGATCACGCCACGTCCCACGGTTTTCTCACCTTTCCCGCTTGCTTGGAGTGCACTCAAGGGTTCTACGTTGGAGTCATGACGGTGATGCAGACCCCGCCCGCGACCACCGAGGAAACCCCCGCCCCCGCTGACGTCTGTGCCGCTCCGCCCCGGCGCCATCCGCGCCCCGAGGGGCAGGACAGGTACACGATCAGCGAGGTCGTCGCCTTCACCGGCCTGACGGCGCACACCCTGCGCTGGTACGAGCGGATCGGGCTGATGTCCCACATCGACCGCTCGCACACCGGTCAGCGCCGCTACTGCAACCGTGACCTGGACTGGCTCGACTTCGTCGGAAAGCTGCGGCTGACCGGCATGCCCGTCGCCGACATGGTCCGGTACGCCGAGCTGGTGCGCGAGGGCGAGGGCACCTACGCGGCGCGGCGCGCGCTGCTGGAGTCGACCCGCCGGGACGTGCTCACCCGCATCGCCGAACTCAACGACACGCTCCAGGTGCTCGATCGCAAGATCAGCTTCTACACCGGTGCCGGGAGCGCGTGACACAGCACAGGAAACACCTGAAAGGACACGATGACCGACAGCAGGATTCCCACAGCACGGCTCGGCGACAACGGCCCCGAGGTGGGTGTCCAGGGTCTCGGCTGCATGGGCATGAGCTTCGGCTACGGCCCCGCGGACGCGAAGGAGTCGCGGGCCACCCTGGAACGGGCCCTGGAACTCGGCGTCACTCTCTACGACACGGCGGACGCCTACGGCGCCGGTGAGAACGAGCGCTTCCTCTCCCCGTTCTTCAAGGCGCACCGCGACGAGGTCGTCATCGCGACCAAGTTCGCCCTGTCGATACCCCCGGACGACCCCACCCGGCGGATCATCCGCAACGACGCGCCGTACATCCGTCAGGCCGTCGAGGCGAGCCTGAAGCGCCTCGACGTCGATGTGATCGACCTCTACTACATGCACCGCCGCGACGTGAACGTGCCGATCGAGGAGACCGTCGGCGTGATGGCCGACCTCGTCCGCGAGGGCAAGGTCAAGCACCTGGGCCTGAGCGAGGTCACCGGCGGCGAACTGCGCGCCGCCCAGGCCGTCCACCCCATCGCCGCCGTCCAGTCGGAGTGGTCCCTCTTCAGCCGCGACATCGAGGCGCGGGTCGTCCCGACGGCCCGAGAGCTGGGCGTGACCCTCGTCCCCTACTCCCCGCTGGGCCGGGGCTTCCTCACCGGCTCCTTCACTCACGCCGACAAGGACCTCACCCCCGACGACCACCGCCGTCAGCACCCCCGCTTCACCGGCGAGAACGCGACGACCAACGCGACCCTGCTGGACCCGATCCGCGAGATCGCCGAGGCGCACGGAGCTTCACTGGGCCAGGTCGCTCTCGCATGGATCCACCACCAGGCAGCGGTCCACAACCTCCCCCTGGTCCCGATCCCGGGCACCCGCAAGCCCACGCGGGTGGAGGAGAACGTGGCCGCCACCCGCATCACGCTCACCGAGGAGGACCTGTCCCAGCTGGACCCGATCGCGACAAAGGTGGCAGGCAACAGGTACGCGGACATGCGGTTCGCTTCCGCCGGACGTGAGTAGACAGACCTCACTTTTCGGCGCCGGGGAACTGCGCACACCCAGGGGCGCGGGGCTGTGCTGATATGCGGCTCCGCCGCGTGGGCGCGACCAGCCCCCCGGCCCCCGGCACCCGAAAAACGACTACAACTGCGCCAACAACTCGGCCTTCTTGGAAGAGAACTCCTCGTCAGTCACCAGTCCCGCCTGATGAAGCTCCCCAAGATGCCGAATCCGATCGGCGATATCCGCAGGATCCCGGCGCGGCGCAGCCGTGGCCGGGACAGCGGTAGGACCGGCGGAGCGCACCGCCGCCAACACCCCCGCGGCGAACGGCAGTGATTCATGCACCGGCCCGTACCCCACCCCGAACACCACCGCCGCCGGATCCTGATCCGCCTGCACCGGCGAACTCTCCCGGCCCAGCAGCCGCAGATGCCCCTCGAAGACCTCCGGTGAGCGCCATTCCACCCCGCTGAGGTCGGCGACCCGGAAACTCTGGTCGCCGGCCTTCCACTTGGCCGACGACGCCCCCGTCCAGAACCATCGGAAGTGGACGTTCCGCCCGTCGAAGGACGCCTTCCCGTCGTACGCCTTGAACTGCATCGGCGCCTCGGGCGGCGCCACCAGATACCGCTCGGCGGGGCCCTCGTCGACGTCCGCCAACTGCGCCCGCAGCTCGTCGGCGTAGTACTCCGCGAGCGTCTCCCGCTCGGCCGGCAGCACCAGCCGGTACGGGTCGCACCCTTCCTTCAGCTGTCCCGCGGCCGCCTCCATCAGCGGATCCGCACCGGGCCTCGGCTCGGCGCGCAGTACCACGGTTCCCCGTCTGCCGGGGGTGAGTGTCACTCCCGCGATCGCCGCCAGGGGGATGCGGCGCTCGCCGAGTGCCTGGAACAGCTTGGGTGTTCGTATCCCCCGTTCGTAGCGGATGAGCACGGAGTCGGACTCGAACTCCCAGGCGGCATGAAATCCGGCCAGTACGTCACCCATGCGGCTCATCGTATGCGGCACAGCTCCTCCGTCGCCTCCCCGCGCACACCGCAGTTCCTGCATTCTCTACGCGCGTTCGACCGCTGTCGTACCGGACAAACCCTCCCGGCACACGTCGGAATCGTTCGCGCACTGCACGGACCGGTACGCGCCAACTCCGATCTCCGCGAAGTTGCGCAGGCTGTCCGTGCCCGGTTCGAAGTAGCCGCCGTGCCCGTGCGCGTCCCGGGCGGACAGCACGCGTGCGCCGAACGCGGACGACATCGGGTCCTCGCCGTGTCCGAGGCCGCCGACCTCCAGGTAGGGCACGTCCTGCACCCAGTCGTCGGCGTCCCGCATCGCCCACACCCGTGCGGTGGTGTCCAGGTGCGCGGCGTTGGAGACCCGCATGCCGGGGCTGCCGGCCACCGCTATGTCGGCCACCCGGGACGGCAGGTCGCGCGCGGCGACCCCGCAGACCACGGAGCCGTAGCTGTGGCAGAACAGCGACACGGGCGAGCCGCCGGGCAGCGCGCGCAGCAGGGCGTTGAGCCGGACGGCGCCGCTCTCCGCGCGCATCGCGGTGGCGGAGTCGATGCCGAGGCCGCTGGGTGTCGTGTAGTCGGCCCAGGCGATCACGGCCGTGCGCGTGCCGGGGTTGGCCGCGCGCTCGGCCGCGTACAGGGCCTGTGACATGCCGACCGGTGCCGAGAACCTGCGGTTGGTGCGCTGGAAGGTGAGCAGGTTGGTGTCGACGCCGGGGACGACGACGGAGATCCGGCGCGCCTTGTCGAGGTCGCCGAACACCTCGGCGGCCCGGCCCGAGCCCTCGGGGTCGAAGGCGAGGATCTGGCGGTCGGCGCTCATCATCGACTCGAAGCGGTGCATCCGGCGGCCGGCTTCCTGCTGGCCGGCCTCGGTGAGCCGCGGGTCGTGCATGCGCTTGCGCTCCTGGGCGCGGGCCTGCGTGAGCGCGATGCGGTTGGCGCGGTAGCGCAGTTCGGCCGGGGCGCCGTTCATGTTGCCGACCGCGAGCGGGTACTTGCGGGCGAGGGACGCGCGCTGTGCCGCCGTGAGCGAAGTGAAGAACGTGGCGAGCCGGGTGGGGGTCGCGTGCGGGTCCGGCAGGTGGTGCCCGGCGACCTTGCCGTGCTGCCACGCGGTGAGCGAGGCCTGGAGAGCGGTGGCCTCCCGCTGGTTGCGCAGGGCGGTCCAACCGGTGGTCGCCAGCATCACGAAGACCACGGCCAGGGCGAGCAGTGCGCGCCAGACGTTGAGTTGCGGGGAGGTGTCGAAGGAAGTCACTGGGAGGACACACTAAGAGAACGAGAGGGTCTCGCGTTAACCAAGTGACGGGGATCACGTTTCGTGCTGCGTGACGACGACCTCAGTGTGTCCGCCAGTTCTCCGTGAGTGTCGGCCCCACCTGTTCGAGATACGAGATCGTCATCTCGCGCATGGTCTCCAGGCTGAAGTCCCCGGCCATGGTCCACTGACGTTCCGTCACCCGCATCACCCCGCTGAAGACGGCCACGGCCAGCCGCGGGCGGGGGTCGGTGTCCAGATCGACGCCCTCGCGTTCGGCGAGGACGTGCGCGAGCCTCTCCTCTGTCTCCGTGGAGCGCCGCAGATGGGCCGCGAGGAGGACCGGGCTCGACTCGATCACGGAGTACATGCGCAGGTACTGCTCGACCGGCACGACCGACTCGATGATCTCGTTGATGGTGTCCCATCCCTCTACGACGGCCTGCCGCATCGCCTCCAGGGGCGTCTCGTGCGACGGCCGCTCGCGCACCGAGGCCACGAATCGCGCGACCACCATGTCCTGGAGGGCGAGCGCGGCCTCCTCCTTGCCGGCGAAGTAACGGAAGAAGGTGCGCTGGGAGACGTCGACGGCCGCGGCGATGTCGTCGACGGTGGTGCGGTCGTACCCCTGCGAGGTGAACAGTTCCACGGCGGCCCGCACCAGCGCGTCCCGGGTGCGCTGCTTCTTGCGTTCGCGCAGTGTTTCCATAGGTGTCAGTTACTGACTTGTGAACCCATTTGTCAATTGTCAGAGGCTGTCACTAGCCTCGTCGGTATGACTAGTCAGACCACCATCGACGCGACGGGCCCGGGGGACAACGCGCCGTCCTCGTCGGACCCGGCACCGGCCCGCGGGCTGCGCGGCCATCCCTGGTTCACCCTGATCACCGTCGCCGTGGGCGTCATGATGGTGGCCCTCGACGGCACCATCGTGGCCATCGCCAACCCGGCCATCCAGAAGGATCTCGGCGCCACCTTCGCCGAGGTCCAGTGGATCACCAACGGCTACTTCCTCGCCCTCGCGGTTTCCCTGATCACCGCGGGCAAACTCGGCGACCGCTTCGGCCACCGGCAGACCTTCCTCATCGGCGTCGTCGGCTTCGCCGCCGCCTCGGGCGCGATCGGACTGTCCGACAGCATCGCGTTCGTCGTCACCTTCCGCGTCTTCCAGGGCCTGTTCGGCGCGCTGCTCATGCCCGCCGCGCTCGGCCTGCTACGGGCCACCTTCCCGGCCGAGAAGCTCAACATGGCGATCGGCATCTGGGGCATGGTCATCGGCGCGTCCACCGCGGGCGGCCCGATCCTCGGCGGTGTCCTCGTCGAGCACGTCAACTGGCAGTCGGTGTTCTTCATCAACGTGCCGGTCGGCATCATCGCCGTGGTCCTCGGTGTGGTGATCCTCCTCGACCACCGGGCCGAGAACGCCCCGCGCTCCTTCGACCTCCTCGGCATCGCCCTGCTCTCGGGCGCGATGTTCTGCCTGGTCTGGGCCCTGATCAAGGCTCCCGCCTGGGGCTGGGGCGACGGGAAGACATGGGCGTTCATAGCCGGTTCGGTGCTGCTCTTCGCCCTCTTCGCCTTCTGGGAGACGAAGGTCAAGGAGCCCCTCATCCCGCTGGCGCTGTTCCGCTCCGTCCCGCTCTCCGCGGGTGTCGTCCTGATGGTGCTGATGGCCATCGCCTTCATGGGCGGCCTGTTCTTCGTCACGTTCTACCTCCAGAACGTGCACGGGATGAGTCCCATCGACGCCGGTCTGCACCTGCTTCCGCTCACCGGCATGATGATCGTCGGCTCCCCGCTCGCGGGCGCGATGATCACCAAGCTGGGCCCGCGCATCCCGCTCGCCGGCGGCATGGCGGCCACCGCGATCGCCATGTACGGCATGTCCACGCTGGAAACGGACACCGGCAGCGCCGTGATGTCGATCTGGTTCGCCCTGCTCGGCCTCGGCCTCGCGCCGGTCATGGTCGGCGCCACGGAGGTCATCGTCGGCAACGCCCCGATGGAGCTGTCCGGTGTCGCCGGCGGCCTCCAGCAGGCGGCGATGCAGATCGGCGGCAGCCTCGGTACGGCCGTACTGGGTGCCGTGATGGCCTCCAAGGTCGACGGCGACCTGCCCGGCAACTGGAAGGACGCGGGTCTGCCGGACCTCACCCCCGCCCAGCTGGACCAGGCCTCCGAGGCGGTCCAGGTCGGCGTGGCGCCGGTGGCGAAGGGCACCCCCGAGGCGGTCGCGGCGAAGATCGCGGACGTCGCCCACGACACCTTCATCTCCGGGATGAGCCTGGCCTCCCTGGTGGCCGCCGGTGTCGCCGTCGTCGCCGTCTTCGTCGCCCTGCTCACCAAGCGCGGCGAGAACGCGGAGGCGGGCGCGGGGGTCGGCCACATCTGACGTGCACACCTGACGCGCATACCTGACGGGTTTTCAACGAATTTCCCCTATCAGGGTGACTTCGCTAAAGATCCCTCCCCTCCGGCGCGCTCCACAGGTGACAGTGGGTCACGTTCCCACGGGCCTGGACGCGCTGCCGGAGGGGGACAGCGCGCCCAGGCCCGTGGAATCGGGGTGATTGAACCCCGGATCGCGGGTACCCGCCACGGTGAACCCCGGTTGAGCATTCAACTGACCCCGGGGTTCTGGGAGTTGTTGATGGCGGCGTTCGCAGCGGAATGCGCGGGGACCCCCGGTCACGTGTCCGGACGTGGTCACGTTCCGGGCCGGACCACGCACCGCTGCGCCGCGTCGCCGGTCCCGCTCACTGTCTGACCGACTGCTCCCGCAACGCCGCGACCTCGGCCCTCAGCGCCCGTACCTCCTCCGTGAGCGCCCGAATCGCCTGCGTCTGCTCCCGCTCCTCCACGTCGTCCTTCTCGAACCGCTCGATGAACCACGCGGCGATGTTCGCGGTCACCACACCCAGCAACGCGATCCCGCTCAGCATCAGCCCGACCGCGATCAACCGCCCCACACCCGTCGTCGGCGCGTGATCCCCGTACCCCACGGTCGTCATCGTCGTAAAGGACCACCACAGCGCGTCACCCGGCGTGCGGATGTTCCCATTGGGCGAGTCCCGCTCCACCGACAGTACGGCCAGCGACCCGAACATCAGCAGCCCCACCACCGATCCGCCGACATACGTCGTCAGCTGGATCTGCGAGGCCATCCGCGCCCGCCGCCCCACCAGCAGCAGCGTGGAGACCACCCGCAGCAGCCGCAGCGGCTGGAGCAGCGGCAGCACCACCGCGCACAGGTCCAGCCAGTGGGTACGGACGAACGTCCGCCGGTCGGACGTCAGCCCCAGGCGCACCACGTAGTCCCCGGCGAACGCCGCCCACACCGTCCACTCGGCCACGGTGCACGCCATCGTCAGCGAGTGGCCGGCCGAGGTGTCGACGATCGGCACGGCGTAGGCGGCGGCGAACACCACGGCGAGGACCAGCAACGGCCGCTGGGTCCACTGCTCCCACCGGTACTGCGCCGTTCGTCGTTGCATGGACGCATCGTAAGGAACGCGTAAGGGGTGGTGGAGCCACAAGCTCCACCACCCCTCACCGCGCCAGGGCGCCGGGCGCTACGCGTCGCCGCCCGCGGCCCCGGGATCCGCCGCGGCCGCGTCCAGCAACTGGTAGCGGTCGATGGCCTGCTTCAGCACGGAGCGGTCCACCTTCCCCTCCCTCGCCAGCTCGGTCAGCACCCCGACCACCACCGACTGCGCGTCGATGTGGAAGAACCGCCGCGCCGCGCCCCGGGTGTCCGCGAACCCGAACCCGTCCGCGCCCAGCGACTGGTACGTCCCCGGCACCCACCGCGCGATCTGGTCGGGAACCGCTCGCATCCAGTCGGAGACGGCCACGAACGGACCCTCCGCGCCGGCCAGCTTCCGCGTCACGTAGGGCACCCGCTGCTCCTCCTCGGGCCGCAGCAGGTTGTGCTCCTCGCACTCCACCGCCTCGCGCCGCAGCTCGTTCCAGGAGGTCGCCGACCACACGTCGGCCTTCACGTCCCACTCCTCGGCGAGGATCTTCTGCGCCTCCACGGCCCACGGGACGGCCACGCCGGAGGCCATGATCTGTGCCGGGATCGAGCCCGCCGTGCCCTCGCTGAAGCGGTGGATGCCCTTGACGATGCCCTCGACGTCCACGTTCTCCGGCTCGGCCGGGTGCTGGATCGGCTCGTTGTAGACGGTGAGGTAGTAGAAGACGTCCTCGCCGTGCGGATGCTCGGGCGTCCCGCCGTACATCCTGCGCAGCCCGTCCTGGACGATGTGGGCGATCTCGAAGCCGAACGCCGGGTCGTACGCCACACAGCCCGGGTTGGTCGAGGCCAGCAGCTGCGAGTGCCCGTCCGCGTGCTGGAGGCCCTCACCGGTCAGGGTCGTACGGCCGGCGGTCGCGCCGAGGACGAAACCGCGCGCCAGCTGGTCCGACATCTGCCAGAACTGGTCGCCGGTGCGCTGGAAACCGAACATCGAGTAGAAGACGTACACCGGGATCAACGGCTCGCCGTGCGTGGCGTACGCCGAGCCCGCCGCGATCAGCGAGGCCGTGCAGCCCGCCTCGGAGATGCCGTCGTGCAGCATCTGCCCGGTCGGCGACTCCTTGTAGGCGAGCAGCAGGTCCCGGTCCACGGACTCGTACTGCTGGCCGAGCGGGTTGTAGATCTTCGCGCTCGGGAAGAACGAGTCCATGCCGAAGGTGCGGTACTCGTCCGGCGCGATCAGCACGAACCGCTTGCCGATCTCCTTGTCCCGCATGAGGTCCTTCAGCAGTCGTACAAACGCCATGGTCGTGGCGATGGACTGCTGACCGGAACCCTTCTTCACGGTCGCGTACGTCTTGTCGTCCGGCAGCGGCAGCGGCTTCGCGCGCACGACGCGCGTCGGGACGTACCCGCCGAGCCCCTTGCGCCGGTCGTGCATGTACTGGATCTCCTCCGAGTCCCGGCCCGGGTGGTAGTACGGCGGCGCGCCGGACTCCAGCTCCTTGTCGGAGATCGGCAGGTGCAGGCGGTCGCGGAAGCCCTTGAGGTCGGCGACCGTCAGCTTCTTCATCTGGTGCGTGGCGTTGCGGCCCTCGAAGTTCGGCCCCAGCGTCCAGCCCTTGATGGTCTTCGCGAGGATGACCGTCGGCTGTCCCTTGTGCTCCACGGCCGCCTTGAACGCCGCGTAGATCTTCCGGTGGTCGTGACCGCCGCGGCCCAGGTGCAGGATCTGGTCGTCGGTCATGCCCTCGACCATCGCGCGCAGCCGGTGGTCGTCACCGAAGAAGTGGTCGCGGATGTACGCGCCGGACTCGGTGGCGTACGTCTGGAACTGGCCGTCCGGCGTGGTGTTCATCCTGTTGACGAGGGTGCCGTCCCGGTCCTGCGCGAGCAGCGGGTCCCAGGAGCGGTCCCAGATCAGCTTGATCACGTTCCAGCCGGCGCCCCGGAAGACCGACTCCAGCTCCTGGATGACCTTGCCGTTGCCGCGCACCGGGCCGTCGAGGCGCTGGAGGTTGCAGTTCACGACGAAGGTCAGGTTGTCCAGGCCCTCGCGCGCGGCGATGGACAGCTGGCCGAGCGACTCCGGCTCGTCCATCTCACCGTCGCCGAGGAAGGCCCACACCTGCGACTTGGAGGTGTCCGCGATCCCGCGCGCGTGCATGTAGCGGTTCATCCGCGCCTGGTAGATGGCGCCGATCGGGCCGAGGCCCATCGACACGGTCGGGAACTCCCAGAAGTCCGGCATCAGCCGCGGGTGCGGGTAGCTGGACAGGCCGTACGGCGCCTTCGACTTCTCCTGGCGGAAGGCGTCGAGGTTCTGCTCGTCCAGCCGGTCGAGCAGGAACGCGCGGGCGTAGATGCCCGGCGAGGCGTGTCCCTGGAAGAAGACCTGGTCACCGCCGAGGCCGTCGTCCTTGCCGCGGAAGAAGTGGTTGAAGCCCACGTCGTAGAGGGAGGCGGAGGAGGCGAACGTGGCGATGTGGCCGCCGACGCCGATGCCGGGCCGCTGGGCCCGCGAGACCATCACGGCCGCGTTCCAGCGGGTGGCGTTCAGGATTTTGCGCTCGATCTCCTCGTTGCCCGGGAAGAACGGCTCGCTCTTGGTGGGGATGGTGTTGACGTAGTCCGAGCTGCGCATCTCGGGCACGGCCACGCGCTTCTCGCGGGCCCGCTCGATCAGCCGGAGCATCAGATAGCGCGCCCGTTCCCGGCCGCGCTCGTCGATGGCGGCGTCGAGCGAGTCGAGCCACTCCTGGGTTTCTTCGGGATCAAAGTCAGGAACCTGACTCGGAAGGCCGCCAATGATGATCGGGTTGCGATCGGATCCGGAAGCCACGCTGTTCCTTACCTGTCAGAGGGCACCTGCCTGAGGGCCACTTTCCGGTTTGCCTGCACCGTTCCCCATCGTGTACCTCGGGGCCCCAAACGTCATCTCTACTGTGGGGTAACCAGGACCTCGTACCCAAGTACGGTTCCCAAACACGCAAACAGGGCAGATAGGTGTGGTGTGCGTCACCTCGAATGGAAGGCGGCATGCCGTAGGTTGCGGCGACACCGCCCGGATCGTCACCGTTTCGGCGGTCTGAAACGCCGGGTACTTGCGCGATCGGTCCCGCCCGTGTGGACTACGGCCAATGCTTCGCGCACGCGCGTGGCTGAGACATTCACCAAGACATGATCAGGAGGCAACCCGTGAGCGCGACCGCGGACCACGCGGAGGAGCGGACGAGCCCTGCCGTCAGGCTGGGGTTCCAGCCCGAGCAGGTGGTCCAGGAGATCGGCTTCGACGACGACGTCGACCAGGAGCTCCGCGAGTCCATCGAGGAAGTAATCGGCAGCGACCTGGTGGACGAGGACTACGACGACGTGGCCGACGCCGTCGTGCTGTGGTTCCGCGACGAGGACGGCGATCTGACGGATGTACTGGTGGACGCCACCACGTACATCGAAGAGGGCGGCGCGATCCTCCTCCTCACACCGAAGACCGGCCGTGATGGGTACGTGGAGCCGAGCGACATCTCGGAAGCCGCTACGACGGCGGGGCTGTCTGCCTCCAAGAGCGTCAGCGTGGGCAAGGACTGGATCGGCAGCCGGCTGCTGACGCCGAAGGCCGCCAAGTCCAAGAGGTAGTCCCGGCCTCATTTCACCCCCCGGACGGGCTGACCCGGTCAGCCCGTCCGCTGGGGCGTGGTGCGTGCTGCGTAGGGTGTTCCCGAGCGTTCTGACCCGAGCAGTCCACCGAGAGGGAACCACGACGATGTCGATCCAGGTCGGCGACAAGGCCCCCGACTTCGAACTCAAGGACAACCACGGCGCGAGCGTGAAGCTCTCCGACTTCCGTGGCGAGAAGAACGTCGTCCTGCTCTTCTACCCCTTCGCCTTCACCGGCGTGTGCACCGGTGAGCTGTGCGAGCTGCGGGACAACCTGCCGAAGTTCGCCGACCGCGACACCCAGGTCCTCGCGGTCTCCAACGACTCCATCCACACCCTGCGCGTCTTCGCCGAGCAGGAGGGCCTGGAGTACCCGCTGCTCAGCGACTTCTGGCCGCACGGCGAGGTCAGCCGCGCCTACGGCGTCTTCGCCGAGGACAAGGGCTGCGCGGTGCGCGGCACCTTCGTCATCGACAAGGAGGGCGTGGTGCGCTGGACCGTGGTCAACGCGCTCCCGGACGCCCGGGACCTCGGCGAGTACGTCAAGGCACTCGACGCCCTCTGAGCCCCCGCGGTCCCGTGCGAGTCGCTCGAACCGCTCCGGTCCGCCGACACCTGTGATTCTTCGGCGTCAGGGCCTGCGTGGTGCGGGAACCCGTTACTAGGATCGACTCGTTGATCCGATATCCGACGCACGAAGGGGCTCCCCGCCCCAGGACACCAATGGAGGACTCGTGGGAGTCAGCCTCAGCAAGGGCGGCAACGTTTCGCTGACCAAGGAGGCCCCGGGCCTGACCGCGGTCATCGTCGGTCTGGGGTGGGACATCCGCACCACGACCGGCACGGACTTCGACCTGGACGCCAGCGCGCTGCTGCTGAACAACTCCGGCAAGGTCGCCAGCGACCAGCACTTCATCTTCTTCAACAACCTCAAGAGCCCCGACGGCTCGGTCGAGCACACCGGTGACAACCTCACCGGTGAGGGCGAGGGCGACGACGAGCAGATCAAGATCAACCTGGCCGGCGTCCCGGCCGACATCGAGAAGATCGTCTTCCCGGTCTCGATCTATGACGCCGAGAACCGCCAGCAGTCCTTCGGCCAGGTCCGCAACGCGTTCATCCGCGTGGTGAACCAGGCCGGGGAGGCGGAGATCGCCCGCTACGACCTGTCCGAGGACGCCTCGACCGAGACCGCCATGGTCTTCGGCGAGCTGTACCGCCACGGCGCGGAGTGGAAGTTCCGCGCCATCGGCCAGGGATACGCCTCGGGCCTGCGCGGTATCGCGCAGGACTTCGGCGTGAACGTCTGAGACGTCCGACGGTCTCATCATCCGGCGTCGCACTGTTTGGGTGCGGCGCCGGATGCGCAGGACAACCGAAGAAGCACCGCCTAGGGGAGGACCAGCATCATGGGCGTCACGCTCGCCAAGGGAGGCAATGTCTCCCTGTCCAAGGCCGCACCGAACCTCACGCAGGTGATGGTCGGGCTCGGCTGGGACGCTCGCTCCACCACCGGAGCCCCCTTCGACCTCGACGCGAGCGCACTGCTGTGCAACGGCGGGCGGGTGCTGGGCGACGAGTGGTTCGTCTTCTACAACCAGCTCAAGAGCCCCGACGGCTCGGTCGAGCACACCGGCGACAACCTCACCGGCGAGGGTGAGGGCGACGACGAGTCGCTGCTGGTCGACCTGTCCAAGGTTCCCGCCCACTGCGACAAGATCGTCTTCCCGGTCTCCATCCACATGGCCGATGAGCGCGGCCAGGCCTTCGGCCAGGTCAGCAACGCCTTCATCCGGGTCGTCAACCAGGCCGACGGCCAGGAACTCGCCCGCTACGACCTCAGCGAGGACGCCTCCACGGAGACAGCCATGATCTTCGGGGAGCTGTACCGGTACCAGGGCGAGTGGAAGTTCAGGGCGGTCGGGCAGGGGTACGCGTCCGGACTGCGGGGGATCGCCCTCGACTTCGGTGTGAACGTCTCGTAGCGCTTTATGAGCAAAAAGCCCTCCCCTGTGGGCTGCGAAGGGGGCGGGACTAGACTTCGGCTTCAAAGTTTCGTAAAGCCGAGTACGGCGCGGGGGAGACCCTCCCCCAGACTCCGTCTGGGGGTACCCCCGACACAGGGATTGGGTAGCCAGTGCTTCTGAAAACCTTCGGCTGGTCGTTCGCGGTCACCGCGCTCGGCCTGGTCGCGGCGGTCTTCTACGGGGGGTGGGAGGCCTTCGGCATCGTCGCGATCCTCTCCATCCTCGAGATCTCGCTGTCCTTCGACAACGCGGTGGTCAACGCCGGAATCCTGAAGAAGATGAATGCCTTCTGGCAGAAGATCTTCCTCACCATCGGTGTGCTCATCGCCGTCTTCGGCATGCGACTGGTCTTCCCCGTCGTCATCGTGGCGATCAGCGCCAAGATGGGCCCGATCGAGGCCGTCGACCTCGCGCTCAACAACAAGGACCACTACCAGGAACTCGTCACCGACGCCCACCCGGCGATCGCCGCCTTCGGTGGCATGTTCCTGCTGATGATCTTCCTCGACTTCATCTTCGAGGACCGGGACATCCAGTGGCTGCGCTGGCTCGAGCGCCCGCTGGCCAAGCTCGGCAAGGTCGACATGCTGTCGGTCTGCATCGCCCTGGTCGTTCTGCTGATCACCGCCTTCACCTTCGCCACCCACGCCCACCAGCACGGCGGCGCCCACGTCGACAAGGCACAGACGGTCCTGATCTCCGGCATCGCGGGTCTGATCACCTACATGGTGGTCGGCGGCCTCTCCGGCTACTTCGAGGACAAGCTGGAGGAAGAGGAGGAACGGGAACAGGAGGCCGAGGAAGAAGCCGAACGCACCGGCAAGCCACGCTCGGCGGTCAAGCTGGCCGGCCAGGCCGCGTTCTTCATGTTCCTCTACCTGGAAGTGCTCGACGCCTCCTTCTCCTTCGACGGTGTCATCGGCGCGTTCGCCATCACCAACGACATCGTCCTGATGGCGCTGGGCCTCGGCATCGGCGCGATGTACGTCCGGTCGCTCACCGTCTACCTGGTCCGCCAGGGCACCCTCGACGACTACGTCTACCTGGAGCACGGCGCCCACTACGCGATCGGCGCGCTGGCCGTGCTCCTCATGGTCACCATCCAGTACCAGATCCACGAGGTCATCACCGGTCTCGTCGGCGTCCTCCTGATCGCCGCGTCCTTCTGGTCCTCCGTCCGCCGCAACCGCGCGCTGGCGGCCGCCGAGGGAAAAGCGGAGAGCCCGGACAAGACTGAGGTCTCGTCCGGGGTATAACACGCACCCGAGCGAGGAACGCTCTGTGCGGGGCGGCCGACGAGGACGTGGTCCTCCGGCCGCCCCGCCGGTCTTTTACGAGTGACATGAGGGACGTGGGGGCGGGAATGGGCTTCTTCGACGGGCTCCTGGGCAGCCGTGCGGCCCACTTCGACTCGGGCAGCGCGGCGACCAACGCCATCGAGCTGACCAAGCGGCACAGCCAGGTCTCCCTCACCAAGCAGGGTGCGGCCACCGGGCATCTGCGGGTCAACCTGAACTGGCGGATGCGGACGTCCGACATCGGCGGCGTCCACCGCGAGAGCATCCTGCGGCACCCCTTCAAGGCACTGAAGCCGCCGGAGGTCGTCGGACACAGCCAGAGCATGGTCAACGTCGACCTCGACCTGGGGTGCCTGTACGAGCTCCAGGACGGCACCAAGGGGGTCGTACAGCCGCTTGGGGGCTATCTCGGGGACGCGAACGCTGCGCCGTACGTCAAGCTCAGCGGGGACGACCGGTTCGGATCGGCGTCGGGGGAGACGATGTACGTCAACCTCGACCACCGCGACGAGATCAAGCGGCTGCTGGTGTTCGTCTACATCTACGACCAGACGCCGGCGTTCGACCGTACGCACGCGAGTGTCACGTTGTACCCGAGCAATGGGCCGCGGATCGAGATAGGGCTCGACGAGAGGCATCCGCAGGCCCGGTCGTGTGCCGTGGTGATGATCGAGAACGTGAAGGGGGAGGTGCTGGTGCGGCGGGAGGTGAAGTTCGTCTACGGGTTCCAGGGGGAGATCGACCGGCTGTACGGGTGGGGGTTGCAGTGGGGGCGGGGATACAAGGCCCAGGCTGAGCGATAGCCCGGCTACCGGCCGATGAACTGAGGTCCCTGAGGAGGCAACCGGAAGTCCGGGTTCGGTGCCGTTGTCACCGGAGGTGGGTAGCCGTAGCCCGACGGGGCCGCTGTCGTCGCCGGGGTCTGTTGCGGGTAGCCATAGGACGGCTGGGCGGCCGGAGGATAGCCGTAGGCCGGCTGGGTCGGGACTCCCGTGGGCTGTTCCGGGGGAAGGGGCTGGGCTGCCGTGGTCGCCGCTGCCGCTGCCGCTGCCGCCGCCTCCGACTCGTCGACCGAGATGCCGAAGTCGGTGGCGAGGCCCTTGAGGCCGTTGGAGTAGCCCTCGCCGAGGGCGCGGAACTTCCACTGGTCGCCGCGGCGGTACAGCTCGCCGCAGATCAGTGCGGTCTCCTCGCCGGTCTCCGGCTTGATGTCGAAGTAGGCCAGTGGCTCGGCGTCGGCGACCGCGGCGTCGTACAGCAGGATGCGCAGGTCGCGTACGCGGTCGAAGGTGACCCCGTCCGCCGAAGCGACCAGCAGAATCTGGCCGACGCTGGGCTCGACACCGGGCAGCTCTGTCTGGATGGTGTCGGTGAGGCCTTCGGCGATCCGCTTCTTGCCGAGCCGCCAGACCTTCCCGGACGGGTGCCGGGGCTGGTTGTAGAAGACGAAGTCCTCGTCGGAGCGCACACGGCCGTCGGGACCGAGGAGCAGCGCGGAGGCGTCGACGTCCGGAACCCCCTGCCCGGGCGTCCAGCGCAGCACGGCGCGTACCGTCGTGGCTTCGAGCGGGACGTTCGACCCCTTCAGCATCGCGTGCGTCATGCGGTCATCCTGCCCTCTCGGTCCTGGTCACGACAACGCGGGGGGTACAAGAGTCGACACAGCCCAGTTACCAGAAATTCATGCCCTGCGGGAACCCCTGACATGGATTGCTACGTACTATTACCGGCCACTCAGTAGACATGTCATCAGCCATGTCGCGGGCCGTTCCACACGCCGTACCATCTCCACGGGGGAGTTCAATGCGTCATTTCGGGCACATCGCCCCTGAGGTGCGGAAGCGTCTCTTCTTCCAGGAGCCGTGCGCCTTCGACACGGACTCCCCGGCCCGGCTGCTCTCCGCCGCCCTGGGCGCCACGCTGTACAGCCCGGCCACCCGCCCCCGGCTCGCGGACGACATCGTCAAGCAGGCCGGCCGCGGCGTCGTCTCGATGGTGCTGTGCCTGGAGGACTCCATCGGCGACGAGGACGTCCCGGCCGGCGAGGAGAACCTCGTCCGGCAGTTCACCGACCTCGCCGCCCGCCCGGTGACCGCGCTGCCGCTGCTCTTCGTCCGGGTCCGCACCCCGCAGCAGATCCCCGACCTGGCGGCGCGCCTGGGCCCCGCCGTCCGGCTGCTGTCGGGATTCGTGCTGCCGAAGTTCACCGAGGAACGCGGTATCCCGTTCCTGGAGGCCGTCGCCGCGGCCGAGGCCGCGAGCGGCCGCCGGCTGTTCGCCATGCCGGTCCTGGAGTCGCCCGAACTGCTGTACCGGGAGTCGCGCGTGGAGACCCTGGAGGGCATCTTCCGCGCGGTCGACAAGTACCGCGACCGGGTCCTGGCACTGCGCCTCGGCGTGACCGATTTCTGCTCCTCCTACGGCCTGCGCAGAGCCCCCGACATGACGGCGTACGACGTTCAGGTCGTCGCCTCCGTGATCGCCGACGTGGTGAACATGCTCGGCCGGGCCGACGGCACGGGGTTCACGGTGACCGGGCCGGTCTGGGAGTACTTCCGCGTCCAGGAGCGCATGTTCAAGCCGCAGCTGCGCCGCAGCCCCTTCCTGGAGGGGCAGGCCGAGGAGTTGCGCGAGGCGCTCATCGAGCACGCCATGGACGGGCTGCTGCGCGAGATCGCCCTCGACCGGGCCAACGGCCTGCTCGGCAAGACCTGCATCCACCCCTCCCACGTGCTGCCCGTGCACGCACTGTCCGTGGTCAGTCGCGAAGAGTTCAGTGACGCCCAGGACATCCTGCGGCCGGAACGCGGCGGTGGGGGTGTGCTCAGGTCGGCGTACACGAACAAAATGAATGAAGTGAAGCCGCACCGCGCCTGGGCCGAGCGGACCCTGCTGCGCGCCGAGGTGTTCGGCGTCGCCAACGAGGACATCGGCTTCGTGGAGCTGCTCGCCGCCGGGATCCCCGCCTAGGGATCCGGGATCGGAAGGGCTCGGACACCCCGGGCCCCGACACAAGGGACGCATGAACAAAGCAGTGAACAACGGGGAATGGTCCGGCACCTGGGTCGCCGAGCGGCTGGGGGTCGAACTCGTGGGCGACGACACCCTCACGGAGATGCTGGGGCTGGCGCTGCGGCGCAACCCGAAGCGGGCCCACCTCCTGGTGTCCAACGTGCTCGGCAAGCACGTACCGCAGTCGCCGTCCGTCGTCTACGGCGCCGGATTCGCCCTGGGCCGAAAGGTGCGGGAGCTGCTGGGCGAGACCGGTGCGCGGTCCGCGGTCGTCGTCGGGTACGCCGAGACGGCGACCGGGCTCGGGCACTCGGTCGCCGACGGTCTGGGCCACGCGCCCTACCTGCACTCCACGCGCCGACCGGTGCCCGGGGTCGCGCAGTCCGGTGGCTTCGAGGAGTCCCACTCGCACGCCACCTCGCACCTGCTGCTGCCGGAGGACCAGGCCCTGCTGGCCGGGGACGGCCCGCTCGTCCTCGTCGACGACGAGTTCTCCACGGGGAACACGGTGCTGAACACCGTGCGCGATCTTCATGCGCGGTATCCACGGGGGCGGTATGTCGTGGTCGCGCTGGTGGACATGCGGTCCGCGGCGGATGCCGGGCGACTGGAGGAGTTCGCGCGGGAGATCGGCGCGCGGGTGGATCTGGTGGCCGCGGCTTCGGGGACGGTGCGGCTGCCGGAGGGGGTGTTGGAGAAGGGGCGGGAGCTGGTGGCGCGGTACGAGGCGGAGAGTGCCGCGGGGGGTGGTCGGTCGTCCGCGGCTTCGAGGGGGCTGGTCGCGCCCCGCGGCGGAGCCGCAGATCGACACAGCCCCGCGCCCCTTGAGGGCGTGGCCGGGGCCGTGTCCGACGATGTGGCCGCACGGAGCGATGGAGCCGACGCACGCACCGACGCCTCAGGGGCGCGGGGCTGTGATGAATCTGCGGCTACCGCCGCGTGGGCGCGACCAGCCCTCCACGACCCGCACCCGGAAGACGAGGGCACCCGGCAGACGCGACCCCTCGGCCACGTCACCCGCGTCGACCTGCACTGGCCCGACGGCCTCCCCGACGGGGGCCGGCACGGCTTCACCCCCGCGCACCGAATACGCCTGGAGAACGCCCTCCCCGCCATGACGGCCCGCCTCGCGGAGGCGCTGCCCGCCGACGCCCGCCGCGTTCACGTCCTCGGCTTCGAGGAGCTGATGTACGCCCCGCTGAGGCTGGCCCACGAGCTGGAGCGAGCCGTGGACGCCGAGGTGCGCTACTCCACCACCACCCGCTCACCCGTCCTCGCCGTCGACGACCCCGGCTACGCGATACGCAGCCGCCTCGTCTTCCCCGCCCACGACGACCCGGCCGACGGCGCCGGTGAGCGCTACGCCTACAACGTCGCCGACGCCGGTTTCGACGCCGTCGTCGCCGTCGTCGACTCGATCGCCGACACCCCCGCCCTGCACGCGCCGGACGGCCTGCTCGCGCAGCTCGCCGCGCACACCCCGCACGTCCTGCTCGCGGTCGTGCCGTCGTACGTCCCCGAGCCCCTGTACGTTCCCGAAAGGCACGACATGCTGCCCGAGCCCCTGCGCGGCCCCGCCTTCTCCTCGTATGCGCCCGAGGAGGTCGGCTGGCTGCTCCAGGACCTCTCGGACGTGACGCTGGAGGCGCCGACCGAGGAGCGCGAGGAGGCCATCCAGAGCGGCGGGGCGCACTACGCGGAGTCCCTGCCGGTGGAGTACCAGCCCAGCGAGCAGTACCAGGAGCTGTTCCACGCGGCGCTGCGCGAGTCGGCGGCGCGGCTGGCGCAGGCGATCGGCGCGGTCACCGAGATCGTGCTGGCCGAGCGGTCACCGAGGCCCGTACTCGTCTCCCTCGCCCGCGCGGGCACCCCCGTCGGCGTCCTGATGCGCCGCTGGGCCCAGTACCGGCACGGGCTGGAGCTGCCGCACTACGCCGTGTCGATCGTGCGCGGCCGGGGCATCGACGCCAACGCGCTGCGCTGGCTCGCCGCCCACCACGAGCCGTCCGACGTGGTGTTCGTCGACGGCTGGACCGGCAAGGGCGCCATCACCCGCGAACTGGCCGACGCGATCCGCGAGTTCGAGGCCGGCGACGGCGTCACCGGCTTCGACCCGGAGATCGCGGTGCTCGCCGACCCGGGCTCGTGCGTCCGGACGTACGGCACCCGGGAGGACTTCCTCATCCCCTCCGCCTGCCTCAACTCCACGGTCTCCGGGCTGATCTCGCGCACGGTGCTGCGCTCCGACCTGGTGGGCCCGCACGACTTCCACGGCGCGAAGTTCTACCGCGAGCTCGCCGGTACGGACGTCTCGGTGGCCTTCCTGGACGCGGTCACGGCGCGGTTCGAGGAGGTCACGGAGACGGTGGACGCGGCGGTGAAGGAGCTGCTGGCCGGCGACCGCGCTCCGACCTGGGAGGGCTGGGCGGCCGTGGAGCGCATCAGCGAGGAGTACGGCATCCACGACGTGAACCTGGTCAAGCCCGGCGTCGGCGAGACCACCCGGGTGCTGCTGCGCCGGGTGCCGTGGAAGATCCTGGCGCGGGCCGGAGCGGGCGCCGACCTCGACCACGTACGCCTGCTCGCCGAGCAGCGAGGGGTACCCGTCGAGGAGGTCGCCGAACTGCCGTACACCTGTGTGGGGTTGATCCACCCCAAGTACACGCGGGGTGCGACGGGCGCCGACGGCCGGGCGGTGACGGTCTGATGCCGGTGCTGGTGGCGAGCGACCTCGACCGTACGCTGATCTACTCCGCCGCGGCCCTCGCGCTGACCATGCCGGACGCGCGGGCGCCCCGGCTGCTCTGTGTCGAGGTGCACGAGAGCAGACCCCTGTCCTACATGACCGAGACCGCGGCGCAACTGCTGACGGAGGTCGGGGACGCGGCGGTGTTCGTGCCGACGACGACCCGGACCCGTAAGCAGTACCAGCGCATCAACCTGCCCGGGCCGCCGTCGAAGTACGCGATCTGTGCCAACGGCGGGCATCTGCTGGTGGACGGGGTCACCGACGCCGAGTGGCACGCGCGGGTGACGGAGCGGCTGGCGGGCGAGTGCGCGCCGCTGTCCGAGGTGCAGGCGCACCTGGCGGTCTCCGCCGACCCGCTGTGGGTGCGCAAGCACCGCATCGCGGAGGACCTCTTCGCCTACCTCGTGGTGGAGCGCGAGCTGCTCCCGGAGGACTGGGTGAAGGAGCTCGCGGTGTGGGCGGAGAACCGCGGCTGGACGGTGTCGCTCCAGGGCCGCAAGCTCTACGCCGTGCCGAAGCCGCTGACCAAGAGCGCGGCCGTCAGGGAGGTCGCCCGCCGCACCGGTGCCGACCTCACCCTCGCGGCCGGTGACTCGCTGCTCGACGCCGACCTGCTGCTCGCGGCGGACCGGGGCTGGCGCCCCGGCCACGGCGAGCTGGCCGACAGCGGCTGGGCGGCCCCCGCGATCAGCGCACTGCCCGAGCGGGGTGTCCTGGCGGGGGAGCGCATCCTGCGGGAGTTCCTGAAGGCCTCCAGAACACCGCGGTAGCCGACGGCACGGCGACGGGGCGCGCCGTGATTCGCCAAGCGGACGCCCACTGCAACGGACCGCCCCGCCTGGGTGCGGGGGCGGTCCGGCGGGCCGTGGGGGTGCCCGGCGAGGTCGCCGGAGCGGCCCGGTGGGCGTCAGCCGCGTCGTCTGAGGTGGGGTGTCAGCCGTAGCGGCCACCGCCGTGGCAGCCGCTTCCGCCTCGGCCACCTGGTGCCGGGGTGCGGGGGTCGGCCGGGACGACGCGGTGCCGCCGACGGCGACGGGGCGCCTCGGTCTGCCGCGTGGGCGGCCGCTGCGTCGGGGGCGCCTCGTCAGGGCGCGAGGGCGGCCAGCGGACAATGCGGGTGCCCTGCCAGGTCGCCTCGGCAGGGCGCGAGGCCGCCAGCCGGCTGTGAGACATCTCGCAGGTCGCGGGGCGCCTCGGGTTGCCGCGCGGGTGCCCGCCGCATTGGAGGGCGCCCGCCGGTTCGCGAGAGCGCCCGGTGGGCGTGGGCGTCAGCCGCAGCAACCTCCGCCGCAGCAGCCGCCTCCGCCTCCGCCGCCCGGGCTGGGCGCGGGGGCGGCCGACCGGGACGACGCGGTGCCGCCGACGGCGACGGTCGACAGGAGCTTCACGGTGTCGTCGTGCCCCGCGGGGCAGGCGGCGGGGGCGGCGGACTCCGCCATCGGACGGCTCAGTTCGAAGGTGTCGCCGCACGTACGGCAGCGGTACTCGTAGCGTGGCATGAGCACAGGTTAACCGGCGATCCCGGCGACGACCGGAACTCGCGGTTCAGCTGTGTTCGCTTCTGTCCGATAGTAGTGAGGAGAAATTGAAAAGATCGCTGGTAATTTGTTAGTGCCGCGAGGAACCGCAACCGGAGGGTCGGGGGAAGTGGGGGTCCGCAGCCGAGTCCGCACAGACCAGTGCGTGACGGCTGTGTCTACAACCCACCTACGTACCAGTACGTCTTACCTGCGCGAGCAACACCGAAGTGCGGAGGGAGACGCGTCGTGACCCAGGAGGGGCAGAGGGGGGAGCCCCAGGAGCCCGAACTCACCATGCAGTTGAAGGTTCCTGCCATCCCTCCGGCGGACGAGACCATGCAACTGCGGGTACCCCCGGAGGGTCTCGGCATACCCGAGACCCCAAGGAAACCTCCTGTAACCAGTGAGCGGCGAAACCCCCGTAAGGCACCCCGGCCTCCCGTTGTCTCCCGGTTCGTCACCGCCGCCCGCCTCCGGCTGGCCCCCCTCGCGGCCTTCCTCGCCCCCCACCTCGCCCGCGCCCTGCCCTACGTGCGCCGCCTGCGCCCGCAGTACCCGCGGCCCGGCCGCGTCGGCTGGCGGCGCTGGATGCCGTCCTGGCGGCAGTCGCTGGGCGGTGCGCTGACCTCCATGGGCATGAGCACCCTCTTCCTCGTCGTCGCCTACGCGGCGACCGACATACCGGACAACCTCAACACGTACGCCACCCAGCAGGACAACGTGTACTTCTGGGCCGACGGCACCCCCATGGCCCGCACCGGCTGGGTCCAGCGGCAGGCGATGCCGCTGAAGGACATCCCCGAGGACGTCCGCTGGGCGGTGCTCGCGGCGGAGAACGCCAGCTTCTACAGCGACCCCGGCATCTCCTTCAAAGGCATATCCCGCGCTCTGTTCCGCACCATCGGCCAGGGCGACACCCAGGGCGGCTCCACCATCACCCAGCAGTACGTCAAGAACGTCTACCTCAACCAGAACCAGACCGTCAGCCGCAAGTTCACCGAGGCGATGATCTCCCTCAAGCTGGACAACCAGATGAGCAAGGACGACATCCTCGAGGGCTACCTCAACACCAGCTGGTTCGGCCGCGGCACCTACGGCATCCAGCGCGCCGCCCAGGCGTACTACGGCAAGGACGTCAGCGAACTCAACGCCAGCGAGGCCGCCTTCCTCGCCTCCCTGCTCAAGGGGGCCGGCCTCTACGACCCGACCCTGAACAGCGCCAACCGCGCCCGGGCCGTCGAACGCTGGTCCTGGACCCTGGACCGGATGGTCGAGATCGGCAAGCTGTCCAAGGCCGAGCGGGCCACGTACAGGAAGTTCCCCGAGCCGCTGAAGGCCAACCCGCTCTACGACACCGGCCAACAGACCGACTACCTGGTGGAACTCGCGACGCAGTACGCCAAGAAGGCCGCGAAGATCTCCGACAAGGACTGGGACCTGGGCGGCTACCAGATCTACACGACGTTCGACCGCAAGCGGGAGACCGCGCTCACCGACGCCGTGACCAAGGCCCGCAAGAAGGCGCTGCACGACGACCCGAAGAGGGCCAGGACCGCCCACTTCGGCGCCGCCTCGGTGGACACCGACGGACGGATCCTCGCCGTCTACGGCGGCCCCGACCACCGTACGCAGGGCTACAACGAGTCCAACGCGACCACGGTCCCCGCCGGAAGTGCCTTCCAGCCGTTCGTGTACGCCGCCGGACTCGAACACGGCGTCGTCAAGGAGCGTGACGCGCCCCGCCAGGAGATCTCCGGGCAGAGCGTGTACGACGGCAACGACGGTGTGCTGGTCACCACACCCGAGGGGCCCTACTGGGACCGCAGCGGCAAGAAGGTCGCCGCGCACAACGACGGCAAGCAGTCCTACGGGCAGATCAGCCTGCACCGGGCGCTCGCCCTCTCCGTGAACTCGCCGTTCATGCAGCTCGGCATGGACACCGGCCTGGACAAGGTGAGGGAGACCGCCCAGGCGGCCGGCCTGCTCCCCTCCAGCATGGGCCCGCAGATCCCCGCGCTGTCCGCGGGCAACTCCACACCGAGCGCGATCCGCATGGCCAGCGGCTACGCCACGTTCGCCGCCAAGGGCCGGCACACCGAGCCGTACTCGGTGCGCCGGATCACCCACAACGGCTCCCCGGTGGCGCTGGCCACGCCCTCCGCCAAGCGCGCGGTCGGCGCCGACGTGGCCGAGGAGGTCACCTCGGCGCTCCAGGACTCCTTCCGCGTCGCCCACCCGGCCGCGGCCGCCTCGGCGACGGTCGCCGGGAAGGCCGGCACCAGCGACAAGGACACCTCCTCCTGGTTCGTCGGCACCGCCGAGTCCGTGTCGACGGCCGTCGTCGTCTACCGCATCGACCTCGCCAAGAGCCTCGAACCACTGCCGCTCGAAGGCGTCGCCGGCACCTCCGCCGACAACGTCCCGTACGGCATCTGGTCCGGTGCCACCAGTCCGGTCGGCTGATCCGGTGGCCGGGCACCGCAACCCCCACTCCCCTCGCAGAATGAGCCGCACATGAAGTCACCGTCGGGCCGCCGCCGCAAGGCCAGGGCACCCCGCCGGACCGCCCCTCCGAGGATCCTGGGCCTGGCGGTCCTCCTCGTCGCCGCGTCCCTGGTCGCGGGCTACCTCGCACTGACCCGCGCGGACAACACCGAGCCGACCGCCTCCTCCGGGACGCGGGGCAACACTCCGAAGGGCTCCGCCGGGCAGAGCCAGGAGGAGCCCTGGGACGGCAAGACGAAGATCCTCGGCGACGGCTCCACCTCCTACACCGGCCCGCAGACAGGCGAGTTGAAGGCCGTGCCGCTCAAGCCGGGGGAGAAGCCGCCCCAGTTCGTCGTCTTCTCCTGGGACGGCGCGCTCGCGGGCGACGACGAGCTCTTCCAGCACTACCGGAAGATGGCGAAGGAGTACGACGCCCACATGACCTTCTTCCTCACCGGCATCTACCTGCTGCCCAAGAGCAAGAGGGACCTCTACGCCCCGCCGCAGCACAAGAAGGGCGCGGCGGCGATCAGCTTCCCCACCGACGAACACATCCGCACCACGCTGGAGCAGCTCGGCAAGGCGTGGCAGGAGGGCAACGAGATCGGCACCCACTTCAACGGCCACTTCTGCGGCGCCAAGGGCGGCGGGGACTGGAGCGTCGAGGAGTGGAAGAGCGAGATCGACCAGTTCTACGCGATGGTCGAGAACTGGAAGACCAACACCGGCTTCAAGGACATCGCCCCGCTGCCCTTCGACTTCAAGAAGGAGGTCACGGGCGGCCGCGCACCCTGCCTGGAGGGCCAGGCGAACCTGCTGAAGGCCGCCAAGGGCTACGGCTGGCGCTACGACGCCAGCTCCGCGGGCGACTTCCAGATATGGCCCACCAAGAAGAACGGCATGTGGGACTTCCCGCTCCAGGCGCTCCCGTACGACGGCGGCGACTACCAGGGCCTCTCCATGGACTTCAACTTCCTCGCCAACCAGTCCGACGGCCAGGTCGACGGCGACCCGGCCCGGTACCCCGAGTGGGAGAAGGAGACCACCGACGCCTACATGGCCGGCTTCAACCGCGTCTACTACGGCAGCAGGGCACCCCTGTTCATCGGCAACCACTTCGAGAACTGGAACGGCGGCATCTACATGAAGTCCGTCGACGAGGTCATCAAGAACGTCTGCACCAAGAAGGACGTCAAGTGCGTGTCGTTCAGGGAGCTGTCCGACTGGCTCGACGTGCAGAAGCCCGAGACCCTTCAGACGCTGCGCACTCTGGACCCCGCGCAGTCCACCGACTGGTCGACCGTGGTGAAGTGACGGTCCAGTAACGTCCTGAGCCCACAAGGGCATCCCTCTTCACAACCCCCACACACGCCATGGCAAGATGCCCTTCCCCGGCCATCCCTCCCGCCGGGGCAAGAGGGGAAACATCAGTGAAGTCAAGGAAATTGAGCCGTACGCGTCGCCGCTCCGCCATACTCGGCGCGGCGGCCACCTCCGTGGTCGCCGGGGTGGCGCTGCTCCCCAACTGGAGCGCCGGCGCCGCGGTCGTCGACGACCCCACGGTCGACGCGAAGACCAAGGCCACCTTCCAGCGGCTGGCCGACGCGGTCTTCACCGACCGTACGGACGCCCTGGTGGCCGGTGGGCAGGGTGACCGCGCGAAGCCGCTGACCGACGGCTTCTCCGGCGACGTCAAGCTGTCCAAGGGCACCGCGCGCACCGAGGACGCCACCCTGTCCTCCCTCGAGCAGCGCAAGGGCAAGCTCGCCAAGGCCGGCGAGAAGTACAGCAAGGCCAGCACCACGGTCACCCTGAACGCGACGCGCGTGACGGGCCGTACGGCCAAGGCCGCGGTCACCGAGACCACGACGCTGACCTACGCCAAGGCCCGCGGCAACGCGCCGAGGACCACCGGTTTCCAGGCCGGGCACGAGCTGACCTTCAAGGCCGACGACCAGGGCAACTGGCAGCTCACCGCCATCCAGGACACCGACCAGGGTGGCCTCGCGGTGAACACGCTCTCGCAGCCGAAGTCCGTCAAGGCTCCCGCCCCCGAGCCCGGCGACACCATGCCGAGCGCCCCGCGCGCGGCGACCACCCGCAACCCGGTCGCCGTCCCGAAGACCGCCACCACCTACGACTACAAGGCGATGGCGGCCTACGCGGAGAAGTACTGGAACAACTACAACAAGGACTACCCGGACTTCAACGGCCACGGCGCCGGCGGCGACTGCACCAACTTCGTCAGCCAGTCCCTGAAGGCCGGCGGCTGGAAGCACGTGCCGGGCTACGTGTACGACTACACCAAGTGGTTCGGCAACGCCGACATCCAGTCGGACTCGTTCGTCGGCGTCAACGAGTGGTCCTGGTTCGCCCAGAACTCCAAGCGGACCAAGCCGCTCGCCAACGTCTACCAGCTCGAGGTCGGCGACGTCCTCCAGATGGACTTCGACCGCGACGGGTCCAAGGACCACACGATGATCGTCACGTACAAGAGCGGCGGCGTGCCCTACGTGACGTACCACTCGAACAACACGCTCCGCAGGTCGGTGGCGAGCCTCGTGGCGTCGTACCCGAACGCGTACTACTACGCCTACCGCACCTGATCCTCATCGCGCGGGGGCCAGTGCTCCCGCAGCTCACGCTGGTGGTCCCGCTCCTCGGCCAGGTCGGGGTTGCGGGCCCGCCAGTACGGGTTGTCGTGCGGCAGGGCCGAACCCACCCTGCCGTACATCCCGAAGACCATGAGCAGGATGCCGGCGACGAAGGTGAACAGGACGTTCTGGATCTCGAAGGCCAGGAAGTTGTAGTCGGTGTCCAGCAGGCCGAGGAACAGGAATCCGTTGAGGATGAACAGGACGCCGAGCACCATGTTGAGCGTCGACGCGAAGTTCCCGCCGATCACCATGCCGACGAAGAGCAGCAGTCCGACGCCGATCGACAGCCAGCTGAGCGCCCCGTTGGTGTTCAGGCTCCAGATGGTGTCCCCGCCGGTGTCGAAGAAGCCGATGTTGTCGACGATGCCGAAGACGCCGAAGACGACCAGCGCCAGACCCATCAGGCCCGCGCCGATCCGGTAGACCCTGTTCAGTCGGTGGTCGACGGGCAGGTGCTCGTCGAAGTCGATCCGCCTGCGCGACCCCGAGCGCTGTACGTGCGTGGCCATGTCCGCCTCCCTTGGGTGCGAGCGGAGGCCGTACGTCCGTCCCCTCAAATATCCGCCCGCCACACCCGCCCGGGCAACAGGACGGGTGGCATGAGGGGCCACATGACGGTCGGCACGGCGGCTCAGTTGCCGCCCCCGCGCTCCTCCCGGATCCGGGTCACCACGTCCGCCACCGCGTGCCGGACCGCTTCCGTCTCGGTCAGGAAGTGCCAGTAGTCGGGGTGTCGGCCCTCCAGACCGGCGACCGCCCGCTCAAGGCGGCCCACCGCCTCGTCCAGCGGCCGCGCGTCCCGGGGATCAGGCGTGTTGCGGCCCGCCATGGCCAGCCGCTGCGCGTCCCGGATCGCGAACCGTGTCCGCTCGATCTCCTGCTGCGGATCCTTCTGCACGGCGTTCAGCCGCGTCAGCCGGTCCCCGGCCGCCGACACGGCCTCGTCGGTGGTGTTCAGCAGCGCCCGCGCCGTCGACAGCAGCGCCGTCGCGTCCGGCCAGCGCTGGGCGTCCCGCGCGCTCCGCGCCTGCGCCAGCTTCGCCTCCGCCTGCCGTACGTGCTCGGAGGCCTGCTCCGGCACATGCTGGAGGTCCTGCCAGCACGCCGCAGTGAACCGCCGCCGCAGCTCGCTCAGCACCGGATCCACCTGCCCGGCACGCGTCGTCAGCGCCTCGGCGCGGGTACGCAGCGACACCAGCCGGTGGTCGATCTCGGCGGCCTTCTCCGGCAGCCGCTCCGCCTCCACCCGGATCGCCTCGGCGTCCCGCGCGACCCGCTCGGCACGTTCCAGCGTCTGCGGCACGCCGTGCTGCCCGGCGCCCTGGTTGAGCTTGGTCAGCTCCGGCGAGAGCGCCGCCAGCCGGGCCGCGAGGTCGTCCGCGGTGAGCCCCGAGCCCCGGACCGCGTCCAGTCCGTTCGAGGCGGCCAGGAGAGCCTGCCGGGCCCGCTCCACGGCCGGCGCGAGCCGCGCCAGCTGGGTCTCCGCCTTGCCCAGCAGTGGCCCCAGCCCGTCGGTGAACCGGTCGAGCTCCTGCTTGACCCGGCCCAGCTCGTCCTTCGCCTTCGTGAGCGCGGTACGTGCCTGCGCCGCCGCCGAGGCCTCCAGATCGTCCCGGTCGAGATCATGGGCGTCGACGGCGCTGATGTACTGGTGACTGGCCTCGTCGATCCGGCCGCTGATCGCCCGGAAGTCGGCGATGGCGCGCCGGGCGGCCGGGGAGTCGTCGACCGCCGTGATCGTCTCGATCGAGATCCTGAGGTCCCGCTGGGCGGTGTCCAGCTCGTAGAACGCGGCCGCCGCCGCGTCCTTCGCGGCCTGCGCCTCGGCCCGCTGGCTCTCCGCCCGCCCGCCGAACCAGCGCCTGGTGCCACCACCGGCGAACGCGGCGGGCAGCGCGAGCGCCGCGAGCAACGGCAGACCGACCAGGGTGAGGGTGTCCCGCAGCACGGATCCGGGCGCAGGCGCCACCGACGGCGAGTACGGCTGCGGAGGTGTCGCCGTCACATCCCTCTCCCGTGCTGTGATTCGCCCTGCCCGGTGTCATTCTCCCACCGTGTAGAGACGAACACACGGGCCGGTTAGTTCGCGGTCCGCACGGTGACTTTGCCGTCGCCGGTCCGGGCGGACACCACGTGCGAGCTGGACTCGTCCCGCGGCACGGACACATCCACCCCGCCGTCCCCGGTCTCGGTCGTCACCCGGTACGTCGCCGAGGGCACCTCGATCGTCACGGAGCCGTCGCCGCTGCGGGATTCCACGAGCTCCGGTACGGCGCTCAGTTCGATGTGGGCCGAGCCGTCACCGGTGTGCGTGCTGACCCGGCGCGAGGAGACGTCGGCGCGCACCGAGCCGTCGCCGGTACGCACCTTCAGGGCGCCGGAGGAGTCGGTGACCCGTACCGAGCCGTCGTCGGTCCGCAGCTCCAGCGGCCCCGAGGTGTCGCTGACGCGCACGGAGCCGTCACCGGTGCGGATGTTCAGCGCGTCCCGGAAGCCGCTCGCCCGCACACTGCCGTCCTTGTCCTCGACGCGTACGGCGACACCCCTCGGCACCTCGATCCGGTGCCTGGCCGCACAGTCCGCGACCACTCCGGAGCACTTCACACGCAGGGTGAGCCGGTCGTCCTCGAAGGACCAGGTGACCTTCGGCTCCTTGCCCACGACGACCGACCCCTTGAACCAGCGGGTGACCTCGATACGGCCCTCCTTGTTCGAGTCCGCCGAGACGATCTCCAGAGCCGAGTCGTCGGAGTCCACGGTGAGCGTGTGCCCCGCCAGCGCGAAGGACCGGTGCTCGGGGTCCTTGTCGTCCGCGGGGGAGGCGCAGGCGCCGAGGCCGGCGACGAGGGCCACGACGGCTCCGGCGGCGAGCGCGGTGCGGACGGCGGTGATACGGGCCATGGCGATCTCCCCCTGGTGCGGACGGCGCGGGCTGCGCCTGCTCTACGACCGTATGGACCCGGCACCCGACGGGGGATCCGGCGCACTCCCGGATCCGGGGTGGGGTTAACCCCCTGAAACGGGTTTGCGGGGCAGTGCCTGCGGCAAGGTAGGCTGTCGACTCGTCCTGGGTGCGTAGCTCAGGGGTAGAGCGCCTGCCTTACAAGCAGGATGTCGGCGGTTCGAAACCGTCCGCGCCCACCAGGAGATGCGAGAGGGCCCCCGTGGAGACACGGGGGCCCTCTCACGTGTCGCGGCCCGGCCGCCCATAGGATGTGCCGGGTGAACGGCCCCGAGCAGTACGTCCCCCGACCGCCCCTGCGGCGTTGGCGGGCCTGGTGCGTGCTCGGGCTGCTGGTGGGGCTGCTGTCCATGCACGGGCTGGCGCCCGGTGGCGCACCCCACGCGCACCCCTCCGCACGCGTCATGGCCGGCGCCGAGACCGCGCACGACGGCTGCGCCGGGGACGGCCACTGCGGCGGCGGGCACACCCAACACGCCGACGCCACCTGCGCGTCGGGCGCGGTGAGCGGCGGGCCGGTGGTCCCCGGGCCGGTGCCCGACCCGGCCCCGGTGGCGCCGGTGGCCGAGACCGTGTGCTCCTACGCCCTCGCGGACCAGGACGGCGCCCGCGCGCCACCCTCCCTGTCCGAACTCCAGCTCCTGCGGATCTAGACGACCCCGCGCACCGCGTCACCGACCGACGCGGCGCTCCGGCACGTCCAGATCCATTACGCACCACTGGAGTTCACGTATGAGCAGCATCCGTACCCTGACCCGTCGTGCCGCCCACGTGGCGGTGACGGCGACCGCCGCGTTCACCCTCGCCGCCTGTGGCGGTGACAGCGGCGACGGCGCCGGCCACGGCTCGTCGTCCTCGCCCTCCTCCTCGGGCGCCGGCGCCAAGGCCGAGGCGGGCGCGCACAACGCCCAGGACGTCTCCTTCGCGCAGGGCATGATCCCGCACCACCAGCAGGCGCTGGAGATGGCCTCGCTGGCCGCCGACCGCGCCGCGTCCGCGCGGGTCAAGGACCTCGCGGCGCGGATCGAGAAGGCGCAGGACCCGGAGATCGAGAAGATGACCGGCTGGCTCAGGACCTGGGGCGAGGAGATGCCCGAGTCGTCGCCCGGCATGGACCACCCGGCCCACTCCGGCATGGCCGGAATGATGGACGAGGGGGACATGGCGAAGCTGGAGAAGGCCTCCGGCAAGGAGTTCGACACCATGTTCCTGACGATGATGGTCGAACACCACGAAGGCGCCGTCGAGATGGCCACGACCGAGAAGGCCAAGGGCCGCTACACGCCCGCGACGTCGATGGCCGACGACATCGTCACCGCCCAGAACGCGGAGATCGAGGGGATGAACAAGCTCCTCGGCAAGGAGTCGTAGGCCTCTGACGCAGGGCCGAGTGATGTGAGGTGGGGCCGGATCGCGCCGCTGAAGCCGGCCGATCCGGTCCATGGACGGCAGCATGTCGTCCCCGACGAGGATGCGGCCCGGGAGCCGACGGTGTCGAGGAAGGGATCCGTGCCGGCGTTCCCGCCATCCCGCCCCCGCCGGTGGCGACACCGCCGCGCGGTTTGGGCTCGGAGAAGGGCGGCGTGTCCTGTCGGCACGTCGTTCCGACCGGCGGGAGGCTTCCGTCGATGAGGTAGCGGCTCTCGTACTCGCTGACGCAGCTGCTGGGGTTGAGCAGTGCCGTGTGCCCGTGCCCGCTGTTGGTGAGCAGGCGGGCGTCGGCCAGTTCCCGGGTCATGGCCTGCGCGGCCGAGTAGGGAGTGGAGGGGTCGTAGGTGGTGCCGACCACCAGGATGGGATGCGCTGTCGGCGTGTTCCACGGTCCGCGATAGGGGTCGGCGGCGACTCCCGGCCAGTCGGCACACACCGCGGAGGCCCAGGTCCAGTGGCGTCCGGTGTCGCCCGCACGGGCGGCGCTGGCCTCCTCCAGGATGTGGTAGGCGCCGGGGTCGCGTGGATGGGGACTGTCGCCGCAGAACACCGCGGCGGCCTGTTCTTCGCCCAGGTACGGATTCGGATCCGGGACCGGTGGTGGGGGCGGGAGCGGGGACGGCTCCGGTGCGCGGCCCTGCCACAGGTCCTGCAGCCTGCCGGCGACGTTCGTCCATCCGGGGTGGACGACGTAGAAGCCGCTCACCATGTCAGAGACCGTACGGGCGTAGGTCCACTCGCCCACGGGATGCGCCCGGAGGCGCTTCATCAGCTGGTCGTACTTGTCGCGGGTCGCTTTCGGGCTGCCGGCGGAGAAGGCGCAGCGGGCGGTGGTGGTGGACCCGCACAGGGTGAGGAACTGGTCCAGGGTTTCCGCCGCGGCGAGGTCCGAGCCCAGACGCAGGAAGGCCGTGGACCGGGGGGTCTCGTTGGACCCATGGTTCGTCCAGGCCTGCGGGTCCCAGTCGCTGTCGAGGACCATCGCGCGGACTTTGCCGGGGAAGAGGTTGGCGTAGGTGGCCCCCAGGAACGTGCCGTAGGAGATCCCGTAGTACGTGAGCTGCGGGTCGCCCACCGCCTGCCGGAGCTGGTCCAGGTCGCGAGCGGTGTCGGCGGTCGACACATGGCGCAGGAGCTCGGGGTCCCGTTGCTGACAGCGCCGGGCCAGTTCCTTGTACGCGGCGAAGTAGGCCGTCCGCTCCCTTTCCCCCACCGGGAAGCCCGCCGCTTTGCTCGCGGCCCAGGTGGCGGCTTCCTCCGGACTCGTGAAGCAGTTCACCGCGGTGCTGTTGCCGATCCCGCGGGGGTCCCAGCTGACGATGTCGAACCGCTCCCGTACCTCGCGTGGGAAGAACTCGTAGTTCTGCGGCATCTGCACGGATCCGGGCCCGCCGGGTCCGCCCGGGTTGAAGAACAGGGTGCCGACGCGCCGTCCGGGACCGGTGGCCTTTCGTTTGACGACGGCCAGTTCGACGGTGCGGCCGCGAGGGTCGCGGTAGTCCAGTGGCACCTTCGCGGTCGCGCAGTCGAACGGGCTGCCCTGAACGCAGGGTCTCCAGTCCAGCTTCTGGGCGGGCCCCGAAGGTGTCGGTGTACCGCCGGCGACGGCGGGGTTCGGCACGATGAACACCGTCGAGCAGGCCACCACCGCGGCGACGGCCGCTGCGCGGCTCCGACGGCCCGCCACAAGTCCAGGTATGTGCATGCCTCGTCCTTCACGTGTGAGCGCCCGATGCCGCTCCCGCGCGGACGACGGCACGCATCCGTGTCCACACCACCGCCGTCGGGCGAGGCACGCGAGCCGACCGCGGCCGAACGGCGGATCTGTTGTGATCACGACGCTGACCGGAGAGACAGAACCCAGTCCCGGCCCTACTCCCCGGGCGGGGCCTCGTGTGCGTGCTTGAGCCGCATCCGGGCCTCCACCCGGTCCTCCGTCGCGACCTCGGACCAGAAGCGGTGGCAGCTCACGAACACCGCGAGCTCGTGTTCCCGCTGTCGGAGCTTCTCCACCTCGGCCTGCTCGTCTGCCGTCCAGCCGGGGGAGGCGGGCCGCTCCACCTTGCGCCAGCCGTTGTCGTCGCTGAAGCCGTCCAGCGGCTCGACCGACCAGGGGAGCCGCTTCAGCAGGGCCGACAGCTCGGCCCGGACCTGATGCAGCTCCTCCTGGCCGGCGCGCAGGTCGCTCGGAAACTCATAGGTCTTAGCCACGGCACAATGGTACGCCTGTTCGATTTTGGGTGGCGAGTTGCTTCCAGGGGTTCATGCGAACGGGTGTTCTGTCGTGACATCGTGGTGGCATGACCATCGAAGTCCGCCCGGCGTCGGTCTTCGCGGACGTCCGCACCCTGGTCGGCCCGAAGTCGCCGCAGGCCACCGTCTGCTGGTGCCTGAGCCACCGCGTCCCGTCCAGGCTCAACAAGGAGCTGCGCGGGCCGGAGCGGGGCGAGTACGTCGCCGAGCTGTGCCGCTCCCAGCCCCCGCCGGGTGTGCTCGCCTACGACGGCGACGAACCGGTCGGCTGGGCCGCGGTGGCGCCGCGCTCGGCCACCTCCTTCGCGCGCAACCGCAAGATCCCGCACGTCGACGACCTGCCGGTCTGGTCACTGTGGTGCGTCCGCGTACGCCCCGGCCACCGGAAGAAGGGGATCTCGCACGCCCTCATCGCGGGCGCGGTCGAGTTCGCCCGCGACCACGGCGCACCCGCGATCGAGGCCTATCCCCTCGACAACGGTGACGCCCGGGTGGACCTCACCATGGCCTACGCCGGGATCCGCGGGAACTTCGAACGCGCCGGCTTCGTCCACGCCGCCGACACCACCTCGGTGCTGGCCGGACACCCCAGGATCCTGATGCGGCTCGACCTGCGCTGAGGTCTCGGCGCGGCCCGGTCAGTGACCGGCCTCCCGCAACTCCCGCACCAGCCGGGCCGTCACGGGCGCCTCGATGCCGTGCCGCTCGGCGGCCCGCAGCAACGCCCCGCCGATCGCGTCCAGTTCGAGCGGGCGTCCCGCCTCGGCGTCACGCTGCATGGACGACTTCATGCCGGGCGGGAAGGCGTCGTAGCGCGTGAGTGCCTGGGCGGGGTCCGCCGGGCCGCCGCAGGCGCGGCTGACCGCGGCCGTCTCCTCGACCAGGGCGGTCAACTCCTCGCGGTGACCGGTGCGTACGTCACCCATCGGCAGCGCGTGGCGCGTGGTGAGCAGGGCGAACGGGGCGAGGAACGACATCTTCGCCCACAGCGCCGCCGCCTCGTCGTCGAGGACGCGGGTGGCGGGTCCCGCCGCGGTCAGCGCCTGCGCGAGGGCGTCGAGGCGGGGGCGTGGTACCGGGTCGCCGGCCAGGTCGATCTCGACGAAGGGGCTGGCGTGGTCGATCATGCCGGGCCCGACCCGCGTCGACTCCACCCGGATGACAGCGGGCGCCACGCGGTTGGGGCGGTAGCGGTCGCGCAGGGTCGCCGGGTGCTCCACACCGTTCAGGAACGGTACGAGCAGGCCGTCGCCGAGGGTCTCGGGCGCGACGCGGGTCAGGGCCGCGTCGAGGGCGGTGTGCTTGACGGCGACCAGGCAGGCGTCAGCCGGCTCGCGCAGTTCGGTGTCCGCCTCGACCCGGGCGGTGAAGTCGCCGAAGACGGCACTGCGGACGCGGATGCCGTCGGCGCTCAGGGTGTGCGCCGTCTCCTCGCCGGCCAGGCAGATCACCCGGCGGCCGGTGCGGGCCAGGAGGGCGGCGAGCAGCCCGCCCACGCCGCCCGGTCCCAGGACGGCCACGGTCGATACGTCGTTCGCCATGATGGGGTGATCCTCTCGCCGGTCGGCCCCGAACGGTGGCCGCCTCGAGACGATCATCGCACTCCTGTGTGAGGGTGGGGCCGGGTTCGGCGACACTGGGGGCATGTGCCGCAGCATCAAGACACTCCGTCCGCCCGCCCTGCCCGAGGAGGCGACCCAGGACGAGATCCGGGCCGCCGCCCTGCAGTACGTGCGCAAGGTCTCCGGGTTCCGGGCGCCCGCCGCGCACAACCAGGAGGTGTTCGAACGCGCCGTCGACGTCATCGCCGAGGCGACGGCGGAACTGCTCGACGGACTGGAGATCCGGGGCCAGGCCGCGCGACAGGCGGGCTGAACGGCCCGAGGCTCGTGGGTCCGCCGCCTGTGCGGGCCTACGCGGGCTGCCTGCGCACCACGTACGTCGCCCCCGCGCCCGCCCCGAACAGCGCCAGCAGGGACACGCCCGTCGCCAGCCACGTCGTACCGAGCCACTGGGCGCCGAAGTAGCCGAGGGCGACGCTGTACGTGGCCCAGGACAGGCCGGCCAGGGCGGACCAGGGCAGGAACTCACTGGCGCGGCGTCGGCCGGCGCCGGCGACGAGGGAGACGACCGAGCGGCCGGCCGGCGCGAAGCGGGCCAGCACGACCAGGGCGCCACCGCCCTGGGCGAGGGCGGTGCCGAGACGTTCCTGCGCCGTCGTCAGCCGTCTGGACCGGGCGATCGCCCGGTCCAGACGGGCGCCGCCGCGCCGGGCGAGCCGGTAGGCGACCAGGTCGCCGACGACGGAGGCGGTGGCCGCGCAGAGCGTGAGCAGCAGGATGTCGGAGGATGCGTGGGCCACCTGCCCCGTCGCCGAACCCGCGGCCACCGCGGTCGCCGCCGCGATCACCAGGACACCGCTCGGCAGGACCGGCAGGAAGACGTCGAGCAGCACCGAGAGGGCCACCATCGCGTAGATCCATGGGCTGCCGGTCAGCGACCCGATGCTCTCCAGCACTGCTCTCTCCCCGTGTGTCTCCCCCGTGCGGCCAGACCGTGCCGCGATGTCGCGGGGGAGCGGCAGGAGCGGCCAATGACAGCCATACAGCGTACGCGGGGGGCGTGACAGCGTATTCACCGGGGGCTCGTGCGTTCGGCACAGCTCGTTCACCAGCGCCATGCGAAGGCGCCCGCCCCGGCGGTGCGGGGAGGGCGCCTTCGTGTACGCGCGGACGGATCAGGCCGTCACCGGCGAGCGTTCGGCTGCCGGCTTGTGCTCCTCGGACGTACGCCCGGAGAAGAACTGGTCCAGGCCGAGGGCGCCGGAGCCGGTGAAGACCAGCAGCAGGAAGGCCCAGCAGAACATCGCCGAGGCCTCGCCGCCGTTCTCCATCGGCCACAGAGCGCCCGGCTGGTGGACCTTGAAGTACGCGTACGCCATCGAGCCCGAGGCGAGTAACGCGGCGGCGCGGGTGCCGAGTCCGAGCAGGGCGAGGCTGCCGCAGACGAGCTGGATCACGGCCGCGTACCAGCCGGGCCAGGTGCCGGCCTCGATCGTGCCGCCGTTGGAGCCGGAGACTCCGCCCAGGACTCCGAAGAGCGAGGCGGCTCCGTGGCAGGCGAAGAGCAGGCCGACGACGATGCGGAAGAGGCCGATGGCGTACGGCTGGACCCTGTTGAGGCGAGCGGACATGTGGGGACACTCCTTCGGTTTCGGTTTCTGACCGGTCGGGGACTGGACCGGTCGGTGGGGGTTGCGGTACCGAACGAGGAACCCAGGTTAGGTGGGCCTAATTGGTGGTTGCAAGTTCAACTTCTGGCCATGATTTGGCTTCCTTCTGGTGTTCCGTTTGTGTTAGGCCCGCACGTAGAGCGGCTCTCGCCACCGCATCGGCGTCCGAAAGTGTGACCGAATCCACCCCTGGCCGAGCGCCCGCCGCGGTCACCCAGTGCACGCCCTCCGTGGGCACCCCGAAGGCGAACCTCCCTGCGTGGGGCCGATTCTGACGGTCTATCAGATGATACGGGCGTTCTGTCACGTCGACTCCTCCCGTCTCGTAACCGTCGACCGTGTGCGGGCGGCACTGCCCGCTCCGCAGCAGCCGGGCGAGAAGCTCGTCGGCGGTGCGGCGCAGGTCCGGCTCCGGCAGCCGGGCCTCTATGAGGGTCTTCACACGTACCTCGGAGCCCCGCACCACGGGCGAGCGCGCCACCCAGGCCCCCTCCGCCTCCCGCACCTCCAGGCCGGGCCCGAGCACCTCCACCACACCCGCCTCCACCAGCGCGACCAACTCCTCGATCCGCCGCCGGGGCGGGCCGATCGACAGGAAGGCGTTCAGCGGGGTGTACCAACGGTCCAGGTGCTCGCGCCGCGACGCACCGGTGAGGCCACCGTGATCGACGACCAGCCGCAACTCGTTGCGCAGATCGCGCAGGACGTCCAGGGCCGCCTTCAACGGGCCGCGCACATTCCCGAGCGCCGCCTGCGCCGCGTCCGCACGCAAGTGAGCCAGCAGCCACTCCCGCCACCGCGCGAAATCCGCGAACTCCAGCTCCCCGTACGGCCGCGACACCCGCTCCCAGCACCAGCGATCGGCGTCCCCGACCCCGAACTCGGCCAGGACGCGGGCCTCCTCGGTGCCGCCGTGCGGGACGGCGATGAAACGCTCCGAGAACTCCGGCCGTCCGGTCAGGGCCGCGTAGTACACCGTCTCCACCTCCTTCGCCACCAACGGCCATATCTCCGCGAGGAAGTCCGGCGCCTCCCCGGAGTCCGCGCGCTTGCGGAAGCCCGCGATCACCTCCGGGGTGAGGACCAGCGGAGCGTGCCGGCCGTACGGCCCCTTCGCGTTGTCGCCGCGCGCCTGGTACGGGATGCCGCGCCGCGAACCGGCGTACAGACGCGGCTCGCGGCCGGACGGCAGATAGCGCGCACGTCCCGCACCGTCACGGACGAAACGGCCGCCGCGGCCGGCCGTCAACAGGGCGACGTGGTCGAAGAAGTTGAGCCCCAGGCCGCGCAACAGCACCGGTTCGCCCGAAGCGAGCGCGGAGAGGTCGAGGTCGGCCGGGTTGGCGGGCGGTACGTGCCGCAGGCCCTGCCGCTCGGCGAAGGCGGCCGGCCGCAGTTCGGCCGCGTCCGCGACCACCGGCAGGTGCCCCTGGGTGAGCACCACGGCCGACAGATCAGTGAGCGTGCGCCCGTCGTCGAGCGTCAGGACCTGCCGGCCGTCCGGGGCGTCCTCGAGCCGCACCGCCCGCGCCGCGTGCGTCCGCACCCGCACCGCGGACGGCGCCTCGCGCACCACCCGCGCGAACACCCACTCCAGGTACCGGCCGTAGTCGGCGCGGGTCGGATAGTCGTCCGGGCCCAGCTCGCCCGCCGCCCACTCATGCAGGCTCGGCCCCGGACGGATCGGGCCCGAACAGTCCACGCTGTCGTCGGTGAACAGGGTCACCTGACAGGCCACCGTGTTCATCAGCAACTCCCGCGACTGCGTGGTGCGCCACACCCGGCCCGGGCCCGGCGGCGACGGATCGACCACATGGACCGTCAGCCGCGTACCTGGCGGCAGGAGCTCAGGCACAGAGGCGCACAGGCGCTCCAGGACACTGGTGCCGCGCGGACCGGCCCCGACCAGGGCGACGGAGACCGCCACCGTTTCCGCGTTCGCTGCAGACAAAGGGGAATCTCCCGGGCGGGTGGGGCGCATCGGAGGGGATCACCGCCCATGAGGAAGCGGACGGTCCGCCTCATCATGCCCCTGGGTGTCACCGAAGCCAACGCACGCCCCTTGCGCCCCAGTTGCCGCTCATGTCACCACATGTGCCTCATTCGGAGGTGAGCGTGGACTCCTCCACGGTCTCGAGAGTCCCGTCCGCCCGCGCCTGTTCCAGCCGCAGCCGCGCCGAACGCCCGCGCAGCGTCAGCGTCATGAGCTGGTTGCCGAACCAGGGCCCGCCCGTCTTCCGCCACCCCACCGGCGGCCGCTCACAACGCCCGTGGCGCGCGAAGAGACGCCCGAGGGCACGGGCCGGCGCGCTCCAGCCGAAGCGGAAGCTGAGCCGTATCGACAGCGGGATGGAGTTGTGGACGGGGGAACAGGTCAGCTGGAGCACCCGCGCCTCCAGCCCCCGCGCCGACCAGTTGGGCTCGGCCACGTACGCGTGGTGCACGTCCCCGGACAGCACGAGCACCGTCGCCGGCGCCTCGGAACCCGACCCGGCCTCCGCGATCATCCGCGCCAGTGAGGCGAAGGATGCCGGGAACGCCGCCCAGTGCTCCAGGTCCGCCGCCCGGCGCAGCCACTCACCCCGGCGCGCCCAGCGCGGGCCCCGCACCCCCCGGGCCAGCGCCGCGCTCCACGCCTCCGTGTCGTGCACGAGCTGCGGGAGCAGCCAGGGCAGGGAGGTGCCGATGAGGAGGTGGTCGTAACTGCCCGGATCCTCCAGGGCCTGCGCGCGCACCCAGTCCGCCTCGCCCGGGTCCAGCATCGACCGGCTGTCCTCCTCCAGGACCCGCGCCGCGCGCGAGTCCACCATCACCAGCCGCACCCGCCCGAAGTCGCGCCGGTAACTCCAGCGCGCGCTCGTGGCGTCCGCATCGGCCTCGGCGGCGAAGGCGCGCAGCGCGTCGGTGCCGTCGGGGCTCGCGCGTACGGCGGAGTACAGCGGGTCGGCGGCGAGCTGGGCCGGCGCGAGGTTGCCGATGTGCTGGTGCACCCAGTACGACATCAGCCCGCTCAGCAGCCGCTCGCGCCACCAGGAGGTGGCCCGCATGTCGGTGAGCCAGGAGGCGGAGGTGTTCCAGTCGTCGATCACGTCGTGGTCGTCGAAGATCATGCAGGTCGGCACGGTGGACAGCAGCCAGCGGACCTCGGGGTCGAGCCAGGACTCGTAGTAGAGCCGGGTGTACTCCTCGTAGTCCGCCATTCCCGTGCCCGGGGGCTCGTCGAGGTCGCGCCGGGCGGCCAGCCACCGCTGCGTGGCGTCGGAGGTCTCGTCGGCGTACACCTGGTCGCCCAGCAGGAGCAGCACGTCGGGCCGCTCGCCCTCCGGATCGGCGGCGATCCGGGTCGCCAGCGTGTCCAGGGCGTCGGGGCCGACCGGGTCGTGCCCGTCGGCGGGCGGCGCGGCCCAGCGACACGACCCGAACGTCACCCGGACGGCCTCGGAGTCACCGTCGGCCGGGGCGCTGATCACGGAGGGCGGGAAGGGGGAGCCGGGCAGCGGCCACACCCGCGCGCCGTCGAGCAGCACCTCGTACGGTGCCGACGTCCCCGGTGTGAGTCCGGTCACCGGGATCAGGGCGTAGTGATGGCCCGCGATCTGGAAGGTGTGGGCGGCGCCGTGGGCGCCGTCGGCACAGTGCACCTCGGCGGTGCACGGACGGCTCGTCTCGACCCAGACGGTCGCGGACGAGCCGTCGACGTACCTCAGCAGTGGTCCCAGGCGCAGTTCGGCCAAGGTGATCCCTCCTCCGTCGCCCCGTACGGTACGGAACGACGGAGGGGAACGGGGAGATCCCTGCGCTCAGCAGTTCTCGGCGATCAGCAGTTCGCGAGGTAGCTGGTGAGGGCGCTCTTCTCGGCGGAGTCCACGGAGAGGTCGTAGTAGTACTTCACCTGGACCCAGGCGCGGACGTAGGTGCAGCGGTAGGCCGTGCGCGACGGCATCCAGGTGGCCGGGTCCTGGTCGCCCTTGGCCTGGTTGACGTTGTCGGTGACGGCGAGGAGTTGCGGGCGGGTCAGGTCGTTGGCGAAGGCCTGCCGCTGCGCGGTGGTCCAGCCGCTCGCGCCGGAGTCCCAGGCCTCGGCGAGCGGGACGAGGTGGTCGATGTCGAGGTCGGAGGCGGCGGTCCAGGTGGCGCCGTCGTACGGCGAGTACCAGCTGCCGCTGGTGGCGGCGCAGGAGGAGTCGGTGACGACGCCCGAGCCGTCGCGCTTGAGGACGGTCTCGCGGGTGTTGCAGCTGCCGCTGATGGTGATCCACAGCGGGAAGAGGTCACGGTCGTACCCGGTGCGGTTCTCGGTCGCCACGGTGAGCTGGGAGAGGTAGCCGCGGGCGGTGGCGCCGCTGACCGGGGTGGGCAGGGCGGCGGAGGCGGTCGGGGAGTTGAACAGGGCGGCGGAGGCTATGAGGCCGGTGAGGGCGGAGAGTATGCTGAGGCGTCGACGCGCGTAGAACTTCGGCATGGCGAACTCCCTGGGGATGGGGCGGCGTTGGGGTGCGAGTGAGGGAATGCTCGCGGCGCCGTGTTGCGGTGGGGTGTGGTGCTGGTGAGAAGTTAGTGACGTGTGCATGACACGACAAGGGGTGCGGCCCGGGGAGTTCTCGCGGGCGTCGCGTACGATGGACGAAGTTGAAGGGGAGTAGCTCTTCGCCGGACCGTCGACATACTGCTCAGCTCGCCTGAGCCGGCGCCCGGAGGCGGACCTCGGTCACGGGGTCGGCCAGCGAGACCTTCGGCAAGCAGTGCACACCCGTGCCGTACGGCGCGGGTGCCGTGTGTGCTGCCGTGCCGAGGTGTCGTTTCGCGAAGGTTCAGCACTCTCGGTGGGGCAGCCCCGACCGATTGAGGACCCTTGATCAGCCTGACCGTGACGGCGCTCGTCTTCGGCGTCGTCTTCCTCGCCGAACTGCCCGACAAGACCGCCCTCGCCGGCCTCGTCCTGGGCACCCGCTACCGCGCCTCGTACGTGTTCGCCGGCGTAGCCGCGGCCTTCGCCCTGCACGTGGCCCTCGCCGTGGCGGCGGGCAGCGTGCTGACACTGCTGCCCCAGCAGATCGTCCAGGCGCTGACCGGCGTCCTCTTCCTCGGAGGCGCGGCCGTACTGCTGCTGAAGAAGGACGAGGGCGAGGAGGACGTCCGCAGCCCCGAGAACCAGTCCTTCTGGAAGGTCGCGGGCGCCGGTTTCATGCTCATCCTGGTCGCCGAGTTCGGTGACCTCACCCAGATCATGACGGCGAACCTCGCGGCCCGCTACGACGACCCGCTCTCCGTCGGCCTCGGCGCGGTCCTCGCGCTCTGGGCGGTGGCCGGCCTGGGGATCGTCGGCGGCAAGGCCCTGATGAGGCGGGTGCCGCTGCACCTGATCACGCGGGTGGCGGCAGGACTGATGGTGGCCCTCGGGGTCTGGAGCCTGTGGGAGGCGGTGTCCTGAGGGCACCCGCGGTTGAACGACGGATGAACGGTTGCGAGAGGTTGGCCCCGGGCCCTGGCGCATGCGCCCACACTTTTGTACCGTAGAGGAACAAAGTGGCTCCCGCCCGTTTTCCCTGACCGGCGGGCGGGGCGCTTTGTCTCCTTCCCCGCCCTCTCCCGGGCTCTTTCGCGCCGAGCCCGTCCTTGGAGCTGCTGCCCATGACGGCCACCGCCGCCCTCACCGCCCGCGCCCTCCTGCTCGACATGGACGGCACCCTCGTCAACTCCGACGCAGTGGTCGAACGCATCTGGCGGCGCTGGGCCGACCGGCACGGGCTGAACGGCGACGAGATCATGCGGGTCGTCCACGGCAGGCAGGGCCACGCGTCCATGGCCCTCCTGCTGCCCGACCGCCCGGCGGAACAGAACCACGCGGACAACGCGCGCATGCTCGCCGAGGAGACGGCGGACATGGACGGCGTGGTCGCCGTACCCGGCGCACAGCACTTCCTCTCCTGCCTCCAAGGAGTGGCCCACGCCCTGGTCACCTCGGCGGACGCCGCCCTCTCCACGGCCCGCATGGCCGCGGTGGGACTCCCGCTCCCCGAGGTCCGCGTCACCGCCGAATCCGTGGGCGCCAGCAAGCCCGACCCCGAGGGCTTCCTCAAGGCCGCGGCGGAACTGGGTGTCGCCCCCGAGGACTGCGTGGTCTTCGAGGACTCACAGGCCGGCATCGCGGCGGGCCGCGCCGCGGGGATGCGGGTGGTCGGCGTAGGCGACCGGGCCGCGAGCTACGACCCCGACGCGTGGGTACGCGATCTGAGGGACGTGCGCGTCGAGGTGCCGGCGGACGAGGGCGGGGTGCGTCTGTGGGTGAACGGTCGGACGACGGCGTGAGCGCAGGGCGCCCACCGGCGCCCAGGGGCGACATCGGGCAGGCCCCCACCGCCGCGGGGGCCTGGCGGCCGGCGTTGCCGAGCCCTCACGGCTCCTCGGTCTCCCCTTCCAGCGCGGCCCGGGTAGCCGTGCCGTACACGCCCAGCTCGTCGTCCTGGACGTCGCGGGACCACTGGTAGTTGCGCACGGCGTTCTCGACCTGGGTGTTGTACGTGCCGTCGATGTCGTCGTTGTAGAGGTGCAACTGGCGCAGACGCTGCTGGAGTTCGCTCACCTCGGGACCCCGGTCGCCCTGGCGCAGTACGACCGGTTCGGTTTTGCTCCGGCGGGCCGCGTCGTCGTCGGGCTGGAGGGAAGTCGGCGTGGCCGTCGGTGTGGGGGAGGGGCTCGGTTCGGTCGAGGGCGACGGGGAGGGAGGCGCGCTCGACGCCGACTCGGACGGGGTCGGGCTCGGTGAGGCGGTCGAGGGCGAGGCTGTGGGCGTCGGGGTGGGGGACGCGGGGCCGGGTGTCGTCGGAGCGGGGGGCGGCGCGGCGCTGGTGGACGGGGCCGGCACCGCCGCTCGTACGTCCTTCGATGCCGAGCCGTCCCGCGAGGGCGTCTCGTAGGAGAACAACCCGCTCGCGTACCCGGCCGCAGCCACGACCGCCACGACCCCCGCCGCGACCCCGAGCAGGACCGCACGTCGCCGCCGGGGTTCGCCCGGCTCGGCGCCCGAGTCGTGCGCGCCCTCGACAGCCGCGCCCTCGAACGGGCTCACGTCCGTCCCTCTCGGCGCGCCGGACGGAGCGGCCAGGGGGATGGGGAGCACCGCGGTGGCGTCCACCGGGCCGCCCCCTTCCGGAGCGACCGCGCGCAACGGCATCGTCGCGTCGGCGCCGGCCCTTTCCTCCCGGCCCGCGCCGACCCCCTCCCCGGCACCGCCCTCGATTTCCACGTACGGCCGAATCCGCAATGGATCGAAGTCCTCCGCCGCGGCCGCCTCCGCCGTCCGTGCCTCGCGCAGAGCGTCCGCTGCCCGTTGGGTACAGGCGCAGGACGGGGTGTTGGCCCGTGTCCGGAGCGCACCGCATTCCGGGCACTGATGGCCGTTCGGTTCGTCCACGTGTTCGGTCCCTCCCCATGCAAGCTCCAGAAATTATGCAGACCCTCCACACACGCGAACTCCCTCGCCCCCCGGAATGTCGCCTTCCAACAGGACTCAACGGGCCATAAATGGTCACACTGTTCAGGATGGAGGTGTCACGAGAGCCTCAGGAGGTCTCCATGGCCCTGGACGCGGACGCCCGGACGGGAGAGGCGGAGCGGCACGTGCCCGGCAACGTGCTCGTGTCGATCGGCGCCCTGCTCCTCGGGATGCTGCTCGCCGCCCTCGACCAGACCATCGTGTCGACCGCGCTGCCCACGATCGTCAGCGAACTCGGCGGTATGGAGCACCTGTCCTGGGTGGTCACGGCGTACATGCTGGCCTCGACGGCGGCGACCCCGCTGTGGGGCAAGCTCGGTGACCAGTACGGCCGGAAGCGGCTCTTCCAGATCGCGATCGTCATCTTCCTCATCGGCTCCGCGCTGTGCGGCGCGGCCCAGGACATGGCCCAGCTCATCGGCTTCCGGGCGCTGCAGGGACTTGGCGGCGGCGGGTTGATGGTGCTGTCGATGGCGATCGTCGGGGACATCGTCGCGCCCCGTGAACGCGGCCGCTACCAGGGGCTGTTCGGAGCCGTGTTCGGCGCGACGAGCGTGCTCGGCCCCCTGCTGGGCGGGCTGTTCACCCAGCATCTGAGCTGGCGCTGGGTGTTCTACGTCAACCTGCCGATCGGTGTGGTCGCCCTCGCCGTCATCGCGGCCGCGCTGCACATCCCGCGCCGGGCGACCCCGCACGTCATCGACTACCTCGGCACGTTGCTCATCGCGTCCGTGGCCACCTGCCTGGTCCTCGTCGCCTCCCTCGGCGGCACCACCTGGGACTGGGGATCCGTGCAGATCGTCGGACTCGCGGTCCTCGGCATCGTGCTGGCCGTCCTGTTCGTGTCGGTCGAGCGGCGGGCCGCCGAACCCGTCCTGCCCCTGAAGCTGTTCCGCATCCGCACCTTCACGCTGTCCGCCGTCATCAGCTTCATCGTGGGCTTCGCCATGTTCGGCGCGATGACCTACCTGCCGACGTTCCTCCAGGTCGTCCAGGGCGTCTCCCCGACCATGTCCGGCGTCCACATGCTGCCGATGGTGCTCGGCATGCTGCTGTCGTCCACCGGCTCCGGACAGGTCGTCAGCCGCACCGGCCGCTGGAAGGTGTTCCCGGTCGTGGGCACCGGCGTGACCGCGGTCGGCCTGCTGCTGCTCCACCGGCTCGACGAGGGCAGCTCCACCGCCGAGATGAGCGCCTTCTTCTTCGTCTTCGGCCTCGGTCTCGGCCTCGTCATGCAGGTCCTCGTCCTCATCGTCCAGAACGCCGTCTCCTACCAGGATCTGGGCGTCGCCACCTCCGGCGCGACCTTCTTCCGCTCCATCGGCGCGTCCTTCGGCGTGGCCATCTTCGGTACGGTCTTCGCGAGCCGCTTGAGTGACAAGCTCAGCGACGCCTTCCGGGGCGCAGAACTCCCACCCGGAGTCTCCTCGGACGCCCTGGAGGCCGACCCGCGCGGCATCTCCGCCCTGCCGCCCTCCCTGCGCCCGGAGGCGCTGCACGCGTACGCCTCGGCCATCACTGACGTCTTCCTGTACGCGGCTCCGGTCGCCCTCGTCGCCTTCGTCCTCGCCTGGTTCCTGAAGGAGGAACCGCTGCGGGGGTCGGTCACCGCTCCGGACGTGAGTGAGACGCTGGCCAGCAATCCCGTCGAGCGGTCGTCGTACGACGAGGTCTGCCGCGCGCTGTCCGCGCTCGGCACCCGGGAGGGCCGCCGTGAGGTGTACCGGAAGACCACCGCACGGGCCGGGTACGACCTGCTCCCGGCGTCCAGCTGGCTGCTGCTGCGGATCAAGCGGCACGGCAGGGTGGAGCCGGCCGAGCTCGCCGACCGCAGCCCCGTGCCGCTGGGTGTGATCATCGAGGGTGTCCGGCAGATCGAGGAGCGGCGACTCGCCGTACGCGCGGGCCCCGACCTCGTACTGACCGAGCAGGGACGCGAGGTCGCCGCCCGGCTGGCGACGGCCCGGGAGGAGTCCCTGGCCGAACTGCTCGGCGACTGGTGGGGCCCGGACCGCCCCACCGACCTCGTCCAACTGGTCAGGGAGCTGAACGAGGAACTGTGCGGCTCGGACAGCGAACAGCCCCACGACGACCGCAGGACGGCCCACCTGAACCAACCACCCGAACCGACGGCCCGGCGTCCGGCCTGAAGGGACGGTCCGGCGTCTGGCCTGAAGCGACGGTCCGGCGTCCGGCCTGAAGCGACGGTCCGGCGTCCGGCCTGAAGCGGATGCCCAGCGCCCTGCCTGCACTGACCGTCCCAAGTCGACCGCCCAGCGGCGCACCTGAACCGCCCTCCCTCGGCGGCCCGCCCGAACCGACCCGCCGACCCTGGCCGCCTGGCCGATGCCCGAGCCGCCCGAGCCGCCCACCCGGCCCCGGCTGCCCGGCCGATGCTCGACCCGCCCAGCGCCCTGCCTGCATTGACCGTCCCAAGTCGACCGCCCAGCGGCGCACCTGAACCGCCCCCCCTTGGCGGCCGGCCCGAACCGACCCGCCGACCCTGGCCGCCTGGCCGATGCCTGTTGGGCCGGAGCCGCCCGAGCCGCCCACCCGACGCCGGCTGCCCGGCCGATGCCCGAGCCGCCCGGGCCGACCCCCGACCCTGGCCCCGCCCCCGACACCCGGCCGATGCCGGCCCGCTCAGTCCGGCTGGACCGAGATCCTCCCGCTCGCCCCCGACGACCCCAGCCTCTTGCTGAACCAGTGCTCCGCGTACGGCTCGTCGTTGTGCGGCGCGGTTTCCGTGTAGCCGAGCCGGGTGTAGAGGGTGCGGGCCTCCACCAGATCGCCGCGGGTGTCCAGGACCATGCGCCCGGCGCCCAGTTCACGGGCCGCTTCCTCGGCGGCAGCGACCAGCAGTGCCGCCCCGCCCTTTCCGCGCATCCCGGGCAGCAGGAACACCCGCTTGAGTTCGGCGGTCGTCGCGTCCGCCTTCAACAGCCGTACGCCCGCGCTGCCGGCCGGCTCACCGTCGTGCCGCGCGACCAGCAGCCGTCCGCCCGGCGGGGCCAGGTCCTCGCCGGTCTGCGCGGCGATCTCGCGCCGCAGCTCGTCCGGGTCGGTCCTGCGTCCCTCGTGCAGCAGGTACCAGCGGTCGCTGACCTCGGTGTAGTACGCCCGCCAGAGCGCGGCGGCGACAGGGGAGTCGAAGGGTTCCGGGGTTACGGTCCAGGAGCTCATGCCGGTCATTCTCAGGAGCCGGCGGGCACCTTGCGCAACCGGTTATGCGTGACCTCGGGCAAGTCCGCCACCTGAGTCTTCGTCCACTCGGTGTGCTGGTCGCCGAGTTCGTCGAAGAGCCGCCGACCACCGCAGGCCGGGACCGGTCGGCGAGCAGCTCGTCGTCGGGGCCGCCCTCCCCGCCCTCCATCCCCTGCATCCGATGCCCAGTGGGTGCTCGCGGCCCGGCTGCGGCCCGGCGATGCCCTGACTCGGTCCGGCGGACGGCGGATCGACACGCCCGTCACAGGAAACTCCGGCCGCCGTAGGTGGCTTGGCTCCGCCGTTTGGGCGGTGCCTTCCGGGCAACCCGAACGACAAGTCGGCCCACTGGGCCATACACCGGAAGGCAACCATGTCCACAGGCGTGATCATCGCTCTGATCGTGATCGTGGCGGCCGTCGTCGCAGTGGCGGCCGCCCTGGCTCTGCGGGGCCGAGGAGCGCGGGGCGGAGGAAGCCTGAAGCGGCGCTTCGGGCCCGAGTACGACCGTGCCGTGGCCAGGCACGACGGAGACACCAAGGCCGCCGAGCGGGAGCTCGGCGCACTCGTGGAGCGGCACGGCGGACTGCGCGAGCGGCCGCTGGAGCCGGCGGAGCGGGAACGCTTCGAGGCCCGCTGGACGGCCGTTCAGGAGCGCTTCGTCGACTCGCCGCGGGAGGCGGTGGCCGAGGCGGAGCAGCTGCTCTCCGAGCTGGCCGGAGCCCGGGGCTTCCCCGACGGCGGGCGGTACGAGGAGCAGGTCGCCGCGCTCTCCGTCCACCACGGGCACCACGTGCACGGCTACCGGCGCGTGCACAGCGTCGTACGCGGCCGCGCGGGCAGTGAGCAGGACGGCCGGACGCCGGGCACGGAGGAACTGCGCGAGGCGCTGGTCGAGGCGCGTGACCTGTTCGAGGACCTGATGGGCCCGGTGCGCCGCGACGCCGGCCGCCACCGCGCGACCGACGACCACCGCGGCAAGGCCCGTGTCGGCAGCCGCGGTCACCTGCCGTCGTTCCACAGTCACCAGACGAGGGAGGGGTGAACGACATGGCCGATGTGACACCCGACGAGAACAGGCGCCGCGACCCGGAGCCGGGCCCGAAGGGCATCCGGGGCGAGCGCACGGGCGAGGGCCTCGACGAGCGGAGGATCCCGGGCACCGGCACGGAGCCGCACCGGACCAAGGGCGCGAGCACGCCCGGCGGCCTCGGCGCCGGGGCGGAGGACATCCCCGCCCGAGGCACACGCGGCACCGCGTCACAGGGCACCGTGCCCGACACCGGAACCGCAGGAATCCCCGAGGAGCACGAGCACGGCACGCCCCTCGGCGGTAGGCCGGTGAGCGGCGGTGCGGTCGGCCGGAAGACGACCACCTCGACCGGGACCCCCTCCGTCGCGCCGCACGCCGACGAAGAGGCCCGGCTGCTCTCGCACGACGAGGCCGACAAGCTCGCCCTCCAGCTGCATCACGCCGTGGCCGGGTTCGTCGACGGGCCCCGGGCCGCCGTGGAGGAGGCCGACCACGTCCTCGAGGAGGTCGCCGCACGCTTCACGGAGGCCGTGACGCGCCGCCGCCGCACCCTGCGCGGGGCCTGGCAGTCCGCGGAGGCCGGCGAGGACAAGCCCGTCACCTCCACCGACACCGAGCAACTGCGCCTGGCCTTGCGGGACTACCGCGAGCTGGCGGAACGCCTCCTACGCGTCTGACGCATCACGCATCACGCATCACGCATCTGGCATCACGCATCAGTCTGCGTGTCCGACGCGTCCACCGCATCCGACGCGTCCGCCGCCGTCCGGAGCTCCCGCCACTGCCGTACGACGTCCTCGACGTCGTACGGCTTCTTGCCCAGCGGGGGGCCGGGCGGCGGTTTGAACATCATCTCGCGGATCTTGACGTTGACGTCGGTGATCAGCTTCCGCACGATCCGCTCCGAGGGCGCCACGAGCGCCGCGGCCAGCGTGTCCTCGGCCTCCTTGCGCAGCGCGAGCGCGGGCGGCAGGACGGAAAGACCCTCGCGGGCCATCTTGCGCTTGATCCACCACAGGTCGTCGTACGACGTGTCCGTGCCGGGCGGCAACGGCTTGCCCGCTCCGACCAGTCGGTCGAACTCGCCACGCACCTGCGCGTCTCGGATCTGCTTGTCGACCCAGGACTCGAACGGTACGCCCGGTGGCTTTCGCTCGGTCATGACTCCATTGTGCCGGACGCGGCGGCACCGGGCGATTTATCATGCGGCGGCGGTCCTCAACCCGGCCGCTCGCACGCACAGTTCAGCAGGCCACTGCGGCAGGCACACTTCAGAAGGAGCGCACGTGCTCGAACTCACCATGGCCACCGTGTCCGGGACGGACGCGGGCGCCACGGCCGGCATGCTCATGGCCGACGCGCCCAGCGATCCCGGCGCCGTGCTTCGGGTGGGCCGGGACAGATCCGTGTGCCGTCTCGCGACGCCCGACGACTGGCTGTTCGTCTCCCGGGTCCACCTGGAGTTCCTGTGCGGACCCGAGGGCGGCTGGCAGGTCACCTGGCTGCGCGGCTCGCAGCCCGACCCCTCCTCCGAGGTGCGGCTGGTGGTCGGGGAGTACGCGCAGACCATCGCGTACGGCGGGACCGTGCAGCTGCCGAAGGGCGGCGCCGGTGAGATCGTGATCGTGGACCGCACCGGGCCGCGCAGCGTCAACGTCGGCTTCTACCACGAGGCGCAGTAGGCCCGGGCAGGCCCGGTACGGCTACGCCAGCACCCGCGCCAACGCGAAACCGTCGTAGCCCTTGCCGCCGACCGTCTGGACGGCGGTGCCGCTGAGCCGGGGATGCGTGCCGATGAGCTCGATCGCGGCGCGGGTGCCCTGGATGTCGGGGGTGGAGCTGTCCACATCGGCGACGCGGCCGCCGCGGACGACGTTGTCGACGACGATCAGGCTGCCGGCGCTGGTGAGCCTCAGCGCCCACTCCACGTAGCGCGCGTTGTTGGCCTTGTCGGCGTCGATGAAGACCAGGTCGAAGGGGGGCGGGTTCTCGTCGGCGAGCTGGGGCAGCGAGTCCAGGGCCGCGCCGACGCGTACTTCGACGACCTTGTCGAGGCCCGCCCGGGCGATGTTGCGGATGGCGACCTCGGCGTTCTTCGGGTCGTACTCCAGGGAGATCAGGCGGCCGTCGGCGGGCAGCGCCCGGCCCAGCCAGATGGTGCTGTACCCCCCGAGCGTGCCGATCTCCAGGATGGTGCGGGCGCCCTGGATCTGGGCGAGCAGCTGGAGCAGCTTGCCCTGGTTCGCCGTGACGTTGATCTGCGGCAGGCCGGCCGCCTCGCTGTCCCGCAGTGCGGCACGGGTGACCTCGTCGTCCGGGGTGAGGTGGGCGGTGAAGTACGCGTCGACGGCGTCCCAGATCTGCGAGTCGCTCATGCGCTCTGCCTCTCCTAATATCTAGTTAGAAATGCTAACTAGTTCCGCCAACGAAGATGCTCCGGCGCAGGTTCCCCCACGAAGGTGCCTCCCGGGTACCCCGCACGGCGATTTCAGCCGATCGGCCCAGGGGGACGACCGGCGCCTCCTGTGCTCCCTCCGGAACCGGTTCCCGTGACCCTTCACGCTCCCCAGAGGCGACCAAGAAGCCCCCGGACTATCGTCTAGCCGACAAAAGGGACAAGGGCGTCAGGTGGAGGCCGACGAGGCGTGGCGAACGCGGAGCGCAGCGGGCGACCGACGAAAGCCCTGGGAGCGACGGCGGTCGGCGAGGCCAGGGCGCGCCTGCGCATGGCCCGCCTCGGACTGTGGCTGATCGCTGCCCTCCTCGCCGCACGACAGGTGGCCGTCGTCCTCAGCACCCCCCGCGGAGACCGACTCACCGACCTGGAGACCTGGGTCGGACCGGAAGGCGTCCTGCACGTGAAGGGGTCGCTCTACGACTCCACCCGCTTCACCGGTACCCCCTTCGGGGGACTTGTCCTCAAACCCCTCACTCGTTCGGCTGAACAAGCCCTCGGCTGGGGCTGGACCTTCGGCACCCTCCTCCTGGTCGTCGCCCTCGGCATGGTCGTCGCCCGTGCCCTGCCGCAACCCGTCAGCCGCCGCACCGCGCTGCTCGCCGCGCCCGTCGCGATCAGCCTGCTCATGCTGTCGCTGCCGGTGCGCAACACCCTCTGGCTCGGCCAGACCAGCATCATCCCGGTGCTCCTCGTCCTCCTCGGCTGCTTCGTCGTACGCGGGGAACGCACCAGCGGGGTGCTCATCGGCCTGGCCGCCGCCCTGCAGCCCACCGTGCTGCTGTTCACCCCGCTGCTGTGGTTCACCGGCCGTCACCGCGCCGCCACCGCCACGGGCGCCACCTTCGCCGCGTCCACGGCACTCGCCTGGGCGGCGATGCCGCACGACTCGTACACGTACTGGGTGCACCACATGGTCGGCGCCGGCCTCGGTGGAGAGGCCGACGACCTCGCCAACCAGTCCCTGCACGGCGCCCTGCTCCGGCTCGGCGTCACCGGCCCCCTGGAGATCGGCCTCTTCCTCACCCTCGGCGCCGCCGTCGCCTGCCTCGGCCTGCGCCGCGCCGTCCGCTACGCCCGCGGCGGTCAGCTGCTGCTCGCCGTGGCGATCACCGGCTGCGCCGCGATCGCCGTATCGCCGACGACCTGGCAGCACCAGCTGCTGTGGGTACTGCTCGCCGTCGTGGGCCGGGTCGGCAAACGGGCGTCCGACCGGTACGTGTGGCCGGTCGCCGTCGTCCTGGTGATGACGATCCCGGCGAAGATGATGCTGCCGAACATGACGCCCCTGTATCCCGTGCGCGACAACGCCGTCCTGCTCGCCGCCCTGGCCGCCGCCACCGTCGTCCCGTTCCTGTCCCGCACCTCGCCCTACTTCCGCGCCCCGATCCCCCCGCGCTACGCGCCCGCGGTTCCGACCCGCTTCAAACACATCCCCCTGCTGCCCTTCCTGCGCAGGGTCCTCACCCGCCCCAATCTCCTCCTGGAACTCCTCCTCATCCGCGTCACCTACGCCGCCTACTCCCAGGTGCGGCTCGCGGCGACCGGGGACAGCAACTCGAGCGGCCGGGGCCGGGCGGAGACGAACGGCCACCAGATCCTCGACACCGAACGCTTCCTGCACATCGACGTCGAGCACGCGATCAACCACGCCGTGGTCCAGGTCGGCCGGCTCCGCGACTTCTTCGACTTCTACTACGGGTCGTTCCACTTCGCCGTCCCCCTGACCGTCCTCGGCCTCCTCTACTGGCGCCGCCCGGTCCACTACCGCTGGGCCCGCTCCGCCCTCGGCTTCGCCACCCTCCTCGCCCTCGTCGGCTTCTGGCTCTACCCGCTGGCCCCGCCGCGCCTGATGCCGACGCTCGGGATCATCGACACGGTCCACGGCGTCCAGGACTTCGCCAAGCCGGACTACGGCACCCTGACCGCCCTCACCAACCAGTACGCGGCGATGCCGTCGCTGCACTTCGGCTGGTCCCTGTGGTGCGGGCTCGTCATCGCGGTCGTCGCGCCGAAGTGGTGGATGAAGGCGCTCGGCCTCCTGCACCCCTTCCTCACCGCCTGCGCGATCGTCGCCACCGGCAACCACTGGGTCCTCGACGCGGCCGGCGGCGCGGCCGTCGTCGTCGCCGGCTTCGGCCTCACGTACGCCCTCCAGGGCCCCCGCGCCCAGCTCGCCACGGCGACGGCGACGGCGGCCGAGGTCAGCAGTGAGCCTTCCGGGCCGAAGAAGGACCGTACTCCGAACTGATCCGGTACTCGCCGGGTTCGGTGACCGTGAGCCTCGTGAACTCGCCCTCCTCGCCGAGGCAACCGTTGTCGACCCGCAGCCAGGGTGAATACGCGACCCGCACCGAGGCTGCACGCACCCCGGCCGGAATCGCCCTGGGGGACCTGGGCGGCATCCGGCAGAGGGTACGGCTCCGCAAGCCCCAACGGGTCGCGTTCCACTCCTGGGCCTTCGCCCAGCTCGGCGGGTTCATCGCGTACAAGGCACGCCGCGCAGGCGCGCCCGTGGTTCACGTCGACCCCGCCCACACCTCGCAGACGTGCTGCGAGTGCGGGCACGTCGACAAGAAGAACCGGGTCGACCAGGCCCGGCCCTTCAGGACCGGGTCAAGTCGACTGCCTTCGGAAGACGGCGATGTCACTGCCGAAGGAGCAGGCGAGGAGACCGTCTGCACCGAGCGCCACGGCCCTGCAAGGACCCGGCAGGTGGATCACGTCGAGGGGGGTGCGGCTCTCCAGGTCCCAGATCCGCACCGTGTTGTCCGCCGAGCCGGTGAGGGCGACCTGACGGCCATCGAGTTCGGCCCACTGAACGGTCCAGACGGCTCTGGTGTGCCCGGTCAGAGGGTCGCCCAGGGGGTGGCATTCGCGCAGGTCCCAGAGCTGAATCGTCGCGTCGTCGGAGCAGGTCACCGCGATGGGACGGTCACCCGTCCGACCGAAGGTCATCTCGCTGGTGGTGGGACCGCGCGTGGTCGAGCCCATGATGCGTCCGGTGGCCAGGTCCTGGACGCGCAGAGTCTGTGTCGGAGTGCTGGACACGACGACCAGGCGATCGTCCAGGACACAGAAATTGCTCGAGTGCGAGGGATCCCACGCGAACCGGTGGACGCACTGGTCTGTCTCCAGGTCCCACACCTGAACCGAGCCGTCTCCCGCGCCCATCACCACCACTTGGCGGCCGTCCAGTTCGACGCAGGCGGTCAGCGTCCTGTAGTCGTCCTCCTCGTACAGGTGCACCGCCAGGGTCTGGCCCGTTGTGAGGTCCCACGTCCGGACGGTGCCGTTTCTGGACTGGGAGACGGCGACCGGACGGCCGTCCTTCACTGTGCACTTCACCAAGCCGTCGCCCCGTCCGGTCAGGGGCTCGTCCGTGTGCAGGCCCGTCGTCAGGTCCCACATCCGCACCGTGTCGTCCGCGGAGGCGCTGACGAGGATCGGTCGGCCGTTCACCACGGCACGGTCCAGGGCGAGGATCCGCTGGGTGTGTCCGATGACCGGGTGGCCGAACAGCTGACGGGGCGCCAGGTCCCAGACCCGCACGGTGTCATAGGCACTGGTGATGACGACCGGCTGTCCGGCCAGCTCGGCACACGCCACGGAGAGCAGGGGGAAAGCGTGACCTGTGAGGGAGGACCCCACTTGGCCGAGGGTTCCGAGGTCCCAGATCTTCGCCGTCTCGTCCTGAGAGCCCGTGACGGCGACCTGGCGGCCGTTCAGCACCGCACAGGTCACCGACGACACCCAGCCGTCGTGAGCCTCCGTCTCGGCCAGGAGCCGGAGGCCCCTGAGATCCCAGACAGCCAGCGTTCCGTCCCGCTCACCGCTGAGGGCGACGGGCCGACCGTCCAACTCGGCGCATGTCACGGTGAAGTACCAGGTGTGGTCATCGTCATTCAGTCGGCTCAGCCGTTGGCCGGTCGTCAGGTCCCACAGGCACAGCTCTCTCGTCGAGCCGGTGACCGCGACGGGTCGGCCGTCCACCGTGGTGCACGCCAGCGTGTTCACCGATCCCGCGCCTTCGATCGGGTGGCCCACGGCCTGCCCGGTCGTCAGGTCCCAGATCCGCAGGGTTTCGTCCCAGGAGCCGCTGACGGCGACCGGGCGGCCGTCCAGCTCGGTGCACGCCACCGCATGGACCGCGGCGGAGTGGCCACGCAGCGCCTCGCCGACCGCCCGCCCCGTGGTCAGGTCCCAGACGCGCACCGTGGTGTCCCGCGAGCACGTGACGGCGATCGGCCGGCCGTCCAGTTCCGTACACGCCAGTCCCTCCACCGAGGAGGTGTGGCCGGTCATGGGTCCGCCGACGGGCTGCCCGGTGGCCAGGTCCCACACCTGGACCGTGGTGTCCGCCGAACCGGTGACGGCGACCAGGCGGCCGTCCAGCTCGGTACAAGCGAGCCCCTGTACCAGCGCCGTATGCCCGGTGAGCGCGTTGCGCAGGTTGCTCGACAGCTGAACGCCGGTCGCCGCCACCGGTTTCCACGCCCGCTTCGACGCCCTGCCGTTCAGCGCCTCGACCAGCGACGGAATGTTGAACCGCGCGGCCCCCACCGCGAGGACCTGTCGGCGTGCGGCCGGGTCCAGGTGCCGGAGTACATGCAGGCAGGAGCGGAACACGGCGGCGTTGCGGCGGGCCTCGTCGGCCTCCGCCTCCAGCAGATGGGGTGCGAGCGTGTCGTAGTCCGCGTGGACCAGGTACTCGACGTCCGCCAGCAGGATGTCCAACAGGCCGGCGGCCGAGGCGTGGGTCGCCAGGTTGCGCAGGGCGTACGGGTGGGCGCGCGCCCAGTCGGGGGAGCCGTCGAGGGCGTACGGGACCGCCTTGCGCAAGGTGGTTGTGAACGCGCGGTGCGCCCTCGCCGCCTCCTGCCCGTCGCGGAGGTACTCCGCCATCGCCTCGTGATACAGCCGGTACACCGACCGGCCGTCCTCGATGGCCTCGACCACGTACGCACCGGCGTCCCGGCGCAGGTCGCGGATGTGCTCGTTGGAGTACTGGCGTCCCGACAATTCGGAGGCGAGCGGTGCCCAGACGTCCTCCCAGGGCAGGCCCTGCCCCTCGGCGTACGCCAGCGGGCGGAGCAGGTCGAAGATGCGTTGCGCGTCGTTGCCGAAACGCTGGTGCAGGTCGCGGTGCATGGCGTCCGCCGCCGCCTGCGGCAGCGACGCCCGCCAGACCGGGTCCCTGGGATCGGGCAGCTCCGGCGTCGCGGCCAGCGTGCCGGCCGTGATGCGGGCGACCAGGAACGAGCGTCCGGCCGCCGCGGCCACGGCCCGAGCGATGTCCAACCGCCGGTCGTCATCGCAGTCCATGTACGGCGAGTCGGGGTGGGCGTCGAGGAGGTTGCGGACGGTGTACGTCAGGACCGCCAGTGGGTCCGCGTAGTGCGGCGCGTCGAGGTCGATGTGGTCGCGGCGGTCCAGGCCCAGCGGGCCGAACAGGTGGGGGCGGGTGCCGAGGAGGAGCCGGAGGTGTGCTCCGGCCAGTTCCATCAGAGGGCGCAGCACCTGGCTGCACAGGGTGGAAGGGGTGACGGCCTCGTCCAGGCCGTCGATCAGGACGACATACGGCCGATCCGGCCGGGGACGGGCGTTGAGATGGTTGAGCAGATCGGCCGGCGCCTCCGTCGGCGGCAGCCGCAGCGCTGCGGCGACCGCCCGCACGATTTGCTGGTCGGTGAGGTTCTGGGCGTAGACCGCGGTACCGATCGCGCCCAGCGGCGGCAGTTGGCTGTCGCGCAGCCCCAGGCCCGCCAGCGGAACGGTGCGCCGGTACTCCGCGTCGCTCACCGCCGTCAGCAGGCCCAGCACGGCGGTCTTGCCGGAGCCCGGATCGCCGGTGACGACCAACGCGGGCCGGTCCTCGGGCAGGGAGCCCAGCCAGGCAGTGATGTATTTCAGGGCCCGGTGCCGCCCTGAGAACCACCAGCCCACACGGTTCTGGTCGCTGTGCCCCATCGCCCGCCGCAGCAACCGTGTCCGGAACTCCACGTCCCGCCGCTCGTCCTCCTTGTCCCATTCGGCGGCCCGTTGCAGCGCCATGTCGGTGTGGGAGAGCTGCGGGCTGTGTTTGGCGTTGGGCAGGAAGGGGGGTATCTCGCCGGTGAGGCCGATGATCTCCAGGCCGATGTGCTGGAAGTCGGGGCGTTTGGGGTTCGTGCGGGTGGCGTTGACGACCGCGTCCAACGCAAGCAGCTCGGGCGTGTATCCGGCCGTGGCGAGGCTGGTCACGGCCTCCGACAGCAGCTCGGGGAAGGCGCCGGTCTGGGCGAGTTCGTTCGGCTGCGCCGACGTGATCACCGCCAGGCCCGCGTCCTTCTCACGCCAGTCGTTCTTCAACTTCACCATGGACGAGAGGAGTTCGTTGCCCCCCTGTCCGGAGAAGCAGGTGTCCAGCATCAACAGCAGCCGTCGTACCTTCGTCCCGGCGAGGATCTTGCGGGCCAGGACGCTCGGCTGCAGTGCGTCGTACAGGTCCTCCGGATCGGTGTCCGAGGTGAGGAGGACGTAGTCCTCGTTGCCCAGCCGCTCACCGTGACCGGCGATGTACACGGCGACGATGTCGTCCGGACGCCGCTCGGGCGAGCGACAGAACTCTCGCAGTTCCCACAGCAGTTGGTGCTGCGTCGGGTTCGCGCCGAGGTCGGAGACGTGCTCGTAGCCGAGTTTGGCGGTGAACAGCTCCACCATCCTGCGGCGCGCCTCGACCAGGCCCGGACGGTCCCACTCCGGGGCGTTCGGGTAGTGACTGACGGCGGTCGCGATGAGGAAGCGGCGCGGGCCGGTGTCGGTACTCACGTCAGCCCCTCCGCCACCGCCTCGCCCGTCTCCTTCGCCGTGAGGTAGAGGGTGGCGTCGTGCGCGTGGGAGCCGTTGTGGACGACCTTTCCGGTCAACCGCGTGCCGAAGAAGAGGGAGAGGTCCTTCACCGCGGCCACCACGTCGCCCTCGTCGACGATGTTCGTCCAGCGCGGAGCGCCACCGTCGCGCCCCGGCCACGCTCCGGGCTCGGGCCGCAGCCGGTCGAAGACCATCCGCATGCCCAGCGGTGAGCCCAGGGTCACCAGGGCGCGGACCTGGTGGCCGGGCCGTGCGCACAGTGCCTCGTAGGCGACGACCGAGCCCAGCGAGTGGGCGACGACCACGCGGGTGTCCGGGCCGATCGCCTCCTCCACACGGCTGCGGGCCGCCTTCCGCAGGTCCCCGTCCGTCAGGTAGCGGCGGACCTGTTTCAGGTCGAAGACGAGGGCGCGCAACGACACGTCGGCGAAGAAGCGGGAGTGCTGGAGGACCCGGAGGGCCGTCTGTACGGCCCGCGGCGACCGGGCCAGCGTGTCCCCGCCCGGGGGCGGCACCGCCGGGTCCGTGCGGGCTGCCGCCTCCCACCACTCCAGCAGCAGTTCCCCCTCGAACTCGTCGACATCGTCCGCCGTGAACATGGGATCGCCGACGGCCAGGGTGTGGCCGGGGGGTCGGAACAGGTCGCCGTAGAAGGCGATGTGCAGGTCCTCGGGACCGAGTTGCGGGCCGTCCGCCAGACCGAGCCCATCAGCGAGCGCCGGCTGCCAGTCCTTCAGCAGCGTCTGGCTGCCCAGCCGTTGCTTGCCCACCCCGTGCACACCGACGATCCGCGCCACTACCCAGTCCCCCCGAGCCCCAGCAAGGTCCACTCGCTTCACTCTAGATGCGCGGAGGCGGGTCCCGCATTCGAACCGGACGCCCTCCTGGAGGCGGCAGGCGCGCGGGGGGTCACGTCCTCGCGGGTACCGGGCGGCGGAGCAGGTAGACGGCCGCGGTGGAGACCAGGACGGCCATGCAGGCGATGAAGACGAGGCCCGCGTCCTCCAGGCCGATCAGGTCGGACAGGACGCCCACGCCGATCACCGGGACCGAGATGCCGGTGTACGCCACCACGAACAGCGTCGAGATGACGGCCGCGCGCCGGTCCGCCGGGGACGCCCCGGCCACGGCGGAGAGCGCCGCGCGGAAGGACAGCCCCTGCCCTGCCCCGCCGACGATCGCGCTCAGTACCACCAGCGGGAGCAAGTCCCAGCGCAGGGCGCCTGCGAGCAGGGCCAGCCCGGCGAGGAGGGCGGCGCAGCCCAGGGGCAGTGAGCGGCCGACGCCGACCCGGCCGACGGCCAGTTGACCGGCGGTCGACGCGAAGAAGGCCAGCGCGACGACGAGTCCGCTCACGGCGTGGTTGTGCACGTCCAGGGACTCCGCGAGGAACGCCGGGCTGACCGACGTGAAGACCCCGAACAGGGCGAAGCCCACGAAGGAGGCGGTAGCCGCCGCTGTGAACACCGCCCGCACCTCTGTGGGCAGGCCGGGACGTTGCGGTCGTACGGTGTTCAGCGGCCGCCGCTCCCGTACGGTCTCCGGAAGCCGCAGCAGGACCGCGGCCGAGCAGGCCACCAGGGCGAGGTGCACGACGAACGGCAGGTACAGGGGCCAGGGAGCGTACTGGGCGAGCAGTCCGGCGAGCAGGGGACCGCAGCCCAGCCCGCCCATGTTGGCGGCGGTGGCGACCAACGTGGCCCGGGAGGTGCCGCCGGGCGGCGCCAGCTCCATCACGTACGCCGTGGCGGCCCCGGTGAACAGACCGGCGGACAGCCCCGACAGCAGACGGCCCGCGTACAGCCAGCCCAGCGACGTGGCACACAGGAAGCACACGGCACTCACGGCCGCGAACCCCAGACCCCACATCAGCACCGGGCGCCTGCCGACGGAGTCCGAGGCGCTGCCCGCGAGGAGCAGTACGCCGATGACCCCGAAGGCGTACACGGCGTACACGACGGTGACGGTCAGCTCGGAGAAGCCGAACTTCTCCTGGTAGAGGGGATAGAGGGGAGTGGGCAGCGTGGTACCGGCCATGCACACGACGAACACGGCCCCGCCGAGCAGACACGGCAGCCATCCGCGACGATCACTGTCCATGCGGCCGACGGTAATCCCGTACGCCACCCGGACCCGGCCCGGCACGCCCGACAGGACGGCTCCGTCGCGGGCGGGCGGTGGCAGCTGCCGGGCTGGGCGCATGCCGAGGAAGCGAGCGCCCGACAAGAGTTTCGCCGAGGTGATGGCCTCCCTGGAGCCTGGGGAGGCGTCCGATCCGGCCACCGGTCGGCTCTCACCTGCGAGCGCGGGAGAACTCGTCGACCCACAGGGCTGTCTGTGGACGAAGAGCAGGGGGCCGCTGGACGTTCGACTGGCCAGGCGGCTGGTGAGCGGCGCGGACGAGATGATCAGCGGTGAGAGTGCCGGGGAGGTGCCGCGGCCCGTGCCGACCGACGGGCGCGACGAGGCATGGGCTCTGATCAAGAAGGACGGGCTGGTCACACCCGAGTCGGGGAGGTACCAGGCGTACGACTTCCGCTCCGAGGATGGTCGTGTCCTGCTGTACGTGGAGGAGTTCTGCTGATGCCGTACTGACGCGGGGGAGGCGCGGGCGGCGGTCTCAGCAGCCCGCGCTGTAGTGGACGCATCCGGGCGGGGTGTGGCTGTGGTCCCACTCGTGCTGGGCGGCCGTCAGCGATCCGCCTACCAGGAGGGCCACCAGCACATGTGCGATCACCGTCCGGGGGGCACGGAAGATCGCCGCGAGAACCGCCAGGACGACGACGGCGATCAACAGCCCCCGTACCCGCCCCATGTGCGCGAGGTCGGCCGCGTCGATCCGTGCTTGGTCGCTCTGCGCTGCCCAGACCTCCAGGCCGTAGCCGTACACCCAGTCCAGCGCGAGCCACCCGACCTCCAGCACGAACAGCGAGATCGCGAGGGCGAGGTCCACGCCCGGGCGTGTTGGGTGCGACCAGGGACGCCGGCGTGCTGGAGCGGGAAGGGTGTCGGCCATGGTGAGAGGGTGCCGCAGCCGGTGGTGACAGGCATGAGCAGTCGTACTCAACTCACGGAGCGGGTAGCCCCATTGTCACTTCTCGGCCGACCGCACCTGCGTGTTCTGGCAGGCGTGCAGCAGCCATCTCCCGTCGGTGTCCTTGGTCATGACGTAGAGGGGAGCGCCCTCGGTGTCGCCCTCCGGCGAGTGGTACACCTGCCTGACCTTCACGGCCGCCACGTCAGGTCTCAGGAACCGCGTGTGCACCACCTCGTAGGTGACCTCACCGTCCATGACCGCTCCGGGCAGCACGGCACGGGTGAACTCGGCGATCGCCTCGAAGCCGATGAGGACCTTGCCGTGCGCGGTCGTCCAGAGGGCCTCGGGATGGAACAGGGCGAGGAACCCTTCCGCGTCCCGGGCGCGCTGCGTGCGCTCGACCGTGGCCACGACCTCTTCGATCGCCTTGATGTCTTCGGTCTCGGTGTTCATGCCGATCAGTCTGAGACGTCAACCGTGGTTGAGGTCAAGGCACTCGAACCGGGCGTAAGTCCGGCTACAGCAGCGACCAGGGCGGCAACTGCGTCGAGATCGCCGACACCTCCTGCGCCGCCGTAGCCGTACGCGACTCTGGACTACATCCGCTGAATAATCGTCCCTGTAGCCAACCCACCCCCCGCACACATCGTCACCAGCGCGAACTCCTTGTCCGTCCGCTCCAGTTCATGGAGGGCCGTCGTGATGAGGCGGGCGCCCGTTGCCCCCACCGGGTGCCCGAGCGCGATCGCGCCCCCGTTGACGTTGACCTTCGTCAGGTCCTGCTCGAAGACCTGAGCCCAGCTCAGCACCACCGACGCGAAAGCCTCGTTGATCTCGACCAGGTCGATGTCCTTGAGGGACATCCCCGCCTTGCCCAGCACAGCGCGCGTCGCGTCGATCGGGCCGTCGAGGTGGAAGTGGGGGTCGGCGCCGACCAGGGCCTGCGCGACGATCCGTGCCCTCGGCTTGAGTTTCAGGGCGCGTGCCATCCGCTTGGACGCCCACATGATCGCCGCCGCGCCGTCGGAGATCTGGGACGAGTTGCCCGCCGTATGCACCGCCGACGGCATGATCGCCTTGAGGCCGGACAGCGCCTCCATCGTCGTGTCGCGGAGCCCCTCGTCGCGGTCCACCAGGCGCCACATGCCCTGGCCGGAGGCCTGTTCCTCCTCCGTTGTCGGGACCTGGACCGCGAAGGTCTCCCGCTTGAAGCGTTCCTCGGACCAGGCGTTGGCGGCACGCTCCTGGGAGAGCAGCCCGAGCGTGTCGACGTTCTCCCGCGTCAGGCGCCGGTGGCGTGCGATGCGTTCCGCCGCCTCGAACTGGTTCGGGAGGTCCACGTTCCACTCCTCCGGGAACGGCTTTCCCGGGCCGTGCTTGGAGCCGGAGCCCAGCGGGACGCGTGACATCGACTCGACGCCGCAGCTGATGCCGACGTCGATGACGCCCGCCGCGATCATGTTGGCCGTCATGTGGGACGCCTGCTGGGAGGAGCCGCACTGGGCGTCGACCGTCGTCGCGGCCGTCTCGTAGGGCAGGCCCATGGTCAGCCAGGCCGTTCGGGCGGGGTTCATGGACTGTTCGCCGGCGTGGGTCACCGTGCCGCCGACGATCTGCTCGACGCAGTCGGCGGGGATGCCGGTACGGCCGAGGAGTTCGCGGTAGGTCTCGCCCAGCAGGTAGGCGGGGTGCAGGTTGGCGAGCGCGCCGCCGCGCTTGCCGATGGGGGTGCGGACGGCTTCTACGATGACGGGTTCGGCGGCCATGGGTGCGGGTCCTCTCCTCCGAACGTACCCGAGCATGAGGGTGGAACTAGTACGTGTTCTAGTTCTCTGTGGAGCAGTCTGCGGACGTGATGTGCGTCACCGCAAGGGTCTTGCAGGCTTCAGGCTCCTGAACTACCTTCACCGCACCCCTGTTTCTGATGGACCGTCAGATGGCTGGAGCTGCCCATGCCCTGTCCAGCGCTGCCCGACGGGTTCGACTTCACCGACCCCGACCTGCTGCACCACCGTGTGCCTCTCCCGGAATTCGCCGAACTGCGCCGGGCCGAGCCGGTCCGCTGGATCCCGCAGTCGGGGAACGTGGCCGGCTTCGAGGACGAGGGCTACTGGGCCGTGACCCGGCACGCGGACGTCAAGTACGTCTCCACGCACCCGGAGATCTTCTCGTCGTCCCTCAACACCGCGATCATCCGCTTCAACGAGCACATCGAACGCGACGCGATCGACGCCCAGCGGCTGATCCTGCTGAACATGGACCCGCCCGAGCACACCCGGGTACGGCAGATCGTGCAGCGCGTGTTCACGCCGAGGGCCATCCGGGCGCTGGGGGAGCGGCTGCGGCAGAGGGCGCACGACATCGTCGCGGGGGCCCGGGCGCAGTCCGGCGACTTCGACTTCGTCACGTCCGTCGCCTGTGAGCTGCCCCTCCAGGCCATCGCCGAGCTGATCGGGATCCCTCAGGACGACCGGGCCAAGATCTTCGACTGGTCCAACAAGATGATCGCGTACGACGACCCGGAGTACGCGATCACCGAGGAGGTCGGCCGGGAGTCGGCCACCGAGCTCATCGCCTACGCCATGAACATGGCCGCCGACCGCAAGCAGTGCCCGGCCAAGGACATCGTCAGCACGCTGGTGACCGCCGAGGACGAGGGCAGCCTCCGTTCCGACGAGTTCGGGTTCTTCGTGCTGATGCTGGCCGTGGCGGGCAACGAGACCACCCGTAACGCCATCACCCACGGGATGCACGCCTTCCTCACCCACCCCGAGCAGTGGGAGCTCTACAAGCGGGAGCGGCCCTCGACCGCCGCCGAGGAGATCGTGCGGTGGGCGACGCCCGTGGTCTCCTTCCAGCGGACGGCGACCCAGGACACCGAGCTCGGGGGAAAGCGGATCAGGAAGGGGGACCGGGTCGGGATCTTCTACGCCTCGGCCAACCACGATCCCGACGTCTTCGAGAACCCGGACGCCTTCGACATCACCCGAGACCCCAATCCCCACCTGGGGTTCGGTGGCGGCGGGCCCCACTACTGCCTCGGCAAGTCCCTCGCCGTCCTCGAGATCGACCTCATCTTCAACGCGATCGCGGACGCGATGCCCGGGCTGCGGCTGGTGAGTGATCCGCGCAGGCTGCGGTCCGCGTGGATCAACGGGGTGAAGGAGCTGCGGGTCACGACATGACCCGTGACATGAGTGAAGGCGGCGGCCCCGGGGGATTGAGGGCCGCCGCCTTCACGTGCGGGGGAGGCTCGGCCGGCTCAGTACCAGCCGTTGGCCTGCCAGAAGTTCCAGGCGCCGACCGGGCTGCCGTAGCGGGACTTCATGTAGTCCAGGCCCCACTTGATCTGCGTCTTGGCGTTGGTCTTCCAGTCGGAACCGGCCGAGGCCATCTTGGAGCCCGGCAGGGCCTGGACCAGGCCGTAGGCGCCGGAGGAGGCGTTGGTGGCGTTGACGTTCCAGCCGCTCTCGTGCTGGACGATCCTGGAGAAGGCGTTGTACTGCGCGGCGTCGGGGATCATCTGGTGCGCGACCGCCCGGGCCTCGGAGGCCGAGGCCGTGGTGGCCGCGTGAGCGGGCGCCGCGGTCAGGGCCATACCGGCGGTGGCGGCGGCCACGGCGGCGGTGGTGAGGGCCTTCTTGGGGGAAGCGACGCGGCGGATGAAAGCGACGGACACGGAGAACCTGTTTCTTCGGGGACGGGGGGCGTCGCGGACACCGGGGGTGTCACGGACATGCGTCGGCGCCGAGGCCCGTGGGCTTGTCGGCGCCGTGCGACGTCATCCACAGAAGCAGGCTCGAAAGATGTCCGCAATGACCGCTTTTACTAGTCGTGGCCGCATCCGGGCGGACGCCCAGTTTTGTGACCTGGCTCTCAATACGCAGGTCGGAGGGGCTTGGTCCGCGTGCATGACAGGCTGTCGCGGGTACGGCCCCGGCTCGTAGGTGAGCTGCGTCATGTGGGCCGGTTCACGGCCTGGGGGCCTCGAAAGTGACCTGGGTCTCGAAGGCCGCCCGACGGGTGGCGCGGCGCAGCGCCCTCAGAACCGCCGGGCCGAGGGTGAGGGTCAGCACGACGGTCACGACCGCCCGGCCCAGGTCCCAGCCGAGGGACGTGGCCAGGCAGTACGCGACGAAACGGGCCACGTTCGCGGCGACCGTGGCGTCCGGGTCGAACGCGATGGACGAGGCGTTGCGGTCCATGAAGGGCCAGCCCTGCATGTTCATGGCCGTGCCGTAGGCGAAGGCGGCCAGGAAGCCGTACCCGGCGAGCAGCAGCAGCTCGGCCCGGCCGCGCAGGCGGTCCACGCCCGGCAGCAGGCCCGCGCCCATGGTGAACCAGCCCATCGACAGCATCTGGAACGGCATCCACGGGCCCACCCCGCCCGTGAGCAGGGCGGACGCGAACATCGTGACCGAGCCGAGCACGAAGCCGAAGCCGGGGCCGAGGACCCGGCCGCTGAGCACCATCAGGAAGAACATCGGCTCGATGCCGGCCGTGCCCGCGCCGATCGGACGCAGGGCCGCCCCCGTCGCCGCCAGCACACCGAGCATGGCCACCGCCTTCGCTCCCAGCCCCGACTCGGAGATCGTCGCCCCGACGACCGCGACCAGCAGGACCAGCAGACCCGCGAAAAGCCATGGCGCGTCCTGCGCGTGCGCGGTGAGCTGCGAGGCGGGCGGCGCGAGAAAGGGCCAGCCGAACGCGACGACCCCGACCGTGCTGACCAGGACGAGGGCGGCGAGCGACCGGGGTCCGAGACGGACGGCACGGGCCTGGGGGTCGGTGGCGCGGGTCGGAAGTGCGGGGGGAGAGTTCACAGGGTCAGGCCGCGCAGGGTCAGGACGTACAGGGTCAGGACGTACAGGGTCAGGACGACGTACAGGTTCAGGGCTCATGCGAGAGCCCTCCGTACCTGCGCGACCGTGAGCCACTGCTGCGGGGCCAGGATCTTCGTCACCTGGGGCGCGAAGGAGGGGGAGGAGACGACGACCTCCGCTGTCGGGCCGTCGGCGATCACCTCGCCGTCGGCCAGGAGGACGACCCGGTGGGCGAGCTCGGCGGCGAGTTCGACGTCGTGCGTGGCCAGGACGATGGCGTGACCTGCGGCGGCGAGCTCGCGCAGGACGGTCACCAGGCGGGACTTGGCCGCGTAGTCCAGGCCCCGGGTCGGCTCGTCCAGGAGGAGGAGGGGCGGGCGCGCGGTGAGGACCACGGCCAGCGCGAGCGCGAGGCGCTGGCCCTCGGAGAGGTCGCGCGGGTGGGTGCCGTCGGTGATGCCGGGGAGCAGGTCCGAGACGAGCGCCCGGCACGTGCCGGGGTCGGCGCCCGCGTCCCGGTCGGCCGCCGTGCACTCGGCGGCGACCGTGTCGGCGTACAGCAGGTCGCGTGGTTCCTGCGGGGCGAGGCCGACGCGGCGGACGAGGTCGCGGGGCGCGGTGCGGTGGGGGACGGCGCCGCCCACGCGCACGGACCCGGAGGACGGCTCGACGAGTCCGACGAGTGTGTTGAGGAGAGTGGACTTCCCGGCGCCGTTGCGGCCCATGAGGGCGACCGTCTCGCCGGGGGTGACGGTGAGGTCGACGTGGCGCAGCGCCTGGACGCGGGCGCGGCGGACGGCGAGGGCGCGCACTTCTGCCGGGTCAGGGGAGCGGGGGGTGTCCTGTGCCTTCGGGGCGCGTCGGAACCAGCGACGGGGCGGGGCGCCCACCGGCTCGGAGAGTCCGGCCGATGTCGCAGCCGCGCGCCCCTCGAAGGCGATGTCGCCCTGCCGTTCCTCGAGTCGCTCCCGCAGGCCACCCGCCCGCCGCCGGGCGTCGCGGACCGTCAGCGGCAGCGGGGACCAGCCCGCGAGGCGGCCGAGGCCCACGACGGGTGGGTACACCGGTGACACGGCCATCACCTCCGCCGGGCTGCCCAGGACCGGCGCCTCGCCGGGGCCGGGCAGGAGGGCGACCTGGTCGGCGTACTGGATGACGCGTTCCAGGCGGTGTTCGGCCATGAGGACGGTCGTGCCGAGGTCGTGCACCAGGCGCTGGACGACCGCAAGGACCTCCTCCGCGGCCGCCGGGTCCAGGGCCGACGTCGGCTCGTCGAGGACGAGGACCCTGGGGTGCGGGGTGAGGACCGAGCCGATCGCGACGCGCTGCTGCTGGCCACCGGAGAGGGTGGCGATCGGACGGTCCCGGAGATCGGCCAGGCCGAGAAGGTCGAGGGTTTCCTCGACGCGGCGCCGCATGACCGCGGGCGGCAGCCCCAACGACTCCATGCCGTAGGCGAGTTCGTCCTCGACGGTGTCGGTGACGAAGTGCGACAGCGGGTCCTGGCCCACCGTCCCCACCACGTCGGCCAGTTCACGCGGCTTGTGGGTGCTGGTGTCCCGGCCGGCGACCGTGACGCGACCGCGCAGGGTGCCGCCGGTGAAGTGCGGGACGAGTCCGCTGACGGCTCCGAGGACCGTCGACTTGCCGACACCCGACGGGCCCGCGAGGAGGACGAGTTCACCCTCCGGCACTTCGAAGTCGACGCCGCGGACGGTGGGTTCGGTGGCTCCGTCGTACGTCACGGAGACGTCCTGGAAGCGGATCACGACGGCTCCTTCGGCGTGGGGGTGGGGGCGAGGAAGGCGGGGAGGAGGCCGAGGAGGACCGCCGCGGCGGGCCACAGGGGAAGGGAGGGCGCGACCAGGGGGATGGTGCTCGGGTGCAGGGCCGTCGGGTCGGTGGAGGCGGCGACGGTGAGGAGGGCGGCGACGGCCACGCCGGACGCGGCGACCAGGCAGGCGCGAACGTTCCAGACGTCCGGACGGTAGCGGGTGCGCGGGGAACGCCGACCTCCGAGGCGCAGGCCCGCGAGGGCGGCGGCGAGCCCGGTGAGCAGGAAGGGCAGGCCGTAGGTGCCGCCCGCGGCGGTGAGCAGACCGTACGTTCCCGCGCAGACGCCGAGCAGGCCGCCCAGGGTCAGGGCGGTGGTCGTACGGCGGACGGATGCGGGGACGTCGGCGGTGCGGCCGTAACCGCGCGCGTCCATCGCGGCGGCGAGCGCGACCGAGCGCTCCAGGGCGCCCTCCAGGACGGGGAGGCCCACTTGGAGCAGTCCGCGCAGGCCCCTGTCCGGGCGGCCGCGCAAGCGGCGGGCGGCGCGCAGGCGTTGCACGTCGGCGATGAGGTTCGGGGCGAAGGCGAGGGCGACGACGACGGCCACGCCCATCTCGTACAGGGCGCCGGGGAGGGACTTCAGCAGACGGGTGGGACTGGCGAGGGCGTTCGCCGCGCCCACGCAGACGAGGAGGGTGGCCAGCTTCAGTCCGTCGTACAGCGCGAAGAGGAGGCCTTCGGCGGTGACCCTGCCGCCGAGGCGGATGCCCTGGGCCCAGTGGGGGAGGGGGACTTCGGGGAGGGTGACGATCACCTGCGTGCCGGGGACGGGGGAGCCGAGGACGACGGCGAAGAGGAGGCGGATGAGGAGAACGGCGAGGGCGAGCTTGAGGAAGGCGGTGTAGGAGCGGGCGGTGGGGGTGGGGGCGCGGTGGGTGGCGACGACGTAGGCGGAGGTGGTGAGGAGGAGAGCGAGGAGGAGGGGGTTGGTGGTGCGGGTGGCCGCGGTGCCGAGGGACAGGGACCAGAGCCACCAGGCGCCGGGGTGGAGTTGCGCGGCGCGCTGGTGTCGGGGGGTGGGTGCGATGGCCGGCGCTTGCGGGGTGCCGCTCTCCGTCGAGATGCCGGTCCGGCCGAAGCTACGCACGGCGGCGTGCCTGCCAGACCGCTGCGCCCGCCAGTGCCGCGACCACCACCGCGCCGCCGAGGAGGCCGACGGACGGGCCGCCGCCCTCCTGCGACTTCTTCGCGTCCGCCGTCGGCTTCACCGCCCCGCTCACCTGCTCACCGCACCCCTTCCGCGGATACCCCCCGATCGCGCACAACAGGGCGTTCGTGTCGTAGCGCAGGGGCTTGGCCACCGAGGCGAGGGCCTCCGCCGTGGTCGCGTCCGTGCGGACCACCGCGCAGGCCGTCCGCGGGGCGGGCGGTGTCTCGCCCGAAGGGGCGTCCGCGGTCGTGCCGAAGTCGATGACCAGAGCCACGCGCTTGCGGTCGTCCCGCGCCGGCGTCTTCGCGCAGATCTCCGTGAAGGGTGCCTCGCCGCGCGGCCGGGTCGCGTCGCCGGAGTCCGCGCTGACGGCGAAGCGGAATCCCTGGACGTCGCCGTCTGAGGGGCGGGCGGTGGAGGGGCCCTGGGTGGCGTAGGTCCAGTGGTCGCCGTCGCGTTCCCAGAAGGACCAGTAGCGGTAACCGGCGGCCTGGGCCTGGACCGTGCCGGCCGCCAGGGCCAGCGACAGCGTGGCCATCAGCAGCACAACGCGGCGGATCACGGCTGCCGCCCCCGGTTCCGGCCGCTCAGGAGGAAACCGATGCCGATGCCGGCGACGAACAGGACGCCGACGGTCCACCAGACGCCGAAGCCCTTCTCGCCGTCCTTCTCGGCAGCCTGCTCAGCGGCGTCGTCGGACTTCGCCGGCGCCGGCCCCGTCGTGTTGAGCTGCTTCACCAGGTCCGTGCCGCCGAAGTCGCGTGGGTCGGTGCCCAGCGTGTGCGCCGCGAGGACGAGCTGGGCGTAGGCCGCGGGGCCGCTCTGCTTCGCCCAGGCGGTGGCGTGCTTCTCCAGCCAGGCGTACGGCTTGCGCGCGGCGGCGGTCGACCCCTGCGCGGCGAGGGAGACGACCGCGTCGGCCGTGTTGCCGTAGTCGGGCTGGTCCTCGGCGCCGGGGAGCACGGACTTCAGGAAGCCGCCCTGGGTGGCTTCGGCGAGGTAGGAGGCGCCGTTGGCCGCGACCTGCGAGGGGGTGAGCTGCCGGTCGGAGTCGGCGCAGGCGCGGCTGTCCTTCGGGGCCTGGCCGGCGGTCGTCACGAAACCCTTGCCGACGCCGGCGAGGACACCGGCGGCCGTAGCGTCCGCGTTGGCCGCCAGCTTGCCCTTCTTGTCGGGCTGGTAGGCGAGCGCGCCGCCGTCGCCCGCGCCGCAGGGGATGGACCACTTCGCCAGCAGGTCGTACGGCGACTTGCCGCCCTTGGTGACCTCCGCGGGCTTCTCACCGGCGGCCACGAGGGCGCCGACGGCGACGGACGTCGAGTTGGTGTCGCTGGGGCCGCCGGGGGTGAAGCCCCAGCCGCCGTCCGTGTTCTGGGCGGACTTCAGCCAGGTCACGGCCTTGTCGACGGCGGTGGCGTGTCCGCCGAGGGCGGCGAGGGCCTGAGCGGCGGCGGCCGTGCTGTTGGTGTCGACCACGACCTTGGGGTCGCACGGCTTCGCGGCGTCGGCGCGGAAGGCGGCGAACGCGCCGCTCGCGCACTGCTGTCCGGCCAGCCAGTCCACCGCCTTGGCGGCGGGCTTCACCTCCACGGTGTGCTGGGCGAGCAGAGCGAGGGACTGGCGCCAGACACCGTCGTACGTCGGGTCGGCGCTGCCGTAGAGGCCGGAGGGTATCGCCACGGACGGGGACGGGGACGGGGGTGCGGCGACGGCGGGTGCGGCGGCGCCGATCACGGTGGTGGCGGCCAGGACCGCGGCGCTGCGGCGGACGTTCATGAGCGGCGGGTGCCTCTCTCCCTTGTGCCCAGCGGGCCGGGCAGCACGGGACACCCCGGCGGCTCGGCTCCGTAGACCTCGACGGTGCCGTGCGGCGGCGGGTGCCGACGCACGTGTGAGCCGGTCATGTGTCCCGTGCGGGGCGATCCGGCTCGCCGGCCTGGACGGACGGCTCACGGTTGCGGGTCAGCGCCGGATTTGCACCGGCTTCCCCCTGTACGGGTGTGATGACGACCGGGCCACTCTACCGGCAGGTAGGAAGACGGCTGAGGGCCGCCCGTGCTCGCCGGTAGGTTCGGATCATGCCAACCACGGGGAGACTGCTCGGCTCGGGCCGTACGGCCGACGTGTACGAGATCGACGAGGCGTGGGTGCTGCGCCGCGACCGGGAGGGGTGGGGGGACGCGGCGGCCGAGGGGGCGCTGATGGAGTACGTACGTGGACACGGTTACCCGGTGCCCCGGGTACGGCCGTCCGACTCCCGTACGGACCTGGTGATGGAGCGGCTTGACGGGCCGACCATGGTGGGGGCGTACGCGGAGGGCGCCCTGAGTGCCGAGGACGCGGGGACCGTCCTCGCCGGACTTCTGCGCCGGCTGCACGCCGTCCCCGGCCGCGTCATCCACCTGGACCTGCACCCCGAGAACGTGATCGTCACCGACACCGGCCCCCGCGTGATCGACTGGGGCACCGCCGAGAGGGGTGAACCAGGGCTCGACTGGGGCATGTCCGCGATCATCCTCGCCCAGGTCGCCCTCTCCGACGAGCCTTACGCCGACCCCGCCCGCGCCATGCTGGCGGCCCTCCTCACCGACCCGTCGGACCTCACGGAGGAGGGCCTGACCGAGGCCCGGCGCCGCCGCGCGCTCAACCCGACGATGAGCCGGGCGGAGGTGGAACTGCTGGGTGCGGCAGAGGAGTTGATCCGCTCGTTCATGGCCTAGCCGGCTGGGAGGCGCGGGGCGTCTCTCCGCCGAAGGGCAGGAACAGGGCGCGGGACGAAAGCGGCCAGGTGCCGTCCGGGCCGCGGTGGGAGGCGTCGTCCTCGGAGTGGCCGATCTGGACGGGGGCCCGCGGGGGGCCATGGCGTGACCGTCCCGCCGGGCGAGCGCATTACACCGCCACGTACGTCACCGGCTCGCTCCCCGCCACCGCCTCCGCGCGCCCCAGTTTCACCAGGCGGCGCAGGTGGGCCTCCGCCTCGGAGACGGCGATGTTGCGGGAGGCGTGCGGGATGTCGGCCCAGGGCCGGTTCCACTCCATGCGTTCGGCGAGTTGCCAGGGGGTGAGGGGGGTGGCCAGGAGGGAGAGGAGGTCGGTGAGGCGGTCCTCGTGGTGGGTGAGGAGTTGCCGTACGCGAGCGGCCGCGTCCGTGAACGCGTGCTGGTGGGCGGGGAGGATCTCCGCGGGGGCGAGACGGCCGACGCGTTCGAGGGAGTCGAGGTAGTCGCCGAGGGGGTCGGTGACGGTGGCGTCGTCCGGATCCTCGTAGAGGCCGATGTGGGGCGTGATCTCCGGGAGCACGTGATCGCCGGAGAACAGGCGCCCGTGGCCCGGTAGTTGGCCGGGGTGTGCCTCCTCCAGATGGAGGCACACGTGACCCGGGGTGTGGCCCGGCGTCCAGATCGCGCGCAGGCGACGGCCGGGGAGGTCGAGGAGTTCGCCGGGGACGATCTCGCGGTCCGGCAGGGCGGGGGAGAGGCCGGGCAGGGCGCGGCGGGGTGCCGTACGCAGCGGCGCCACATGCTCCTCCGGCGCCCCGGCAGCCGTGAGTTTCGCCGTCATGTAGGTGAACCAGCGCTCGGGCCGGGTCTCGCGCGTCCTGCGGACGATCGCCAGGTCCGCCGCGTGCATCGCGATCCACGCGCCGGACACCTCACGCACCCGGCCTGACAGGCCGTGGTGGTCGGGGTGGTGGTGGGTGATGACGACCCCGTGGATCTCGCCGACCGAGGTGCCGCACGCCGTCAGCCCCTCGGCGAGGGTGTCCCAGGACGTCGGGTCGTCCCAGCCGGTGTCGATCAGCACCGGCCCGCGATCGGTGTCGACGACGTACACGAGGGTGTGGCCGAGCGGGTTGTCCGGGATGGGCACTTCGACGGAGCGGACCCCGCCTCCGTGGTCGTACACCGCTGCCCCGTGTTCGCGGTCCTGGCTGCGCTTCATGTGCCCTCCGTCCCACGGCCGTTGCCCACTATAACTAGAACTGGTTTCAACGGGTGCTCAAGTCGACTGATGCTGTGGGGTGTTGGGCTGACCTGCGCTGATGTGTGCGCTGTCTGTCGTCGCTTGTCGACGTTGGCCACTGCCGGACGGCCCGGAGACGGCCCAGTCCGGCAGGGGTGGGATCGGTAGGGGTGTGTCCCCCTGACCCGCAGCTTGTGTACGCGGGAGTATCCGCCGGTAAGACTCATGGCATGGATTCAGGACTGGCGGCCGTGCTTGGCGCGACTGTGGGGGCGGTTGGAACCGGCGGAGCTGCGGCGATAGCTGCACTTCTCGGCCGATCACAAACTCGCATGCAACTTCGAGCGGATCTGCAAAAATCCCTCCGAGAGCCTCGCCGTGCCGCATACGTGGCTTATGCCGAGGGTTTCCGTAATTCCTTTGAGCTGTATCAAGATGCAAAGCGCCAATTGGAATTGGCGCTTGAATTTCCCGATTCTCGCTCGGAATGTTTGGAGGGGACTAGGCGTCTATACGGTCAGGCCTTCGAGCGGCAGAAAAGGCTAGAACATGAAGAGTCTGTCGTTTACGTTGAGGGACCGTTAGAGGTTACCTCTGCGGTAGTGAAGGCAGGGGGTGCCCTTGGCGAGTATAGGAGTGCCCTGCTCGAAGCGTTGCAGGGAGTCGATGAAGTGCCGGATAGCGAGGTGGTGAGCCGTATTGAGAAGATTGAGCTCAAGGTGTCGGCAGCACACAGAAGCTATCTGAAATTCCTCTATGCCGCTTCCGATGCTCTCGGGTACGACCCCCTCAAGTCAGGCTAAGAAACGGAGGTCGGCGTAGCGGCTTTGGGCTGGAGCTGCTTTGGGGCGAGTGATCATGGCCCCGTAAGCTGATGGCGAGTCGGGCAGTCAGTGGACCTGCCCGTAAAGCACGACGTTGGGGCCATGATCTTAGAGGCTCGCCCCAAAGTGGCTGCCTAAAGCCGTGGAGCCGACCGCCCCAGCCACAGAGGGTGTATCCCTCTTCATGCCCGCAGCCGCCGAGCGCGCCGCCGGGCGCGGCCAGCCGGGGCGCAGACAGGAGGCAGGCCGCGCCGCAGAGGCGGCGCGCGCCCGCGCCGTGCGCGGGCACTTGATGAAGTAGGGAAAGTTGTACCGCGCTCGTCGGTGATCGTCTGGTTCGGCTCGTGCCTACTCACGTGAGTAGCTTGTAGCTACGCTTGGTCCCGTCACCGCAACTCAACCAACAAGGAGTGTGCTCACCGGATGGGACCGAAGTCAGAGCGGGTCTACCGCACGATCCGTGAGTGGATCTCGACGGGGAAGTACCTGCCTGGTTCCAAGATCCCTTCTGAGCGGACGCTGTCCGAGGAGCTGGGCATCGGCCGCACGGCGTTGCGCCAGGTGCTCGCGAAGCTCATCACTGAGGGCGTCATCGAGGTGCATGGCCGCAGCTCCTACCGTGTGCCCGATCGGTCCGTGACCACCGAAGCGCCGGCAGATCTGGAGCCTTGGCAGATCCATGGTGAGCGCACCCTGTACGACAACCGCTGGGTCAAGCTCAGCCTGGTCGATGTCGAGCCGCCAGGAGTCGAGCGCTTCGAGCATCACGTGGTGAAGCTGCATCACGTGGCCATCGCCGCCGTCATCGATGACCAGGACCGCGTCCTCATGATGTGGCGCTATCGCTTCGTGCCCGACTCCTTCGGATGGGAGCTCCCAGGCGGCATCGTCGAAGAGGGGGAAGACCCTCTGCAGACTGCGCTTCGGGAAGTCGAAGAAGAGACCGGCTGGCGGCCTGAAGCTCTTGAGCACGTGGTCACCTACCAGCCCATGGTGGGCATGGTCGACTCACCGCATGAGATCTTCGTGGGTCAGGGCGCCAAGCTCGTCGGGGAACCGACGGACCTGGAAGAGGCAGGACACATCGCTTGGGTGCCGCTCTCGGACATCCCCGGGCTGATGGCGCGCGGTGAACTCATGGGCTCGGGAACGCTGGTGGCCCTGCTGCATGTTCTGTCCTCCGGCGCTTCGCCTACAACCGCTGCGTGAGCTGCTCGATCCTCCGCCGCTGACGGACGGACCCCGTGCGGTTCGCCGTCAAGCGGGCCTGGCGAAGGTGCTCGTGCGCCTGGTCGTATTCGCCGCGGGCTATGTGGGCCTGGGCGAGATCGCAACGTAGTCCGGCGGACGCCCGTATGAATGTGGGGTCGGCATTGTCGAGCGCTGTGTAGAGACTGCCCACCGCCTCGTCGTCACCGATCAGGGCGAGCGCGTTGCCGCGCCACCTGGTGAGATGCCCTTCGTTCAGGAAGATGCTCAGCATGTCCGGATCACGGGCTTCCTCGCCCGGGGGCAGGGATCGCATGGCGTTCTCTAGCGAGCGCTGGCAGTCGTCGGGCAGGCCCGCCCGGGCGCAGATCTCGGCCTCGGCCGCGTACAGCCAGGCTGTGAGGCGCGGGGACATGGTCTTGCCACCGAGTCGCTGCGCGTCGCGTATCAGTTCCACTGCCATGGGCGCCCGCCCTGCGTCACAGAGCACGTATGCCTGCTCGGCGGTGGCGTGCGCCAAGTACATCGGCTCTTCGGCCTCTTGCGCGGCTCGTTTGCCCAATTCGTAGTGCCGCCAGGCTCGTTCTACGGCGCCCACGTCGAGCGCTTGCCAGGCCGCCAATGTCGCTGCGCCGGCCAATGCCCGAGCAACAGGGCGTCGGGTCTCCGGGAGCACGGCGAAGGTGAGGGCGTCCTCGAGAGTCGCCAGGTGGGCTGTCATTTGGTCGACGAGACTCGCGGCACCCAGCTGCCGATCCATGGTCCTGAGTAGCTCTGTCTGGTCCATGAAGGTGTTCACCATGGTCAGGCTGATGCTGCGAGCAGCGTCTATCCGGCCCATGAGGTCGTCGTATCCGTCCGTCATGGTCGATGGGGCCAACAGCTCAGCCCTACCGAATAGTTCGTCGTCGGTGATGCCGAGCAGTGTGCGCAGTATCTTGGCGTAGCGCGCCGAGATGGTGCGTCGGCCGTTCTCCCACTCGGAGACGTACACGCGGAGGCTGGCTGTCGACGCGACGTCGAGCATGTGCTGTCGCGCGTGCCGCTCGATCTCCCGAACCAGCCGCTCTTGCGACCACTCCCGTGCGCTCCTTGCTGCCTTGAGTCCGTTCGTCACGTCACGCCGCCCTGACTGGGTTAAGAGACCTCATAGCAGCATGCCTCACATCAGCGCAGGTCCGAAGGGGTTAACGCGTCAGGTGTTAACCCCTGTTGGCTACCGGGGCGTTGGCAGAAGCGGTTCCCTGGAACCGTCGCAGTAAGGCGAGTTGAGACGCCAACACAGCGACACTGCTTGACATCTGGTGCGCACCAGATGCAATCTATTGGTGCGCACCAGTTGGAAGCGCAAACGCCTGTGGCTTTGCTGCCGGTTACAGCCAACGTACGAGAGCGGCGACCCACCGCCAAGCAAGTACGCCGCTCTCACCCCTCTTCAAGGGAGTTCCATCATGCGTCAGATTCCCGTGGACACCGCCTCTGCGACCGTGATGGTCGCTAAGACGCCGCAGCCGAAGGTCAAGGACCGCCGTACGGGCGAGATCGCCACCGACATGGAGACCGGTGCGAAGCTGATGACCGTGGACGTGATGTTCGCGGCGAACGACGAGGTGGAGATCCTGTCCATCACCGTGCCGGAGCCGGGCATCACGGGTGAGCTGGCCATGGGCACGCCGGTCGCGCTCACGGGCCTGATCGCGCGGCCGTGGGAGAACGACTTCAACGGCCAGAAGCGGCACGGCATCGCCTTCCGCGCGGTCGCCGTCACCTCGCTCGTGGAGGCTGCCGCGAAGCCCAAGGCGGCCTGATCATGACCGCCTTGACGGTCGCGCTGGTGCTGGTCGTCGCTGCTGCGGGTCTCCTGCGGTGGCGGCGCCCCGCCTGGTACTGGATGACCTTCGGCGTCACCTTCGCGAGTCTGCGGGTCCTGGTCCGCTACGCCTCCGTCATGGACGCCTGCGGTCTGACCGTCCCGCCCTCGCGCTGGCGCCTGGCCCTGGCCCGGGTGGCCAACCGGCCTGTGCCGGAGTCCCGTCCGCCGCGCATTCTGCGCTTCCGGCCGACCCGGACCGGCCTGGTCCTGCGGCTGGGTCTGCGCCCGGGACAGGACGCCTTCGACGTCGCCGCCGCCTCGGACCGGCTTCGGCACTCGTTCTCGATGTACGGGGTCACCTCGCGTGAGGTGCGCTCGGGTGTGGTGGAAGTGCGGATGACCGGCTATGACGTCCTCAAGCGGGTGCAGATGCCCGCCAAGCTCGACACCCGTCCCATGTGCGTGCCGGTGGCCCTGCGTGAGGACGGCTCGGTGCATTACCGGGACTACCGTGCCGTCCCGCACGCCCTCACCCTGGGCGCCACCGAGTCGGGCAAGTCCGTCTATCAGCGCAACCTGGTCGCCGGGCTCGCCCCGATGGATGTCGCCCTGGTCGGGATCGACTGCAAGCAGGGAGTGGAGCTGTTCCCCCTGGCCCGCCGGTTCTCCGCCCTCGCCGACAACCCGGACACCGCCGCCGAGCTGCTGGATGCGCTCGTGTCCCGCATGGAGGGCGTCTATCGGCTCATCCGCGCCGAGCAGCGCATCACCGCCGCCGTGCCGGATGCGGAGATAGCCGCCGACATCTGGGACCTGCCCGCACACCTGCGGCCCGTGCCGGTCGTGGTCCTGGTCGACGAGGTCGCCGAACTCGCCCTGTTCGCCAGCAAGGACGAGGAGAAGCGCCGCGACCGCATCATCACTTCCTTGGTCCGTCTCGCCCAGCTCGGCCGCGCGGCCGGTATCTACCTGGAGATCTGCGGGCAGCGCTTCGGCTCCGAACTCGGCAAGGGCATCACCATGCTCCGTGCCCAGCTCACCGCACGTACCGCCCACCGCGTCAACGACGAGACCTCCGCGAACATGGCCTTCGGGGACATCTCCCCGGACGCCGTCCTGGCCGCCATCCAGATCCCCGCCGAACTGCGCGGGATCGCCATCGCCGGGGACTCCACCGGAGGCTGGCACCGCATCCGCGCCCCGCACACCTCCCTGCGCCAGGCCGTCAACACCTGCAACCGGCACGCCGACCGCACCCCGGACCTGCCCGAACTGGCCGCCTACCGGCCCGAGCTGACCGGCCCCCCTGAGACTCCGGTGCCGCTGTCCAAGACAGCTCCCGCTACGGCCTGACACCTCCCGCTCCCCGGTCGGCGCGACCGCCTTCGCGCCAGGTCCCTACCCCTGCCATGCCTGATGAAGGGAGAACCCCCGTCATGTGCCCCGACTGCGAGGACTTCGCCCGCACCGTCCTGCTGCTCGGCCAGCTCGCCCTCTACGCCGACACCACCGGCGCCGACCTCGACTTCGTCGAAGCCGTCAGTCCCTCCCTGGCTGCCTCGCTCCCCGAGCCGCCGCTCGCGGAGGGATCCTGATGGCCGCCCGCCTGCGGGTGGACGCCGTTCTGGTCCAGGCCGTCATCGCCGGAGCTCTGTCCTTCGCCCACCTGCACGACCTGGCCGCCGCTGCCGGACAGGACGGCTGGAAGGCCTGGGCCTACCCGATCAGCGTGGACCTGCTCCTGGTCGCCGCCTGGCGACGACTCCGTTCCGAGGGTCCGTCGCGGCTGGCCTGGTGCTGGTTCCTCATCGCCCTGTTCGCCTCGCTCGGCGCGAACGTCGCGACCGCCGGGTTCCTCGACCTGGCCGACCCGCCCGCCCTGCTCCGCCTCGGCATCGCCGGGTGGCCCGCGCTCGCCTTCCTCGGCGGCACCCTCCTCGCGCACTCCGCCAAGCACCCGACGCCCGCCCCGCCGGCACCCGCCCCGAACCCGGAACCCCTCATGGCCACCGACCCCGACCCCGCCCCCGAGCCCGTGTCTGCCCCGGAGCCCACGCCCGCCCCGGTGGAGGAAGCCCCGGCACTGCCGCCCGCCGACCCGGCGCCCGCGGTTCCCGCCGTCCTCGTCGACCACGCCCGCAAGGTCGCCGCCGAGTACCGCGACCGAACCGGCGCCCCGATCGACACCGACACCCTGCGCACCCGCCTCGGCGTTCCGCCCCACCTCGCCGACGCCATCGCCGCCCAGCTCGCCTGATCCGGAAGGCAGGACAACAGATGACCCCCGACCCCGCCGACCTGACCGCCTCGGACTACCTCGACGGCGCCCGCGAGATGACCGCCGCCGACCGGCCCTACCTCGCCCACCTGCTCGCCGAGGAAGCCGCCCAGCGCACCACCGACCCGGGCACCGCCGCCGGTATCCGCGCCAGCTTCCCCGACCCCACCACCGCCCGGAAGGAGAACGACTGATGCCCGCCCGCGACCACTTCCACTCCGTGATGCGCATCGGCCCCGTGCAGATCGGCACCCACCGCGACCGCAACGGCCAGACCAAGCACGCCGCCGTGTGCACCGCCGACCGCTGCGGCTGGTCCGCCGACTACTCCAGCTCCGCCGCTGCTCAGCTCGCCGCCCGGACCCACCGCTGCCGCGTCCGCTAGGAGACCCCGCCATGGAAGTCCCGCTCTGGTTCGCCCTCGCCGTCGTCGGCTACCTCGGCGTCAAGTTCCTCCGCCCGCCCTGGTGGCTCGTCGCCGTCCTCCTCCTCGGCGGCTACCTCCTGGCCGACAGCGTCCTCGCCCCCGCCATCGACACCGCCCTCACCAAGTAACCACCCGCGAAGGGAGAACCGCCATGTTCCGCCCGAAGCTCCCCACTATGCCCACCCCCACCGGACTCGTCTCCCCGCCCGCCGTAGTCGAGCCGACCGCCGTGGTCCAGCACACCACCACTACGCCCGCCCCGGCTGCGGCCACACAGGTTCCGTCGCGGCCGACCGTCCAGCTCACCCCGGGCACCGCTCTCGCCCTCGTCGGCGGTGGCACGGCCGTGGTCCTGGTCGTCGGCGCCGTCCTCGTCTCCATGCTCCTCGCCGTCGCCATCACCGGCGCCTCGGTCGCCATCTGCGCCCTGGTGATCCGCTCCCTGATCACCGCCGAGAGCAAGCGACGCTGACCGGCGCCCGGGCGGCCTGACACCGCCAAGCATCCGCCGCCCGGGCACCGTCCCTGTCCGATCCCGTGGAACCGGAAGGAACCCCCAGCATGACCCACCGCACCACACCCGCGCCCCGCATCTGCGGCAACTGCGACGGCTTCGCCTCCGTCGCCATCACCCTCGGCGGCCGTGACCCCCGTGGCCACCTCCGCACCATCACCGCCAACTGCCCGGCCTGCAACGGCCTCGGCGTCACCCGCAGCCACCGCAACCGGGAGGGCGCCCGTGCCTGACCTGCTCGACCCGACCACCCTCGGCGACCTGCTGAGGGTGGCTTCGGCGTCCGACTACGACCGTTGGGAAGACCAGATCCGCCGCACCGGCGGCTGCTCCGACCCCATCCACCTGACCGGCTGGACCCTCACCAAGGACAAGACCACCGGCGAGACCCTGCACCACTACTCCACCGAGAACGAGCCGGGCGGACGCCTCCGCGTCGCCTGCGGCAACCGCCGTGCATCCCGCTGCCCGTCCTGCGCCTGGACCTACGCGGGCGACACCTACCACCTCATCCGCGCAGGCCTGGCTGGAGACGACCGCCGCGACATCCCCGCCACCGTCCGCGACCACCCCCGCGTCTTCGCCACTCTCACTGCCCCCTCCTTCGGCCGCGTCCACAACCGTCCCGACCATGGCGTCTGCCGCTGCGGCAACCACCACCCGGCCGAGGACCCCGCCCTGGGCACCGCCCTCGACCCTGCGACGTACGACTACGCGGGCGCGGTGCTGTTCAACAACCACGCCGGACAGCTCTGGCAGCGCTTCACCAACCGCCTCCGCCGCGAGATCGCAGCCCGCGCGGGCCTGTCTCAACGGGAGCTGAAAGAGTGCGCCCGGCTGTCGTACGGCAAGGTCGCCGAGTTCCAGAAGCGCGGCGCGCTGCACTTCCACGCGGTGATCCGCCTCGACGGACCCGACGGACCGGACACCCCGCCCCCGGCCTGGGCAACGGTCGACCTCCTCGCCGACGCCATCCAGGCCGCCGCCGCCCACTCCTACACGTCGGTCTCGGTGCCCGCCTCCGGAGACCAGCCCGCCCGGACGTTCCGCTGGGGCACCCAGCTCGACGTCCGCCCGGTCAAGGCATTCGGCGACGGCTCCGACATCACCGAACAGGCCGTCGCCGCCTACGTCGCCAAGTACGCCACCAAAGCCGCCGAGACCACCGGCACCCTCGACCGCCGCATCGGTGAACTCTCCGAACTCGACCGCCACGGCGTACCCGACCACGCCCGCCGCCTCATCCGGGCCTGCAAGGAACTCGATCCCCTCTACCCCGACCGCCGTCTGTGGGCCTGGGCTCACATGCTCGGCTTCCGGGGCCACTTCTCCTCCAAGTCGCGCCGCTACTCCACCACCCTCGGCGAACTCCGCCAGGCCCGCGCCGACTACCGCGCCACCCAGGAACATGCCGCGCTCGGCCTGGACGACGTCGAGCCGGACACCGTCCTGGTCCTGGCCGACTGGCAGTACGCCGGACACGGCCACACCCCCGGCGAATCCGCCCTCGCCGCCACCATCGCCCGCAACCTCCAACTCAACCGCGAGACCGCCCGCGAAGCACTACGCGACCTGCCCATAGACGAAAGGGAGTGGTGACATGCCCTCAGAGCTGCCGAACCGCTTCCTGACGCCCGACGACCTCGTGGAGATGTTCGAGTTGCCCAGCGTCGAGACGGTCTACCAGTGGCGTCGCAAGCGCACCGGTCCCCGCGGCTTCCGCGTTGGCCGGCACCTGCGCTTTGACCCGAACGACGTGCGGGCCTGGGTGGATACCCAGCTTGGGGAGGCTGCCTGATGGCCGGGCATGTTCAGGATCGCTGGTTCCGGGCGGAAGTCGGTCCGGACGGCAAGCCGCGCAAGGTCAAGACCGACCGTCATGGCCTCGGTCTGCGCTACCGGGCCCGGTACGTGGGACCGGACGGCACCGAGAAGTCCAAGAGCTTCCCTGACGGCAAGAAGCGGCTCGCCGACCAGTGGCTCGCGGGTATCGAGGCGGACATGTCGCGGGGCCAGTACCTCGACCCCGAGGCCGGGAAGGTCACCTTCCAGCAGTACGCCACCGAGTGGCTGGCCGGGCAGACGACCGACCCGACGACTCGTGAGAACACGGAGCGTCGCCTTCGGCTCCATGCCTTTCCGTACCTCGGAAGCCGTCCGCTCTCCTCGCTGCAGCCGTCCGACATCCGAGCCTGGATACGCAAGCTGGAGGACGCGGGAAGCGCTGGATCGTCCCGCCGTGTGATCTTCGGGAACGTGTCGGCGGTGCTTGCTGCCGCTGTCGATGACGGTCGCCTCGCGCGCAATCCCTGCGGGGCGCGCTCCGTCCGGCGCCCGAAGCCCGCCCCCGGTCGGGTCGCTCCGTGGTCTGCCGACCGTGTGTTCGCCGTGCGGCAGGGGTTGCCTGACCGCTTTCGGGCCATGGTCGACGTCGGAGCCGGTTGCGGACTTCGGCAAGGGGAAATCTTCGGACTGCCCGTCGACGAGGTGGACCCGCTCTCCGGCGTTCTGCACGTCACCCAACAGGTCAAGGTCGTGGACCGGAAGCTGGTCTTCGCCCCGCCGAAGAACGGCAAGCTCCGTGACGTGCCGCTGCCGGACTCGGTCGCCTTCGCGCTCGCCGAGCACATGACGGCCTTCCCGCCGGCCGACGTCACGCTGCCCTGGATGCGCCCCGACGGAGAGCCGGTGACCAGGCTCCTGTACTTCACGGGTGCTGAGGGCGGGGCGGTCTGGCGCAACGCCTTCAACGTGCACGCCTGGAAGCCTGCGCTCGCCGCGACCGGAGTGATCCCCAAGCCCGGGCCGGGGGAGCGGTACAAGGAAGCCCGTGAAGACGGCATGCATGCGCTACGGCACTTCTACGCCTCGGTACTTCTCGACTCCGGGGAGAGCATCAAGGCCCTGAGCGCCTACCTCGGTCACGCCGACGCCGGGTTCACGCTCCGCACCTACACCCACCTCATGCCGAGCAGCGAGACGCGTACGCGGAACGCCGTCGACGAGATGTACCGGGCGGCCCGTAGGCCCCCGACGGCCCCCTGACGGCCCACGGGTTTCGGCCCCGCCCCTGATCATCGGGAAACCGCTGGTCAGGGGCATTCTCGTCCTGTCCGTGGACTACTTTAACTAGAACTGGTTTCAACGGGTGCTCAAGTCGACTGCTGCTGTGGGGCGTTGGGTTGACCATGGCGGCCCAGCTCTTGCGGCGGTGCTCCTGATCGAGAGGTCGGCTTGTCCCCGTTCCTTCCCGGTGCAGATCGAGTCAAAGGGTCATGAAGGGTGAGTGGTCGACGAGGAGGAGCTTGCGCAGTGACGAGCGGATGCGGGACAGGATGCGGCGGCTTGGTGATGTGGACGCGGGCATGGCTCCCCCAGAGGTAAGGTACGCACGGTCGCGTACCTCATGGAAGGTACGCTTGCATGCGTACCTTGTCGAGGGGTGGAGTGATGGACGCAGGCGAGTTGGCGCACCCTCGTGTCGAGGATCTGGAGGTGGGTCCCATCCTTCTGGCGCTGGCGGACGAGAACCGGCGTCGAGTCATTGCCGAACTGTCCGCGCGGCCGGACGAGGAACGGCTCTGTGCGTCCTTCGACCTGCCGGTGGGCAAGTCCAGTCGCACCCGGCACTGGCGAGTGCTGCGTGAGGCGGGCTTGGTCTACCAGCGCAACGTGGGAAACGGGCTGTACATGCGCCTTCGCGCGGAGGACCTGGAGCGCAGATTCCCGGGCCTGGTCCAAGCTGTCGTGGCTGCCGGCTAGGGGGTGCTCCGAGGCGGGCCCCCCTGCCGGGGCCCCTTACTGTCTCGGGTCCACGGCCCACGGCTTCCGCGCCCGCCCCTGATCCCCGGGAAACCCCTGCTCAGGGGCATTCTCGTCCTGTCCGTGGACTCCTTTGACCAGAACTGGTATCAGTTCCTGATGCCCCGTCAGAAACGGGATCGCCGGCTCCTCAGGAGGGTCGCCATGACCGAGCTCGTGGAACACGGACAGCTGTTCATCGGCGGGGAGTTGACCGACCCCCTCGGCCGGGACGTCATCGAGGTGGTCTCGCCGCACACCGAGGAGGTCATCGGTCGGGTGCCGCACGCCTCGGCCGCGGACGTGGACCGGGCGGTCGCTGCCGCGCGGCGGGCTTTCGACGAGGGGCCCTGGCCGCGGCTCTCCCTGGAGGAGCGGATCGCCGTGGTCACCCGCATCAAGGACGCGATCGCCGTGCGGCACGAGGAGATCGCCCGCGTGATCTCCTCGGAGAACGGGTCGCCGTACTCCTGGAGCGTCCTCGCGCAGGCGCTGGGCGCGATGATGGTGTGGGACGCGGCGATCACGGTCGCCCGTGGCTTCACCTACGAGGAGACGCGCGACGGCGTGCTCGGGAGGATCCTCGTGCGGCGGGAGCCGGTGGGGGTGGTCGCGGCGGTCGTGCCCTGGAACGTCCCGCAGTTCGTGGCCGCCGCCAAACTCGCGCCCGCGCTGCTCACCGGCTGCACGGTGGTGCTGAAGCCGTCGCCGGAGTCGCCGCTGGACGCCTACCTGCTGGCGGAGATCGCGACGGAGGCGGGGCTGCCGGAGGGCGTGCTATCCATCCTGCCGGCGGACCGCGAGGTCAGCGAGTACCTGGTCGGGCACCCCGGCGTCGACAAGGTCTCCTTCACCGGCTCGGTCGCCGCCGGCAAGCGGGTGATGGAGGTGGCCGCCCGGAACCTGACCCGGGTGACCCTTGAGCTGGGCGGGAAGTCGGCGGCGGTCGTGCTGCCGGACGTGGACGTGGAGACGGCCGTCGCGGGCATCGTCCCGGCGGCCTGGATGAACAACGGGCAGGCGTGCGTGGCCCAGACCCGCATCCTGCTGCCGCGTTCGCGCTACGACGAGTTCGCGGAGGCCTTCGCGGCCGCGGCCGGCGCCCTCGTGGTCGGCGATCCGCTGGACCCGGCGACCCAGGTCGGCCCGCTGGTCGCCGAGCGGCAGCAGCGGCGCAACCTCGACTACATCCGCATCGGGCAGGAGGAGGGCGCGAAGATTCTCACCGGCGGCGGGCGGCCTGCGGGGCTGGACCGCGGGTGGTACGTGGGGCCGACGCTCTTCGGCGACGTCGACAACTCCATGCGCATCGCCCGGGAGGAGATCTTCGGGCCGGTGATCTGCCTGCTGCCCTACGGCGACGAGGCCGAGGCCGTGAAGATCGCCAACGACTCCGACTACGGGCTCAGCGGCAGCGTGTGGACGGCCGACGTGGAGCACGGCATCGAGGTCGCACGGCAGGTCCGTACCGGCACGTACTCGGTCAACACCTTCAGCCTCGACATGCTCGGACCGTTCGGCGGCTACAAGAACTCCGGTCTGGGGCGCGAGTTCGGGCCCGAGGGGTACGGCGAGTACCTCGAGCACAAGATGATCCACCTGCCGGCCGGCTGGGAGGGGTAGGGGATGGGCGACCGCTGGCACGTCGAGGTCGACCGCTCCCTGTGCATCGGCTCCGCCCAGTGCGTCCACCACGCCCCGGGCGGCTTCCGTCTCGACACCGGGCGCCAGTCCCACCCCCTCGATCCGGACCCCGACGCCAACGAGCGGATCCTGGCGGCGGCGGAGAGCTGTCCGGTCGAGGCGATCGTGATCACGCTGGTGGGGAGTGGGGAGGCGGTGTTTCCCCCGGAGGAGCAGTAGCCGATGAAATCGTAAGAAAAATCATGATTGGGGGGCTTTTATCCCCGTGTGAAACTTCCTATCCTCGAAGTAGGCCTACGAGACGAGTGAGGGAGTTCGACCGGAGTAGCCGACATGGGCGTGAAGTCTCGGCTTCCGCTGGTGCCGACGTCGACGGTCGGGCTGAGAGGCCCGAAGATCGCGGGACAGGAAAGCGTCCGGCGAACGGAGGGCGACCCCCAGCAACCTGATCCGGGCAATACCGGCGAAGGGAACCCGCCTCGTAGGTCCCTCATGTGCGGTCCGTCATGTGCCGCTACCGGTTCACCGTCACCTCGTCGAGGCGGCTCTGGGCGTTGACGTGCTTTCCGTCGGAGTCCCTGTAGCGGGCCAGCCAGGTGCCCGTCCCCTCCGCCGTGAAGACACGCTTGAAGGTGCCGTCGGCGGCGGTCGTGCCCCGGCCCATGTAGGTCAGGGTCTGGCTGCCCGCGGGGCGGAAGTACACGTACACGGTCTGCCCGCCGTACGTCTTCCACGTCGGGCTCTTGTGCTTCAGCGTGCCCGTGACCGTGAGCGGCTTGCCGCGGCGCACCGGCTCCGGGTTCACGTTGAAGGCGGAGAAGGCCGTGTCGGTCCTCGTCACCCGGAGCGGCTTGGTGACGCTGCCGAGGACTTCCGCGGTGCCGGCGAAGCGCAGGCGCCAGTAGCCGTCGGCGGGGCCCGGCAGTGTCTCCTCGATCCCGCTGAAGAACTCCGTCGTGAACGTCTTGCGCGTGGTCCAGCCGGTACGGCCGTCGGCCGAGTACTGGATCTCCACCTTGAGGCTGCCACCCCCGTAGCCGGGCTTGCGCTGCAGCGCGCCGGTGACGGTCACCCGCTTGGCGGCGTCGACGCTCGCCTTGAAGGACTCGAAGAGCGAGATGTCCTGGAGGTCGATCTGCGTGGCGCCACCCACGTGTTCCAGCCAGGGGTAGCGCGACGTCCGCGCCCACGTGGTGTAGATCGGTCCGTCGGCCAGCGCCCGTACGTTGCGCTCGAAGCGGCCGTCCGCCCCCACCACGGGCACTCCGTTGACGTCGGCCAGCAGCGGTGTGCCCGCCGGTACCGGCTTCACCGTGCCGTCCGCCGCCGTGCGAGTGGCCCGGCCGGTGATCTTCACGACCTGGCCGTAGCGCGCCTTCAGGTTCCTGGAGTTGGCGTCCAGCTCGATGCTCGCCTGCTGCCGGGCCACGGACGGCTGCACGAATTTGTACTCCGCGTCCATCTCCGCAGTCGCCGCCATGGTGGCGGCGATATGGGGAATGGTCTCCACGCCGCTGAAGGTGAACGGTACGGACAGGTGGCCCTCGTCGTCCGTGGTGGCGACCATGGAGGCGCTGTCGCCCTCGAGGCGGACGTCGGCGTTCCGCAGCGGCGAGGTCTGCCAGGTGCGCGGGTCGAAGGTGGTGACGTCGGCGGAGAACGTGGTCGTCAGGTTGTCCAGCGACACCTTGCCCGTGGTGGAGACGTGGGAGAACTCCGACCGCAGCCGGTAGTCGAAGTCCCCGCACTGGGCGATGCCGTCCGCCGATTCCACCTCGATCGCGTAGAGCCCGAGCTTGTCGAGCTTGATGGGATCCGAGTACACGTCGAACTCGAAAGCGTGCTCGTGGTAGTCCACGCGCGGGAACTTGTCCACGGTGGCGACACGCGCCCCCGTTTGCTTGTCCCGCAGATGGATGAGCAGCGTGGAGGGACTGGGGCTGCCCAGGCTGCCCTTCACCATCAGCTCTCCGGCCCGGGTGGTCTCGATCCCCTGCCAGCAGCCGGGGGCGGCATGTGCCGTACCCGGCACAGCCAGTCCCCCGACCGCTGCTGCGGCCACCACCATGGCTGACATCAAACGACGACGCACGTATCCCCCTGCAGGATGAAGAAGTGAACACCCGTCAGACTCGCTAAGGTGTCAGGAGGTTGTACGCGGGCGCACGTCTGTTCTATTCGCGCTCCGGCGGCGCCGTCAGGTCGATCAGGCGGCACACCGTCTCGATGTCGATCTTGACCTGGGCGATGGAGGCGCGGCCGGAGAGCCAGGTGATCAGGGCGGAGTGCCAGGTGTGCTCGATGACGCGGACGGCGGAGAGCTGTTCGGGGGTGGGGTGTTCCTGGCCCATCGCGTCCAGGATGATCGCGGTCGTCTGACGGGACACCTGGTCGACCTCGGGGCTCACGCTGCGGTCCGCGAAGGTCAGGGCGCGGACCATGGCGTCGGCGAGGTGCGGCTCGCGCTGGAGGGCGCGGAAGGCGCGCATCAGGGTCTCCGCCACCCGTTCGGCCGCGCGGTCGCCCGCCGGCGGCTTCTTCCGCAGCGTGCCGTGCATGTGCTCCAACTGGTCCTGCATGGTGGCCACCAGCAGATGCACCTTGGACGGGAAGTAGCGGTAGAGGGTGCCGAGAGCCACCTGCGAGGACTCGGCGACCTCCCGCATCTGCACGGCGTCGAACCCGCCCCGGCTGGCCAGCTGCGCGCTCGCGTGCAGGATCCGGCGCCGGCGCGCCTCCTGACGCTCGGTGAGGGGCGGGGATGGTCGCGAGGTACTGGCTTCCACCTTGGTCACCTTGGCTTCCGCAGGCATGGGTCCCGTTCCGTGACAGTCGGTGAGGACAGGTGATCACACAGCATGGCAGGGGTGTCCGTCGTGGCGCGAATCACCTGATCCACTTCTCCCAGCACCCTTACCTGCCGGTAAATTCGGAGCCTCCCGAACGATCAAGTCTGAAACTTGTTCTAGATTAGCGTCCCGCGTAATCTCGCGGGACGGAGCAGGCAGAAGGGGGCCCAGGAGTGACCGCTGAGGCCAGTCAGGCGGGGTCCGGGGAGGACCTCGCAGCAGACGGCGAGCGACCGCTCGACATCGCGCTCCTCACCTACAAGGGAAACCCGTTCTGCGGCGGCCAGGGTGTTTACGTACGCCACCTCTCTCGCGAGCTGGCCCGCCTCGGCCACCGCGTCGAGGTCATCGGCTCCCAGCCCTACCCCGTGCTCGACCAGGGGTACGACGGTCTGAGCCTCACCGAGCTGCCCAGCCTCGACCTCTACCGCCAGCCCGACCCCTTCCGCACCCCGGGCCGCGACGAGTACCGCGACTGGATCGACGCGCTCGAAGTCGCCACGATGTGGACCGGCGGCTTCCCGGAACCCCTCACCTTCTCCCTGCGCGCCCGCCGCCACCTGCGCGCCCGGCGCGGGCAGTTCGACGTCGTGCACGACAACCAGACCCTCGGCTACGGCCTGTTGGGAGACGTCGGCGCCCCGCTGGTCACCACGATCCACCACCCCATCACCGTCGACCGCCAGTTGGAGCTGGACGCCGCCGACGGCTGGAAGCGCCGCTGCTCCGTGCGCCGTTGGTACGCCTTCACCCGCATGCAGAAGCGGGTCGCGCGCCGGGTGCCCTCCGTGCTCACCGTCTCCGGCACCTCCCGCCAGGAGATCGTCGACCACCTCGGCGTGCGGCAGGACCGCATCCACGTCGTGCACATCGGCGCCGACACCGACCTGTTCTCGCCCGACCCGTCCGTGCCCCGGATCCCGGGCCGGATCGTGACGACCTCCAGCGCGGACGTCCCGCTCAAGGGCCTGATCTTCCTCATCGAGGCGCTCGCGAAGGTCCGCACCGAGTACGCCGACGCCCACCTCGTCGTCGTCGGCAAGCGCGCCGAGGACGGCCCCGTGGCCCAGGCCATCGAGCGCTACGGCCTCGAAGGCGCCATCGAGTTCGTCAAGGGCATCTCCGACGCGGAACTCGTCGACCTGGTCCGCTCGGCCGAAGTCGCCTGCGTGCCCTCGCTGTACGAGGGGTTCTCCCTCCCCGCGGCCGAGGCCATGGCGACCGGAACGCCGCTCCTCGCCACGACCGGCGGGGCGATCCCCGAGGTCGCGGGCCGAGACGGCGAGACCTGCCTCGCGGTACCGCCCGGCGACGCCGGGGCGCTCGCCACCAACCTGAGCCGGCTGCTGGGCGACCCGGAACTGCGCACCCGCCTCGGGCGGGCCGGCCGCGAGCGGGTGCTGCGCCACTTCACCTGGGCCCGTGCCGCCGAGGGCACGGTCGCCCGCTACCGCGAGGCGATCGCCTCCTCCGCCGGTACGACGCCCGGCCGCGCGGCCCCCACCAGCTTTGCAGCCCCGACCAGTGACACCGGCGTCTATCCCGAAAGCAGGGCCACGTGCTGACCGTCGACTTCTCCCGGTTCCCGCTCGCGCCGGGCGACCGCGTCCTGGACCTCGGCTGTGGTGCCGGCCGGCACGCGTTCGAGTGCTACCGGCGGGGCGCGCAGGTCGTGGCCCTCGACCAGAACGCCGAGGAGATCCGCGAGGTCGCCAAGTGGTTCGCGGCGATGGAGGAGGCGGGCGAGGCACCGGCGGGCGCCACCGCGACGGCCATGGAGGGCGACGCGCTCGCACTGCCGTTCCCCGACGAGTCCTTCGACGTCGTCATCATCTCCGAGGTGATGGAACACATCCCCGACGACAAGGGCGTACTCGCCGAGATGGTGCGGGTTTTGAAGCCCGGCGGCCGGATCGCCATCACCGTCCCGCGCTACGGCCCCGAGAAGGTCTGCTGGGCGCTGTCCGACGCATACCACGAGGTCGAGGGCGGCCACATCCGCATCTACAAGGCGGACGAACTGCTGGAGAAGATCCGCGAGGCCGGGCTGAAGCCGTACGGCACCCACCACGCGCACGCGCTGCACTCGCCGTACTGGTGGCTGAAGTGCGCGTTCGGCGTCGACAACGACAAGGCGCTGCCCGTGCGGGCGTACCACAAGCTGCTGGTCTGGGACATCATGAAGAAGCCGCTGGCCACGCGGGTCGCCGAGCAGGCGCTGAACCCGGTGATCGGCAAGAGCTTCGTGGCGTACGCGACCAAGCCGCACCTGCCCTCGGTGGACGCCCGGTGACCTCTTCCCGGACAGAACACCTCGTCCTGACCGGGGTCCTCACCGCCGAGCAGGCCGTCGCGACCGTACGGGGCATCCTCGCCGCGCAGCGGGAGGACGGCGCCATCCCGTGGTTCCGGGGCCACCACCTCGACCCGTGGGACCACACCGAGGCCGCGATGGCCCTCGACGCGGCCGGCGAGCACGAGGCCGCCGACCGGGCCTACACCTGGCTCGCCCGGCACCAGAACGAGGACGGCTCCTGGTACGCGGCCTACCAGGACGGCGACTTCGACGACGTCACCGACCGGGGGCGCGAGACGAACTTCGTCGCCTACATAGCCGTAGGAGTGTGGCACCACTACCTCTCCACCGGCGACGACACGTTCCTGGACCGCATGTGGCCGACCGTCTACGCGGCGGTCCAATGGGTGCTGCGGCTCCAGCAGCCGGGCGGGCAGATCGGCTGGCGGCGCGACGACGACGGCACGCCGACCACGGACGCGCTGCTCACCGGCTCCTCCTCGATCCACCAGGCGCTGCGGTGCGCGCTGGCGATCGCCGAGCAGCGGGAAGAGCCCCAGCCCGATTGGGAGTTGGCGGCGGGTGCGCTGCGGCACGCCGTGCGGCGGCATCCCGAGCGGTTCCTGGACAAGGACCGTTACTCGATGGACTGGTACTACCCGGTGCTGGGCGGGGCGTTGACCGGTGCGGAGGCCAAGTCCCGTATCGAGGAGGACTGGGAGCGCTTCGTGGTGCCCGGTCTCGGCGTGCGGTGTGTCGTGCCCAACCCGTGGGTGACGGGCGGGGAGTCGGCCGAACTCGCCCTGGCGCTGTGGGCGATGGGCGAGTCCGACCGGGCACTCGAGATCCTTCAGTCCATCCAGCACCTGCGGGACGCGGAGTCCGGGCTGTACTGGACGGGGTTCGTCTTCGAGGACGAGGCGATCTGGCCCCGGGAGCTGACCACGTGGACCGCCGGGTCACTGCTGCTCGCGGTGGCCGCGTTGGGCGGGCATGAGGCCACCTGCGCGGTGTTCAGCGGGGAGCAGTTGCCCTGGGGGCTCGAGGTGGACTGCTGCGAGTAGGGGCTGAAAGTCAGTGGCGGTGGACCCGGTTGGCTATGGCGTGCCCCACGAAGAGGTACACCACCGCCGCCAGGCCGTAGCCCGCGACCACCCTCGCCCAGGCTTCGTCGAACGTGAACAGGTCGTAGGACCAGCCGGCGAGCCAGCGGGCGGCGTGCTGGATGAACTGCACGAAGTCGTTCGCCCGGTTGGCGTCCAGCAGGTACATCAGGATCCACAGGCCCAGGATCACGGCCATGACGTCGGCCACGACGGCGATGACCGTGCCGGCCTGGTTCGCACCGTTCCGATATCTAGGAGACATGTCCAACGGGTTGCCGCGATGGGCGGCATGAAACGCGTCGGCCATTTTCCCGGTATTCGAGTGGAATTGGCGCCTCCGGGGGATCGTGTTCGAGGGGGTGCACGATGATCCTGCCCCCTTGAGTGGCAGGAGGGCCGTTGTCCGACGCCGGAGCACCCACGATCGAGGAACCGCGGCTCGCCACCCGCCGCGTGCGTCGCCGCCGTGTCCCGCGTCATGTCGTCGTCGCGCTGCCGCTCGCCCTGGCCGGACTGATCTCGCTCTCCGTCTCGGGCAATCTCCTGCGCCCGTTCGAACACATCACCACGCTGGAGGCCAAGATGGCCTCCAAGTCGGACTTCTTCAGAGACCCCGAGGTGCAGCGGCTGTTACTGCGGCACGGGATACGCGTCGACATCCACCGCCTCGGCTCCCGCGGTATCGCCACCCAGTCCCTGAAGGGCATGGACGTCGTCTTCCCGTCCGGCCAGCCCGCCGCGAAGCTGATCCTCGACCGGCAGGACCGCTCGGTGAGATCGGCGCGCCCCTTCGTCTCCCCGCTGGTCCTGTCCACGTTCCGCGACTACGCCGAGACCCTGGTGAAGGCCGGGGTCGCCACCCGGCAGCAGGCCCCGGGCGGCGGCGAAACGCTCTACTACGACCTGCGGATGGCGGAGTTCACCCGGCTGCTCGACGGCGTCGACGACCCGAAGAACCCCCGGGACGGCAGCGGCCCGCAGGCCGACACCTGGAACGGCATCGGCTTCGACAAGGTCAGCGGCGGCGAGCGCAACAGTGGCCGCGTCCTCGTCCGTACCTCCAACGTCTGCGAGTCCAACTCCGCCGGCACCTACCTGAGCATCCTCGCCTTCGTCGCCAACGCCAACCGCACGCCGGGCACCCAGGACACGAGCGGCGACGAGCTCGCCGCCCGCGTCAAACCCCTCATCAACCTCCAGGGCATGTGGGCCGACGAACAGGCCGAGAGCTACTTCTCCGACCTCGGCGAGAGCATCGCGCCGATCTCCGTGATCTACGAACACCAGTACCTGGCCCACCAGATCGCCTACCACGACAAGCACGGCCGCCAGGACACCGACCGCGTTCTGCTCTACCCCACCCCGTACGCCCTCACCGAACCCCAGCTCGTCTCCCTCACCGACCGGGGTGACCGCCTGGTCAGCGTCATCGAGGAGGACGCGGAGCTGCGCCAGCGGGCCATCGAACTCGGCTTCCGCGTCCGTTTCTCCGGCGAGGACGGCACCAGCGAACAGCTCAACGCCTTCCTCCGCGACCACGGCATCCAGGCCCCGGCCCCCAACCCCGACCAGACCAAGGTGTACGAGCCCGACCTGAGCGTCCTGGAGAAGATCATCGACTACGTGGGCAACTGCCCGCCGACCGTGCGGGACACCTCGTGAGGCGGCCGGTACGGGCTCTGACGGCCGCCCTGGCCCTCGCCCTCCTCGGCACCCTCACCACCTCCTGCACCCGCGACGACGACCGTGTCACCCTGCGCGTCCTCGCCAGCCCCGAGCTCGCCGATGTCGCGCCCCTGCTGGGCGAGTTGGAGGACGACACGGGCGTCGAGCTGGACATGGAGTACAAGGCCACCGCCGATCTCGCGGGCCAACCTCCTGCCTCCGGGCGCTCCCCGTACGACCTGGCCTGGCTCGCCTCCGACCGCTCGTTCCTGCTGCGGGTGCAGGACTCCGGTGGACGCCTGACGCGCCCCGAGTCCACCGCGATCATGCGTTCCCCGGTCGTCGTCGGCCTGGAGCCCGCGGTGGCGCGGAAGCTGCGGGAGCGGGCCGCGGGCGGGCGGATCTCGTGGGCGGACGTCGCCGACGCGGCCGCCGACGGCACCCTGCGGTTCGGGATGGCCGACCCGCGGCGCAGCGACACCGGGCGCGCCGCGCTCGTCGGGGTCGCCACCGCGGCGGCCGCGACCGGCGGCGCACTGCGCGAACAGGACGTCTCCTGCGACCGGTTGCGTGGTTTCCGCTCCGGCCAGACCCTCACCGGTGCCGGCTCACGCGACCTGATCGACGGCTACCTCCGGCACCAGGACGACGCCGACGCGCTCATCGCCCACGAGGCTGAACTGCTCTCCCTGAACGCCACCGGCAAGCTGCGCCGGCCGTTGGAGATCGTCCACCCCGACGACGGCATGGTCCTGTCCGACTTCCCGCTCCTCCTGCTCGACGAACGGCAACGGACGGCGTACGGAAAGGTGGTGGACTGGCTGCTGAGCGCCGACACTCAGAAGAAGCTGATGCGGCGGACGTTCCGGCGCCCGGTCAACCAGGACGTCGAGCCCTCGACCCAGCTGCGCGCGCCCGTCGGCAACGCCCTGTCCTTCCCCGACCGGCTGTCCATCGTCGAACAACTCGTCGCCGACTACGGCGAGCCACTCGGCAAGTCCGCCGACCAGGTGGTGTTCCTGCTGGACTTCTCCACCTCGATGCGCGGCAAGCGGATGGCAGGACTGCGGGCCGCCTTCGCAGGGCTCAGCGGCGCGGACCGGACGTCCACCGGCAAGTTCGCCCGCTTCTACCGCGGGGAGCGCCTCACCGTCGTACGGTTCGGCGGCCGCGTGCTCCAGGAACGCACCCTGACGGTCCGCGGCGACGCCGACCTGCGCGCCCTCGACCGGATCGTCGCCGGGGGCGGCTTCGACGACGCCACCGCCGTCTGGTCCGCCCTCGACCGCGGCTACCGCATCGCCACCGCCGCCGTCCGCGAGGAGCCCGAACGGCCCGTCTCCGTCGTGCTGATGACGGACGGCGAGAACAACGCGGGCATCGGGTACGAGGAGTTCCTGCGACGGCACCGCGCGCTCGGCGCCGAGGCGAACGCGGTGCCCACCTTCCCCGTCCACTTCGGAGAGGCCGACGCGGCCGCCCTCGAACGTGCCGCCGACGCGACCGGCGGCCGCGTGGTCGACGCCGGACTCTCCTCCCTCGCCGACGCGTTCAAGGAGATCCGTGGGTGTCATTGACAGTCAGTGGTGGGGCCTGTGGTGGCCGTGGCTGGTGGTCTGGGCCCTGACAGCGGCCTGTCTGGTCGTGCTGCTGCGGTTCGCCCTGGCGCGCCCGGGCCGTCGGCGCAGATGGGGCCGGCGGGGCGGGCCGACCGTCCTCGGCATGTGCTTCTACCTGCACAAGCAGCGCGTCATGGACATCTACGAGGCCGGCCGCTTCAGCGAGTCCCTGGCCCAGGAGGTCGCCTACCGGACCAATGTCACCAGCAACTACGGCCTGTGGGGCAAGCTGTTCTCCTGGGCCGGCGGCAAGGCCGACCGGGGCGTCACCAAGGAACGCGTCACCACTTACCTCCGGGAGAGCACGCCCATGAACGTGATCGGCGTGCTCATGGACACCGTGCGCCGCGAGGACGTCGTCGTGGACGCCGACCTGACCACCGGCCGTCTGGTCCTCAACCGGTCGCTCGCCGACACCCTGCGCGACGCGCCGCAGGACGGGCGAGTGCCGCTGAGCGCCGTGATGTCGGACTTCGTCTCCGTCACCGGCCGCTTCACCGCCCGCCGTACGGAGAGTGGCGACGTGGTACTGCGCGCCCGCTACGGCACCGGCGAACCGGCCGCCCATGTGAAGATCACCTGCGCCGAGACCGAGGGCCGGGGCGAGTTCCGCGACGAGGACTACTACACCGGCGAGTTCCAGGCCCGCTGCCTGGGCAAGGTGCGGACCTGGGACCCGCGCAGGGGGGAGCTGACGCTGGACCCGGTCGCCATCTTCCGGTGACCCGTCACGAGTTGAGCTCGGCCAGCACCCGTAGCGTGTGCGGGTCGGGTGAGAGGGCCAGCAGGTCGGTCACCGGGCCCTTGCGCCACGACTCCAGTCGCTCGGCGACGCGTTCGCGCGGTCCGACGAGGGAGATCTCGTCCGCGAAGGCGTCCGGCACCGCCAGCACCGCCTCCTCACGGCGCCCCGACAGGAACAGCTCCTGGATCCGCCGCGCCTCCTCCTCGTACCCCATGCGCGCCATGAGATCGGCGTGGAAGTTGCGGGCCGCGTGCCCCATCCCGCCGATGTAGAAGCCGAGCATGGCCTTGACGGGAAGCAGCCCCTCGCCGATGTCGTCGCAGACCTTCACCCGGGCCATGGGCGCGACGAGGAAGCCGTCGGGGAGCGCGCCCACGGCCTCCCCGTACACCTCGGGCCTGGTCGGCGCCCAGTACAACGGCAGCCAGCCGTCGGCGATCCCGATGGTCTGCGCGACGTTCCTCGGGCCCTCGGCGCCGAGCAGGACGGGCAGGTCGGCGCGGAGCGGATGGGTGATCGGCTTGAGGGGCTTGCCGAGGCCGGTGCCGTCCGCGCCACGGTAGGGGTGGGAGTGGAACCGCCCGGCCAGCTCGACGGGGGCCTCCCGCCTGAGGACCTGCCGTACGACGTCGACGTACTCCCGGGTCGCGGTCAGCGGCGACTCCGGGAACGGGCGGCCGTACCAGCCCTCGACGACCTGCGGGCCGGACAGACCGAGCCCGAGCATCATCCGTCCGCCGGAGAGGTGGTCCAGGGTGAGCGCGTGCATCGCGGTCGTGGTGGGGGAGCGGGCCGCCATCTGTGCGACGGCCGTACCCAGCTTGATCCTCGACGTCCGCGCGGCGATCCAGGTCAGGGGGGTGAAGGCGTCCGAGCCCCAGGACTCGGCCGTCCACACCGAGTCGTAGCCCAGCTCCTCCGCCTGCCGTGCCAGCGCGACGTGCTCCGCGGAGGGGCCGCGCCCCCAGTAGCCGAGTGCGAGACCGAGCCGCATCGCCGCCTCCTGACGATCCGTCAGACAAGTAGGGCGACTGTACGGCAACGGCCCCCCGCCCGGAAGGGCGAGGGGCCGTCGGTGAAGTACGGGTCCAGGGATCTCAGCCGCGCTGGATGCCCGAGGTGTCGCGCAGTACGCCGCGTCGGCCGTCCTGGGTCTGGGCGATCAGGCCCGGACCGCTCTGCTCGACGGCCAAATACCAGGTGCCCGGCGCGAGTTCAGCGATCGGCGTCGGGGAGCCGTCCTCCGGGAACAGCGGCCGCGCGACCGGCACGGCGAACCAGAACGGCGAGAAGTCCGCGGCCGGCGGCTGGGCCTGGGCCTGCGGCGGCTGGTGCCCCGCGAACGGCTGCTGGCCCTGCGGCTGCGGCTGGCCCTGCGGCTGCGGCTGCTGCCCGCCGAACTGCGGCTGCTGCTGGCCCGGGTAGCCGTAGCCACCGGGGGGCTGGGCGCCGTAGGGCTGGGGCGCCGGGGGCTTGGGGGCGGGAACGAGGGCGGCCTGGAGGGCGGGGACGAGGGGGGTGGCCACGGCGGCGCCGGCCATGACCAGGGTGGCGATGAAGGCGAGGATCAGACCGACACCGGCGTCCAGGGTGTCGCTGGCATCGCCCTGGAAGTTGTTCGTACCGCTGGCCGGGTCGATGAGGTTGCCGAGCGCGCTCCACGCGGCGAAGACCGTGAAGGCGACGCCGAACTGACCGAGGTCGAGTCCGGCCACCTTCGGTACCTGCGGGAGGCCACGCGAGAGGACGACGAGCGCGGCACCGATGAGGCCCGCCAGTACCACGCCCATGAGGATGGGACCGCTCGCCCAGGCGCTGGGGAAGTCGAAGCTGTCCGGGGCCGTATCGGCCGAGTAGGAGTCCAGGAACGACGCGATGAACAGCAACACCGCTGCTCCGATCACCACGCCGTCGCCTCTAGTGAGGGAGCGGATGTTCACTTCTGGTCCTTCGTAGGTCGTCTCATCGTCGGTAGAGGCTCGCTGTCACCATGTCGCCTTCCGGCCCCGGTGGGAAGCGCGGGGGTGGCCCCTTATCGCAGGAACGACCCTATCGTCCGCACGATCGGCCTGTCCGCCGGGATCAGCACGCTGATCACTACCCGCGCAGGAAACGCACGATTCCCTCAGAGATCCCTTGCGCCGCCTTCTGCCGCCAGGCGCCACTCGTCAGCAGTGCCGCGTCCTTGCTATCGCGCATGTTGCCGCACTCGATGAACACCTTGGGAACCGTTGACAGATTGAGACCGCCGAGGTCCTTTCGCGTGACGAGTCCGCTGCCGTCACCGACGTAGTTGGACGGCTTGGTACCGGTGCTGTGCGCGAAGTCGGTCGCGATGAGCTCGCCGAGCTCGCCGGAGGGGCCGACGATGGGCCGGGTGTCGGCACCGCCCTCGTGGACCGCCGCCGGGAGGATGACGTGGAAGCCGCGGTTCCCGGCCCCCGATCCGTCGGCGTGCACGGACACCACGGCGTCCGCGTGCGCCGCGTTCCCGATCCGCGCCCGCTCGTCCACGCACGGCCCGTACGGCCGGTCGCCGTCCTGCGTCAACTTCACGGTGGCGCCCTGCTGCTGGAGCAGGGTCCGCAGCCGGTGCGCGACGTCGAGCGTGAACCGGGCCTCGGTGTAACCCGAGTTGGTGGATGTCCCCGTGGTGTCGCACTCCTTGCGGTTGGTCCCGATGTCCACCTTGCGGTTGATCTCCGCGGTGTGCTGGAAGTTGTCGGGGTTGTGCCCCGGGTCGATGACGACGACCTTGCCCTTGAGCGGTGCGGCGCTGTACGGGGTGGCCGAGCCCCTCGGCTCCTTGCCGTCCCCGGCACCCGGGGCGGTGCCGCCCGCCGTCCGCTCCGCGCGGTCCGGCTGGTCCGACCCGCCGGGTGAAGCCACTCCCTGCCATACGACCCACCCGAGCAGCGCACCCGGCACGAGCACGCCGAGCGCCACGAGCAGGGCCCGCCGCATGGGGGGCCGACGGGACGAAGAGGGTTCGAATTCCGGACCTGCGTACGACACGGCAGCCACCCTAGCGGGCGTCGTCAGATGCCGGCGCCGGTGCGCCGCAGGACCCGGAGGGAGCCCGTGTCCGACACCTCCGTGAAGGCACCGGACTCAAGGGCACGCAGGTAGACGCGGTACGGGGCCTGCCCGGTGAACTCGTCCTCCGGGTCCGGGAAGACGTCGTGGATCACCAGCAGGCCGCCCTCGGCGACATGCGGGGCCCAGCCCTCGTAGTCGGCGGTGGCGTGTTCGTCGGTGTGACCGCCGTCGATGAAGACCAGGGCGAGCGGGGTGCTCCAGACCCGCGCCACCTGGGGGGAACGGCCCACCAGTGCGACCACATGGTCCTCCAGGCCCGCCCTGTGCAGGGTGCGGCGGAACGTGGGCAGCGTGTCCATCACGCCGAGTTCGGGGTCGACGGTCTCCGGGTCGTGGTAGTCCCAGCCGGGCTGCTGCTCCTCGCTGCCCCGGTGGTGGTCGACGGTGAGCGCGGTGACTCCGGCCCCGCGGGCCGCGTCGGCGAGGAGGATCGTGGAGCGGCCGCAGTAGGTGCCGACCTCCAGCAGGGGCAGCCCGAGCCGGCCCGCCTCGACGGCGGCCGCGTACAGCGCGAGTCCCTCGTCGACGGGCATGAACCCCTTCGCCGCCTCGAACGCGGCCAGGATCTCGGGCTTGGGTGCCGCGGTCGTCATCGGGGTCCTTTCAGTCGTACATGTGTATGGGCACAGGGGTGTACGTGCTCGTGGGCGCCCCATGCTGCCGCACCCCCCGTCGGCTGGGCGACAGGGGGTGCGGGAAGCGGGGGAAGCGGTGCCTACGCCGTGGTGAGCTCCTCGCCCGGCAGCGACAGGTCCAGGTCCACCGGAAGTTCGTCGCCCGTGTGGGTCGCCGAGGAGGCGAGCGGGGCGTGGCCGGTGGCCGTCGCGGCGAGGACGTACGCACCCTGGACCGGCACGGTGAGCGCGTAGGTGCCGTCCTCCGCGGAGAGCGTCGCGCCCGCCTGACGCCCGCGGGGGTCGATCAGGGTGACCTTGGCGCGGGCGACCGGGGCGCCGTCCGCGTCCAGGACCCGGCCGCGGAAGCCTCGCAGGGCCTCCTCGGCGCGCGCCAGGTTGGCGTCCTCCTCGCTGCTCGCCCGCAGTTGCGGCTTCTCGGCGGGCCGGCGGCCGGGAAGGAAGAGGGCCAGCAGCAGGCCGAGGGCGACGGCGGCCGTCGCGATCAGGAAGGAGACGCGGAAGCCGTGCATGGTCGGGATCTCGACGCCACCGACGTTGTTCGCGGTGTTGGCGAGGACCATGCCGATCACGGCGCTCGACACCGACGTGCCGATGGACCGCATCAGCGTGTTGAGGCCGTTCGCCGCACCCGTCTCCGACGCCGGCACCGCGCCCACGATCAGCGCGGGCAGGGAGGAGTAGGCCAGGCCGATGCCCGCGCCCAGGACCACCGCGATGACCAGGCTCTGCCAGGGGGCGCTCATCAGGCCGAGGCCGGCGCCGTAGCCGATCGCGATGATCAGCAGGCCGAGGATCAGGGTGAACTTGGGGCCGTACTTGGCCGACAGACGGGCGTAGACGGGAGCCGTGAACATCATCGTCAGGCCCAGCGGGGCCACGAGCAGGCCCGCGACCACCATCGACTGGCCGAGGCCGTAACCGGTGGACTTCGGCAGCTGGAGCAGCTGGGGGAGGACGAGGGAGACGACGTAGAAGGAGACGCCGACCATGATCGAGGCGAGGTTGGTGAAGAGCACCGCGGGGCGGGCCGTGGTGCGCAGATCCACCAGCGGAGCCTTCATGCGCAGCTCCATCACACCCCACAGCACGAGGACGACGGCCGCCGCGCCGAACAGGCCGAGCGTGGTGCCGGAGGTCCAGCCCCAGTCGCTGCCCTTGGTGATCGGCAGCAGGAAGAGGACGAGGCCGGTGGACAGGCCCAGGGCGCCGAGGAGGTCGAAGGAGCCCTCCGCGCGCATCGGCGACTCGGGGACCACGGCGAGGGTGAGGACGATGGCGAGCGCGCCGAGGACGGCGGCGCCGTAGAACAGGGCGTGCCAGTCGGCGTGCTGGGCGACCAGGGCGGCGGCGGGCAGTGCCAGGCCGCCGCCGACGCCTATGGAGGAGCTCATCAGGGCCATGGCGGAGCCGAGCTTCTCGGGCGGCAGCATGTCGCGCATCAGTCCGATGCCCAGCGGGATGGCGCCCATGGCGAAGCCCTGGAGGGCGCGGCCCGCGATCATCGTGAGCAGGTCACTGGTGAGCGCGCTGACGAGTGCGCCGACGACCATCACCGCGAGGCTGGTGATCAGCATGCGCCGCTTGCCGTAGAGGTCGCCCAGGCGGCCCATGATCGGCGTGGCGACGGCGCCCGAGAGCAGCGTCGAGGTCAGGACCCAGGTGGCGTCGCTGGGCGCGGAGTCCAGCAGTTGCGGCAGGTCCTTGATGACCGGGACGAGCAGCGTCTGCATCACCGCGACCACGATGCCCGCGAAGGCGAGCACCGGGACCACGGCTCCGCTTGCTCTCCGGGTGGACCGGCCGGTCGTCGTGAACGTCATTGAGCAGGGCCTCCAGGCCGAAGTAAGGGTGAACCGGGTGGGGGACCGGGGTACGTGCAGTTCGAACCCCGTGTGCTGGGGCAACTATTCCGTTGCTTTGGCATGCTAACGAATCCTTGACCTTTTCTTGGCGATCAGGGGGTGTGGGGGCGGGGCGGGACGCGTGCGAGCCCTGAATCTCCGTGGTGGGACCCGGGTGTGGTTGAGACCATGACAGGCATGCTGCGAGCCGCCGACGCCACCCGCACCGCCCCCCGTACCGCGCCCCCCGCCTGGCTGGTGGTGGCCCTCGCCTGCGCGGGGCAGTTCCTCGTCGTCCTCGACGTGTCCGTCGTCAACACGGCACTGCCCTCGATCCGGACCGAGCTGGGACTCGGCGCCTCGGGGCTCCAGTGGGTGGCCAACGCGTACTCGATCGCCTTCGCCGGGTTCATGCTGCTCGGCGGCCGCGCCGGTGACCTGTACGGTCGCAAGCGGATGTTCCTCGTCGGGCTCGGTCTGTTCACGCTCGCCTCGCTGGCCGGCGGGCTCGCGGAGGAGAGCCGGCAACTGCTGCTCGCGCGGGCCGTGCAGGGACTCGGGGCCGCGGTGCTGGCGCCCTCGACGCTGACGATCGTCACCTCCGCCGTACCGGAGGGCGCCGCCCGGGCCCGGGCCATCGCGACCTGGACGGCGGTCGGCGCCGGCGGGGGCGCGGTGGGCGGCCTGGTCGGCGGGGCCCTGGTGGAGGCACTGTCCTGGCGGTGGGTACTGCTGATCAACGTGCCGGTCGGCGCCGTCGTCCTCGCCGGTGCCGCCAGGTGGCTCGCGGAGAGCCGCGCCGGGGACGGACGGCGACTCGACCTGCCGGGCGCGGTGCTGGTCACCGCCGGCCTCGCCACCCTCGCCTACGGCATTTCGCAGACCGAGGCCGAGGGCTGGACGGCGTCGGCCACACTGGTGCCGCTGGCCGCCGGCCTCACGCTCGTCGGTCTCTTCGTCGCCGTCGAGGCCCGTACGACGGCCCCGCTCATGCCGCTCGGACTGTTCCGGCTGCGCTCGGTGTCGTCGGCGAACGCGGCGATGTTCATCAGCGGCTCCGCCATGTTCTGCATGTGGTACTTCATGACGCTGTACGCGCAGAACGTGCTCGGCTACGGCCCGCTGGCGGCCGGGCTCGCACTCGTGCCGAGCTCCCTCGCCGTCGTCCTCGGCTCGAAGCTCGCGCCCTGGCTGATGAGGAAGGCCGGGGCGCGCACCGTGGCCGTACTGGGCACGCTCGTGGCCGCCACCGGCTTCGCCTGGCAGTCGACGATGAGCGCGCACGGGGCGTTCGTCACGGCCATCATGATCCCCGGGATCCTGATGATGCTGGGCGCGGGCCTGGGGGCGACCCCGCTGGCCGCGCTGGCCACGTCCGGGGCGGCGCCGGGGGAGGCCGGGCTGGTGTCCGGCCTGGTCAACACCTCCCGCGTGATGGGCGGTTCGCTGGGCCTCGCGATCATGTCCACCCTCGCGGCGGCCCGCACGGGGGGCGGCGAGACACCGGAGGCTCTCACCGCCGGGTACGCCTCGGTGTTCCGCACGGGCACGGTGGTGCTGGTGGCGGGGGCGGCGCTGATGCTGGTGTGGCTGCCGCGGAGGGGGGCTGCCAGGTGAGGTGGGGGCCGCGAGGTGGGGGGCCGCGAGGTGGGTGCCCGCGGGGTGAGGTGAAAGTTCTCGCGAGGTGAGGCAACGATCCGGGGGGCTCATGGACTCCTTTGAACATCTAGGAGGTGCCCATGGGGGATCGCAAGCAGGCCCGGGACGAGGAGTTCCAGGCCTTCGTCATCGGCCGCTGGCCGCGGCTGATGCGGACGGCATTTCTCCTCACGGGGGAGCAGCACGCCGCGGAGGACCTGGTCCAGTCGACGCTCGAACAGGTCTACGTGGCCTGGCGCAAGGTCGGATCGGCCGACGATCAGGAGGCGTACGTCAGGCGCGTGATGATCAACGCACACGCGCGCAAACACCGCAGAAGGCTGAAGGAGTTCCTGGCACCGAAGGACGACTCGGGCATCTCGCACGAGCTGCCCGACACCGGTGACCGCATCTCCCAGGCCGACGACCGCAACGCCTTGCTGAGGGCACTGGCGCAACTGCCGCCCCGCCAGCGGCAGGCGGTGGTCCTGCGGTACTGGGAGGACCTGACCGAGAGCCAGGCCGCGGAGGCCATGGGCTGCTCGGTGGGCGCGGTGAAGAGCAACGCGGCCAAGGGGATCGCGAAACTCCGCGCCATACCGGAACTGGCGGAGACGGTGACGTACGGAGGGCGGAAGTGATGAGCGCGGACCGGGAGACGGACAACCACATGACGCACCACGACATCGCTCTCCTGCTGGCCGACGCCGCGGACGAGGTCGAGATCGGTATAGCCCCCACCCAGGCCGTGCTGAGGGGCGGCCGCCGCCGCAGGGCCCGGCGCTGGGCGGTGGCCGCGGCCACGGCCGTGGTGGTGGCCGGTTCCACGGGGGCGCTGGCCCTGAGCGGGCTGCCGAACGGGCAGGAGCGAGCCGTGACACCCGCCGCGCCCCAGCCGTCGTCGACCGGAACACCGAACCTCTACGAGCCGCAGACCACGATGCTGGCCACCGGAACCGACGGGAGCACACCGTGGAGCGTCTCCATCGATGTGTGGACCGCCCCGCGCGACCAGTTGGAGGCGCAGGCCGAACTGGACGCGATGGTGCAGTACGACGACATGCCGGGAGACGTCCGTGAGGCCGCCGACCTGGTCGGCAAGGGTGCCTATTTCGTCCATCGTGCCGTCGGTGAGGACTCGGGCCGCGTCCTGACGACGGAGGGCGTGGTCACCAAGGACAGCGCCATGTCGGGCCGGGACATCCAGGCGGGCACGAGCCCGTTGGGGCCGGGCCACGACGGCCTCGAACGCCTCGTGATCGGCAGCGTGGCGCGGACCGCACAGCAGGTGACCTGCGAGTGGAAGGACGGCACGAAGAGCGTGGTTCGCAGGGCGGCCGAGGAGAACGTGATCAACAGCGACGAGTTCACGATCCGGAGGGTCGAGGGACTGCCCTTCGACTGGTTCGTGTGCCTGGCGCCGGCGGGGACGGAGTACAAGGACGTGAAGGTGACCGGGTAGCGGGGTGGGCGGCCCGCTACGGGCAGAGCGACGGACCGGCCGCTACAGCCAGCCCTGTTGCCGAGCCTCACGTAGTGCCTCCATACGGTTGCGGGTGCCCGTCTTGCCGATGGCCGCGGAGAGGTAGTTGCGGACGGTGGACTCGGAGAGGTGGAGGCGGGCGGCGACGTCGGCGACGGTCGCGCCGTCGGCGGAGGCCTTGAGGACGTCGCACTCACGGGCGGTGAGCGGGCTGGGGCCGGCGCTGAGCGCGGCGGTCGCGAGGGCGGGGTCGACGACCGTCTCCCCGGTCAGCACCCGGCGGATCGCGACGGCCAGCTCCTCCACGGGACCGTCCTTGACGAGGAAGCCCGCCGCGCCGGCCTCCATGGCCCGCCGCAGATACCCGGGCCGGCCGAAGGTGGTGAGGATGAGCACCCGGCAGTCCGGCGCCTGGTCGCGCAGCTCGGCGGCGGCGTCCAGACCGCTCATGCCGGGCAGTTCGATGTCGAGCAGCGCTACGTCCGGACGGTGGGTCAGCGCCGCGTCCACGATCACGTCCCCGGTCCCCACCTGCGCCACCACCTCGATGTCGGGCTCCATCCCGAGCAGTAAAGCCAACGCGCCACGCATCATCCCCTGGTCCTCGGCGAGCAGGACTCTGATGGACTTGGCCGGCCTGTGGTCGCGGGGCATCTCGCTCACGGGCTCAGAGTAGAGCTCGGGGTGGCGGACGGTGACCGGTCATGCGCATCTTTCGGTGGGCGCGGGCGTCGGCCCGTCGGGCGACTTCGGGGCCTCCACCGGCAGTTCCGCCGTCACCGTGAAGCCGTGGCGGGGGCCCGGGCCGGCCGTCAGGGAGCCGCCTGCGGCGGCGAGGCGTTCCCTGAGGCCCGTGAGCCCGGTGCCGCCGCTCACGCGGCTGTCCAGGTCCTGGGCGCCGGTTCCGTTGTCCGCGACCGTGAGACGCACGCGTTCCGGGGCGCCCGACACCGTGATCTCGCATCGGGTCGCAGTGCTGTGACGGACGACGTTGGTGACCGCCTCGCGGACCACCCAGGCCAGCAAAGTCTCCGCCTGTGGGCCGAGGGGCGGGCCCGACCGGTGCAGCACGGGCTCGACGCCCGCCGCGCCCAACGCGGAGTGGGCCCGCTCCAGTTCCGTGGCCATGCTGCCCTCGCGGTAGCCGGTGACCGCTTCGCGGATCTCGGTCAGCGCCTGGCGGCCCACCGACTCGATGTCGGCGATCTGCCCGAGCGCCGCGTCGAGGTCCCGCTCCGCGATCCGCCGGGCCGCCTCCGACTTCACCACGATCACCGACAGGGTGTGGCCGAGCAGGTCGTGCAGGTCCCGGGAGAAGCGCAGCCGCTCCTCCTCGACGGCACGCCGGGCCAGTTCCTCGCGGGCGGCGCGCAGTTCCCGTACCGCGTCGGTGAGGGAGAGGATCGCCGCCGTCACCATCGTCGACAGCAGGGTGCCGTAGGCGACGTTGATCGCGTCCCAGCCGGAGCGGTACGCGGAGACGACGCCCGCGACCACGGTCAGCGGGATGCCGACGCGGCCCAGCATCGGCCCCCGCATGACAGCGCCGACGGCCAGGCCGAGCAACGGGAAGAAGTACAGCCAGCTGCCCCCGTACGCGATGGCCAGCCCGCAGGTGACCAGGCCCATCAGGACCAGCGCCAGCCGGGTGGAGGCCGCTTCGCGCTTCTCCTTCACGAAGGCCCGGAACACCACGTAGATGTAGAGGGAGTTGAAGGTGAACAGGCCCAGGCCGGCGATCACCGGGTTCGGCGTCTCACCCTGGAAGAGGTTCGAGAAGGAACCCATGCCCATGAGCAGCCAGGGCACCAGGGTGAACCCCGACGGCGGCGGGCCGACATCCTCCGGCGTCCGTCCCGTCCTGCGCCACTCCCGCTGCTGAGCCCGGAACCGCTGCCGCCCGGCCCGTCCCTGGGCGGCCACCTCCCGCCACTCACGCAGACGCCGTCTCGCCGTGCTCCTCCAGGACATGTCCTCTCCCCCTCGATCAGACGGCCGTACCGACGCGGCGGTACGACAGCACAGCGTACGAACCGAACACCAGCAGCCAGGCCGTGAGCACGACCACGGCTCCCGCCGCCGGGGCGTGCCCCTGCGCCACCGAACGGCCGAGCTCCGCGAAGCGGTTGGTGGGCGTGTACGACGACACCGCGCGCAGCCAGCCGGGGAAGAGGACGACGGGGAACCACAGGCCGCCGACCACGGACAGACCCAGGTTGCACAGCATGTTCGCCACGCCCGTGGCCGGCCCGGTCAGCCGGTAGCCGTTGCCGAGGCCGAGCAGCGTGAAGGGGAACGAGCCCAGCCACAGCAGCAGCGCGACCGCCGCCCACTGCCAGGCCGCCAGCCGGACGCCGTTGAACAGGCCGCCCGCCGCGAGCACCGCCACGATCGCCGGAACCACGGTCACCGAACCGGTCAGCGCACGGCCGACGACGACCTCGCGCGAGCTCATCGGCGTGACCCTGAGCTGCCGAAGCCAGCCGATCGCCCGGTCCTCGGCGACCCCGCCACCCGTGTTGAGCGCCGAGCCGACCGCGCCGTACGCGGCCATGCCGACCATCGCACCGGTTCGCCAACCGCCGTCGTCGGCGCCCAGGTTCGTGAACAGCAGGTACATCAGCACCGGCATCCCGATCCCGCCGATCACAAAGCCGGGGTCGCGCAGCGTCCGGCGCACTTCGAGGCGCACGTAGTCCTTCACCGGGCCGCCTTCCGAGCAGTCTCCGTGCCCGGCCGCTGCACCGACTCCGCCGGTTCGCACACCGGCTCCGGGGCCTCAGCACCCACCGGCTCCCGCACCGACGACCGCACCGGCTCCCGCACAGGCTCCCGCTCCCGCGACGTCAGGTTCAGGAACGCGTCGTCCAGCGACGCCGGGGTGACCTCTAGGCCGCGGATCGCGTTCAGGCGGGCGAGGGCGACGACGGTGGCGTCGGAGTCGTCGGTGCGCAGGCGCGCCCGGCCCCCGGCCACCTCGACCGACCGTACGCCGGGCAGCAGGGCCAGATCGGCCGGGTCACGGCCCGCCCGGTCGAAGGTGACCAGGTTCCCGCCCGCGGAGCGCCGCAACTCCTCGCCCGTGCCGTCGGCGACGATCCGCCCGTGGTCGAGGACGAGGACCCGGTCGGCGTACAGGTCTGCCTCCTCCAGGTAGTGGGTCGAGAAGAGGACGGTGTGGCCCCGCCGGGCGTAGGCCCGCATCGACTCCCAGAAGGCGTGTCGTGCCTCGACGTCCAGGGCGGCCGTGGGCTCGTCCAGGACGAGCAGCGCGGGGTTCCCGGCGAGCGCGACGGCGAACCGGACCCGCTGGACCTGACCGCCGGACAACCGGTCCACGCGCCGCCCCGCGAGCTCCTCGATCCCGGCCAGCTCCAGGGCCCGCGCGACCGGCAGCGGATCCGGGTAGCGGCCGGCGACGAAGGCGACCAGCTCGCCGACGGTGACCCGGGGGACCGCCCGCGCCTCCTGGAGCATGGCCCCGACCAGACCCGCCCGCACGGACACCTGCGGGGGTCCGCCGAACAGCTCCACCGTGCCCGCGTCCGGCTCGGCGAGGCCGAGCAGCAGCGAGATCGCCGTCGACTTTCCCGCGCCGTTGCGGCCCAGCAACGCGACCGTCTCACCGTGCGCGATCTCCAGGTCGACCCCGTCGACGGCACGAACGTCGCCGTACGCCTTGATCGCACCCCTGAAGTACACGGCCCGCTCTGTCTCTGTCATGGCACCCACGCTACGGATCCGGCACGGACGCCCGGCAGATGCGCCTGTCCGGAGTTCGGTGTGACAAATGTCAGGGTGGCACCGAATCTGACATACCGTCAGGAGGCTTCACAAGTGCAGGGGGCTCGGCTATACAGAGGGTCCGCCGTACTGGAACGCGTTCTAGATCCGCGCCTTCCGCGGCCCGTGAACGACCTCGGTACGGCCGACGGTGCGGACGGCTGTACCGGGGTCTCCTCCGCCCGTGACCGTCACTGATCACCCACCATCCGCACCGACCGCCGACCTCAGGAGCCCCATGCCCATCGACGCAGCCAAGGCGCTCGCCGCCGAGCCCCGATCCGGCGAGCTCTTCTGGGACCACAAGGACGTCCAGCTCTACCACCTCGGCATCGGCGCGGGCAGCCCCGCCACCGACCCCGACGAGCTGCGCTACACCCTGGAGTCCCGGCTGCACGTGCTGCCCAGTTTCGCCACGGTCGCCGGTTCCGGCTCGCCCGGTGTGATCAGCGGACTGGCCATGCCCGGCGTCGACGTCGACCTCGCGCACGTCCTGCACGGCGGCCAGTCCCTCACGGTCCACCGGCCCCTCCCGGTCCGGGGTACGGCCACCGCGACCGGCAGGATCGCCGCCGTCTACGACAAGGGCAAGGCGGCCGTCCTGGTCATGCGCACCGAAGTCGCCGACACCGACGGCCCGTTGTGGACCAGCGACGCGCAGATCTTCGTACGGGGGGAAGGCGGCTGGGGCGGTGACCGCGGACCGTCGGCACGCCTGGAAGCACCGGCCGGTGAGCCCGACAGGACCGTCGAGCGGCCCGTCCGCGACGACCAGGCCCTCCTCTACCGCCTCTCCGGCGACTTCAACCCACTGCACGCCGACCCCGAGTTCGCCAAGCGCGCGGGCTTCGACCGGCCCATCCTGCACGGCCTGTGCACCTACGGCATGACCCTCAAGGCCGTCGTCGACACCCTCCTCGGCGGCGACGTCACCCGGGTCCGCTCCTACGCCACACGCTTCGCCGGGGTCGTGTATCCGGGCGAGACCCTGCGCGTGCGCATGTGGCGGCAGACCGGGGAGGTCCGGGTCGCCGTGACCGCGGTGGAGCGGGACGACGCACCCGTTCTCGCCGACACCATCGTCGAACACTCCTGAGCCAGCCCACCGTCGAGGGGAGCCGCACCATGCGCGCAGCCGTACTGCAGGAGATCGGCCAGGAGAAGCTGGAGGTCTTGGACGACGTCGAGGCGGTGGGTTTCGGTCCCGGCAGGGTGAGGATCCGGGTGCGGGCCACGGGTCTGTGCCACTCGGACCTGTCGGCGATGAGCGGGGTGCTGCCACAGCCGGCACCGTTCGTGCCGGGCCACGAGGGTGCCGGGGAGATAGTCGAAGTCGGCGAAGGCGTCACGCATCTGAAGCCCGGGGACCGGGTCGTGGTCTGCTGGCTGCCGGCCTGCGGCGCGTGTCCCGCCTGCAAGCGCGGGCAGACCCAGCTGTGCCTGGCCGGGTTCATGAACGCGGGCACGCCCAACTTCCGTCGCCCCGGCGGGGACGTCTTCGGCTTCGCCGGCACCGGCACCTTCGCCGAGGAGGTCGTCGTCGACGCGGGCTGCGCGGTGCCGATCCCCGGCGACGTGCCGTTCGACATCGCCGCACTCATCGGCTGCGGCGTCACCACCGGACTGGGTGCGGCCCTCAACACCGCTGAGGTGGAGGCCGGTTCATCGGTCGCCGTCATCGGCTGCGGAGGCGTCGGCATCTCCGCGATCCAGGGTGCGCGGCTGCGGGGCGCCGCCGAGATCGTCGCCGTCGACCCCGTTCCCGCGCGCCGCGAGGAGGCCCTCAGGTTCGGCGCCACTCAGGCCGTCGCGCCGGACGAGCTGGCCGACGCGAAGCAGCGCGTCACCGGCGGCGAGGGCTTCGACTACGTCTTCGAGGTCGTCGGAAGGTCGGCCACCGCGCGGACGGCGTACGAGACGACCCGGCGCGGCGGCACGCTCGTCGTCGTCGGCGCGGGCGCGATGGACGACTTCCTCCAGCTCAGCATGTTCGAGCTGTTCTTCGACGAGAAGCGGATCCTGCCCTCGATGTACGGCGGCGGCGACGTCCTGCGCTCCTACGAGCGGACCATCGCCCTGTGGCGGGCCGGCCGCGTCGACCTCGACGGGCTCATCACGCACCGCGTCCCGCTCGCCGAGGTCAACGAGGCCCTCGATCAGATGCGCACCGGCACCTCGCTGCGCACCTGCGTCGAGATCTGAGCCACGGGGGCGTCGATGTCACTGCCACTCGAAGGACTCTCCGCGATCGTCACGGGCGCCGGGCGCGGCCTCGGCCGGGCGGAGGCGCTGGAGCTCGCCCGGCTCGGCGCGGCCGTCGTCGTCAACGACTACGGGCAGCGCGGCCGGGACGGCTCCGGGGACGCCTCCGCGGGCCCCGCCGAGGAGGTCGCCGCCGAGATCCGCGCCGCGGGCGGCACCGCGCTCGCCCACACCGGGGACGTCGGTGACTTCCAACAGGCCCGCGAACTGGTCGGGTTGGCGATCACCGAGTACGGCAAGCTGGACATCCTGGTCAACAACGCGGGCATCCTGCGCGACCGTATGGTCTTCTCCCTCTCCGAGGAGGAGTGGGACGCGGTGATACGGGTCCACCTCAAGGGTCACTTCAACACGACCCGGTTCGCGGCCGCGCACTGGCGGGAGCGGTCCAAGGCGGCGGGCGGGCCGGTGTACGGGCGGATCGTGAACACCTCGTCCGAGGCGTTCCTGGCCGGCTCGGCCGGACAGCCCAACTACGCCGCCGCCAAGGGCGGAATCGTCGGCCTGACCACCTCCACGGCCCTCGCCCTCGCCAAGTACGGCGTGACGGCCAACGTCATCTGCCCGCGCGCCCGCACCCGGATGACCGAGGACGTCTTCGCCCGCGTCGAGCAGCCCGCCGAGGGCCTGGACCCGCTCGCCCCCGAGCATGTCGCCCCCCTCGTCGGCTACCTCGCCTCACCCGCCGCCGAGCGGATCAACGGCCAGCTGCTCGTCGTGCACGGCGGCATGGTCGCCGTCGTGGAACGGCCGCGCGTCCAGGCGAAGTTCGACAGCAAGCAGGACGCCTTCACCCATGAGGAGCTGGACACCCTGCTCACCGCGCACTATGCGGACCGGCCGCCGGGGGAGACGTTCGCGGCGGCGGAGGTGCTGGCGTTGAAACGGGGGTGAGACGGCGACGGCCCCGCCCGTCGGGAGACGAGCGGGGCCGTGTGCTACGTGCCGTGCACGGCGGGGCCGGGCCTCGGCCGACGTACCGTCAGGCAGCTGATTCGGCGTGCTGCTCCGCCGGCTTGCGGTGGCGGCCACGGGGGGCCGCCCCGCTGTCCTGGGCCGAGACCGGCCCCCGGTGCCTGCCGGGCCCGGTGGCCTCCTGGCCCTCCTTGACCTCGGTCGGCAGCGGCTGGGTCGTGCTGGCGTCGTTCATCGGAAGAATTCACCCCGTCAACATGATCTTTCTTACAGCCGGGCGAGTCTAACCGGCACACCTCGGCCCGGATCCAGCCGCACACGCCAACCGGCACTACTTCGTTACAAGGCCTCCCAAGGGCGCCTGTTGCAGGGGCACGGGCCGTGCGATACCCGGCTCCGGGGGCGACGCCGGGAGCGACGCCGGGGGTGACACCGAGTGGGACTCCTGGGGTGACTCCGGGTTCGCGGGGTTCGCCACATACGCCGGATTCATCGTGTCCGCAGGGGCTGCGAATCCCGCAGGGCCCGCAGAGCCCGCAGTGTTCGCGGAGCCCGCCGTGTCCGTCGGACACGGCGAGACGGGCGTCGGTGCCGACGTCCACTCCGGTGCCGGTTCCGGCGCGGCCGCCACCGTCAACCCCACCACCCCGCACGGCACGTCCGCCGTCGAGTACGGCAGTCGCAGCACCCCCTCCGGTGTCCACAGCCCGGCCCCCGTCAACCACCCCTGCGGTGGCCGGAGATGGTGCATCTGCCGTTGGACCGGCCGCCACACCGCGAGCGAGCTGCCGAACGGTCCGTCGACGCGCAGTGCCACCGCGCAGCTCTCCGGCGTCAGCACCTGCCCCGGCTGGATCGCGAACGGCGTGACCAAGCAGTCGGGCACCCGCAGGCACTCGGGGAAGCGCACCGGCAAGGAGCTGCCCAGCACGCCCCAGCCCAGGCGCCGGTGTCCGGGGGAGGGCGCGTCCGAGGTGATGAGAAGGAGCCCGCTGTCGGGGTCGGCGAGCAGCAGCCGGTCGTCACTGTCGGCGGCGATCTGGAGCAGCGGCGACACCTCCCCACCGCGTTCCAGGTCCACCACCACCGTCTTGGTGCGGCCGCCGACCTCACGGTCCAGCGCCAGCATCCGTCCCGTGCGGTCCAGCCACACCCCGCCCGAGCAGTGCCCGGGGATCTCCGCGAGGTGCTCGGGCCCGAACGCGCCGCCCGCGACCAGCCACACCGCCGTGGAGTGCCGTCCCGCGGCGACGGCGTACGCCCGTTCGCCGCCCGGCGCCGGAGGCAGCAGCCGCAGCCGGGTGACGTCGTCCGGGCACTCGACGGCGCCCAGCGGGAGCTCGCCGGTGCCGGGGCCGGCGGGGTAGAGGAGCGAGAACGCGTGCCGTCCGTCGAGTAAGCGGCGGACGAGGACGCGGCCGTCGCTCATCGGGTGCACCTCGGTGTCGGGCTCCTCGGGCTGGTTGCCGGGCAGCGGCACGGCGTACGGCTCGGGGCCGCCGAGCGTCCAGCGCTCCGGGAACCAGGCGTCGGGGCCGACGCCTCGCGCCAGCCGGGCCGCGTAGCCGCCGTCCGCCGTGATCACGCATCCCGGCCGCGGTCTCCGGGCGTCGTCCTCATCCTCCGCGGCGGGTTCGATGGCACAGGCTGTCATCGTTTCGTCACCTCCGGTCACTCGCAGTGAGCAAGCTAGTTTTCGTACGCGCAGGCGGGGACCGGGAACCGGAGGCTTCACACATAAGGGTGGTGAAGAAGCGATTCGCCTGAGCGGGCCGGGTGGATGTGCTGACCGGGGCGTTCGCCGACCGGGAGCGGTGCGGTCGCCCAGAACGGGCAGGTAGCCTTTCCCCGTGCCCCGTCTGTCTGAAGTCATCGCCGCGCTGGAGAACCTGTGGCCCGCCGAGCGGGCCGAGTCCTGGGACGCGGTCGGCACCGTCGTGGGCGACCCCGGCCAGGAGGTCTCGCGGGTCCTGTTCGCCGTCGACCCCGTCCAGGAGATCGTGGACGAGGCGGTGAAGCTCGACGCCGACCTGCTGGTCACCCACCACCCCCTCTATCTGCGCGGGACGACGACCGTCGCGGCCTCCACCTTCAAGGGCCGGGTGGTGCACACCCTCATCAAGAACGACATCGCGCTGCACGTGGCGCACACCAACGCGGACACGGCCGACCCGGGAGTCTCCGACGCCCTGGCGGGCGCACTGGACCTGCGTGTCGTACGCCCGCTGGTGCCGGACCCGACCGACCCCGGCGGCCGCCGCGGGCTGGGCCGCGTCTGCGAGCTGGACCACCCGGTGAGCGTGCGCGAGTTCGCGGCCCGGGCCGCGGAGCGGCTGCCCGCCACCGCGCAGGGCATCCGGGTCGCCGGCGACCCCGAGGCGGTCGTCCGCACGGTTGCCGTCAGCGGCGGATCCGGCGACAGCCTCTTCGACCACGTCCGCGCCGCCGGAGTCGACGCCTTCCTCACCGCGGACCTGCGCCACCACCCGGCATCCGAGGCGCGGGCCCACAGCCCCCTCGCGCTGCTCGACGCGGCGCACTGGGCCACCGAGTGGCCCTGGTGCGAGCTGGCCGCGACCCAGCTCGACGAGATCTCCGACCGCCACGGATGGGGCCTTCGCGTCCACGTCTCGAAAACGGTCACCGACCCCTGGACGGCCCACGCGGCGTCCACCACCACCGAATCTCTGGGAGCCCCCAACTGAACGCCGCGCCCGCCGACCAGATCCGTCTCCTCGACGTCCAGGCCCTCGACGTCCGCCTCCAGCAGCTCGCCCACAAGCGGAAGTCGCTGCCCGAGCACGCCGAGATCGAGTCGCTGACCAAGGACCTGACCCAGCTGCGCGACCTGCTCGTGGCCGCGCAGACCGAGGAGAGCGACACCGCCCGCGAGCAGACCAAGGCCGAGCAGGACGTCGACCAGGTCCGCCAGCGCGCCACCCGTGACCAGCAGCGCCTCGACTCCGGAGCGGTCACCTCCCCCAAGGACCTCGAGAACCTCCAGCGCGAGATCACCTCCCTCGCCAAGCGCCAGGGCGACCTGGAGGACGTCGTCCTGGAGGTCATGGAGCGCCGGGAGTCCGCCCAGGAGCGGGTCGCCGAGCTGACCGAGCGGGTCGGCTCCGTACAGGCGAAGATCGACGACGCGACCGGGCGCCGGGACGCCGCCTTCGAGGAGCTCGACGGCGAGACGGCCACCGCGACCAAGGAGCGCGAGGTCATCGCCGGCGCGATCCCCGCCGACCTGCTGAAGCTCTACGACAAGCTGCGTGCGCAGCAGGGCGGCGTCGGCGCGGCCCGGCTGTACCAGCGCACCTGCCAGGGCTGCCGCCAGGAGCTGTCGATCACGGACATCAACGACATTCGCAAGGCCACGCCCGACACGGTCGTCCGCTGCGAGAACTGCAGCCGCATCCTGGTGCGTACGGCCGAGTCCGGGCTGTAGGAGACAGACGCCTCAAGGGCGGTAAGGGGCTTTGAGTCGTGCGGGAGTTCATCGTCGAGGCAGACGGCGGATCACGGGGCAACCCGGGGCCGGCGGGCTACGGATCCGTGGTGATCGACGCGGCGACGGGGCAGACCCTCGTCGAGCGGGCCGAGTACATCGGCGTCGCCACGAACAACGTGGCCGAGTACCGCGGCCTCCTGGCCGGTCTGCACGCCGCCCTCGAACTCGACCCGACCGCCCGAGTCCACGTCCGCATGGACTCCAAGCTCGTCGTCGAGCAGATGTCGGGGCGCTGGAAGATCAAGCACCCCGACATGAAGCCCCTGGCGATGGAGGCGGCCCGCGTCTACCCGCCGGAGCAGGTCACCTACGAGTGGATCCCCCGCGAACAGAACAAGCACGCCGACCGCCTGGCGAACGAGGCGATGGACGCGGGCCGGCGGGGCGAACGCTGGGAGCCGTCGACGTCGACGGCCGAGCTGGACGCGGCGGCTTCGTCGCCTCCCGCGGCTGAACCCCACGGTACGGCGACCGTTGCCGAGGCGGACGCCAGGGCCGACGCCAGGGCCGACGCCAGGGCGGACTCCAGGGCCGACGCCGACGTGCGGGCCGCCCGTGCTGTCGTGAGTCCGGGATGGGCCCCCGCCGACATGGGCGCCCCCGCCACCTTCGTACTGCTGCGGCACGGTGAGACGCCGCTGACCCCGCAGAAGCGGTTCTCCGGGAGCGGCGGGACCGATCCGTCCCTCTCCGACGCCGGACGGGAGCAGGCGGAGCGGGCCGGCGCGGCGCTCGCCCGGCGCGGCACGATCCAGGCCGTCGTGGCCTCCCCGCTCGCCCGCACCCGCGAGACCGCCGGTATCGTCGCCGCCCGCCTCGGCCTGGAGGTGACCGTCGACGACGGGCTGCGGGAGACCGACTTCGGCGCCTGGGAGGGCCTCACCTTCGGCGAGGTCCGTGAGCGCTACCCGGACGACCTGAACGCCTGGCTCGCAGACCCGGAGGCCGAACCGACCGGCGGCGGCGAGAGCTTCGCGGCGACCGCCACCCGGATCACCGCCACCCGCGACAAGCTGATCGCCGCGTACGCGGGCCGCACGGTCCTGCTCGTCAGCCACGTGACCCCGATCAAGACCTTCGTCCGGCTGGCCCTGGGCGCCCCGCCCGAGGCCCTGTTCCGCATGGAGCTGTCGGCGGCAGCGCTCTCGGCGGTGGCGTACTACGCGGACGGCAACGCCAGCGTCCGCCTGTTCAACGACACGTCACACCTGCGCTGAGCGCTGCCGCGTCGCGGGCCAGTGCCTCGACACGGCCCCAGTCCTTTGCCGCCACCGCGTCCGCGGGCAGCATCCAACTCCCGCCGACACAACCGACGTTGGGCAGCGCCAGGTAATCCGGTGCCAATGCCGGGGTGATCCCGCCGGTGGGGCAGAAGCGGGCCTGCGGCAGCGGACCGGACAGGCACTTCAGATAGGCGGTGCCGCCCGCGGCCTGCGCCGGGAAGAACTTCATCTCCCGCACCCCGCGCTCCAGCAGCGCCACCACCTCCGACGTGGTCGACACCCCCGGCAGGTACGGCACCCCGGACCCCCGCATCGCCTCCAGGAGTACGTCCGTCCAGCCCGGGCTGACCAGGAAGCGGGCCCCGGCCGCAACCGACGCGTCCACCTGCGCCGGCGTGATCACCGTCCCGGCCCCGACCACCGCCTCCGGCACCTCCCCGGCGATCGCCCGGATCGCGTCCAGCGCGACAGGCGTCCGCAGCGTCACCTCGATCGCCGGCAACCCGCCGGCGACGAGCGCCCTGGCCAGAGGTACGGCGTCGGCGACGTCCCGCACGACCACCACGGGGACGACGGGGGCGAGGTCCAGCACGGACGAGGACGAGGGCGCCGAGGAAGACGCGGACGCGGGCAGCGGCGAGGCGGGCATGGCCTCATCGTGCCCGGGGCGGACAGCATACGCAAAGGTCATTGCGCATGCTGCAACACGACCCCTCCCTGTGCTCAGTGCACCTCGTCCACCAGCACGTCCAACGTCCACGCCGTCCCCGCCTTCACGGGCGGCTCCACCTCCACCACGTACCCCAGACCGCGCAAGGCCTCGACGAGCTCCACCGGCCCCTTGGGCGCGATCCCGGCCGACAGCAGACTGCGGACGATCTTCCCCTTGGTCGCCTTGTTGAAGTGGCTGACGACCTTCCGGGTCGGCGCGTGCAGCACCCGCACGGTGGCCGTACGCCCGGCGACCTCACCCTTCGGCTTCCAGGCCGCCGCGTACGCCGCCGACCGCAGGTCCAGCACGAGCCCGTCGCCCGCCGCCTCGGGGAGCGCGGTCGCCATCGGCGTCCGCCAGTACGCGCCCAGCGCCCCCAGCCCCGGCAGCCTCACCCCCATCGAGCAGCGGTACGACGGGATCCGGTCCGTCACCCGGACCGCACCCCACAGCCCCGAGAACACCAGCAGGGACCGCGCCGCGCGCCTCTTCGCGGCGGCGTCCAAGGAGGCCAGGTCCAGGGCGTCGTAGAGCACACCGGTGTAGATCTCCCCGGCGGGCCGGGCGCCGGCCGTGCGCAGCCCGGTGTTCTTCGCGACCTCGCCGCGCAGCCCCTCGCTGAGGCCGAGAACCTCGCGCGCCTTCTCCTCGTCGCTCGCACACAGCTCGACCAGCTCACTCAGGACGGCCTCGCGGGCCTCGGTGAGCTCCGGCAGCACCAGCGACTCCAGCTTCAGCGGGGCGCCACGACCGGACGAGGCCTTGCCTTCGGACGGCGGCAGCAGGACAAGCACGGGGGATCTCCTTCGGTTGAGCAGGTGGAGCAGGTGGAGCAGGTCTCGCGGTTTGCGGCGGTCGGGCCGGCCGGTCGAGCTCTGCGACAGCGTACGGCGTGCCGCTCCGCGCCCCCGGCCCTACGCTCGTTGCATGCCCCGCCGCCACATCCGCGTGACCGGCGCCCCAGAAGCCCCCCTCCGGGCCGCCCTCACCGCGCTGCGCGTCCGACTGGGTGTGCCGCAGGACTTCCCGGCGGAGGTCCTGGCCGAGGCGGACCGCGCGGCACGGCTCGCCGACCCGCCGCCGTACGACGCCACCGACATCCCCTTCTTCACCCTCGACCCGCCCACCGCCACAGACCTAGACCAGGCGCTGTACCTCGCCCGGCAGGGCACCGGCTACCGCGTCCGGTACGCCATCGCCGACGTCGCCACCTTCGTCGTACCCGGCTGCGCCCTCGACGCGGAGGCCCACCGGCGGGTGACCACCCTGTACTTCCCGGACGAGAAGGTGCCCCTGCACCCGCCCGTCCTCGGCGACCGCGCCGCGAGCCTGCTGCCGGGCCTGGCCCGCCCCGCCGCGCTGTGGACGATCGACCTCGACGACGACGGCCGTACCCTCGCCGTCGACGTCCGCCGGGCCCTCGTCCGCAGCCGGGCCAGGCTCGACCACGAAGCCGTACAGCGCCAGATCGACGACGGGACCGCCGAGGAGCCGCTGTCACTGCTCAAGGAGGTCGGGCAGGCGCGGGAGCGGCTGGAGGTGGAGCGGGGCGGCATCTCGCTGAACGTGCCCGAGCAGGAGATCGTCGAGCGGGACGGCGCGTACGAGCTCACCTACCGCGCGCCGCTCCCCGCCGAGACCTGGAACGCCCAGATCTCCCTGCTCACCGGCATGGCGGCAGCCGACCTGATGCTGGCCTACGGCACCGGCGTCCTGCGCACGCTGCCCGCCGCACCCGACGGGGCCGTGGGCCGCCTGCGCCGCACCGCGCGCGCCCTGCACATCGACTGGCCGCACCACGTCTCTTACGCCCGACTGGTCCGCTCCCTCGACCCGCACCGTCCGGACCACGCCGCCTTCCTCCAGGAATGCACCACCCTGCTGCGCGGCGCCGGCTACACCGCCTTCCGCGACGGCAGCCTCCCTCCCATCACCACGCACGCGGCCGTCGCCGCCCCCTACACCCATTGCACGGCCCCCCTGAGCCGCCTCGCCGACCGCTACGCCACCGAGATCTGCCTCGCCGCCGCCGGAAGCCGTCGGGAGCCGCCCGAGTGGGTGCTCGCCGCCCTCGACGCGCTCCCCGGCGAGATGGCCGAGGGCGGCCGGCGCGCGGCGGCCGTCGAGCGGGCCTGCGTCGACATCGTGGAGGCCGCGCTGCTCAGGGACCGGGTCGGTGAGGTCTTCGACGGCTGCGTGGTGGACGTGGAGGAGCGCCGCCCCACCGTCGGAACCGTCCAACTGGAGTCCCCCGCGGTCATCGGCCGCATCGACGGTGACCACCTCCCCCTCGGCGAGCGCCTCCCGGTCCGCCTCACCCGCGCCGACCCGACAGACCCGACCACGGCGACGGTCCGCTTCGCACCCGCGTGAGGGCCTGGTCCAGAGCCCGCACGAGGTCGTCCGGGTCGTCGGCGTGGAACCGTACGAGGCTCACCTCCCGCCGCCGCCCGAGGAAGGTGACGTGGGTGACCGGCTCGGCGAGTTCGAGAGCGAGGGAGGTCTGCGAGCCGATGGCGACATCGAGCTCACCGTCGGTGCGCTCGTGACTCAGGCGCAGCTCACGCCGTACGGAGACCACGTGCCCGAGGGGTACGCGCACGTCGACGTGCACGCCATGCCGAATCCTCAGCACACCGTCGTCGAGAACGTGCGGACGGACCACCCAGGCCGCGTACAGACCGACCACGAACAGCACGGTGTACAGGTCGAGGAGCAGCATGGCCATGTGCGCGGCCGGCCACTCCCGCAGCAACACGGACATGGTGAACGTCTCGACCACGCACACGAACGCGAACCCGAACATCACCGCCCCCTGCCCCCGCGCATACCCGAACCCCCGTCCCGCACCGACCCCGTGCCGCCGCCGGCCCACCCACAGCGCCAGGCTGCCGAACAGCCGGAGCTCATGCCGGAGGAGTACGTTCGCGACCCTCATGGCGTCCCCTCCGTGAGTATCCGTATCGTCCGGCGGAGCGCCTCCGCCTGAGCCGGAGCGAAGTCGGCGTACAGGGCCCGCAGGAAGGAATGGTCGTGGTCGATGCCATGCGCCGGGAGCATGTCCCGGGGAATGATCGAGGCCAGGACCGAGGCGGCTTCCGTCACCCGGGGATCATCGGGCTCGGCGTCCGCGAGCGCGTCGAGCAGCGCGTACGCCTCCAGCGCCCGAGCCACCGCCTCCGGCGTCCCGAAGGCGCCGCTCAGCATGCTCGTCATGCGCTCCCTCTCCTCCGGAGGCGCGGCGGTGTCGATCAGGGCGAGGATCTCGCGGTCCTTGGCGGCCATGGGCGAGTCGGACACATGGGCCACCCCCGCGAACACCGCGGCCAACTCCGCCGAGACGGGCCCCTCGGCGGGCAGCTCCTCCGCCTCCAGCAGCACCCGCAGCCGCTCCCGTCGCTCCCGTATCCCCGCCTCCTGCCGCGCGAGATCCGCGTCCAGCTCGGTCAGCACCTCGACGAGGTCCTTCCCCGCGTCGTCCGCGAGCACGTCCCTGATCTCCGCCAGTCCCAGCCCCAACTCGGCCAGCCGCCTGATCCGCGCCAGCACGACGGCATGCCGCAACGTGTATTCCCGATACCCGTTCGCCCGCCTCTCCGGCTCCGGCAACAGCCCCACATGGTGGTAATGCCGCACAGCCCGCGTGGTCACCCCGACAGCCGCGGCGAGTTCTCCGATCCGCATGGGACCAGTAGAGAGGTTGACGTCGCGGCAGGGTCAAGCGGACCGCTCGGAGCTTCCTGACGACGGCTGTGATCCTGTGCCACGATCGAGGGAACGGTTCCCGATGTCACGGACAGGTGATCAACCGATGTCCCAGTCTGGCGAGCGACCGAAGGAGGGGCGTGACATGACTGCCATGGCCCATGAACCACTCACGCAGGCAGAGGTCCTGCTTGAGGGGTTCCTCGCCCTGGACACCCCGGAAGGTTTCCGGGCGGAGCTTGTCGAGGGGGAGATCGTCGTGACGCCGCCGCCGGACGGGGAGCACGAGAAGTACATCAGCCGCATCGTCCGGCAAGTGATCAAGCTGTCCCGGATCGACATGGACGTGTCCGGGAACAAGGGGCTGAAGCTCCAGAGACGGGATGCCTGCCCGACGAACCGCGTGATCCCGGATGTCACCTTCGGTCCCCTGGAGCTCGACCTTTTCGGGAGCGCCGGATCTTGGATGCCCTGCGACGGTGTCGCCATGGTACTGGAGGTGACCTCCACCAAGCCCCGGGCAGACCGCGAGGCCAAGCGCCGCTGCTACGCCGGCGGCGGTATCCCCCTCTATCTGCTCGTCGACCGTGAAGCCGCCTCGGTCACGCTGTTCAGCAGCCCGGAGGGAACTGACTACCGCGCGCACTGCACCCTGCCCTTCGGTAAGCCGCTCCCCCTCCCCGAGCCCTTCGCCTTCGACCTGGACACGTCCGACTTCCTCTGATCCCCTGTGAGCCGGAAGGAGGTGGGCGAAGTGAGTGCACGGGAGCAGGCGCTGTGGACCAGGGCGAGGCTCGGTCGTTGCGGCCCCCCGCTCGACATGCTCACCGCCTGCTTCGACAAGCACGTCTACGCCCCGCACACCCACGACGAGTTCTCCATCGGCGTCTGCGTGGCCGGCACGGAGTTCATCGACTACCGGGGCGGCCGCATCCAGTCGGGCCCGGGCGCGATCGTCGTACTGGAGCCGGGCGAGATGCACACGGGCGGCCCCGCCACCCCCACCGACGGCTACGCCTACCGCGCCCTCTACGCCGAGCCCACCCTCCTCACCGACGGCACCCTGCACGGTGACAGCCCCCCACACTTCCGCGACCCCCTCCTCGACGACCCCCAGCTGGCTGCGGCGTTGCGCCTGGCCCACATCGAGCTCAGAGTCTGCCCCGACCCGCTGGAGGCCGAGTCCCGCCTCCCCTGGCTGCTCACGGCCCTGGCCCGCCGACACTCCACGGCCCGCGCGGCCGACGACAAGATCCCCGGCGCCCCGCTCATCGCCCACACCGTCCGCGACCGCCTCGCCGGCGAACTCCTCGCCCCGCCGTCCCTCGCGACCCTCGCCGCCGACCTGGGCCTGTCCCGCTACCAACTCCTACGGGCCTTCCGCACGACGATGGGCGTACCGCCGTACGCCTGGCTGGCCCAGTACCGCGTCAACCGCGCCCGAGGCCTGCTGGAAGCCGGCCTGCGCCCGGCGGAGGCGGCGACCCTCGTCGGCTTCGCGGACCAGGCACACCTCACCCGCTGGTTCCGCCGGGTCCTCGGCGTGACACCGGCGGCGTACCGCAACAGCGTTCAAGACGCGATCGTGTGACCCGCCGGAAAATCGCCGCATGACTGCACGCGGCTGGTTCCTCTTCTCCCTCATGGGCGTGATCTGGGGCATCCCCTACCTGCTGATCAAGGTGGCGGTGGACGCCCCGCTCTCCCCGTCCATGGTGGTGTTCACGCGCTGTGCCCTCGGCGCCGCGCTCCTGCTCCCGTTCGCGATACGCCAGGGCGGCCTGATCCGAACGGTCCGCTCGCACTGGCTGCCCATGCTGGCCTTCGCGTGCATCGAGATCGTCGGCCCCTGGTTCACCCTCACCGACGCCGAACGCCACCTCTCCAGCTCCACGGCCGGCCTCCTGATCGCGGGCGTCCCGATCGTCGGCATAGTCCTGGCCCGCTTCTTTGGCGACACGGAACGGCTGGGCGTACGGCGGGGGACGGGACTGGCGCTGGGCCTGGCGGGCGTGGCTGTCCTGACCGTCCCGCACCTGACGGGCGGAGATGCCCGTTCCCTGGGCGAGGTGCTGCTGACGGTGCTGGGCTACGCGACAGCACCCTTGATCGCGGCCCGCTACCTGAAGGACGTCCCCACACTCCAGCTGACGGCACCGTGCCTGGCGCTGGCGGCGCTGGTCTACACGCCTTCCGCGGTGGCGACCTGGCCGCCCACCCTCCCTTCCCCCTCGGTCCTGACCGCCCTCATCGGCCTGGGCGTGATCTGCACGGCGCTCGCCTTCGTCGCCTTCCTGGAGCTGATCAAGGAGGTCGGTCCGACGCGGGCGACGGTCTTCACGTACGTCAATCCGGCGGTGGCGGTGGCGGCGGGCGCACTGTTCCTGGACGAACCGCTGACCGTCGGCATCGCGGTCGCCTTCACCCTGATCCTGGCGGGCTCGGTCCTGGCGACGGCGGGACCCGTCCGAAAGCCCTCCAGCGGCCCGGTAACATGGTCGACACGGCAGACGAGCCGGGCGGACGGCCGCGTGGAGTCCCCCTAGGGGGCTTCCCGAGGAACGTCCGGGCTCCACAGGGCAGGGTGGTGGCTAACGGCCACCCGGGGTGACCCGCGGGACAGTGCCACAGAAAGCAAACCGCCCAGCACTCAGGTGCTGGGTAAGGGTGAAACGGTGGTGTAAGAGACCACCAGTGCCCAGGGCGACCTGGGCAGCTAGGTAAACCCCACCCGGAGCAAGGTCAAGAGGGGCCGCCGTAAAACGCGGCCCTGCGCGGACGTTCGAGGGCTGCCCGCCCGAGTCCGCGGGTAGACCGCACGAGGCCGGTGGCAACACCGGCCCTAGATGGATGGCCGTCTCCCCGGCCGCCGCGAGGCGGTCGGGTGACAGAACCCGGCGTACAGCCCGACTCGTCTCTCGTCGGGGGCATGTCCAGGGCTTATGCCGTGGACATGCCCCCGGGCCGTACCCCTTTCGGGGCTACGTACGTCACCCACAAGACGCCCGCTATCAAGCAGTGGCCGCTGGTGTACCCCCGTTTCCACCTGCTTCACAGGCACGAGTTCGTCCTGGCTGAACGGTGGAGCGGTGGTTCGCCGAGCTCACGTAGACGCCTCGATCGTGTAGGAACTGGCCTCAACATCCGGGTCACACGTCTTGTGGTGGGCCTGCCAGCGAACCTTCTTCGGGCCGTTGCATACGTCCAAGAGGCTGCGAACCTGCCTGCCAGGGACGACCTCGGTTCCGGTCTCCTCTTCACAGATACGGAATGCGGTCTCGAATCGATTGATCTCTCCGTAGTCGATCCAGACGTACCCCTCCTCGTCGCCAACGGGTACTTTGCAGGCGTCGCAAATGACGTTGAGTTCGCGCGTGCTCATGGAGTGATACTCCTTCGGGGCGGCTCCAGCCGCAGGGAGTAGGGCGGGACGGTTGTAGGAGCGGAGTTGCCGAGCCGGTCAGTCGCCGCTGAAACAAGCCGAGCTGCGCGGCGGCCGGCGCCGCCTGGTCCTCGGGGTCGAACAGCACTGGCTGTTCCCCGCCCAGCGGGGCCAGCAGCATGGAGCCGGTACAGGAGACCAGCCGGCCAGCCCGGCACAGACAGGGCAGTTACGGCGGGGATACGTCAGGGCCGTGCCGCCCGGGATGCCCGGCACCGCCGATAGCGGAAGCATGAACCCATGGGCTCCTGGAGGGCCGTGCCTAGGGCCCTGGCATGGATCAAGGACCTTCGGCAGTCATAGGTGCGTTCGTCGGTGTCTACCCCACTTATTTCGCCTCTGAGACATGACAGTTGATGATCCGGCCGCCCTGGTCGAGCGGCACAAGTGCCCGAACTGCCAGGCCCCCGCCTGGAAGCCTATGCCGCATGCGCGGCGAGAGGGTCGCCCGCCTGTACCAGACCCTGGACCTGCTGGACGGCTGGCAGTCCGGCTTGGAGTACGCCTACCGGGGCGGCGCCCGCTCCAGGGCCTGGGTGCTGCGCGGCATCCTCTCCCACGCCGTGGAATGCGTCGGCGCCTGGCAGCGGGAGGAACCGCTGCCAGGCGCCGAACTACGCCTACAGCGAGGCCGTGGAGTCGCTGGAGTTGAAGCGGGAGGAGGCGGAGGCCACCGCCGAGGACCGCCCAGGCCGAGGCCGAGTACCGCCGGGAGCAGCGCGCCCAGCGCGTCAGCGGCGCCACCGAACCCCCGTCACTGGCTGCGTGAGGAGGCCGTCGAGAAACTAAAGGGTTCGGGAAAGGCTACTGGGTTGGGCAGGGGTTCGCGGCTCGGGGCGGAAGGCCAGCGGCTACGCACAGGAGCTGCCGCACCCGCTCGCCTTCCCTGCGTGGAAGTTGGCCGCTTCGCCGCCCAGGCGTGGCGGCTACTGGTCCCGCTTGGCGAACCACTCGGCCAAGGCGTCGGTGCAGCCGTGATACCACTCCTCGGGAGCCGAGTAGAAACCCGTGGGCGCCTTTCCGCCCGCCATGATCCGGTGAACGATGACCTTGCAGTTCTTGAGCAGTGTGTCCTGTACGGTCCCCTGTCCGGCGCCCGGGATCTCTAGCCAGATCTGGTTGCGGGCCAGCACGGTCTTTGTGGTCGAACGCGCCTGGTCGTAGACGCTGGGCGAACTCTTCCCGCCCGGTGACCCTGACTGACCGCTGGTGCCTCCGTTCCACATTGCCCACCCCGTACTGAGCAGGGCCAGGAAGAAGACGCCCCAGACGAGTCCCTGGATTAGTGCTGGGAGGCGGCAGAACCGCCGATATATGCGAGATGCGGAATGCACACGCTCAAGGCTACGGGGCCGCTCGGAGCCATGAGCGGGGCCAGCGCCATCAGTTCGCGGACGGCAGGGGCAGCTTCGCCGCTGAATCCGGCAGCCTGCGCTGCTGCGTGGGGGACCTGCCTGACATCGGCGCCGAAGGTCTGCGCGAGGTCGTCGCGAGACAGTTCGAAGATCATCTGTTCCTGCCGTGTTTCCCTCACCCCTGGTAGGGCGTGAGCGGGGTGTGGGTCTTGTACCAGCTCTTGAGGTGCGACCAGGCGCCCGATGCCATCGGTGATCGCCTCGCCGGTCGAACCGACGTCACCGGGTACCCGTAGACATGCAGCTCAGGCCGTGATCACTCCCTGAGTGGGGCAAAACCCGGCGTACAGCCCGAGTACGGTGCCGGAATACGCAACGCACGCCATGCCAGGCCAAGTCAGTCATCCATGTGCCGCGCGTCGCTGCACGCGACGGTGGCGGTGGGCTCAACCACCCACAACCCATCGCGCTCCCGCAACTACGCCCAACAACAGAGCCGGAAGTATCCACCACCACAGCATCGCTCTCCGCACCGAAGGCACCACCCACAATGCCGCCGCGGCCCCGGCGGACGCGATGGTGAGGACGCATGACAGGACGATCCCGGCGTACGCGTCGTCGTCCCAGGTACCGGACGGAGTGATCGTCAGTGCCGTCCAGCAGAAGTACGCGGCGATGAGCGTGAGCAGGGCGAGCGGTACAGCGAGGGCCAGACGGAGGCAACCGCGGTCGTCGTCTACGTCGGAAGGGCTGGTCATCAGCGCAGTGCGTTCCTTGCCTCGTCCAGATTGTTCGTGAAGCCGCGCTCGTAGGCCTGGGCGTCGTCGGTCTCCCAGTACGCAGCTGCGCCGTCACGTCGACGGAACCAGGCCGGCGCATACAGGCAGCCCAGCCCTCATCCTTTGCCTGCCTTGATCGGAACTTTGCCGCCCCTTGATCGGGATCGCGACAGCAAACCGGCTCGGTGAACTACCGTCTTCGGGCCGATCAGCGACTCAGGGGGAGCGGAAGACGCCATGGGCGACCACAGCGACGGCAGGATACTCGACATCAAGATCGCCGACCTGAAGGCGACGGCCCCGCATTTCCATACGCACAGCTCCGACCTGGCCAAGGCGCTGACCAAGCTCAAGTCCGGTCTGGCGGCGGCCGGTTCGCCGTGGGGTGACGACGAACAGGGGCAGAAGTTCCACGCGTGCTACGGCCCGCACGTCAAGAAGATGGAGGCCGCCGCCGGGATTCTCGCGCTCGGCCTGGCCAGCATCGAAGCGGCCATGACCGACATGGCCGACGGCCACATCGACAATGAACTGCTCGTCCGCTCGATGTTCAGCAAGGTCCGGCCCGCCCCGCACGACGGCGACGGGAGCACGCGGTGAGCGCGGCCGACAAGGCCAAAGAGATCGTCCAGGACCTGACCGGCATGTGGTGGCCGGATGCCGACGAAGGCGGTCTGCGCGACGCGGCCAAGGCCTGGCGGGACTTCGCCGACGACCTGGAAGAGGTGGCGGCCGCCGCGAACAAGTCGGCGCGCGGCATCATCGAGCACAACCAGGGCGAGGCGATATCGGCCTTCGACGACCCGTTCTGGCGCCGCTACTACTACGACGGCCACGGCTGGCTCAAGGACATGATCGATGGCGCCCGCGACATGGCCAAGGCCCTCGACCAGTACGCCGACGTCGTCCACAAGGCCGTCAAGCATCTGGAACACGAGCTGGAGATCGTCGGCGCCACCATCGTCGCCGGCACCGCCCTTGCGGTCTTCACGCTCGGCATCTCCGAGGGCGCCGCGGCAGCCGCCACCGCCTCGATTCTGGAGCTGTCCGCGACGCTCGGCGTGACCGTGTCCACCGAGATCGCCACCATCGCCGGCACCACCCTCGCCACGGCCGCCATCGGTGGACTCGAGTCGATCACCGTCGACCTCGCCGTCACCCAGCCCGTGGCCATGGCCACCGGCGAGAGCCAGGGCCTCAGCCTCGACGAGGTGAGCGACTCCGCCCTCTACGGTATGGAGTTCGGCGGCGCCTTTGGAGCAGGGGGGAGTACAGCCCGGATCGTCGCCGAGAACGGCGGAATGGAGAGCCTGTTCAACGGCTTCCGGCTGAACAGCGCGGCCCTCGACGAGATGGGCAAGTCCCGTACGTGGAAGCTGATCCAGTCTCCCGACTCGAAGATTCCCGCCGCACCGGCGCGGGCCGGCGATTATGAGTTGGTCTCGGGCGACCCGGTCTACTTCGGCAAGAACACGACCACCGTGGGGTACGACGAACGCACCCTGAACAACCTGCAACGGGTCGCCCGGGTCCCCGGCGTACACGACGTGGTCGTTCACGGCACGGACGAGGGAGTCTTCGTCCCCGGCCGCATCAATGCCGCGGGGAAGACCCTCACGGACTTCGAAGTGCACCCCAACCACATCGCGGACGCCATCCGCAGCAATCCCAACTACCACGGTGAACCGGTGCGCCTCATCTCCTGCTACTCCGGCGCCGACGCGAGACCGCCCGAGCTGCCCCTCGCGCAGTCCGTCGCCAACGAGCTCGGCGTGCCGGTGACGGCGCCCACGAGCAAGGTGGGAACGTCCCCCCAACTCGGCCTCAACCAGACCCCCACCATCGGCAACAATGGCTACTGGCGCACCTACCTGCCCATGGCCCATTAGCGGCAGGCTCACAGGAGTGGAAATGATCAAGCGAGCGGGCTTCTATCGGGAGATCGGCGGCCAGGTCACCACGGCAGACGATGCGCCGTCGCTGCGAGATGCCGTACAGGACAGTGGGCCCTGGGACGAGGACCGCATCCTCGCCTACCTGGGATCGGCCCTGGAGATCTACACCACGATGGGCGCCGAGCGCGACGTCCTCACCGGCGAAGAGTGGATCGCCGGCTCCGGATCCCTGGTGACGGACGGCACCTGGCTCTGGCCCGTCGATCTTGAGCACTACGTGCGTCGTCACCACGTTGCCCTGCCGCCCGAGTTCCTGGACCACATCCGGACCAACAACTACACGGTCCCTGTCGTGCCCGAGGAACAGGCCAGGCACATTTTCCAGGAGGAGTTCCCGGACAGTGCCCCCACTGCGGCCCCGTCCAAGGCTGCGGGCTTCTTCACTTGGTACGTGCAGAAGCTGGACAGCGCGCGTGCGCATCAGCTCCTCACGCATCTGGCGGAGGCCGGGCTCAACGCCGTGCACCCGCTGACCCATGCCCTCTTCGGGTTCCGCGAGACGCCGGTCGGAGACCGTGAGCCGCTGATGGGTGATGGCGCAGCCCTGGCCGCTGTCTTGGCCGACGATCGATACTCGAAGGCCGAGTTCACCTGCTGGAAGGGCTACGACCAGTCCCTGACGGGCATCGTGCGACGCACGGACGAGACGACGCAGAGCATCACGCTGCGCCTCACCGACGTCCCAGCGCCCGACCGTGAGGAGGCGGTCGCGGCACTGGTGCGCACGCTCGATCAGGATGCTGCCGACTGCCGCGGATTCGTCATCGACCGAGCCGGCGTTTCGGCCTCACAGGACTGGGACCGCATCCTCGTCGGCGACGGAGGGCCCTTTACCGTGTGGCCCGACACCGTCGGCATCCTCCGGGACCGCGTGGGCACCCACCCTGAACTGGCCAACAGCAATCCGACTGCTTACGGCCCACTCGACGTCTTCAACCGCGCGTGAACCGCCCTACCGGGCCACGCTTACGCTGCTTCAAGAGGGCATGTTCGCCCACGCCGAACTCCCTCTGGGCGGAGGAGCTGGCGCAGGCCGAAGCCGAGCGCCGGGAGACCGAGCACAAGCACGCCGAGCGGTGGCCGGTTGTGGGTTGCTTACCGCCGCGATGGGGCCCCGTCAGCGCGCCGGACGCACTCGTATGCCCTGCTGGGGCCCCATGGCCCCGCACGCGGAACAATGAACCCATGAGCATCGTGAAGATCAACGTCCTCACCGTCCCTGAAGAGCAGCGCGAGACCCTCGAGAAGCGGTTCGCCGCGCGGGCCGGCGCCGTGGAGGGGTCGGACGGGTTCGAGTGGTTCGAGTTGTTGCGGCCGGTGGAGGGGACCGACCAGTACCTCGTGTACACGCGCTGGCGGAGCGAGGAGGACTTCCAGGCGTGGATGTCCGGGCGGGCGCAGGCCGCGCACGGCGGTGGCCAGGGCGGTGAGGGTGAGCGGCCCAAGCCTGCCGCCACCGACGCCACCCTGTGGTCCTTCGAGGTCGTGCAGCAGGCCGCGCCCAAGCAGGACTGACCTCCCCCCCCCGGAGTCACAGGAAAATCAACCCCGCCCTTGGCCGGGCACCGTCTCTCCCAGTGAGCGTCGCGCCACCCCGGCCAGGTGGCGGTGGAACACCTCCCTCGCCTCCGGTGTCAGCGTGCGCAGGGCGACCAGCGCGGTGATCACGACGTCGCAGAGTTCGGACTGGACGTCCTCCCAGGTGTGGGACGTGCCCTTGCGCGGGTTCTGGCCCGTCGCGCCGATCACCGCCTCGGCGACCTCGCCGGCCTCCTCGGACAGTTTCAGGATGCGCAGGAGCAGGCCCTCGCGGCCGTCGTGCGGTTGGGTCGACTCCAGCCAGGTCCAGAGGGCGTCGACGGTGGGCCAGAGGTCCAGGGCCTGGCAGGTGTCCTCAGCAGCAGTCATGGACGCACCCTGCCACCTCGGGGCGGTCCCCGGGCAACGCCGCGGCCGCTACTCGAACAGTGCCGCGGCCGTTACTCGAACAGCGCCTCCTGCTCGCCTTCCTTCTCCTGCCGCATCCTCTTCGTCCGCGCCCCCACCACCAGCGCCGTCGCCGCCGCCGTCACCCCGAGCGCCGCCGGGACCATCCAGCCCCGGTCGAAGACGTGCTTGAACGCGTGGTCGAGGGAGAGGCGGCCGGGGCCGGTGATGGCCAGGCCGGTCGCGGCGATGCCGAGCGATGCCGCGTACTCGTAGCCGCCCTCCTGGGCGAAGAAGCCGTTCGGTACGTGCACGGTGGCCGCGCCCGCCATCGCACCGGCCGCCGCCGCGCCCGCCGCCGGGGTGGCCAGGCCCAGCGCCAGGAGGGTGCCGCCGCCTGCCTCGGCCAGGCCGGCGGCCGTCGCGCTCGCCTTGCCGGGCTTGTAGCCGACGGACTCCATGAAATGGCCCGTCCCCTCGATGCCGTGTCCGCCGAACCAGCCCAGCAGCTTCTGCGCGCCGTGCGCGGCCAGCACCCCGCCCGTAGCCAGTCGGAGCAGCAGCAGGCCCAGATCACGTCGGTCGTATGCGGTCACGGTCACTCCTGTGGCGTCAGCGGGAACAGGTCCCCTCCCGCCTTTCCACCGTCGCACCGTCCACACCCACCGGGCGCGCCCTGACCGCCGTTCGGGTGGCGGGGCGCGGGAAAAGAACTCGCACGACTCCTTGTCTTGAAGTGCGCTTCAACTCCTAGCGTCCTCCCACATGGAACACAGTGAGACCGCACAGACCGCACAGACCGCACAGCCCACCCGGACACTCGGCCGCACCGCCATCCCCGTCAGCCCCCTCGGCTTCGGCTGCTGGGCCATCGGCGGAGAGTGGCAGGACCTCGACGGGCAGCCCCTCGGGTGGGGGAAGGTCGACGACGAGGAGTCCGTACGGGCCGTACACCGCGCCCTCGACCTCGGTGTCACCTTCTTCGACACCGCGGACGTCTACGGCACCGGACGCAGCGAGCGCGTGCTGGGCCGGGCGCTGGGCAAGCGGCGGGCCGATGTCGTCGTCGCCACCAAGTGGGGCAACCTCTTCGACGAGGGCACCCGTACCCTGACCGGCCAGGACGCCTCCCCGGAGCATGCCCGCAGCGCCCTCATCGCGTCCCTCGACCGTCTCGGCACCGACTACGTCGACCTCTATCAGCTGCACCTCTCCGACGCTCACCCCGAGCAGGCGGCCCGGCTGCGCGACACCTGCGAGGAGTTGGTACGCGAGGGGCTGATACGGGCGTACGCCTGGAGCACCGACGATCCGGAGCGGGCCGCCGTGTTCGCGGAGGGGGAGCATTGTGCGGCCGTACAGCACGCCCTCAACGTGCTGCAGGACGCGCCGGGCATGCTGGCGTTGTGCGAGGAGCGCGGGCTCGCCAGTATCAACCGGAGTCCGCTGGCCATGGGGTTGCTCACCGGCAAGCAGCACGCGGGGCGCGCCACCCTTCAGGAGGGGGACATCCGCAGCCGGCCGCCGGCCTGGCTCCAGGGGTTCGGTGCCGGGTCGGGGGCCGATCCGGAATGGCTCGCCCGTGTCGACGCGCTCCGGGACGTCCTGACCAGCGGCGGCCGTACGCTCGCCCAGGGCGCGCTCGCCTGGCTGTGGGCGCGCAGTCCGCGGACCGTGCCGATCCCGGGCTTCCGGTCGGTCGCGCAGGCCGAGGAGAACGCGAGGGCGATCGAGAAGGGGCCGCTCACGGCGGATCAGCTGGCCGACGTCGAGCGCATAATCGGCCGGTAGCGCCCATTGGTGGCAGCCGTTCCGCGGCCCGGTGCGCACCCCGCGGTCCCACGCGAGGTCCACCCCCTTCCGGACCGTGGAACGACTGCCTCCTCCCCCCCCGGTTCGGTACTCGGAACCGCCGTGTTCCAAGTGTGAAGTTCTGATGGAGGAGTGATGAGCATATGCCCGCGACCGGCGGGACTGCTACGGAAGATGGCATTCCGTTTGTGTAAATCGAGAGGTCGGTTTCCTCAGCCGCGACCCACGAACGGCATGGCCGTCGCCAGTACCGTCGCGAACTGCACGTTCGCCTCCAACGGCAGCTCCGCCATGTGCCGGACCGTGCGGGCCACATCGGCGACGTCCATCACGGGCTCCGGCGCGATCTCGCCGTTGGCCTGCAACGCGCCCGTCTCCATCCGCGCGGTCATCTCGGTGGCCGCGTTGCCGATGTCGATCTGCCCGACGGCGATGCGGTACGGCCTCCCGTCCAGGGACAGTGACTTGGTCAGGCCGGTCAGGGCGTGCTTGGTGGCGGTGTAGGCGACCGAGTGCGGGCGGGGCGTGTGGGCCGAGATCGAGCCGTTGTTGATGATCCGGCCGCCCTGCGGAGCCTGCTCCTTCATCTGCCGGTACGCCGCCTGCGCGCACAGGAACGCCCCGTTGAGGTTGGTGTCCACCACGTGCCGCCAGGCGTCGTAGGGCAGTTCCTCGACCGGCACCCCGCCCGGTCCGAACGTCCCCGCGTTGTTGAACAGCAGGTCCAGCCGCCCGAAGCGTTCCCGCACGGCGGTGAACAGCGCGGCCACGTCGTCCGGTTGTGACACGTCGGCGCGTACGGGGAGCGAGGCGGCCTCGGGTGCCAGTGCCGCCGTCTCCTCCAGGAGTGCGAGGCGCCGCCCGGCGAGCGCCACCGACCAGCCCGTGCGCAGCAACTCCACGGCCACCGCACGTCCGATGCCGGAGCCGGCGCCGGTCACCACCGCGATCCTCGACTGCCTGCCCGACTGTTCCACGGTTCCGTTGGCGTTCATGGAGCCGCAGCGTACGGGACCGCCGATTGCGAAAAGGCGACCCACGGGCGACCCCAAGGGCGCCCCCCAGGGCTCAAGCCGGTGTCAGCTCCGCCGTGGTGTCCTCGCCGGGGTAGCGGACGCCGATGCGGTCCCGTATCGCGTCGAGCGTGCGCATCACCGCGAGGGTGCCGTCCAGTGGGACCAGCGGGGACTCGGTCTCCCCGGCCCGCAGTGCGCGCATGACCTCACGGGCCTCGTGCCGGAAGCTGTTGCGGGGGCCGTCGGCCGGGTCCGCCAGGAACTCCTCCGGCTCCTTGCCGTCGCGGTGCAGGACGAAGCGGTCGGGGTGGAAGAAGCCGTTCGGGATGTCGATGCGGCCGTGCGAGCCGGTGACGTAGGCCGTGGTGGAGGTGCCGCCGATGATGGAGCAGTGCACCGACGCGAGCGCGCCGCCGTCCCAGGAGAGCAGCGCGCCCGTCTGGAGGTCGACGCCCTCGTCGGACAGGACCGCCCGCGCGGTGACGTCGGTGGGCTCGCCGAGCAGGAGCTGGGCGAAGGAGACCGGGTAGACGCCGAGGTCGAGCAGGGCGCCACCGCCCTGGGCCGGGTCGCGCAGCCGGTGCGAGGGCGGGAAGGGGCCGGCGAGGCCGAAGTCGGCCTGGACCGTGCGCAGCTCACCGACGGCACCGTCCTCGACCAGTGCCTTCAGGCGCCGGATGACGGGGTTGCAGTACATCCACATCGCTTCCATCAGGAAGCGGTCGTGCTCCCGCGACAGCGCGACCAGTTCCCCGGCCTCGCGCACGTTGAGCGTGAACGGCTTCTCGCACAGCACGTTCCGCCCGTTCGCCAGGCAGAGTCCGGCGGCCGCCCGGTGCGTCGAGTGCGGGCCGGCGACGTACACCACGTCGACGTTCTCGTCCCGCGCGAGCGACTCCCAGTCGCCGTACGCCCGCGGGATCCCGAACCGTTCCGCGAACGCGTTCGCCGTGTCCTCGCGCCGTGAGGCCACCGCCACGACCTCGGCGTCCGGCAGGTCGACCAGGTCCGCCGTGAACGCGGCCGCGATGCCGCCGGTCGCCAGGATTCCCCACCGCACGCTCTCCGCCGTCATCCCGGCCTCTCCCGCCCTCGCTCATGTGACCATCGGCACTTCGTACGAGACTTCCGTACGAGCTGAGAGCATAGGGGGCGGATCACTCGGAGAGGGAGGGGCACATGCCCGAGGCCAGGGAGGGACACCGGGACGGGCGCCTGCCCGCGGCCGAGGCGTCGACGACGAACGCCTGCGGGGGGCTTGAGCCGGGCACCGCAGACACGAAGGCCGGACCCTCGGCCCGTGCCGCTCGCGGTACCGGCCTGCTGGTCACCTTCGTCCTCGGCGGACTGACCGCCACGCCCCCGCTGGCGATGGACATGTACCTCCCGGCGCTGCCCGAGGTCACCCGGGCCCTGCACGCGCCCGCGGCCACCGTGCAGCTGACGCTCACCGCCTGCCTGGCCGGTATGGCCCTGGGGCAGCTGGTGGTGGGGCCGATGAGCGACAAGTGGGGCCGTCGGCGCCCCTTGCTGGCCGGTCTCGCCGTGTACGTCCTCGCGACCGTGCTGTGCGCGCTCGCCCCGAGCGTCGAGTCCCTGGTCGCCTTCCGGCTGGCGCAGGGCCTCGGGGGCGCGGCCGGGATCGTCATCGCGCGGGCCGTCGTACGCGATCTGTACGACGGTGTGGCGATGGCCCGCTTCTTCTCCAATCTCATGCTGATCTCCGGCGTCGCCCCGATCGTGGCGCCCCTCATCGGCGGGCAGGTCCTGCGGGTGACGGACTGGCGGGGTGTGTTCGTCGTCCTGGCCGTGGTGGGCGTGGCGCTGGCCGGGCTGGTGTGGGCGCGGCTCCCGGAGACCCTCGCCCCGGGCGACCGGCACTCCGGCGGTGTCGGGGAGGCCCTGCGTTCGATGCGGCGGCTGCTCGCCGACGCGCCCTTCACCGGCTACCTCCTCACCGGTGGCTTCGCCTTCGCCGCGCTGTTCGCCTACATCTCCGCCTCCCCCTTCGTCATCCAGGAGATCTACGGCGCCTCCCCGCAGACCTTCAGCCTGCTGTTCGGACTGAACTCGGTCGGACTGGTCGTCCTCGGCCAGCTCAACGGCAAGGTGCTGGTCGGCCGGGTGCGCCTGGACAAGGTCCTGACCGTCGGCCTCGCGGTCGTCGTCCTGGCCGCGACGGCCCTGCTGCTGATGGCGTCCGGCGTCTTCGGCGAGGTCGGACTCGCTCCCGTCGCCGCGGTGCTGTTCGTACTGATGTCGGCGATGGGCATCACCCTGCCCAACGCCCAGACGCTCGCCCTGCTGCGTACCCGGCACTCCGCCGGATCGGCGTCCGCCCTTCTCGGTACGTCGTCCTTCCTCATAGGGGCCCTGGCCTCCCCGCTGGTCGGGATCGCCGGGGAGCACACCGCCGTCCCGATGGCCGTCGTCCAACTGGCCGCAGCGCTGGTGGCGCTCGGCTGCTTCGTGGGAATGTGCCGTCCCTGGAGGACGGGCGCGGGTGACGAGGGAGCAGAGAACTGAGCGCACCGAGACTGCGCAGCGGCACACCGGAGCGGGCCGGACTCGACCCCGAGGAGCTGGGACTCCTGGTCGGTGAGGTCCACGACCTCACCACCGGGGAGCGGCCCTGGGCGGCGGGTGCCGTCGTGGTCGCCGGACGCGGTCCGGTGATCGCGGTGGAGGAGGCGGCGGGCTGGGCCGTGCGGTACGCGCGCTACGACCTCGAGCACGACCGCGGTGTGGAACTGCCACGCCGGGACCGGGTGCCGATGACCGTCGACACCCCGTTCGACCTGGCCTCCCTCACCAAGCTGTTCACCTCGGTCGCCGCGGTGCAGCAGATCGAGCGCGGCACCCTGGGAATCGACGCGCGGGTGGGGGCCTACCTGCCGGACTTCCGCGCGGTCGTCGAGCACGGCATCACGGTACGGCAGTTGCTGACCCACACCTCCGGACTGCGCCCCGAGCTGCCGCTGTACGACGCCGCGGACGGCGCGGCGCGGCTGGAGATGCTGCGGCGGGAGGTGCCGGTGCGGGAGCCGGGCACGTCGTACCTCTACTCCGACCTGAACATGCTGCTGCTCCAGCACCTCCTGGAACGCCTCACCGGGCGCAGCCTCGACGTCCTCTTCCACGACGGCATCACCCGGCCGCTCGGGATGACGTCGACGCGCTTCGATCCCTGTCCGACGGCGGCGGCGACCGAGGACCAGCGGCGGCCGTGGGGCAAGGTGGACCGGGGGATGCTGCGCGGTGTCGTCCACGACGAGAACGCCTGGGCGCTGGGCGGGGTGGCCGGACACGCGGGCCTCTTCTCGACGGGCCGCGACCTGGCGGTCTTCTGCCGCACGTTGCTGGCGGGCGGTTCCTACGGTCCCGCCCGCGTCCTGGGCCCCGACTTCGTGGAACTGCTGCTGACCCCGCCCGGGCTGGGCTTCGCCGTCGACCAGGCCTGGTTCATGGGCGGGCTCGCGGGACGCGGCGCGGCCGGCCACACCGGGTTCACGGGCACGTCCCTCGTCCTGGACCCGGCGACGGACACGTTCCTCGTGCTGCTGACCAACCGGGTCCACCCGCATCGGGGGGAACCGGACAGCCGGCCCAGGGCAGCGGCGGCGACCCGGCTGGCGCGGGCGGTCCGGGGGGCCTGAGTCCGTGCGAGGACCTGCGCCCGCCGTTCACGACAAGCCGCCTCCGCCCACCTGCGAGAATCGACGCGTGAACGTTTCCGTGTCTGTCGCCGAGTCTCTGCGTGGTGCCCTTGCCGGTCTGCTCGACGGGCTTCCGCCCAGGCAGGCCGCGGGGGCGGTGGAGCGGCTGATCGCCAACTACCGCGGGGCCACGCCGACCGACGCGCCGATTCTGCGGGACCGGGCCGATGTGGCCGCCTACGCCGCCTACCGGATGCCGGCGACCTTCGAGGCGGTGCGGTCGGCGCTGGAGGCGTTCGCCGACGCCGTGCCCGAGTGGGCGCCGGGCAGTCACCTGGACGTCGGGGGCGGGACGGGTGCGGCCACCTGGGCGGTCAGTGCCGTCTGGGGCGGGGAGCGGTCCGTGACCGTACTCGACTGGGCCGAGCCCGCGCTGGCCCTCGGGCGGGAGATCGCCGACGCCAACCCGGCGCTGCGGGAGGCTCGCTGGGAGCGTGCGCGGATCGGGGCGGGCCGCACGCTCGACGAGGCCGACCTCGTCACCGTCTCGTACGTCCTGAACGAGCTCACCGAGGCCGACCGTGCCGCTCTGGTCGACTCCGCCGCGGCCGCCGCGCGGTCCGTCGTGATCGTCGAGGCCGGCACGCCGGCCGGGTACGCCCGGGTGATCGAGGCCCGTGACCGGCTGGTCGACGCCGGGTTCCGGGTCGCCGCGCCGTGCCCGCACAGCGCCGCCTGTCCCATCGTCCCGGGCAGCGACTGGTGTCACTTCTCGGCCCGGGTCAGCCGCTCCTCCCTGCACCGGCAGGTCAAGGGCGGCTCGCTCGCCTACGAGGACGAGAAGTTCAGCTACGTCGCCGCCACCCGGCTGCCGGTGACTCCGGCCGCCTCCCGTGTCGTCCGGCGTCCGCAGATCCGCAAGGGGCAGGTCCTGCTCGACCTGTGCGAGGCCGACGAACGGCTGGCGAAGTCGACGGTCACCAAGCGGCACGGCGATCTGTACAAGGCGGCCAGGGACGCCGACTGGGGCGATCCCTGGCCACCGGCCGAGCAGTGATTCCGCGAGACCGGTCACCGCCGGTTCTCGCGTCCTTCCTGCAGCTTGCGCAGCAGCTCCCGTTTCTGGGCCTGGGGGTCGAGGCCGCCGCCCACGCGGCCGTTCTGCCGACCGCCCCGGAGGGCCTTGCGGCCGAGGTTCCTCCGGGTGCCGCCGACGCCCAGCATGTCTCCGCCTCGTGTCATCGGGGTCTCCCTTCACTCAAGTGGAGTGACGATACGTATCGTCTCGTGTAACAGTCCCCACCATCCGGCGAGACGCTCCGTCTTGTCAACCTGATAAGTTCGAACCATGGCCGCTCAGAAGTCCGCTCCCGACACCGCCCGCCGCAGCGAGAAATCCCGCCGCGCCATCTACGCCGCCGCCCTCGAACTCGTCGTGGAGGTCGGCTATCCGAGGATCACGATCGAGGGAATCGCCGCCCGCGCCGGCGTCGGCAAGCAGACCATCTACCGGTGGTGGTCCTCGAAGGCCGACGTGTTGCTGGAGGCCTTCCTGGACCTCAGTGAACAGGCGGCGCGGGACGCGGGGGCGTCGGACCAGGAGCCGTACGTCATCCCGGACACCGGTGACATCGCCGCCGACATCAAGGCAGTGTTGCGGGCCACCGTCGACCAGTTGACGGATCCCCGGTTCGAGGCGCCCTCCCGGGCCCTGGCCGCCGAGGGCGTGGTCAATGAACAGGTCGGCCGCGAGTTCATGGCCAAGCTCATGGAACCGTCCCTCCAGCTGTACGTCGACCGCCTGCACTCCGCCCAGGAAGCCGGCCAGGTCCGCCCCGAGATCGACCCCCGCATCGCCCTCGAGTTCTTCATCTCCCCGCTCGCCCAGCGCTGGCTCCAGTACACGGGCCCGATCTCCTACGAGTACACCGACACCCTCGTCGACTACGCACTGCACGGCCTCGCCCCGCGCTGATTCCGCCGACCGTCCCCTCGTGGTGCATCCGTACCCCTCGTCCCACCTGCCCGATTCACGGCTACGGCCCCCCGATGCGCAGGATGGTGGGAAGATAGGGCATGCTGTCCGCACACGGCGAGGCGAGGGGATAGATGAGCGCGGAGTTCGGCGGCCGGGCCGGCCGGCAGGGCAAACTCTCCCAGTGGCTGCGGGGACGCCGCCCCAAGGATACCGCCGACGAAGGCGGTCGTGAGGCCCTGCTGCTCGCCGCCGCCGATGCGGGACTGCCCCTCGCGCCCGCCGCGTATCCGGCACCCGGCTACCGGTGTTCCTGTGACCGCGTCGGCTGTCCCACCCCCGCCCGGCACCCGGTGTCGTTCGCGTGGCAGACGCAGTCCACCACCGACCACGCCCAGATCGAGCGTTGGGCCCGTCACCAGCCCCAGGCCAACTTCATCACCGCCACCGGAATGGTGCACGACGTGCTCGACGTCCCCCTCGCAGCGGGGCGGGAGGCACTGGAGCGGCTGCTGGAGGCGGGCATCGAGGTCGGCCCGGTCGCCGAGAGCGACGACGGACGCCTGCTGTTCTTCACCCTCACCCGCGGTACCCCCGAGGACGAGGACGAGTGGTGGCCCTGCGAACTGGACTGCCACCCCGAGACGATGGACGAGCATCCCGGCCTGCGCTGGCACTGCCGGGGCTCCTACGTCCTCGTACCGCCCGCCCGGCTGCCGGGGGACGACGGCCAGGCCGTCCACTGGGTACGCGGGCTCGAACACCCGCTGCCGGACCCGCTGACCCTGCTCGAAGTGCTCACCGACGCCGGCGCCCGTCACGCGGGGCAGGACTCCGACCAGGCGAGCGCCGCCTGGCCACTGCGCCACTGAGAGTCGCCGAGGGCCCGGCTACTCGCCCTGAGCGGCCGTCAGCCCCTGGATTCGGCCCAGTACCGACACCCTTCCGTCACCGGAGGCGGCGCCGGGGTCAAGAGCCACCTCGTTGGAGACGAACTCCATCGTGAGGGATTGCTTGATCTCGCCCTTCGTCAGCGCCCGCACGCTCTTGTTCGGCGTGGGGACCGAGGTGCCCGCCGCGGCCGTCTGCTTGACGTAGTGGCGCGTGGTGAAGAACACCAGCGCCCCGCCGTCCGCCGTGCGCAGCGCCAGCGGCGCGTAGTCGCCGCTTGTCAGCGGCTCGTCGACGTACTGCGTCGCGAGCCCCGGCTTTGCGGCGCTCTTCTGCCGCTGCGCCCGCCACACGCTGGTGTGCGTGCCGTCGGTGAACCTGCTCCCGCCGCTCTTGAGGTACGTCGCGTAGTCGTCGCTCACATCCTTCGGCGGGACGGAGAGCTGCGTGGAGTCCGCCGGGACGGCCTCGGCGAAACCGTCCGTGTCCTTCTTGAACTCCGGTACGGCGTCGGGCGCCAGCAGCGTCAGATACGACACCTGCCACGGCTCGGACAGGTCGTCGCGCCTGAACACCAGCAGCCAGCGGGCGTCGCCGCCCTTGTTGGCCTTGGTGTCGGCGACGAACCAACGCGGCCAGCCCGCCTTCTTGGGGATCGTGTACCGGGCGTCCGACAGCTTCAGCGGGGTGTGCCGCGCGTTGCCGCCCGGGCTGGTGGCGTTGCCCGCCTTCAGGCGCGCCGCGTCGATGTCCCCGAGCGCGCCGGTGGTGTGGTCGGCGTCCAGGGAGGGGTCGTAGGCCTTGTCGGCCGCGTTGTACGCACTCGTGAACTGTCCCAGCGCCTTGGCGGCCTCGGCCGGCGTGGTGGCCGGGACGGCCTCGCGTTCCCCGTGCACCACCACGCAGCCACTCGCCGTCAGTGACAAAGCGGTCAGTGAGACCGCTATGAGTCCGTTCCGGTCACGCCTGCGGAGCCTTCGACGGCTGCGATCCCTGGTCATGAGGTGACTTCACCTTCCCCTTCCCGGAGGCGAACCCTACCGGGGAGAGGAACAGCGCGAGCGTCGGGACCAGGTAGAGCAGCCACACCGCGAGCTGGACCACCGTCGGGTTGGGCTGGAAGTTGAAGACGCCCTTCAGCAGGGTGCCGTACCAACTGTCCGGCGGGATCGTGTCGCTGATGTCGAAGGCCTTTTCGGTCAGGCCCGGCAGCCAGCCCGCCTCCTGCAGGTCGTGGACGCCGTACGCGAGCACACCGGCCGCGATGACCACCAGCATGCCGCCGGTCCAGGTGAAGAACTTGGCCAGGTTGATGCGCAGGGCGCCCCGGTAGAACAGCCAGCCGAGGAGTACCGCCGTGGCCAGGCCCAGGGCGGCGCCGACCAGCGGTCGCGGGGTGCCGTCGCTCGCCGTGTGCACCGACACCCACACGAACAGGGAGGTCTCCAGGCCCTCGCGTCCCACCGCGAGGAACGCGGTCGCCACCAGCGCGACCGTGCCCATGCTCAGGGCCGCGTCCAGCTTGCCGTGCAGCTCGGACTTCAGGTGTCGGGCGGTGCGCCGCATCCAGAACACCATCCACGTCACCAGGCCCACCGCGAGGATCGACAGCGAGCCGCCGAGCGCCTCCTGCGCCTCGAACGTCAGCTCCTGGGAGCCGAATTCGAGGGCGCAGCCGAAGCCCAGGGCGACCGCGACGGCGACGCCGATGCCGATCCAGATCGGCTTGAGGGCGTCCCGGCGGTCCGTCTTGACCAGGTAGGCGATGAGGATGCAGACGACGAGGCTGGCCTCGAGTCCCTCGCGCAGACCGATCAGATAGTTGGAGAACACGGGCTACGCCTCCTTCGAGAACAGCGTGCTGCCCCACCAGTCGTCCTTGTCGCGGACGCCGGGCGGAACCGCGAAGACCGCCGAACCCACGTGCTGGATGTACTCGTTGAGCGCGTCGGTGGCCAGGTTGCGCTGCACCTGGATGAACCCCTTGCGCACATCCCGCTGGTACGCCAGGAAGAACAGGCCCGCCTCCAGCCGGCCCAGACCGTCCGTGCCGTCGGTGAAGGAGTAGCCGCGGCGCAGCAGCGTCGCCCCGTGGTTGGAGTCGGGGTGCGCGAGGCGGACGTGCGCGTCGGGCTTCATCGCCTTCAGGAACGGCTCGTCGCGCTCCTTGGCCTTGCCGACCGGCGCGCCCTCGCCCTTGTCGCGGCCGAAGATGTCCTCCTGCTCCTGCAGCGAGGTGCGGTCCCAGGTCTCGATGTGCATGCGGATGCGCCGGGCGACGAGGTAGGAGCCGCCGGTCATCCACTCCGGGCCGTCCTTCTCGTCCACCCAGACGTGCTTGCGCAGGCGGTCCGTCTCGGTGCCCGCGATGTTGCGGGTGCCGTCCTTGAAGCCCATCAGGTTGCGCGGGGTCTGCGCGTCGGGGGTCGTGGACGACGTCTTGCCGAAGCCGAGCTGCGACCAGCGGATGACGACCTTGCCGAAGCCGATGCGGGCGAGGTTGCGGATGGCGTGCACCGCGACCTGGGGGTCGTCCGCGCAGGCCTGCACGCACAGGTCGCCGCCGCTGCGGTTCTTGTCGAGGTTGTCGCCGGCGAACTTCGGCAGGTCGACGAGAGCCTCGGGCCGCTGGTCGGCCAGGTCGAACTTCCCGAACAGCGACGGGCCGAAGCCGAGGGTGAGGGTCAGCCGCGACGGCTTGAGGCCCAGCGCCTCGCCGGTGTCGTCCGGCGGTGCCTCCGCGAGGCCGCCGTACGGGCCCTCGCCGACGGCGTGCCCGGTGGTCATCCGACGGGCCGCCTCGGTCCAGTCCTTCAGCAGCTGGACGAACTCGGCGCGGTCGTCGGTGGTCACGTCGAACGCGGCGAAGTGCAGCCGGTCCTGCACGGGCGTGGAGATGCCCGCCTGGTGCGCGCCGTGGAAGGCGACGCCGGCGCCCGCCTCGGCGCCGGCCGGGTCGACGTCGTTGCCGGTGCGGGTCATCGCGACCGCGCCCCCGGCCGCGGCGGCGCCGAGCGCGAGCCCGGCCCCGCCCCAGCCGATCAGGGCGCGCCGGGAGGGTGTGGTGGAGGGCGCGGTGGAGGTGGTGTCGGTGTCCGTCATGGTCGAGTCCCTACCTCACTTTCACTTCGCAACGGCGGCGGCGAGCTTGGACAGCGGCTCCGCGAGGGCGTTGACCGCGTCCGACAGCTCCTTCTGGTCGGCGTCGCCGACCTTGTCGTACGAGACGAAGTCGTACGACCCCTTGTCCGCGCGGTACTTGTCGAGCAGCGTGTTCAGCGCGCCGAACTGCTTGTCCAGCTCGGTGGTCAGCGTCTTGTCGTTCTCCTGCGCGACCGGCTTGAGTAGCTCGTACGACTTCTGCGCGCCCTCGACGTTGGCCTTGAAGTCGACCAGGTCGGTGTGCGAGTAGCGCTCCTCCTCGCCGGTGACCTTGCCGGTGGCGACTTCGTCGAGCAGTTCCTTTGCGCCGTTGGCCATGGAGGTGGGGGTGATGTCGGCCTTGCCGACCCTCTCCTGCCAGTCCTTGAGGTCGGTGATCAGCCGGCCGGCGAGCTGCTTCTCACGGTCGCCGATCTTCTTGTCCTGCCAGAGGGCCTTTTCCAGGCGGTGCCAGCCGGTCCAGTCCTTCGCCGGGTCCTGGCCGTCCTCCAGGCCGTCCTCGCGGACGTCGACCTTGGGGTCGATGTCGCCGAAGGACTCCGCGACGGGCTCGGTGCGCTCCCAGCCGATGCGGGAGGGGGCGTAGGCCTTCTTGGCGGCCTCGATGTCGCCGTCCTTGACCGCCTTGGCGAAGGTTTCGGCCAGCGGCAGCGTCTCGTCGGCCTGGGCCTGCACGTAGGTGCGGTAGGCGGCGACGGCCTTGTCCAGTCGGGGATCGCGCTTGGCCGCCTTGCCGCCGGTGACCGTGAGGGTCCGGCGGATGCCGTCGCCCTTCATGCCCGGCTTGCAGGCGATCCGGTACTCGCCGGCCTTCACCTCGGCGGTGACGCGCTGCTTGGTGCCGGCGCCGATGTTCTCGCGCTCGGTGACGACACGGTCGTCCGGGAAGAGGACGTAGACCTCGGTGACCTTGGAGCCCTTGTTCTCGATGCTGAGCTCTATGTGCCCGGCGGGCACTTCCTTCTTCGACGTCTCGCACTTGTCGTCGGTGGCGGTCACGTTGATCACGTGGTCGCCGTCCTTCGCGCTGCTCTTATCGGCGCAGCCCGTGACGGCGGTCAGGGCCGCCGCGGTGGCGGCGGCGGTGACGACGGACAGTCTGACGGCACGCATGTGGCTCCCAGCGGCTGGCTCAAAAAGGTCGTGACAGAGCTCACGAAGGTTGGTGAGGCTCGCCTAACTTATCTGAGGCTTACCTGCCCGATACCCCCGCGTGCCGTGATTCACCTCTCATAGACGCTGTAAGAGCGCGAGATGATCACGCAGGGGTAAATCGAATCCCATGGGAAGGTCAAAGGAAGTTCAAAGATCGCGGGTAGTGTTTCAATGCGCGGGTGACTGACTACGACGTGCTCCGCGTCTTCTGCGCGCCGAACGGCGGCTACGGCAACGAACTGGGCGTTGTCCGTGAGGGGTCGACGGTGCCGGAGCGGGGCGAGCGGCAGGCGCTGGCGGCCAAACTCGGCTTCAGCGAGACGGTGTTCGTCGACGACCCCGAGCGCGGGATCGTCGACATCTACACCCCCGGCCTGCGCCTGCCCTTCGCCGGATACCCCTGCGTCGGTGCGGCCTGGCTGCTCGACGTGCCCGAACTGGTCACCCCGGCCGGTGTCGTGGGCGCCCGGCAGGACGGTGAGTTCAGCTGGATCGAGGCCCGCGCGGAGTGGGCCCCACCGCGCACCCTGCGCCAGTACGCCACCGCCGCCGAGGTCGACGACCTGGCCGTCCCCCCGCCCGGCGAGTGGGTCTACGCCTGGGCCTGGGAGGACGAACCCGCCGGCCGGATCCGCGCCCGCGCCTTCCCCGGCCGTGGCGACGGCATCGACGAGGACGAGGCGACGGGGGCGGCCGCCATGCTGCTGACGGAGCAGCTCGGGCGGGCCCTCAACATCACGCAGGGGGCCGGATCGCAGATCCTCACCGCGCCGCAGCCCTACGGCTGGGTGGAGATCGGCGGGCGCGTCTTCCTCGAACGGTAGGCCGGTTGGCAAGAGACCTACGGCAGTGTGAGGATCTCCGCGCCCGTCTCCGTTACCACCAGCGTGTGTTCGAACTGGGCCGTGCGCTTGCGGTCCTTGGTGACGACCGTCCAGCCGTCGTCCCACATGTCGTACTCGTGCGTCCCCAGCGTCAGCATCGGCTCGATCGTGAACGTCATCCCCGGCTGGATGACCGTCGTCGCGTGCGGGCTGTCGTAGTGCGGGATGATCAGGCCGGAGTGGAACGACGAGTTGATGCCGTGGCCGGTGAAGTCCCGCACCACGCCGTAGCCGAAGCGCTTGGCGTACGACTCGATGACCCGGCCGATGATGTTGATCTGCCGACCCGGCTTGACCGCCTTGATCGCCCGGTCGAGCGACTCCCGGGTCCGCTCCACCAGCAGCCGCGACTCCTCGTCGACGTCACCCACGAGGTACGTGGCGTTGTTGTCGCCGTGCACCCCGCCGATGTACGCCGTCACGTCCAGGTTGATGATGTCGCCGTCGCGCAGCACCGTGGAGTCCGGGATGCCGTGGCAGATGACCTCGTTGAGCGAGGTGCACAGCGACTTCGGGAAGCCGCGGTAGCCCAGCGTCGACGGATAGGCGCCGTGGTCGCACATGAACTCGTGCGCCACCTCGTCCAGTTCGTCGGTGGTGACGCCCGGCGCGATGAGCTTCGCGGCCTCGGCCATCGCCTGTGCGGCGATCCGGCCGGCGACCCGCATCGCCTCGACCGTCTCGGGGGTCTGCACCTCCGGACCGGTGTACGGCGTCGGCGCGGGCTTGCCGACGTACTCGGGCCGGCGGATGTTTCCGGGCACGGAACGGATGGGGGACAGCTCCCCTGGAACGAGCAGCGACTGGCCAGACATGCCAGCGAGTCTATCCAGCGGGTATGAGGGAACATGTCGGAGGCGAGAGGAGCCGGTCATGCCCCTGTTCAAGAAGCGGACGGTCGGAAAGCCGGGCGAGTGGTACTACTGCCTGGAGCACAAGAAGGTGGAGGAGGGGCCGGAGTGCCCCGCCAAGGACCGCTTCGGCCCCTACGCGTCCCGCCAGGAGGCCGAGCACGCGATGGAGAGCGCCCGCGAGCGCAACCTGCAGTGGGAGAACGACCCCAAGTGGCACGACGCCCCGGCGGGAGAGCAGCGCGGGGACTGATCACGCGGGAGAAGCGGGGGAAGCGGGAGTGGCCGGGGTGGCCGACGTGGCCGCCTCGCGCTGTGCCCGCAACCGGACCGCGTGCTCGTTCGTGCGGACGTCGTACGTCATCAGCTTCGGCAGGCACAGCGCGAGCAGCCCCACCGCGCCCACGCACAGCAGCCCGCCCGACCACACGGACGTCCGCACGCCCCGCCAAGCCGCCATACCGCCCACCCAGACCTGGCCGAGCTGCGGCCCGACCGAGTAGGACAGCAGCTCGATCCCGGCGAGCCGGCCGCGCAGCTCGTCCGGGATCGTCTGGTTCCACATGGCCCCGCGGAAGATGCCGCTGACCATGTCGAAGCCGCCGCCCAGGACGAGGAACAGCAGCACCAGCCAGACGTTCCCCGAGACACCGGCGGCGGTGATGGCCAGCCCCCACAGTGCCGCCGAGACGACCACGATCCGCCCGTGCCGGTGCACCCGCGAGGTCCAGCCGCTGGTCAGGCTCACCAGCAGCGCGCCGGCCGGGACCGACGCGTACATCAGGCCGAGCGACCACTCGGCGTCCAACTCGTCCGCGAGGAACGGCAGCACGGCGAGCGGCATGGCGAAGAGCATCGCCGCGATGTCGATGACGTACGTCCCGAGGAGCTCCTTGCGGCTCCAGGCGTACCGGGCGCCCTCCACGATGGACTTCAGGGACGGCTTCGCGGCCTCGTGGGAGGCGGGGGAGGCGGCGAGGCCGACGCCGATCGCGACGGAGACGACGAAGGTGAGGAGATCCGCGGCGTACGCCCAGCCCAGTCCCGCGTAGGCGACGACCACACCCGCGAGCGCGGGGCCCGCGACGCCGCCGACCTGCCAGCGCAGCGCGTTCAGCGAGGCCGCCGCGGGCAGGTGCTCGTGGGCCACGATCCTCGGCATCAGCGAGTCGAGCGCGGGGCGCTGCACCGAGGCCAGCGCGGAGGAGACGGCGGCGACGACGTACAGCAGCCAGACGGCGGGGTGCGGGGCGAGCGCGTTGACCAGCAGGGCCAGGGCGAGCAGGCCCTGCCCGGCCTCCGTCCACAGGATCAGCTTCCGCTTGTCCCAGGCGTCCGCGAGCGCGCCGCCGTAGAGCCCGAACACGATCAGCGGGATGAGCTCCACCGCGCCGATCGCGCCCACCGCGGCGGCGGAGCCGGTGAGCTCCTTGATCTGGACGGGCAGGGCGACGAACGTAAGGAAACTGCCGAAGTTCGTGATCACGCCGGCCACCCAGAGCCGCCGGAAGTCGGCGGAGGCGCGCCAGGGGGCGAGGTCGGGGAGCAGGGCGCGCAGTCCTGAGGGGGCCGCCGGAGAGGCCGGGGGTGTGGGGGGCTCGTCGGTCACGAGGGGTCATGCTCGGCGGAGGGTGGATGTGGGGCAACCGCTTTTTCACCAGCGGGCCGGTGGTGGAGCCGTCAGAAGGTCGGCCAGGCGGGACAGACGGTCGCGGAAGCCCCGGGCGGGGGGCCGGGCGTTCTCGCCGGCTGCCGCGCTGACCAGGTGCTGGACGGTGTCGAGGTCCAGCTCCGCCCCCTCCGGTACCGAGAGGGTCTCGTGGGCCATGCCGGCCAAATCCTGCTCGTGGGGGCCCAGTGCCAGTACCGTCACGCCGGCGCGGCGGGCGTCGTGGACTCGTTCCAGCAGGGGAGCGGCGGGACCGTTCGGGGCCACCACCAGCAGGGTCTCCCCTCGGCGGGCCGCCTCGATCCGCCCGGGCCCGACGGCGAGGTGCGCCGGGTCGGAGGGGCGGGCGTCATGGCGTACGAGGGTGGGCGCCAGCTCCGGCGTACCCGACCACGCGGCCTCGTCCGTCAGATGCGCCGCCAGATGCCAAGGCTCGTACGCGGGCGTGCCCACGAGCAGCAGGCCGCCCCCGTGGGACACCACGGACCCCCGCAGCACCCCCGCGAACCTCCGGGTGGCCCCCAGCCACTCCGTCCCGGCGAGCACCTCACGCAGCAAAGCGACTCGTACGGCGTCCATGTGCCCGCATACTGCCGCAGCCGGCCCGCGTCCACCTCGCGTTCACCGTGAATTCGCCCACAGTGGGGAGGGGGCGGCCCTTGCTCCAGATCTCACCTGAGCGGAGGGCCGCGCGGGTCCGCACGTAAAGTCGGGCCATGACCTCTACCGACAGTGCACAGCAGCCCACCGGCACCCCGGCGAAGGCCCCCGCGAAGGACCCCTGGGACCTCCCCGACGTCTCCGGGCTGGTCGTCGGCGTGCTCGGCGGGACCGGGCCGCAGGGCAAAGGCCTCGCCTACCGGCTGGCCAGGGCCGGACAGAAGGTGATCATCGGTTCGCGGGCCGCCGACCGCGCCCGGGCCGCCGCCGAGGAGCTCGGGCACGGCGTCGAGGGCGCCGACAACGCCGAGACCGCCCGCCGCAGCGACATCGTGATCGTCGCCGTGCCCTGGGACGGCCACGGCAAGACCCTGGAGTCCCTGCGCGAGGAGCTCACGGGCAAGCTCGTCGTCGACTGCGTCAACCCGCTCGGCTTCGACAAGAAGGGCGCCTACGCGCTGAAGCCGGAGGAGGGCAGCGCCGCCGAGCAGGCCGCCGCCCTGCTGCCCGACTCCCGGGTGGCCGCCGCCTTCCACCACCTGTCGGCAGTGCTGCTCCAGGACCCGGAGATCGAGGAGATCGACACCGACGTGATGGTGCTGGGCGAGGAGCGCGCCGACGTGGAGATCGTGCAGGCCCTGGCCGGCCGTATCCCCGGCATGCGCGGCGTCTTCGCGGGGCGGCTGCGCAACGCCCACCAGGTGGAGTCGCTGGTCGCGAACCTGATCTCCGTGAACCGGCGCTACAAGGCGCACGCGGGGCTGCGCGTCACCGACGTGTGAGCGGGCCTGTGAGCGGGCCTGTCAGTCGGTGGGGGACACTGGTGGCATCAGCAGTGTCCCCCGCGTCCTGCCCCCCGTGTCCCGCCGCCATGTCCCCGACAGGAGCCCAAGCCCCATGCCCCTCTCGCTCCCACCCAGCAGCCCGGCCCGGCGACTCGCCGTCTACGCCTTCGTCGTCTGCGCCCTCGCCGTCGCCGCGGCTGTCGTGTCCTTCGTCCAGGGCAACTGGCTGGGCGTCGTGTGGGTGCTGCTGGCGGGGGTGTCGTCCAACATGTGCTGGTACTACGTCAAGCGCGGCAAGGACGCCCGGCGGGACGGGCCCGTCACGGGCTGACCGAGCAGTATTCGTTCGTTCCCTGCCAGAACCGGAACAGTTCCTGACCGCAGTACGTGTCGAAGTCGCTGATTCCGAGGCTCTTCAGGATCGAGTCGATCACGTCGAAGAACACGGCGTTGATCGACGGCACCCACAGCAGCGCGAACACGAACAGCAGGCCGAACGGAGCGAACGGCTCCACCTGACGCCTGATGTTGTACGACAGCCAGGGCTCGATCACGCCGTAGCCGTCCAGGCCCGGCACCGGCAGGAAGTTCAGGAGCGCCGCGGTGACCTGCAGCAGCGCCAGGAAGCCGAGGGCGTAGCGGAAGTCCGTCGGGACGCCGTCCAGCGCGTCCAGCCAGAACGGGGCGGTGCACACGACGGCGAACAGCACGTTCGTCAGCGGGCCGGCCGCCGAGATGAGGCTGTGCCGCCAGCGGCCCCGGATCCGGCCGCGCTCGATGAAGACGGCACCGCCGGGCAGGCCGATCCCGCCCATGATGACGAAGATCACGGGGAGCACGATGCTGAGCAGGGCGTGGGTGTACTTCAGGGGGTTCAGCGTGAGGTAGCCCTTGGCGCCGACCGAGATGTCACCGCTGTGCAGGGCGGTGCGGGCGTGCGCGTACTCGTGGAGGCAGAGCGAGACGATCCACGCCGACGTCACGAACAGGAACACCGCGACCCCGGGCTGCTCGGCGAACCCGGTCCAGGTGGCCCAGCCCGTGACCGCGGTGACGGCCAGGATCCCGAGGAAGACGGGACTGATCCGCCGGTCGCTGCGGCGGGTGAGGGCGGTGGTCATGGGGCTCCCTGAGCTCTCGGACACGCGGTGGGACTGCCCGACCGTACCGGGCGCAGGGGGAAAACGTCTCGCGGTGGGCCAGGGGTTCCGGGGAAGGTGGGCCAGGGTTCCGGGTCGCCGGCCGCCCGGCGCGTCGCCCCGGCACACCGCCAGGGCGCCGCGCCGCCGGAACCCCGTGACCCGCCCCGACCTCACCGGAGACAATGGACCCCGTGCGCTATCGCATCCTCGGCACCACCCAGGCACTCCGTACCGACGGCACCTCCGTGGCGGTCGGCGGGGCGCGGCTGCGTGCCCTGCTGACCGTGCTGGCACTGCGGGCCGGGCGGACCGTTCCCGCGGGGCTCCTGGTGGAGGAGGTCTGGGACGGCGCCCCGCCCGCCGACGCGCCGAGTGCGCTGCAGGCGCTGGTGGGACGGCTGCGGCGGGCGCTCGGCGCGGACGCGGTGGCGTCGGTGGACGGCGGGTACCGGCTGGCCGCCCCGCCGGACGACGTCGACCTGCACCGTTTCGACCGGCTGGCCACCGACGGCAGCCGTGCGCTGGCCGACGGCGACCCCGGGAAGGCCGCCGTCATCCTCGACGACGCGCTCGGCCTGTGGCAGGGGCCGGCCCTCGCCGACCTGCCCGACCGTACGGCGGAGGCGGCCCGCTGGGAGGCCCGGCGCCTCGACGCGCTCCGCGCCCGCCACACCGCCGCGCTCGCGCTCGGCCAGGCGGAACAGTCCCTCCCCGAACTCACGGCCCTCTGCGACGCCCACCCCCTCGACGAGCCCCTCCAGGCCCTCCGCCTGCGCTCCCTGCGCGCCGCGGGCCGCACGGCGGAGGCCCTGGCCGCCTACGAGCACGTACGCCGGCTCCTCGCGGACCGCCTCGGCTCCGACCCCGGCCCGGAACTGCGAGCCCTGCACGGCGAGTTGCTGAGCCCTGCGGAGCACGTCCCGGAGTCTCCCGGCGCGTCTCCCGCAGCCCGGGCCACCGCCCCCGACCTCCATCTCACCCAGCCCCCACCCGCGCCCCCGGGCAACCTCCGTGCCCGTCTCACCTCCTTCGTCGGGCGGGAGGCCGACATCGAGGCGATCCGGGGTGACATCACCGCCACCCGGCTCGTCACGCTGCTCGGGCCCGGTGGGGCCGGGAAGACGCGGTTGTCGCAGGAGGCGGCCGAGACCGTGCGGGACGCGGCACGGGACGGGGTGTGGCTGGCCGAGCTCGCGCCCGTCGAGGACCCGGCCGCCGTGCCGGAGGCCGTACTCACCGCGATCGGCGCCCGCGAGACGGTGCTGCACGGCGCGGGCGCCGAGGGCATGCGGGCCGCCGCACCCGACCGCTACGACGACCCCGTGGAACGCCTCGTCGAGCACTGCGCCAGGCGCCGCATGATCCTCGTCCTCGACAACTGCGAGCATGTCGTCGACGCGGCCGCACGCCTCGTGGAGGAGCTGCTGGCCCGGTGCCCGGAACTGACGGTGCTGGCCACCAGCCGTGAACCCCTGGGCGTACCAGGGGAGTTGCTCAGACCCGTGGAGCCGCTGCCCGAGCCGATCGCCCTGCGGCTGCTCGCCGAGCGCGGGGCCTCCGCACAGCCCGGCTTCCGTGTCGCGGACGACCCCGAGGCGTGTGCGGAGATCTGCCGGCGCCTCGACGGGCTGCCCCTCGGCATCGAGCTCGCGGCCGCCCGGCTCCGGATGCTCACGCCACGTCAGATAGCGGACCGGCTCGACGACCGCTTCCGGCTCCTCACCTCCGGCAGCCGCACGGTACTGCCCCGCCAGCAGACCCTGCGCGCGGTCGTCGACTGGTCGTGGGACCTGCTCGACGAGGACGAACGGGACGTACTGCGGCGCCTGTCGGTGTTCGCGGGCGGCTGCGACCTCGCCGCCGCGGAGGCGGTGTGCGGGCCGGTCGCGCTCGACGCGCTGGGCTCGCTCGTCGACAAGTCCCTCGTCGTGGCCGCGCCGGCGGCCGACGGCACCATGCGCTACCGGCTCCTCGAAACCGTCGCCGAGTACGCCGGCGAGCGGCTCGACGAGGCCGGGCAGCGGACCCCGGCCGAGCGCGCGCATCTGACGTACTACCGCGAACTCGCCCGCACGACCGACCCGTTGCTGCGCGGACCGCGCCAGCGGACTGCCATCGCCCGTCTGGAGCTCGAGTACGAGAACGTGCGCACGGCCCTGCGCCACGCCGTCGCCGCGCGCGACGAGCAGGAGGGCCTCTGCCTCGTCCTCTCCCTGGTCTGGTACTGGCAGATGCGCGATCTGCGCATCGAGGCCCGCACCTGGTGCTGTGAGGTGATGGCGCTCGGCCCCGATCCGTTCGGGGTCCCGGTGCGCCGTGCCGCACCCGTCTGGGAGCGCTGCACCGACGTGCCGCCCCCGTTGCGGGGCGAGCTGCTCCAGGAGGCCCGACGCGGGGTCCACCTCGCCCATCTCGCCTGCATGGACACCGAGCTGGACGCCTGGCAGACCCCTGAGGCGCAGGCCAAGTTGCAGGCCATCCGCGAGGTCTACGAACCCGGGTTCCCGCAGACCTGCCGCACCCCGGGCATGCTGTGGTTCTTCGCCGCGCTGCTCACCGGCGACATCGAGCGGCTGCGCGCGATCATCGACGCCAACATCCGCACCTGCCGTGAGACGCCCGGGTTCGAGTGGGAACTCGGCGGGGCCCTGCAGATGCGTGCCAACATCATGGCCAACCGCACCGACTGGGCCGGCGACGCGGCCCGTGACGCCGACGAGTCGCTGGAGATCTTCCGCCGTCTGGGAGACGCCTGGGGTGTGGCCGAGTCCCTCTCCGCGCGCGGCGAGGCGCAAGAGCGCCGGGGCGCGTACCTGGCGGCCGCCGCCGATTACGAGGCGGCCGTGGAACAGGCCGAACGGCTCGGCGCCCGCGCCCAGGTGGCGGTGCTCAGGGCCCGTCTCGGCGGCGCGCTGCTGGAGGCCGGCCGGACCGAGCGCGGCGAGCGCCTCCTGCGCGAGGTGATCGCCGAGAAACGGCACACCGTCAACGAGGCCATGCCCGCCGCCCGGCTCTTCCTGGTCGGGTGGCTCTGCATGACCGGCCGCACGGTCGAAGCGCGTGAGCATCTGCGGCTGCTGCGCGAGGAGTTCGGCATCGCCCAGTTCATCATCTTCGACGCCCTCATCCTGGGCGCGGAGGCCTGGCTGGAGGCGGTCGACGGGCGGTACGAGGAGTGCCTGCGCTTCACCCGGCGGGCTCTGGAGAAGGCCGACGACGCGCTCGCCCAGGCCGTCGCCCCGCACATGCCCGCCGCGTACCTGATCATCGCGGCGATCGCCCTGGCCGACGCCGACGGCGGCAGCCGTGCCGCCGACGCCGCCCGCTGCCTCGGCGCCGCCGAGGCGCTGCTGCCGCCCGGGCACGTCCGCTCACGCCTGGAACGCGAGACGCACGAGCGGGCCGTGCGGCGGGCCCGGACGATGCTCGGCGACGCGGCGTACGAGGCCGCGTACGCCGAGGGCGGCGGCCTCTCCTTCCAGGAGGCCGCCGCCCTGGTGTGACCGGCGGGCGGGGAGCATCCGCGCCCGCCGGTCAGTTCTTCGTCCGGAATTTGTGGATCGAGATCGGCGCCATCACCAGCGTGAGCAGCGCCGACCAGCCCAGCGTCACCCACAGGTCGTGCGCGACCGGGCCGCCCACCATCAGGCCGCGGGCCGCGTCGGCCAGCGAGGACAGCGGGTTGTAGTCGGTGAAGTGCTGCAGCCAGCCGGGCATCGAGCCGGTCGGCGCGAAGATGGACGAGCCGAACTGGAGCGGCATCAGCACCAGGAAGCCCATCGCCTGCACGGACTGCGCGTTCTTCATCGTCACGCCGAGCGTGAGGAACACCCACATCAGCGCCGAGCCGAACACCACGGACAGTCCCACGGCGCCGAGCAGACCGCCCCAGTTCGTGATGTCGAAGCCGACCAGGACGCCGACGATCACCACGATCGTCGTCGCGACGAGCATCCGCATCAGCTCCACCACGATCTTGGCGACCAGCACGGAGCCGCGGCCGATCGGCAGCGACCGGAAGCGGTCCATGACCCCCTTCTGGAAGTCCTCGTTGAAGCCGGTGCCGACGCCCTGGGAGATGTTCATGCCCATCATGGCCAGCATGCCGGGCACCATGTACTGCACGTACGCGTCCTGACCGCCGCCGAGGGACTGCCCGATCGAGCCGCCGAAGACGTACACGAACAGCAGCGTGAAGATGATCGGCATGAAGACCGCGTCGAACATCGACTCCGGGTCCTGCCGGATCCACAGCAGGTTGCGGCGAACGAGTGCGCCGGTGTGCCGCAGGTGGGAGCGGAGCGGGATCCGGGCGTCGTCCATCTTGAGATCGGGGGCGGTGAGAGTGGCGGCGCTCATACGGCGACCTCCTCGCGGGTCTCGGCGGGGGCGGTGTCCTGCGGGGCACTGGCGCGGTGGCCGGTGAGGGACAGGAACACCTCGTCCAGGCTGGGCAGTTCGGTGGTGATGGAGGCGATGGTGGTGCCGTGCGCGGTGACCGCGCCGACCACGGCGGTGAGCTGGTCGTCACTGAGGACGGGGACCAGGAGGGTCCCGGAGGCGGTGTCCACCGTGGTCGTGGCGAGCCCGGTGATGCCGAGGTCGTCCAGCGCGCGGGCCAGCGGGCGCAGCCGCAGCGGGTCGGACGGGCGGATGCGCAGGCTGCGTCCGCCGACCTTCGCCTTCAGCTCGTGGATGGCGCCGGTCGCCACGACCCGGCCGCGGTCGACGACGGTCAGCTCGGAGGCGAGCTGCTCGGCCTCCTCCATGTACTGGGTGGTCAGCAGGACGGTCACACCGTCCCCGACCATGGCCTTCACCTCGTCCCACACCTCGTTGCGGGTGCGCGGGTCGAGGCCGGTGGTGGGCTCGTCCAGGAAGAGCACGGCCGGCCGGCCGATCATGGAGGCCGCGAGGTCCAGCCGCCGCCGCATACCGCCGGAGTAGGTCGCCGCCGGCCGCTTCGCGGCCTCCGTCAGCGAGAACCGCTCCAGCAGCTCGTCGGCGCGGGCCCGGGCGTCCCTGCGGGACAGGTCGAGCAGCCGGCCGATCATGTAGAGGTTTTCCCAGCCCGGGAGCTTCTCGTCCACCGAGGCGTACTGCCCGGTCAGCCCGATCACCCTGCGCAGCTGCCGGGGCTGCCGTACGACGTCGTAGCCGGCGACGGTCGCCTGTCCGGCGTTTGGGGAGAGGAGGGTGGAGAGGATGCGGACGAGGGTGGTCTTGCCGGCCCCGTTGGGGCCGAGCACCCCCATCACGGTGCCCTCCCGTACGTCCAGATCCACGCCGTCCAGTGCCTTGGTCTCGCCGTAGTGCTTGACCAGCCCCCGCACGGTGACGGCCACTCCGCGGAGTTCGTTGTCGATTCGCGTCATGAGAAGGACGGTGTCAGCCGCCACCGACAGACGGCCTACAGATCACCTACAGGCGCCCACTCCGACCGACAGCCCACCGACAACCGAGCGAACCGCTGATCCCAGCTCTGTCCGCGCTTTGTAACGGTCTCCCGGGGAGGGAGCCAAGTCTCCCTTCCCGCACATCACTTGGGTTGTCGGCCCGACCAGCTGACTCAGATGGACGCACTTTGGGGGATCACCATGGGCACTGCCCGCAACAAATGGAAGACGTACACATCCGGGGCCGCCGTCGTCGCCGCCGTCCTGTCGACCACGGCCTTCAGCCCGAACGGCGGTACGCACACCGTCAAAACGCCCACCGTCGCCTGCACTGAGGCGAACACCAAGCTCACCACGACGCTCTACCCGCACGACTCGGCCCAGCACATGCTCCTGACGGCCACCAACACCGGCAACAGGGCGTGCACGCTCTTCCGCTATCCGCTCATCATCTTCCCCGACCGCGACGGCTGGGCCGGCCCGCTGGAGTCCGCGATGAAGGACGTGACGATCGCCCCGGGGAAGAAGGCGTACGCCGGCATGCTCCTCTTCCGGGTCGACGCACCGACCGACGCGGTGAAGTCGATGTCCGTCAGCCTCCAGGGCCGCGTGCCCAACGAGGACCCGGACAGCCTGCCCATCGAGGTTCCGATGCCCGGCGGGTTCGTGAACATCGACGACAACCCGGTGGTCTCGTACTGGAACGCCAGCAAGACCAAGGCCGAGCAGTACATGTTCAAGGCCGCCGGCGGCAACTGACCTGTACCGCCCTCCGGCCGGCCGCCCGGGTCCGGTCGGAGGGCGCCCGGCACACAAGACGACAGCCCCGCCGACGGGGGAAATCGGCGGGGCTGCCTCGGTGCGGGCGGTGGCTCAGTGGACGGAGTGCTCCTCCAGCGGGAACGTTCCGCCGACGACGTCCTCCGCGAAGGCCTTGGCCGCGTTGCCCATGACCTCGCGCAGGTCGGCGTACTTCTTGACGAACTTCGGCACCCGGCCCCCGGTCAGACCGAGCATGTCGGTCCACACCAGGACCTGCGCGTCGGTCTCGGCGCCCGCGCCGATGCCGACGGTCGGGATGTGCAGTACGCGGGTCACCTCGGCCGCGAGCTCGGCCGGGACCAGCTCCAGGACCACCGCGAACGCGCCGGCGTCCTGCACGGCCTTGGCGTCGCGCAGCAGCTGCTGGGCCGCCTCCTCGCCGCGGCCCTGGACGCGGTAGCCCATCGCGTTGACGGACTGCGGGGTGAGGCCGATGTGCGCCATGACCGGGATGCCGGACTCCACCAGGAGCTCGATCTGCCGGTGCGAGCGCTCGCCGCCCTCCAGCTTGACCGCGCCGACGCCCGCCTCCTTCACCAGGCGCGTCGCCGAGCGCAGCGCCTGCACCGGGCCCTCCTGGTACGAGCCGAAGGGCAGGTCGCCGACGATCAGGGCACGGCTGGTGCCCCGTACGACCGCGGCGGACAGCATGGTCATCTCGTCGAGCGTGACGGGCACGGTGGACTCGTACCCCAGGTGACAGTTGCCCGCCGAGTCGCCGACGAGCATGACCGGGATGCCGGCCTCGTCGAAGACGGACGCGGTCATCGCGTCGTAGGCGGTGAGCATGGGCCACTTCTCGCCGCGCTCCTTGGCGGCGGTGATGTCGCGGACGGTGATGCGACGGGTGCCCTTGCCCCCGTACAGCGCCTTGCTGCCGTCGGAGGGCTTGTGCTGGGCAGCCGAAAGCTGCGTCATGGCAACGGCTCCTTCGTCATCTCGAGGCGCCCTGACGGCGTCCCCGGACCACCTCCATGGTGGCACCTCGTGCCACGGACGGCTAGGGCACCCCTTGTGAGTTCCGCCCTTCGAGGTGGCTCACGTAAGGCCTCGGTAAAGGATTCCGATACGAGACGGTCTCGTATCGGAAATCGCCTAGGGTGAACCGCATGACTACTCCTGCCGCCCCCGCTCCTCGGATACCGGAGGCCGTGCACCGGCGCCGCTGGGCGATTCTCGGCGTGCTGATGCTGAGCCTGCTGATCGTGGTGCTGGACAACTCGATCCTGAACGTCGCCATCAAGACGATCTCCACCCCCGCCCCGACCGGTCTGGGCGCGACCCAGAGCGAGCTGGAGTGGGCGATCAATTCCTACACCCTGGTCTTCGCCGGACTGCTGTTCACCGCCGGCCTCCTCGGTGACCGCGTCGGCCGCAAGAAGGTGCTGCTCGGCGGCCTCGCCGTGTTCGGCGTCGGCTCCGCGCTGGCGGCCGAGTCCGGCTCACCCGCGCAGCTCATCGCCTTCCGCGCGCTGATGGCCCTCGGCGCCGCGTTCGTCATGCCCGCGACCCTCGCCGTGCTGATGAACGTCTTCGAGCGCGAGGAGCAGCCCAAGGCCATCGGCATCTGGGCGGGCGGTGTCGGCCTCGCCATCGCGATCGGACCGATCACCGGCGGCCTCCTCCTCGACCACTTCTGGTGGGGCTCCGTCTTCCTCATCAACGTGCCGATCGTGATCCTCGCCATCGCGCTGATGGTGTGGCTGGTGCCCGATTCCCGCGACCCCAGGCCCGGCCGCGTCGACCCCGTGGGCGTCGTCCTGTCCGTGGTCGGCCTGGTCCTGCTGGTCTACGGCATCATCAAGGGCGGTGAGCTGGCCGACTTCACGGACGCCACCGTGCTGTCGACGATCGTCGCCGGTCTGGTCGTCCTCGCCGCCTTCATCGTGTTCGAGAAGCGCAGCGACCATCCGTCCCTCGACGTCACGTACTTCAAGAACAAGGTCTTCTCCGCCGCGATGGCCGCCATCGCCCTGGTCTTCTTCGCGCTGATGGGCGTGACCTTCTTCTCCGTCTTCTACACCCAGAGCGTGCGCGGCTACTCGGCGCTCCAGTCCGGTCTGCTGATGCTGCCCCTGGCCGCAGCCCAGATGATCTTCGCGCCGCGCGCCCGGCTCGTCGTGGACCGCTTCGGCAACAAGGCCACCACCACCGGCGGGCTGCTCCTGATCGCCGCGACGCTCGGCGCGTTCGCCACGTTCGAGGCGGACACCCCCATCTGGATCCTGGAGGTCGTCTTCTTCCTCATGGGCGCCGGGATGGCCCACATCATGACCCCGACCAGCGTCGTCATCATGCAGGCGCTGCCCCGTGAGAAGGCCGGCTCCGCCTCCGCGCTCAGCAACACCTTCCGCCAGGTCGGCGGCGCCCTCGGCATCGCCGTCCTCGGCTCGGTGCTGTCCACGGCGTACCGCTCGGGCATCGAGGACAAGCTCGGGGCGCTGCCGCCGGGCCTCAGGGAGACGGCCGGCGAGTCCATCGAGGCCACGCTCGGTGTCGCCGAGAAGCTGGGACCGCGGGGCCAAGCCCTGGTCGACCCCGCCAACGACGCCTTCCTGCACGCGATGCACGTCACCGCGCTGGGCGGGGTCGCGGTGGCGGTCGTCGGAGCGGTGGTGGTCGCGCTGTTCCTGCCGGGCAGGCCGACGGAGCCTCAGCAGGGCAGGGACGAGCCCCGCTTGGTGGCCACACCGGAATAGCCGGGCCGGCCGCATAGGACAATGTGGCCTGTCGACCGAAGGGACGGACCGAAGTGAGCCTTGCCGGCAGCCAAGCCTCTCCTGCCACCGCGGGGCGCGGCCGACCCCGCAGTGAGGCCGTCGAACGGTCCATAGTCGAGGGCGTCATGAAGCTGCTGGAGGAAGGCGTTCCACTCGCCGATCTCTCCATCGAGCGCATCGCCCGCACCGCCGGGGTCGGCAAGGCCACCATCTACCGCCGTTGGAGCGGCAAGGAGGAACTCTTCGTCGACGTCGTGCGCATGGCCGAGCCCCCCGACCCCGAACTGCCCGGCACCTCCCTGCGCGACGACCTCGTCGCGATCCTGGAGCAGCTGCGCCGGCGTGGACTGATGACCCGCTCCTCGGCGCTGCTGCACAGTGTGTACGCCCAGATGAAGAGCAGCCCGAAGATCTGGGCGGCCTACCACGCGACCGTCGTCGAGCGGCGGCGCAGGATGCAGATCGAGGTCCTGCGCCGAGGGCAGCGCAACGGCGAACTCCGCGCGGATGTCGACGTCGAACTGCTGAACGACATCTTTGTCGGGCCGATGCTCCTGCGGACCGTCCTGCGCCCCGAGGCCGACCTGCTGGAGGGACTGCCGGAGCAGATCGTCGACACGCTCCTCGAAGGGCTACGTCCCGTCAGTTCCCGCTGACCACGGCCGCGGCCGCCCCTCGCAGTGTGCGTGTTTCGTCACAGACGGCGCCTCGCCCGGCATGTTCGGAACCCCGAACACCGGCTCGTTCGTCTTGGACTTCCGTACGGCCGTCATGGGACGGCGGGGACGGAGCCGATCATCCCCTAGGGTCGTAGAGGCACGGGGGGAGACGGTGTGCAGGCAGGCAGTGAGGCGACGGTATGGCGCAGCAGGCGTACGTGACGGAGACGGACAGCGGTGGCTCGGGTGACGAGCGCCACGGACCCCGGCTCCGGCGCCTGACTCACCGTCTGTTCGCCGGCTGGCGGGGTGACCGGCGCGTCTGGCGCCGGGGGATGGTCGTCGCCGCGCTCGCGGTGCTGCTCGCCCTGGTGATGCTGCTGCACTCGCGCATCCCCAACCGCTTCGGCAACCTCGGCAGTCTCATCGAGACGTTCCTGCCCTGGCTCGGGCTGTTCGTCCCGGTGCTGCTGCTGCTCGCGCTGGTCCGCAGGTCCGCGACCGCGCTGCTCGCGACGGTGCTGCCGGTGGCCGTGTGGCTGAACCTCTTCGGCGGGCTGCTCACCGACAAGACGGCCGGCGGCGGAGACCTCACGGTGGCCACGCACAACGTCAACGCCGACAACGCCGACCCGTCCGGCACCGCCCGGGACGTCGCCGCGTCCGGCGCCGACGTACTGGCCCTGGAGGAGCTGACGACGTCGGCGGTCCCGGTGTACGAGAAGGCGCTGGCGTCGACGTACAAGTACCACTCGGTGCAGGGCACCGTCGGCCTGTGGAGCAAGTACCCGCTGACCGACATCAGGCCGGTCGACATCAAGCTGGGCTGGACGCGCGCCATGCGGGCCACGGTGACCGCGCCGGCCGGGCAGGTCGCGGTGTACGTCGCCCATCTGCCGTCGGTCCGCGTGAAGATGGAGGCCGGGTTCACCGCCCGCCAGCGCGACAAGAGTGCCGACGCGCTGGGTGAGGCCATCGCCGACGAGCCGCTGAAGAAGGCCGTCCTGCTCGGCGACCTCAACGGCACGATGAACGACCGCGCGCTCAACGCCGTCACGTCCCAGATGCGCTCCACGCAGGGCGCGGCGGGCAGCGGGTTCGGCTTCAGCTGGCCGGCGTCGTTCCCGATGGCGCGGATCGACCAGATCCTCGTCAGGGACATGGAGCCGGAGACGTCGTGGACGCTGCCGGAGACGGGGAGCGACCATCTTCCGATCGCGGCGCGTGTGAAGGTCGACACATCGTCCTGACGCCGCCTGCCGGAATAGCGGGCCGGAGTGAGTTTGTTCCGTAATTGAACATACGCTGTACGGAACCCGCTCTCGTTTGAAAGGCACAGGCTTCTCCATGCCCCTGGCCCTGCTCGCTCTGGCCGTGGGTGCTTTCGGAATAGGCACCACCGAGTTCGTGATGATGGGGCTGCTGCCCGAAGTCGCGAACGACCTGAACATCTCGATCCCCACCGCCGGTCACCTGGTCTCGGCGTACGCGCTCGGTGTCGTCGTCGGTGCTCCGCTGCTGGCGGCGGTGACCGCGCGGATGCCCCGACGCACGGTCCTGATGGGGCTGATGGGCCTCTTCGTGGCCGGCAACGCGCTGTCCGCGTTCGCCCCCGACAACGGCTGGCTGCTGGCGGCCCGTTTCCTGAGCGGTCTGCCGCACGGCGCCTTCTTCGGCGTCGGCGCGGTCGTCGCGACGACGATGGTGGCGCCCGAGCGCAAGGCCCGCTCCGTCTCGCTGATGTTCCTGGGACTCACCGTCGCCAATGTCGCGGGCGTCCCCGTCGCCACCCTCATGGGGCAGCACCTCGGCTGGAGGGCGACGTTCCTCGGCGTCAGCGCGATCGGCCTGGCCGCCATCGCCGCGCTCGCGATGCTGATCCCGCACGACCACACCCACGCCGCGTCCGCCGCCGGGCTGCGCGGCGAACTGGCCGCGCTGCGGTCCCTGCCGGTGTGGCTGGCGCTCGGCACCACGGTCGCCGGTTTCGGCGCGCTCTTCGCCGCCTACAGCTACATCACGCCGATGCTGACGGAATCCGCCGGGTTCGCCGGCTCCAGCGTGACGCTGCTCCTCGCGCTGTTCGGCGTCGGCGCGACCGCCGGCAACCTGCTGGGCGGGCGGCTCGCGGACCACTCCCTGCGGGGCACGCTGTTCGGCGGCCTGGTGTCGCTGGTCGCGGTCCTGGCGCTGTTCCCGCTGCTCATGGCCACGACGTGGAGCGCGGCCGTCGCGGTGGTCCTGCTCGGCACGGCCGCCTTCGCCACCGGCTCCCCGCTCCAGCTGATGGTCATGGAGAAGGCGTCGGCGGCCCCGTCCCTGGCGTCCTCCGCCAACCAGGCCGCCTTCAACCTGGCCAACGCCGGCGGCGCCTGGATCGGCGGCCTGGCCCTCTCCGCCGGCTTCGGCGTGACGTCCCCGGCACTCGCGGGCGCTGTCCTCGCGGTCCTGGGCCTGGCGGTCGCCGGCGCGGCGTCCGCGGTGGACCGCCGCAGGGTGCCTGCCGGTGGCAGCCGCGAGCGTGTCGTCGCGACGCACGTACCGCAGGAGGCGGAGGTCCTCCACCACTGAGGATGGGGCAGCTCCCCGGAACCGCTCCGGGCGCGGCTCTCCTCCGCTGAGGCAACGGGCGGGGTGCGCGGGGTGTTTCCACCCCGCGCACCCCGCGTGGCAACCTGGCCACGCAACTCGACACAGTTGCCGCCCGGGTCGGTCATGAGGAACTGCCGTACGCGGCTTCAGCCCGGAGAACTGGAGCTTCGATGCCCCCTCGCTCCACGACCGTGACCAGGGTGGGCGCCGGCAACGACTTTCGGCCGGCTCCCGTCGGCTACACCGACTCCCGCCACCCGTTGGTGATCGGCAGCCTGCGGTCCTTGCCGAAGCCCTTGGGGGAGATCTTCGTGCCCGGCGGGTACTGGCGGCGCTTGTACTCCGCGGTGTCGACCATGCGGAGCGTCTTGGCGACCAGGGCGGGGTCGAAGCCGGCCGCGACGATCGCGTCGGCGCCCTGGTCGCGGTCGACGTACAGCTCGAGGATCGCGTCGAGGACCGGGTAGTCCGGCAGGGAGTCCGTGTCGACCTGGCCGGGACGCAGCTCCGCGCTCGGCGGCTTGGTGATCGAGTTCTCGGGGATGGGCGGGGTCTGGCCCCGCTCGGCCGCCGCGCGATTGCGCCACTGGGCCAGCCGGAAGACCGACGACTTGTACACGTCCTTGATGGGCCCGTACGCGCCCACCGAGTCGCCGTACAGCGTCGAGTAGCCCACCGCGAGCTCCGACTTGTTGCCGGGGGCCAGCACGATGTGGCCCTCCTGGTTGGAGATCGCCATCAGCATCGTGCCGCGCAGACGGGACTGGAGGTTCTCCTCCGCCAGGCCCGTCAGACCCAGCGAGCCCATGTACGCGTCGAACATCGGCTCGATCGCGACCGTACGGAAGTTCAGGCCGGTCCTGCGCGCCAGCTCCGCCGCGTCGCCCTTCGAGTGCTCCGACGAGTACTTCGACGGCATGGACACGCCGTACACGTTCTGCGAGCCCACCGCGTCGCACGCGATCGCCGCGACGAGCGCCGAGTCGATGCCGCCCGACAGACCGATCAGGACCGACGAGAAGCCGTTCTTGGCGACGTACGCCCGCAGGCCCACGACCAGCGCCGAGTACACCTCCTCGTCGTCCTCCAGCCGGTCCGCGTAGCCACCGGTGTGCTCCGGCTCGTACGCGGGCAGCGGCTCCTCGGACAGGACCACGCGGTCGATGCGCAGGCCGTCGTCCACCACGCCCTCGCGCGGGTCGGCGGAAGCCGCCGGCAGGTCCAGGTCCAGGACCACGCAGCCCTCGCTGAACTGGGGCGCCCGCGAGACGACTTCGCCGTGCCGGTCGACCACGATGGAGTCGCCGTCGAAGACCAGCTCGTCCTGGCCGCCCATCATGGCGAGGTAGGCGGTGGTGCAGCCCGCCTCCTGGGCGCGCTTGCGCACCAGCTCCAGGCGGGTGTCGTCCTTGTCGCGCTCGTAGGGGGAGGCGTTGATCGACAGCAGCAGACCGGCCCCGGCGGAGCGCGCGGCCGGGACGCGGCCGCCGTCCTGCCAGAGGTCCTCGCAGATGGCGAGGGCCACGTCGACGCCGTGCACGCGCAGCACCGGCATGGTGTCACCGGGCACGAAGTAGCGGAACTCGTCGAAGACGCCGTAGTTCGGCAGGTGGTGCTTGGCGTAGGAGAGGACCACCGCGCCGCGGTGCAGCACCGCGCCCGCGTTCCGCGGCGCGCCGGCCGGCTGGCCGAACCTCGGCTGGGCGGTGTCGGAGCGGTCGAGGTAGCCGACGACCACCGGGAGCTCGCCGAAGCCCTCCTCGGCGAGCCGGGTGGCGAGGGCGCGCAGGGCCGCGCGGGAGGCCTCGACGAAGGAGGAGCGCAGGGCCAGGTCCTCGACGGGATAACCGGTCAGCACCATCTCGGGGAACGCCACGAGATGCGCTCCCTGCTCGGCGGAGTGCCGGGTCCAGCGGAGGACCGACTCGGTGTTCCCGGCGAGGTCGCCGACCCGCGAGTCGATCTGGTTCAGAGCGAGGCGAAGTTGAGGCACGGGCCCCAGTCTAGACACCAGTAATCGTCAAAGCGACGCGATGTGGGTGTGGTCCAGCCCACGTGACCGCGCTGGGCGGTCGGGGGAGGTCACCGCCGAGAGATGTGACCTGGGGCACTGCCAGGAAGGGCGGTCGGCGGTGACTATGGGGCGCACATCCGGACAAGGAAAGCGACGCGCCATGGGTGAGCACGTGCACGTCCGATTCAGCGAGTTTCTGGGCGTATCGGAGAGCGGGGAGCTGGTCGAGCGCTCCCGCTGTCACTGCGGGTTCGCCTGGACCAGGACCTATCGCGTGGAGGACGGAGAGCCGGACAGCCCGCCGGCGTCCTGACCACCCCGTCGGCACGGCGCGCGGCGGCACGGGGTGGTGCCCGCCCCTCGGGGGAGGAGCGGGCACCTGGGGCCGGACCGCCGAGCAGGTGTCAGCGGTTCCGGTACGACTCCACGTAGCCGTTCGTGGGCGTGCCCACGCCGGTGACGTCGTCGTAGCCCTTGACCGCCTTCAGCGAGCTGTCCTTGCCGAGGCTGCGCACCGAGGTGAGCAGGCCGTCGGAGGCGTCGACGCTGTTGGCGTAGTCGACACGGGCCACCGCGAGGCCCGAGCCGGTCGGGGCGTCCGTGACGTCGTGGTAGACCTTCGTGCCGTACTTGGCGTAGATCGACGGGTTGGCGAAACCGATCGCCTTGCCGCCGCGCGCCTGCTGGGCGAGGGCCTGCACGGCCGCGATGACCGGGGAGGCCAGCGAGGTGCCGCCGATGCGGTACTCGCTGTACTTCTCCGAGCCGTCGGGGAAGGTCTGCGTCTGGCCGACCAGGAAGCCGGTGTTCGGGTCGGCGATCGCCGCGATGTCCGGGACGACACGGTTGCCGGCCGCGTTGTTGGCCTGGGCGAGCGACTTCGGCACGACGCCCTTCTGGTACGCCGGCTCGGCCACCGTCTTGCTGGTGCCGCCGCCCGCGCCCGAGGTGAACGCGCCGGGGAAGCCCGTCCAGCTCTTGCCGTCGGCCGACAGCGAGGCCTTCTCGGTGCCCCAGCCGGTCTCCCAGAGGTACTTGTCGCCCTTGCCGACCGCCAGCGAGGTGCCGCCGACCGCCGTCACCCACGCCGAGTTGGCCGGGGTGTCGACCTGCTTCGTACCGGTGTTGGCGACCTCGTCACCGTTGTCGCCGGAGGAGAAGTAGAAGCCGATGCCCTCGACCGCGCCGAACTGGAAGACCTGGTCGTAGGCGGCCGCGAGGTCAGGTGTCTGGTTGGCCTCGATGTCGCCCCAGGAGTTGGAGACGATGTCCGCCAGGTGCCCGTCGACGATCTTGCCGAGCGAGTCGAGCAGGTCGTCGTCCATGCAGGACGCGGCGCCGACGTAGGTGATCTGCGCGGCGGGCGCGACCGCGTGCACGGCCTCGACGTCGAGGGTCTCCTCGCCGTACCAGCCGGAGGCGTCGCACTCGTCGGCCTTCGTGTGCGTGTAGTTCTTGGGCAGGACCTGGCGCAGCTGGCCGGTGGTGTAGGCCGCGTCGCCGTGCTTCTTCGCGTAGGTGGCCGCGTCGAAGGCGATGGTCGGCGAGGCGAACGCGTCGGTGATGGCGACCCGCACCCCCTTGCCCGTGTACGTGCCGGCGCCGTACGCGGACCGCAGCTGCTTGCCCGTGTAGCCCTTGACCGCGTACGGGATCTTTGTGCCGTACGCGTCCGGCAGCGTGGTCGCGACGTTCGAGCCGTAGTACGACGAGAACGGCCCGGCGTTCCTGAACGCGGCGGTCGGACCGGGCAGTTGGTCGTCGTGGCTCGCCTTGTGCGGGGCGTTGTCCAGGCCGGTCACGGTCAGGACGGCGCCGTTCAGGCTCTCCGGCGCGGATGCCGCCTTCGACGGGGCGCGGTAGGTCTTCGAGCCCTTGGCGAAGTTGTGCAGCTGGGTGCCGAACGCCTTCTCGGCGGCGGCCACGTCACCGCTGACGGTGATGTAGTGCAGCGTGGTGCCCGTGACCTTCAGTCCGGCCGCCGTCAGCCACGCCTTGACCGCGGCCACCTGGGCCTTGGTCGCGCCGAAGCGGGCCTGCGCCTGCTTGGCGCTCAGGTACTTGCCGTACCGGGGCGAGGACGGGTCGGCGACCGCCTCGGCGTAGGCGGCGAGCCCGGCCGCGTCCCGTCCGGCGAGGTACACACGCGCGGAGACCTGGGCGCTGTCGGACGTCGCGCCCTTGTCCGCCTTGGCCGTGGCCCACGCGGGCTTGGTCCCGGCCAGCGTGTCACGGGCCGGGCTGTCCGCGGCGTGCGCCGCGGGTATGCCTAGCGCCAGCGCGCCCGCGAGCATCGGCAGTGTCGCTGCCAGGCTCACTCCGGCGCGCACCTTGGCGCGGTTGGATCTCATGGAACCCCCTGTGCGGTTCAGTTCGCGAGTGGATCACTCGACGGTCGCCACTCTTGCGATGAACTGTTCATGCCAGGGGAATGCGCAGACCAAGAAGAACCAAGAAGAGCCCAAGTAACCTCAAGCCAGGGCGATTTGAGGCTTACGCCGGGTGTAGGGGCGGGACCAGGTGGGGATCCTGGGCGGGGCCCCGGCGCGGGACCTATGCGCGCGGCTTCGCCCCCCGCTCCTTGAGCATGCCCGCCATCAGGTCGATCTCCGACTGCTGTGCCTCGACCATGCCCTGCGCGAGCCGCTTCTCCACCCCGACCGTGCACTTGGCGACACAGCCCTCGGCCATGTGGATGCCGCCCTTGTGGTGGTCCGTCATGAGCTGCAGGTAAAGCACCTCCGCCTGCTTGCCCTTGAGGGTGCCCAGCTTCTTCAGCTCGGAGTTGGTCGCCATGCCCGGCATCAGCGCGCCGTCCTTGCCGGAGGCCATGTCGCCCATGCCCATCCAGGTCATCGGAGCCTTCGACGACACCTTCGGCAGCCCCCACAGATCCAGCCAGCCCAGCAGCATGCCGCGCTGGTTGGCCTGCGTCTGCGCGATGTCGTAGGCGAGCCGCCGCACCTCCTCGTCGGTGGTGCGGTCGCGCACGATGTACGACATCTCGACGGCCTGCTGGTGGTGCACCGCCATGTCCCGAGCGAACCCGGCGTCCGCCGAGTCGGCGGACGGCGTCGTCGCGTCCGAGCCGCCGTCCTCGGCGACGGAGTACGTGATGGCGCCGGCCGCGACGAGCACGCCCGCCACGGCGACGGCGACCCCGGCGAACCTCACTGCGACAGACCGTTCGTGCAGGCGGCGCCCGGCTCCGGGGTCTGCTTGCCCTGCACGAACTTCTCGAAGAACTTGTCCACGTTCGGGTCCTTCGCGCCGGTCACCGTGCGCTGGTTCCCCCACGCCGTCAGCATGATCGGGTCCGCCTGCTTGTCGTCCGGGCTCATCAGCGTGTACGGCGTCTTCTTCACCTTCGCCGCCAGCGCGTCGACGTCCGCCTTCGAGGCCTTGCTGTTGTACGTCACCCAGACCGCGCCGTGCTCCAGCGAGTGCACGGCGTTCATGTTGTTCACGGCCTTGCCGTAGACGTCGCCGTTGCAGTTCATCCAGACCTGGTTGTGGTCACCGCCGACCGGGGGCTCCGTCGGGTACTTGACGGTCCTGGTGACGTGGTTGCGCCCCAGCGTGCCCTTCCACGTCTTCACACCGTCCGCGCCGCTGGTGAACTTGCCCGCGGTCGCCTTCCCGTCGCTCGCCGCGCTGCTGTCGTCGGACTGCGACCGCACGAGCACGACCCCGCCGACGACCAGGGCGGCCACGACCACCGTGCTGGCGCCGATCGTGAGGATCCGGTTGCGGCGCTCACGAGCCTGCTCGGCGCGCCGCATCTCCTCTATCCGTGCCTTGCGCGCGGCGCTGTTGCTCTTCTTCGCGGAACCCATGGGGTGTGTCCTTCTGGGGGAAAGTGACGTGACGGACGGGACGACCGGGTTCGCTGATCGTAATGGGGCAGAGCGGCCTGCCAGTAGGGCGGGCGGCAGAAAGGCGCATATTGAAGCTCAGATGCGTATTACCTAGGCTGCCGGTATGCGGCTGTTGCGATCCACCGACCTGGCGCTGCGCGTGCTGATGCGGCTCGCCGTGGCGGGCGGGACGACGCCCACCACCCGGGAGGTGGCGGCCGGCATGCAGGTCCCCTACACCCACCTCGCCAAGGTCGTCGCCGAGCTCCAGCACCTCGGCCTGGTCGACGCCCGGCGCGGGCGCGGCGGCGGTCTCACCCTCACCGAGCAGGGCCGCACGGCGTCGGTGGGGGCGGTGGTGCGCTCGTTCGAGGGCACCGGCGACGTCGTCGACTGCGAGGGCCCCGCGCCTTGCCCCCTGAACTCCGCCTGCCGCCTGCGCGCCGCCCTGCGCCGGGCCCAGGAGGCGTTCTTCGCCTCGCTGGACCCACTGACGGTGACCGACGTCGTGGCGGAGCCGACGGGGCCGCTGCTGCTGGAGATCTCCAGGGCGCGGTAGATCCGTCGGGTTATCGCGCCAGCCAGAGGTCCGGCCCGAACACCTCGTAGTGGATGTCTGCCGGGGACACGCCTCGCTCCACCAGCTGGGCCCGCACCGCGCGCATGAACGGCAGCGGACCGCACAGGTACGCGCGCGTGCCCGGTGCGACCGGTACGTCCGCGAGATCGACGAGGCCGGTGCGGGTGCCCTGGGGCGCCTCCTGCTCGTACCAGAAGTGCACGGCCGCGTCCGGCAGCTTCGCCGCGTAGGCCTCGTGGTCGGTGCGCAGGGCGTGGTCGGCGGGGGAGCGGTCGCCGTGCACGACGGTGACCGGGGCGCGGTGGCCGCTCTCCGCGAGGTGGGCGAGCATCGCGACCATGGGGGTCACGCCGATGCCGGCGGAGGCCAGCAGCAGCGGGGTGGTGGTGCCGTCGGGGGCCTCGTCGAGGACGAGGTCGCCGTAGGGGGCCGACAGCCGCAGGACGCTGCCCTCGTGCACGCGTGCGTGGAGGTGGTTCGAGACCTCGCCCTCCGGTGTCGTACCGCCGTGCACCCGCTTGACGCTGATCTGCCGCACCGTCGTCTCCGGGGCCCCGGTGAGGCTGTACTGGCGGATCTGATGGGCGCCGTCCGGGAGCTCGACGCCCACGGAGACGTACTGGCCCGCGCGGAAGCCGGTCACCGGTCCGCCGTCGACCGGGCGCAGCCGGAAGGTGGTGACGTCGGCGGTCTCCGGGATCCGCTCGACGACCTCCCAGTCCCGCCGGCCGGGCTCGCCCGACTCCTCGTACAGCCGCTTCTCGATGGCGATCAGCGCGTTCGCCATCAGCCAGTAGACCTCGCCCCAGGCGGCCGCGACCTCCGGCGTGACGGCCTCGCCCAGGACGTCGGCGATGGCGGCGAAGAGGTGCTCGTGGACGACCTCGTACTGCTCGGGCGTGACGCCGAGGGAGGCGTGCTTGTGGGCGATGCGGCCCAGCATCGCGTCGGGCCGCTGGTCGGGGTGTTCGACCAGATGGGTGGCGAAGGCGGCGATGGAGCCGGCCAGCGCCTGGCGCTGGGTGCCGGCGGCCTGGTTGCCCCGGTTGAACAGGTCGCGGAGCAGTGCGCGGTGCGCGGCGAACAGTCCGGCGTAGAAGCGTTCGGTGATCTCACCGATGGCCGCCGCTACGGCGGGGAGCGTGGCGCGCACGGTCGCGGCGGACTGCTCGGACAGCATGGGGTCTCCTCGGGATCGGGAGCCGCGGGTGCGGCTCGTGTCCTGCGACCCGCTAATTCTTGCATCTGAGATGCAAATTAAATGCCGGGGGGTGGGCGGCCATACCGGATGTCGGTCTCAGCAGGCACTATGGGCCTCAGAGCTGTACACCTGCCGTACAGGAGGCGTTCGGCCCCCGGTCGCCGCGACGATCAAGGTCGGCAACGTCCATGAAATGCTGTTGTGGTGGGATGCTCGGGTGCCCGACCGCCTCCCGCGGTACCGGAGACAGGCGGCCTGACCAGCAAGGATGGGGAAGCGGAAGATGGACAAGCAGCAGGAGTTCGTACTCCGGACGTTGGAGGAGCGCGACATCCGGTTCGTCCGGCTGTGGTTCACGGACGTGCTGGGCTTCCTCAAGTCCGTCGCCGTGGCCCCGGCCGAGCTGGAACAGGCCTTCGACGAGGGCATCGGGTTCGACGGCTCCGCGATCGAGGGCTTCGCCCGGGTCTACGAGTCGGACATGATCGCCAAGCCGGACCCGTCGACGTTCCAGGTCCTGCCCTGGCGCGCCGAGGCCCCCGGCACCGCCCGCATGTTCTGCGACATCCTCATGCCGGACGGCTCCCCGTCCTTCGCCGACCCGCGCTACGTGCTCAAGCGCGCCCTGGCCCGCACCTCCGACCTGGGCTTCACCTTCTACACCCACCCCGAGATCGAGTTCTTCCTGCTGAAGGACCGCCCCCTCGACGGCTCGCGCCCGACCCCGGCCGACAACTCGGGTTACTTCGACCACACCCCGCAGAACATCGGCATGGACTTCCGCCGTCAGGCGATCACCATGCTGGAGTCGATGGGCATCTCGGTCGAGTTCTCCCACCACGAGGGCGCCCCGGGCCAGCAGGAGATCGACCTGCGCTACGCCGACGCGCTCTCCACGGCCGACAACATCATGACCTTCCGCCTGGTGATGAAGCAGGTGGCGCTGGAGCAGGGGGTCCAGGCGACCTTCATGCCGAAGCCGTTCTCGGAGCACCCGGGCAGCGGTATGCACACCCACCTCTCGCTCTTCGAGGGCGACCGCAACGCGTTCTACGAGTCCGGTGCGGAGTACCAGCTCTCCAAGGTCGGCCGCTCCTTCATCGCGGGCCTGCTGAAGCACGCGGCCGAGATCGCCGCGGTCACCAACCAGTGGGTGAACTCCTACAAGCGCATCTGGGGCGGTGCCGAGCGCACCGCGGGCGCCGGCGGCGAGGCCCCCTCGTACATCTGCTGGGGCCACAACAACCGCTCCGCCCTGGTCCGCGTCCCGATGTACAAGCCGGGCAAGACCGGCTCCGCCCGCGTCGAGGTCCGCTCCCTCGACTCCGGCGCCAACCCCTACCTCGCCTACGCCGTCCTCCTGGCCGCCGGCCTCAAGGGCATCGAGGAGGGCTACGAGCTCCCGCCCGGCGCCGAGGACGACGTCTGGGCCCTCTCCGACGCCGAACGCCGCGCGATGGGCATCGAACCCCTCCCCCAGAACCTGGGCGAGGCCCTCACCCTCATGGAACGCAGCGACCTGGTCGCCGAGACCCTGGGCGAGCACGTCTTCGACTTCTTCCTGCGCAACAAGCGGCAGGAGTGGGAGGAGTACCGCAGCGAGGTCACCGCGTTCGAGCTGCGGAAGAGTCTGCCGGTGCTGTAAGCGCTGGTCAGAGGTAGTTTTCTCGCTGAGACGACGCGGGGGGCCGACGGTCGTGGACCGTCGGCCCCATGGCGTGAGGGCGCAGTGACGTGGGAGACCGACTCCGAGAGGTCAGGAGCCGGAGCCCCCTCTGCCTGGTCCGGGTTCCGCGACCGCATCCGGATCGGTCCGGGCTCCAGGTAGCACGGGAGGCCCCGCACCGCCGTTCGGCAGCGCGGGCGCATGAGGGTCTTCATCGGAGTCGGGGATGCTCTGCACCAGGGCCACCAGATTGCCGATGGCGGGCCCCAGCTGCTCGCTGCGCCAGCGGAGCACTCCTTGGAGACGCATCAGGGCTGAGGTCAACTCCCCGTCAGCCGCTCTCTCGGAGTTCTCGATCAACAGTGCCAGGTCTTCCTGGATATCCTGATCTCGAGGCAGCTCCGGGATTTCTGCCTGTTTTTCTTTGAGCGCCCGCGCGATGTAGACGAGCTGGTCGAGTCCTTGGTATTCACCGGCTCCTACCGCGTCCCGCCCCCATACGACGTAGCCGACCATCCACGCTTGTAGCGAGAAAAGCCAGTACTTGGCCTGCCTGCGCGCCTCCAGCTGTTTTTCGCCGAGGAATCGGATGCCCAGTTGGCGAGCCAGAGCGACACTGGCGCCCACTCCGAAGCTCGCGCCACTCAGTTCCAGAGCGTCCTGAAGTGGTTGGTGGAATCCCAGATAGCTGGTCACGAAGGTGCCGAGGCCCGCAGCGAAGGCGTTGACGCCGTCCTGCATGAGTCGGTACCGGGCCAGGCGAGCCTCGTCCGAGATGCCGTGCAGGATCTCGTTGGCCAGGTCGACACGTACCGCTTCCTGGCCCTCCGACGTCCCTCGGGGTTCCAGTAGTAGTCCCTGGACGGCGGCGGCGAACCTGGCCCCGAAAAGTGCCTCCCGTTGGGGAGTGCGTTCCAGGCCGATCAAGTCGAGGGCCTCAGCGCCCTTCTCGCCGGCTGCCGCCTTCGACGCCCACAGCGTGCACCGGTTCAGGAACGTGGCGTTCATGCCGTGACGCCACTCCGGAAAGCGAACGCCCTGCACCACGTGTTCGCGGGTCGCACGCGCGGTGGCTCGTAGGACGCCTCGGGTTCTTTCTCCGGGTACTGGCGTGTGATCGAGTTCGTCGCAGATTATTCTGGCGGATTGCGCGATTTCCGGCGGTGTCGGTTCATCCCTTCTCTGGCGGGGATGAATTGCCTCGACGACGGCTTTGTAGCGAATGTCCGTCAGGATTGCTCGCAGATGGAGCATGCGCTGGATGGCGCGTACTCCGCGATAAGTGCTGGTCGCTGAACGGCCCGCGTCCCCCAAGGTGACCATGCGGTGATTTTAGTCATGTGCCGTCAGTTCTTGCCAAGTGGAAAATATGGCTGAATTTCTGTTCGAAATCGGTCGTGATATGTATGTGTTCCGCCGAAGGTGATCACGATCGGTGAGCGAGCACCGCCGCACTCCTACGCCCCGTAGAACAAGGATTCCACCACCCCGCGTGCCCGTCGCCCCGTGCGGCGGTACGCGTCCAGGAGCTCTCCCACGTGGCCGGGGCCGTAGCCCAGGTAGCGGCCGACCGCTGCCAGCTCCCGGCTCTCCGAGGGGAAGGTGTCGCCGGCCCGGCCGCGGACCAGCATGACCGCGTTGCGTACTCGGGTGGCCAGGACCCACGCCTCGTCCAGGATCTCGGCGTCCTCGTCGCCGAGGAGGCCGGCCGCGCGGGCCGCCGACAGGGCCTCACGGGTGCGGGTGGTGCGCAGGCCGGGAAGCTCCCAGCCGTGCTGGAGCTGGAGCAGCTGAACGGTCCACTCGACGTCCGACAGCCCGCCCGGACCCAGCTTCGTGTGCAGCTTCGGGTCCGTCCCGCGAGGCAGCCGCTCGGACTCCATACGGGCCTTCAGCCGCCGGATCTCCCGTACGGCCTCGTCCTCCAGGCCCCGTGCCGGATACCGCAACGGGTCGATCAGATCGAGGAAGCGGCGGCCCAACTCCTCGTCGCCCGCCACGAACTCGGCCCGCAGCAGTGCCTGCGACTCCCACACCAGCGACCAGCGGCGGTAGTACGCCTCGTACGACTTCAGCGTCCGCACCAGCGGGCCCGACTTGCCCTCCGGACGCAGGTCCGCGTCGATCAGCAGCGGCGGGTCCGCGCTCGGGATCTGGAGCAGCCGCCGCATCTCGGAGACGACCTTGTTCGCGGCGTCGGACGCCACGCGGTCCTCGACGCCCCCGCACGGCTCGTGCACGAAGATCACGTCCGCGTCCGAGCCGTAGCCGAGCTCGTGCCCCCCGAAGCGTCCCATCCCGATGATCGCGAACCGGGTGGGCAGCTCCTCGCCCCACCCCTCGCGCACCACGGCCCGCAACGTCCCCGCGAGCGTCGCCGACGTCAGGTCCGACACCGCGCCCCCCACGAGGTCCACCAGGGCGCCCTGGTCGGCCTCGGCCGGCTGGGCCTCCGTGCCGTAGGAGCCGACGATGTCCGCGGCGGCCGTACGGAACAGCTCACGCCTACGGACACCGCGCGCGGCCGTGACGGCCTGGACGGCCCCGTCCGCGCGGCCCACCGCCGCGAGGATCTCCTGCTCCAGGTGAGCACGCCCCCGGGGTTCGAGCCCGCCGCCGTCACCGTCCCCCAGCAGGGCCACGGCCTCCGGCGCCCGCATCAGCAGGTCGGGCGCCAGCCGGCCCGCCGACAGCACCCGGGCCAGGTTCTCCGCGGCCGCGCCCTCGTCCCTGAGCAGCCGCAGGTACCACGGCGTCTTGCCCAACGCGTCCGACACCTTGCGGAAGTTGAGCAGCCCCGCGTCCGGATCGGCGGAGTCCGCGAACCACCCGAGCAGCACCGGCAGCAGCGTCCGCTGGATCGCCGCCTTGCGCGTCACCCCGGACGCCAGCGCCTCCAGGTGCCGCAGCGCCGACGCCGGGTCCGCGTACCCGAGCGCGACCATCCGCTCCCGCGCCGCCTCCGGACTCAGCCGGGCCTCGCCGGGGCCGAGCTGGGCGACCGCGTCGAGCAGCGGCCGGTAGAACAGCTTCTCGTGCAGCCGCCGTACGACACCGGCGTGCCGCTTCCACTCCCGGGTCAGCTCGGTGACCGGATCCGTGCGCAGGTTCAGCGAACGGCCGATGCGCCGCAGGTCGGCCTCGTCCTCGGGGACGAGGTGCGTGCGGCGCAGCCGGTAGAGCTGGATGCGGTGCTCCATGGAGCGCAGGAAGCGGTACGCCTCGTCGAGCCGGCCGGCGTCCTCCCGTCCGACGTACCCGCCCGCCGCCAGCGCCTGGAGCGCGTGCAGCGTCGTACCGCTGCGCAGGGACGTGTCGGTGCGGCCGTGCACCAGTTGCAGCAGCTGCACCGCGAACTCGACGTCCCGCAGCCCGCCCGGCCCGAGCTTCAGCTCGCGCTCCACCTCCGCGGCGGGGATGTTCTCCACGACCCGGCGCCGCATCTTCTGCACGTCGGCGACGAAGTTCTCCCGCTCGGCGGCCTGCCACACCAGCGGCTCCACCGCGGCGACGTACTCCTCGCCCAGCTCGATGTCGCCGGCCACCGGCCGGGCCTTCAGCAGCGCCTGGAACTCCCAGGTCTTGGCCCAGCGCTGGTAGTAGGCGAGGTGGCTGCTGAGGGTGCGGACGAGGGGGCCGTTGCGGCCCTCGGGGCGCAGATTGGCGTCGACGGGCCAGATGGAACCCTCGACCGTCGTCTCCGAGCAGATCCGCATCATGTGCGAGGCGAGCTTGGTGGCGGCGCGCAGGGCCTTGCCCTCGTCGGCGTCGTCGACCGCCTCGCCCACGAAGATCACGTCGACGTCCGACACGTAGTTCAGCTCATGGCCGCCGCACTTGCCCATCGCGATCACCGCGAGCCGGCACAGCGCCGCGTCCTCGGGCGCGGCGGCCCGCGCCAGGCCCAGCGCGGCCCGCAAGGTCGCGGTCGCGAGGTCGGCGAGCTCGGCGGCGGTCTGGGCGAGATCGGTGGTGCCGCACACGTCACGCGCGGCGATCGACAGCAGGCAGCGCCGGTAGGCGACACGCAGGGCGACCGGGTCGGCGGCCTCGGCGAGGCCCCGCTCGAACTCCTCCACCCCCGGGTGCAGGTCGCGCGGCTCGTAGGTGACCAGGGCGTGCCAGTCGCGCGGGTGCCGGGCGAGGTGGTCGGCGAGGGCGGCGGAAGCGCCCAGTACGCCGAGCAGCCGGTCGCGCAGCGGCTTCGCCGCTATCAGCGTGTCCAGCAGCTCGCGGTGCCCGGTGAGGTCGGGCTGCGCCTCCAGCAGCCGTACGAGACCGTGCAGCGCGAGGTCGGGATCGGCGGTGCCGCCCAGGGCCTCCAGCAGGAACGGGTCGTCGCGCACCGGTGCGAGTTCCGTGCTGTCCAGGAGCCGCTCGGCGGCCGACGGGTCGGTGAAACCGTGCCGCAGCAGCCTGGAGAAGGTGCTGCTCCTGCGCCCCGGCGCCATCATCCCCGGCCTCCCGTCGGATCAAGGTCGTACGCGCTTGAGCGTAACCCGCGTCCCCGCGCTGGCGCGCCGTGCCGGTTTCGGGTTCTGTGGACAGACAGTTCTGTGGACAGGCAGTTCTGTGGACACGCAGTTCTGTGGACAGGCACCCGTACGCCCTTGCCGAAGGAGTCACGCATGGACATGAGTCTCGAAGTGGTCCTGCTGCCGGTGTCCGACGTGGACCGGGCCAAGGAGTTCTACCGTGACAAGGTCGGCTTCCACGTCGACCTCGACGGCGAGGTGATGGCGGGCGTGCGGATCGTGCAGCTGACGCCGCCGGGCTCGGGGTGTTCGATCGCGCTGGTCGACGGGCTGCGGGTGCCGACGGGCACGCCGCAGCCCGGGACGTACCACGGGCTGCAGCTGTGCGTGACGGACGCCAAGGCGGCGTACGAGGAGCTGACGGGGCGCGGGCTGGAGATCAGCGAACCGCAGCAGTTCGCGCCGCAGGACGGCGCGACGTTCATGTACTTCACGGACCCGGACGGCAATGGCTGGGCGGTCCAGGAGTACCGCAAGAGGGCTACCGAGCCGCTGCATCAGGTACTGGCCGAGCTGGCCGCCCGGGGGCAGTGAGCATCACGTGACCCCGGAGCGGGCGTACCGGCAGCCCTCCAGGCGCCGGTACCACCACACGTCGGGCCGCCAAACCCGGCGGGCGTCCACGAAGGGGTCGGGGAGCGTACGGCTGAGGTAGACGGCGTCCAGCGACGCGATCAGGCGGCCCAGCTCGGCGCGGGCGCGGTCGGGCAGATGGCACAGGACCTCGTCGAGGACGTCCCGGGCGTGCCGGACGTCCTCGAAAGAGCAGCCCCGGCACCCGCACTCCTCCAGGTAGGGATAGCGGGGCCGGTTCCCCGGCGGGCTCAGGAACGCGCGATAGCGGCGCAGCGCGCGGTCGGTGACGCCGGGGAAGACGTAGTAGTCGTCCGAGAGGGCCTCGTAGCGGTGGACGGCGAGGCTCGTACGGGCCGAGAGGCCGTGGATGCGGGCCGGGACGGGCGTGTCCCGCCCGTACGGACGGTTCAGGAGCGGCTGCGTCGCGCGCAGCGTGCCGGGCCGGTTACGCGGCATCGGCCTTTCGGGCAGGCGTGATCTTCATGGAGCCATGATGCAGCACGGCCCGTCCCGTGCGAACCCCGTTTTTCCTGCGGGTCAGTCCCACACCGATCAGGACCACCAGCATGCCGAGGACGACCCGCATGCCCACCTGCTCGTCCAGGAACAGCGCGCCCAGGGCCACCGAGACCACCGGGAGGAGGTAGCCCACGGTCGCCGCGCTGGTCGCGCCCTCGTCGGCGATCAGCCGGTAGTTGAGGTAGAAGGTGACGCCCGTGCCGAGGACGCCGAGGGCGGTGACGGCGAGGAGCGCGGTGACGTCGGGGTGCAGGGGGCCGGCCGTGGGGAGCGCGAGGGTCGTCCAGGCCGTGGCCGTCAGCAGTTGGGCCGCCGACACGGCGAGCGGGGCGTCGTTGGCGGTGAGGTGGCGGGCCATGTAGGCGAAGGCCACGGCGTAGCTCGCGGCGGCGCCCAGGAGGGCCAGGGCGCCCCAGGACAGCAGGCCGGAACGGTGCCACGGGGCGAAGATCAGCAGGGTTCCGGTGAAGCCGAGGAGAAGGCCGGTCAGGCGGACCCGGCCGAGGGCGCGGTCGGTGCCCAGGGCGATGCCGATCAGGAGGGACCAGAGGGGGGTCGTGGCATTGAGGACGCCCGCGATGCCGGAGTCCACCGTCTGCTCGCCCACGCTGAACAGCGCGAACGGGATCGCGTTGCAGAAGAGCGCGGCGACGGCCAGGTGACGCCAGGTGGTGCGGGAGCGGGGGAGGCGCTGGCCGGCCGAGCGGGCCAGGAACAGCAGGACGGCCGTGCCCAGGACGCAGCGGGTGATGGTGATCTGCGTGGGCGTCAGGCCGTGGTTGAGGGCCAGCTTGATCCAGAGGAACCCGGAGCCCCACAGGAGGGCGAGGGCGGCCATGCGAAGGGACGAGGTGAGCGGCATGGCTCCTACGGTCGCCCCTCAAATCTGTGAGGACAAGTGAAAAGTTTCGATGGCACCATTAAGGTGAGCTGCATGATTGATGTGCGGCGGATGCAGGTCCTGCGGACCGTGGTGGTGTGTGGCTCGGTTTCGGGGGCCGCGGCGCGGCTCGGGTACACACCGTCCGCGGTCAGTCAGCAGATCGCGGTACTGGAGAAGGAGGCGGGGGCCGCGCTGCTGGAGCGGGTCGGCCGCGGGGTGCGGCCCACCGCGGCGGGGCTGTTGCTGACCGAGTACGCGGAGGTCATCGGGCGGCAGGTCGCGGAGGCGGAGACCGCGCTCGCCGATCTGCTGGCGGGGCGTACGGGACGGCTGGCGGTGCGGTACTTCGCGACGGCGGGCGCCGGGCTGGTCGCCCCGGCCGTGGCACGGATGCGGGCCGCGCATCCGGGGGTGCGGGTCGACCTCAGGCTGGCCGACCCCGATCCGCTGCCCGACGTGCGCGAGGGGCGGGCCGACCTGGCCCTGCTGGTGGGGGCCGCGGAGGGCGCGTACGACGGCGTACGGCTGGTGCGGCTGCTGGATGACCCCTACCTCGCCGTGCTGCCCGAGGGGCACCGGCTCGCGGCGGAGGAGAGCGTGCCGCTGGCCGCGCTGGCGGGGGAGCCGTGGGTCGGCAGCGAGTGGCCGGGGCCGTGTCTGGACGCCCAGACGGCGGCGTGCGAGGCCGCCGGGTTCCGGCCGGGATTCGTCGTGGAGAGCGAGGACTACGTGACCGCCCAGGGGTTCGTGGCGGCGGGGCTCGGGGTCGCGCTCATCCCGAGGCTGGGGCTCGGCAGCCGACACCCCGGGGTGGTCGTGCGTGAGGTCCGGGAGCCCGAGCCCTCGCGGGCGATCTACGCGGCCGTACGGGAGACGGCCCCGCCCCAGCCCGCCCTAGAGGCGTTCGTCGACGCGCTGAGAGAGGTCGCGCTCGGGGAGGTCGCGCTCGGCAAGATCGCGCCGGGGGAGGTCGCGCCGCGGGAGGGGGCGGTCCGGGCGGTCCGCGGGTAGCCGGTCCCGCACCCTCCTCGGCAGCGCGTACGGCAGGGCGCCGTACCAGACGCGGGCCACCGCGAAGCCGAAGGCCAGGCAGAGGAGGCCGCCCACCGCGTCCAGCCAGAAGTGGTTGGCGGTGGCGACGATGACCACCAGGGTCACCACCGGGTAGAGCAGGCCCAGGACGCGCGCCCAGGGCAGTCTGGCCAGCGCGAAGATCGTCAGGCCGCACCACAGGGACCAGCCGATGTGCATCGACGGCATCGCGGCGTACTGGTTCGACATGTGCTTGAGGTCGCCGGAGGCCATCGAGCCCCACGTCTGGTGGACCGTCACGGTGTCGACGAAGTTCCCGCCGGTCATCAGACGCGGGGGCGCCAGCGGATACAGGTAGTAGCCGACCAGGGCCACGCCGGTGGTGGCGAAGAGGGCCAGGCGGGTCGCGCCGTAACGGCCGGGGTGGCGGCGGTAGAGCCACACCAGGACACCGAGGGTGATGATGAAGTGCAGCGTGGCGTAGTAGTAGTTCATGCCGACGATGAGCCAAGTCGCCGAGTTGACGGCGTGATTGACGGACTCCTCCACGGCGATGCCGAGGTGGTGCTCCATCCGCCAGATCCAGTCGGCGTTGCGCAGGGCCTCGGACCGCTGTTCCGGGACCGCGTTGCGGATCAGTGAGTAGGTCCAGTAACTCACCGCGATCAGCAGGATCTCGAACCACAGCCGGGGTTGGCGCGGGCTGCGCAGACGGCGCAGGAGAGCCGGGCGGCCCGCGGCCGTGACGGGGTGCGGAACGGCCTCTTCGGGGCCATCCACCGACGTCACGGTCGTTTCACCCATAGGCACAGAGTTTGCCAGAAAACAGTTCCGTCACCGATCATCCCCCGGTTGGGTTCCCGGTGCATGTTCTACTGCCGGAGGACCGTATCCACTCCTACCGGCGCACTGTACGAAGCACGCCGTACCTCCATCCTATGGGCGATTCCGGTCACCGGGGGCCGAAGCGGTCGAACCCCGGACCACCAGTTCCGGCATGAACACGAACTCGCTGTGGGGTGCCGGCGTCCCGCCGATCTCCTCCAGGAGTGTGCGGACGGCTGCCTGGCCCATGGCCGGGACCGGCTTGCGGATCGTCGTCAGGGGCGGGTCGGTGAAGGCGATCAGCGGGGAGTCGTCGAAACCCACGACCGAGACGTCCTGGGGGACGCCGAGGCCCCGCTGCCGGGCCGCCCGTATGGCGCCGAGGGCCATCATGTCGCTGGCGCAGACCACCGCCGTGCAACTCCGGTCGATCAGGGCCGTGGCGGCGGCCTGGCCGCCCTCCAGGGTGTAGAGGGAGTGCTGGACCAGCTCCGTCTCGATCGTCTCCGCGCTCAGCCCCAGCTGCTCCTGCACCGCGCGGATGAAGCCCTCGATCTTGCGCTGCACGGGCACGAAACGCTTCGGGCCCAGCGCGAGACCGATACGGGTGTGCCCCAGGGAGACGAGGTGGGTGACGGCGAGCGTCATCGCCGCACGGTCGTCGGGGGAGATGAACGGCGCCTGCACCTTGGGGGAGAAACCGTCGACCAGGACGTACGGCACTCCCTGCGCGCGGAGCTGCTCGTAGCGCTGCATGTCGGCCGTGGTGTCGGCGTGCAGGCCGGAGACGTAGATGATGCCGGCGACCCCGCGGTCGACCAGCATCTCGGTCAGCTCGTCCTCCGTGGAGCCGCCCGGTGTCTGGGTGGCGAGGACCGGCGTGTAGCCCTGGCGCGTCAGCGCCTGGCCGATGACCTGAGCGAGCGCCGGGAATATCGGGTTCTCCAGCTCCGGCGTTATCAGGCCGACGAGACCCGCGCTGCGCTGCCGAAGGCGGACCGGGCGCTCGTAGCCCAGCACGTCCAGGGCGGCCAGCACGGACTGGCGGGTGGTGGCGGCGACGCCCGGCTTGCCGTTGAGGACGCGGCTGACGGTCGCTTCGCTCACCCCCGCCTGAGCGGCGATGTCGGCAAGCCGTGTGGTCACAGGGTGGGACTGTACCGGCCAGGTCTCCCCTTGCGCACCAAGGGGACGCCGCGGGCGAGCTGTTGCACGGCCCGGTCGGGGCTGCTGCGTCATCGGGCTCCCTCATGAAAGTGGTGGCAAGAGCTTGCAGAGTCTTGCACAGCAGGCCCCTGACCCGCTCCACGCCAGTTCAACCGCGCCAACAACGGTCTCACGGCGGTCGCCTCCGGGTCACGCACGGATAACTTCGGAGATGTCTTGCACTTTTTTTCTGCAAGGTCTTTCGTCGTGCTTGCAACGCTGTTACGTTCACGTCGCCCGGCGGCCAACGGCGCAGTCGGCAAGTCGACACAGGCGGCGGACGGGGCCGCCCTGTGCGTCAGACGGGCTTTCACCCTCAAGGAGAACTCATGCGGCGTGGCATAGCGGCCAGCGCACTGGTGGCGTCCCTCGCCCTCGCGGCGACGGCCTGCGGCGGCGACAGCGACAGCGGCGACAAGGCCGACGGTCCGGTCACCATCACCTGGTGGGACACCTCCAACGCCACCAATGAGGCGCCGACGTACCAGGCCCTGGTCAAGGAGTTCGAGGCCGCCAACAAGGACGTCAAGGTCAAGTACGTCAACGTCCCCTTCGACCAGGCGCAGAACAAGTTCGACACCGCCGCCGGTTCCAAGGGCGCCCCCGATGTGCTGCGCTCCGAGGTCGGCTGGACCCCCGCCTTCGCCAAGAAGGGCTACTTCGTGCCGCTGGAGGGCACCGAGGCCCTCAAGGACCAGGCGAAGTTCCAGCCCAGCCTGATCGAGCAGGCCAAGTACGAGGGCAAGACCTACGGCGTGCCCTTCACCACGGACACCCTCGCCCTCGTCTACAACAAGCAGCTCTTCGCGAAGGCCGGCATCAAGGAAGCCCCCAAGACCTGGGACGACCTGAAGAAGGCCGCCGCCACCGTCAAGGACAAGACCGGCGTCGACGGCTACTGGGGCTCCACCCAGGCCTACTACGCGCAGTCCTTCCTCTACGGCGAGGGCACCGACACCGTCGACGTCACCGCCAAGAAGATCACCGTGAACTCCCCGGCCGCGAAGAAGGCCTACGGCACCTGGCTCGGCCTCTTCGACGGCAAGGGCCTGCACAAGGCCGACACCACCGCCGACGCCTACGCCCACATCCAGGACGCGTTCGTCAACGGCAAGGTCGCCGCGATCGTCCAGGGCCCCTGGGAGATCACGAACTTCTACAAGGGCTCCGCCTTCAAGGACAAGGCCAACCTCGGCATCGCCACCGTCCCGGCCGGCTCCACCGGCAAGGCGGGCGCCCCGACCGGCGGCCACAACCTCTCCGTCTACGCCGGCTCGGACAAGGCCCACCAGGACGCCGCGCTGAAGTTCGTCAACTTCATGACCTCGGCGAAGGCCCAGGAGACCATCGCGCTGAAGAACAACACGCTGCCCACCCGCGAGGACGCCTACACCGCGCAGGTCAAGGCCGACCCGGGCATCGCCGGCTACCAGGGCGTCCTCGCCGCCGCCCAGCCGCGCCCGGCACTGCCCGAGTACAGCTCCCTGTGGGGCCCGCTCGACACCGAGCTGCCCAAGATCGCCGGCGGCAAGGAGTCACTCGACAAGGGCCTGAGCAACGCCGAGGTCGCGATCGCCAAGCTGGTCCCCGACTTCAGCAAGTGAGCCCCGCGTGGCCGTCGGATCCCCGGGAGACCGGGGGAGGGATTCGACGGCCACCGGCCTGTGCCCGCCCAGCCCACCCCCCGCACCGCAGGATCCCTGCACCGCAGGATCCCTGCACCGCAGGATCCCTGCACCGCGGAATCCCGAGAAGGTTGTCGAACCATGACAGTCGCCATCGACCGAGCGACCGGCAAGCGCCGCGGTGAGCGAGACCCGCGGCCCGGGCTGGGCCGGCGCCTGAGGCACGGCTACCAGAAGCACTGGTACGCCTACGCGATGATCGCCCCGGTGGTGATCGTCCTCGGCGTCCTCGTGCTGTACCCCCTGGTCTACGGCCTCTACCTCACCCTCACCGACGCCAACAGCCTCAACACGGCCCGCACCATCGGCGTCAACCACATCGACGCCACCTACAAGTTCATCGGCCTCGACAACTACGCCGACATCCTGTGGGGCCCCACGGCGTACGACCGCTTCTGGTCGCATTTCGTCTGGACCATCGCCTGGACCGCGCTCTGCGTCACCCTGCACTACTTCATCGGGCTCGGCCTCGCGCTGCTGCTCAACCAGAAGTTCCGCGGGCGCACCCTCTACCGCATGATCCTGGTGCTGCCCTGGGCCGTCCCCACCTTCGTCACCGTCTTCGGCTGGCGGTTCATGCTCGCCGACGGCGGCATCATCAACACCGCGCTGGACGCCCTGCACCTGCCCTCGCCGCTGTGGCTGGAGGACACCTTCTGGCAGCGGTTCGCCGCGATCATGGTCAACACCTGGTGCGGTGTGCCCTTCATGATGCTCTCGCTGCTCGGCGGCCTCCAGGCCATCGACCACTCGCTCTACGAGGCGGCCGAGATGGACGGCGCCGGCGCCTGGCAGCGGTTCCGTTACATCACCCTTCCCGGGCTGAGGTCCGTCAGCTCCACCGTCGTCCTCCTCGGCATCATCTGGACCTTCAACCAGTTCGCCATCATCTTCCTGCTGTTCGGCAACACCGCTCCGGACGCGCAGATCCTCGTCACCTGGGCGTACTACCTCGGCTTCGGACAGCAGCCGCGCGACTTCGCCCAGTCGGCCGCCTACGGCATCCTGCTGCTGGCCGTCCTGATCGTCTTCACCTCCTTCTACCGCCGCTGGCTGAGCCGCAACGACCAGCAGCTCGCGATCTGAGGCAGGAGTCCCCATGAGCACCAGCACCGCCCCGACCTCCGTCGCGAAGGCCGGCCGGCCCCCCGAGGCCGCACCGCGCAAGACCGCCCGCCGTCGCGGCCGGCGCGGGCCCCTCGCCACCCTCTCCACCCACGGCGTCCTGATCGTGGCGAGCCTCGTCGCCTTCTTCCCGGTCGGCTGGCTGATCTTCCTGTCCCTCGGCCCGGACAAGGACGACTACCTGCACCCCGGGCGGATCTGGCACAAGATGACGTGGGACAACTACACGTTCGTCCTCCAGCACACCGGCTTCTTCGACTGGCTCAAGAGCACGCTCGTCGTCGTCCTCGGAACCACCGCCATCGGCGTGATCATCGCCGCCACCAGCGGCTACGCCGTGTCCCGCATGCGCTTTCCGGGCTACAAGAAGTTCATGTGGGTCCTGCTCGTCACTCAGATGTTCCCGATCGCCGTCCTGATCGTGCCGATGTACCAGATCATGTCGGACCTCGGCCTCATCGACACCTACCTCGGCCTGATCCTCGTCAACTGCAGCACCGTCGTGCCCTACAGCGCCTGGCTGCTCAAGGGCTACTTCGACACCATCCCGTTCGAGATCGACGAGGCCGGACGCGTCGACGGGCTCAGCCCCTTCGGCACCTTCCTGCGGCTGATCCTGCCGCTGGCCAAACCCGGCCTCGCGGTCGCCGCCTTCTACAACTTCCTCACCGCCTTCGGCGAGGTCGCCTTCGCCTCGACGTTCATGCTGTCCGACTCGAATTACACCTTCGCCGTCGGCCTGCAGAGCTTCGTCAGCGAGCACGACGCCCAGCGCAACCTCATGGCCGCCACCGCGGTGCTGATCGCGATACCCGTCTCCGTCTTCTTCTACCTCGTGCAGAAGAACCTGGTGACCGGCCTCACCGCGGGCGGCACGAAGGGCTGACGCCCATCCCGTGAGAACTCCCGCGCGCCTCACCGCGCGGGTGGCGGCGCGGTGCCCTCCCCCACTCTCGGCTTCGCTCGAGCGGGGGGACCCCCAGACCCCGCTGTCACCGCGGCCGCCTGCCGCCGAACCTCCGAGCCCGCGAAACCCCTGCCCATGACCGCGACTCCGTTACGTACCAAGGACACCATGAGCCAGCACTCCGCCGACCCGGCACCGAACTCCGCCGTCGCCACCGTCGCCAAGCGCCGCGACTGGTGGCGGGACGCGGTGATCTACCAGGTCTATCCGCGCAGCTTCGCCGACAGCAACGGCGACGGCATGGGGGACCTGGAAGGCGTACGATCCCGCCTCCCGTACCTGCGCGACCTCGGCGTGGACGCCGTGTGGCTCAGCCCCTTCTACGCCTCCCCGCAGGCCGACGCCGGCTACGACGTGGCCGACTACCGGGCCGTCGACCCCATGTTCGGCAACCTCCTCGACGCCGACGCGCTGATCCTCGACGCCCACGCACTGGGCCTCAGGGTCATCGTCGACCTGGTGCCCAACCACTCCTCCGACCAGCACGAATGGTTCAAGCGTGCCGTCGCCGAGGGCCCGGGCTCACCGCTGCGGGAGCGCTACCACTTCCGCCCCGGCAAGGGGAAGAACGGCGAACTCCCGCCCAACGACTGGGAGTCCATCTTCGGCGGGCCCGCCTGGACACGCCTTGAGGACGGCGAGTGGTACCTGCACCTCTTCGCCCCCGAGCAGCCCGACTTCAACTGGGAACACCCGGCCGTCGGCGACGAGTTCCGCTCGATCCTCCGCTTCTGGCTGGACATGGGCGTGGACGGCTTCCGCATCGACGTGGCACACGGACTGGTGAAGGCGGAAGGCCTGCCAGACCTTGGATCCCACGAGCAGCTCAAGCTGCTGGGCAACGATGTCATGCCGTTCTTCGACCAGGAGGGCGTCCACGAGATCTACCGGCAGTGGCGTCACGTCCTCGACGAGTACTCGGGAGAGCGCATCTTCGTCGCGGAGGCGTGGACCCCGACCGTCGAGCGCACCGCGAACTACGTCCGCCCCGACGAGCTGCACCAGGCCTTCAACTTCCAGTACCTGAGCACCGACTGGGACGCGAAGGAGCTGCGCAAGGTCGTCGACCTCACCCTGGAGGCCATGCGCCCGGTCGGCGCCCCCGCCACCTGGGTGCTGTCCAACCACGACGTCACCCGGCACGCCACCCGCTTCGCCAACCCGCCCGGGCTCGGCACCCAGATCCGCCTCGCCGGCGACCGCGAGCTGGGCCTTCGGCGCGCCCGGGCGGCCACCCTGCTCATGCTGGCGCTGCCCGGCTCGGCGTACATCTACCAGGGTGAGGAGCTGGGCCTCCCCGACGTCGTCGACCTGTCCGACGAGGTGCGCCAGGACCCCGCCTACTTCCGCGGCGCCGGCCAGGACGGCTTCCGCGACGGCTGCCGGGTGCCGATTCCGTGGAGCCGCGCCGGATCGTCGTACGGCTTCGGCAGCGGCGGCAGTTGGCTGCCCCAGCCGGAGAACTGGGGTGAGCTGAGCGTGGAGGCCCAGACCGGTGCCGCCGGCTCCACCCTCGAGCTCTACCGCACCGCCCTCACCGTCCGCCATGAGCAGCCCGACCTCGGCGCGGGCGACGCGCTGGAGTGGCTGAAGGCTCCCGAGGGTGTTCTGGCCTTCCGGCGCGGTGAGTTCGTGTGTGTCGCCAACACGAGCGCCGAGTCGGTGACGACTCCCGCCCACGGCCGCCTCCTCCTGGCCAGCGGCGAGATCGCCGAGACGGACGGCGAGACGAAGATCCCGGCGGACACCACGGTCTGGTGGACGACGGCCTGACGAGTACGAGCAGACAGCGCTGAGCGGCCCGGCCCCCTGGTTCTCCAGGGGGCCGGGCCATGCCTTTGTGAAAGTTGTGGTGAAACTACTTGCTCAGTCTTTCAACTCTCTTGCTGCAAACCTTTCGTGGCGGTACGTTCGCGCGGCGCCAGGCAAAGACGCCTGGCCGTCTCGCAAGGAGCGCCTGTGATATCGAGATGGTCCGTCACCGCGACCGCGCTCGCCGCCACCGCGGCGGCCCTCATGGCACCCGCCACCGCCGCGCACGCCTCCCCGCCCGGCACCGAGGACGTCACCGCGGTCCTCTTCGAGTGGAAGTTCGCCTCGGTCGCCAAGGAGTGCACCACCACCCTCGGCCCGGCCGGCTACGGCTACGTCCAGGTCTCCCCGCCCGCCGAGCACATCCAGGGCCCGCAGTGGTGGACGTCGTACCAGCCGGTGAGCTACCGGATCGCCGGCCGCCTCGGTGACCGTACGGCCTTCCGGAACATGGTGAACACCTGCCACGCGGCCGGTGTGAAGGTCGTGGTCGACACCGTGATCAACCACATGTCCGCGGGCAGTGGCACCGGCACCGGAGGCTCGTCGTACACCAAGTACGACTACCCGGGCCTGTACTCCTCCTACGACTTCGACGACTGCACCTCCCGGGTCAGCGACTACCAGGACCGTTGGAACGTCCAGCACTGCGAACTCGTCGGCCTCGCCGACCTCGACACCGGCGAGGAGTACGTCCGCGAAACCATCGCCGGGTACATGAACGACCTGCTCACCCTGGGTGTCGACGGCTTCCGCATCGACGCGGCCAAGCACATCGACAGCGCCGACCTCGCCACCATCAAGTCACGGCTGACCAACCCGAACGCGTACTGGAAGCAGGAGGTCATCCAAGGCAGCGGAGAGGCCGTCCAGCCCACCGAGTACACGGGCAACGGGGACGTCCAGGAGTTCCGCTACGCCTACGACCTCAAGCGCGTGTTCAACAACGAGAAGCTCGCCTACCTGAAGAACTACGGTGCGGGCTGGGGCTACCTGAACAGCTCGGTCGCCGGTGTCTTCGTCGACAACCACGACACCGAGCGCAACGGGTCGACCCTCGACTACAAGGACGGGGCGAACTACACCCTCGCCAACGTCTTCATGCTGGCCTGGCCCTACGGCGCCCCGGACATCAACTCCGGCTACGAGTGGTCCGACGCGGACGCGGGCCCGCCCAACGGCGGAACGGTCAACGCCTGCTGGCAGGACGGCTGGAAGTGCCAGCACGCCTGGCCGGAGATCATCCGCATGGTCGGCTTCCGCAACGCCACCCGCGGCGAGTCCGTCACCGACTGGTGGGACAACGGCGGCGACGCGATCGCCTTCGGGCGCGGCGCCAAGGGCTATGTGGCCATCAACCACGAGTCGGGCAGCCTGACCCGCACCTACCAGACCTCCCTGCCGGCGGGCACGTACTGCAACGTGCAGAACAACACCGCGGTGAGCGTGAACTCCAGCGGCCGGTTCACCGCCACCCTGGGGGCCGACACCGCGCTCGCGATCTACGGTACTTGTCCTTGACGGTCTTGCTGACACGCTCGAAGCAGCAGCTGACCGTCCGAGTCGAGCCGTCCGTGGCCTGGCTCATCAACTGCTGCAACTCGTCCACGACTTCCGGCCGGAGCCCGCCGTGCACCGGCCGGCGCGGCGCGTGCCGCCCGTCGACCATGCCCGCGATGCCCCGCTCCTGATGACGGCGCCGCCGCCGGCGCACCGTGTGCGCACTGACCGGCCGCCCCGGCTCGGCCGACAACTCGGCGGCCTTGGACGCCCCGCGCTCGGCCGGCGTACGAGTGGCCGGGTCCGCACCCTGGCGAAGGCGTCGAAAATCCTCACCGAGGAGCTGGACCTGGTCGAAGAGGCAGGGACGGACCCGGATGTCGGCGCTCTGTGGGCGGCGGTCGAGGAGGCCGTGCCGCGCACGGCGGTCGCCTCGGCGGTCGCGACCGTGGCAGTCCTGGTGCCGGATATCGCGGCGGGCGACTGAACGAGCGGATACGGTTCCCCCATGACGAAAACTGCCCGGATCATGAAATGTACGGGATCCCTCGTCTCGGCAGCCGCCGTGACCGCGCTCGCCTTCCCCGCCCAGGCCCACGCCGCTGCCGTCGCCTGCGGCGGCGGGGTCTCGACGCAGAACATCGGCGCCCGGGGCTGCATTTCCGCCGAACGCTGGAAGGACGGGCAGGTCTGGTGGCGCGACATCACCGCCCACGCCCTCCTCACCAACTCCCGCTCCCACGCCTCATGGGTCGAGTACGAGGCGTACCTCCACGTGCAGGGGGACGGCGACGACTGGATGAAAATGGGCAGCGGCCGGACCATCGTGGAGCGGCGTTCCACGGTCGGCCCGATCGCCATCGCCACGAACACTCGCCTCTGTGGCCCGGTCAAAATCACGATCCGCGTCCACGTGAGGCCGGCGGGGGGCACCTGGTCGAACTGGTCCAGCGCGGCGACCTCGCAGTGCCAGACCTGACGCTGCCAGACCTCGCACACCCCAGCGCCCCCGCCTCCGCTACCAGGATGACGGGGGCTCTCGTGTTTTCTGCCGGGGAATTATGCGGCCACGGCACGCCTGTGCAGTTCCTTCGCCGCCTTCGCGGTCTCCCGCTTCAGACGCGCCTCGAACTCCTCGCGTGTCTCCACCCGCAGCCGGTCCGGCTACCGCTTCATCGGCACCTCCTCCCCCAACGCCGCGAACCGCGCAGCGATGTTCCTGCGCCGCACCGGCCGTAGAGAAGGGCGGCGCACTCTGGGCCCGGCGGGGGTGGCGGCAGTGGGTCACAGGTCGGGCGGTGACGCCGACAACAGCGAGCGACAAGACACCTTGGGACACCTGCCCCGGTGCGTACGCGGCGAGGGGACAATCTGCCCCGGACGAACAGCGAACTGAACAACTTCACCCGGGACAGCAAGAGCAGCTTCTGAGGCCGCGTCAACTCCGCCTGCTGAAAATTCTTTCTCTTGCTTTCAGGACTCTTGCTGTAACTGTTTCAGCGGCGATACGGTCACGCGGGGTCGGACCCACAAGAGCCGTCATGCAAGGAGTCCACGTCAGTGATACCCAGATGGCCGGTGCCGTCCAGGCGCCGTACCGCACACGCCGGACGGGTCGCCGCGGTCACCGTGACCGCGCTGGCCGCAGCGCTCGTCCAGCCCCTCGCCGCCCGGGCCGACACCCCGCCCGCCCCGCCGTCCGACGCGCGGCTCGCCGCCGAGCCCGCCCGGCACGACGACACACGCGAGCAGTTCTACTTCGTCCTGCCGGACCGTTTCGCCAACGGTGACACCTCCAACGACGAGGGCGGCCTGACGGGTTCGCGCCTGTCCACCGGCTACGACCCCACCGACAAGGGCTTCTACCAGGGCGGCGACCTCAAGGGCCTCACCAAGCGGCTCGACTACATCAAGGGCCTCGGCACCACCGCCATCTGGATGGCCCCGATCTTCAAGAACCGGCCGGTGCAGGGGACGGGCAGCAACGTCTCCGCCGGCTACCACGGTTACTGGATCACCGACTTCACCCAGGTCGACTCGCACTTCGGCACCGACAAGGACCTGGAGACCCTCATCTCCAAGGCCCACGCCAAGGGCATGAAGGTCTTCTTCGACGTCATCACCAACCACACCGCGGACGTCGTCGACTACGAGGAGAAGTCCTACGACTACCTCTCCAAGGGTGCCTTCCCGTATCTGACGAAGGACGGGAAGCCCTTCGACGACGCCGACTACGCGGGCGGCGGAGCGAAGTTCCCCGCTGTCGACGCCGGCTCCTTCCCGCGCACCCCGCAGGTCACGTCGAAGGCCAAGGTCCCCTCCTGGCTCAACGACCCGACGATGTACCACAACCGCGGCGACTCGACCTACGCGGGCGAGTCGACCACGTACGGAGACTTCTCCGGCCTCGACGACCTGTGGACCGAGCGCCCCGAGGTCGTCAGCGGGATGGAGAAGATCTACCAGCGCTGGGTCAGGGACTTCGACATCGACGGCTTCCGGATCGACACCGCGAAGCACGTGAACATGGAGTTCTGGACCCAGTGGGCGACCGCTCTGGACGCCTACGCGGCCCGGCACGGGCGCGACGACTTCTTCATGTTCGGCGAGGTCTACTCCGCCGACACGGACATCACCTCCCCGTACGTCACCCAGGGCCGCCTCGACGCCACCCTCGACTTCCCCTTCCAGGAGGCGGCCCGGCAGTACGCCTCCCAGGGCGGCGGCGCGCGCAACCTGGCCAGTGTCTTCGGCGACGACTACAAGTACACGACCGACAAGGCCAATGCCTACGAGCAGGTCACCTTCCTCGGCAACCACGACATGGGCCGCATCGGGTACTTCCTGAACCAGGACAACCCGAAGGCGACCGACGCCGAATTGCTGAAGAAGGACCGGCTCGCCAACGAGCTGATGTTCCTCAGCCGCGGCAACCCGGTGGTCTACTACGGCGACGAGCAGGGCTTCACCGGCGCCGGCGGCGACAAGGACGCCCGCCAGACCATGTTCGCCTCCCGCACCGCCGACTACCTCGACGACGACGAGATCGGCACCGACCGCACCCACGCGAGCGACGCCTACGACACGCGCGCGCCGCTGTACCGGCAGATCGCGGCCCTGGCCAAGCTCCGCAAGGCCAACCGGGCCCTGGCGGACGGGGTGCAGACCGAGCGGTACGCGACGGACGGTGCGGGCGTCTACGCCTTCTCCCGCACCGACGCGAAGACCGGCCGCGAGTACGTCGTCGCCTTCAACAACGCCGACGACGGGAAGTCGGCGACCTTCGCGACCGGTTCGGCGGACATGGCGTTCCATGGCATCTACGGCAGCGAGGACACCCTGACGTCCGACGCCGACAGGAAGCTCACCGTCACGGTCCCCGCTGGTTCCGCGATCGTCCTCAAGGCGGCGAGCGGGCTCGCCGAGCCGGCCACCGAGCCGGCCATCGCCCTCAAGGCGCCCGCCACCGGCGCCACCGGCACCGTCGAGCTGAGCGCCGACGTCGAGGGCGGGCAGCTCAACCGGGTCGTCTTCGCGGCCCAGGTCGGCGACGGCACATGGCGCACCCTGGGTTCCGCCGACCATGCCCCCTACAAGGTCACGCAGACCCTCGGCAAGGACGTACCGGCCGGCACCGCCCTGCGCTACAAGGCGGTCGTGATCGATTCGGCCGGGCGCACGTCGAGCGCGACCGCGCGGAGCGTCACCGGAACCCCGCCCGAGCCCGAGACGCCCACCGCGTCCTCCCGCGACTACGCGATCGTCCACTACAAGCGCACCGACGGCGACTACGCCGACTGGGGCCTGTACGCCTGGGGCGACCTCGCCGACGGTGAGTCGACGAACTGGCCCGACAGCCACCCCTTCGCCGGCCGGGACGCCTATGGCGCCTTCGCCTACGTCAAGCTGAAGCCGGGCGCCTCGAACGTCGGTTTCCTCGTCATCGACAAGCAGGGCGACAAGGACGTCTCCGCCGACCGCACGATCGACGTCACTGAGACGGGTGAGGTGTGGATCGAGCAGGGCAAGGAGGCCGTACGGACCGAGCGTCCCGAGTACCCCGAGCAGGACAGGAGCAAGGCCGTCCTGCACTACCACCGCACCGACGGCGGCTACGACGGCTGGGGACTGCACGTCTGGACGGGCGCCGCCAGTCCCACCGAGTGGTCGAACCCGCTGAAGCCGGTGAGGACCGACGGCTATGGCGCGGTCTTCGAGGTGCCGCTCACCGAGGGGGCCACCAGTCTCAGCTACATCATCCACAAGGGCGACGAGAAGGACCTGCCCGCCGACCAGTCGCTGGACCTCACGGCGAACAGCCACGAGGTGTGGCTGTTGAACGGCCAGGAGAAGTACCTGCTGCCGCAGCCCTCGGGCAGCGCGGCCGCCCTCGACCTGGCCACCTCCAAGGCGGTCTGGATCGACCGGAACACCGTCGCCTGGAACGGCTCCGACGCGGCCGTCTCCACCCAGCTGCTGTACTCCGGCGACGGCTCGATCGAGGTGAAGGACGGTGCCCTGACCAGCGACGACGAGCGCTGGCTGCGACTGTCCAGGACCACCCTCACGGACGCCCAGAAGACGAAGTTCCCGCACCTGAGGGACTACACCGCCTGGTCCGTCGACCCGCGTGACCGGGACCGGGTGCGCGAGGCGCTGCGCGGTCAGGTCGTCGCCTCCCAGCGGGGAGTGAACGGCGCGGTGCTCGCGGCGACCGGCGTGCAGTTGGCCGGCGTACTCGACGATCTGTACCCGGGGGCGACGAAGGCGGAGCTCGGGCCGACGTTCCGCCACGGCCGTCCCACGTTGGCCGTCTGGGCGCCGACGGCACGGAGCGTGTCTCTGGAGCTGGACGGCTCCACGGTGCCGATGCGGCGCGACGACTCCACCGGCGTCTGGTCCGTCACCGGCCCCGCGTCCTGGAAGAACAAGCCCTACCGCTACATCGTCCGGGTGTGGGCGCCGAGCGTCCGCGAGGTTGTCACCAACAAGGTCACCGACCCGTACTCGCTCGCGCTCACCGCGAACTCCGAGCGCAGCCTCGTCGTCGACCTCGACGACAGGTCCCTCGCCCCCAGCGGCTGGGCGGCCCTGCGCAAGCCCCGGGCGGTACCGCTGCGGGACGCCCAGATCCAGGAGGTGCACATCCGGGACTTCTCCGTCGCGGACCGGACCGCCCGGCACCCCGGCACCTACCTCGCCTTCACCGACAAGGACAGCGACGGCTCGAAGCACCTGCGGGAGCTGGCGAAGTCGGGCACCTCCTACGTCCACCTGCTGCCCGCGTTCGACATCGTCACGATCCCCGAGAAGAAGGCCGACCAGGCGACCCCGGACTGCGACCTGGCCTCCTACCCGGCCGAATCCGACCGGCAGCAGGCATGCGTCGGGAAGACCGCCGCGAAGGACGCCTACAACTGGGGGTACGACCCGTACCACTACACGGTCCCCGAGGGCTCCTACGCCACCGACCCCGACGGCACGGAGCGCACCGTGGAGTTCCGGAAGATGGTGAAGGCGCTGAACGAGGACGGCCTCAGGGTCGTCATGGACGTCGTCTACAACCACACCGCGGCGAGCGGCCAGGCGGACACCAGTGTCCTGGACCGGATCGTGCCGGGCTACTACCAGCGGCTCCTCCCCGACGGCTCGGTGGCGAACAGCACCTGCTGCGCCAACACCGCCACCGAGAACGCCATGATGGGCAAGCTCGTCGTCGACTCCATCGTCACCTGGGCCAGGGAGTACAAGGTCGACGGTTTCCGCTTCGACCTCATGGGCCACCACCCGAAGGCCGACATCCTCGCGGTCCGCAAGGCCCTCGACGCGCTGACCCCCGAGAAGGACGGCGTCGACGGCAAGAAGATCATCCTCTACGGCGAGGGCTGGAACTTCGGCGAGGTCGCCGACGACGCCCGGTTCGTCCAGGCCACGCAGAAGAACATGGCCGGCACCGGCATCGCCACCTTCTCCGACCGCGCCCGGGACGCGGTGCGCGGCGGTGGCCCCTTCGACGAGGACCCCGGCGTCCAGGGCTTCGCGTCCGGGCTGTACACCGAGTCCAACTCCTCCACGGGCAACGGGACTTCGGCTGAGCAAAAGGCCCGCCTGCTGCACTACCAGGACCTGATCAAGGTCGGTCTCTCCGGCAACCTCGCCCGGTACCGCTTCACCGACACCCACGGCAAGGAGGTCACCGGCGCCGAGGTCGACTACAACGGCGCCCCCGCCGGGTACGCGGAGGCCCCCGGCGACGCCCTCGCCTACGCGGACGCGCACGACAACGAGTCGCTGTTCGACGCGCTGGCCTACAAGCTGCCCGCCTCGGTGAGCGCGTCCGACCGGGCCCGGATGCAGGTCCTCGCGATGGCCACGGCGACCCTCTCGCAGGGGCCGTCCCTCTCCCAGGCGGGCACCGACCTGCTGCGCTCCAAGTCCCTCGACCGCAACTCCTTCGACAGCGGCGACTGGTTCAACGCGATCCACTGGGACTGCCGGGACGGCAACGGCTTCGGGCGAGGGCTGCCGATGGCCGCCGACAACGCGTCCAAGTGGCCGTACGCGGGGCCCCTGCTCGGCACGGTCTCGGTGGGCTGCGCACAGATCGAGGGGGCCTCGGCGGCCTACCGGGACCTGCTGAGGATCCGTACGACGGAGAAGGACTTCTCCCTCGGCACGGCCCCGCAGGTCCAGTCCCGGCTCTCCTTCCCGCTGTCGGGGAAGGACGAGACGCCCGGCGTCATCACCATGCGCCTCGGTGACCTGGTCGTCGTCTTCAACGCGACCCCGACGGCCCAGGAGCAGCGGGTCGCCTCGCTCGCCGGCACCGGCTACCGGCTGCACCCGGTGCAGGCGGGCGGCGCGGACACCGTGGTCAGGACCGCGAGGTACGCGGCGGGGTCCGGCACGTTCACGGTGCCGGGACGCACGGTCGCCGTGTTCACGCGGACTCCTCGAAGCTAGGGTGAGGCGTATTGCCTTAGAACAGGAGTGCCCATGCCGCAGATCACCGTCGACTACTCGGCACGGCTCGCGGACGACTTCGACCGGCCGGGCTTCGCTCAGGCGCTGCACGCCGCGACGGTCGAGATCGCGGCCGCCAAGCCGCCCGCCTGCAAGACGCAGTTCCGCCCGACCGAGGACACCGTGGTCGGCCCCGACACCGACGGCCACGGTGTCGTGCACATCCACATCGGTCTGCTGGCCGGCCGCACGGAGGAGACCAAGGCCCGGCTCACCGAGACCGCGCTGGAGCTGTTGCGGCAGCATCTGAAGCCGGCGGAGGGGCTGGCGCTGCACGCCTCCGCCGAGGTGCGCGACCTCGACCCGTCGTACCGGAAGTTCGAAATCTAGGGCGTACCGGCTAAGGGCTGTCCGGCGGATCAGGTCGCAGGAAGGCAGCGGTGACTCATCGACGCAGGTGGGCGGGCCAGACCCCGCGTCTGCGGCATGATCCGCCGGAGTAGCCCCTGGTACTCCAGCTGTAGATGTTCGACGACCCAACGACGTGGGAGTAAGGGCCGTTCTTGGTCCCGGCCATGGTCGATGGGGTCCTCTCGGTGGGGATCAAGGGGTGGGCTGATTGGCCACCGCACCGCCCCGGCTGGGAAGGGCCGGGGCGGAACGGGAAGTCCGTCAGTGCCTGTTGTTGATCCTCGTGGGGCGTTCCGCGAGCGCGCCAAAATCTGTCGACAAGCACGTGCGCGATGGAGAGAATCCGGGGCCATGGTCTCTGTCATCGAACCCGCGCTTGCGGAGCCCACGGCGCGTCGCCCGGATCTGGCGGCAAGCTGGTGAGGGGCGCTGTGTTCCCCGTGCTGTGGCTCTGCGGTCCGCCAGGAGTCGGTAAGACCACGGTCGCCTGGGAGATGTACTCCCACCTCATACGGGCCGGGATCGAGAGCGGTTTCGTTGACATTGACCAGTTGGGGATCTGCTACCCCGAGCCTGCGGGGGATCCTGGGCGGCACCGTACAAAGGCACGCAACGTTGATGCGGTGGTGGCGGGTTTCCGGGCGGCCGGCGCCCGGTGTCTCATCGTTTCGGGTGTCGTCGATCCCGCCTGCGGAGTGCACGTCGACCAGATTCCGCAGGCTGCGGTGACGGTCTGCCGCCTGCGTGCCGATCGGGAGGTGCTTCGGCAGCGGTTCACCGGTCGCGGAGGTCCTGCTGAGTTGGTCGATGAGGTGCTGCGGGTAGCCGACGCCCTGGACGCGAGCACCTTCGCGGATGCCTGTGTCGACACCAGCGGATTGCTGGTGAACGAGGTGGCGCGGCGTGTCGGGGAGCGAACCGGTGGATGGCCGGCCTCGGCTCTTGGCCGGTCAGCTGACGTGCCTGAGCCGTCGGCGGTCACCGCTGCGGGCAGGAACTCGGCCTTGGCACAGGCGGAGCCTTCCGCTGATCTTCCGGTTCTGTGGCTGTGCGGCGCGACCGGCGTCGGCAAGTCGACGGTCGGCTTCGAGGTCTACAAAAGAGTCCTGGGCGCTGGTGCCACCGCCGCGTATCTCGACCTCGACCAGCTCGGCTTCTGCCGCCCGGTTCCGGATGATCCCGCCAACCACCGGGTCAAGGCCCGCAACCTGGCCGCCGTGTGGCGGACTTACCGTGCGGCCGGGGCCCAGTGCTTGATCATGTCCGGCCCGGTCGAGGACGAGGCCACGGTCAAGGCGTACTCCGACGCGATGCCTGCGGCCGAGCTCACGCTGTGCCGACTGCACGCCGGACGGCAGCACCTGACGGAACGCATCATGTCCCGTGGACAAGGCGGTAGTTGGGCCCAACCAGGCGACCCGTTACGGGGGCAGTCCGTCACCCGCCTGCTCCACGTCGCCGACCAGGCGGTGGCATCGGCCGCCAGCCTGGAAGATGCCGGGATCGGTGATATGCGTATCGACACCGACGGACATACCGTCGAACAGGTAGCCGATGCGATCACCGCCGATGCCGCGATGTCAAAGCTGTGCACCTAGTGATTTCGTCCAAGTTGACGGGCTTTGGAGCGCTCCGGGCCGAGGGGCTGACCGTGCCCTTGAGAACGATCAATCCCGGTGGGCTTCGCGGGAGGTCGGCTGTCCGCTTCTGCGGGAGTTTCGGCGGGTGATTCGCCTGGTCATGAGCTTGTCCACACAGCTCACGATGATCATCGGCGGCCGCAGCCGTCTTCTGACAGGCCCTGACCAGTCAACATTACGATCTGTGCCTGGAGTAGGCGGCGGTCGAAGGGGTGACGCAGGCGCGCCGTCCCGTATCAGGAGGACAAATGCGACGTGGCGAAGTCTGGTGGGCAGATTTCAACGAGCAGCGGGCAGTCGTACTGCTGTCGGGAGAAGAGGCGTCCGGTTTCTTGGCGATGCAGGTCGTCGCTCCCGCGGGCACCGATCTCAGCGGCGTGGCCGTTGAGGTGGCAGTAGGTGCCCCCGAAGGACTGCCTCTCGAAGGCGTCCTGAGAGTCGCACTTCCACGTCCCGACCTCATCCCTTGCACTTGGCTGGTCACCCTGGCCAGGGAAGACCTGATCGGGCAGGTGGGCGTCCTGCCGTCCGCGAAGCTCAGCGAGATCGAGGATGCCCTTCGTCGCGGTGGACTCAAGTAGGCAGAGAGGGAGGGACGCCGCCGATGGCGCGGCCGGTCTCGTCGAGATGGTCAATGGTGGCCGCGCCATATCAGCGGCGCCCCCACTCACAAGATCACGAACTAAGCGCTGTGGCGACTGGAGTACTAGGACGCCAGGGCGACCAGCCGGCCGACGAGTTCGCGGAACGGACCGTCGGCCGGCTCGTCCTTGAGCATGCCGCGCAGGATCGCGCTCATCTCCTCGTCATAGGCGGCGCTGACCGCGGCGAGCGCGGCGAAGTCGTGCACGAGCTGCGCCTCCAGTTCGGCGCGCGGGATGCGTCGGCCGTCGAGCCAGATCAGCGCGGTCGCCTCGGCGAGCGAGATCCAGGAACGGACGACCAGTTCCAGCCGCGGGGGCGGATCGGCGATGTCCAGATGCGAAAGGATCTGGACATACGCGGCCTGGCGCACGGAGTCCACGAGGGCGTTGGTGGTGGAGGAGCCGACCGCCGGTCCGCCGCGCATCAGTGCCGCGAAACCGGGGCCGTGCTCGTCGACGAAGTCGAAGTACCGGTGCATCACCCGCAGCAGTCGCACGCCCAGCGGGCCCACCTTCGGCTCCGCGAACCGCCCGGCCAGATCCTCCGAGGCACGCTGCAACGCGGCCTCGTACAGGCTGAGTTTGCCGGGAAAGTAGTGGTAGACGAGCGGGCGCGAGATGCCCGCGGCCGACGCTATCTCGTCGATGGAGACCTCGTCGGGCGAACGCCGGCTGAAGAGTTCGAGGGCGACGCCGATCAACTGCTGCCGCCGCTCCTCGACTCCCATGCGACGGCGAACACCGGTAGTCATGCGAACACTCTACCGATCGGATCCGGCCGCGAACGGACCGGATCGGCCAGGGGTATTCACATGCCCGGCGCCCACCGGTCACTTCTAGCCCAGCCCGTCGACCGACGCGCCGTCCGTCAACCTGCCCTGCAGCTCGGCCTGGGCCCCCCGCCGCGCCTTCGCCACCAGCAAGCGGCCCGGCGAGGACGCGGTCACGCCGCCCGTCGCCCTGATGGACGCCGTGCCCTTGCTGCCCGCGGCGAGCAGGTACCAGTGGGCGTCCGCCGACTTCCACAACACCCCGGCCAGCACATGCGGATCACGTGGCCCGCACGCCGGGACGTCCCCGGCCTTCGCCACCACCGCCCCGTACGTGGCGCCGGGCGTCCGGAACTGCGCCAGCGCCCGTGGCCCGTCACCCCGCCACGTCTCGGCCCGCGTGCACACCCACGTACCGGAGCCGGTCCCGTCGGGCAGTGGCTGCTTCGCGTACTGCCAGGCGTTCACCGACCGCACGCCCAGGCCACGTGCTTCCGCCAGCGAGCAGGCGAACGGGGCCCAGGCACGCAGCGCCTGCGCCCCGCTCACCTCCCGCGCCTTCCCCGGCCGCCCCGTGGAAAGGCGGGCGGGCAGCAGCTCGCCCAGGTCGCTCAGCAGCCGCGTGCCGGAGGCGTCGGTCACCTGGAGCACGTTCCACGACGTACACGCGCTCGTCCGGGTCGCCGGGCTGGCCAGCGGCGAGGTCGTCCCCTTGGTCACCGTCAGGGCCATCGCACCGGCGCCCGGCTTGGCCAGGTCCCGCTCGGCCGCCTTCCTCACCCACGGCGCCACCAGGTAGCGGACGTTGCCGTCGGCCCGCCCCAGGACCACCGCGCTCGCCTCGGCGCCGGTCGCGCCGTCGGCCCGCGCGAAGTCGAGGGCGGCCCTGGCCGTGCCGTCCTTCGCCTCGGCGTACCGGACGATGCGCAGACCGTCGTGGAGGATCACCACGCGCACGTTGTCCACGTCGCCCGCGTACAGCAGCTGGGGCGGTCCGGCGGGGCCGCCGGACCGGGTGCCCGGGGTCGCCGCGACGCTGACGGTCTTGCCGGGGCGCGCCCAGACGGCGAGCGCGCGGCGCAGGAGCGCCGTGTCGCCGGCGAGGGCGCCGCGCGCCGGCCACACGGAGAAGTCCCTGCGGGTGGCGGTGCGCCAGGCGGTGGGGGCGACCCGGGTCAACCTGCCCGGGTCCAGGGCGGCTTCGGCCGCGGGGTTCCGCGCGTACGGCGGCGCGGCGGCGCCGTCGGGGCCCGAGCCCTCACCGGGCAGGACGAACAGCGCGCCGCACACGGCGAGGGCCGCGGCGGCGGCGAGCGCTGCCTTCGTGTGCCGCCTGCGCCGCATCAGATCGGTGGGCCGGGCCTGCAGCGAGCAGGGGTCGAACTCGGGGGAGTCGAGCAGCGCGTAGAGGGTGTCGACCTCGTCCGCCTCCCGCAGTGCGGCTTCCGGATCGTCGACGCCGGCGGCGGCCAGCACCTTGCGGACGTCGCCGTCCGGCAGCTTCTCCAGCCCGCGCAGCACGTACGCGGCCCTGGCCGGGTGGCTGAGCGTGGACAGCCGCTGGTCCAGGGCGAGTTCGTCGGCGCCGCCCGAGCGGGGGAAGAGGCGCAGGCCCCACACCTGGGGCAGCAGCGGCGGCAGCTGGGAGCGCCTGGGCCGGACCCCGAACCTCAGCGGCAGGCCGGCCTCCAGTGCCGTGCGCAGCACCTGGAGGCGGACGTAGGAGTAGCCGGCGTCGGCGCCCTTGGTCTGCGCGGGGATCACGGGCGCGGAGGCCCTGCCGCGGGGCAGCGCACGCTGGACGAGGGCGTGGGCGGTCAGAACGCGCCGGCTCCGGCCGAGCCTCGGCGGCAGCACGAGGTACGCGATCCGGACCAGCCGTGGATAGTGCTCGACGAGCGCGGCCTCGGCCTGTTCGAGCGAGGCGGAGAGCGTGGGGGAGGGGTGCTGGGCGACATCCTGTGACTGCACGTTCAGCAGAACGAGCGCATCGGGGGATGGTCACCGCTCTCCGGACGACTCACCCGTCCGGTTCAACCAGCGCCCGCGCGTAGTTCGCCATGGACCGCTGGTAGCGCGGCAGATGCGGTGCCAGGGCGCCCAGCACCAGGGACAGACCCTCGCGGTCACGGCCCAGGCTCGACAGGCACAGGGCGAGGGTGGCGCGTACCGCGTCGTCCAACTCGTCGGACGGGGCGTCCAGTTCGGGCGTCAGCAGCTTGACGCCCTCCTCGGCCTGTCCGATGTTCCGCAGCGAGCTCGACAGCTGGATCTTGGCGCGCCGGCCCTTGTATCCGCTCAGGCCGCGCGCCAGCGCCTCCCGGTAGAGCGGGGCCGCCTTGTCCGAGTGGCCCGTCGAGTCCCATGCGCACGCCTGCTCGAACGGGCCGAGGGGGCTGTCCTCGGGCAGTTCGGCGACGAGGGCGTCGATCACGGCCCGGAAGGCCGCCGCGTCCTCCTCGGCGTAGTCGTCGAAGGTGGCCCAGGCGGCCGTCACTCGGTCTTCCCAGTCTTGGTTCACCAGGTCACTTTCGCACGGGTGTGCCCGTGGCGACCGGTATTTTGAGCGGTCCGCACCCGGGAGCCGTATCCAGGACGAGGCTCTCGCAGGGAGGACAGATGAAGGTGACCCGACCGATGCTCGCGCTGGGCGGCGCCGTGCTGGTGCTGGCGCTGGCGGGCTGCGGCTCCGGCTCCGGCTCCGACGGAGAAACGAAGGCCGTCCCGTCGGCGGCCACCGGCAGCCTGGAGCACCTGGCCGCCGAGGTGAAGTGCACGCCGAACATGCAGACCGACGCGGACGAGATCCGCCAGGCCATCTGCAAGAACGGCGACGGCCAGTTCATCCTGGCCACCTTCGCCACCGACCGCGGCCAGCGCGAGTGGATCAACGGTGCCAAGGACTACGGCGGCCACTACCTGGTGGGCCGCAAGTGGGTGGCCGTGGGCGAGACCAAGACGGTGGTGGCGCTGCGCAAGACGCTCGGCGGTGACATCGAGGAGGGCGCCGACCACACCGCGCACGGGGGGTCGCACTCCAGTCACTGACACAGCGCGACACACGAGAAAGCCGGCGGTGAGGAATCCTCACCGCCGGCTTTCTCAGTGGCTCAGCTGCCGTGGCTCACCCGGGGGTGGCTCACTTGCACTGCTTGCCGGTGTTGATGCAGTTGACCATCTGGTTCATCGTGTTCGCGCTGAAGAAGTTGATGAAGTCGTTGTGGTCGGTGATCGGCTTGTGCAGGTTCTCCGGGAAGGTGTCCACCGCGTACGGGTTCACGACCTGGCCGTTCTGGAGCTTCGGGGCCGGAACGTTGTAGGTGAGCCGGACCTGGAGCTGGGGGATCGCCTTGAAACCGTTGGCGCAGCTGCCGTCGCCCTGGACGAACGCCACGTGCGTACGGTGGTTGGCGCTGTCGATGTTCTTGCCGTCCCAGCAGCTCTGGAAGTTGGACGTGCGGACGACCTGGCTGCCCTGCGGGCAGATCGGGTACTTGTCCTTCAGCTGCACCTTGTTCTCGAAGCCGGTGCAGCTCCAGTTCACGTTGGCGTTGGCGTTGCCGTTGACGAAGGCCTTCGCGTCACCGGTGATGATGCGCAGGGCCTGCGGCATCGCGACGACGTTGCCCTTCTTGTTGCCGACGAACTTCAGCTGGGCCTGGGCCGGCTGGAGGATCTGGCCGACATTGCCTTCCTTGCCGCCGCCGTCCTTGTTCTGGTCGAAGTCCTGCTGACCGTTCTGGAGGCGAAGCACCGGCCAGAAGTACGACGACTTGTCGCCCTGGTTCTGGCAGCTGGTGCCGGCACCCGCGAGCTGCTGGTCGCTCGCGAAGGCGTTGTTGTTCTGGTTACCGACGTAGTCGTGCAGGTGGTGCGCGCCGTTGGTGACACCGGGGGCGACGATCACGTTGTCCGTGTTGTGGTTGTCGTTGCCGTTGGTGCCGCAGTTCGAGGTGAACGTGCCGCGCGAACCGCTGTTGCCGTTCGCGGCGAGGCCGTTCTGGCCGACGCCGAGCTGGGCGTTGCCCTGGACCTTCGTGATGTCCACGAAGTCCGCCGCGACCGGGCCGTTGCCGCCCTGACCGCCGTTGCCCTGCTGCCCGCCCTGCTGCTGGCCGCCGTTGTTCTGGCCGCCCTGCTGCTGGCCACCGTTCTGCTGCTGCCCGCCGTTCTGCTGCTGGCCGCCCTGCTGCTGCCCGCCGTTCTGCTGCTGCCCGCCGTTCTGCTGCCCGCCGTTCTGCTGACCGGCGTTGGTCTGCGGGGCCGCGGTCTGCGTGGTGCAGGCGGCGAGCTGGCTCAGCTGGTTGTTGAAGCTGCCCCCGACGCGCTGGATGTCGATCCGGATACGGTCGATCGTCGCGGCCCGCTTGTCCTTGAGGGGGCCGACGATCGCGTTCTGGACGAAGCCGGCGTCGCCCGCCTGGGCCTGGCGCGTCGAGGCGAGCCGGGCGTAGGCCTCGGTGATCTGCTTGTCGAGGAGCGCCAGCTCCTTGGCCACGCCATTGCGCGCCGCGCCCGGCACGTTCGTGAGCTTCTGGCCCACGTCCGGGCAGGCGATGGTCGCCACCTGGGCGGCGGCGGCCTTGGTCTGATTCTGCGCCGAGTTGTTGGGCTCGTGAGCCGAAGCGTAGAAGTTCGCCCAGATCAGCCCGCCCCCACCGAGCGCTAGGGCCGCCGATGCTGCCACGGCCTTCGTGGCCATCGACGAACGGCGTTTACGTATGTTGCGTCCCATGGAACTCCTCTGACTTCCTTGCGGGGCAGCATCGAGGCGCCCGACAGGAGTGAAGCGGCGCTCTTTCATACGCACTCCGCCCCAGGGGTGTTCAGCCGTCTCACAAATTGATGAGAGAACGGTGACTCGAGGGGCGCGACATTTCCTCCCCAACTGCTGCGTCGGCGCTGGTGGTTGGGGTGTGAAGATTTTCGGGTCAACGGTCGCGGTTCAGGTGTGCGAGCACGGCCAGCACGCGCCGATTGTCATCGTCCGAGATCTCGAGTCCCAGTTTGTTGAAGATGTTGGCGGTGTGTTTGGCGATGGCCCGTTCCGTGACGACGAGCCGGCCCGCGATCGCCGCGTTGGACCGGCCCTGCGCCATCAGCTCCAGCACCTCCAGCTCCCGGGGCGTCAGCCGGTCCAGCGGCTGAGCCCGGCCCGACCGCCGGGCCAGCAGCTGCTGGATCACCTGCGGGTCCATCGCCGTGCCGCCCGCCGCCACCCGCCGGACGGCGTCCACGAACTGCTCGGCGTCGAACACCCGGTCCTTCAGCAGATACCCCACCCCGCCGCTGCCGTCGGCGAGCAGCTCACGCGCGTACAGCTGCTCCACGTGCTGGGACAGCACCAGCACCGGAAGGCCGGGTCTCTCCCGACGGGCCCGCAGCGCGCACTGCAGGCCCTCGTCGGTGTGCGTGGGCGGAAGGCGTACGTCCACCACCGCCACGTCGGGCCGGTGCTCGGCCAGGGCCCGGTCGAGCTCGGGGCCGCTCTCGACGGCGGCCGCGATCTCGAAGTCGTGGGCCTGCAGCAGCCGGACCAGTCCGTCGCGCAGCAGGAACAGGTCTTCGGCTAGGACAACGCGCAAGGGATCTCCATGGTCACCATGGTGGGACCGCCGGCGGGCGAGCTGACGGCCAGGACGCCGTCGAATGTACCGAGCCGCCGCTCGACCCCGGCCAGGCCCGAACCGGCCCCGATCACCGCGCCACCCCGGCCGTTATCGGTGACCGACAACCGCAGTCGGCCGTCGTCGTGGTGCAGATCCACCCAGATCCGGTCACCGCCGGAGTGCTTGGCGGCATTGGTGAGCACCTCACTCACCGCGAAATAGGCCGCCGACTCCACCGGCGCGTCCGCGCGTCCGCCGCCGAGGTCCACCTCCACCTCCGTGGCGACCGGCAGGCGCAGCGCCAACGCCCGTACGGCATCCCCGAGTCCGCGCTCGGCGAGCACCGGCGGATGGATACCGCGCACCAGGTCGCGCAGTTCGGCGAGGGCGTCGGCTGAGGACTGGCGGGCGTGCGCGAGCAGCTGCTTGGCCTGCTGCGGGTCCTTCTCGAGGAGCGTCTCGATGGTCCCGAGGTCCATGCCCATGGCGACCAGCCGGGCCTGCGCCCCGTCGTGCAGGTCCCGCTCGATGCGGCGCAGTTCGGCGGCGGAGGTGTCGACCGCGTCCCGCCGGGTCTCGGTGAGCACCCGCACCCGCTCGGCGAGTTCGTCCTGGCCCGCGGTGAGGACCGCCCGGGTGAGCCCGAAGTGGGCGTGCAGCAGGCTCGGGGTGTAGAAGTGGCCGAGCACCAGGAACACGGCGCCCAGGGCGGCCGCGCCGAAGGCCGACGCCTGATCGCTCACCGGCACGAACGCGTACCAGTACCCGTCGTCGGCGTCCGCGTACACCCGCCACAGGCCCGCCGCCAGCACGAACCCCTCCACCGCGTAGACCAGCAGCACCGCGGGCACCAGCGCGGTGAGGAAACCCGCCGTCATGTCCACCGGCAGCCAGCGCAGATCCCGCCAGGTCGCGGGGTCCCGCAGCATCCCGAAGGTGCGCGCCCAGGGGTTGGCACCCTTCGGGACCGGCCGGTACGCCGACGGGATCCGCACCCCGCACCACCGGGCCGCCAGGCTCCGCCGCCAGTCGGCGAACGCGCGCACCCCCGTGAGCACGTACGGCGTGGTGACGATCCCGACGCCGATCGGTATCAGCGCGATGGACACGGCGGTGAGGGTGAAGCACAGGACGGCCAACGGCAGTGACACCACGGCCAGTCCGAGTCCCCGCGCCGCCGCGAGCACCATGGCCCGCACCCTCGCCCGACTGCTGCCGTTCTTCGTCTCGATGGTCATGGCGTCAGTCTGGCCGAGCGGGCACCGGCGGTCACGGGGCCGAGAACCCCGGTCAGGGGGTGGTGCCAAGTACACCCCCGGCCGCACCTTCCACCACCGCGAGGACCTTCGCCTCCACCTCCGCATCGAGGCCCTTTCTCGTCCGGTCCGGCCGCTGGGGCGCCGTTCCGCCGATCTCCCGCAGCCACGCCCAGGTGTCGGCCACGGTATCGGCGACGGGACGGCACTCCAGCCCCGTCGCCACCGCCCGGGAGACGTCGGCCGCGTGCAGCGCGTCGTGCATGTCGGTGCCCGGCGGCACCCACACGGGCAGCTGTGTCCACGGTTCGATGCCCGCGTCGAGGATCACCTGCGGCTCCACCCAGCGCAGCTCGGCATCGGCCCCGGTGACCCGCACGACCGCGTCCAGCAACTCGCCCATGGTGCTGTGTCCTTGGGGGCTCATCAGGTTGAAGGGGCCGCTCAGCTCCTGCTCGACCGCCCCGAGGATCCACTCGGCGAGGTCGCGGACGTCGACGTACTGCAGGGGCAGATCGCGCGGGCCGGGGGCCAGGACCGGCCCGCCCCGGGCGGTCCGGGTCAGCCACCACGGCAGCCGTCCGACGTTCTCGTGCGGGCCGAGGATCAGCCCGGCCCGCACGAGCACGGAGCGGTCCGCCCCGAACGCCGCCACGGCGGCCAGCTCGCCGCCCCGCTTGTCCCGGAGGTAGTCGGTATGGCCGGCGCCGGGCTCGGCGCCCTCGACGAGGGGCGCGTCCTCGGTGTACCCGGCGGGCGGCGCCCAGGCGTACACCGAGCAGCTCGACACGTACACGTACCGCCGCGCGCGGCCCCGCAGCAGCCGCGCGGTGCGGTCGACCGCCACCGGCTCCGACGACCAGGTGTCGACGACGGCGTCCCACTCACCCTCGTGCCCGGCCAGCGCGGCGAGTCCGTCGGACGCCGTGCGGTCGCCGGTCAGCACCCGAGCGCCCGGGACGGGATCGTGCCGGCCTCTGTTGAAGACCGTCACGTCCCAACCGCGCCCCAGCGCCGCCTCCACGACGGCCCGTCCCGCGAACTCCGTTCCCCCCAGCACAAGAAGTCTCATGCGGGTGACTCTGCCCGGCGTGGCGGCGGGAGGGAACGACTGTCTGCTGAGGGCAGAGCGCGGGTCAGCGCCCGACGGGCGGGGTGTACTTGTACCCGACCCGGCGCACCGTCTGGATCGCCTGGCGGTGCTCGGCGCCCAGCTTGCGGCGCAGCCGCGCGACGTGGACGTCGACGGTGCGGCCGTCGCCCACGTGGCCGTAGCCCCACACCGTGCCGACCAGCTGGTCGCGGGTGTGCACCCGGTGGGGGTGCGCGACGAGGTGGGCGAGCAGCTCGAACTCCAGGTAGGTGAGGTCGAGTCGGCGCCCGGCCACCTCGGCGGTGCGCTGCACGGAGTCGATCCGCACGAGGGGGTCACCACCGGCGGTGTCGTCCGAGCGCGGCTGGTCCGGCACCGCCACCGGCAGGAACGGCGGCTGCTGGTCGGCCGGGACGAGCACCAGGTAGCCGATCATCGGCGGCCGGCCCGGCAGCGTGGGCAGGGTGTGCTGGGGCGCCGGCAGCCAGGTGGCGCCGGGCGGCAGGAAGTCCGTGACGTCGACCACCTCGTCCCGGTCGACGGCGCGCAGCCGGTGGCGTGCGCCGAGGACGGAGGGAGCGGTGGCGGAGGACAGAGAACGAGTGGTCGCCATGAGAGGTCAGCTCTTTCGCGCGAGAGGTCGTCGGGGGGACGTACGTCGTTGCGCGCGGGCCGAAGGCCGGGGTGAGCGGCTTTAGAGGGCCGGCGCGTTCATCGCGCGACAACACACCCGGTCGAAGTCGTGCTGCTGACGGGACGGCCAGAAGGGCTCGAGGTCACGGCGACCCGTCGCGTTGCACTTCTGGTAGCTGGCCATGAAGCCATTGAAGCAGACCCGGGCCGGGGAGAGGACCCTCCTCTCACAGCGTGGACGCTTCCTTGACCGGAATCCGGCGTCACTCCACGACGCGGGCCGTCTCCAGCAGCTTCCGGACGGCGTTCCGCAGGACGTAGTCGGGGTGCAGGGCCTCGCCGCACATGAGGTCCTTCAGGACCCGCGTCGGTGACTCGGCCGCCTGTCGCAGCGGGTCGACGGCGAAGCGGGGGACGAGTCCCATCTCCGTGAGGGTCGTGAGCGGGTGGGGCAGGCTCCCGTACAACCTCTCGCACCTGAGCGCTCCCCGGGCCAGGGGTTCCAGGGTGTCCTCCGTCCTGCCGGTGATGCGCCAGACGGCCGTGGCGGCGACCTCCGAGCCGCCGGCGAGGAGCGGCTCGATGAACGGCAGCAACGGCTCCGCGGCGGGGCCCAGTTGGCTCGCCCAGTCCGTCACCCCCGAGAACCCGGCGCTCAGCTCCTCCCGGAAGAAGGACAGAGCCGGGCCGGGGTCGCCGCTGATCCGGTGGAGAGCTACCGCGGCGACCGCCGAGACCGAGGAGTGGGCGCGTTCGGTCACACAGGCCAGCAGCGCCCGCTCGGCCAGGTCACCGGCGGCCGGGCCCAGCTCGTGCAGCACGGCCACGGCGACCGGCGGGTATCCGGTGCCCGTGCGCGCCAGCAGCTCGGTGAGCTCCTCGATGACCTCCAACGCCACCTCCGGGTACAGCTTCAGCACCTCGAGCAGGTAGTACGAACCCTGGTCGAGCCGCCGGGCCACCGCCCGCGCCACGGGCAGTGCCTCCGCCCCGAACTCCTCGGCCACCGCGGTGGCGGCACGGAAGGTGACGTACGGACCGGGCAGCTCCTCGACCAGCCGTACGGCCTCCTCGACCGCCTCCGGCGCATGCGCGCGGGCGAGCGCGCTGATCGCCGCCGCCCGCACCGCCGGGTCGTCCGCGGTCAGGTACGGCCGTACGTGGGCGCGCACGGGCTCGTGCCGCTCAGCCGGCAGCGAGCAGGTCAGCTGCGCCAGCCGGGACAGTTCCCAGTCCTCGCCCGTCATGGTGCGCAGGGCCCAGGGGAGCACGTCGGCCTCACGGTCCCGCCATGTGTCGACGATCTCGAAGGCGAGTGGCACACCCCCGGCGGTGGCGCGCAGCGCGGCCTCGGGATCCTCCAGCAGCCGGTCGGTGAACACCTTGTGGGGTGCGGGCCACAGGGCCCTCTCCGGCTCGTGCGGGTCCGCCGCATACGCCCGCACACCGTGGTCCACCAGCGCGTCGGGCAGCGGAAGTTCGGCGGTGCGCAGCAGGTCCTCGGCCGCGGCGAGCGCGACCCGGGGCTCGGCGTCGGTCAGCAGGTCGCGCCGCCAGCCTCCGTCGCCCGTCTCCAGCAGCGCCAGCGCCGTCACCACCCGGCCGCGCACCAGCGGGTCGGTCTCCTCGGCGAACCGGGCCCACAGCAGGGGCACGTGAGGCAGGGCGTACTCCTGACCGCATGCGGCGATCAGCACCACCACGGCGCTGCGCACGTCCGTGTCGGCATCGTGTGCGAAGTGCAGCAGGGACGGCAGCTCCTCGGCCACGGCCTGCCGCGCGGGCGCGTCCTCCTCGGACCACTGGGCCCGGTGTGCGAGGTCGCCGAGCAGATCCAGCAGGTCGGCCCGGTGGCCGGGCAGCTCCAGGGCGAGCCGGGCCAGCTCGGGCACCGTGCGGGCGGTCGCCGTGAAGAAGCTGTCCTCGCGCCAGCTCGCGGAGCACAGCCACTCCACGGCCGCCTCGCGCACGTCCGGGTCCTCGGACTCCATCGCCCTCAGCAGCCCCGGTATGTCCTCCGCCTCGCCGTACGCGTGCACCAGCTCGGTCCCGTCCACCCCGTCGCTCCCCATGACAGCGCACGATACGCAAAGGGGCCCCCCGCCGTACTGGCGGGCGCCCCTTCCGGAACGGCGGGCGTGGATCAGACCTGGCCGGCCTTCTCCAGGGCGGAGCAGCAGGTGTCGACGAGGAGGCGGGTCACCACGTACGGGTCGACGTTGGCGTTCGGACGGCGGTCCTCGATGTAGCCCTTGCCGTCCTTCTCGACCTGCCACGGGATACGGACCGAGGCACCGCGGTTGGAGACGCCGTAGGAGTACTCGTTCCACGGGGCGGTCTCGTGCAGACCGGTCAGGCGGTCGTCGATGCCGGCGCCGTAGTTCTTGACGTGGTCGAGCGGCTTGGAGCCCTCGCCGAGGGACTCGGCCGCGGTGATGATCGCGTCGTAGGTCTCGCGCATCGCCTTGGTGGAGAAGTTGGTGTGCGCGCCGGCGCCGTTCCAGTCGCCCTTGACCGGCTTGGGGTCGAGGGTGGCGGCCACGCCGAAGTCCTCGGCGGTGCGGTAGAGCAGCCAGCGGGCCACCCACAGGTGGTCGGAGACCTCCAGCGGGGAGACCGGACCGACCTGGAACTCCCACTGGCCGGGCATGACCTCGGCGTTGATGCCGGAGATGGCGAGGCCCGCCTTCAGGCAGTTGTCCAGGTGCGCCTCGACGACGTCACGGCCGAAGATCTCGTCGGCGCCGACACCGCAGTAGTAGCCGCCCTGCGGGGCCGGGAAGCCGCCCTTGGGGAAGCCGAGCGGGTAGCCGTCCTGGAAGAACGTGTACTCCTGCTCGATGCCGAAGATCGGCTCCTGCGCGGCGAACCTCTCGGCGACCTCGGCCAGCGCGGCACGGGTGTTCGTGGCGTGCGGGGTGAAGTCGATGTTCAGGACCTCGCACAGGACGAGGATGTCGTCGCCGCCGCGGATCGGGTCGGGACACGAGAAGACCGGCTTGAGCACGCAGTCCGAGGCGTGGCCCTCGGCCTGGTTGGTGGAGGACCCGTCGAAGCCCCAGATCGGAAGCTCGGCACCCTTGGCGTCGTCGCTCAGTATCTTCGTCTTGGAACGGAGCTTGGCCGTCGGCTCGGTGCCGTCGATCCAGATGTACTCAGCCTTGAAGCTCACGGGCCACTTCCTTCGGGGGTGCGTCTGGGCGCGATTGCGGGTGCTGCGGCGCTGCGGCACTGGGGCGCCGCGCTGGTGTCGTCCGCGAGCCTGTCAACAGGCGATTTCCCGGTCGTTGCCCGAGTGTGAACCCCGTGTTACCTGGTGTTGCTGTGGTGCGGCTCACTGCCGCCCCGGCGGGGTCCGGGACTACCGCGCCGGCCGGTCCGCCTCGCCCGCCGCCTCCCGCACCTCGCCCAGGAACCCCCGGATCGCGGCGACCTCCCGCTCGTCGTACCCCCGCACCAGCTCGACGACCCGGCCGATCAACGGTCCGAAGAAGGCCTGGCCGAGCTCCACGGCCCGCTCGTCCACCTCGATCAGCACCTTGCGGCGGTCCTCCTCGGCGCGCACTCGCCGTACGTGACCGGCCCGCTCCAGACGGTCGACCAGCGCCGTCGTCCCGGCCGAGTTCAGCCCGAGCGCCGCGCCGAGCCGCCCGGCGGTCATCTCCTCGTCCGCCCTCCTGGCGTCCATCAGGGCGATCAGAGCGCGCACGTCGGTGGGGTGCATGCCGTGCCGGCTCGCGAACCGCGCGCTGTGCAGACCGAGTTCGACGGTCACCGCACGGAGCAGGTGGACGATCTCCATCTCGGGTTCCGGGGACGGCATGGCGCTCCTTCGGCTATCGTCACGTTCAGCGAGTATCTCGCTCAGCGAGATAATAGGGGATGGTGGTGAGCATGCGCGACGCATACGACCTCGACGGATTCCGGATGGCGTACGACAAGGTCATGGCCAAGTGGCCCGCCGACCGGGAGGCGCTGCGTGTACCGACGCCGTTCGGCACGACGTATGTCAACGTGTGCGGTCCGCGCGACGCGCCCCCGCTGATCCTCCTGCCCGGCGGCGGGGGCGCGACCTCCGCGTCCTGGTACGCCCAGGCGGCCGACCTCGCCCGTGAGCGCCGGATCCACGCCGTCGACCTGCTCGGCGCCCCGGGGCTGAGCGTCCCCGCGGCCGGCCGTCACCCCCGTACGGTCGCCGACCTGACCGCCTGGCTGGACGCGGTCCTCGACGGCCTGGGCGTCGCGGCCGCCGACCTCGGCGGGCACTCCTACGGCGCCTGGATCGCCCTGCACCACGCCCTGCGCGCCCCGACCCGGGTGCGGAGTCTGTTCCTCCTGGACCCGACCCAGGTGTTCGCCGGATACAGGCCGGCGTACCTGCTGCACGCCCTGCCGATGCTGCTTCGGCCCACGCCGCGCCGCGTCCGCGCGTTCCTGGAGTGGGAGACCGGGGGAGGGGACCTGGACCCCGACTGGCTACGCCTCCAGGAGGCGGCCGCGGGATTCCCGTCGTCGAAGCCGGTGACCGGCCCGCGTCCGGCGCCGGAGGCGCTACGGGGTCTCGACATGCCGGTCCTGCTGCTCCTGGCCCGGAACAGCAGGACACATGACACGAACGAAGTGGCGACCCGGGCGGCCGGCCTGCTGCCGCGCGTGGGGACACACGTCCTTCCCGACGTGTCCCATCACGCGCTGCCGCATGCCGCGCCCCCCGAACTGGGACGCCGCCTCAGCGAGTTTCTCGCGGGTTGAGGCTCCGGCCGGTTCTCACCCCACCTTCTCGATGACGGCCCGGCGGATCAGGAACTTGCCGGGCTCACGGACCTGCTCGAAGGCCGCGTTGTTCAGCAGGACACAGCTGCCGGAGACCGAAGTGACCTCCACCGTCGTGGACTTGTCGTTGTCCAGGTTGGTGACCTTCAGCTTCGTACCCGCCGGGAACTGATTGCTGGACGCCGCCGGGGCACCGCCCTCGCCGGAGAGCGTGACGGTCGAGCCGTTGCAGACCTGCCGGCCGGAGGCAGCGCCGCCACCACCGGTCGCGGGGGCCGACGCGGAGGCGGCGGGAGCGGAGGCCGGGGGGTCACCGGCCTGCTCTCCGGCCTGTTCTCCGCCTTGCTGTCCGCCCTGCTGTCCGCCTTGCTGTCCGCCCTGTTGTCCGCCCTGCGTCGGCTGCGTCGCCTGGGAGCCCTGAGCCGACTCCCCAACGACGCACCCCGACGCCTCCTGCTGGACCTTGATCTGCGCGATGACGGCCTCGCGGTTGGCGATCCGGGCCTGCGACTGCGCGTCCGGATTCGCCTGCTGGCCCTCGATGAACTTCTGGTTGTTCCCGAGGGCCGTGGCGAGCCCCTGGCAGACCGACGACTCGGCGGCGGTCTGCGGGGGCTGGGCGGCGTTCGACGTGGCCGCCATGGCGAAGGCGCCTCCTCCCGCCACCGCCGCGGCGGTGGCGAAGAGCGCGACCTTCTTCTTCGTACTGAGTGTTCTCCTGCGCGACATGCGCGCCTCCTGAGAGGTAGGGGAGCGTACGCCGCTATGTACGAGATATCGAACGAGGTTACTCAGCGGTTTACAGGAGTCAGTGAAGTGACCTGAGCCACACGCGAGTCACGCCTTCCCCTCCTCGTACGCCACGACCGTGTCGTCGACATACCGGATCAGGCCCTCCGTCTGCCGGGTGAGCTCGGCCTCGCCGGTCTCCGAACCGTCGCCCCACTGGCCGTTGGCGAAGACCACGGACCGCACGGTCATCACCCGGCGGAACACCCCGGCCGAACCGGGCGGCACGGTCGGCAGCCCGGCCTCCGGCGGCGGATCGAGCGAGACCACCTGGTAGGTCACCGGGTCCATCGAGGCCATCATGAACACGCGCGAGGCGTCCTCGACGCGGCGGAAGCTCAGCACGGAGACCGTCACCTGGGAGCGCCGGTCGTGGTCCGTGAACAGGGCCGCCGTCATCCGGGAGCACTCCTCGCCCTGTTCGATCAGCTGCGCCAGCTGCTGCGACATGCCCCGGGCGCAGTCGGTGGTGGTGGCCAGGTCGACCCGTGTGTACCGGGAGCCGTCCTTCAGGCGCACGCTCTTCGCGGGGAACGCCAGCTCCGGACGGATCACCGGCCGCGCCAGCAGCGAGGGCAGGGCGGTCGGGGTGCTGGACACGTTGACGTCGACGGAGGGGACGGGGGCGGTGGTCGCTTCCGACCCGGGCGAGGCGCTCACGGCCGGGGCCGACGCGCTGTCCTCGTTGTCGGGCCCGCCCGTGTACAGCGCCACTCCTGCGGCGACGGCGGCGGCGAGGACCACGCCCGTCCCGCCGGCCACCGCCCGCCGGGTCCGTCTGCGTCTGTCCATGCGTATGCGCTCCTGCTCGGCCGCCCACTGTGCGTGGGGGTCGGGCGGGCCGTAGGGCGCATGGGGCCCGGGCGGGCCGTACGGCATTCCTTGATCACCGAAGGTCATGGCGGCGGAGGGTAACACCGTGGCTGCCCGAACTCCCGTCGAGCGTCATACCGTTGCTCACCGGGACAGAGCGTCCCGTACCGCCTCGTCCGTGCGGGCCACCACGGCGCTGCCGTCGTCCGCGGTGATGATGGGCCGCTGGATGAGCTTCGGGTGCTCGGCGAGCGCCTTGATCCAGCGGTCCCGGGAGTCCGCGTCCCGTCCCCACTCCTTGAGCCCGAGCTCCTTGGCCGCTGCCTCCTGGGTGCGGGTGATGTCCCAGGGTTCGAGGTTCAGGCGGTCGAGTGCGGCCCTGATCTCGTCCTCGCTCGGCACGTCCTCCAGGTAGCGGCGGACGGTGTAATCGGCGCCCTCGGCGTCGAGCAGGGAGAGAGCGCTGCGGCACTTGGAGCAGGCGGGGTTGATCCAGATTTCCATGGAGGTCACGGTACGCGGACCGTCGGCGCGCCCGGCGACCGTAGGGTCTGTTCGATTTCATGCCGTCTCGCGAGCCTCGCGTGGAACTGGTGTGACGCGGCGCCAATTTCCATGCCCACCTGGGCTTTTGGCGACTTTCCAGCCTCCCTGGATGTCAGTGGGGGGAAGTAGAATAAGAGCAGTGTTCGAGGGCGTCGCCGGGGTTTCCGGCGGGGTCCTGACCGCGACAGGAGGATCCCGTGCCCGCTGCCGCCCTGAAGCAGAAGCCGTTGCCGACCCAGTCCACCGCGAAGCGCTCCGTGCAGCTCGACCTGCCGTACGCCCCCACGGCGAAGCGGCCGCTGCCGCCGGGGCGCCCCCGCGAGTGGTACATCACCCACAACCGCCGCCTCAAGGCCATGCGCCTCGCCATCGCCCTCCTCGACTCGGGCGTCTACGTCCCGAACCAGGCCCGCAACGAGAAGATCCGCAGCACGGCGGAACTGATCGGCATCCACCCGCCGTCGGACACGACGTGCCACATGGTGCGGGCACTGCTGCGCTACAGCCGTTGAGCCGGGTTGCACCGGGCGCCGCCCGTCCCCGTGGTGGGGGCGGGCGGCGCGTGTTGCCGGGGCGGGGTGTCGCCTCATAGGCCGGGCAGCCCCCGGTCGGCGGGGGACTCCGGCGCGTCGGAGAGGTCGATGTCAGGTGTCGGCGGTTCCTCCGCGCGGGGGTGCTCGACCGTCGGGCCGTCGTCGTCCGGCACGACGTCGGGTTCGGCGGCGCGGGGCCGGCACACCGTCCGGCGGCGGCGTGACCTCGGCCGCGTGGGAAGTGCGTCGGGAGGCTCCGCCGAGACGCCCGGTTCCTCGGATGCGCCGGCCAGTCGGTCGTGGGGCCGATCGGGTGCGGTGTCCGGCTCCGGTCCGGACAGGTCGTCCCACAGCTCGGCCAGTCGCTGTTCTCGTTCTTCCACGTCCGCCAGCCAGGCCATGTTGGCCTTCAACGCCTCGGCGTTACGCGCACGGACCGCTTCGCCGAGCAGCTTGGTGGTGTCGGCGAACAGTTTCAGCGGGGACGCGCCGAGGGCGTACTGCAGCGCGGACACCGCCATCTTCGTCCCGGACGCGCTGTTGCGGGTCGCCTCCGACAGCGTCTTGCGTGCGACGGCCTCCGGGTCCGTGAAGTCCAGTACGACGTACGAGGAGACGTCGATGACGACCGACACCGCCCGCTCACCGGGCAGGGGGGTGCCGTCAACGGCTGGACGCGCCGGACGGGTCACAGCGAACGCCTTCTTGAGATCCTCGTCGGTGAAGTCCCGCGCGAGCAGGTCCTCGGCCAGCTCGATGACTCGCCGTAGCGTCTCGGCCGGGTCCCGACGTCCCGCCCCGGAGCGGGCGGGCATGACCGTGGGCTCCTCGGGGGCCTTCCCCGTCACGAGTTCGACCAGCCCTCGCAAAGCGCTCATGGCGGCGTCCATCGTGGCCGCGAACACGGCCGGATCGCCTTCCTGGTACCGCTCGGCCTCCCTGGCCGCATCGCGGAGGGCGCGGGCGCGCCGCCGCAACTCGGGCCGGGAGATCTCCGGCTCGTCCCCCGTGTCACTCGGGCCGGTGGCCCCCGTGTCCCTGTCCATGTTCTGAGGGTAAGTCCCCCAACTGGCCATTCAGGGACTGGAGTTGTTGGTCGGGACTCAGTAGCTCAAAGTGTCCGGCGAGTTCTGGCGCAGCACCGTCAGCCCGCCGCCAGCTCCTTCTCCGACGGCGTCCGGAACCGCGGTGTCACCCGCGTCGCCCCCACCCACCCCCGCACCCGCTCCGCCTCCGCCTCGATCAGCGTCTCGGCCTCCCGGCCCACCCCGCGCGGCTCCAGCACACGCCACGCGATCTCCCCGTCCGCCCGCTGCGCCCACGCCCCCACCACGCGCCCGTCGAGCCACACCGTCGGCCCCACGTTGCCGCTCCCGTCGAACAGCAGCGGGCGCCACTCCGGCGGCAGATACCAGTCCCGCTCCTGCCATCCCATCGCCGTCGGATCCAGCCCGGGCAGCAGCGCTGCCCACGGCTCGGCGGGCGCCGCCACGGGATCGACGTCGCCCTCGACGACGTACCCCGTGCCCTCGTCCAGCCGCACCGCCCGCGCATCCACCGCGGCCAGCGCCCTGCGGACGTCGGTGACCTTCCACCCCGTCCACCACTTCAGGTCGCCCTCCGTCGCCGGCCCGCACACCGCGAGCCAGCGCCGCAGCAGCTCCGCCTGCGCCTGCGCCACGTCCAGTTCGGGATGCTCGGGCGCCACCGCCCAGCGGAACTGCGTCGAGGTCCAGGAACCGAGCGGCCGCCCCCGCACCACCCTGCCCTCGACGCCCAGCACCCTCAGCAGCCGCGTGGAGACGGTGTGGATGCCTTCGTAGCGTTTCCCGGCCGCGTACACGAACTGCTCGCGCAGCCGCGGCTCGTCCCGGGCGAGCTCGGCGGCCGTCGCCTGCCCGCGCCGGGCCAGCGCGGCCAGGGCCGACTCCTCGACCTCCTTCAGCCAGGCCGCGTCCGGCGCCCCGGCCTTCGCCATGTCCTTCAGCAGCGAGGCCCGCTCCCGCGCCGCGACCACCAACCCGGTGGAGGCGTGCACGACAGCGGTCAGGTCGGTGGGGAACACGAACACCGTGTGCCGCATGCCGTGCATACGGACCAGGGAGCGGTCCTCGTACAGTGCCCGCTCCGTCTCCGCCACCGTTCTCGTCGGATCCGCCAGTCGCGCGCCCACCGCCAGGTACACCGTCGCCGGGTCCGTGCCGTGCAGCGCGACCAGGGAGCCGGCGACCTCCTCCGGTGCCGCCGCCCGTGCCGTGCCCGCCAGCCGGTGTCGCAGCGCGAGCCGTGCCCGCCGCTCCGCCACGCCGACGTACCGCTGCTGCCCATCGCCCATACCGGCCTCCGCTCCTCACGACCCGCCTGAGGTCATCCTCCCCGACACCACTGACAACCGGAGGGCGATGCCGGGCCGCCGCCCCGTGAACTCGGCCGACCTGCGCGCCTACGCTCGCCTGCAGCCGGGACAGCCGACCAGCTTGACGCTCGGTAGGAGTTCCGACCGCCCCACGGGCCAAGATCAGTTCAGCAGAGCCGTCACGAACTCCCGACGATCCTCGACGTGTTCCCGGAACCACAGTCCCAGCCTGTGCTCCGCGTCCGGCAGGACGAGCCGTGTGAACCGTGACCGGGCGGCCAGCGCGGACCCCACCGCCTCCGTCACGGCCCGCGGGATCACCGCGTCCGCGCCCGGTACGGCGAGCACCGCCCGGCCCCGGTACGCCCGCAACGCGTCCAGTGCCGGAGCCGTCCGCCAGCTGTCGGGCCTGCGGATGATCTCGCTGAAGCGGCCGTCGCCGTCGCCGAACGGCACGTCCCACGCCTCGGCCGCGTACACCGCCGGGGAGCAGAGCCCGAGCGCCGCCACTCGCTCCCCGTAGTGCGCGGCGAGGTCCGCCACCGTCTGGCCGCTCATGCTGAACCCGACCGGGATCAGCGGCCCGGCCGCCGGAACGTACGCGTCGATCACGGACACGGCCTGCTCGAAGCGCCGCCGCAGGCTCAACTCCCTGAGCTGACCGGTGCTTTCGCCGTGCCCGGAGAAGTCGAAGGCGAGGGTGCGGCAGCCTTGTGCCGCGAACTCGTTCAGCACCGGCAGCAGTCGCTCCTTGTTGCCGTTGCCCGCGCCGTGCAGCAGCACCGCGGTGGCCGTCCCGGGCCCGCCCCTGTCGCCGTACACGCCGCTGAGCCGCTCACCGTCGTGGTCGTGGCGGAAGGGGGTGGGAGTGAAGCCGGAGCCAGTGGTCATCTCCCGATTAACCCATGGCAGTTCACAGCAGTTCACGGCAGTTCACCGGAAAAGGAGATGCACACCGCGTGACCGCCTCCCTACGCTGGAGAGGCGATGCGGAGCAGGCCACTCCCCGCCCGGCGGCACCGTCCGCCACTACTCACCCACCCACCCCACGCCCGCGGAGGGAGGTCCGTCATGGGCACAGTCATCCTGTCCGGGACCGTCGTCCTCGTCGTCCTGGGCTTCGGAAACCCCGTCTATTGGCTCGCCGCCGTCGCCGTGCTCTTCCTGTACGTGCGTTACGGGCGCAGCTCGTCGCCGACGTCCCCGACGTCCACGCCGAGCGCCGCCCCGACGACGTACGAGGCGTACCGGCGGCGCCGGGACACACAGGCCAAGTGGGAGCGCCGCTACCGTCGTGAGCGCCCCTTCGAGGCCCGCCGTCAGGAGCGCGAGAAGAGCAGCTGAGACTCTCAAAGACCGGGGGCGCCCCATACGGGGAACCACCGGCCGAGGTCCTGCTCGATCCGCAGGTCGTTCGCGAGGGCGGCCTTCACCTGGAGTTCCAGCGCGTTGTCGCGCCGCTGCCCCGCGCCGGGCAGCGGCGCGAACGGGTAGAAGGTGCCTCTCTTGTAGAGGTACACCAGCGCCAGTGCGCGACCCCTGTCGGCCCGGAAGCCGGCCAGCGAGCACAGCAGCTGCGGGCCGAAGCCGTTGACCTCCATGGAGCTGTTCACCGCGTGCAGGTCGTTGACCAGCAGCGACAGCTCGTCGGGCGCCCGGCGCGAGACCAGCCAGGAGTAGCCGTACTCGTCCTGTGTCAGCTCCACCGGAGGGCCCGTGCGGTCGGCGTCCGCGTCGAGGAGGGCCTGGACCTCGCGGTGCGTCTGCTCGAACGCGGCGCCCTCGACCGTGGCGAAGCACACCGCGCCCTGCCCGGTCGGGGTGAACCCGGCCGCCGCCTCCAGCGTCACCGCCGCCGAAGGCAGCGCGAACAGCTGGTCGAGGTCGGGCACCACCGGCTTCGTACGCCCGAGCAGGATGTCGAGCAACCCCATGCTCAGCCCGCCTTCCCCGGAGCCGCCGCCTCACCCAGCTCGGCCGAGATGCGGCCCAGCTGGTCGAGCCGCTGCTCCAGGCTCGGGTGGGTGGAGAAGTACTGTTCGAGACCGGGCTCCTTACCGGTCGCCGGGGTGAAGTAGAAGGCGTTGAAGGCCTGGGCCGTGCGCAGGTCCTTCGTCGGGATCCGGGCGATCTCGCCGGAGACCTTGGTGAGCGCGGACGCCAGCGCCGAGGGCCGGCCGGTGAGCAGCGCCGCCGCCCGGTCCGCCGCCAGCTCCCGGTACCGGGACAGCGCTCTGATCAGCAGGAAGCTGATCGCGTACACGGCCGCCGACACGCCCATGATGGCGGCGAAGACGATCGCGGTGTTCTGATCCCTGCGTCCACCGCCGAAGAGCTGCGAGTAGAAGGCGAACCGCACGATCAGGCCCGCGATCACGCCGAGGAAGGACGCGATGGTGATCACGGCGACGTCCTTGTGCGCCACGTGCGACAGCTCGTGCGCGAGCACACCCTCCAGCTCCGCGGGCTCCAGTCGACGCAGCAACCCCGTGGTCACACAGATCACGGCATGATCGGGATTGCGTCCGGTCGCGAACGCGTTGGGCATGTCCATCTCGGACACGGCGACCACCGGCTTCGGCATGTCGGCGATCGCGCAGAGCCGGTCGACGACCGCGTGCAGCTCGGGATACTCCTCGCGCTCCACGACCCGCCCGCGCATGGCGAACATCGCGATCCGGTCGGAGAACCAGAACTGCGCGACGAACATCGCCGCGATGATCACGACGACCAGCAACCACGACTTCAACAAGAAGATCAACGCGGCGACGAAGGCCACGTACAGCAGACCTAGCAGGAACATCGTGACCGTCATCCGCACGGTCAGTCGCCGATCGGTCTGGAAGCGGCTCCGCATCTGCACCACCACCCCGTGGTAAGGCACCCGTCCCACTGCCAGTGTGCACCCGTCCCGCCCATGGAGCGGTCGCGATCAGCCCTAGGTGCAGCAAAGGCTGACGCCAGTCCTCAGGCCCGCAGGCCCGCCTCCCTCCCCCAGTTCTCAACTTCGTTCGAACCGGGGGGACCCCCTTCGCCGTCGCAGCACGTACTCGCTGAACAGATCCCGCCCCCGGTCCAGCAGCTCGCCCACCTCGGGCGTTCCGCTCGGTACGTCCGGAGTGATGTGCCAGCCCTGTACGGACTGCCGGGCCCAGTGCCGCAGCCTGGCGTCCTCGTCGTCGACGAGGGCGACCGCGGACCGCAGCCGCACCAGCCCCTCGTGCGAGTCCAGCAGCCGGAACACGGCCACCCGCGTGTGCCGGGGCCGCCCGGCCCCCAACCGCGCGGTCAGCCAGTCGGCGTCGAGCGAGCGGGCAGAGGGCAACAGTGTCACCGTCACTTCGCGCACCACCCCGGGCGCCGGATCGTCCAGCAGCGGCCGCAGCCGCGCCACGTCCGTCACGTCCAGGATGCGCAGCCCGGCCACCGCCCGCGCCCGCACCCCCGCCCTGGGATGCCCGAGCAACGGCCACAGCAGTTCGGCGTCCGCCCGTTCCCCGCACTCCGCCAGCCCCGCCACCGCACCGGGTGGCAGCCCCGGGTCACCCGGGTCGGCGCACCGGTGCCGGTACCACGACACCGGATCACCTCCGCCCTGCCGTACGACATACCGCGCACAGGCCCGCACCAGCGCCGACCGGTCCGCGAGGAACCCCACGGCCTCCTCCGGCCGGCCGGCCGCCCGCAGCGCGGTGACCCCGGCCGACCGCACCTGGGGGTTGCGCGCGCCGAGCAACGTCTGCAGGACGTCGCCGTACGCGCCACTGTCCCGTACGGCGACCAAGGCCGCCTCGGCACACAGACGCTGGACGACGCTGTCCGGGTCCCCGGCGGCGGCCTCGGCCAGCTCGGCGGGGGACAGGGTCCCGTCCTCGACAGCGAGCCGGTACACGAACCGGCGAACGACGCGGTCGGGGTGGGCGAAGAGGGGTGCGAGCCGCTCGGTGGGCTCCCGGCGCAGCACCTCGGCGGTCAGGCCGGTGGCGAAGTCACCCCGGTCCCGCTGCCCGAGGCGCAGGATCAGCGGGGCGAGCCGGATCGCGCTCCCGGTGTCCAGCACCTCGGCCAGCCGCTCCCGGGCCCGCTCGCGCACCGGCGGGGCCCAGTCGGCGCACCGGATGACGACGAGTGGCAGCAGCGCGGGGTACCGGGTGATCTGCTCCAGGGCGCCCTGCCGGATACGCCCGTCCCGGTGACACAGGGCGATCGCCAGCCGCGCCTCGGTGAGCCGCTCCGGCCGGCGCAGGGCCGCGGTCAGCAGCCGCCCGCCCTCGGTCCTGGCCCAGTTCGGCCGGCGGTCCACGGACATGTACCAGCCGATCATGCGCACACCGGCGTCCAGGGCGGTCCAGGCCGCCGGATCCGAGGTGTCGATCGCCTGAACCAGGGGCGCGCCCTCGGCGAGCCGTACGGCCGCCGCGTCCCCGTACGCGATGTCGAGACGCATGCCGGTCAGTACGGTGCTCGGAACTGGGCGTACCCCAGCAGCAGGGTCACCGCGACGACACAGCCGAGCACCACGGCGGTCGAGACCCACGACGACCTGCGCGACCTGACCGGATCGGGGTCGGCCCGGAAGGGCTGCGGCTGCGGCGGGTTCTCCTTCCACCGCGCGGCCAGCATCCGCGCCCGCGCCGAGGGCTCCTTGTGCGCGGCGTCGTCCGCCCATCTGAGGTCGAACTCACGCTTGTCGTCGTCCCGTTCGGACATCCCCGTACCTCTCTCGAACAGTTGTGGCACGCACAATACGACGACGCCCCCGTCCTGAAAAACAGGAATCGGGGGCGCCGGTCGGCTTACGTGTGAGGTACGCGTGGTCCGATCACACGTGATCCGGTCACACGTCGAAGTACAGCTCGAACTCGTGCGGGTGCGGACGCAGCTGGAGCGGGGCGATCTCGTTCGTGCGCTTGAAGTCGATCCAGGTCTCGATCAGGTCGGACGTGAAGACGTCGCCCGCGAGGAGGAACTCGTGGTCGCGCTCGAGCGAGTCGAGGACCGCCGGGAGGGAGGTCGGGACCTGCGGGACGCCCGCGTGCTCCTCGGGGGCGAGCTCGTAGAGGTCCTTGTCGATCGGCTCGGCCGGCTCGATCTTGTTCTTGATGCCGTCCAGGCCCGCGAGCAGCAGCGCGGAGAACGCCAGGTACGGGTTGCCGGAGGAGTCGGGCGCGCGGAACTCGACGCGCTTGGCCTTCGGGTTCGAACCGGTGATCGGGATACGCATGGCCGCGGAGCGGTTGCGCTGCGAGTACACCAGGTTCACCGGAGCCTCGAAGCCCGGGACCAGACGGTGGTAGGAGTTCACCGTCGGGTTGGTGAAGGCCAGCAGCGAGGGGGCGTGCTTGAGGATGCCGCCGATGTAGTAGCGGGCGGTGTCCGACAGGCCCGCGTAACCGGCCTCGTCGTAGAACAGCGGGTCGCCGTTGCTCCACAGGGACTGGTGGACGTGCATGCCCGAGCCGTTGTCACCGAAGATCGGCTTCGGCATGAAGGTCGCGGTCTTGCCGTTGCGCCAGGCCACGTTCTTCACGATGTACTTGAAGAGCTGCAGGTCGTCGGCGGCGGCGAGCAGCGTGTTGAACTTGTAGTTGATCTCGGCCTGGCCGGCGGTGCCGACCTCGTGGTGCTGGCGCTCGACCTTCAGGCCGTTCTTCTCCAGCTCCAGGGAGATCTCGGCACGCAGGTCGGCGAAGTGGTCGACCGGCGGGACCGGGAAGTAACCGCCCTTGTAGCGGACCTTGTAACCACGGTTGTCCTCGAGGGCGCCGGTGTTCCAGGCACCCGCCTCGGAGTCGATGTGGTAGAAGGACTCGTTCGCGGTGGTGGCGAAGCGGACCGAGTCGAAGACGTAGAACTCGGCCTCGGGACCGAAGTACGCGGTGTCCGCGATCCCGGTGGAGGCGAGGTAGGCCTCGGCCTTCTTGGCCACGTTGCGCGGGTCACGGGAGTACTGCTCGCCCGTGATCGGGTCGTGGATGAAGAAGTTGATGTTGAGGGTCTTGTCCCGGCGGAACGGGTCGACACGGGCGGTCGACAGGTCCGCGCGGAGCGCCATGTCGGACTCGTGAATGGCCTGGAAACCACGGATCGAGGATCCGTCGAAGGCGAGCTCGTCGTCCGGGTCGAACGCCTCAACGGGCACCGTGAAGTGCTGCATGACGCCCGGCAGGTCGCAGAAGCGGACGTCGACGAACTTGACGTCCTCGTCCGCGATGAACTTCTTGGCCTCGTCGGCGTTCTGGAACATCCAGCTCCTCCTACCCCCGGACCGTCCGCCGGGGTGGTAGTTCGTTCGTGCGGCCAGTGCGGTGGCACACGCTGACCCCGACCCTAGGGACGGGTGATTTCTCGGGCGTGACCCATTTGTTTCGCACAAGTTAACCGGCTCCGTTCCACCGTAGCCCCTGGGCACCCCGCCGTCCCAGGGGCATATACGGGCGCAGTACCTTGGACGGGTGGACAACAGGCAAGCAATCGGATCGTGGCTCTCCGGGCCCCGCGCGGCCGCGGAGGAAGCCGGTGCCGACTTCGGATACCGGGGCGAGCAGCTCGGCCTGCCGGAGGAGGGACCGGGATCGATCGCCCGTCCCGGCAGGCGGCTCGGCGCCCTGGCCGTGGACTGGGGCCTGTGCCTCTTGATCGCATACGGCCTGATCACCCAGAGCTATCACGACGCCGCTCAGGTCTGGGGGCCGGTCATCCTCTTCGTCCTGATGGTCCTGACCGTCGGTACGGTCGGCTTCACCCCGGGCAAGCGTTTCTTCGGCCTGCGGGTGGTCGCCCTGGACACCGGCACGGTCAACCCGCTGCGCGCCCTGCTGCGCACGGTTCTGCTCTTCCTGGCCATCCCGCCCCTGATCTGGGACCGCGACGGCCGGGGCCTGCACGACCGGCTGGCGCGGACGGTCGAGGTACGCGTCTAGTACGCGGTACGAAGAAGAGGGCGCCCGGATCACTCCGGGCGCCCTCTTTCCGTCATGAGGCCTCTGTCGCGACGCTGTCACGAGGAAGGGTCAGCGAGCCTTCGGTCCGCCCCTCGGCAGGCGCATGCCCTTCGGCATCGGCCCCTTCGGCAGCGGCATGTTGCTCATCAGGTCGCCCATGGCACGCAGGCGGTCGTTGGTGACCGTCACCTGCGGGCCGCTCAGCACGCGCGGGAACTTCAGCAGGGTCGTGCGCAGCTTCTTCAGCGGGACCTGGCCGTCGCCCGTACCGACGATCACGTCGTGCACCGGTACGTCCGCGACGATGCGGGCCATCTTCTTCTTCTCGGCGGCCAGCAGGGACTTCACCCGGTTCGGGTTGCCCTCGGCGACCAGGACGATGCCGGCCTTGCCGACCGCCCGGTGCACCACGTCCTGGCTGCGGTTCATCGCCACCGCGGGCGTCGTCGTCCAGCCCCGGCCGACGTTGTCCAGGACGGCCGCGGCCGCGCCGGGCTGTCCCTCCATCTGCCCGAAGGCGGCCCGCTCAGCCCGTCGCCCGAACACGATCGCCATCGCGAGGAAGGCGAGCAGGAGGCCCAGGATGCCGAGATAGATGGGGTGACCGATCAAGAAGCCGATCGCGAGGAAGACACCGAAGGTGACGATTCCGATAGCCGCGAGTACAAGACCGATCTTCGTGTCGACCTTGCGGGTCATCTTGTAGGTCAGGGCAATCTGCTTGAGTCGCCCGGGGTTCGCAGCGTCCGCTGCGGTTTCCTTCCTCGCCATGCCACGAAGTCTACGTGGCCCCACAAGTGCGGACGACGGCAGTGTCGGTCCCGTCGGGTGGGGCGGCCGGAAGGCGGCTCTCAGGGGCGGACGTCGAGCAGCTGGACCTGCTCGAGGACGCGCTGCGCCTCCACCCGGTCCTTGGCGCGCCGGCGGTCCTCCAGGACGGAGGTCCACGCGTTGCGGCGGGCGGTGCGCTGGCCGCTGCCCATGAGCAGCGACTCGACGGCGCGCAGTGCGGTGGTGAAGGACGGGATCGCGGTGGCGGTGACGGGCGCGGCCTGCATGGTGGTGGTCCCCCTCGGTCAGCCCTGGGACGGGTGTACGTGCTGTGAGTTCAGCGTCACTGATTGGTGTTACCAGGGCATGACCGGCCGGTCAAACGCCAATGAAGCCTTGATTTGACAGGAGAAACCCAGGAGAAACCCCGGACGCGGCCCCGGCGTACGTCCTCATCTGCGAGGACGGCCGGGACCGCGTCGTATCGGACACTACTGGCCAGTAGGACCTTGTGCGCGAATTCACACGCATGCCACATGCCCGATTGGGCAGGGCGGGTGATGACTTGTCGGGCAGGTCACACGGCCTGGGCGGCGACGTAGGTGTCCCGCTTCTCCACGGCCATCTGGTACAGGCGGCCGGCGCGGTACGAGGAGCGCACCAGTGGGCCGGACATGACACCGGAGAAGCCGATCTGCTCGGCCTCCTCCTTCAGCTCCACGAACTCGTGCGGCTTGACCCAGCGCTCCACGGGGTGGTGGCGCACGGAGGGGCGCAGATACTGCGTGATGGTGACCAGCTCGCAGCCGGCGTCGTGCAGCTGCTTCAGTGCCTCGCTGACCTCCTCGCGGGTCTCGCCCATGCCGAGGATCAGGTTCGACTTGGTGACCAGGCCGTAGTCGCGGGCCTCGGTGATGACCTTCAGGGAGCGCTCGTAGCGGAAGCCGGGGCGGATCCGCTTGAAGATCCGGGGGACCGTCTCGACGTTGTGCGCGAAGACCTCGGGCCGGGAGGAGAAGACCTCGGCCAGCTGCTCGGGGACGGCGTTGAAGTCGGGGGCCAGCAGCTCGACCTTGGTGCGGCCGGCCTCGCGGTCCGCGGTCTGCTGGTGGATCTGGCGGACCGTCTCGGCGTAGAGCCAGGCACCGCCGTCCTCCAGGTCGTCGCGGGCGACGCCGGTGATCGTGGCGTAGTTCAGGTCCATGGTGACCACGGACTCGCCCACGCGCCGCGGCTCGTCCCGGTCGAGGGCCTCGGGCTTGCCGGTGTCGATCTGGCAGAAGTCACAGCGCCGGGTGCACTGGTCGCCACCGATGAGGAAGGTCGCTTCGCGGTCCTCCCAGCATTCGTAGATGTTCGGGCAGCCGGCTTCCTGGCAGACCGTGTGCAGGCCCTCGCTCTTCACGAGCTTCTGCATCGCGGTGTACTCGGGGCCCATTTTCGCCCGGGTCTTGATCCACTCGGGCTTGCGCTCGATGGGGGTCTGGCTGTTGCGGACCTCCAGGCGCAGCATCTTGCGTCCGTCGGGTGCGACTGCGGACACGACCGGCTCCCTAGCGATTGATTCTTCGGCGTTCTTCAGGGTACGCCCGTTGATTTGTTGGTCGGCGTCGGAGCTGGCCTTGCTGGGGGCAGCCGCCCCCAGGTCCCGTCCGGCGTATGAGGACGAGCTGGATCTATGCCGCCGGGGTCGTCTCGATCACCCTCGGCTTCAGATCCGCGTGGCCCAGGACCTCGGCCAGGTGGCGCTCCACGACCGGCAGCACCTCGTCGATGGTGACCTCGCGGCCCAGCTCGTGGGAGAGGGAGGTGACGCCCGCGTCGCGGATGCCACAAGGGATGATCTTGTCGAAGTTGGACGTGTCCGGGTTCACGTTCAGGGCGAAGCCGTGCATGGTGACGCCCTTGGCGACCCGGATGCCCATGGCGCAGATCTTGCGGTCCTCGCGGCGCTGGCCGGCGTTGGAGGGGGCGTACTCGGGGCCGTTGAGGCGGGGGTCGAACTCGTCGTCGGTCAGCCGGGGGTCGAAGTCGAGGGAGAGTCCGCCCAGCGCGGGGCGCTGCTCCACCGGGTCGCCGAGGACCCAGACGCCGGCCCGGCCCTCCACGCGGCTGGTCTCCACGCCGAACTCCGCGCAGACCCGGATCATCGCGTCCTCGAGACGGCGCAGGTGGGCCACGACGTCCACCGGGCGCGGGAGCTTCTGGATGGGGTAGCCCACCAGCTGGCCCGGGCCGTGCCAGGTGATCTTGCCGCCGCGGTCCACGTCGACGACCGGCGTGCCGTCCAGGGGGCGCTCGTCGTCGGCGGTGCGCCGGCCGGCCGTGTAGACCGGGGGGTGCTCCAGGAGCAGAACGGTGTCGGGGATCTCGTCGGCGAACCGTGCCGCGTGCACCCGGCGCTGCTCGTCCCACGCCTCCTGGTACTCGACGGCGTCCGCTCCGAACCCCATACGGACGAACCGCACCTCACTCACGGCAAGCGCCTCCCTCGGTGACGGGCATGACAGGCGCGTAGCGCGCCCAAGCCACTGTACGTCCGGCCCTCGCGCGTCAGCGTCGGGGTCAATCCTCACACGATCGGATGAATGAAGGTCGAAGTGTGCGATCGACTGCTTACGCTCAGCTACATTCGCGCCGTTCACGAGGCCATAAGGGCTGCTCACAGGCAATCCGGGCACTTCAGGGCCCGGAAGGCAGGAGACCGCACCGCACCATGACGGAACGACCCGCGCAGCGCACCCCCAACCGCCAGCTCGCCGCGCTCATCGCAGAAGCGGGGTTCTCCAACGCGGGTCTGGCCCGTCGAGTGGACCAGCTCGGCCTCGAACACGGCCTCGACCTCAGATACGACAAGACCTCCGTGACCCGCTGGCTGCGCGGGCAGCAGCCCCGGGGCACCACCCCGGCCCTCATCGCCGAGGTCTTCACCCGCCGCCTCGGCCGCCGCCTCACCGCCCAGGACCTCGGCCTGGACGCCTGCGCCCCCGTCTACGCGGGCCTGGAGTTCGCCGCCACCCCCGAGGAGGCCGTGGACATCGTCAGCGGCCTGTGGCGCAAGGACTCCGGCAGCCACGCCGAGCTCCGCAAGATCGCGTTCACCCCGGCCGGGCTGGTCGTCCCCAGCCGTGACTGGCTGATCGGGCGGGCCGACGAGAGGGTGGCCCGCGGCGAGGCGCCCGCCCCGCGGCCCGACCAGGCGGGCGCCCTCAGGGTGCCCGCCCAGGCCCGGCCGACGCCCAGGCTGCCCGCGGTGCCCGAGCAAGGGATGCCCGCCCTGCCCCGGCAGCGCGGCCAGGCCGAGCGCGGCCCCGGCCAGAAGGTCACCGGCGGCGACATCGCGGCGCTGCGCTCGGTCGGCGAGCTGTTCCGCACCCTCGACAACTCCTACGGCGGCGGTCACGCCCGCCAGGCCCTCGTGCGCTACCTGGAACACGAGTGCGAGCCGATGCTGCGCGGCACCTACGGCGAACAGACCGGCCGCCGCCTCTTCGGTGCCGCCGCCGACCTCACCCGGCTGGCCGGCTGGACGTCCTTCGACATCACCGCGCACGGACTCGCCCAGCGCTATTTCGTGCAGGCCCTGCGGCTCGCCCAGGCCGCCGGGGACCGGGCGTACGGCTCCTACGTCCTGGTCACCATGAGCCGCCAGGCCGTCTACCTCGGCCACGGGCGCGAGGCCGTCCAGCTCGCCCGAGTGGCCCAGCAGGGCGTCGGCAACAACGCCCCGCCCGTCGTCCAGGCCCTGCTGCACGCCGCCGAGGCGCGCGGGCACGGGGTGCTCGGCGAGGTGCGGGCCTGCACCGCCTCCCTCGTACGGGCCGAACGCGCCCTGGAAGCGGCCCGGCCCGGGGACGAGGTGCCGCACTGGGGGCGCTTCTTCGACGAGGCGCAGCTCGCCGACGAGTTCGGGCACTGTCACCGCGACCTCCAGCAGTTCCGGGCGGCCGCCCAGCACGCCGAACGCTCCCTCCAACTGCGCGCGCCCGGCTATGCCCGCAGTCGCCTCTTCTGCCGTGTCGTCCTCGCCTCCGCCCGTCTGGGCCTCGGCGAGCTCGACCAGGCCTGCCAGCTCGGCGCGGAGGCCGCGGGCCAGGCCGCCGAGATGCGGTCGGTGCGCGCACTCGAATACGTCCGCGACTTCGAACGCAGGCTGGAGCCCTACAAGGACGCGGCACCGGTGAGGGGGTACCGCGACAAGGTGGCGGCGCTGAGCTGACCCCGGCGCAGACCGGGCCCCCGGCCCGCGGTGCGTGACTTGGGCGGTCCCCGGCGCCGGCCGGGCTCCCGGTTCGCGGTGCGTGACTTGGGCGGTCCTCGGTGCCGGTCGGGCTCTCGGTTCGCGGTGCGTGACTTGGGCGGTCCTCGGTGCCGGTCGGGCTCTCGGTTCGTGGTGCGTGACTTGGGCGGTCCCCGGTGCCGGCCGGGCTCCCGGTCCGCGGTGCGGGCGGCTCGACGCTGGGCCGACCCCGGCGCTCACCGCGACCCCCGCCCCGTGCTGCTCGCCCCCCTCCGCCGCCGCGGCGTCCGGCCACGGCGGGAGAGACCGGCGGTGCCGAGCAGGCCGTGAGCGGGTCGCTCAGGCCGCCCTGGGGACACTGCGCGGCGGCTCGGCCGCATGCATCGAGCCCGCCGCGCCCAGGTCCGCCAGCAGTGCCGCCGCGGCCCGGTGGGCGGAGTGGAGGGCGCCCTGCACGGTGCTGGTGTCCCGGTGGTCGCCGCAGACGTAGAGGCCCGCCAGCAGCCGTACCGACCGGCGCAGGTCGTGCGGTGGGCGCATCGCCGGGACCGCCTCGGGGGTGTGGTGCACGGCGAGGGTCTCCCAGCGGGCGGTGGAGGTGCCGTACAGCCGCGACAGGTGCCGTCGCACGGCGATGTCGACCTCGGCCGGCGGCGCACCCAGGACGGTCGTGGACACCAGGGCCCGGCCCGCGGGCGCCCGGCTCGGGTCGACCTGGCTGACCACCGCCGTGTGCGCGACCGGTCCGCCCCGGTCCGCGTCCAGGAGCAGCGACGCGCCCGTCCCCGGCGGCTCGTCCGTCGTGTGGTGGACGACCGTCACGGGGTGGAAGTCCGGCACCCGCAGCCCGGGCAGCAGCGTCGCGGCGGTCCGCGCGTCCGTCGCCACCAGCACCGCACGGCACCGGAACTCACCGTGCTCCGCGGTCGCCACCCGGGTCGTGGCGACCGAGGTGACCCGCACCCCGGTATGCACGGTGCCCGTCGGCAGCGCCCGCGCGAGCAGCTCCGGCAGCACCTCCGCCCCGCCCTCCGGCACACACAGCCGCCCGGACGCGAAAGCGCGCAGGGCGAGGTCGGCGCACCGGCTCGACGTCGTCAGCTCCGGGTCGCACAACAGGCTGGCCAGCAGCGGGCGCAGGAAGCCGTCGACCGTACGGGCGGGCAGCCCGCGGGCGGCCAGCGCCTGGCTCGCGGGGGACTCGGGGCGGGTCAGCAGCCGTTCCACGGGCACCGTCGCGATCCGGCCGAGCGCGGCACCGAGCCGGGCCTGGTCGACGGCCGTGCCCCATGGAGCGGTGCCCGGACGCGCCGGGGCGGCGGGACCGGGCCGCTGCGGCGCGCGGGGGGCGCTTGCCAGGGCGCGCACCGCATGCAGTGCGCCCCGGGCGCCCCGGCCGGGCACCTGGGCGGCCACCCGGTGCCGGCGACCGTCACTGTGCAGGAGAACCCCCGGCGCGAAGGGACGCAGCACCAGCGCGTCGAGCCCCGCGGCCAGGCGTAGTTCGGGATACGCCGTGGACAGCAACTGGCCCACGCGGTCGAGGCGGAAACCGTCCACCTTCTCGGTCGCCATCCGGCCGCCCACGTAAGGGGCGGCCTCCAGGACGGCGGTTGTCACACCTGCGCTGTTCAGCCGATGCGCCGCCGAGAGTCCGGCCACCCCGGCTCCCACAATGACGACGTCTGCCTGGTACGCGGGCTCAAGCACGTGCCCCTCCTCGAGGTTGCGCGGCAGGTGGGGACGTGATGCCCCCACAGCCGTCCGGGATACCCGAGTTCGGATCGAGGTTAGGGCCGCGATCGGTCAAGTACAGTCGCGCATCGACAGGGCACGGTCGCACGGCGGTCGCATTCGGTCGCAGACGTTGTCACGCCGCCCGGATCGCGTCCTCGATCCCCGGGAACGCGAAAGTGAACCCGGACCCCAGCAGCCGCGTGGGCAGCACCCGCTGACTGCCCAGCACATCCCCGGCCATCTCCCCGAGCACACCCCGCAGCACCGGCGCCGGCACCGTGAACAGCGTCGGCCGGCGCAGTACCCGCCCCATCGCCTCCGTGATCTCACGGTTGGTCAGCGGCCGCGGAGCGGTCAGGTTGAACGGCCCCGACAGGTCGTCCCGGTCCAGGAGATGACGGATCGCCGCGACCTCGTCGTGCAACGAGATGTACGACCAGTACTGCCGCCCGTCGCCCAGCCGCCCGCCGAGCCCCGCCTGGAAGAGCGGGAACAGCTTCCCCCACGCCCCGCCGTCACGCGACACCACCAGACCGGTCCGCGTGAACACCGTACGGACGCCCGCCTCACGCGCGGGCGCCGCGGCACCCTCCCACTCCACGCACAGCGAGGGCAGGAAGCCGTCCCCGGGGGGCGCGCTCTCGTCGACCTCCCGCTGCCCGGTCTCCCCGTAGAAGCCCATCGCACTGCCGTTGATGAACACCCGCGGCGGCTCGTCCAGCGAGGCGACCGCACCGGCGAGCGCCGCCGTGCCCAGCACCCGGCTGTCCCGGACCCGTTTCTTGTACGCCTCCGTCCAGCGCCGGTCGCCCACCCCGGCGCCCGCCAGATTGACGACGGCGTCGCACCCGACGAGCCCGGCCGAGTCCACCGACCCGCCCTCCGGGTCCCACCGCACCTCGTCGGGCCCCCGGGGCGCACCGCGGACCAGCCGCACCACCTCGTGCCCGTCCGCGGTCAGGGACCGCACCAGTGCGCTGCCGATGAGACCGGACGCGCCGGCCACCGCGATTCGCCTGAGTTCCATGCCCCTATCCTGCCCGCACACCCCACCCCCCGCGGCCCGCCCGAAACTCCGTGGGTCGCTCCGGCCGCGCGGCCTACAGTGACCCCCATGCCCGAGCCCGCCGAACCTCGCATACGCGTCGCGCGCCCCGCCGACGAAGAACCGCTCGCCTCGCTGGACCGCGCCGCCTGGTCCCCGCTGCACGCGGTCATGCCCGAGCCCCAGCCGCCGTACCCGCCCTTCTTCGACGACCGCCACGCCCCCGACGACTACCTGGTCGCCGAGGTCGACGACCGTCTCGTCGGCTACGTACGGCTGGCGTTCCCCACGGGGCTCGCCGTCAACGCGCACGTCCGCCAGATCCAGGGCCTCGTCGTCGCCGAGGAGGCCCGCGGCCGCGGCGTCGGACGGGCGCTCATCCGCGCGGCCGTCGAGGAGTCCCGTCGGCGCGGCGCCCGCCGCCTCACGCTGCGCGTCCTCGGCCACAACACCCCGGCCCGCAGGCTCTACGCGGCCGAGGGCTTCGTGGTGGAGGGCGTCCTGCCGGGGGAGTTCCTCCTGGCCGGCGAGTACGTCGACGACGTGCTCATGGGCCGGTCCCTGCTCTGAGGCGTCCGGACTCCGTCACGACGTGATCAGCCGGCCCGTGTCCACCGGCGCCGTCGCGTCCGCCGCCCGCTCGGCGTCGGGGGCGACCTCGTCCACCGTCAGGACGTAGCCCGTCTCGTTGTCGGACGTGGAGCGGGCGAAGACGACACCGAAGACACGGCCGTCGGTGGTCAGCAGCGGGCCGCCGGAGTTGCCGGGGCGGACGGTGGAGCGGATCGAGTAGATCTGACGGGTCACCGTCGCGTCGTTGTAGATGTTCTGGCCGGTCGCGTTCACCCGGACCGCGACCGTGGCCGCCTGCAGATTCAGGTCGCCGTCCTGCGGATAGCCCGCCACCACCGCCTGGTCGCCGCGCTTGGCCTCCCCCTGGAACCGCAGCACGGGCGCGCGCAGCTCGGGGACGTACAGCACGGCCACGTCCTTGTTCGGGTCGAACAGCACGACCCGGGCCTCGTACGACCGCCCTACGCCCCCCACGCGCACGGTCGGCCGGTCGATGCCGGCCACCACGTGGGCGTTGGTCATCACGTGCTGGGGGGCGTACACGAAGCCGCTGCCCTCGCGGCCCTGGTCGCCGGAGACGCCCTCGATCTTCACCGTGCTCAGCTTGGCGGCGTTCGTGGCGCTCGCCGTGACGCTGTCTCCGGTGGGCTTGGCGACCTCGGCGGTCGACTCGTTCTCGAACGGGTTGAAGACCTGCGGGAAACCCGCCTGCGCGAGCGCGGACGTGGCGTCGGAGAACCACGACGGCGTCGTGTCCGGCATCGCGTCCTGCACGGCCCCGAGCAGTTTCGAGTCCCGGATCGCGGACGTCACCAGCGGCGACGAGGACGCGCCCAGCACGCTCGCGGCCACCCACGCCACGATGAGCACGGCGACCGCGTTCGCCGCGGCCCCGCCGACGCCGTCGGCCACCCGCAGCGGGCCCCGGTCCAGCTCGCGCCGCAGCCGCAGCGCCAGCCGACCCGCGAGCTCGTGCCCGACCGCCGCCGGGACCAGCACGGTGAGCACCGCCGTCACCGTCGCCGCCGTCGTCCCGGGGGTGACCAGATCCATCATCCACGGCAGGATCCACACGCCGACCGCCGCGCCGCCCACGAACCCCGCGAGCGAGACACAGCCCGCCACCAGTCCGCGCCGGTAGCCGGAGCCCGCGTACGCCAGGATCACCAGCAACAGCAGGATGTCGAGCAGGTCCACGGAGCCGCCTTTCTCTAGGACCCCTTCATACGTGGGGGAGAGGCCCAGTGATCAGCCACGCGCGCGTGGCGACCGGAACCCGCCACGCGTGCGTGTACCTCGAAAAACGTCGCGGACCAGGACTTTGGTTCCACCGGGTGGCACAGCACACATCGCGGGCGCGGCGGATCGGACCGACAGTGGGACCATGCGTGTCCTCCGAAGAACGCGCGGGGCACACAGACGGCGTCCGGGCCGCATACCGGCCCCGGCGCTGGTGCTCCTGGGCTGCCTGCCCGGCCTCGCCGCCGTCGCCGCGCTGGTGCTGTGCGCCGACGGCGTCGACCGCGCGGTGACGGCCACGGTGACCGCCCGCCCACGCCCGGCCCGCGCGGCCGCCCCCCACCCGGCAGCGAAACCGCCCATCGTGCCCCGCACGGCCTGGCTGGGCGATGCCGCCCGCCCCCAGCCGCCCCCGCGCTACGACGACGAGATCGTCGCCGTCTTCGTCCACCACACCGACTCGCCCAACGGCTACGACTGCGCCGACGTCCCGCGCATCATCCGCGACCTCTACACGGGCCAGACCGGCGCCCGCGACTGGGACGACATCGGCTACAACTTCCTCGTCGACCGCTGCGGCACGATCTACGAGGGCCGCGCCGGCGGCGTCGACCGCGCCGTCACCGGCGCCCACACCCAGGGCTTCAACCACCGCACCGTGGGCATCGCCGCGATCGGCACCTTCACGGCCGGCATCCCCGTCCCCCGGAGGATGACCGACGCGATCGCCGCGGTGGCCGCCTGGAAACTGGGACCCGCCGACATCGACCCCCGCACCCGCGTCCGCCTCACCTCGAGCAACAGCGGCAGCCGCTACGCCGCCGGACGCGCCGCCACCCTCCCCGCCCTGGCCGGTCACAAGGACGGCTACATGACGAGCTGCCCGGGCGCCGCTCTGGCGGCCCGCCTCCCGGAGATCAGGGAGAAGGCGGCCCGACTCCAGGGCAGGACGTCCACAGCGACGCCATAGGCGGCACGCAGGCTCCTCCGATCCTCGCGCCCTACGGTCATGGACAACACAGACCGACCGGAGGGCGGGGACCATGAGCGACAGCCGTACGCACACCACGAACGCGACGGAGAAGGCGGCCCGCCGGCCAGGGACCGCCCGCGGGCCCTGGGCGGTGATCTGCGCCGTCGCGACGGTCGTCCTCGGCCCCGCCGCGGTCACCGCGTCCGCCCTCGACCAGGCCAACGCCGCGCCGATGCACCACGCGGTCAGGGCGGACCAGGCACAGGCCTACATCCCCTCGGACACCGTCCGCAGGCGCGCCGAGGCATGAGGAACCGAGCGGCTCAATCCCGGAAGCGGTCCCAAAGCTTGGGGTAGCGCTCGGCCAGTGCCCGTTCGTTCTCGAAGTCGAGGGGTGCGCCCTCGGGCTCCGGGGCCGCGGGCGGGATGCCCAGATCGGGCGCCACGGTACCGGTGAGCTGCTCGTACGCCTCGTCCGCCGCGTAGCCCAGCTCCTCACCGTCGCCGTCGACGTCCTCGTCGAAGTCGTCCAGCAGGTCGGCCAGCGAGTCCGGATCGTGCACGGCACCCTCGTACACCTCGCGGCCCTGGCCGATCAGCCAGCAGCGGAAGAAGTCGAAGGCGTCGTCGCTGGCCCCGTCCAGCAGCACCCACGCCGCGCCCCACAGGTCCCAGGTGTAGCCCCGGTTGTAGCGGGCCTCGAAGTGACGGGCGAAGTCCAGGATCGACTCGGGGTCCAGCTGGAGCAGCCGCTCCACGAGCAGGTCGGCCTGATCCTCCGGGTCGCCCTCGGCGGCCTCACGGCTCGCGTCCACCAGCTCCCAGAACTCCGTCTCGTCCATCACGGGTCAAGCATCGGACTTCCGGGGGTGGGGCGCACCCCGGAGTGCACGGGATTGTCACATGCCATACGCCCGCGCGAGCCGCTGCGCGTCCTCGGCGAACCGCCGGCGCAGCGTCCGCGGGGCGAGCACCTCGGCCTCCGGCCCCAGCGCCGTGAGCTGCGTGTGGGCCACCTCCTCCGACTCCACCCCCAGCGTCACCGTCACCCACCCCTGCGCGTCGGCCTCCTCCGCGACCGCGAGGGCGTCCCGCGCGGCCACCGGATCGACGACGTACGGCAGCCGGTCCACGCCGGTCGCCGAGAGCCGTACGACGACCTCGGCCCGCATGATCGACCGCGCGAACCGCTCGGCCTGCTCGGCCCAGAACACCGGCAGATCGAAGTCCTGGTCCCGCTCGAACCGCCTGTCCAGGCCCGCCAGGCCTTCCAGCGCCTCCACGGCGACGAACCGGTCGATCCGGTACATCCGAAAGGAACCCACGCCCACCGCACCCGCACCCCCGCCCACCGAGCCCACCGCACCGGAGTCGGCCGCGCCGGAGCCGGCCGCACCCGTGCCCGTCGCATCCCAGCCCGCTGCACTCGCGCCCGCCGTACCCGTGCCTGCGGTACCCGAGCCGGCCGCGCCCGGGCCCGCCGCACCCGCGTCCGCCGCGCCGGAGCCGGCCGCACGCGCGCCCGTCGCATCCCAGCCCGCTGCACTCGCGCCCGCCGTACCCGTGCCTGCGGTACCCGAGCGTGCCGCGCCCGAGCCCGTCGTGCCCGGCGCGCCCGAGCCCGTCGTGCCCGCCGCGCCCCTGTCGGCGGCACCCGCACCCCCGCCCGCCCCCTCCGCCACGGCCCGCGCGCACATGTACCAGACACCCGCCTTCAGCACGAGCCCGTACGGCTCCAGCTCCCGCTCGACCTCGGCCTCCCCGCGCCGGTAGCGGGCGCGGATCGGCCGGTCGTCCCACACCGCGTCCGCGACCGCGGGCAGCAGCGGGGGCGTCTGGGGCTCCTGGAACCAGGCCGGCGCGTCCAGATGGAACCGCTGCGCCGCCGTCCGCGGGGCGTCCCGCAGGGAGGGCAGCAGCGCGGCGGACACCTTCAGCCGGGCCGCCGAGGCCGCGTCCTCCAGCCCCATCTCCCGCAGCGCCCCCGGCACCCCGGACAGGAACAGCACCTCGGCCTCCCCGCGCGCGAGCCCGGTCAGCCGCGTCCGGTACCCCCCGACCAGCCGGTACCCCCCGACCCGCCCGCGGTCCGCGTACACCGGCACCCCCGCCTCCGACAACGCCTGCGCGTCACGCGTCACGGTCCGCTCCGACACCTCGAGCTCCCGCGCGAGCTCGGCGGCGGTCATGGAGGGCCGGGACTGCAGGAGGAGCACCATTTTGATGAGCCGGGCGGCACGCATGGGTTCATGATGCCGGGGGCCACTGACAACGAAGGGGTACGGCGGCAGCCGTACCCCTTCATCGCACCTCAGCCCTTACAGGCCGTAAAGCCCTTACAGGCCGTACTTCTCCCGCGCTTCCTTGACGGACGTCGCCTGCACCTCGCCGCGCCGGGCGAGCTGGGCCAGCGCCGCCACGACGACGGACTCCGCGTCGACGCCGAAGTGGCGGCGGGCGGCCTCGCGGGTGTCGGAGAGGCCGAAGCCGTCGGCGCCGAGGGAGGAGTAGTCCTGCTCGACCCACTGGGCGATCTGGTCGGGGACCTGGCGCATGTAGTCGGAGACCGCGAGCACCGGGCCCTCGGCGCCCTGCAGCACCTGACGGACGTAGGGGATGCGCTCCTCGCCGCGCAGGAGTGCCGCGTCGGCCTCCAGGGCGTCACGGCGCAGCTCCGTCCAGGAGGTCGCCGACCAGACGTCCGCGGCCACGCCCCACTCCTCGGCGAGCAGCCGCTGCGCCTTCAGCGCCCAGTGGATCGCCGTACCGGAGCCGAGGAGCTGGATCCTCGGGGAGTTGGCCGCCGGCGACAGACCCGCCGACTCCGCCGTGTTGAAGCGGTACAGACCCTTGACGATGCCCTCGTCGACACCGGCGGCGGCCGGTTTGGCCGGCTGCGGCAGCGGCTCGTTGTAGACGGTGAGGTAGTAGAAGACGTTCTGGTCCTCACCCGGAGCCGCCTCGCCGTACATGCGGCGCAGGCCGTCCTTGACGATCGTGGCGACCTCGTACGCGAACGCCGGGTCGTACGTCAGCGCGGCCGGGTTGGTCGCGGCGATCACGGGGGAGTGGCCGTCCGCGTGCTGGAGGCCCTCGCCGGTGAGCGTGGTGCGGCCCGCCGTCGCGCCGACGAGGAAGCCGCGGCCCAGCTGGTCGCCGAGCTGCCACATCTGGTCGGCCGTGCGCTGCCAGCCGAACATCGAGTAGAAGATGTAGAACGGGATCATCGCCTCGCCGTGCGTCGCGTACGCGGTGGACGCGGCGATGAAGTCGGCCATCGAACCGGCCTCGGTGATCCCCTCGTTGAGGATCTGGCCGTTCTTGGCCTCCTTGTAGTACATCAGCTGGTCGCGGTCGACCGGCTCGTACGTCTGGCCCTTCGGCGAGTAGATGCCGAGGGAGGGGAACAGGCTCTCCATGCCGAAGGTGCGCGCCTCGTCGGGGACGATCGGCACCCAGCGCTTCCCCGTCTCCTTGTCGCGGACCAGGTCCTTGATGAGGCGGACGAAGGCCATGGTGGTGGCGACGTTCTGGGAGCCCGAGCCCTTGTCGAAGGAGGCGAACGCCTTCTCCGCCGGGGCGGGCAGCGGGGCCACCGGGTGGACGCGGCGGGCCGGGGCCGGGCCGCCGAGGGCCGCGCGGCGCTCCTGGAGGTAGCGGACCTCGGGGGAGTCGGTGCCGGGGTGGCCGTAGGGGACGACCCCGTCGACGAACTGGCTGTCGGAGATGGGGAGTTCGAGAAGGTCACGCATGTTCTTGAACTCGTCCACCGTCAGCTTCTTCATCTGGTGGTTGGCGTTCTTCGACGCGAAGCCCTCACCGAGGGTGAAGCCCTTGACGGTCTGGGCGAGGATCACGGTCGGCGCGCCCTTGTGCCCCAGGGCCGCCTTGTAGGCCGCGTACACCTTGCGGGCCTCGTGGCCGCCGCGGGAGAGGTGGAAACACTCGAGGATCTTGTCGTCGCTCAGCAGCTTCGCCATCTCGACGAGCGCCGGGTCCTTGCCGAAGAAGTCCTCGCGGATGTAGGCGGCGTCGCGCGTCTGGTACGTCTGCACCTGGGCGTCGGGTACCTCGCGCAGGCGGCGTACCAGCGCGCCCGTGGTGTCCAGCTGGAACAACTCGTCCCAGGCGGAGCCCCACAGGCTCTTGACGACGTTCCAGCCGGCGCCGCGGAACTGGGCCTCCAGCTCCTGCACGATCTTGAAGTTGGCGCGGACCGGACCGTCGAGGCGCTGCAGGTTGCAGTTGATGACGAAGGTCAGGTTGTCCAGGCCCTCGCGGGAGGCGAGTGCGAGTGCCGCCGTGGACTCCGGCTCGTCCATCTCGCCGTCGCCGAGGAAGGCCCAGACGTGGGAGGCGGAGACGTCCTTGATACCGCGGTTGGTCAGATAGCGGTTGAAGCGCGCCTGGTAGATCGCGGAGAGCGGGCCGAGGCCCATCGACACCGTCGGGAACTCCCACAGCCAGGGCAGGCGCCGCGGGTGCGGGTAGGAGGGCAGGCCGTTGCCGCCGGCCTCCTGGCGGAAATTGTCGAGGTGCGTCTCGTTCAGCCGGCCGTCGAGGAAGGCGCGGGCGTAGATACCGGGGGAGGCGTGGCCCTGGATGTAGAGCTGGTCACCGGAGCCGTCCCCCTCCTTGCCCTTGAAGAAGTGGTTGAAGCCGGTCTCGTAGAGCCAGGCGGCGGAGGCGAAGGTGGCGATGTGGCCGCCGACGCCGTGTTTGCTGCCCCGGGTCACCATGGCGGCCGCGTTCCAGCGGTTCCAGGCCGTGATCCGGGCCTCCATCGCCTCGTCGCCGTCCACGGCGGGCTCGGCGGAGGTGGGGATGGTGTTGACGTAGTCCGTCTCGAGGAGCTTCGGCAGCGCGATGCCGGCGCCCTCGGCGCGTTCCAGCGTGCGGCGCATCAGGTACGCGGCACGGTGCGGCCCGGCCGCCTTGGCGACGGCGTCCAGGGAGGCCTGCCATTCGGCGGTCTCCTCCGGGTCCCGGTCGGGGAGCTGGTCGAGCGCGCTCGGCTGGATGGCGTTGGGGTCGGTCATGTCGCCGCCTTCCTCAGTCGAAGGGGGTTCCCTCATCAGGGTTCAGGGGTGCCCTTTGTCTTTGGCAGGACAGGGCGGTGGGGCTTGGGTGCAAGCCCGTCGGCGACTGTAACCCCCTGATCGATGATCGATCAAAGGGTTGAGGGGCAAAACCTCTTGATCACGAGAAAATCGGCACGGGGTGCCTCGGTTCCAGGCACCGGGTGCCGCGTTTTCGCATGGTTTTCGCAGGTGGGGACACGTCTGAGCGAGCGGTCGCTCAGTGCTCGGTCCGGCTCAGGCGCGCGGTGCGCAGCCCAGTACGTGTGCCTTCACGATGTCGGCGATACGGGGATCCCGGCGCCGGAACGCCGCCACGAGCTCCTCGTGCTCCTCGGCGTAGGACTGCTGCACGGTGCCCAGCCAGCGGATCGACAGCGCGGTGAACACCTCGATGCCGAGGCCCTCCCAGGTGTGCAGCAGCACGGAGTTGCCGGCCGCGCGCACGAGTTCCCGGTGGAAGCCGACGGTGTGCCGGACCTGGCCCGTCCCGTCCGCGTTCCGGTCGGCGTCGTAGAGGGCGGCGACGTGCGGTTCCAAGGCCGAGCAGTCCCCCGCGAGCTGCTCCGCCGCGAGCTCCGCGGCGATGGCCTCCAGGCCGGCCCTCACCGGGTAGCTCTCCTCCAGGTCGGCGGCGGTCAGGTTGCGCACGCGTACGCCCTTGTTGGGGGCGGACTCGATGAGCCGCAGGGACTCCAGCTCGCGCAGGGCCTCCCTGACCGGGGTCTGGCTGACCTCCAGCTCGGTGGCGATACGCCGCTCCACGATCCGCTCGCCCGGCTTCCAGCGCCCGCTGACGATCCCTTCCACGATGTGCTCGCGGATCTGTTCGCGCAGCGAGTGGACGACGGGCGCGGTCATGAGGGCTCCTTAGGGAGGGCTTTGACGTTTAGACAATACGGCCGGTTCTCTCCGCGGGAGTGGCCTGTAAGGGCGCTTTCGTGCAGGTGAGACGAGGCGCACATGGGTTTGGGCGCGTTGGGGCTCGGTGCGTGTGGTCGTCGAGCGGCTGCCGGGTTGTCTGCGGCTTGTCGCGCCCACGCGGCGGAGCCGCACATCGATACAGCCCCGCGCCCCTGGGCACGCCGGTGCCCCGCCCGGAAAGTCCGGACGGGGCACCGTACAGCCGTACCTGCGATGCGGGCTAGAGGCCGAGCTCGACCTCGAACTCGCCCGCTTCCAGGATCGCCTTGACCGCCGTCAGGTAGCGGGCCGCGTCGGCGCCGTCGACCAGGCGGTGGTCGTAGGAGAGGGTCAGGTAGGTCATGTCGCGGACGCCGATGACCGTGCCCTCCTCGGTCTCGATGACGGCCGGACGCTTGACCGTGGCACCGATGCCGAGGATGGCGACCTGGCCCGGCGGCACGATGATCGTGTCGAAGAGCGCACCGCGCGAACCGGTGTTGGAGATGGTGAAGGTCGCGCCGGACAGCTCGTCGGGCGTGATCTTGTTGGCGCGGACCTTGCCGGCCAGCTCCGCCGTGGCCTTCGCGATACCGGCGATGTTGAGGTCGCCCGCGTGCTTGATGACCGGGGTCATCAGGCCCTTCTCGGAGTCCACCGCGATACCGACGCTCTCGGTGTCGAAGTAGGTGATCGTGCCCTCGGCCTCGTTGATCTTGGCGTTGATGACCGGGTGGGCCTTCAGCGCCTGGGCCGCCGCCTTGACGAAGAACGGCATCGGGGAGAGCTTGACGCCCTCACGCGCGGCGAAGGAGTCCTTCGCCTTGCCGCGGAGCTTCATCAGGCGGGTGACGTCGACCTCGACGACCGACGACAGCTGCGCCTGCTCGTGCAGCGCCTTGACCATGTTGTCGCCGATGACCTTGCGGATGCGCGGCATCTTGACGGTCTGGCCACGGAGGGGGGAGGCCTCCAGGGTCGGCGCCTTCTTCGCGGCCGGGGCAGCGGCGGCGGCCGGAGCCGGGGCGGCGGCCTTGGCGGCCTCGGCGGCGGCGATGACGTCCTGCTTGCGGATACGGCCGCCGACGCCGGTGCCCTTGACGGTGCCCAGGTCGACGCCGTTCTCGGCGGCGAGCTTGCGCACCAGCGGGGTCACGTAGGCGCCGTCGTCACCGGCCGGAGCGGCGGGCGCGGCGGGGGCCGGGGTGACCGGGGCGGGCGCCGGAGCGGGGGCGGACGGGACCGGCTCGGGAGCCGGGGTGGTCTGCTGCTGCGGGGCCGGAGTGGTGGGCGCCTGCGGGGCCGGGGCGGCCGGAGCGGGCGCCGGAGCCGCGGGGGCGGCCGGGGCCGGAGCCGGCGCGGCGGGGGCCTCGGCGGCGGGCGCCGGAGCCGGGGCGGACGGGGCCGGTGCAGCGGCCGGAGCCGCACCCGGGGCGCCGATGACGGCCAGCTTGGCGCCGACCTCGGCGGTCTCGTCCTCGCCGACGGTGATCTCGAGCAGCACACCGGAGGTGGGCGCCGGGATCTCGGTGTCGACCTTGTCCGTGGAGACCTCGAGCAGCGGCTCGTCGGCCTCGACGGAGTCGCCGACCGACTTCAGCCAGCGGGTGACGGTGCCTTCGGTGACGGACTCGCCGAGCGCGGGCAGGACCACGTCCGTGCCCTCGGCGGAGCCGCCGCCCGTGGCGGCCTCGGCGGTGGGAGCGGGGGCCGGAGCCGCCTGCTCGGTGGAGGGCTGGGCGGCCGGGGCCGGCTCGGGGGCCGGCGGGGCGACCTCCTCGGCGGCGGGGGCCGGAGCCGCTGCGGGGGCGCCCGTGCCGTCGTCGATCACGGCCAGCTCGGCGCCGACCTCGACGGTCTCGTCCTCGGCGACCTTGATGGACGCCAGGACACCGGCGGCGGGGGAGGGGATCTCGGTGTCGACCTTGTCGGTGGAGACCTCGAGCAACGGCTCGTCGGCCTCGACGCGCTCACCCTCGGCCTTCAGCCAGCGGGTGACAGTGCCCTCGGTGACGCTCTCGCCGAGCGCCGGAAGGGTTACGGAAACCGCCATGGTTTCGGTTGCTCCTTACGAATTGCGGAAGTCTGTGTCGTCGCTTCTTCGACCGAGGGGTCAGTCGTGCGCGTGCAGCGGCTTGCCCGCGAGGGCCAGGTGGGCCTCGCCGAGCGCCTCGTTCTGCGTGGGGTGGGCGTGGATGAGCTGGGCGACCTCGGCCGGCAGCGCCTCCCAGTTGTAGATCAGCTGGGCCTCGCCGACCTGCTCGCCCATGCGGTCGCCGACCATGTGGACGCCGACCACGGCGCCGTCCTTGACCTGGACGAGCTTGATCTCGCCCGCGGTGTTCAGGATCTTGCTCTTGCCGTTGCCCGCCAGGTTGTACTTCAGAGCGACGACCTTGTCCGCACCGTAGATCTCCTTGGCCTTGGCCTCGGTGATGCCCACGGAGGCGACCTCGGGGTGGCAGTACGTCACCCGCGGGACACCGTCGTAGTCGATCGGGACGGTCTTGAGACCGGCCAGACGCTCCGCCACCAGGATGCCCTCGGCGAAGCCGACGTGCGCGAGCTGGAGCGTCGGGACCAGGTCACCGACGGCGGAGATGGTCGGGACGTTGGTGCGCATGTATTCGTCGACCAGGACGTAGCCGCGGTCCATCGCGACGCCCTGCTCCTCGTAGCCGAGACCGGCGGAGACGGGCCCGCGGCCGACGGCGACGAGGAGGACCTCGGCCTCGAACTCCTTGCCGTCGGCGAGGGTGACCTTGACCCCGTCCTGGGTGTACTCGGCCTTCTGGAAGAAGGTGCCCAGGTTGAACTTGATGCCGCGCTTGCGGAACGCGCGCTCAAGAAGCTTGGAGGAGTTCTCGTCCTCGACCGGGACGAGGTGCTTGAGACCCTCGATGACGGTGACGTCCGCGCCGAAGGACTTCCACGCCGAGGCGAACTCGACGCCGATGACACCGCCGCCCAGGATGATCGCGGACTTCGGCACGCGGTCCAGGACGAGGGCGTGGTCCGAGGAGATGATGCGGTCGCCGTCGATCTCCAGGCCCGGCAGCGACTTCGGCACGGAGCCGGTCGCGAGCAGGATGTGACGGCCCTGGACGCGCTGGCCGTTCACGTCGACGGAGGTGGGGGAGGACAGCCGGCCCTCACCCTCGATGTAGGTCACCTTGCGGGAGGCGACGAGACCTTGGAGACCCTTGTACAGGCCGGAGATGACTCCGTCCTTGTACTTGTGGACCCCGGCGATGTCGATGCCCTCGAAGGTCGCCTTGACGCCGAACTGCGCGCTCTCGCGGGCCTGGTCGGCGATCTCGCCCGCGTGCAGCAGGGCCTTGGTGGGGATGCAACCCCGGTGCAGGCAGGTACCGCCGACCTTGTCCTTCTCGATCAGGGCGACGTCCAGGCCCAGCTGCGCCCCGCGCAGGGCCGCGGCGTAACCGCCACTACCACCGCCGAGGATCACTAGGTCGAAAACGGTGCTGGCGTCGTTCGCCACGTCACGTCCTCCATGCATGTGCGCCACGCCGGTCTCCACTGACCGGTCGGCGGCTGGTGTCCGGCCGCTCTTTGCTTTCGGCCCTTCGGTGGGGGCCCTGTCCTGCCGAGCCCCATCTTCGCACTTGTCGGAGGCGGACGAGACGCGGGGCCGGGGTGTGAGACACCCCACGTTCAGACGAGCACGCCCTCAGTGCAGCGACCCCCAGGGGCGCGGGGCTGTCGATGTGCGGCTCCGCCGCGCGGGCGCGACCGGTCTGCGCGCTGAGGGCAACGCCCCAGGGGCGCGGGGAACTGCGCGACCGGCCCCCATGGACCGCACCCGCCGTACGACGGATCGGCCCGAGTGGTCCGGCGCACAGAACCCCGCTCCCGAGAGAACTCAGCCCAGGTCGCCGGAGGCCGTCAGCTCAGCGAGCCGCACCAGCGTCCGCACGGCCGACCCCGTACCGCCCTTGGGCGTGTACCCGAAGGGACCGCCCTCGTTGAACGCGGGCCCCGCGATGTCCAGGTGCGCCCAGGTGATCCCCTCACCCACGAACTCCCGCAGGAAGAGCCCGGCGACGAGTCCGCCACCCATCCGCTCACCCATGTTCGCGATGTCGGCGGTGGGCGAGTCCATCCCCTTGCGCAGGTGCTCCGGCAGCGGCATCGGCCACGCCGGCTCACCCACCTCCTCCGCCGCCTCGTGGACCGCGGAGCGGAACGCGTCGTCGTTGGACATGATCCCGAACGTCCGGCTGCCCAGCGCGAGCACCATCGCCCCGGTCAGGGTCGCGACGTCGACGATCGCGTCCGGCTTCTCCGCGGAGGCGGCCCACAGCGCGTCGGCCAGCACGAGCCGGCCCTCGGCGTCGGTGTTGAGCACCTCCACCGTCTTGCCGCTGAACATGCGCAGCACGTCACCGGGGCGCACCGCGGAACCCGACGGCATGTTCTCGGCCAGCGCCAGCCAGCCGGTGACGTTGACCTCCAGGCCCAGGCGGGCGGCGGCGACGACCGCGGCGAACACGGCGGCCGCGCCGCTCATGTCGCACTTCATCGTCTCGTTGTGCCCGGCCGGCTTCAGCGAGATGCCGCCCGAGTCGTAGGTGATGCCCTTGCCGACGTAGGCCAGGTGCTTCTTCGCCTTGGAGTGCGTGTACGACAGCTTCACCAGGCGGGGAGTGGCGGCCGAGCCGCCGCCGACGCCGAGGATGCCGCCGTAGCCGCCCTTGGCGAGGGCCTTGTCGTCGAGCACCTGTACCTTGATGCCGTGCTCCTTGGCCGCGGTCTGCGCGATCGCGGCGAACGCCTCGGGGGTGAGGTCGTTCGGCGGGGTGTTGATCAGGTCGCGGGCGCGGTTGAGCTCCACGGCGACGGTGGTGGCGTGCTCGACGGCGGCCTTGTGCGCCTTGTCGCGGGGCTTGGCGCCGAGCAGGGCGACCTCGGCGAGCGGCGCCTTGCCGTTCTTGGCCTTGGCGTCCTTGCCGTTGTCCTTGTAGGTGTCGAAGGAGTACGCGCCGAGCAGCGCGCCCTCGGCGACCGCGCGGACGGCGGCCGCGTCCGCCAGCGGCAGGGCGAAGACGGCCTTCTTGGAGCCGTTGAGGTTGCGGGCGGCCACACCGGCCGCCTTGCGCAGTGCCTCGGTGTCGAAGGAGGAGTCCTTGTCGGGCACGGCGCCCAGCCCCACCGCCACCACGAGCGGCGTCTTGAAGCCGGCCGGGGCGGGCAGCTTCGTCACCTCGCCCTCGGCCCCGGAGGCGCCGAGGGTTTCCAGGACGGCGGCGAGCCGGCCGTCGTATCCCTTGTCCACGGCCTCTGCGCCGGGTGCGACGACGAGGTCCCCAGACTTGGGCGCGGTGCCCTTGGCGACGCCGACGACGATCGCGTCGGCGCGCAGGCCGGGCGCCGCGGCGGTGCTGAGAGTGAGAGCAGTCACGGTGGTGAAATCTCGCTTCCGATGTGAAGTTCAGGTGGTCGAAAGGTGTGGGTCGACCGGCCCCGACAGCCGACCCTAGAGCGGAGCCGGGGGTGCGGTTGAGGTCGGGGGCGCGCTCCGGCGCGGCGAACCGGTGCGGAAGACCCGGGACGAGCCTACGCGCGTACGGGCGTCAGCTCATTCCCGCGGGCTTCGTCCGTCGGAGATCATCCATGGGACAACATCGCGCCCCAGCCTGGAGAACGCCCCGGTGAAACGCCCGATCCTGCTCGTCGCCCTTCTACTGCTGCTCGCCGGCTGCGCCTCCACACCTGATGACGAGCAGGAAGGCCATGGCAGTTCAACGGACAGCGGCGAGCGCTGGCGGCCCGCCCCCGGCATCGACTGGCAGTGGCAGCTCAGCGGCCGCCTCGACACCTCCGTCGACGTGCCGGTCTACGACATCGACGGCTTCGACCACTCCGCGCGGACCGTCGCCGCCCTGCACGACGAGGGCCGCAAGGTCATCTGTTACCTCTCCACCGGCGCCCTGGAGGACTGGCGCCCGGACGCCGGGAAGTTCCCCAAGTCGGTGGTGGGCAAGGGCAACGGCTGGGAAGGCGAGCGCTGGCTCGACATCCGCCGCACCGACGTCCTGGAACCCCTGATGGCGGCCCGCCTCGACATGTGCCGCGCGAAGGGCTTCGACGCGGTCGAGCCGGACAACATGGACGGCTACGACAACACCACGGGCTTCCCCGTCGAAGCGGCCGACCAACTCCGCTACAACCGCCTGATCGCGCGCATGGCCCACGAACGAGGGATGTCCGTCGGACTGAAGAACGACCTCGACCAGATCCCCCAGCTCGTGGGCGACTTCGACTTCGCGGTCAACGAGCAGTGCGCCCAGTACCACGAATGCGCCACCCTGGAGCCGTTCGTGAAGGCCGGCAAGGCGGTCTTCCACGTCGAGTACGAACTCCCCACGGGCCGCTTCTGCGCCGACTCCCGCCGCCTGCGGCTGAGTTCGATGCTCAAGAAGTACGAACTGGGGGCATGGCGCCGGGCGTGCTGAGTCCGAGCCCCGTCACGGACGTCCCCGCCATGCGGTCGGCGAGGGAGCGCCGGCCGGGCGCCAGCACGGACAACCCGTTGAGGAGGAAGACCACCACGGCCACCGCCCACACCAGCACCGACAGCACGAGGTGGCCCTCCACCAACAGCACGCAGGCCACGGCGTACACGGCGATGTCGGCTGTGGTGGTCAGGGCGGCCCGCAGAGCCGCCCGGCGGCCCCGGCACGAGGAGACCCTCAGCCCGAGCAGGGCCTTGCCGACGGTGCGTCCGGCGAGGGCGAGGCACGCCCACTGGTAGAGGAACGTGGCGAGGACCAGCAGCCCGAAGGCCTCCTCCACGTACAGCACCGACGTGTTCCACAGGGACAGCCCCAACCGCTCCGAGGCGTCCAGCACGTCCCCGCGCGAGGTGAGCAGGTCGAAGCCGCTGCGGGTGGCGAGTTCCGGCACGTCCGTGACGAGCGCGGACAGCCGGTGGAAGGTGAACACGGCGAGCACCGAGGCCGCCGCGAGCACGAGTGCGAAGTCGATCGACCAGGCCATGGCACGGCGCGTTCTCGGCACAGACATCCCCCGCATCACGATCTGTTGTCCGTGTACGGCCGAGAGAGTAGCCGAGAGCTCAGTGGCCGAGTGCCACAACCACGAGAGCCGTCGTCGCCGCCGTCTCCGCCAGCCCCCCGAACACGTCGCCGGTGACCCCGCCGAAGCGGCGCGTGCAGTGCCGCAGCAGCAGTTCGGCGACGGCTGCCGCGACGACGACCGCGAGGGCGGCGCGGAGGATCTCGTACGGTCCGACGAGGGCGCCCGCGGCCGCGGCGAACCCGGTGACGGCGAGCGCGACGACCGCCGCGCCGGCGGTGGGCACCACCCCGGCGACCGCGGCCCCCAGCCCCTCGGGCCGGGCGGCCGGCACCCCGGCGCGGGCCGCCAGCGTCAGCGCCAGCCGGGCGGCGGACGCGGAGACGACGGCGGCGAGCGCACCCCGGCCCCAGGAGTCGCCGTAGGCCTCGGCCAGCGCGGCGACCTGGGCGAACAGCGCGAACACCAGGGTGATCACGCCGAACGGCCCGATGTCGGACTGCTTCATGATCCGCAGCGCGTCCTCGGCGGGCTTCCCGCTGCCCAGCCCGTCCGCGGTGTCGGCGAGCCCGTCGAGGTGCAGACCGCGGGTGAGCACGGCCGGTACGGCGGCGGAGGCGACGGCGGCGAGGAGGGGACCGGCACCCAGGACGAGCAGCAGCAGCCCGAGCGCGGCGGCGCACACGCCGACCACGAGTCCGGCCACCGGGGCGCACAGCATGCCGCCGCGCGCCGCCTCGCGGTCCCAGCGAGTCACCTTGACCGGCAGCACGGTCAGGGTGCCGAAGGCGAAGCGGAGGCCGTCCGGCCAGGGGGTGGTGGGTGAGGCGGGCACCGGCGCAGGTTACCGGGCGGTCGGAGGAGCGCCTCAGGGGGTCAGGGATAAAGTGCGCATATGGGAGATTGGTTGCAGCGCAACATCATCGAGCCGGGCAAACTGCCGCTCCTCCTCGCTCTCACCTCCTTGGTCCTGACCTTCGTCATCACCCGGGGCGTCACCCGCCTCATCCGGGCGGGCAAGGGCCCGTTCCGCAATGTCGAGTCGGCGGGTGGGGTGCACATCCACCACGTGGTCCCGGGGATCCTGCTCACCCTGATCGGCGGCTTCGGCGCGGTCGCCAGCAGCCGGTTCGGCTTCGGCTCCGCCCTGTGCGGGGTCCTGTTCGGCATCGGCGCCGGGCTCGTCCTCGACGAGTTCGCGCTGATCCTGCACCTCGACGACGTCTACTGGACCGAGGACGGCCGCAAGAGCGTCGAGGTCGTGGTGGTCACGGCGGCCCTGGTGGGCCTGCTCCTCCTCGGCTTCGCCCCGTTCGGGGTCAACAACCTCTCCGGCGAGGAGGCCCAGAACCGTGGCACCGCCCTCGGCACCATCGGGGTGAACTTCCTCTTCGCCCTCATCGCCCTCTTCAAGGGCAAGGCCCGCCTCGCGGTCTTCGGCGTGATCATCCCCTTCATCGCCCTGGTCGGCGCCATCCGCCTGGCCCGCCCCGGCTCCGCCTGGGCCCGCCGCTTCTACCGCAACCGCCCCCGCGCCCGGGCCAAGGCCGGGCTGCGCGCCTACCGGCACGACCGCCGCTGGTCCCGTCCCCGCCGGGCGTTCGAGGACTGGCTGGGCGGCAAACCCGACCCGGCGCAACTCCCGGACGGCCGCTGACGCCGCCGCCACACCGGGACCACGTACAGCGCCGGCACCCCCACGATCGCCGCCAGGTGCTCCTTTCCGGCCAGGTTCTCCTTCAGCAGGACCTCGACGACCATCGCCACGACCACCGCGCCCGCGGTGACGTACGCCCCGTAACGCAGACCCACGAACACCGCCAGACCCACCACCGCGGCCGACGGGCCGGTGTCGACGACGTGCGCGTCCGCGGCGGGCAGGCCCAACGGGGCGTCGGGCCCCAGAGAGATGCCCGTACGGGCGTACAAAGTGCCGGCGAGGGTGGCGGCGTACGCCACCACGAGGGTCCGCCACCGGCCCAGGCAGATCTCAGCGATCCCGAACACCAGCAGGATCTGCGCGAGCGCACCCCACACGGGCAGGTCCAGCGCCGGCACGAAGAGCGACAGCGGGGTGCGCAGCAGGGCGAGCCACAGGGGGTCCCCGGCGCGTACGGCCCCGATGTCCTGGACCGGCCCGTGCCCCCATGACTGGTTCTGCGTGACCTGCAGGGCCGCCGTCAGACACACCGCCCCCAGCGTCATCGGAACCGCCGCCCAGCGCCTGTCGAGCAGCGGCTCGCGCACGGCGGCGTAGAGGGGTCCCCACTCCGCGCGGGCCCAGCGGGCGAGCGTGCTCACCGGTGGGTCTCCAGGTGCCCGCGACGCAGCCGGCCCGGCAGCCCCGGCGCCTCCAGGAACCCCTCCGCGCGCGCCGACGCGAGACCGATGCGGGGCAGGTCCGCGCTCTTCTCGAAGAGCAGGAACCGCGGCTCCCAGATCGGCCGGTACTTGGCGTTGGCGCGGTAGAGCGACTCGATCTGCCACCACCGGGAGAAGAAGCTGAGCAGTGACCGCCACAGTCGCAGCACCGGCCCGGCACCGAGGCGCGCGCCCCGTTCGAAGACCGAGCGGAACATCGCGAAGTTCAGCGACACCTGCGTGACCCCGATCTCCCCGGCGCGCCGCAACAGTTCGATGACCATGAACTCCATCAGCCCGTTCTCGGAGTCCCGGTCGCGCCGCATGAGGTCCAGCGACAGCCCCTTCGGTCCCCACGGCACGAACGACAGCAGCGCCTTCACCTCGCCCTGGGCGTCCGCGCACTCCAGCATCACGCACCGCCCGTCCCCGGGGTCCCCGAGCCGCCCCAGCGCCATGCTGAAGCCACGCTCGGTGGCCCCGTCGCGCCAGCCGTCGGCGCGCCGCACCAGCCGGGCCATCTCGTCGGCCCGGATGTTTTCGTGGCGCCGTACGCGCACGGTGTACCCGGCCCGCCGCACCCGGTTGTACGCCTGGCGTACGGTGCGCATGGCGCGCCCGTCCAGGGTGAAGTCGGCGACCTCCACCACGGCCTCGTCCCCCAGCTCCAGCGCGCCGAGCCCGTGCCGCGCGTACACCGTCCCGGCCTCCTCGCTCGCCCCCATCACCGCCGGGATCCACCCGTGCGCGCGGGCCTCGGCGAGCCACGGCTCGATCGCCCCGGGCCACGCCTCCGGATCGCCGAGCGGATCCCCGGACGCCAGCGACACCCCGCCGACGACGCGGTAGGCGACGGCCGCCTTGCCGGTCGGGGACCAGACCACGCTCTTCTCCCGGCGCAGCGCGAAGTACCCGAGCGAGTCCCGCTCCCCGTGCCGTTCCAGCAGTTCCCGCAGCCGCTCCTCGTCGTCCCGGGTGAGCGGGTCGACGGCGCGCCGGGAGCGGAACGCGGCGTAGAGGACAGCGAGGACCAGGGCCGTACTGAGCACGTTGATGGCCACGTCCACCCAGTTCGGGGTGGTGATGGCGGGGGAGCGGAAGTCGGAGATGGAGACCAGCCGCAGCGTGCCGTAGCGCCAGCGTTCGGCGAAGGTGGACGCGGCCCGCGCCCGGTCGGTCGCCGTCACCAGCAGCGCGGCGAGCAGCGACGAGGCGAGCAGGCCGCCGACGGCGACGACGGCCGCGAGCTTCGGGTTGGCCCGGTCACCCTTGGCGTAGAACTCCCGCCGCCCGAGCACCAGCGCGCCCACGAAGGCGGTGGTCAGGCCGAAGGAGACCCAGTTCTGCGGATGGCGCCGGATCTCGGGGAACGCCATGGCGAACGCGAACAGCGCGAGGAACGCCCCGCCCAGCCCGAGGTTGAGGATCCACGCGGCACGCTTTCTGCGCCGCATGGTGATCGCCAGGAACGCCGTGAAGACCCCGGGGGCGAAGCCGGCGGTCAGCAGATACGGCGTGAACAGGTCCTCCTGGTTGTGCCGCCGCACGTCCTGCCCCAGGGACATCCACACCGCACTGAGGAAGTTGACGAACGCGACGAGACGCAGGTACCAGACGGCGAATCGGGCATATCCCATGAGATGGGATCATATGGGCCGACACTATACGCCTCGGCGCAACGCCGCCCGGCCCTGACGGTGTGGTCCGGCGGGCCGAACCGGCCGGACCGCTACTCCTCCTCTACTCCTCCTCCGGCTCCTCGGGCTCCTCCGCCTTCTCGTCTTCCGCGCCCTCCGGCTCCTCCGCCTTCTCCGGCCGCTCAGGGAGTTCCGCCGCCAGCGCCGCCGCGGCCTGGACCAGCGGGAGCGCCAGCAGGCCCCCGGCGCCCTCGCCCACCCGCACGCCGTGATCGAGCAGGGGCTCCAGCGCCATCCGGTCCAGCGCCTTCGCCTGCCCCGGCTCCCCGCTGTCGTGCGCGGCCAGCCACCAGTCCGGCGCCCGGAAGGCGATCCGCTGCCCCACCAGCGCACACGCGGCGGCCACCACCCCGTCCAGGATCACCGGCGTCTTCCGTACGGCGCTCTGCAGCAGGAACCCGGTCATCGCGGCGACATCGGCCCCGCCCACCGTCGCCAGCAGCTGCAACTGATCGCCGAGCACCGGCCGGGCCCGCCGCAGCGCGTCCCGGATCGCCGCGCACTTGCGCATCCAGGCCAGGTCGTCGATCGCGAGACCGCCCCGCCCGGTCACCACGGACGCGTCGGTCCCGCACAGCGCGGCGACCAGCACCCCCGCCACCGTGGTCCCGCCCACACTCACATCACCGAGCACGACCAGGTCCGTACCCGAGTCGGCCTCCTCGTCGGCCACCGCGACCCCGGCCCGGAAGGCCGCCTCGGCCTCCTCCAGGGTCAGCGCGTCCTCCAGGTCGACACGCCCACTGCCGCGCCGCACCCGATGCCGTACGACGTCCTCCGGCAGCGTCTGCGGGTCGCAGTCCAGGGCCATGTCCACGACCCGCACCGGCACCCCGAGCCGCCGCGCCAGCACGGACACGGGCCGACCGCCCCCCAGGACCTCCCGGACCAACTCCGCGGCGCTGCCCGCGGGCCGGGCGGAGACCCCCAGCTCGGCGATGCCGTGGTCGCCGGCGAACAGCACCACCCGAGGCCGTTCCACCGGCCGCACCGGGACGGAGCCCTGCGCCGCGGTCAGCCACTCACCCAGGTCGTCGAGGCGCCCCAGCGATCCGGGCGGCACGATCTGACGTTCCCGGCGCGCCTCGGCGTCACGGCGGACCCCTCCGTCGGGGCGTTCGATCAGATCGGTGAAGTCGTCGAGATTAAGCGAGCTCATTCGCCGAACAGTACCGGCACCGGTCGAACCGGACCGCGCCACATGGCCACCACACCCCCGTGACGTGATTGCACCTGAGGGGCCGATCCCATACGTTCCGTTTTGCAACGGATTGTCGTACGTCCCTCTGTTGTCCCACCGTCGGGAGCCGCCCGTGCCCGGAAAGCCCAGACACACGCAACTCACCCTGCCGATCGAGCACTTCCACGAGCCGCGCCGCGAGGACTGTCCTTGGTGCGGCTCGACGCGTCTGCGCCCCCGCAAGCAGGGCGCCTTCACCCTCGACGAGTGCGTGGACTGCGCCCACGCCTTCCAGAACCCGCGCCTCACGGCGGAGGGACGGGAGCACCACCGCCGCGCCCTGGCCGCCCCGCCCGGCGTCCCCATGGTCCGGCACCTGCGTGCCACCGCCCGGGCGATACTGCCGTTCCCGGAGCCGGAGAGCTGGCTGGACGTGGGCACGGGCACCGCCCGCTTCCCCAAGGTCGCGAAGGAGGTCTTCCCCTACACCTCCTTCGACGGCATCGACCCCGGCCACCGGCTGGAACGGGCCTGGGCGGCGGAGCGGGTGGAGGAGGCGCACGTCGGGCACCTCACCACCCCGGAGATCACCGCGCGCCTGCGGGCCCGCTACGACGTCGTCAGCATGCTGCACCACCTGGAGCGCACCCACGACCCCCGGGCGGAGCTCCACGCCGCCCTCACGGCCCTCCGCCCCGGCGGCCACCTCCTGCTCGAACTCACCAACCCCCGCAGCACGTTCGCCTCACTCCTGGGCAAGTGGTGGCACCCTCACACCCAGCCCACCCACCTCCACCTGATCCCTCCGGCCAACCTCCTCGTGGAGCTGGAGTACCAGGGCTGCACGATCGTCACCCTGGACCGTCACGCCCCCCACACCCCCACCGACCTCACCAAGGCCACCGTCCACGCCCTCGCCCGCATCCTCCCCACCCCGGCGACAGCCCCCTTCACCGTCACAGCCGCCCTCCTCGACCACACCCTGGCCCCCGTCCTCCGCCACACAGCGTTCTCCAACGCGTACCGACTGATCGCCCGCAAACCGAACCTCGCCGGGGCCTGAGAACAGGGGGAGCCCACACCCCGGCCTCACCCCCGCAGCACCACCCCCTGCCCTGCCACCACCAGAACCACCTGCTCGCACTCGTCCGCGAACGCCGCGTTCAGGCGGCCCAGCTCGTCGCGGTACCGCCGCCCCGACGCGGTGGCCGGGACGATGCCGGACCCGACCTCGTTCGACACGGCGACGACGGTCCGCCGGGCCGCCCGCACCGCCGCCGTCAACTCCTGCACCCGCGCCCGCAACGCCCGCTCACCCCCGTCCGCCCACACCGCGTCGTCCCACGCCCCGACGGAGTCCATCGCGTCCGTCAGCCACAGGGACAGACAGTCGATCAGCACCGGCGCCCCCTCCTCCGCCAGCAGCGGCACCAGGTCGCACGTCTCCGCCGTCCGCCACGACCCCGGCCGCCGCTCCTGATGGGTGGCCACCCGCGCCGCCCACTCGGTGTCCCCGCCCCGTGACCCGCCCGTCGCCACGTACAGGACGTCCGGGAAGGACTCCAGCCGCCGCTCGGCCTCCACGGACTTCCCTGACCGCGCCCCACCCAGCACCAGCGTCCGCCGCGGCACGTCCGGCACCTCCTCGTACGCCCCGACCACCAGCGTCGCCCCGTCCGCCACCGCGCGCGCCCCGGCCGCCGCGAGCCGCCGACGCAACTCCGCGCCGGGCGGAACCCCGTGGCCGAGGTGAACGGTGACCACGTCCGTGGCCGGTCCGACCGACCCCACCGCCCGCAGCTTCGCCAACGCGTCCGGCCGCCCCACCACGTCCGAGAGCACCATGTCGTACGCCTCGGCGGAGTGCCCCTCCGCCAGCCCGGCCGGCGCACCCCCGGGCGGCAGATACAGCAACCGCTGCCCGTCCGGCCCGGTCACCTCGTAGCCCGTGCCCGGCGCGTCCAGCGCCACCGCCCGCACCCGATGCCCCGTCAGCAGCGTCAACTCCCGCCCGTCCGGCACCCGCCCGGGCTGCGGCACCCCGGCCGGCACCTCGACCGGCGGCCCGTCGTGCGGATGCGACAGCAGCACCTGCCTCACACCCGCGAGTGAATGGCCCGCCCGCGCCGCCGCGAACGCCGCGCCGGGCGTCAGGTCCAGCAGCAGCGTCCCGTCCACGAGCAGCGCGGTCGCCGCGCGCGCGTCCGCCCCGACCGAGGTCGCGCACACCGCGCAGGGACAGTCGGGACGGGGGAGTCCGTCGGGGGCACCGGTACCGAGCAAAGTAACTTCCACGCAACCGATTCTCACCGTCCCCTGTCCGGCGTGCGCGCCCGAGACCCCCCACGGGGTTCCCGAAGCGACCCGCGGGCGACCAACCGCCGCGGTCTTCGACGGCGCGACGGGGGGAACACATAGGCTTCATGCCCTGCACCTGTTCACATCTGGGAGGCGTACATGGCGGCATGGACGTGGCGGTTCGAGAAGGCCGACGGGACGGAGGTCCAGCCCGCGGTGCAGCCGGAGGAGTTCACGACCCAAGGAGACGCCGAGTCGTGGGTCGGGGAGCACTGGAAGGCCCTGCTCGAAGGCGGCACGGACCAGGTACGGCTGTTCGAGGACGTCACGGAGATCTACGGCCCGATGAGCCTGCACGCCGAGGAGCAGGCGTCGTAGACAGCTGAAGGACGCCACAGGACAGCAAGAAGGGGCGGCCCGCCAGGGCCGCCCCGCTTCGTGTCCCGTTCGTGTGAGGGGAGGTCAGCCACGCACCCCGCACAGGTGCAGCAATGCCGCCACCCCGCGATACGGATCCGTGCGCCCCGCCCGTTCCTCCGCCGCGAGCAGCGCGTCCATGTCCGGCGGCAGCTCCGCCCCGTCCGCCGCGTCGTCGGTGAAGACCCGCACGCCGTACCAGCTCCGCAGCGGCGCCCCGATCCCGGCCAGCGTCGCCGTCAGCGTGGCGAGCCGGTCCGCGCGGACGTCGAGCCCGAGTCGGTTGGTGTACGCCGCCGTGTCGAAGGCGCCCAGGGCGGCGGCCCAGTCGCCGGACCGCCCCGGCCGCATCGCCAGCGCGTCGCCGTTGCGCACGAGCAGCGACAGCAGCCCGCCCGGGGCCAGCATCCGGGCCAGCCCGGCCAGCAGGGCGTCCGGCTCCTCGACGTACATCAGCACGCCGTGGCACAGCACGACGTCGAAGCTGCCGGGCAGGAAGTGCACGCCGGTGTCCCGGCCGTCGCCCTCGACGATCCGCATCCGCTCCCGGATGCCCTCCGGCTCGCCGGACAGGGACTCCCGGGCCGCCGCGATCATCGTCGCGTCCTGCTCCACACCGGTCACCTGGTGCCCGGCCCGCGCCAGCCGCAGCGCCTGCGTGCCCTGGCCCATCCCCACGTCGAGCACCCGCAGCCGCTGCCCGACCGGGTACCGGCCCACTATCTGCTCGTCGAGCTGGCGCGCGACGAGTTCCTGCCGTACGACGTTCCGCAGCCCGCCCAGCATGCCGAGCCAGGCCTGCGCCGCACCCCCGGTGAACGACTCCGTGCTCAGGGCCGCTCTCCGCGCTTGACCTGCGGCTTGGGCAGCCGGAGCCGACGCATCTGGAGGGAGCGCATCAGGGCGTAGGCGACCGCGCCGCGCCGGTTCTGGTCGGGGAAGCGCGCGGTCAGCTGCTTGCGCAGCCGGAAGCTCGTGAGGAACGAGTCCAGGACGATCAGCACGATCACGACCAGCCACAGCAGCAGCGCGATGCTCTGCAGCGAGCCCACGCGCACCATGCTCAGCACGAGGATGACCACGGCCATCGGCAGGAAGAACTCCGCCACGTTGAACCGCGAGTCGATGAAGTCACGCGCGAACTTGCGGACCGGGCCCTTGTCGCGGGCGGGCAGGAACCGCTCGTCCCCGCCGGCCAGCGCCTGGCGCTGCCGCTCCATCGCGGCACGGCGCTCCTCGCGCTGCCGCTTGGCGGCGTCCTTGCGCGTCAGCGAGGTGTTGGCGACGCTGCGGCGCTGGGACTGGGCCTCATTGCGCTTGGGCGTGGGCCTGCCCTTCTTGGCCTGCGGGTCACGGGTCTGCTTGGTGAGGGTCACCGGAGCGCCGTCGGCGCTCGGGGCCTTCTCTTCCTTGGCACGGCTACGGAACACAAAACCCAAGGGTACGGGGTCCGGGGCATGGACCCCAGCCCCGCGGGGAACGATCCGGCAACACCAGTCGTCCTGTAGGGGGACAGAGGGGGACGTTGCGCACACCCGCGGCTCCCCCGGCGAACGTCGTGGAACCCGGGGGCCACCTACTCCCTACGCCGGACCGGAGGCGTACGCACTCGTCCTTGGGGATGAGCGCATCCGGCCCCGAACAGTGCGTCAATGGATGCAGGGCCCGTACTGTGGGTTCTGTCGCAGAGCTGGAGCTGGACGTCAGAAGGGGGCGCGCGAAGCCCATGAGCGGTGTCATGAAGCGTATGGGGATGATCTTCCGCGCGAAGGCGAACAAGGCCCTTGACCGGGCCGAGGACCCGCGCGAGACCCTCGATTACTCGTACCAGAAGCAGCTGGAGCTCCTCCAGAAGGTCCGCCGCGGCGTCGCCGACGTGGCGACCTCCCGCAAGCGTCTGGAACTTCAGCTCAACCAGTTGCAGTCACAGTCGTCCAAGCTGGAGGACCAGGGCCGCAAGGCGCTCGCGCTGGGCCGTGAGGACCTCGCCCGCGAGGCGCTCTCCCGCCGCGCGGCGCTCCAGCAGCAGGTGACGGACCTGGAGACGCAGCACGCCACGCTGCAGGGCGAGGAGGAGAAGCTCACCCTCGCGGCCCAGCGCCTCCAGGCCAAGGTCGACGCCTTCCGTACGAAGAAGGAGACGATCAAGGCGACGTACACCGCGGCCCAGGCCCAGACCCGGATCGGCGAGGCCTTCTCCGGCATCTCCGAGGAGATGGGCGACGTCGGCCTGGCCATCCAGCGCGCCGAGGACAAGACCGCGCAGCTCCAGGCCCGCGCCGGCGCCCTCGACGAGCTCCTCGCCTCCGGCGCCCTCGACGACCCCACCGGCATGGCCAAGGACGACCTCCAGGCCGAGCTGGACCGGCTCTCCGGTGGTACGGATGTAGAGCTGGAGCTGCAGCGCATGAAGGCGGAGCTGGCCGGAGGCTCGTCCTCGGGACAGCAGGCCATCGAGGGCGGCAGCGGCCAGTCGCAGGGGCAGCAGCAGCCGCAGGACACCCCGCGCTTCGACAAGCAGTAGACGAGCGGTAAAGGGCCCACGCCGAGGAGGCGACATGATCGTACGGATCATGGGGGAGGGGCAGGTGGTACTGGCCGACAGCCACCTCGCCGAGTTGAACAAGCTGGACGACGAACTCCTGGCCGAGATGGAGAACGGCGACGGCCCCGGCTTCCGCCGCACCCTCCAGGCCCTGCTCACCAAGGTCCGCGACCTCGGTGAGCCCCTCCCCGACGACTCCCTGGAACCGTCGGACCTCATCCTCCCGTCCCCGGACGCGACCCTGGAGGAGGTCCGCGAGATGCTCAGCGACGACGGTTTGATCCCGGGGTGACGGGGGCTTCGCGGCAGACCCCCACACACCGGTACCGGTGAAGACAACTCCCCCGTACCGTAATCAACCGTGAGCACACTCGAACGCGCCCGGTGCCAGGCCAAGGCCCACCCCCTCGCGCTGGACGCGGCGCTGGCGGCCGGTGTGCTGGTGTGCATGGTGGCCGGCTCGTTCGTGGACCCGCACGGGGAGGACGGTGTCACCTGGGGCCTGCGCACGCCGGACCCCTTCAGCCTGGTCCTGATGACCCTCGCCGCCGCCGTCCTGGTCTTCCGGCGCCGCGCCCCCATGACGGTCCTCGCCCTCACCGGCACCCTGTCGGTCGTCGAGTCCGTCACCGGCGACCCCCGGGCCCCCGTGGCGATGTCCGCCGTCATCGCCCTCTACACCGTCGCCTCCACCACCGACCGCCCCACCACCTGGCGCGTCGGCCTGCTCACCATGACCGTCCTCACCGGCGCCGCCATGCTCGCCGGCTCCCTGCCCTGGTACGCCCAGGAGAACCTCGGCATCTTCGCCTGGACCGGCATCGGCGCCACCGCGGGCGATGCCGTCCGCAGCCGTCGCGCCTTCATCCACGCCATCAGGGAGCGCGCCGAACGCGCGGAGCGCACCCGCGAGGAGGAGGCCCGCCGCCGCGTCGCCGAGGAACGCCTGCGCATCGCCCGTGACCTGCACGACGTCGTCGCCCACCACATCGCCCTGGTCAACGTCCAGGCGGGCGTCGCCGCGCACGTCATGGACAAGCGCCCCGACCAGGCCAAGGAGGCCCTCGCCCACGTACGGGAGGCCAGCCGCTCCGCGCTCAACGAACTGCGCGCCACGGTCGGTCTGCTGCGCCAGTCCGGCGACCCGGAGGCGCCGACCGAGCCCGCGCCGGGCCTGGACCGCCTCGACGAACTCGTCGGCACCTTCCGCAACGCCGGCCTCCAGGTCGAGGTCGCCCGCGCCGACCACGGCACCACCCTGCCCGCCGCCGTCGATCTGGCCGCCTACCGCGTCATCCAGGAGGCCCTCACCAACGTGCAGAAGCACGCGGGCATCGAGGCCAAGGCCGAGGTGAGCGTCGTCCGCGTCGGGCCCGACATCGAGATCACCGTCCTCGACAACGGCCGCCCGGCCCCGGCGGAACCCCCCGAGGCAGGCGCCCGTCCTGCCTCCGACGACCGCCCGGAGGACGGCGACCGCCCCGGCGGAGGCGGCGGCCACGGTCTGCTCGGCATGCGCGAGCGCGTCACCGCCCTGCGCGGCACCCTCACCACCGGTCTCCGCTACGGCGGCGGTTTCCGTGTGCATGCGATCCTGCCGGTCAAGACCGCCCCCGCCCCGAAGGACCTCGTATGACGATCCGTGTCCTGCTCGCCGACGACCAGGCGCTGCTCCGCAGCGCCTTTCGTGTGCTCGTCGACTCCGAGCCCGACATGGAGGTGGTCGGCGAGGCGTCCGACGGCGAGGAGGCGGTCCTGCTGGCGAAGCGGGAGCGTGCCGACGTGGTCCTGATGGACATCCGGATGCCCGGCACGGACGGTCTCGCCGCCACTCGCCTGATCAGCGCCGACCCCGCGCTGGCCCATGTCCGCGTGGTCATCCTGACCACCTTCGAGGTGGACGACTACGTTGTGCGGTCGCTGCGCGCGGGCGCCTCCGGCTTCCTGGGCAAGGGCTCCGAACCCGAGGAACTCCTCAACGCCATCCGGGTCGCCGCCGGCGGCGAGGCCCTGCTCTCCCCGGCCGCCACCAAGGGCCTGATCGCCCGCTTCCTCGCCCAGGGCGACGCGGCGGACGACGACCGCGACCCCGCCCGCGCCGAACGTCTGGAGACGCTCACGGTGCGGGAGCGCGAGGTCCTCGTCCAGGTCGCCGGCGGCCTCTCCAACGACGAGATCGCCGAACGCCTGGAGGTGAGCCCGCTGACGGTGAAGACACACGTCAACCGGGCCATGGCCAAGCTCGGCGCCCGGGACCGGGCCCAGCTCGTGGTGATCGCCTACGAGTCGGGCCTGGTACGCCCAAGGGTGGAGTGACCTCTACCCGGGCGTACTGCGGCCGGAGTATGCGCCGTATAAGGAAATGGACCTGGGGGCTAGGGATCGCCCTCTCCCGATGGCTCAAGGTGTAAGGGCGGGCGCTCATCTGTGCGCCTGCTGCCGCTTCTGCCGCTCACAGAAGAGAGACCCTGACCCATGTCCTGGCTGTCCAGGTTCAGCCTCGCACAACGGGCCCTGATCGGCCTGATGTCGATCATCGCGCTCGCCTTCGGGGCGATCGCGATACCCCAGCTCAAACAGCAGCTCCTGCCCACCATCGAACTGCCGGTGGTGTCCGTCATCGCGCCCTTCCAGGGCGCGTCGCCGGACGTGGTCGAGAAGCAGGTCGTCGAGCCCATCGAGGACTCCCTTGAGGCCGTCGACGGCCTCACCGGCGTCACCTCCACGGCCAGTGAGGGCAACGCCGTGATCATGGCGTCCTTCGACTACGGCAACGACACCAAGCAACTCGTCGCCGACGTCCAGCAGGCCGTCAACCGGGCCCGCGTCCAGCTCCCGGACGACGTGGACCCGCAGGTCGTCGCCGGTTCCACGGACGACATCCCGACCGTCGTCCTCGCCGTCACCTCCGACAAGGACCAGCAGGCCCTCGCCGACCGGCTCGACAAGACGATCGTGCCGGACCTGAAGGACATCGACGGCGTCGGCCAGGTCACCCTGGACGGCGTGCGGGACCTCCGGGTCACCGTCACGCCCGACGACGCGAAGCTGGCCAAGGCCGGACTGACCACGCGGGAGCTCGGCCAGGCCCTGCAGGCGGGCGGCGCCACCGTCCCGGCCGGTTCCTTCGACGAGGACGGCGCCAACCGCACCGTCCAGGTCGGCGGCGGCTTCACCTCCCTGAAGCAGATCCAGGACCTGATGATCACCGGCAGGAAGAAGCCGGTCCGCCTGGGTGACGTGGCCACCGTCGAGGAGCGGGAGGCCCCCGCCGACTCGATCACCCGGACGAACGGCAGGCCCAGCCTCGCCGTCGCGGTCACCATGGACCACGACGGCAGCGCGGTCGCCATCTCGGACGCGGTCGAGGACAAGCTGCCCGGCATGCGCGAGGACCTCGGCGCCGGTGCCTCCGTCACCGTGGTCAGCGACCAGGGCCCGGCGGTGAAGAAGTCCATCGAGGGCCTCACGACGGAGGGCGCGCTCGGTCTGCTCTTCGCGGTCCTCGTCATCCTGGTCTTCCTGGCGTCCATCCGCTCGACGCTGGTCACCGCGGTCTCCATCCCGCTCTCGGTCGTCCTCGCCCTGATCGTCCTGTGGACGCGGGACCTCTCCCTGAACATGTTGACGCTGGGCGCGCTGACCATCGCGATCGGCCGGGTCGTCGACGACTCGATCGTGGTCCTGGAGAACATCAAGCGCCACCTCGGCTACGGCGAGGAGCGCGAGTCGGCGATCCTCACCGCGGTCCGCGAGGTCGCCGGTGCGGTCACCTCCTCCACCCTCACCACGGTCGCCGTCTTCCTGCCGATCGGCCTGGTCGGCGGCCTGGTGGGCGAGTTCTTCGGTGCCTTCAGCCTCACCGTGACGGCGGCGCTGCTGGCGTCCCTGGTGGTGTCGCTGACGGTCGTCCCCGTCCTGTCGTACTGGTTCCTGCGCGCCCCGAAGGGCACCCCCGAGGACGCCGAGGAGGCGCGCCGCGCGGCGGAGGAGAAGGAGGCGAAGAGCCGCCTCCAGCGCGTCTACGTCCCCGTCCTGCGGTTCGCGACCCGGCGCCGGCTGACCAGCGTGGCGATCGCCGTGGTGGTCCTCGTCGGCACCTTCGGCATGGCGCCGCTGCTGAAGACGAACTTCTTCGACCAGGGCGAGCAGCAGGTCCTCACCGTCAAGCAGGAGCTGAAGCCGGGCACCAGCCTGGGCGCGACCGACGTACAGGCGAAGAAGGTCGAGGCCCTGCTCGGCGACACCAAGGGCGTCAAGGACTACCAGGTCACCATCGGCTCCTCCGGCTTCCTGGCCGCCTTCGGCGGCGGCACGGACTCCAACCAGGCCTCCTACCAGGTCATGCTGGAGGACTCGGCGTCGTCCGAGGACGTCCAGGACCGTATCGAGGAGGGCCTCGGCAAGCTCAAGGGCGTCGGCACGACCACGGTCGGCGTCGGTGACGGCTTCGGCAACCAGGACCTCAGCGTCGTCGTGAAGGCGGCCGACGCCGGTGTGCTGCGCCAGGCCGCCGAGGAGGTCCGGGACGCGGTGGCCGGCCTCGACCACGTCACGGACGTGACCAGCGACCTGTCCCAGAGCGTGCCGCGCATCTCGGTCAAGGCCAACGACAAGGCGGCCGCGGCCGGCTTCGACGACCAGACGCTGGGCGCCGCGGTGACCCAGGCGGTACGGGGCACCACCACCGCCAAGGCGATCCTCGACGACACCGAGCGGGACGTCGTCATCACCTCGGCCAAGCCGGCGAAGACGCTCCAGCAGCTGAAGGACCTGCCCCTGGGCCCGGTGAAGCTGGGTGACATCGCGACCGTGAAGCTGGTCGACGGACCGGTGTCGATGACCCGGATCGACGGCCGGCGCGCGGCCACCATCAGCGCCAAGCCGACCGGTGACAACACGGGCGGGGTCAGCGCGGACCTCCAGGCCAAGATCAACGCCCTGAAGCTCCCGGCGGGCGCCACGGCCGAGATCGGCGGTGTCTCCCAGGACCAGGACGACGCGTTCAAGAACCTCGGCCTGGCGATGCTCGCGGCGATCGCGATCGTCTTCATGCTCCTGGTCACGACGTTCCGCTCGCTGGCCCAGCCGCTGATCCTGCTGGTCTCCATCCCGTTCGCGGCGACCGGCGCCATCGGCCTGCTGCTCGTCACCGGCACCCCCATGGGCGTCCCGGCGATGATCGGCATGCTGATGCTGATCGGCATCGTGGTCACCAACGCGATCGTGCTGATCGACCTCATCAACCAGTACCGCAAGCAGGGATACGGCGTCGTCGAGGCGGTCGTCGAGGGCGGCCGTCACCGGCTCCGCCCCATCCTGATGACGGCTCTGGCGACGATCTTCGCCCTCCTCCCGATGGCCCTCGGGGTCACCGGAGAGGGCGGCTTCATCGCCCAGCCGCTGGCGGTGGTCGTGATCGGCGGCCTCATCACGTCGACCCTGCTGACCCTGCTGCTCGTCCCGACGCTCTACGCGATGCTGGAGCTGCGCAAGGAGCGCCGCGCGAAGAAGCGGGCGGCGAAGCGCGCGAAGAAGGCGGGCCTGACCGACGGTGCCACGTCGGACTCGGACGAGCCGGAGCACGCCCGCGTGTGACGAACCGTCAGCGACGGCGGCCGTTTCCCGGACCCCGACAGGTCCGGGAAACGGCCGCCGTCGTGCGTGACGAATCCTGTGAGCTCCAACTGCTCTGCGGGGGAAGGGGGTTCGAGCCGAAGCAGCCCGGCACTCCGGTACCGACGGACAGGGACGCACGGTGTACGTGTCCAGCCCCGGCGGACGCGTCGCCGCCCTCGACGCCCGCGAGGGCACCCTGCTGTGGGAGTCCTCCTCCCGGGCCGACCAGGTCGTCGGCATGCCCTACGCGTCGAGGGTCTTCCTCGACGAGGGCGCCCTCGTGGTGCTGAACCCCGACGGCACCGTCTTCAGCCTCGACCCGGCCCACCCCGAGCGGAAACCCGCCTCGAGGTGAGCCACGTCGGCAGCCGGTGCTACGGCAGCGCCAGCATCCGCTCCAGCGCCAGCTTGGCGTACGCCTCGGTCTCCTGGTCGACCTGGATGCGGTTGACGAGCTTGCCCTCGGCGAGGGACTCCAGGGTCCAGACCAGGTGCGGCAGGTCGATGCGGTTCATCGTGGAGCAGAAGCAGACCGTCCGGTCGAGGAAGACGATCTCCTTGCCCTCGGGGGCGAATCGGTTCGCCAGGCGGCGGACCAGGTTCAGCTCGGTGCCGATGGCCCACTTGGAGCCGGCCGGGGCCGCCTCCAGCGCCTTGATGATGTACTCGGTCGAGCCGACGTAGTCCGCGGCGGCGACCACCTCGTGCTTGCACTCCGGGTGGACCAGCACGTTCACGCCGGGGATGCGCTCGCGCACGTCCCGCACGGACTCCAGGCTGAACCGGCCGTGCACCGAGCAGTGACCGCGCCACAGGATCATCTTCGCTGCGCGCAGCTCCTCCGTCGTCAGCCCGCCGTTCGGCTTGTGCGGGTTGTAGACGACGCAGTCCTCCAGGGACAGGCCCATGTCCCGGACGGCGGTGTTGCGGCCGAGGTGCTGGTCGGGCAGGAACAGGACCTTCGTCGTGGCGGGCTCGCCCTGCTCGAAGGCCCACTCCAGGGCCCGCTTCGCGTTCGACGACGTGCAGATGGTGCCCCCGTGCCTGCCCGTGAACGCCTTGATGTCCGCGGACGAGTTCATGTACGACACGGGCACGACCTGCTCGGCTATGCCGGCCTCGGTGAGCACGTCCCAGCACTCGGCGACCTGCTCGGCCGTCGCCATGTCGGCCATCGAGCAGCCGGCGGCCAGGTCCGGCAGGACGACCTTCTGGTCGTCGCCGGTCAGGATGTCCGCGGACTCCGCCATGAAGTGGACACCGCAGAAGACGATGTACTCGGCCTCTGGCCGGGCGGCCGCGTCCCGGGCCAGCTTGAAGGAGTCACCCGTCACATCGGCGAACTGGATGACCTCGTCGCGCTGGTAGTGGTGGCCGAGCACGAAGACCTTGTCCCCGAGCTTCTCCTTGGCCGCGCGGGCGCGCTCGACCAGGTCCGGGTCGGAGGGGGAGGGAAGGTCGCCGGGGCAGTCCACGCCCCGCTCGCTCTTCGGGTCGGCCTCACGGCCGAGGAGCAGCAGGGCGAGGGGCGTCGGCTGTACGTCGAGCTCCTGGGTGGGGGCGGTGGTCACGACACGCACCCTTTCTACTTTTCGTCGAATTGACGTTATCTATCATAACTGCTTCATGTCACTTTGACGATGCCCATAGCGTCGATGTGACATGAATCCCGAGGACGCCTCTGGCTTTCCCCCGCGTGTGTGCGAGCATGAAAAGGAAAAGGGGAAACAAGTCCCCGGCCCGGAATGAATCCGCGGCCCCGCCGGTTGCAACCGTCGGCAAGCAGTCTCCGTACAACCCGGGAGAGATGTAGATGTCCGTATCGGACGAGACCAGCACCGTCACCGACGACGGCATCATCCTGTCCGACGCCGCCGCGGCGAAGGTCAAGGCCCTGCTCGACCAGGAAGGCCGTGACGATCTGGCGCTGCGCGTCGCCGTTCAGCCCGGCGGTTGCTCGGGCCTGCGCTACCAGCTCTTCTTCGACGAGCGTTCCCTCGACGGTGACGTGGTCAAGGACTTCGGTGGCGTCAAGGTCGTCACCGACCGGATGAGCGCCCCGTACCTGGGCGGCGCCTCCATCGACTTCGTCGACACCATCGAGAAGCAGGGCTTCACGATCGACAACCCGAACGCGACCGGTTCCTGCGCCTGCGGCGACTCCTTCAACTGAGCCGCCCACGCCGGCTGAACCACACGAAGGCGGCGGTCCCCTCCGAGGGGCCGCCGCCTTCGCGCGTGTCCGGATGGGCTAACGGGCCGAGGTCTCCGGCAGCCGCGCCCCGGGCTTCTCCAGCGGAACCGCCTTGCCGCCCGTGCCGACCACCTTCCGGTCGCCGAGTGGCTCGTCCAGCTGCACGGTCTGGTGGTAGACCTTGGCGATCATGATGCAGACCTTGTCCGGGTACGGGGTCTCGGTCACGGTGACGGTCACCTTGTCCCCGCTCTCCTTCGCCGTCGTCCGGTAGTCCGCGCACACCCCGCCCGTGAAGCTCACGGTCAGCTCCTTGCCCTCGGCCGTGTAGCCGTCCACCTTGACGTCCCGCGGCGCTCCGGTCGCCTCGTCGCCGGGGCCGCTCGGCCGCGGGCTGGGCTGCCCGGACGGCTCGCTCGTGATGGTCGAGGTGAGGTACTTGGGGTCGAGCGCGGGGTACGTCACCGTGGCGACCTCGTCGGACCCCGGCGCGCGTACCTCGAAGAACCAGGACGGCAGGAGCGTCTGCTGTCCGCGCGAGGTGTGCGAGGCCAGCCCGAACACCGCGCCCTCGACCGTGGTGGACTCCGTCGCCGGAGCCTCGCTCGACACCCCTCGATGGGCCGCCCCCGGAGTGGTGCTCAGCAACTCGAGCGTCTTCCGCGCGCCGAGCACGGGATACGTGTCGCCCTTGACCGGAGCGTCCAGCTGGCCGCTGCCGCCGACGATCTCGCCCTGCAGACCGATGGTCAGCGCGGTCGTCCAGCCGTTCGTGGGCAGCCCGCCGACCACGGGATCGGCGTTCACGACCCGCTGCGCGCCCATGACCTGGCTCGCGTCCACCTTCGCGTCGTCCTGGCCCACAGCCTTGAGGACCGGCGCGGCCGCCTTCTTCGCGGCCTCCACGCTCACGGGGTCGGCGGCCGGTGACATGGGGTCCTTCATGCAGACGGCGGCGCCGCCCTTGCAGTTGTCGGTACCGGGGGTGAACCGGGTGAACGTCCAGGCGCCCGGCGCCTTCCGGTCCACGTGCAGAGTCGGCCCCTCGCCGGCCTTGGCCGGACCCACCTGCCAGGCCTCACCCTCGGCCACCGGCGCCCCGTCGACACCGAGCGCCTTGGCGAGACCAGCCACCTCTTCCTTGGTGACCTCGCCCTTCGCCCAGTAGACGGGCGCCGAGTCGGGACCGTCCGGGAGTTTGCCGTCGACCTTGAACGACTGGCCGTACGGATTGGGCTCGCCGGGCGCGATCCCGTTGGTCCCCCCGCTGGGGCTCGCCTCGGAATACCCGTCCAGCGCGATCGGCGGCGGAGTCCCGCCCCCACCGGGCGCCCCCGACTCCGTACCGCCCCCGCTTCCACCGGAAGCGTTCGCCGCGAGGAACGCCCCACCGCCCCCGACCAACAGCACGGCAGCGGCCACGGACGCGATGATCGCGGGGGAGCGTCGACGCCCGGGGGCACCGGCGGAGGGCTCGCCGTGAGCGAGAGGCGTGAGTTCGGCGTCGTCGCCGGGGGAGGCGGGCGCCTCGGTGGCGGAGGCGAGCGGCTCGGTGGCGGAGGTGGGCGCGTCGGCCACTGTTCGGGCAGCCGCGCTGGGCTTCTCGTCGCCGGTTCCAGCGGGGGTGGCGTCGGCGTCGGCGGTGGCGCCGGTGTCAGCGGCCGCGTCGGTCTCGCTTGCCGTCGAGGGCGTCTCCGGCTCGCCATCGGCCTCGGCCTCGGCCTTCGCCGGGTCTCGGGGAGCTTCCGCCGCCACCTCGGTCCGGTCTTCCTCCGCCTCGCCGCGGACCTCGTCCTCGGCCCCCGTCTCGGCCTCTCCCGAGCCGACAGCCCCCTTCTCCTCCCGGGCATCCTCCGGAACGTCGCCGGAGGCGCCCGTGGAGTCGTCGTTCTCGGGTCGCTCGGTGTTCACCGCATCGCTCCTTCGGCTGCACTGCTGTCGTATCCCGCATCCTCTTTACGGGGGACAGCGATGGGACGCAGCGGGGGAGCGCACGGTTCCCTCAAAAAGCGCCCCGTGCCCTTCGAAGCGCGGCCGGCTCAGTCCCCGTAGTCCGACATCGCCTCCAGCAGCCGCGCCGACGACGGCGGCACGTTCACACCGTGGATGAGCGCGGGGGAGACGGGAGTGGAAATGATCCGGTCGGGAGTCGTCCAGTGCGGCACCATCCGGGCACAGTCGCCACGCAGTGACGCCAGGTCGCCCTCGAAGTCGGCCGGGACGGGGGCATGGACCGTAAGGTTTGTCATGAGGGAACCGTAGGCACCCCAAACCCTGCGAAGAAAGATCTACTATCGGGTAGTTTTGCCTGCTTCAGAGCCCGGCGCCGACCCGATAGCGTGAACTGTCAATCCGTCTCCCCGCAGGAGAGTCCACGCCGTGCGCATCGCAGTCACCGGCTCCATCGCCACCGACCACCTCATGACCTTCCCCGGCCGCTTCGCCGACCAGTTCGTCGCGGACCAGCTGCACACGGTCTCGCTGTCCTTCCTCGTCGACCAGCTCGACGTACGCCGGGGCGGAGTCGGCGCGAACATCGCCTTCGGCATGGGCCAGCTGGGCACCCGGCCGATCCTGGTGGGCGCCGCGGGATCCGACTTCGACGAGTACCGCGCCTGGCTCGACCGGCACGGCGTCGACACCGACTCGGTCCGCATCTCCGAGACCCTGCACACCGCCCGCTTCGTCTGCACCACCGACTCCGATCACAACCAGATCGGCTCCTTCTACACGGGCGCGATGAGCGAGGCCCGCCTGATCGAGCTGAAGACCGTCGCGGACCGCGTCGGCGGCCTGGACCTGGTCTCCATCGGCGCGGACGACCCGGAGGCGATGCTCAGGCACACCGAGGAGTGCCGCTCCCGGTCCATCCCGTTCGCCGCCGACTTCTCCCAGCAGATCGCCCGGATGAACGGGGAGGAGATCCGGATACTGCTGGACGGGGCGACCTACCTCTTCTCCAACGAGTACGAGAAGGGCCTCATCGAGTCCAAGACGGGCTGGACGGACGAGGAGATCCTCTCCCGGGTCGGCCACCGGGTGACGACCCTCGGCTCCCGCGGCGTCCGGATCGAGCAGGCCGGCGAGGACCCGATCGAGGTCGGCTGCCCGGACGAGGAGCGCAAGGCCGACCCCACGGGTGTCGGCGACGCGTTCCGCGCGGGCTTCCTCTCGGGGCTGGCCTGGGGTGTCTCCCTGGAGCGGGCCGCGCAGGTCGGGTGCATGCTGGCGACTCTCGTCATCGAGACGGTCGGCACGCAGGAGTACCAGTTGCTGCGCGGGCACTTCATGGACCGGTTCACCAAGGCGTACGGGGACGATGCGGCGGCGGAGGTCCGGACGCATCTCTGAGGCCGGGTGCGGGTGCGTCAGCTGAGCCGGCGGATCACGTAAGCGGTTCCCTTCTCCGCCGGCTCCTCACCTTCGTACTCCTGCCCCCGCATCTCGCACCACGCCGGGATGTCCAGGCGGGCCGCCTCGTCGTCGGAGAGGACGCGTACCGTGCCGCCGACCGGTACGTCTCCGATGACCTTCGCCAGTTCGATGACCGGGATCGGGCACCGCTTGCCGAGGGTGTCCACGACGAGGGTGTCCTCCCGGGACACCGTGGCCGGGGATGATGCCGGTGCGCCGAGCTTCTCCCGCACCGTCGTCACCGCGTCCCGGAGAACGGACAGGAACCGCTCCACCTCCTCCGCGGGTGTCCCCAGCGGCAGCGACACCCGCACGTTCCCCTCACTCAGCACGCCCATCGCCTTCAGGACGTGGCTGGGCGTCAGGGTGCTGCTCGTGCAGGACGAGCCGGAGGAGACGGAGAAGTCAGCCCGGTCCAGCTCGTGGAGGAGGGCCTCCCCGTCGACGTAGAGGCAGGAGAAGGTGACCACGCCGGGCAGCCGGCGCACCGGGTCGCCGACCACCTCCACGTCCGGCACCAGTTCCGGCACCCGTGCCCGGATCCGGTCCGTCAGCTCCCGCAGCCGTACCGCCTCGGCCGCCGCCTCCGCCCGCACCGCCCGCAGCGAGGCCGCAGCGGCGACGATCGCCGGGATGTTCTCGAACCCGGCCGCCCGCCCCGACTCCCGCTCGTCCACCGGACCTTGAGCCGCGAACCGTACCCCCTTCCGCACCACGAGCAACCCAACTCCCGACGGACCGCCCCATTTGTGGGCAGTTGCCGCCAAAGCCGACCAATCGCCGTCCACCGGCCCCCAGCCCAGCGACTGCGCCGCGTCCACGAGCAACGGGACCCCGGCCGCCCGGCACACCTCGGCCACCTCGGCCACCGGCTGCTCCGTCCCCACCTCGTGGTTGGCCGACTGGAGACACGCCAGGGCCGTGTCGGCGCGAAGGGCATCCGCATACGCCTCGACGGCCACCGCTCCCGTCCGCAGCACCGGTACTCGCGTCACCGCGCCACCGTCCGCCTCGAACGTCTCCGCCGAATGCAGAACCGAAGAATGTTCGACCGCTGACACGATCAGGTGGCGCCCGATCCGCCGCCGCCCCGCCAACACCCCCGCGATACCGGAGTGCACGGCCCGGGTCCCCGACGAGGTGAACACCAGCTCGTCGGCTCGGCACCCCACCGCCTCGGCAGCCGCCTCCCGTGCTGCGTCCAGCAGCATCCGTGCCCTGCGCCCCTCCCGGTACAGGCGGGCAGGGTCGGCCCACCCTTCGTCGAGTGAGGCCTGCAGAGCCTGCCGAGCGACGGGATGGAGAGGAGCGGAGGATGCGGCATCGAAGTAGGACACACAGCAACGCTAAGCGCCCCGAAGGGGTGCGGGACAGTGACATGTGCGGCTCCGCCGCGTGGCGCGACGAACCACGACGGATCCGCAGCCGCGAACGCAACCGAACTGCCCGAGATATGGGGCGCTCCCGCCGGGCAACCCCCCTTCGGGCTGACCCGCGGCGCGTATGGCACCCCTCCCCGCGACCCGCCCGAAGGCGTCCAGTAGGGTTTGGTCCGCATAAACATCCAAACCCCTGCCCGACGCAGGGCGGCGACCGACCAGCGAGAAGGCCGCAGCCAACCGCGCGGGCGAGACTCTCGGGAAGGCGCTACGTGAGTCCCAACGGCTCCGACCGCTCGCCGCGGCGCCCGATGCGGCGGAAGCTGCTGCAGGCAATGACCGCGGGCCTGGTCCTGGCGACCGCCACCGGTTGCACATGGGAGGACTTCCCCCGCCTTGGTATGCCCACCCCCACCACGGAAGAGGCTCCGCGGATCCTCTCCCTGTGGCAGGGATCCTGGGCTGCCGCGCTCGCCGTCGGCGTGCTGGTGTGGGGCCTCATCCTGTGGAGTGCGATGTTCCACCGGCGCAGCCGCACCAAGGTGGAGATCCCTCCGCAGACCCGGTACAACATGCCGATCGAGGCGCTCTACACGGTCGTTCCGATCATCATCGTCTCGGTGCTGTTCTACTTCACCGCCCGCGACGAGTCGAAGCTCCTCAGCCTCGACAAGAAGCCCGACGTCACGGTCAACGTGGTCGGGTTCCAGTGGAGCTGGTGCTTCAACTACGTCGAGAACGTCGAGGGTTCCACCGGCAACGCGAAGACCGACAAGAACCTCGACGCGATTCCGAACCGGTTCAAGGACCAGTTCCCGGCCGACGCGGGCGGCGTCTACACCTGTGGCACCCCCGGCGAGCGGAACCCGCAGACCCACAACCCGGGTCCGACCCTCTGGCTCCCCGAGGGCAAGACGGTCCGCTTCATCCTCACCTCGCGTGACGTCATCCACTCCTTCTGGGTGGTGCCGTTCCTGATGAAGCAGGACGTCATCCCGGGCCACACCAATGCCTTCCAGGTGACCCCGAACAAGCAGGGCACCTTCCTGGGCAAGTGCGCCGAGCTCTGCGGCGTCGACCACTCCCGGATGCTGTTCAACGTGAAGGTCGTCTCCCCCGAGCGCTACGAGCAGCACCTCAAGGACCTCGCCAAGAAGGGGCAGACCGGTTACGTTCCCGCGGGCATCGAGCAGACGAGCCACGAGAAGAACCGGGAGACGAACAACCTGTGAGCATCCTCAACGAACCCCAGGGTGCCGCGGCAGCAGGGTCCCACTACCAGGACGAGCTGCCGGTCCGGCGCCAACGCCGCGGTGAAGTCGTCATCAAGTGGCTGACGACCACGGACCACAAGACGATCGGCACGCTGTACCTCGTCACGTCGTTCGCGTTCTTCGTCATCGGTGGCGTGATGGCGCTCTTCATGCGCGCCGAGCTGGCCCGTCCGGGCCTGCAGATCATGTCGAACGAACAGTTCAACCAGGCGTTCACGATGCACGGCACGATCATGCTGCTGATGTTCGCGACGCCGCTGTTCGCCGGCTTCACGAACTGGATCATGCCGCTGCAGATCGGCGCGCCGGACGTGGCGTTCCCGCGGCTGAACATGTTCGCCTACTGGCTGTACCTGTTCGGCTCTCTCATCGCGGTCGGCGGATTCCTGACGCCGTCGGGTGCGGCCGACTTCGGCTGGTTCGCCTACTCCCCGCTGTCGGACGCGGTCCGCAGCCCGGGCATCGGCGCCGACCTGTGGATCATGGGTCTGGCCTTCTCCGGCTTCGGCACCATCCTCGGCTCGGTCAACTTCATCACCACGATCATCTGCATGCGCGCACCGGGCATGACGATGTTCCGCATGCCGATCTTCGTGTGGAACGTGCTGCTGACCGCCGTGCTGGTCCTGCTGGCCTTCCCGGTCCTCGCGGCCGCGCTGTTCGCCCTGGAGGCGGACCGCAAGTTCGGTGCCCACGTCTTCGACGCGGCCAACGGCGGAGCCTTGCTATGGCAACACCTCTTCTGGTTCTTCGGCCATCCAGAGGTGTACATCATCGCGCTACCGTTCTTCGGTATCATCAGTGAGATCATCCCGGTCTTCAGCCGCAAGCCGATGTTCGGCTACATGGGCCTGATCGCCGCGACCATCTCGATCGCCGGTCTCTCCGTGACGGTGTGGGCGCACCACATGTACGTCACCGGTGGTGTTCTGCTGCCGTTCTTCTCCTTCATGACGTTCCTCATCGCCGTCCCGACCGGCGTGAAGTTCTTCAACTGGATCGGAACGATGTGGAAGGGCTCGTTGTCCTTCGAGACACCGATGCTCTGGGCGACCGGCTTCCTGATCACCTTCACCTTCGGTGGTCTGACCGGTGTCATCCTGGCCTCGCCGCCGATGGACTTCCACGTCTCCGACTCGTACTTCGTGGTGGCCCACTTCCACTACGTCGTCTTCGGAACCGTCGTCTTCGCGATGTTCGCCGGCTTCCACTTCTGGTGGCCGAAGATGACCGGCAAGATGCTGGACGAGCGCCTCGGCAAGATCACCTTCTGGACGCTGTTCATCGGCTTCCACGGCACCTTCCTGGTCCAGCACTGGCTGGGTGCCGAGGGCATGCCGCGTCGTTACGCCGACTACCTCGCGGCCGACGGCTTCACCGCCCTGAACACGATCTCGACGATCAGCTCCTTCGTGCTCGGTCTGTCGATCCTGCCGTTCTTCTACAACGTGTGGAAGACCGCCAAGTACGGCAAGCCGGTCGGCGTCGACGACCCGTGGGGCTACGGCCGTTCGCTCGAGTGGGCGACCGCCTGCCCGCCGCCCCGGCACAACTTCCTCACCCTGCCGCGGATCCGCAGCGAATCCCCGGCGTTCGACCTGCACCACCCTGAGATCGCGGCGCTCGAGCAGCTGGAGCACGGCGATCACGGTGCGAGCGCCATCGCGGGCAGCAAGGAGGCCGGCAAGTGAAGATCCAGGGCAAGATGTTCATCTGGCTGAGCGTCTTCATCCTCGTCATGGCGATCGTCTATGGCGTGTGGTCGAAGGAGCCCGCCGGTACGACGGCCCTGTTCCTGGCCTTCGGTCTGTCCATCATGATCGGCTTCTACCTGGGCTTCACCGCCCGGCGGGTCGACACGGGTGCCCAGGACAACAAGGAGGCGGACGTCGCGGACGACGCCGGCGAGCTGGGCTTCTTCAGCCCGCACAGCTGGCAGCCGCTGTCCCTGGGCATCGGCGGTGCCTTCGCCTTCCTCGGTATCGCGGTCGGCTGGTGGCTGCTGTACTTCTCCGCCCCGCTGATCCTGATCGGTCTCTGGGGCTGGGTCTTCGAGTACTACCGCGGTGAGAACCGCACCCAGTAGCACGCGCCGAACGCATCGGGAGCCCGGACACTCCGCAAGGAGGGTCCGGGCTCCTGCGTTTGCAGCAATAGCCATCCCTCGTACGAGTCACTCGGCGCGCCGCCATTGACGAACGTTCCTAGCGTCGACTCCATGAGCAGCCACACACCCCGCCCCCGTACCGCGGCCAGCTGCACGCTGCTGGTCGTCGCCCTGACCACCGCGGTCCCCGGATGCAGCAGCGACGGCAACCCCCTGTCGGCCGCGCCGTACGACGCGTCGGACCAGGTGGCCTTCAACGCCCCCTCAGGCGACGGAAAGAAGGCCGACCCGGACAAACCCCTGGAGGTCACCTCCGAGGACTCCGACGGGCGCATCACGGACGTCACGGCGATAGATGCCACGGGCCGCTACGTGGCGGGAGAACTCTCCGCCGACGGCGCCCGCTGGCACAGCACCGAGCCCCTGGCCGCCAACGCCCACTACACGGTCCGGGTGAGCACGGAGGACGAGGACGGCGCCCCCGGCCGCCGGGTCCTCAGCTTCGACACCGGCAAGCCCACCACCAAGAAGACCCTGGACGTCACCTTCGGCCCCAAGAGCGGCACGTACGGCGTCGGCCAGCCCATCACCGCCGAGCTGAACAAGCCCGTCAAGGACCCGGCCCAGCGCGCCGTCGTCGAACGGGCCCTGAAGGTCACCTCCAAGCCCGCCGCACAGGGCGCCTGGCACTGGGTGGACGACAAGAAGCTCCACTACCGGCCCAAGGAGTACTGGCCCACCAACGCCACCATCCAGGTCCGCAGCAACCTGGACGGCATCAAGATCGGCGACCGGCTGTGGGGCGGCAAGGCCAAGTCGCTGAAGATCACCACCGGCGACCGCCTCATCGCCGTCACGGACGCCGCGACGCACACCATGACGGTCTACAAGAACGACGAGGAGATCAAGAAGATCCCCGTCACCACCGGCAAGCCCGGCTTCGACACCCGCAACGGGGTCAAGGTCGTCCTGGGCAAGGAACGCTTCGTACAGATGCGCAGCAGCACCGTGGGCATCGCCGAGGGGTCGTCCGAGTCGTACGACCTGCCCGTCTACTTCGCCACCCGGGTCACCTGGAGCGGCGAGTACGTCCACGCCGCCCCCTGGTCCGTGGGTTCCCAGGGGTACGCCAACGTCAGCCACGGCTGCACCGGCATGAGCACCGACAACGCCCAGTGGTTCTTCGACACCGTCCGCGAGGGCGACATCGTCCAGGTCATCAACAGCGCGGGTGACACGATGGAGCCGTTCGGCAACGGCTTCGGCGACTGGAACCTCGCCTGGGAGAACTGGCGCACCGGCAGCGCCCTGGTGGCCGGCAACCCGGACGCACCGGACGCACCGGACGCGGCGGACCGGGCGCGGCTGCGGCCTCAGAGCGTCTGAGCGCCCCTCGGACGGGACGGCGGCCCCAGAGCCCGCCTCAGGCGCTCGTGAGCTTCTTCCGGCGCAGCAGGGAGGCCAGTGCGGCCGCGAACTCCACCGGGTCCACCGGGAGCGTCACAGCGGCGTCCGCACGGCTCCACGTGGCCAGCCAGGCGTCCTGCGGGCGGGCGATCAGCAGCAGCACCGGCGGGCAGTTGAAGATCTCGTCCTTGATCTGCCGGCAGACGCCCATTCCCCCCATGGGGACGGCCTCGCCGTCCAGGACGCAGATGTCGATCCCGCCCTTGTCGAGCTCCCGGATCACGGCCGCGGGCGTGGCGCACTCCAGGAACTCGACCACGGGCACATCCGGAGCGGGCCTGCGGCCCGTCGCCAGCCGCACCTGTTCGCGGGTGTTGGAATTGTCGCTGTAGACCAGCACCGTGGCGGTCGGCTGCATTGTTCCTCCGAGACGTCAGCGTCGTACGGACAGGACCGATGCGGCGGATGCTACCCCCTGGAACACCGCGTCAACACCCGTCCGAACTGCACTTCGGTGGGCCATACGGGCAGTGCGCACGGTACGAACACTCCGAACGGGACCCCCCGGGGTGAGGGCTGGATAAGCGACCGACATAATGTCGGTCGTGGCGACAGCAACGACAGTAGAAACCGGGCACGCGCACCCGTCGGTCAACCGGCCGAACCTCACCAGCGTCGGAACCATCATCTGGTTGAGTTCCGAGCTGATGTTCTTCGCGGCCCTCTTCGCGATGTACTTCACCCTGCGATCGGTCACGGGACCCGATCACTGGAAGGAAATGGCGCACAGCCTGAACCTTCCGTTCTCGGCGACGAACACCACGATCCTGGTGCTCTCCTCCCTCACCTGCCAGCTCGGCGTCTTCGCCGCCGAGCGCGGTGACGTGAAGAAGCTCCGGGGCTGGTTCATCGTCACGTTCATCATGGGCGCGATCTTCATCGGCGGTCAGATCTACGAGTACACCGAGCTGGTGAAGAAGGACGGGCTCTCGCTCTCCTCGGACCCGTACGGCTCGGTCTTCTACCTGACCACCGGCTTCCACGGCCTGCACGTGACGGGCGGTCTCATCGCCTTCCTGCTGGTCCTCGGGCGTACGTACGCGGCCAAGAGGTTCACCCACGAGCAGGCGACCGCGGCCATCGTCGTTTCCTACTACTGGCACTTCGTCGATGTCGTTTGGATCGGCCTGTTCGCCACGATCTACCTGATCAAGTAGCAGGGCCCGTTCCCAAGCGCGGTCACGCGCACCTTCCAGAAGCATCGACGCAGAAGATCCTGACACCGGGGTAATCCGTGAAAAAGCTCTCCGCACGACGACGCCATCCGCTGGCGGCGCTCGTCGTCCTACTCCTGGCGCTGGTATGCACTGGGGGGCTGTACACCCTGTTCGCGCCCGCGGGCAAGGTGAAGGCCGATGAAACCGCCCAGTCCCTGGCCATCGACGAGGGCAAGAAGCTCTATGCCGTCGGCTGCGCCAGTTGCCACGGCACCGGCGGTCAGGGTTCGTCCGACGGTCCGAGCCTGGTAGGCGTCGGCGCCGCTGCGGTCGACTTCCAGGTCGGCACCGGCCGTATGCCGGCGGCGACCTCCCAGGGCGCCCAGGTGCCGAAGAAGAAGGTCGTCTACACGCAGGCACAGATCGACCAGCTCGCCGCGTACATCTCGTCGCTCGGCGCCGGCCCGGCCGTTCCCACCAAGAACGAGTACGGCCCCGAGGGCGCGGACATCGCCAAGGGCGGCGAGCTGTTCCGCACCAACTGCGCGCAGTGCCACAATTTCACCGGCGCGGGCGGCGCTCTGACCAAGGGCAAGTTCGCACCGTCGCTCGAGGGCGTGGACCCGAAGCACATCTACGAGGCCATGCAGACCGGCCCGCAGAACATGCCCTCCTTCCCCGACACCACGATGTCGGAGCAGAACAAGAAGGACATCATCGCCTACCTCAACGCGGTCAACGGTGATGAGACGGAGAGCCCCGGAGGTCTCGAGCTGGGCGGCCTCGGGCCGGTCAGCGAAGGCCTGTTCGGCTGGATCTTCGGTCTCGGCGGACTGATCGCCGTCGCCGTGTGGGTCGCCGCCCGGACCGCAAAGGCCAAGAAGTCATGAGTAGCCAAGACATTCCAGAAGAGAACCTGCCCGCTGAGCAGGACAACGCCCATGGCGGCGTAGGGGTCGTGGACGAGAAGAACCCGTTCGCCGACCCGGGGCTGCCGCCCCACGAGCACCGCGTCCAGGACATCGACGAGCGTGCCGCGAAGCGGTCCGAGCGTGCCGTCGCCTTCCTGTTCACGGTGTCGATGCTGGCCACCATCGGCTTCATCGCCGCGTACGTCACGATCCCGGCCGACAAGTCGATCTTCGTCTTCCCGCTCGGGCACATCAGCGCGCTGAACTTCGCGCTGGGCCTGACGCTCGGCGCGGCGCTCTTCTGCATCGGCGCGGGCGCGGTCCACTGGGCCCGCACCCTGATGTCCGACGTGGAGGTCGCCGACGACCGGCACGCGATCGAGGCGTCCCCCGAGGTCCGCGAGAAGGTCTTCTCGGACTTCCGGCAGGGCGCCAAGGAGTCGGCGATCGGCCGTCGCAAGCTGATCCGCACCACCCTGTTCGGCGCACTGACGCTGGTTCCGCTCTCCGGCGTCGTGCTGCTGCGCGACCTGGGCCCGCTGCCCGAGGACAAGCTGCGCCACACGCTGTGGGCCAAGGGCAAGCTGCTCGTCAACATGAACACGAACGAGCCGCTGCGTCCCTCGGACGTCGCCGTCGGCTCGCTCACCTTCGCCAAGCCCGAGAGCCTGGAGGAGCACGACGAGGATTTCCAGAACGAGATCGCCAAGTCGGCCCTGATGATCGTCCGTATCCAGCCGGGCAACATCAAGGACAAGCGCGAGCTCGAGTGGTCGCACGAGGGCATCGTCGCGTACTCGAAGATCTGCACCCACGTCGGTTGCCCGATCTCCCTGTACGAGCAGCAGACGCACCACGTGCTGTGCCCCTGCCACCAGTCCACCTTCGACCTCTCCGACGGTGCCCGAGTGATCTTCGGCCCCGCCGGTCACGCCCTGCCGCAGCTGCGCATCGGCGTGAACGACGAGGGCTACCTCGAGGCGCTCGGCGACTTCGAAGAGCCCGTCGGTCCTGCATTCTGGGAGCGCGGATGAGCACGAACGAGAACACCACGCCCCGCTCGCGCGGGAAGGCACCGGCCGGCGAGCGCGTCGCCGACTGGGCCGACGGCCGGCTCGGGATCTACTCCCTGGCCAAGGCCAACATGCGCAAGATCTTCCCGGACCACTGGTCCTTCATGCTGGGTGAGATCTGCCTCTACAGCTTCATCATCATCATCCTCACGGGTGTGTACCTGACGCTGTTCTTCCACCCGTCGATGAACGAGGTGGAGTACCACGGCAGCTACGTCCCGCTGCAGGGCCAGCTGATGTCGGAGGCGTTCAGCTCCACGCTGCACATCTCCTTCGACGTCCGCGGTGGTCTGCTGATCCGGCAGATCCACCACTGGGCGGCGGTCATCTTCCTCGCCGGCATGTTCGTGCACATGATGCGCGTCTTCTTCACGGGCGCCTTCCGCAAGCCGCGTGAGATCAACTGGCTGTTCGGCTTCCTGCTGTTCGTCCTGGGCATGTTCACCGGTTTCACCGGCTACTCGCTCCCGGACGACCTGCTCTCCGGCACCGGTGTCCGCTTCACCCAGGGCGCGATCCTGTCCGTGCCGATCGTCGGCACGTACATCTCGATGTTCCTGTTCGGCGGAGAGTTCCCCGGCCACGACTTCGTGGCCCGGTTCTACTCGATCCACATCCTGCTGCTGCCGGGCATCATGCTCGGTCTCGTGGTCGGCCACCTGATCCTGGTCTTCTACCACAAGCACACGCAGTTCGCGGGTCCCGGACGCACCAACAAGAACGTCGTCGGCATGCCGCTGCTGCCGGTCTACATGGCCAAGGCCGGAGGCTTCTTCTTCCTGGTCTTCGGTGCCATCGCGGCCCTCGCCGGCATCGCGTCCATCAACCCGATCTGGGCGATGGGCCCCTACCGGCCGGACCAGGTGTCCACGGGCGCCCAGCCCGACTGGTACATGGGCTTCGCCGAGGGTCTGATCCGCGCCATGCCGGGCTGGGAGATCAACTTCTGGGGTCACACGCTCGTCCTGGGCGTGTTCATCCCGCTGGTCCTCTTCGGTCTGTTCCTCGGCCTGATCGCGCTCTACCCGTTCATCGAGTCCTGGGTCACCGGGGACAAGCGCGAGCACCACATCCTGGACCGCCCGCGCAACGCCCCGACCCGTACGGCCCTCGGTGTCGCCTGGGTCACCGGCTACATGATCATGCTGATCGGTGGTGGCAACGACATCGTCGCCACCCACTTCCACCTGTCGATCAACGCGGTCACCTGGTTCGTCCGGATCGGCTTCTTCGTCGGGCCGGTCCTGGCCTTCGTCGTCACCAAGCGGATCTGCATGGGCCTCCAGCGCCGTGACAAGGACAAGATCCTGCACGGCCGCGAGACCGGCACCATCAAGCGCCTGCCGCACGGTGAGTTCATCGAGGTCCACGAGCCGCTCAGCCAGGAGGCGCTGCACACCCTCACGGCGCACGAGCAGTACAAGCCGGCCGAGATCGGCCCGACGGTCGACGAGAACGGCGTCGAGCGCAAGGTGAAGGGCTCCGAGAAGCTGCGCGCCAAGCTCAGCGAGGCGTACTACGGCGAGGAGTCCCAGATCCCCAAGCCCACCGTCGAGGAATACAAGGAGATCACGAGCGGCCACGGCCACCACTGATCACTGCGGCGTCGCCACGCCGAACGCACAGGGCCCCGTCCGGTCTTCGGACGGGGCCCTCTGCCGTGCCTTCCGGCTGGATAGGGTGGCATCACACTCTTTCCACGACACCCTCTTCTACGACACCCCGGAGCGGCCCTATGAGCGCTGTGACCCCCGCTGGAGGCGACACCGCGGCGGCCCGCTCCTGGCCCATGCTGCTGAACGGCCTGCTGGACGGCCACGACCTCACCGCGGACGACACCGCCTGGGCGATGGACCTGATCATGCGCGGCGAGGCGACCGACGCGCAGATCGCCGGGTTCGCGGTGGCACTGCGCGCCAAGGGCGAGACCGTCGAGGAGATCACCGGCCTGGTCCGGACGATGTACGAGCACGCCAACGTGATCGAGGTGCCGGGGCGGACCGTCGACATCGTCGGTACGGGCGGCGACGGCGCCAAGACGGTGAACATCTCCACGATGTCGTCGATCGTCATCGCCGGCACGGGCGCCAAGGTCGTCAAGCACGGCAACCGGGCCGCGTCCTCCGCGTCCGGCGCCTCGGACGTCCTGGAGAAGCTCGGCGTCAACCTCGAACTCACTCCGAAGCGGGTGGCCGAGGTGGCCGAGGAGGCCGGGATCACCTTCTGCTTCGCCATCAAGTTCCATCCGGCGCTGCGTCATGTGGCCGCCACCCGCGGCCAGTTGGGCATCCGCACCACGTTCAACGCGCTCGGTCCGCTCACCAACCCGGCGAAGGTGAAGGCGCAGGCGGTGGGCGTCGCCGACCCACGCCTGGCCCCGCTCATCGCCGGTGTCCTGGCCGAACGCGGCAACTCCTCCCTCGTCTTCCGCGGCGACGACGGCTTCGACGAGCTGACCACCACGGCCACCTCCCGGGTCTGGGTCGTCCGCGACGGCAAGGTGACCGAGGAGACCTTCGACCCGAGGGACGTCGGCATCGAGCTGGTCCCGGTGGAGGCGCTGCGCGGCGCCGACCCGTCCTACAACGCGGAGGTCGCCCGCCGCCTCCTGGAGGGCGAGCCGGGCCCGGTCCGCGACGCCGTCCTGCTCAACTCGGCAGCGGCCCTGGTGGCCCTCGACCCCGGCCCCGGAACCCTGGCCGAGCAGATCGGGGCCGGCATGGAGAAGGCCGCGAGATCGATCGACTCGGGAGCGGCCAAGCGGGCCCTGGAGCGCTGGGTGGCCGCGAGCAACGCGTAGGAAGGTCACCGCGGGCAACGCGGAGGACAACCAGATGCGGTCCCGCGATCCGGACACGAGTTGCGGGACCGCGATCACCTCACGTACGTTCTTTCGCAGGTCATGAGTGACAGTCATGAGGCCCCGGCCGACTGTCCGGCAACCCTCCGTCCGTGGTGGGGTGCCCCGGGTGAAGACCAGGCCGTAGGCAGCGAGGTCCACGGCAAGCGCGGATCCCTCACGCTCTTGAGATGAGCACAGCCCAGGGATCCTGGTCATCGAGGGAGCCTTCCGTGAGCAAGCGAATGCGCTAGGGCGCCGAGCCCCGCCTCCGCATCCCCCTTTTCACCTTTCCCGTGCCGTCGACGCGCTGTCCGGCACGGTGATTCCGCCTGCCTTCACGGGAGTTCCGTCATGTCCGTCTCCACCGCTGCCGCCGCCCAGTCGCTTTGTTCCCCCCTGCCCGTTCTGGGCAGCGATGTCACCGTCCCGCTCGTCACGGGCGGAGAGGTCACCTACGCCGCGCTCGACTACGCGGCCAGCGCCCCCGCCCTCCAGCGCGTCTGGGACGACGTGGCGGCGTACGCCCCCTACTACGGCAGCGTCCACCGGGGCGCCGGCTACCTCTCGCAGCTGTCGACGGACCTCTTCGAGAACGCCCGCAGCACGGTCGCGGAGTTCCTCGACTGCCGCGTGGACGACCAGCTGATCTTCACCCGCTCCACCACCGACTCCCTCAACCTTCTCGCCGCCGCCCTCCCCGCCGACTGCCAGGTCTTCGTCTTCGAGACCGAGCACCACGCCTCCCTGCTCCCCTGGCAGGAGGCCCGGGTCACCTACCTCGACGCCCCGCGCACCCCTGGTGAGGCCGTCCGGACGCTGGAGCGGGCCCTCGCCGACCGGGACTCCTGCGGCCCGGCCCTCGTCTGCGTCACCGGCGCCTCCAACGTCACCGGCGAGCTGTGGCCCGTACGGGAGCTCGCGGCGGCCGCCCACGCCCACGGCGCCCGGATCGTCCTGGACGCCGCCCAGCTGGCCCCGCACCACCCCGTCTCCGTCCGTGACCTCGACGTCGACTGGGTCGCCTTCTCCGGCCACAAGCTGTACGCCCCGTTCGGCTCCGGCGTTCTGGCCGGCCGCGCCGACTGGCTGCGCGCGGCCGATCCGTACCTCGCCGGCGGCGGCGCCAGCCGCAGGGTCACCCGGCGCGAGGACGGGGGAGTGGACGTGGAGTGGCACGACACCGCCGCCCGGCACGAGGCGGGCTCCCCCAACGTCATCGGCGCCTATTCCATCGCCTCCGCCTGCAAGGCGCTCACCGAGGCCGGCTTCGACACCCTGGTCGCCCGCGAGCGGCACCTGATCACCAAGGTCCGCGAGGGCCTCGCGGGCGTCCCCGAGGTCCGGATCCTCTCCCTCTTCGGCGACGACGCCCCCCGCGTGGGCGTGATCTCCTTCGTCGTCGAGGGCTGGAACAGCTCCCACTTCGCCGCCGCCCTCTCCGCCGAGTACGGCATCGGCGTGCGCGACGGCCTCTTCTGCGCCCACCCCCTCCTGCGCACGCTCCTCGGCAGCGACCCCCAGACCCAGGGCGAGTGCGGGGCCCCCGAGGCGGCCCCGGGCGAGAAGTCCCTCAACGCGATCCGGGTCAGCTTCGGCGCCGGAACCCCGGACGAGCACGTGGACCGCTTCGTGAGCGCGGTCCGGGAACTGATCACCAGCGGCGCGAAGTGGACGTACAGGACGGAGAACGGCCGCTGCGTCCCGGCGGTGAGCTGAATTGCTCAGGGGCTCAATGGGCGCCTGTCATGAGTCCAGCCCGATGGCGAACGCAGCCTCAAGATCATGCTGCGAGTACGTCCGGAACGCCACATGCGTGTCCGTCGCCTCGACCCCGGGAATCTTGCTGATCCGCCCGGGGATGACGTCCGCCAGATCCTCGTGCGCCCGCACCCGCACCATCGCGATCAGGTCATACGTGCCGGTGACGGAGAAGACCTCGCTGACGGACTCCAGCGCGGCGATCGACTCCGCGATCTCGGGGATCCGGTCCACGCTGGTCTTGATGAGGACGATCGCGGTGATCACGGCTGGTTCTCTCCCTCGGGGGCCGTTGCTGGGGCGGCCTTCACTCTAGTCGCCCACCCGTATCGGACCCACGCGTAGAGGAAGCCCAGCCCGAAGCCCACCAGGTGGGCCAGGTACGCCACCCCGGGCCCCTGCCCCGCCCGCCCCGCCGCCACCCACTGCAGGGCCACCCAGAGCGGCAGCACGACCCACGCCGGGAATCGCAGGGGCAGGAAGAACAGGAACGGCAGGAGACTGGTCACCCGGGCCCGGGGAAAGAGGTACAGGAACGCACCGAGGACCGCGGAGATCGCCCCGGACGCACCGACCAGCGACTGTTCGGAGCCGGCGTTGGCGATCGCGTACCCCAGCAGGGCCAGGTAACCGCAGCCCGCGTAGAACAGCGTGAAGTGGACCCGGCCCATCCGTTCCTCGGTCATGGCCCCGAAGACGTAGAGGAAGAGCATGTTGCCCAGCAGGTGCACCCAGCTGCCGTGCACGAAGAGGGCCGTGGCGGGGGTCAGGGCGGCCCGGGGTGAACCCTCGAACAGTTCTGCGGGGATCACGCCCCAACGCCGGAAATAGCCCCGCTGCGCCAGGAGCAGCTCGTCACCGGAGCCGTACACGGGACTGAGCCCCGACGCCGGGCCGACCAGGAAGACCAGGCAGCACAGGGCGATCAGTGAGTACGTCACCGGCGTGGATGTCCGCCGGACCGCCCTGACCGTGCTGCCGAGCGTCACGCTCCAGTTACCGACCATGACCACAGAGCATGACGTAACGGGACGCACACCCGCAGACCGCCTCGCCGCCGTGGACGCCCGAGCGGCGAGTACCCGCCAGGCCGTAGGGTTACGAGCCACACGGGGCGGGGAGCCTGGGCGCGACCCGACACCGCGAGAACGACGACGAAGTACGACGCTCGAAGAACGACGACACTAGAAGGAAGCGGACAAGTCACGATGACGGTTCCCCTGCCGACCGCCACCACCCGGTGGCGCTGCACCCTCTGCGGCAACCTCACCCGGTTCGACGTGACTCGCTCGTCGAAGGTCGTCGAGTACGTCCATCTCGACCTCGCGGGCGAGCCGAACGTCGAGGAGCGCGAGGTGGTCAGTGAGACCATCGAGTCGGTGCGGTGCCGCTGGTGCAACGCCGTGGACCAGGTGGAACTCGTGGACAGGCCGGGCGCCGGCTCCTGACTGGGAGCGGCCCCGCACAGGCATTGGGGTGTGACGGATGGCGGAGACCACGGGCGGGGGGCCGGGCGACGGCGCCGCCGAGGTGCTCGACCGTCCGCTGCCCGACGGCGTGCGGCGCAGAGTCGTGCAGATCGTCTCGGACGGCTTCGGCGGGCTGACCGTCGCCGAACTTCCCGCGCAGCTACGGCAGTACGCGCGCTTCGCGCCGAACCGGCGGGCCAAGTTCGCGGGAAACGCGATGGCGTCCGCGCTGGAGACCGACGCGCTGTTCCGTCAGCGTATCGGGGAGAAGCTCAGAGAGGCCCAGCCGGAGCTCGCCGGCGCCCTGGACTCCGGCTCGCCGCCCCCGGCCGCGGACCCGCTCGATGTGGCGGCCGCGGCCTACGTGCTGCGGCCCGCGGGCTGGGTGAAGCTGGTCGCCGCGGCCGGTGAGGAGGCGCAGCGCGCGGACGCCGAGCGGGCCGACGAGGAGAGCCGGGCCGAGCTGGAGCGGCTGCGCGAGCAGCTGGCGCACGCCCGCGAGCAGACCCGCACCGAGACCGAGGGGCTGCGGGTCGAGCTGGAGGCGGCCAGGAAGGAAGCGGAATCGCTTCACCGCAAGCTGCGCGCGGCCCTCAGTGACGTCAAGCGCGGCGAGGCGGCACTGCGCAAGGTCCAGGGCGAGATAGAGGCCGTCCGCGCGGAGGGGCAGGCCCATGTCTCCGCCGCGGAGAGCGAGACCCGGCGGCTCAAGGCGCGGCTCGGGGAGGCCGAGGCCGCCCTGGAGGCCACCCGCAGGGCGGCCCGCGAGGGGCGCAGCGTCGGGGACATGCGGGTGCGGCTGTTGCTCGACACCGTGCTGGACGCGGCCCAGGGGCTGCGCCGCGAACTGGCGTTGCCGCCGGTGTCGGTGCGGCCCGCGGAGACCGTGGACGCGGTCGAACCGGGACGAATGACTCCGAAGGACATCGCCGCCCGGGCTTTGTCCGAAAATGATCCCGCGATCCTCGACCAACTCCTCGCGCTGCCCCAGGCGCATCTCGTCGTCGACGGCTACAACGTCACCAAGACCGGCTATCCGCAGATGCCGCTGGAGAAGCAGCGCCTCCGGCTGCTCGGGCAGCTCTCGCAGCTCGCCGCGCAGACCGGCGCCGAGGTCACCTGTGTCTTCGACGGGGCCGAGCTGGCCGCTCCGGTGCTGCTCGCGCCCCCTCGCGGGGTGCGGGTGCTGTTCTCCAAGCCCGGGGTCACCGCGGACGAGCTGATCCGGCAGCTGGTGCGCGCCGAGCCGCCGGGCCGACCCGTCATCGTCGCCTCGACCGACCGTGAGGTGGCCGACGGGGTGGCCCGGGCGGGAGCGCGTCCGGTGGCGTCGGCGGTACTTCTGAAGCGGCTGTCCTGAAGGCGCTGTCCCTAAGGTCAACCTCCTCATGGAATGCCCGAATTGACTGAACTGTCACGCAACGTAGCGTCAACCGGGCATCACGGCAGGTGAGTTCCGGGCAAAGAATGCATTGCGTGACTGATAATTTCGGCGTCAGGATTTGAACTGATCACGAGTAGGTCACTAGGGTCTGCCATCGAACCTCCGAGCGGGTGATCACTCAGAAGAAGGAGTTCACCTCCGTGGCGTCCCATCGTCGACCCAAGCAGCCGAGCCGAACGCGCGTGACCGTGCTCACCACCGCGGCCGCTGCCGCCGTAGCCCTGAGCTCGCAGGCCGCCAACGCCGCGCCGAGCGAGAAGCCCAGCAAGGACGAGGTCAAGGCGAAGGTCGACAAGCTCTACGAGGAGGCCGAGCAGGCCACCGAGAAGTTCAACGGTGCCAAGGAGAAGCAGGAGAAGCTCCAGAAGGAGATCTCCACCATCCAGGACAACGTCGCCCGCGGCCAGGAAGAGCTCAACCAGCTGCGCGACAGCATCGGTCTGGCGGCCGCCGCCCAGTACCGCACCGGCACCATAGACTCCTCCGTCCAGCTGTTCCTGTCGTCGAACCCCGATGACTACCTGGACAAGGCGTCCACCATGGACCAGCTCAGCGCCCAGCAGGTCGAGGCGCTGAAGAAGATCCAGGAGAAGCAGCGCGAGCTCGCCCAGGAGCGCTCCGAGGCCTCCGCCAAGCTCAAGGACCTCGCCTCCACCCGCACCGAGCTGGGCAAGAAGAAGAAGCAGGTCCAGGGCAAGCTCGCCGAGGCACAGCGGCTGCTCAACACCCTGACGGCCAAGGAGAAGGCGGCGCTCGCCGCCGAGCAGGAGCGCTCCAGCCGCGCCAGCGAGCGCGACGTCCTCGGCTCCTCCACCGCCGCCTCCGGCCGGGCCGGCGCGGCCTACGCCTGGGCCCAGAGCCAGCTCGGCAAGCCGTACGTCTACGGCGCCACCGGCCTCAGCTCCTACGACTGCTCCGGCCTCACCTCCCGGGCCTACGCCGCGGCTGGCGTGCAGATCCCGCGCACCTCCGAGGCGCAGGCCCAGATCGGCACCCGCATCTATTCGGAGAGCCAGCTCCAGGTCGGCGATCTCGTCTTCTTCTTCAACGACCTGCACCACGTGGGCCTCTACGCGGGCAACGGCCAGATCATCCACGCCCCGCGCACCGGCACGGTCGTGCGCTACGAGTCGATGAGCACCATCGGCGGCCCCTTCATGTTCGGCGTCCGGGTCTGACCCGGGCCACGCCCCAAGATTCAAGTCGGCGCACCGCCCGAACGGGCGAATTACGATGACTCCGAATGACCCCACGCCCCGCCGGTGACCTGCGTCAGCGGCGGGGCGTCACGTTGCGTACCCATGGCGGTCGTTGGTCGGCGCCCCCTCACGCGGCTACTGTCTGGCGCGTTTCCCGGTCCGCCCCCGTGCGGCCGGGTTCCGCCAGTGTCCGCCAGTGGAAGGAGCGCGGCTTTCGTGGGGTCCCATCGCCGCCTTGTGCCGTCCGGGTTCGACAGGGGGGCCGCCGCCCTGTGTGTGCTGTCCGCCGCCACCGCGGCCCTGGGCACCGTACCGGCGGTGGCCGCACCGCACGACGACACCCGGTCCCGGGTGGACCGCCTCTACGAGGAGGCCGAGAAGGCCACCGAGGCCTACAACAAGGCCGATGAGCGCGCCGACGTCCTGCGGGAGCAGGTCGGCGACGCCCAGGACCGGATCGCCCGGCAGCAGGAGCGCGTCAACTCCATGCGCGAGCGGCTGGGTTCACTGGCAGGCGCGCAGTACCGCTCCGGCGGCATCGACCCGACGCTGGCCCTGTTGTTCTCCGACGACCCGGACGACTACCTCTCCAGGGCCTCCGTCCTCGACCGCATCAGCAGCCACCAGGCCGGTGAGCTCAAGGACCTCCAGGACGTGATGCGCCAACTCGCCCAGGAGCGGGCCGAGGCGGCCAAGAAGCTCGCGGAGCTGGAGAAGAGCCGCAAGTCCGTCGCCTCCCACAAGCGGACGGTGGAGAAGAAGCTCGCCAAGGCGCGGCAGCTGCTCAACTCCCTGCCCGACGAGGAGCGCGCGGCCTACGAGCGGGCCTCCCGCTCGGGCCGCGACGACCTGCCCGGCCTCGGGGGCGCAGTGCCGGTCTCCGGCCGCGCGGCCGCCGCTGTGGCCGCCGCCCGAGCCGCACTCGGCAAGCCGTACGTGTGGGGCGCCAACGGCCCCTCCGGCTTCGACTGTTCGGGCCTGATGCAGTGGTCCTACGCGCAGGCCGGCGTCTCCCTGCCGCGCACCTCGCAGGCTCAGCGGTACGCCGGCCGGCAGGTCCCGCTCTCCCAGGCGCAGCCCGGCGACCTCGTCACCTACCGGTCCGACGCCAGTCACGTCGGCATGTACGCCGGCAACGGCCAGGTCATCCACGCCCCCTACCCGGGAGCGCCGGTGCGCTACGACCCGGTGGGCATGATGCCGGGCGCGACGGTCACCAGGGTCTGACCGAGGGGGTCTGACCAAGGCGGCGCGGCACCCGTACGATCGGCAAGGTGGCTGGTCGAAGGCGGGCGTCGGGTTCCTCCGCGGTGCTGCTCTGTCTGCTGCTCGTCTCCCTGGTGGCGTGCGGCGGACGGCCCGTCGGCGACGGCGTCCGGGCCGACGTGCAGCGGGTGCTGGACCGCAGGGCCGCCGCGGTCCTCCACCACGACGAGAGGGCCTTCCGCGCCACCGGCACCGCCACGCCGTACGCCCGGCTGCGCGCGGTGCCGTTCGCGGACTGGTCGTACCGGGTCACCGCCGTGCACGGCGACGGCGACACCGCGACCGCCGACGCCGAACTGCGCTACCGCGTCCGGGGCTACGACAGCGCCCCGGTGACGGCCGGCCGCACACTGCGCCTGACCCGTGCCGGGGACGGCCCGTGGCGGGTGGCCTCCGACGCCCCCGCGCAGAAGGCCGGCGACCAGTTGTGGGACCAGGGCACGGTGGCGGTCGTCCGGGGCGGAGACAGCCTTGTGATGGGCGTCGGGCAGTCCACCGAGCGGCTGCGCTCCTTCGCCGGACTGGCGGACCGTGCCGTCCCCGCGGTGGCGCAGGCGTGGGGCACGGACTGGTCGCGGCACGTCGTGGTGCTCGTACCGAAGTCGGTGGACGGGATGGCGGCCCTGCTCGGCTCGCCCGCCTCCTCCTACCGGGGCATCGCCGCGGTCACCACCGGCGAGACCGGCGCCCCGGCGAAGGCGCCCGCGGACCGGGTCATCGTCAACCCCGACGCGTACAGCATGCTCGGCCCGCTCGGGAAGCAGGTCGTGCTCACCCACGAGACCACCCATGTCGCCACCCGCGCCCACACCAACGCCGCCACCCCGCTGTGGCTGTCCGAGGGGTACGCCGACTGGGTCGGCTACCTGGGCACCGGACGCACCGCGGCCCAGGCCGCGCCGGAACTGGGGCGCGCGGTGGCCGCGGGGACCGCGCCGACGACGCTGCCGACCGACCGGGACTTCGGCTTCGGCGGCGACGCGAACCGGCTGGCACGGGCGTACGAGGGCGGCTGGCTGGCCTGCCGGCTGATCGCGGACCGCTGGGGCGAGGTCCGCCTCCGTGAGTTCTACCAGGCCGTCGGCACGCACAAGGAGCGGGCGGGGGCGGTCGAGGGCGCGCTGAAGGACGTCCTCGGCACCACCCTGCCGGACTTCACCGCGCAGTGGCAGGCGTATCTGAAGGCTCAGCTGGGCTGATCCAACCGCGTGACGGCTTCCCTCAGCCACTCCCGCTCCGCCGCGCCCGTCGCCCGGGCCACCCGAAGCATGCCCTGCCGGAACATGTCGTCCGCCTCCTCCGCCCGTACGGGCTCGCCGTCCCGGTAGAAGAAGCTCGCCGGTGTCTCCAGGAACTCCAGACGGCGGCGTAGTACGGCGGCCTGCTCGGAGCGGTCCGGCAGGTGGCGCAGGAACGCCAGGACGGTGTTGAAGCGCACCTGGTCGGTGACCTCGGCCTGTCTGGGATGGCGCAGCCGCTCCAGGAGGTCCTCGCGGCCCCGGTCGGTGAGGGACAGGACTCGGCGCGGGGCGGCGGCGACGCCCGGCTCGGTGTGCTGGTCGAGGCTGCCGGCCGTCACGAGACGGGTGATCGCCGGGTAGAGGGCGCCGTCACTGACCGGGCGGACATGGCCACTGAGCGCCTTGATGCGCTCCTTCAACTCGTAGCCGTGCAGCGGTTGTTCGGCGAGAAAGCCGAGGATCGACAGCTCCAGCATCCAGCCCCCTTGTGATGGTCGTGAGGCGATGATACCTCTAATCGAGTTACCTCGTTTAGAGGTATCAAGACAGGAGGCCCCGTGAACGCCCACCGCAGCCGGCTCGTCGCACTCGCCCGCCCCGTCTACTTCTCGCTGCTCGCCTCCGTGGCCGCCGGGATCATCAACACGGTCTGGGTGGCACGGCTGGGCGGACCGGCCGTGACGGCCGTCGCCGTGGCGACGAACACCGAGAACGTGCTGCTCGGCGTCGCCCTGGTCTTCGCCTCCGGGACAACCGTGCTGGTCGCGCACGCCAGGGGCGCCCGGGACCCGGCGGCGCTGCGGGCGGCCGTGCGCGGCGGCTGGGCCCTGTGCGCGGTGATCACGCCCGTGGTGGCAGCGGCCGGGTTCCTGCTGCGGGAGCCGTTGGCCCGACTGGTCCTCGGCGGCGACGAGACAGCCGCGCTGCCGCTCGCCGTCGGCTACTTCGCCCTCTCCATGCCCGGCCTGACCGTCTTCTTCGCGCAGAACCTCGTCGACGGCATCCTCAAGGGCATCGGCGACACCAGGACCCCGATGCGCCTCGCGCTCTTCGCCAACGGCCTGATCCTGGTCTGCGACCCGCTGTTCATCCACCTCTACGGTGTCCGGGGCGCCGCCGCCTCCACCGTGCTGTGCCGATCGCTGACCCTCGCCGTGGGCCTGCTCGCCCTGCGCCGTAACACCCTGCTCATGGCCGCCTCACGGACCCGGCCCGCACTCGGGACCGGGGCCGCCCTGCGCCGGACGCTGATCACCGGCCTGCCGATGTCCGCTGACTTCACCGTGCGCCAGGCCGGGGCGCTGGCACTGATCGCGGTCGTGGCGCGGCTCGGGATGACGGCGGCGGCCGCGTACGCCATCGCCTACAAGGTCCTGTACCTGGCGACGATGGCCTTCTACGCGGTGCGCCAGGCCGCCTCCATCCACACCGCCCACACGCGCGGGAAGGGCAGGGACGAAGCCCGGCCGATCGGACGGCAGGCCGTACTCGTCTCCGGGACCGTCGGCCTGACGGCGGCCGTCCTCCTCGCGGCCACCGCCCCCTGGATCATGGCCGCCTTCGGTGCGGGACCCGCCGTGGCGCACGCGGGCACGGTGTTCCTGCGCTGCGTCGGGCCGTATCTGCTGCTGATGTCCTGCTTCATCGCCCTCGGCGGTGTCTTCGAGGGCAACGGTGGGGCCCCGGCGCTGCTGCACGTGACCCTGCTCGGCACGGCCGTCCAGCTCCCGCTCGCCCTGGCGCTGTCCGGGCTCGGTCTGCCAGGGGTGTGCCTGGCGCTGGCGCTCGCGATGGCGGTGCAGTGCGCGGCGGTGGCCGTGCTGCTGGGCAGGGCCCGGCGTCAGGAGGAGACGGGGGCCTCCTGGGCGCGGGCGGTCTGAGGCGGCAGCGGCGGCGGGGCCGGGACCGGCGGCACCGTCGCCCGCCACAGCCGTACGGCGCCCATCACCGAGGCGGTGACCAGCAGCCCGTTGCGGACGACCAGCAGGGTGATGCCGAGGCCGTCGCTCGCGACGACGTTCGCGAAGTAGACCGGGAACTCCAGCACCGTCATGAAGCAGGCCGACAGGACCAGCAGTGCGGGCACCCCCATCCGGCTGGTCCGGAAGCACAGGCACACGGCGGCCAGGCCCACCAGCCACACCAGGTACTGCGGGCTGATCACCCGGCTGGTCACGGTGAACATCAGCACCGCCACGAAGGCCGCGTCCGCCGGGGTGTGCGTCAAGAACCGTTTCGCCAGCAGCCGCCACAGCACCAGCCAGCCGAACGCCGCTCCGGTGAGGAACAGCGCCCCCGTGCTCACCCAGTCCACGTACGGGCCGAGGAATTCCACCGAGCCGTAGTTCAGCAGCACCTTGCCGTCCCAGCCGAAGTGCCGGGCGACATGGAAGACCAGCGAGCCCAGCGACTCCACCTCGGTGCCCCGCTCGCGCTGGAAGGCGAGGAACGCGAACGCGCCGGGCATGGCCAGGGCGAACGCCCCCGCGATCACCCCGGCGGACACCACCGCGGCGCCCCACGCCCGCCGCCGCACCGCCCCGAGCAGCAGCATCGCCGGCCACACCTTCAGCATGGCCCCGAAGCCGGCCAGCGCCCCCATCAGCCGCGGATGCCGGGCCCCGGCCAGCAGCGCCGCCACCGCGACGGCGGTCACCATCACGTCATAGCGCGCGTACACCGTCGGGCCGAGCAGGGGGACACCCACCACCCACACCCAGGCGCCCCGCGGCGACTTCGCCGGGCGCAGGCCCGTGTACAGCAGCAGGCACAGGGTGACCAGGTCGGCGACGAAGGCCAGCACGAAGAACGCCGACGCGTAGTCGAGGAAGGGCAGCAGACCGGGGGAGAGGATCGCGAGCGCCGCGGCCGGCGGGTACTGCCAGGTGACGTCCTTCTGAGGGAACGTTCCGCTGCTCAGGACGTCGTACCAGCCGTGGTAGATGACCGAGACGTCGCTGGTGACGTCCGGGCCGGGGAAGAGGTACACCTTGAAGACGAAGAGCAGCAGCAACAGCCTGGTCACGCCCCAGGTCCCCAGCAGCCACGGCAGTGACCGCCTCGTGCCCGTCGTCTTCACGTGATCCCCTGCCGTCCGGTCATCTCTTGAGGGGAACATGATGTCCTGCCCCGCTGTGAGCGTGCCACAGGCGGCGGGCACGGGTTCGATAGGGTCTCGGCGATGCACAAGACCCTGATCGTGACCAACGACTTCCCGCCCCGGCCCGGCGGTATCCAGGCGTTCCTGCACAACATGGCGCTGCGCCTCGACCGCGAGCGGTTCGTCGTCTACGCGTCCACCTGGAAGCGGAGCCGCGAGGGCATCGAGGCGACGGCCGCCTTCGACGCCGAGCAGCCCTTCACCGTCGTACGCGACCGTACGACGATGCTGCTGCCGACGCCGGGTGCGACCCGGCGGGCCGTGGGCCTGCTGCGGGAGCACGGGTGCGGCTCGGTCTGGTTCGGAGCGGCGGCGCCGCTCGGCCTCATGGCCCCGGCGCTGCGCAGGGCGGGCGCGACCCGGCTGGTGGCCACCACCCACGGCCACGAGGCCGGCTGGGCCCAGCTTCCCGCCGCCCGGCAGCTGCTGCGCCGCATCGGCGAGTCGACCGACACGATCACCTACCTCGGTGAGTACACCCGCTCACGGATCGCCACCGCACTGACGCCCGAGGCCGCGCGCCGGATGGTCCAGCTCCCGCCAGGCGTGGACGAGAAGACCTTCCACCCCGGCTCGGGCGGCGACGAGGTCCGGGCCCGTCTCGGCCTCACCGACCGTCCGGTCGTCGTGTGCGTCTCCCGCCTGGTCCGCCGCAAGGGCCAGGACACCCTGATCCGGGCCATGCCCAGGATCCTGGCCGCCGAGCCCGACACCGTGCTGCTGATCGTCGGGGGCGGCCCCTACGAGGGTGACCTCCGCCGGCTCGCCCACGACACCGGCGTCGCCGACTCCGTCCGCTTCACCGGCCCGGTGCCCTGGTCCGAACTGCCCGCCCACTACGGCGCCGGGGACGTCTTCGCCATGCCCTGCCGCACCCGCCGCGGCGGACTCGACGTCGAAGGCCTGGGCATCGTCTACCTGGAAGCCTCCGCGACCGGCCTCCCCGTAGTGGCCGGCGACTCCGGCGGCGCCCCCGACGCCGTACTCGACGGCGAGACGGGCTGGGTGGTGCGGGGCGGCGACCCCGCAGACGCCGCCGAGCGCATCATCACCCTGCTGGGAGACCCCGAGCTGCGCCGGAGGATGGGGGAGCGGGGCCGCCAGTGGGTCGAGGAGAAGTGGCGCTGGGACTTGTTGGCGGAGCACCTGAAAGCGCTGCTGTAGAGCAGCGGACCTGGTAGGGGCGCGGGGCTGTATCGATGTGCGGCTCCGCCGCGTGGGCGCGACGAGCCACCCACAACCCGCAGCCGCCAGTGACGTGTACCCGGCACCCCGGATGGCACCCCAACTAGGCGCAGCCCCTAGCCGGAACCGAAAAATCCGCCCATGCTGCGAAAATGACAGCAAACCTGATGCAGCGTCAGCTGACAAGACGTCAGATCCTCGGCATGGCCGCCCTGCAGACGGCGGCAGCCCTCGGCTTCACCCGCATCGGCCTCCAGTCCGCCCAAGCGGTCGAGCCCACCCTCGTCGAACAGGCGCCCGCGATCGTCATAGGCTCCGGCTACGGCGCCTCCGTCGCCGCCCTCCGCCTCGGCCAGGCCGGCATCCGCACCCTCGTCCTGGAGATGGGCCGTCTCTGGAACACCCCCGGCACCGACGGCAAGATCTTCTGCTCCACCACCGCACCCGACGAGCGGTCCATGTGGTTCCGCACCCGCACCGAGGCCCCGCTCGCCACCTTCCTCTGGCTCGACGTCGTCAACCGCGACATCGGCTCCTCCCCCGGCGTCCTCGACCGCGTCCACTTCGACCACATGTCGGTGTACGTCGGGCGCGGCGTCGGCGGCGGCTCCCTGGTCAACGGCGGCATGGCCGTCACCCCCCTCCGGTCGTACTTCGCGGAGCAGTTCCCCACCGTCGACACCGACGAGATGTACAGCACGTACTTCCCGCGCGCCCGCTCCATGCTGGGCGTCAACACCGTCGACCCGGCCTGGTTCGAGTCCACGGAGTGGTACCGCTTCGCCCGCGTCTCCCGCAAGCACGCCGAGAAGGCCGGCCTCAGGACCACCTTCGTGCCCAATGTCTACGACTTCGGGTACATGCAGCGCGAGGCCGCCGGCACGGCCACGAAGTCCGCGCTCGCCGGGGAGGTCATCTACGGCAACAACCAGGGCAAGCGCAGCCTCGACAAGACCTACCTCGCCGCCGCCCTCGGCACCGGCAACGTCACCGTCCACACCCTGGAGCGGGTCAGGGAGATCAGCCGGGCCGCCGACGGGACGTACGTCCTGACCGCCGACCGGATCGACACCACCGGCAAGGTCGTGGAGACCCGGCAGTACGGCTGCACCTACCTCTTCCTCGGCGGCGGCAGCGTCGGCACCACCGAACTCCTCGTCCGCGCGCGGGAGACCGGCACCCTGCCCGACCTGGACGCGAGCGTCGGCACCGGCTGGGGGACCAACGGCAACGTGATGCTCGGGCGGGCCAACCACCTGTGGGACACCGTGGGGGCGAACCAGTCGACCATGCCGGTCATGGGCATCGACGACTGGGCCAACACCGCCAACCCCGTCTTCGCCGAGATCGCCCCGCTGCCGACGGGACTGGAGCACTGGGTCAGCCTCTATCTGGCGATCACCAAGAACCCGGAACGCGCGACCTTCACCTACTCGGGCGGCTCGCTGAAGCTGGGCTGGAGCGCCGCGCAGAGCGCCGTCTCCGTGAGCATGGCGAAGAAGCTGTTCGACCGGATCAACGCGGCCAACTCCACGATCTACCGGTACGACCTCTTCGGCTCGTCCAACAAGATCTTCGCCGACGACTTCACCTACCACCCGCTGGGCGGCTGCGTGCTGGGGAAGGCGACCGACGGCTACGGCCGGGTGAAGGGATACCGGAAGCTGTACGTCACCGACGGCTCGCTCGTGCCCGGCTCGATCGGGGTGAACCCGTTCGTGACGATCACCGCGCTCGCCGAACGGACGATGGCACGGGTCCTCGCCGAGGACACCGCGCCATGACGACCCGAAAACAGGCCCGCTACTTCTGGTAGATCGCCTCGATCTCGGCCGCGTAGTCCTTCGCCACCACGTTGCGCTTGAGCTTCAGCGACGGCGTGAGGTGGCCCGTCTCCTCCGTGAACTGGGAGGACAGAATGCGGAACTTCCGCACCGATTCCGCCTTCGACACCGCGGCGTTGCCGTCGTCGACCGCCGACTGGATCGCGGCCAGCAGGTCCGCGTCCTCGTGCAGCGACGCCGCGGTGCAACCCACCGGCTTGCCGTGCTCGGCGGCCCAGCGGCCCAGGAACTCCTCGTCGATGGTGACCAGCGCGCCCACGAACGGCCGCCCGTCGCCCACCACCATGCACTCCGCGACCAGCGCGTGTGCCCGGATACGGTCCTCGATCACGGCCGGGGCCACGTTCTTGCCGCCCGCGGTGACGATGATCTCCTTCTTGCGGCCGGTGATCCTGAGGTAACCGTCCTCGTCGAGGGTGCCGATGTCACCGGTGTGGAACCAGCCGTCCGCCAGCGCCTCCGCGGTCGCGGCCTCGTTGTTCCAGTAGCCCTTGAACAGGTGCTCGCCGTGCAGCAGCACCTCGCCGTCGTCGGCGATGCGGACCACCGAGCCGGGCAGCGGCTGCCCGACCGTGCCGATCTTCTGCCGGTCCCACGGGTTGAACGCGGTGGCGGCGCAGGACTCGGTCAGGCCGTAGCCCTCCAGGACCGTGAAGCCGATGCCGCGGAAGAAGTGCCCCAGCCGCTCGCCCAGCGGGGCGCCGCCGGAGATGGCCGCCTCGCCCCGGCCGCCCAGGACCGTGCGCAGCTTGCTGTAGACGAGCCGGTCGAAGACCTTGTGCTTGACCTTGAGACCGATGGACGGGCCCGACGGGGTGTCCAGCGCCTTGCTGTACGCGATCGCCGTGTCCGCGGCCTTGTCGAAGATCGCACCCTTGCCGTCCGCCTGCGCCTTGGCGCGCGCCGAGTTGTAGACCTTCTCGAAGACCCGCGGCACGCCCAGGATCAGCGTCGGGCGGAACGAGGCCAGCTCGTCGGTGAGGTTCTTGATGTCCGGGACGTTGCCCAGCTTGATCGGCGCCAGCATCGGCGCGACCTGCACGAGCCGCCCGAAGACGTGCGCGAGCGGCAGGAAGAGCAGCACTGAGCACTCGCCCGTGCGGAACAGGGGGCGCAGCCGCTCCACGACGTTGCCGCACTCGGCGAAGAAGTTGCGGTGCGTGAGCACACAGCCCTTGGGCCGGCCGGTCGTACCGGAGGTGTAGACGATGGTCGCCGGGTCGTCGGCCTTGGCGAGGGAGCTGCGCTCCTCGACGGTCGCGTCGGACACGTCCCTGCCGAGCCGCCCCAGCTCCTCGACGCCCCCGCCCTCGATCTGCCAGATGTGCTTGAGGGCGGGCAGCGCGTCGCGCACCGACTCGACGGCGGCGGTGTGGCTGTCCAGCTCGACGATGCAGGCCGTGGCGCCCGAGTCGGACAGGATCCACTGCACCTGCTCCGGCGAGCTGGTCTCGTACACCGGCACGGTGACCGCGCCCGCGCTCCAGATCGCGAAGTCGAGGAGCGTCCACTCGTAGCGGGTACGGGACATCAGGGCGACCCGGTCGCCGGGCTGGACACCGGAGGCGATGAGGCCCTTGGCGGCGGCGTGCACCTCGGCCAGGAAGGCGGCGGCCGACACGTCCTGCCAGACACCGCCCGCCTTGCGGGCGATCACGGCGACGTCGGGATGCTGCGCGGCGTTTCTGCGGACGATGTCGGTCAGGTTGCCGTCCGCAGGGACCTCGTACAAAGCCGGAAGGCTGAACTCGCGCAAGACTGCTGCTCCTCATAGGGCGCCGGCGCCACGACGTTGTGTGATGCGACGGTCGGTCCAAGGCTCGGGCAGGTGCTCGGGGAGTTCGCCGGCGGCGGCTGGGCCACTGGTTGAAATCCTGAGCACGACTGGACTGCCCGGACGTTACCCGCCGGTATGGCTTCTTCGACAGGGGGGTCCGGCGAGATGTTCGCTGCGTCACACAGATGGGTGTTCCTGGCCGCACAGTAGTCGACGCACTTACTGACTAGCCAGTAACCGCAGGTGCGACCGCCACTGTTCACAAGTGCACCGCTCCACCTACTCTTGATCGTCATGGCGCCCACACCGTCCGGAAACAGCAGGACACGTATCCACGTGGTCAGTGATGTGCACGGCAACGCGAGTGACCTGGCCCGGGCGGGCGAGGGTGCGGACGCGCTGATATGTCTCGGCGACCTGGTGCTGTTCCTGGACTACGCCGACCACTCGCGCGGGATCTTCCCCGACCTGTTCGGGGTCGAGAACGCCGACCGCATCGTTGAACTCCGCACGGCCCGACGCTTCGAGGAGGCGCGGGAACTCGGGGCGCGGCTGTGGGCCGGAGTCGGCGGCGACCGGGCCGCGGTGATCGAGCGGGCGGTACGTAAGCAGTACGCCGAAATGTTCGCCGCGTTCCCGACACCTACGTACGCGACCTACGGCAATGTCGATATGCCACCCCTCTGGCGGGAGTACGCCGGAGCGGGCACGACCGTGCTGGACGGCGAGCGGGTGGAGATCGGCGGCCGGGTCTTCGGCTTCGTCGGCGGCGGCCTGCGGACCGCCATGCGCACGCCGTACGAGATCAGCGACGAGGAGTACGCGGCGAAGATCGAGGCGGTGGGCGCGGTGGACGTGCTGTGCACGCACATCCCACCGGAGGTGCCGGAGCTGGTCTACGACACCGTGGCGCGCCGCTTCGAGCGGGGCAGCCGGGCACTGCTGGACGCGATCCGGCGTACCCGGCCCCGGTACGCGCTGTTCGGTCACGTCCACCAGCCGCTGGTACGGCGAATGCGGATCGGGGCGACCGAGTGCGTGAACGTGGGTCACTTCGCCGGTTCGGGGCGGCCGTGGGCGCTGGAGTGGTGAGACGGCGCAGGTAGCGGTGACGTCGGGGCGAGCTGCGCGCGGTAGCCTTCACGCTGCACACATGTGCGCGACGATCAACTGGCGGCCCGCATCTGGAGGAGCCACGGCGATGGCGGAATACACCAGCTCGAGCATCACGATCGAGGCGGCACCGGCCGACGTGATGGGGGTGATCTCCGACTTCGCCCGCTACCCGGACTGGACCGGCGAGGTGAAGGAGGCGGAGGTCCTCAAGACCGACGACCACGGCCGCGCCGAGCAGGTGCGGCTCGTCATGGACGCGGGTGCGATCAAGGACGACCAGACGCTGGCGTACACGTGGACCGGTGAGAACGAGGTCTCCTGGACGCTGGTCAAGTCCCAGATGCTGCGGTCGCTCGACGGCTCGTACATCCTGAAGCCGGCGGGGACGGGGGGAACCGAGGTGACCTATCAGCTCACCGTCGACGTCAAGATCCCCATGCTGGGCATGATCAAGCGCAAGGCGGAGAAGGTCATCATCGACCGGGCGCTGGCGGGGTTGAAGAAGCGGGTGGAGTCGGGGCGGTAGTTCGTTTTCGGGTGCGGGTGGGGTGGGGGCGGGCGTCACAACCTCTCCCACCAGCCACCCGTTCGACCAGCTGAGAGGGGGCCGTCGACACCCCCGCCCCCATCCCGCCCAGCCGCGGGCAGGCGTGCCGCTGGGGGCGGCACGGGTGGGCGCGGGCGGCAACCCGTGAGCGCGGGCGGCAACCCGTGAGCGCCGGGGTGCGCCACTCGCCCCCGCCCAGCGGCAACGCCGGGGACCTGGCAACCGGCGCCGACGGCAACCTCCACTACCGTTCACCCCCATGCGCACCATCCTGATCACCGGCCCCGGCGGCAGTGGTCGTACGACCATCGCCGCAGCCACCGCACTCCGGGCCGCCGGTGAGGGCACCCGCACGCTGGTTCTGAGCGCCGACCGCACCGACACCCTGGGCGTGGCGCTCGGGGCCGGGACGGGGGCCACCCCCACGCCGGTCGCCCCGAACCTCACCGCCTGGCGCCCCGACGCCGCCGCCGCGTTCCGCGAGGACCTCGCCGCGTTCCAGGAGCGCGCCACCTCCGTCCTCGACCTGCTCGGCGCCTCCCGCCTCGACCCGGAGGAGGTCACCCCCCTCCCCGGCGCGGAAGAACTCGCCCTGCTGAGGGCGATCCGGGACGCCGCGCTCTCCGACGCGCACGACCTCCTCGTCGTGGACCTGCCGCCCACCCCGCAGGCCCTCACCCTCCTCGCCCTCCCCGAGGAACTCCGCCGCTACCTGCGCCGCCTGCTCCCGCCCGAGCGGCAGGCGGCCCGCGCCCTGCGCCCGGTGCTCGGCCGTCTCGCCGGCGTCCCCATGCCCTCGGAGTGGCTGTACGAGACCGCGGCCCGCTGGGACCTCGAACTGGGCGCCGTGGAAGCCGTCGTCGCCGACCGGAACACCGCCGTACGCCTGGTCGCCGAACCCGGCCCGGGCGGTGCCGACGCCGTCCGCACCGCCCGTCTCGGCCTCGCCCTGCGCGGCCTGCGCACCGAGAGCCTCTTCGCCAACCGCGTCCTGCCCGAGGACGGGGCCGGGCCCTGGCTCGCCGGACTCGTCGCCCAGCAGCGCAAGGTCCTCGCGGAGTGGCAGGGGGAGCACGGCGCCGTCCGTACCGTCACCCACCTCGGCCGCGACCCCCGCGGCACCGACGACCTCGCCGCGCTCACGGTCCCCGGCGTCAACCCGGGCGCCTCCCCGGTCGAGTGGCCCGTCACCGACCGGCTCGCCGACGACGGCGTCCTCATCTGGCACGTCCCGCTCCCCGGGGCCATACGCGAGGAGATCGACCTCGTCCGGCGCGGCGACGAGCTCGTCGTCACCACCGGCCAGTTCCGCCGGATCGTTCCGCTGCCGTCGGCACTGCGCCGCTGCACCGTCGACGGCGCCGCCCTGCGCGAGGGCGAGCTGCGCGTCCGGTTCGCGCCGGATCCCCGGCTGTGGCCGCAGGCCCGGTGAACCACGCACCCCGTTCGGGTAACGTCGTAGAGACGAACCGTAGTCAGGAGTCCGTCATGAGCGAAGAGAGCCCCGAGCAGGACGCGGTCGACCAGGGGACTCGCGCCACCGACGACGACGCCTGGGCCACCGCGTGTGCTGAGGACCTGGCGGAGGAGAAGGCCCGGCGCCGCGCCGAGTACGGCCCGCCCCCCGGCTCGGCCGCCGAGGAGCTGCGCAAGTTCTTCGACACCGTCACCGACAAGCTGTCCGGCCTGCAGTCCCCGCTCCTCGGGGCGGTCGCGGGCCCGGCCGCGCAGCAGGTGGTCCGCCAGGTGGTCGAGCAGGCCAAAGCCGCCGTCGAACCCGTCATGGAACGCAACCCCGACGTCTTCGACCACCTCGCCGCGGCCGGCAACGAACTCCTCGCCGCCTACCGGTCCGCCGTCCAGGCCCAGGAACAACGCTGGACGGCCCGGGCAGGCGACCCGAAGCGCCCCGACAAGCCGGCCGACGACCCCAGCGACCCCCGCGACGATCGCGACAACGGCGAGGGCACCGGCCCCGGCCAGCGCATCGACTTGGACTGAGCATCCCCTCGGGTACGGTTGGCCGTAGCGGGGCTCGACCGAAACTGAGGGATTCATGGGACTCACCATCGGCGTCGACATCGGCGGCACGAAGATCGCGGCCGGCGTGGTCGATGAGGAAGGCAACATCCTCTCGACCTTCAAGGTGCCGACCCCGGGCACGCCCGAAGGCATCGTGGACGCCATCGCCTCGGCGGTGGAGGGCGCCCGCGCCGGGCACGAGATCGTCGGCGTGGGCATCGGCGCGGCCGGCTACGTCAACCGCCAGCGCTCCACGGTCTACTTCGCGCCCAACATCGACTGGCGTCAGGAGCCGCTGAAGGAGAAGGTGGAGGCCCGCGTGGGCCTCCCCGTGGTCGTGGAGAACGACGCCAACGCCGCCGCCTGGGGCGAGTACAAGTTCGGCGCGGGCAAGGGCCACCGCAACGTCATCTGCATCACGCTCGGCACCGGCCTCGGCGGCGGCATCATCATCGGCAACAAGCTGCGCCGCGGACACTTCGGCGTGGCCGCCGAGTTCGGGCACATCCGTATGGTCCCCGACGGCCTGCTGTGCGGCTGCGGCTCACAGGGCTGCTGGGAGCAGTACGCCTCCGGCCGCGCCCTCGTCCGGTACGCCAAGCAGCGCGCCAACGCCACCCCCGAGCGTGCCGAGGTGCTGCTCGACCTCGGCGACGGCACCCCCGACGGCATCGAGGGCAAGCACATCTCCATGGCCGCCCGTCAGGGCGACCCGGTCGCCGTCGACTCCTACCGCGAGCTCGCCCGCTGGGCCGGCGCCGGTCTCGCCGACCTCGCCTCCCTCTTCGACCCCTCCGCCTTCATCGTCGGCGGTGGCCTGTCCGACGAGGGCGACCTGGTGCTCGACCCCATCCGCAAGTCGTACAAGCGCTGGCTGGTCGGCGGCAACTGGCGCCCGGTGGCCGACGTCATCGCCGCCCAACTCGGCAACGAGGCGGGCCTGGTGGGCGCGGCGGACCTGGCGAGAGAACCCGACCCGATCATGTAGAGGGTTCGTCGCTGTGAACGCGGGTTCCTCCGCGCCGCTTCAGGGGCGCGGGGAACTGCGCGAATCACCACGACGCACCCGCACAAGACGAACACCCCACACGCCCCGAACCGACCCCACCGACAAACCCTCACCACGTATCGTGACGGCATGGTGACGCCCCCACCGCTGGAAAGCTCCCGCACGGAACCCGACGGCTCCGCCGTCATCCGCGTCCTCAGCTACAACATCCGCTCCATGCGCGACGACACCGACGCCCTCGCCCGAGTGATCGCCGCCTGCGCCCCTGACCTCGTCCTGGTCCAGGAAGCCCCCCGCTTCTTCCGCTGGCGCAAGAAACTCGCCCGGCTCGCCGCCGACTCCGGCCAGGTGATCGTCTCCGGTGGCGCCACGGCCGCCGGACCGGCGATCCTCTCCTCCCTGCGCGCCACCGTCGAACGTACCGAGGACGTCCTGCTGCCCCTCACCCCGGGCCTGCACCGCCGCGGCTTCGCCACCGCCGTCGTCCGCTTCGGCGGCGCCCGGCTCGGCGTCCTGAGCTGTCACCTCAGCCTGGACGCGAAGGAGCGCTACGACCAGGGCGGACTCCTCCTCGACCGGCTCGCCGGGATGGGCGTGGAGCACGCCATCGCCGGCGGCGACATCAACGAAGGCCCCGGCTCCCGCACCTTCCGCCGTATCGCCGCCGGCCTCCAGGACTGCTGGGCCACCGCCCCCTGGGGCGGCGAACCCACCTGGACGCGCAACGGCCCGTACAACCGCATCGACGCGATCTTCGCGACGAAGGGCGTCGAAGTCCTGGGCTGCGGGGTGCCCCTCGATCTCCCGGGGATCACCGCGACAGACCTGAGGGCGGCCACCGACCATCTTCCGGTCCTGGCCGCCCTCCGAGTCCCAGCCTCGTGATCCCCGCCCGGTACGGCGCTCAGACCACCGCGCCCCGGCCCGGGTCGTCGCCGTCCTCGTCGTCCGTCTTCATCCGCACGACCAGGGTGGTGAACCCGCCGAGGAAGCCGCCGATGCAGACGGTCGTCAGCCACCACGTCATCTCCCAGCCCAGCAGTACAGCCAGCAGGAGCAGGACGGGGCCGCCGATCACACCCAGCCAGGCGAACTTCGCGGTGGCGTCCGCGGCCGGCAGTGGCGGCGGCTCCGGCGGTACGAAGTGTCCCTCGTCGTCCTCGTCGAAGTCGTCCTCCGACGGCTCGGCCGTGCTGTAATCGCGGGGGCCGACGCCGGGCGCGAAGGCGACGGAGCTGCCCAGCGGCTTGGCGGGCTTGTCCTTCGGGTCCTTCGACTCCCTGGGTTCCTTCGGCTCCTCGTCGTTCGGCTCGGTCTCGAGCAGCGCCAGGTCCTCCACGGACTTGAACGGCTTGGCGCCCGGCGGATCCACCGGCTCCTCGCCGTACCCCGCGACGATCGCCGCCCAGGCGGCCTCCTCGTCGAAGGGCACGTGCTGCTCCTCCGGCTCGCCGTTCTCCCGGTGCTCGTCCTCGCGATCCTCGCGGTCGGCGTCGTGCTCAGCCACCTGCCGTCGTCCCTTCTTTGCCGACACTGGGTGCGAGCCGGGCGATGAACGCGTAGCTCTCCTCGAAGATCCGGTCCGCGTCGTGGTCCAACGTCGCCACGTGGTAGCTCTGTTCCAGCACGACCTCCCGTACGTCCGTCGACGACACCCGGCTCAGGACCCGGGCCGAGTCGGCCGCCGGCACGACATGGTCACGCGCGCTGCGCAGAAGCAGCAGCGGCTGCGTGACCTGCGGCAGCTCGCCGTCGACCTGGCGGAAGAAGGTGCGCAGGGAGTGCGCGGCGTGCAACGGCACCCGGTCGTACCCGATCTCCACGCCGCCCTCCTTCGCGATGTCGCTGGTGATGCCCCGGGTCGACCGCACCAGGTGGCGGGCCACCGGGAGGGCGTACGCGGACAGGCCGTGCACCTTGTTCGCCGGGTTGACGACCGCGATGCCGCTGATCGCGTCCCCGTGCTTCGCCGCCAGCCGCAGCGCGAGGGCGCCGCCCATGGACAGACCGGCCACGAACACCTGGCCGCAGGTCCGGCGCAGGGACCGCAGCTCGCGGTCGACCTCCGCGTACCAGTCCTGCCAGCCGGTGAGCTGCATGTCCTCCCAACGGGTCCCGTGCCCGGGCAGCAGGGGCAGCGAGACGGTCAGTCCGCGCGCGGCGAGATGCTCCGCCCAGGGGCGCAGCGACTGGGGGGAACCGGTGAAACCGTGACAGAGGAGGACCCCCACCTCCCCGCCGTCATGGCGGTACGGCTCGGCTCCAGGAAGGACCGGCACCTTCGGTCTCCTGTTCATGAGAGTGGACGTTGCTTCACCGTACGCGACCACACTGACACCGACCAGGGCCGTCGGTCTCTTTGACGGCGCTCCGGGTTAAGGTCTGAACGACAGACACAGGAGGCACTCGGTTGTTGTACGGCGCGATGAAGGTTTCCGTCGGGGGGTCGCTGAAGCTCGTCTTCAGGCCCTGGGTGGAGGGCCTGGAGAACGTTCCGGCCGAGGGGCCCGCGATCCTGGCGAGCAATCACCTCTCCTTCTCCGACTCGTTCTTCCTGCCCGCGGTCCTCGACCGCAAGGTCACCTTCATCGCGAAGGCCGAGTACTTCACCACGCCCGGGGTGAAGGGACGGTTGACGGCCGCCTTCTTCAAGGGCGTGGGGCAGCTCCCCGTGGACCGCTCCGGAGGGCGCGGCGCGGGCGAGGCCGCCATCAAGAGCGGGATAGGCGTCCTGGAGCGCGGTGAGCTGTTCGGTATCTACCCGGAGGGCACGCGCTCGCCCGACGGCCGCCTCTACCGCGGCAAGCCGGGTGGCCTCGCGCGTGTCGCACTCGCCACCGGCGCGCCCGTGATCCCGGTCGCCATGATCGACACGGAGAAGATCCAGCCGCCCGGGAAGGTCGTCCCGAAGGTGATGCGGCCGGGCATCCGGATCGGGAAGCCGCTGGACTTCAGCCGCTACGAGGGCATGGACCACGACCGCTTCGTGCTGCGCGCGCTGACCGACGAGGTCATGTACGAGATCATGAAGCTCTCCGGCCAGGAGTACGTGGACATGTACGCGACCGCCGCCAAGCGGCAGATCGCGGAGGCGGCCAAGGCCGGGAAGGACGCGGAGAAGGCGGCGAAGGCGGCCCTCGCGCAGGCGGAGAAGGACCAGAAGGAGAAGGCCGAACAGGCCGAGAAGGACCAGTAGTCGCACGGTCCGGGGGCGATCGGGGGCGGGGGAGATGGTCAAGCGCGAGCGCGTGATGCGGATGTCGGTCGAGCAGCCGCTGTGGCGTGCGCTGGCCGGCTACCGGGTGCTCACCATGCTGTACGCGGTCGGTTTCTTCGCCACCGCCTACGACGGGTTCGTCCGCCCCTGGGTCGCCGTCGCGTACTACGCCGTCCTGTTCGTCTGGACCCTGGCCACCCTGCCCAAGGTCGCCAACGCGGCGAGCTGCACCAAGCCCTTCCTCGCCGCCGACCTCACCATCGCCCTCACCGGCATCCTGCTGACCTCCGTCGCCGACGCCCACGAGCGGATCCAGTCGGGCGGTCCGACGCTGCCGTCGATATGGACCGCCGGTTCCGTGCTCGCCTTCGCCATCAAGGGCGGCTGGCGCTGGGCGGCGTTCGCGTCCTCCGCGGTCGCCGTCGTCAACCTCGTGCAGCGCGGTACCCCGGCCCGCGACACCGTCCACAACGTGATCCTCGTCTGGGTCGCCTCCATCGCCATCGGCTACGTCGTCGAGGTCGCCCGCGCCTCCGAGCGCACCCTCGCCCGTGCCCTGGAGATCGAGGCCGCGACCCGGGAGCGGGAGCGGCTCGCCCGGGACATCCACGACAGCGTGCTCCAGGTCCTGGCCATGGTGCAGCGGCGCGGCGCGGTCATCGGCGGCGAGGCGGCCGAGCTGGGCCGGCTGGCCGGCGAGCAGGAGGTGGCGCTGCGCACCCTCGTCTCCGGCGGACTCGTCCCGGTCTCCCGGGTGTCGGAGGACGCGGCCCAGGGCGCGCTGGTACGAGCCGTGGAGGAGGCGGAGGAGGAGGAGCGGACGGGCGCCGTGGCCGGCCCCGTCGACCTGCGCGCGCTGCTCGCGCCCTACGCCTCGGCCCGGGTCAACCTCGCCGAGCCGGGCGCCCCGGTCCTGCTGCCCCGGCCCGCCGCGAAGGAGCTGGCCGCAGCCGTCGGGGCCGCGCTGGACAACGTACGCGAGCACGTCGGCGAGGACGCCCGGGCGTGGATCCTGGTCGAGGACGAGCCCGACGCGGTGATCGTCTCCGTACGGGACGACGGCCCCGGCATCGCGGAGGGGCGGCTCGCGCAGGCCGAGGGCGAGGGGCGGCTGGGCGTGGCCCTGTCGATCCGGGGGCGGCTGCGCGACCTCGGCGGCAGCGCCGAGTTGATCTCGACTCCGGGGCAGGGCACGGAAGTGGAGCTGACGGTACCGAAGGTCTCGCGGGAAAAGGCAGACAAGGCGGACAGGCGATGAGCGAACAGCAGGGCACGATCAAGGTCATGGTGGTCGACGACCACCCCATGTGGCGCGACGCCGTCGCCCGGGACCTGGGCGAGTCCGGCTTCGAGGTGGTCGCCACCGCCGGTGACGGCGAGCAGGCGGTACGCCGCGCCAAGGCCGCCGTGCCCGACGTCCTCGTCCTGGACCTGAACCTGCCGGCGAAGCCGGGCGTCCAGGTCTGCAAGGAGGTCGTCGCGGCGAACCCGGCGCTGCGTGTGCTGGTGCTGTCGGCGAGCGGTGAGCACGCGGACGTGCTGGAGGCGGTGAAGTCCGGCGCGACCGGCTATCTGCTGAAGTCGGCGTCGACGGAGGAGCTGGTGGACGCGGTGCGCCGCACGGCGGTCGGTGACCCGGTGTTCACGCCCGGCCTGGCCGGGCTGGTCCTCGGCGAGTACCGGCGCCTGGCCTCGGAGCCCGGACCGGCGCAGGACACCGACGAGCCGAAGGCGCCGCGGCTGACCGAACGCGAGACCGAGGTGCTGCGGCTGGTCGCCAAGGGCCTGAGCTACAAGCAGATCGCCGAACGCCTCGTCATCTCCCACCGCACGGTCCAGAACCACGTTCAGAACACCCTCGGCAAGCTCCAGTTGCACAACCGGGTGGAGCTCGTCCGCTACGCGATAGAGCGCGGACTCGACGACGAGTAGGCACCACTGGGCCAACTCCCGCACAGTTCACCGGAATGCCCTTCGCGCCCATCCCTGTGTGACCTGGATCACCATTAGCGTGGCCTTCACCAGAAACTTCGGCGAAGGGACATTTCCATGCGGGTCGGAGTACTGACCGGAGGCGGCGACTGCCCCGGGCTCAACGCCGTCATCCGGGGCATCGTCCGCAAGGGCGTGCAGGAGTACGGCCATGACTTCGTCGGCTTCCGGGACGGCTGGCGGGGGCCCCTCGAAGGCGACACCGTGCGCCTCGACATCCCGGCGGTGCGCGGCATCCTGCCCCGGGGCGGCACCATCCTCGGCTCCTCACGGACCAATCCGCTGAAGGTGGAGAACGGCATCCGCCGGATCAAGGAGAACCTCGCCAAGCTGGAGGTCGACGCGCTCGTCGCGATCGGCGGCGAGGACACCCTGGGCGTCGCCGCCCGCCTCACCGACGAGTACGGCGTGCCCGTGGTCGGTGTGCCGAAGACCATCGACAACGACCTGTCCGCCACCGACTACACCTTCGGCTTCGACACCGCCGTCGGCATCGCGACGGAGGCGATCGACCGGCTGCACACCACCGCCGAGTCCCACATGCGCGTCCTGGTCTGCGAGGTGATGGGCCGTCACGCCGGCTGGATCGCCATCCACTCCGGCCTGGCCGGCGGCGCCAACGTCATCCTCATCCCCGAACAGCGCTTCGACGTGGACCAGGTGTGCGCCTGGGTCACCTCCCGCTTCAAGGCGTCCTACGCCCCGATCGTCGTCGTCGCCGAAGGGGCCATGCCGAAGGACGGCCAGATGGTGCTCAAGGACGAGTCGCTGGACTCCTTCGGGCACGTCCGGCTGTCCGGGGTCGGCGAGTGGCTGGCCAAGGAGATCGAGAGGCGCACGGGCAAGGAGGCCCGCACCACCGTCCTCGGACACGTCCAGCGCGGTGGTACCCCGAGCGCCTTCGACCGCTGGCTCGCCACCCGCTTCGGCCTGCACGCCATCGACGCCGTCCACGAGCGCGACTACGGCAAGATGGTCGCGCTGCGTGGAACGGACATCGTCCGCGTCCCGATCGCGGACGCCACGGCCAAGCTGAAGACGGTCGACCTGAAGCTGTACGAAGAGGTCGGCGTCTTCTTCGGCTGAACCCGGACCGACCCGACTACAGAACGGGCCGCCGCTCGGCCGCGCCGGCGTCGCGCAGCCCGCCGACCAGCTCACGGACGACGGCGGCACCGTTCAGCGTCAGCACCGACTCGGGGTGGAACTGCACGCCCGCGAAGCCGCGGCCGCGCAGGGCGTGCACCTCGCCGGTCCCGCTGCGACTCACCCCCACGTCGTGCGCGGCCAGCTCCGCGGCCGCCTCGTCGTCGCAGCGCGCCACGAAGCTGTTGTAGAAACCGACGGTCTCGCTCCGCCCGAACAGGTCGATCTCCGTCTGCGCCCCCTGGTACGGCACCTCCTTGCGTACGATCTCCAGCCCCAGCTCGGCCGCGATCAGCTCGTGGCCGAGGCAGACGCCCAGGACGCCGTGCCGGTGCTCCCGGACGACCTCGGCGGTCAGGGCCCGCAGGAACCGCATCTTCGGGTCGGCCGTGTCCGACGGATCGCCCGGTCCGGGCCCCAGCACCACCGGCCCCTCGTGCGCGAGCACCGCCTCCCGCAGCCCCGGCTCGTCGTACCGCCGGACGGTCACCTCCAGGCCGCTCGACCTGAGGACGTGCGCCAGCATCGCCGTGAACGTGTCCTCGCCGTCGACGACCAGGGCATGGCCGGACAACTCCCGGGTCGGCTCCTGCATCCGCAGCCAGAACGGCGCCAGCGAGCCCCGGCGCCCGTCCAGCGCGGCCCGCACCCGCGGATCGTCGGCCAGCTCCGGCCGTACGCCCTCACCGCGCGGCCGCTGCTCCCGCACGCCCAGCGCCGCCAGCACGCCCGCCGCCTTCGCATGGGTCTCCGCGACCTCGCTCGCCGGGTCCGAGCCGCGCACCAGTGTCGCGCCGACCGGCACCCGCAGCCGCCCGGCCGCGTCGAGGTCGGCGGTGCGGATGAGGATGGGGGAGTCGAGGGTCTGAGCGCCGCCGGCGTCCCGGCCGAGCAGGGCCAGCGCACCCGCGTAGTAGCCACGCCCACCGACTTCGTGCCGCTCGATCACCCGGCACGCGTTCTGCACGGGCGAGCCGGTGACGGTGGCGGCGAACATCGTCTCCCTCAGGACCTCGCGCGCGTCCAGCGAGGACTTCCCCCGCAGCTCGTACTCGGTGTGCGCCAGGTGCGCCATCTCCTTGAGCCGGGGTCCGACCACCACCCCGCCCATGTCACCGACGGTGCACATCATCTTGAGCTCCTCGTCGACGACCATCGACAGTTCCTCGATCTCCTTGCCGTCGGCGAGGAAAGCGAGCAGGTGCTCCGCGGTGGGGCCCTCGGCCGGATATCGGTACGTCCCGCTGATCGGGTTCATCACGACCGTGCCGCCGGACATCCGCACATGCACCTCGGGGCTGGCCCCCACCAGCGTGCGCTCACCTGTGTGCACGACGAACGTCCAGTACGCGCCCCGCTCGCCCTCCAGCAGCCGCCGGAACAGCGCCAGCGCGTCGGCCCGTCCGAACCCCGGGATCGCGCCCTCGTAGGTCCTTCGGATGACGAAGTTCGCGCCCTCGCCGCGCCCGATCTCTTCGCGCAGCACGCGTCCGACGATCTCCGCGTACTCGTCGTCCCCTACATCGAAGCCGCCGCCCTCGACCCGCACGTCATGGGTGGGCAGCGCGTCCATGACCTCGGCGAGCCGGATCTCGTACCGCTCCTCGGGGACCAGCACCGCCAGCGGGGTGCCGTCGTCGCGGACGTCGAAGCCGCGCTCGCGGATCTGCCGGAAGGGGATGAGCGCGAGGCCCTCGTCGGGGAGGTCGGCGAGGCGGTCGTGGGTGGCGACCGGGCCGAGCAGCAGCTCGACCGTGTCGTGCTCGCGCCCGGGGGTGCGGCGGCGCAGCAGGGCGAACGGGCGGGGATCGTCGATCAGGTCGAGCAGATGCATAGCCGTTTTCCTTCTCGCTGGGAGTGCGCTGGGAGCTCACTTGCGAGGAACGGACCCCGGAAACGCCGAAGGCCGCCCCTCGGGCGGCCTTCGCGAAGTCTTGCGTACGCGCAGTCAGTGGGCCGCCGGAGAAGCGGTCCACCACCAGTTCTGGATCTGCTGGGTCGAAAGCGCGAACATGCGCCGCACCCTACCGCACCACCGGCTGGACCCGGTGTCTCATTCAGTGGGCATGGCGCGGAAGGCCCGACATGACCCCGTAATGTTGGGGACGTGACAGCGAACGCTAAGACCAGCCCGAGTGCTGGCAACACCTGGCGAGACCTGCCCGCCGTGCAGCAGCCCGAGTACCCCGACCAAGAGGCTCTGCGCGCGGTGATCGCGGAGCTCGAGTCGTATCCGCCGCTCGTCTTCGCGGGCGAGTGCGACCAGCTGCGTGCCCGGATGGCGGCCGTCGCCAAGGGAGAGGCGTTCCTCCTCCAGGGCGGCGACTGCGCCGAGGCCTTCGACGGAGTCTCGGCCGACCACATCCGCAACAAGCTGAAGACGCTCCTGCAGATGGGCGCCGTGCTCACGTACGCCGCGTCCGTACCCGTGGTCAAGGTCGGCCGTATCGCCGGCCAGTACTCCAAGCCACGCTCCAAGCCGACCGAGACCCGCGACGGCGTGACGCTCCCCGTCTACCGGGGCGACTCCGTCAACGGCTTCGACTTCACCGAGGCCTCCCGGATCCCGGACCCCGAGCGGCTGAAGCGGATGTACCACGCCTCGGCCTCGACGCTGAACCTGGTGCGCGCCTTCACCACCGGCGGTTACGCCGACCTGCGCCAGGTGCACGCCTGGAACCAGGACTTCGTGAAGTCGTCCCCGTCCGGCCAGCGCTACGAGCAGCTCGCCCGCGAGATCGACAACGCGCTGAACTTCATGCACGCCTGCGGGACCGACCCGGAGGAGTTCAAGACCGTCGAGTTCTACTCCTCGCACGAGGCGCTGCTGCTGGACTACGAGTCGGCGCTGACCAGGGTCGACTCGCGCACCGGGCAGCTGTACGACGTCTCCGGGCACATGGTGTGGATCGGTGAGCGCACCCGGCAGCTGGACCACGCGCACATCGAGTTCGCCTCGCGGATCCGCAACCCGATCGGGATCAAGCTGGGCCCGACGACGACGGCCGAGGACGCGCTGCAGTACATCGAGCGCCTCGACCCCGACCGCGAGCCGGGCCGGCTGACCTTCATCGTCCGGATGGGCGCCGACAAGGTCCGCGACAAGCTCCCCGAGCTGGTCGAGAAGGTCACCGCCTCCGGGGCCACCGTGGCCTGGGTGACCGACCCGATGCACGGCAACACCTTCGAGGCGGCCTCCGGCCACAAGACCCGCCGCTTCGACGACGTGCTCGACGAGGTCAAGGGCTTCTTCGAGGTCCACAAGGCGCTGGGCACCCACCCGGGCGGCATCCACGTCGAGCTCACCGGTGACGACGTCACCGAGTGCGTGGGCGGCGGCGACGAGATCTTCGTCGACGACCTGCACCAGCGCTACGAGACGGCCTGCGACCCGCGGCTCAACCGCAGCCAGTCGCTCGACCTGGCGTTCCTGGTGGCGGAGATGTACCGGGACCAGTGACGGGACCCTCTGCCGCAGGCAGCTGAAGTGGGGCGCGGATCACATACGATCCGCGCCCCACTCCACTTTTGCGGCCCCCGAGCGCCAGGTAAGGTTAGGTTAGCCTTATCGATCTCGGCGGGAGGTGAGTCCGCGTGTACGTCTGCAGCTGCTTCGGAGTGACTGAAGCGCAGGTCCAGAAGCACGTGGACGACGGTGCCTGCACCCCCCGCCAGGTGGCGTCCGCCTGCAAGGCCGGCACGGACTGCGGCTCCTGCGTCCGCCGGATCCAGGCGATCCTCGGCCGGGGCGCCTGCTCGCGCCGCGAGTCCGCCGATCGGGGCACGCCGGTCCTGGCGAAGGTCACGGCCCTGGAGCCCGGTCTCGAAGAGGCTGCCTGACTCTCTGGCTCTCTAACTCTCGGGCTGCTCGATGAGCTGCGCGATGTAGAGCGCCTCGCCGAGCTTCTCCAGCAGTTCCAGCTGGGTGTCGAGGTAGTCGATGTGGTGCTCCTCGTCGGCCAGGATCGACTCGAAGATGTTCGCCGAGGTGATGTCCCCCTTCTCGCGCATCACCCTGATCCCCCGCCGCAGCCGGTCGATCGCCTCGACCTCGATCAGCCGGTCGGCCTCGAACATCTCCCGGACGGTCTGTCCGACCCGCACATGGAACAGCCGCTGGTAGTTCGGCAGCCCCTCGAGGAACAGAATCCGGTCCGTGAGCACCTCGGCGTGCTTCATCTCGTCGAACGACTCGTGCCGGGTGTACTTGGCGAGCTTCGTCCAGCCGAAGTTCTCCTGCATCTTCGCGTGCAGGAAGTACTGGTTGATCGCCGTGAGCTCGGCGGTGAGCTGCTCATTGAGGAATTCGATGACCTCGGGGTCGCCCTGCATCGCATGGGCTCCTTCCACGTGGGAAACAGCTGGGAGAGGCTTCGGGGCGCATGATTCCACCGGCGTAGAAGATCGTCCAGTAAGTGCATACTTAGTAAGTAAGTCCTGGCTTAGTAGTAGTTGCCCGTTTCTGGATATGCCCGGTCATGTGCACTGTCCGGGGTCTGTCAGGATGGAGTCATGGGTCATCCGGTGGAGCGCGAATCTGGAGAAGCGGCACGGTCCGAGCTTCCGCCGGGGCAGCGACTTCAGCGGGGCTGGCCGGTCACGCACTATGGGCCGGTCCCCAAGTTCCGGCCGGAGCGCTGGGAGTTCAGGGTCTTCGGCGCCACCGCCGACGGTGAGAAGCGCTGCTGGAACCACGAGGAGTTCACGGCCCTGCCGTACACCACCGTCGTGGGCGATCTGCACTGCGTCACGAAGTTCAGCATGCTCGGCGCCGAGTGGGGCGGGATCCCCGCTCGTACGATCCTGGAGATCGCCCCGCCCGCGCCCGATGTCACCCATGTGATGGTGTGGGCGGAGTACGGGTTCAGCTCCAATCTGCGCCTGTCGGACTTCGCCTCCGAGCGCACGATCTTCGCCACCCACAAGGACGGCGAGCTGCTCACCGCCGAGCACGGCTTCCCGCTCCGCCTTGTCGTCCCCCACCTGTACGCCTGGAAGGGCCCGAAGTGGGTCCGAGGCGTCGAGTACATGACCGCCGACCGCCGGGGCTTCTGGGAGGAGCGCGGCTACCACAACGTCGGCGACCCCTGGAAGGAGCAGCGCTACTCCTACCAGGAGGCGCCCGGGGAGGGCCCCGACCTCTGAGCCGGTCCAGTCAGTGGTGGTACTCGTGCACCACCGCGTGGCCCTTGCCGCGGCCGATCATCCACTTGTTGACCGGTGTGGTGACCAGGAAGGCGAGCACCAGGGAGATGGCCAGCGACACCCAGAACAGGACGGTGTCCAGGCCCGCGTCCATCGCGCCCGGCCACAGCACGAGCACGCCGTTGTCGATCAGCTCCATCACCGCGATGGACAGCGTGTCCGCGGCCAGCGCCACCCGGACGGCGGCGTGCAGGCCGACCCCTGCCTTCAGTACACCGCGCAGCGTGAGTGAGTAGCCGAAGAAGAACGCCAGGACGATCGCCAGCACGGTGGTCGGCAGGTTGGACCAGCCGAACGCGGTGCCGATCACCATGCCGAGCACCTCGCCGATGGCGCACCCGGTGAGGCAGTGCAGGGTGGCCCGCACGGCCATGGCCCAGGTGGCGGTGGCCTGTGGTCCGTGCTGGTGGGCCTGCGGGTCGTGCGGGTGAGCCTCGTGCCGGGCACTGTCTGCCGTGTGTGCCTCGTGCTCCATGCGGGCCCCCAAGTCAGGTGTCGATTCCTGCGTCGAGTACCCCGACCACATACCCCTCGGGGGTATTCCTACGCGCTATCCGTCCCGGAGTTTCTTCAGTCGCTCCACGTCCGCCGCGTGCCCTTCCTTGCCGCCCGGCGTCTCGATGATCAGGGGTACGCCCGCGGTGGCCGGGTGGGTCATCAGCGCGCGGAACGGGTCCTCACCGATGTGTCCGGAGCCGATGTTCTCGTGCCGGTCCTTGTGGGCGCCGACCACGTCCTTGGAGTCGTTGGCGTGGATCAGCTTCAGCCGCCCCTCGCCCACCGTCTCCACCAGCAGGTCGAGCATCCGGTGCATGCCGTCCGGCCCGGTCAGGTCGTGGCCGGCGGCGAAGATGTGACAGGTGTCCAGGCAGACGCCCAGCTTCGGATGCGCGTCCAGCGCCTCGAAATACGGCCCGAAGTCCCAGGTCCGCGAGCAGAGCGAGGAACCCTGCCCGGCGGTGGACTCCAGCAGCAGGAACGGGTCGTCGTCGTGAGTGAGCTCGTCGAGCAGCGGCACCAGATGCTCCCGGACCTGCTTGAGCGCCACCGACCGGTCCCGGCCCCCGGTCGCGCTCCCGGTGTGCACGACCACCCCGAGCGCGCCGATCTCCCGCCCGCGCCGCAGCGAGTGGCGCAGCGACTCCACGGACTTCTCGACGGTCGCCTCGGTGTGCGAGCCGAAGTTGATCAGATAGGGGGCGTGCACGTACGCCGGGATCGACTCGGTCGCGCAGGTCTCCCGGAACGCCTCGTCCTGCCGGGGGTCACCGGTGGGTGTGGCCCAGCCGCGCGGATTGGCGACGAAGACCTGCACGGTCTCCGCCTTGAGGTCATGGGCGTACGTCAGCCCCACGGAGTGCAGTCCGCCGGCCACGGGGACGTGGCCGCCGACGGGGTTGCGGGAGGGGCTGTGCTGCTGCGATGTCACCCGTTCAGGGTGTCATGCGGCTCGCCCCGCCCCGCCCCCCGCCGGCGTGATCGTCCTCACCGGATGGTGATGGTGACGGTCGACCCCTTGGGCGCGGTGTCGCCACCCTCCACGGACTGCTTCTTGACGGTGTCGCCGAACAGCCCGAGCAGCCCGCGGTCCTCCTTGACCTGGAAGCCGGCGTCCTCCAGCTGTTGCTCGGCGTCGTCGACACTGTCGCCGACCACGTCCGGGACCTCGATCATCTCCGGGCCCTTGGACAGGGTCAGCGTCACCGTGTCGCCCTCGGCGACCTGGCGGTCGGGGTCCGGGGACTGCGCCGCGACCTGGCCCTTGTCGAACTCGTCGGAGGTGACCTGCTCGGAGGAGACCTTCACCTTCAGGCCGGCCTCCTGGAGGTCCGCACGGGCGTCCTCCAGGCTCTCGCCGGTGACGTCCGGGATGTCGACCGGGCTGCCCTTGCTGACGACGATCGCGATCGCCGCCCCCGCCCGCCGCTCGGTGCCGGCCGCGGGGTTCGTCCTGATCACCTCGCCCTTGTCGACGTCGTCGCTGAACGCCTGTGTGACCATGCCGGGCTCCAGGCCGTCCGACTTCAGCAGGGCCTTCGCCTTGGCCAGCCGGGCGCCCTTCACATCCGGCACGTTGACCGTCTCCGGGCCGTCGGAGACGGTCAGCGCCACCGAGTCGTTGTCACGGATGCGGGCGCCCGTATCCGGGTCGGTGCTGATGACCGTGCCCCGCTTGACGGTGTCGCTGTAGGCGTGGCTGACCTTGCCGACCTTCAGCCCGGCCGCCTCCAGCCGGTCCCTCGCCTGCGCCTCGGTCTTGCTCAGCAGCGGGGGGACCTTGGTGAACTGCCCGGAGTTGATGTACCAGACGCCCGCTCCGACGCCGAGGACCAGCAGCAGGGCCGCCACGATCGAGACGACCCCGCGCCGGGGCAGGCGTCGCCGGGCCGCCGGCGGCGGAGGAGGCGGCGTCTCCAGCCGGCTGGTGCGGTGCACCTCGGGCTCGGCGTCCTCGTTGACGGGCAGCGGCCGTGGCACCGTCAGCGAACGCGGGATCACGCTCGTACGGTCCTCGGCGCCGTCGTGCACCGCGGTCAGCGCCTGCGGAGGCAGCGCGTCCAGCTGGTCCGCGCTCAGCGCCTCGCGCGTCTGACGGGCCTGCGCGAGGAGCGCCACGGCGTCGTACGGGCGCACGTCCGGGTTGCGGGCGGTCGCCCACGCGACCAGTTCGTCCAGTTCGTACGGCAGCCCCGGCACGGCCGCCGACGGCGGCGGGACGTCCTCGTGGAGATGCTTGTAGAGCACCACGGCGGCGGAGTCCGCGTCGTGCGGCTTCCCGCCGGTCAGCATCTCGTAGAAGACGACACCGCACGCGTACACATCGACGCGGGGGTCGGCCTGGCCCTGGTTCTCGATCTGTTCGGGAGCGAGGTAGGAGACGGTGCCGAGCACGGCGCCGGTGGTGCTGGTGACGGTGTCCACGGACCGCACGAGCCCGAAGTCGGCGACCTTCACCCGGCCGTCGTCCCCGATCAGCACGTTCTCCGGCTTCATGTCCCGGTGCACGAACCCCGCGCGGTGCGCGGCGCCGAGTGCGGCCAGCACCGGCTCCAGGATGTCCAGCGCGGCCCGCGGCTGCAGCGCCCCGCGCTCGCGCAGTACGTCGCGCAGGGTGCAGCCGGCGACGTACTCCATGGCGAGGTAGACGTAGGACCCGTCGGTGCCCTGGTCGAAGACCTGCACGACGTTGGGGTGCGCGAGCCGGGCGACCGACTTCGCCTCCCGGATGAACCGCTCGACGAAGGTGGCGTCGGCCGCGAGCGTCGGGTGCATCACCTTCAGCGCGAGGACGCGGTCGAGGCGGGTGTCCAGGGCCCGGTAGACCGTGGCCATCCCACCGACCGCGATCCGCGCGTCGACGCGGTAACGGCCGTCGAGCACCTGCCCGACGAGAGGGTCCTGAAGGGTCGTATCCACGCAGGCGAGTCTACGAGTCACGACTGACACCCCCACCGCTCCACCCACATCGCACCACGACTGCAGCCGAGCTGTGACGCAAATCGGGCGTGACGGCGCGGGTCAGAAGGCGGGCCGCTCCGGATCCAGCGCGGCCAGTCCCTCCCCGGGCGACGACGCCTGCGCGAAGTGGCGGCGGGGAATCCGGCCCGCGAGGCGGGCCAGCCGCCCCGCCTCCACGGCGTGCTTCATCGCCGACGCCATCAGTTCCGGCTCCTGAGCCCGCGTCACCGCCGAGGCGAGCATCACCCCCGCACACCCCAGCTCCATCGCCAGCGCCGCGTCCGACGCCGTACCGGCCCCCGCGTCCAGGATCACCGGCACCCGCGCGTGCTCCACGATCAGCTGGAAGTTGTGCGGGTTGCGGATCCCGAGCCCCGACCCGATCGGTGACCCGAGCGGCATGATCGCGGCACAGCCCACGTCCTCCAGCTTCCGCGCCAGCACCGGATCGTCGTTCGTGTACGGCAGCACCGTGAACCCGTCGTCGACGAGCGTCTCCGCCGCGTCCAGCAACTCGATCGGGTCCGGCAGCAACGTGCGCTCGTCGGCGATGACCTCCAGCTTCACCAGCGCGGTGCCCAGCGCCTCCCGGGCCAGCCGGGCCGTCAGCACGGCCTCTCCCGCGGTGAAGCAGCCCGCCGTGTTCGGCAGCACCCGGATCCCGAGCTTCTCCAGGACGGACAGCACCGAACCGTGCACCGACGGGTCCACCCGCCGCATGGCGACGGTCGTCAGCTCGGTCCCGGAGGCGACCAGGGACCGCTCCAGGACCTCCAGACTGGGCGCACCGCCCGTACCCATGATGAGCCGGGACGTGAAGGACGTCCCCCCGAGGACAAACGGATCGTCGGCCATGGGTCAGCCTCCTTGGACGGCGGTGAGGACTTCGACGCGGTCTCCCTCGGAGAGGGGCGTGGACGGCCACTGCGCGCGCGGTACGACGGTTTCGTTGAGCGCGGCCGCGACCCCGGAGGGCGCCGCGGTGAGGGAGCGCACGAGCGTGTCGAGGGCGGTGCCCCGGGTGACCTCGCGACGTTCGCCGTTGACCGAGATGATGACCGGGTCGCTCATGCGGGCTGCTCCGTGAGTGCGGCGGCGCCGAAGCGGCGGGCGGTGAAGGGACGGGCCTCGTCGGGAAGTTCACCGGTGGCCAGGACATGCGCCATGGCGTCACCGGTGACCGGCGTGAGCAGCACGCCGTTGCGGTAGTGACCGGTGGCCAGCAGCAGTCCCGGCAGGTCGGTCGGACCGAGCAGCGGCGCGTTGTCGGGCGAGCCGGGACGCAGCCCCGCGCGCGTCTCCGTCAACGGCAGCTCGGTGATGCCCGGCACCAGCTCGTGGGCGTCGCGCAGCAGTTCGTACACCCCGCCCGCGGTCACGGTCGTGTCCCACCCGAGCTCCTCGCTCGTGGCACCGACGACCAGCTCGCCGTTCTCGCGCGGCACCAGGTAGACATGGCTGCCGCGCACCATCGCGCGCACGGTCCGGCTCAGGAACGGCGTGTACCGCTTCGGCACGGTCAGCCGCAGCACCTGCCCCTTCACGGGCCGTACCGGCGGCAGGACATCGTCCGGGACCCCCGCGAGCCGACCGCTGAGGCTGCCCGCCGCGAGGACCACCTGCCCCGCGCCCAGGGCGACGCCCGCGCGCGTGACGACGCCGGCCGCCCGTCCCCCCGCGACGGTGAGCCGGTCGGCCCAGGTGCGGTGGAAGACCACGCCCGCCCGTTCGCAGGCGGCCACCAGCGCCCCGGCGAGCCGCCGCGGGTCGATCTGGTGGTCGCCGTCCACCCGCAGCCCGCCGCGCACCCCCGGCGCCAGCATCGGCTCCAGACGTCGGCAGTCCCGCCCGGACAACCACTCCGACTCAAGACCCGACTGCCGTTGCAGCGCGTGCAGTTCTCGCAGGTGGGCGCGGTCGTCGGCGTCCAGCGCGACGGCGAGGGTGCCGTTGCGGCGGTAGCCGAGGTCATGCCCGGTGAGTTCGGTGAGCTCGGCCGCGAAGTCGGGGTAACGGCGGGCCGACTCCAGGTTCAGGCCGAGCAGCGTCTGCTCGCCGTAGTGCAGTTCGGTGACCGCGGCCAGCATCCCGGCCGCCACCTGTGCGGCCCCACCGCCCGGCTCGGGGTCCACGACGGCCGTGGCGAGACCGCGCTGCGCGGCCCGCCACGCGGTGACCAGACCGATGATTCCGCCCCCGACGACCAGGACGTCTGAGCTGTCGGACGTACGCGACATGGGCGTCCAGCCCCTCCCTTCGCCGGCATGACCCGGATCAGGTTCGTACGGTCGGAGGCCGCCAGCCTCCCTCTCAGCCCGGTGCGTCCGGGCTCCCGCGAGTGCTTTACGGTGGCCACCCTAGCCTCCGGAGCAGCGCACTTGTAGGGAGCCTCACGTCATGCCCCGCTCGCTGGACGGTCTCGTCCTCGCCCCCGTCGCCGATCAGGCCCCAGGTCAGGTGGGTACCCGCACCCGGTTCACGTACCACGAGAAGGACGGCGAGATCTGGGCCGAGTACGCGGGCGGAGACGTCGTACGCGGGTATCTCGTGGGTAGGCGGGAAGGTGACCGGCTGGACTTCCGGTACGTGCAGCTGAAGCACGACGGGACGACGTCCTCGGGGCACTGTGCGTCGGCCGTCGTGGAGCTGCCCGACGGCCGGGTGCGCCTGGAGGAGGCCTGGGAGTGGGAGTCGCAGCCCGGCCGGGGCACGAGCGTGGTGGAACAGGTCGCGGAACCGGCCACGGAACGCGACCTCTGACCGGCGGCTGACTGACGGATGGTCAGTTGTCTATGGTGATCAGGTGAGCGAGCAGACGCGGGAACGGGGCGGGGCGGAGCGGCGCGTGGTCGTCGTCGGCGCGGGCATGGCCGGGGTGCAGACCGCGGTCGCCCTGCGGGAGCAGGGCTTCACCGGCACGGTGACACTGATCGGCGCCGAGCCCCACCAGCCGTACGACCGGCCGCCGCTGTCCAAGGCCGTCCTGCTCGGCAAGGCCGAGGGGTCCGCCTTCGACGTCGACTTCGAAGGGCTCGGCATCGAGCTGCGCCTCGGGCGCGAGGTGCTCGGCGTACGCCCCGGTGACCACGAGCTGGACACCGCCATCGGACCGGTGCCGTACGACGTCCTGGTCCTCGCCGGCGGCGCCGAACCGATCCGGCTGCCGGGCGCCGAGGGGGTGCCCGGAGTGCATCTGCTGCGCACCCTGGACGACGCCGAACGGCTGCGGCCCGTGCTCGCCGGGCAGCACGACGTCGTGGTCGTCGGCGCGGGCTGGATCGGCGCGGAGTTCGCCACCGCCGCCCGCGAGGCCGGCTGCGCGGTGACCGTCGTCGAGGCCGCGGACCGGCCGCTCGCGGGCGCCCTGCCCCCGGAAGTCGCCGCGCCGATGGCCGCCTGGTACACCGCCAGCGGGACGGTGCTGCGCACGCACGCGCGCGTGGAGCGCGTCGAACCCGGCGCGGTGGTGCTCGACGACGGCACCCGGCTGCCCGCGGGAGCCGTCGTGGTCGGCATCGGCGCCCGGCCGGCCACGGCCTGGCTGGCCGGCTCCGGCATCGAGCTCGGCCGGCACGGCGAGGTCGTGGCCGACGAGCGGCTGCGTGCCTCCGCACCGGACGTGTACGCGGTCGGGGACTGCGCCTCCTTCCCCTCGGCGCGCTACGGCGAGCGGCTGCTGGTCCACCATTGGGACAACGCCCTCCAGGGCCCCCGCACGGTCGCCGCGAACATCGTCGGCGGCCCCACCGGCGAGCCGCCGGCCGTCTACGACCCGGTCCCGTACTTCTGGTCCGAGCAGTTCGGCCGCTTCGTGCAGTACGCCGGCCACCACCCGTCCGCCGACACCACCCTGTGGCGCGGCGACCCCTCCGGCCCGGCCTGGACGGTCTGCTGGCTGCGCGAGGGCCGCCTGGTCGCCCTGTTGGCGGTGGGCCGCCCGAGGGACCTGGCCCAGGGGAGACGCCTGATCGAGTCGGGCACACCGATGGACCCCGAGCTGCTGCGGGACCCGGCCCGCCCGCTGAAGGCCGCGACGGCCCAGGGCCCGTCGGACAGGCCCTGACGAGGCTCGTGCCCCCCGGAGGGCCCTGCCCGGCTACCCACTGTCAGTCCGGGATGGCAGTCTTGATGACGTGACCGAGATTGACGCAAAGATCGATGCTCTCGTCCCCGCCTGGCTCACCCTGCCCGACATCGCCGAAATGCTCGACGTCGAGGTGACACGTGTGCGGCAGCTGGTCAAGGAGGGCCAGTTCATCGCCGTACGACGTGGCGAGAACCGCGCGCTGCACGTCCCCGCCGCTTTCATCGACGGGGACAAGGTCGTCAAGGGCCTGCACGGCACCCTGACGCTCCTGCGGGACGACGGCTTCACGGACGAAGAGATGCTGGAGTGGCTCTTCACTCCCGACCCCACCCTGCCCGGCACCCCCGCGCAGGCCCTGAGCGAGAATCGCGGCACGGAGGTGAAGCGCCGCGCCCAGGCGCTCGCCGTCTGACCTGCTGATCCGCACAACCACCCGGCGTACGGGCCCGCGGGCCCGTACGCCACACCACGGGGGGACACCCGCATGCCCGACACCGCCCGCGCCCGGCTCGCCGACGCCCGCCTCTATCTGTGCACGGACGCCCGCAGGCGCCAGGGCGACCTGCCGGAGTTCCTGGACGCGGTCCTGGCCGGCGGTGTCGACATCGTGCAGCTTCGCGACAAGGGCATGGAGGCCGCCGAGGAGCTGGAGCACCTGACGGTCCTGGCCGACGCGTGCGCCCGGCACGGCAAGCTGCTGGCCGTCAACGACCGCGCCGACGTCGCGCACGCCTGCGCCGCGGACGTGCTGCACCTCGGGCAGGGCGACCTGCCGGTGCCCGCCGCCCGCGCCGTCCTCGGCGACGACGTGCTCATAGGCCGCTCCACGCACTCCGAGTCCGAGGCCGCCGCGGCCGCTGTCCAGGAAGGCGTGGACTACTTCTGCACCGGCCCCTGCTGGCCCACCCCCACCAAGCCCGGCCGCCCCGCCCCCGGGCTCGGCCTGGTCCGTCACACGGCCGCCCTGGGCACCGCCCGTCCCTGGTTCGCCATCGGCGGCATCGACCTGGGCAACCTCGACGAGGTGCTGGCGGCGGGCGCCCGGCGGGTGGTCGTCGTCCGCGCACTCACGGAGGCGGACGATCCGGGGGCGGCGGCGAGCGAGTTCGCCAAGCGGCTGCGACAGGTGTGAGCCCGTGGATCCCGGCTCTTTGTCCGAGGGGTGGACAGCAAGCGGACAACAAGCTGACAAAGCGGGCCAAATTTCCGCCGTCCGGTTGGGGGACCGACGCCCCCTGGCTAACCTGCGGGTATGGCCCTCGGAACCGCATCCACCAGGACGGACCACGCGCGCACCGTTCGTGACATGCTCGCGACCGGCAAAACGACGCTCTCCTTCGAGTTCTACGCCCCGAAGACCCCGAAGGGCGAGCGGAACCTGTGGAACGCGCTGCGCCGCGTGGAGGCCGTGGCGCCCGACTTCGTCTCCGTGACCTACGGCGCGGGCGGCTCCACCCGCGCGGGCACGGTCAAGGCGACCGAGGCGATCGCCTCGGACACCACCCTCACGCCGATCGCCCACCTCACCGCCGTCGACCACTCCGTCGCCGACCTGCGCAACATCATCGGCCAGTACGCCGACGCCGGTATCCGCAACATGCTGGCGCTGCGCGGCGACCCGCCCGGGGACCCGATGGGGGAGTGGGTGCCCCATCCGCAGGGCCTGGCGTACGCCGCCGAGCTCGTCGAGCTGATCAAGGCGTCCGGCGACTTCTGCGTGGGCGTGGCGGCCTTCCCGGCGATGCATCCGCGCTCCACCGAGTGGGACGCCGACGTCCGGCACTTCGTCGACAAGTGCCGCGCGGGCGCGGACTACGCCATCACTCAGATGTTTTTCCAGCCCGAGGACTACCTCCGCCTGCGGGACCGGGTCGCGGCGGCCGGCTGTGACACCCCGATCATTCCCGAGGTCATGCCGATCGCCAGCGTGAAGACGCTCCAGCGGGTGCCGTCGCTCACCAACGCCGCCTTCCCGGCGGCGCTGAAAGAGCGGATCCTCACAGCAAAAGACGATCCGTCCGCTGTACGCTCCATTGGCATCGAATTCGCCACGGAGTTCTGCGCTCGGCTGCTGGCCGAGGGAGTGCCCGGACTGCACTTCATCACGCTCAACAACTCCACGGCGACGCTGGAAATCCACGAAAACCTGGGTCTGCACCACCCGCCGCAGGCCTAGACCGGTCGCACCGACATACGACACACTGCGTAGCGGCCACTCTGAGAGGGGCGTACATGGGCTGGACGGTCCTCTACATCGCGTTCGGCATCGTCGCACTGTGGCTGCTCGGTGAGGTCCTGCTGCAGTACAAGGCACGGCTTCGCTGGCGGCTGCTCGCCTTCGTCGGCTTCGTCGGCGTCGTGCTCGGTGCGCTGATCCCGTCCGTCGTCGTCATCGGCGTGGGCGCGGCCGCCTTCGCGGTCGGCCAGACCTACGTCACGCTGTCGTTCCGGCGCGGCTTCGCGGCCGGCTGGGCCGTCAGCCGCCCCGGCGCCGAGGGCACCAAGCGCCGCCGCGGCAAGGCGGAGCGCCAGGAGCCGACCCTCGAGGTCTCCGGCCTGGAGGCGGGCGACCCGGGCTACGACTCCTCCTACGGGTCCGACGCCGAGGGCGCCTACGGCGGCGACAACGCGCCCTACGGCCAGGACAAGGCCTCCTACGACGACGACTACGACCAGGACAACGTCTTCACCCCCGCCCGTGCGGCCGCGCCCGCGGCCGCCGAGACGACCGCCGTCTACGAGCCGCAGCCCATCCCCGACGACACCGGTTCCTACGGCGTCTACAGCGACTCCGCCGCCTACGGCACGGACTCCTCCTTCGCCACCGCCGCGCAGCCCCAGGACCAGTACGCGACGGCCGACCAGAGCTATTCCTACGACGGCTACTCAAACTACGGCCAGCAGTACGGCTACGACACCAACGGCCAGCAGCAGTACGCCGCCTACTCCGACCCGTACATCGGCGGCCAGTCCTACAGCGGCTCGTACGACCCCGGCTACGGCGGCCAGCAGTACGACCAACAGGGCTACGGGCAGGACCAGTACGCCACCGGCGGCTACGGCGAGACCCCGCCCGGCGGTGTCTGGGTTCCGCAGCAGCGCAACACCGACGACCCGCTCGGCGGCGAGCTCCCGCCGGAGCAGTACCCGTACCAGGGCGACGGGCAGCAGCAGGGGCACGGGTTCGGCGAGCAGTATCGGTTCTGAAGGCGTCGGCGGCGCGGGGCGCGGTGCGGGCCGCAGTCCGCTACCGGGGTGTCACTGAGAGCCCCTGAACTCCGGCCCCTCCACGATCAGCCCCGCCACCAGCGCGCCCGACATGCCCGCGTGCGGAAGGCCTCCGCCGGGGTGCGACCAGCCGCCGACGGCGAACAGGTTCGGCACGCCGGTGCTGTTGGACGGGTGCAGCAGGCGGCCGTCCGCCGCGGCCAGCGCGGGCGCCGGGACCGCGCCGCCCTCCGCCCCGGTGGCCTCCGCGATGTCGTCCGGGGTGCGGACCTCGTGCCAGAGGAGGCGCGCGCGGAGATCGGGTATGGCGCGTTCGGCGGTGGTGATCATCCGTTCGGCCTGCTCGTCGTAGCCCTGCCCGGACTGTGCGGGCACGGGAGCGGTGAGGGCGATCGCCTCGTGGCCGGGGCCCGGGACCGACCCCGTGTCGTCGGGCCGTAGGACCGTGACCGTAGGGTGCCCGGGCAGGCCGGGGTGCTCACCGAACAGGCTCTCCAGCTCGCCCTCCCGGTCCGCCGCGTGCACCACCGTCCGATGGGCCGCGCCCTCCGGACGTCCGCCGCGCAGGGCCAGCAGGACCGTCAGACGGCTCGGCAGCCCGCGCTGCGGCGGGACCTCGCCGGCTCCCGGGGCGGCCGTGCCCGTGGACACCGCGCCGGGGGCGACACCCGTGACCACGAAGTCCGCCTCCGCCACGGTGCCGTCGGCGAGTTCAACACCCGCCGCCCGGCCGTCCTTCTCCAGGACCCGCGCGACCTCGGCGCCGAAGACGAACTCCACCCTGCGGGCCACACACCGCTCGTACACCGCGCGCGCCAGCTCCCGGACGCCCCCGCGGACGTACCAGACGCCGAAGGCGTGCTCCATGTACGGCAGCACGGCCGCGCTCGCCGGGGTGACGCGCGGGTCCAGGCCGTACGCGAGCGCGTGGCTCTCCAGCAGGGCGGTGAGCCGAGGATCGCGCAGTTCCCAGGCGCCGACCTCGGCGAGGGTCCCGGCGCGACGGGTGCGCAGCAGCCTCTTGTGCGGGACCGACGGGTACGGCTCGCGCTCGGCGAGGACCGACCAGTTCGGCCACAGGGGCTCCTCGAGGAGCGGTCTGCGGGTGCGGTCCCAGGTCTCGCGGGCCCGGACCAGGAAGTCGCCCCAGCGCTGCCCGGTGCCCGCCCCGAGCGCCTCGTCGAGGGCGGAGACGGCCCCCGCCCGGGAGGCGTTCGGCAGGGACACGCGTGTGCCGTCCGCGAAGACGTGGTGCGACGACGGGTCGACCTGGACCAGTTCGACGCACGCCTCCAGCGGCTCCTTGCCCGTCTTCACGAACAGGTCGCGGTGGACCGCGGGCAGCGAGAGCAGTCCGGGTCCGGTGTCGAAGGAGAAACCGTCCCGCTCGAAACGGCGCACCGCACCGCCGTACGTCGCCGTCCGTTCGTACACCGCCACCCGGTGGCCCGCGACGGCCAGCCGGGCGGCGGCCGCCATCGCGCCCATCCCGGCGCCGATCACCGCAATCCGTGCCATGCCCGCGACTTTATCGGCCGTCACCGACAGCCCGGTCCGGGTGGGGGAGCAGGTGCCTCCTGGGCCTCGGTGCGCAGACCTGAGTACCCGTACTCAGGCACGGAGATGAGTACGCGCGCGGATGGGGCCCGACCTGCGTGAACGAGAGAGTGGAGTCACGGAAAGGGGCACGGCTCCGGCACCGCCGACACGGGGCGGCGGAACGGTGCCGGCCCTCGACCGCTCCTTCCGTCGGCACGGTCGGCGGGAGCGAGGCACGGGGGAGCACGCGGAAGCGCCGGTTCGGTGGTGGCCACGGGGGATGCGGCCACAACGGACCGGCGCTTTCGCGTGTTCGAGCCTCGGCTTCAGGGCCTGCCGCTCACCCGCCCCTGCAACAGGCGGGAGAGCGCCGAGTGGACGTCGTCGAGGGAGCGTTCCGGCTGGAACGACTGCCAGTCCAGGGCGGCCACCAGGACCATGCCGACCAGCGCGGCCGCGGTCAGCGGGACGTCGATCTCGTCACTGAACTCGCCGCCCTCGATGCCCTCGCGCAGGACACCCTCGACGACCGCCACCGCCTCCTGCCGCACCACCATGAGCGTGGACTGCCAAGCCCGGTTGGTGCGCCACAACTCGGCCACGTACAGCTGCGTGAAGGCGGGATAGCGGTCGATGAAGACGAGACCCGCGCGGATCATCGCGTCCAGGGCGTCCACCCTGGTGCCGCCCTCGCGTGCCGTCCGCTCGGCCGCCTCCCGGAGGGAGGCGGTGAGGAGGCCCACCCCGTGCCGCAGCAGCTCCTCGAAGAGCACTGACTTGCTGGCGAAGTTGTAGTAGACGGTGCCCTTCGCGACACCGGCCCGCTCGGCGATCTCGTCCACCGTGGTGGCGGAGAAGCCCTGTTCGGCGATGAGCGTGACGGCTGCCTCGTAGAGCTTCTGCCGGGTGGCCTCACGGCGCGAGCTGCCGCCCGGCGTGGTGCTGCTGCTTTCCATGGCCCCGATTGTCACAGGAACCGTCTCCCCGGAGATCCGCACGCTCACAGGCTCAGCTCCGGGTGCAGCCGGTCGAGCGTCCACACCTGGCGGCGGCGCGCGGACAGCGCGGTCAGCGCGAGGGCGCCGGCGGTGAATGCGGCCAGCACCGCGCACGCCGTCCACACCGGGCCGAGGCCACCGCCGGTGATGAGCCTGCGCAGGGCCTCGACGACGTAACTCATCGGCAGGAACGGGTGCAGCGCGTTGAAGAAGCCCGGGCTGGTCTGCACGGGATACGTGCCGCCCGCGGACGTCAGCTGGAGCATCAGCAGGGCCAGGACGAGGATCCGGCCCGCCGCCCCGAACCGGGCGTTGAGCCACTGCACGAGCGCCGCGAAGCACGCCGTGACCAGGAACAGGAAGCCCACCGTCCCGGCCGCCCGTGCCATCTCCAGGCCGATCGCCCAGTGCAGCACCGCCATCAGGGCCGAGGTCTGCAGGACGCCGACCGCCACCACCGGCAGCCAGCCCGCCAGGGCGATCCGCCACGCCGGGGCGCCCGCGGCCAGCGCCCGCCGGTTCATCGGCGGGATCAGCATGTACGCCACCATCGCGCCCACCCACAGGGACAGCGGGATGAAGTACGGGGCGAAACCGGTGCCGTAGTTGGGCGCCTTGTGGACGTCCTCGGAGGCGAGCTGGACCGGGTCGGCCATGACGGCGGTGCGCCGGTCGCGGTCCTTCTTGTCGTAGTCGGGGATCTGCCCGGCCCCGTCATGCAGGCCGCCGGCGAGTTCGCCGGAGCCGTCGACCAGCTTGAACATGCCGCCGTTGAGGTCGTCTGCGCCGGTCTTCAGCTTGCCGACGCCCTCGTCCAGGTCGACCGCTCCGGTCTTGGCGGTGCCCAGACCGGTGTGCAGCTTCTTCGCGCCCGCGGCGACCTTCTTGGCTCCGTCGTTCAGGTCGTTGATCTTCGTGACGGCGTCGTCGAGGTCCGCGGAGAGGTGCGGCGCGCGGTCGGCGAGCGACTGGGCCTGCTTCTGAAGCGTTTCGAGGTGGGTGTCGAGCTTCTTCAGGTCCTCGCGCTGGTCCGTGACCAGTGTGTCGAGGTCCTCGGCGACGGTCGCCACGTCGGCCGCCGCGTCCTTCGCCTTCTTCAGGTCGGAGCAGGCGGCGTCCGGCAGCACCGGGGTCTCGCAGCGCGTCTTGTAGACGTCGTTCAGGTCGTCGGAGTCGGCGCGGGCGTTCTCGGCGGCGACGGGGGCCTGCTTCACGAGGTCGTCCAGGCCGTCGCGGATCGCCCCGGCCGAGTCGGCGACGAACTGGGCGGTGTCCTCGATGGACTTCTCGTTGTCCTTCAGGAACGGCCCCACCTTGCCGGCCACCCCGTTGACCTTGTCGGCGAGCGCCTGGGTGCCCTGTGCGACCTTCTTGGAACCGTCCTGCAAGGTGCCCGCGCCCTTGTTGAGCTTCTTCAGGCCCTTGGAGAGCTTGCCGCTGCCGTCCTCGGCGTCCTTCAGTCCGTCCGCGAGGTCCTTGGAGCCCTCCTCGGCCTTCCCGATACCGCCCTTGAGCTTGTCGGCCCCGTCGGCCGCCTTCACCGTCTCGCCGTGGATGTCGGAGAACGAGACGAAGATCTTGTCCAGGAAGGTACGCGACGTCTTAGTGGAGGCCGCGGTGCGCACCTCGCTGAAGACCGTCCGGGAGATCTGCCCGACGATGTAGTTGTTCGCGTCGTTCGTCCGCACCTGGAGCGCGCCCGCCTCGGGGGAGTCGCCCGCACTGGAGGCGACGCGCTCGCTGAAGTCTGCCGGCATGGTCAGCGACAGGTAGTACGTGCCGTCCTCCAGGCCCGCGCGCGCCTGTGCGGCACTCACCTCGCGCCAGTCGAAGACCGCGCTGGCGCGCAGGCCTTGGGTGATGTCGTCGCCCGCGCGGATCTCCTTCCCGTCGGCCGTCGCCCCCTTGTCGTCGTTCACCAGCGCCACGGGGATACGGTCCAGACGGCCGTACGGGTCCCAGAAGGACCACAGGTACAACGCGCCGTACAGCAGGGGCAGCAGGAGGAGCGCCACCAGGGCCGCCCGCGGGAGCCTGCCCCGGCCGAACCGCCTGAGCTCAAGCGCTGCCAGTCTCGGCGACCGCATCGGCGATCTCCTCCTTCTCCTCAGGGGACTTCTGCGGCGCGCCGGTCGGTACGACGACCGTGCCGTCCGGGGCTTCGCTGCACACCGCCAGGACCGTCGTCCCGGTCTCGGTGAGCGACCTCAACAGGGCCCAGACCTCGGTCCGTTCGGCGTCGGAGAGTTTGAGGTCCGTGTCGTCGACGCCGATCAGTCGTGGGCGGCCGACGAGAGCGAGGGCGACGGAGAGGCGCAGGGCCTCCACACGTTCCAGGTCCCGTACGGCGGTCCTGGGTCCCTTGGGCAGCGCCTCCCGGTCGAGGCCGGCCGCGGCCAGCGCGGCGTCGACGCGCAACGCCGCCTCGGCCCCGCGCTCGGCGCGCGACCGCAGCAGTTCGCGTACGGTGCCGCCGAAGCGCCGCTCCAGCAGGGCCCGTTCGCGCAGGTGCTCCCCCACGGTCAGGGCGGGGTCGAGATCGGTGACACCCGGGACATGGGCGAGCGCGCTGACGCGGCGCACGGCCGCCATCCGCCGGGGCAGCTCATGGCCGCCGACGGCCGCGCTCCCCTCCGTGGGCCTCATCCGCCCGGTCAGGGCGAGCAGCAGGCTCGTGCGCCCCGAGCCCGACGGCCCCTCGATCGCGATCAGCGAGCCGGGCTCCGCATCGACGGTGACCCCGCGGAACGCCCATCCGCGGGGTCCTTTCAGCCCGAAGTCCCGGGCAGCGACGGTCAGGCCGCCTTGGGTTCCCCCCATGGCCATCCCTCGAACAAATTGAACTGACTGGTCAGTGCAAAAACTAACGCGAACACTCGATCGAAGCAAAAGCCCAGGTCAGAACGGATTGTCAGTGCCATACCTCACGATGGGCACATACGGCACCTCGTAGCAGGGCGTGCCGTCACCCAGACGACAGGAGGTTCGTCATGGCCAGCCACCACGCAGCCGCCGCCCGCCGGCGCCGCGCCACCGGCCCTGCCCCCTCACTGACCGGACCGGCGAGCGACGTACATCCCGTGCTGCGCCGGTCCTCGGCCCCGCCCGCCGCCCTCGACCTGCTCGCCCAGGCCCGGGCGGGACTCCACGAGGCGGCCGTCCTCGAAACGCCCAACGAGCGCTACGCGACGGCACACCTGGCAGCCCTGCGCACCGCGGCCGCCGTGCTCGCCGCCCGGGGCCGGCCCGAACCCACGTCCCGGCGCCGGGCCCGCATCCGGAGCGCCTGGGAAGTGCTTCCCGAGATCGCGCCCGAACTGACCGAGTGGAGCGCGCTGTTCGCCTCCGGCGCCCGGCGCCGGGCCCGGGCCGAGGCGGGCATCGAGGGCGCGGCGAGCCGTAGGGACGCCGACGACCTCATACGCGACGTGGCGATGTTCCTGCGCCTGGTCGAGCGGATGCTGGTGCTCCAGCCGGTCCTGCCGCAGCTACGCCAGGACCCGGGGGAGGGCGGCGACCCGCACGCCGGGACGGTGATGCCGGACGCGGGCTGACCGCCCTGGGGGCAGTGGGGCATCGCGACGTGGTCCGTCGTGCGAGACGCTCGGGAGTGTGCGGTGCGGGGGTGACCAGGTCGGGCGTCGGAGGCAATAGGGTGGAGGGCGCCTGAAGCCAAGCCTCCCCTCGCCGGTGTGACCGGGAGGGGAGGGCAGCCCGTTCGCTCCGCCGCGCAAGAGGCGGTGCCGCGCCGAGGAGTCAACTGCCGTGTCGGACCCGATGCGACCCCGCGCCGCCCTTCGTACCGCCGTGGTCTGGGAGGTCCTCCAGGAGGCCATCGACCGCCGGGTCAAGGCCACGGGCCGGGAGTCGCTGGACGTCCTCGACACCGGGGGCGGCAGCGGCAACTTCGCCGTGCCCGTCGCCCGCCTCGGCCACCGGGTCACCGTCGTCGACCCCAGCCCCAACGCGCTGTTCGCCCTGGAGCGCCGCGCCGCCGAGGCCGGCGTCGCCGACCGTGTGCAGGGCGTCCAGGGCGACGCCCACGGCCTGTTCGAGGTGGTCGAGCGCGGCCGGTACGACGTCGTGCTGTGCCATGGCGTCCTGGAGTACGTCGACGACCCGGCCGAGGGCATCGGCAACGTGGTGGCCGCCCTGCGCTCCGAGGGCGTCCTCAGCCTGCTCGCCTCCGGTCTCGGCGGGGCCGTGCTCGCGCGCGCCCTCGCCGGTCACTTCAAGGAGGCCAGGCAGGCCCTCGACGACCCCGACGGCCGCTGGGGCACGGGCGACCCCGTCCCCCGCCGCTTCACCGCCGACCAGCTCACCGCGCTGGTCGAGGGGGCGGGCCTGGCCGTCGCCGCCGTGCACGGTGTGCGCGTCTTCGCCGACCTCGTCCCCGGCGTCCTCGTGGACACCGAGCCCGGCGCCCTGGAGGCACTGCTGAAGCTGGAGGAGGCCGCGGCCGAGCTCCCGGCGTTCCACTCCGTGGCCACGCAGCTCCACGTCCTCGGTGAGACGCGGGGTGCCGCCGAGGCGTGAGCCGCCTCCCGTGGCGTAGCGCTGATCAGCGCCTCGGCTGCGGATGGAGTACGCCACAGGCCCCCCGTTCGGGCGCTGTGCGCCGTATGATCGAGGGAGACCACCCGGCATGACGGGTCGGCTGCTGGGGAATGGAATCTTCAGTGAGCCGGGACGTTCATGGCGGATTCCGGTTGGCCAATTGGCGTAGAGGGGCGGGTTTCACGGGGGCGATTCCCTGCCTATCCTGAAGGGACCCCCCGGGTCGCCCCGGCGACTGCACGATGAGGAGGACTCCGTGCCGCTCTCGGAGCACGAGCAGCGCATGCTCGAGCAGATGGAGCGAGCGCTGTACGCCGAAGATCCCAAGTTCGCGACAGCGCTCGAGGGAAGTGGGCTGCGTACGTACACCCGGCGACGGGTCTACCAGGCGGTCGCGGGCTTCCTCGTAGGTATCGCGCTCCTCATGGCCGGCATGGTCGCCAAGCAGGTGTGGCTCAGCGTGGTGGGCTTCCTGGTCATGCTGGGTTGTGCCGTGCTAGCCGTGACCGGCTGGCGCAAGGCTCCCAAGCCGGGTGAACAGCCTGCCGGCGCTCCGCACGCCCGCCGTCAGAGCCGCCCGAAGCGCTCCGTGATGGACCGCATCGAGCAGCGCTGGCAGCGCCGCCGAGACGAGCAGGGCCAGTAACGGCCCGCCTCACGGCTCCCTGCACACAGACGCAGTGAGGGGGTGACCACCACCAGGTGGTCACCCCCTCTGGCACGCACCGGCACCAAGACCACTGACACCAAGAGCACTGACACCAAGAGCACTGACACCAAGACAAGACCACCGACACCGAAGCCACCGACACCGGCTCGGGCTCGGTGCCACGCCGAGCGGCCCCCGCCCCGGGAAATCCCGGAGTGGGGCCGCTCGCCGTATCGTCCGTCGGCCGCGCCTCGCCTTACTCAGCCGCCGCTCTGCTGCCCCGAGGGGCGGCGCAGCAGGTTCGCCCAGCGGGTGGCCCAGCGGGCCTTGTAGGACGTCCAGCGGTCGGAGAGGTCCCACACGGCGCGCACGGCCGAGCGGGGCGCCACGACGGCGCGCAGCCTCGTGGTCCAGCTGACCTTGGCGCGCAGTGCGCTCCGCAGCCGCCGCACGTCGTCGGCCAGCCCCGTCTCTGCCTGTGGGTGGGGCGCGAACAGTACCTGCTCCACGGCTCCGGCCACCCGGTGCACCGACGTGGCCGTCGGCTCGTCGAGCTCTCCGAGCCGCACGATCCGGGCCGCCGCCTTCCGCGGCGTCAGGGCATCGTCCGGCGGGATGCCGTAGTCCCAGGCCGTGTCGGTGAGCTCGCGCCAGACCGCCAGGACGTGCCCGACGGCCACCTGCGTGACCTGCCCCGATGCCACCTCGCCGGGCGGCGCCTCCATCGAGATCTCACCCGTGTACTGCTCGTCCCGGCGTTCCTTGCCGCCCACCCGGCCCGGCCCGGTGGCGGACGCCGTGTGCTGGGCCGAGGCCAGCCGCACCGAGCGCCTTCTCAGGCGCCACAGCATCGGCAGCAACGGCAGGACCACCGCCGCGACGCCCAGGAACGTCCACCACAGGATCTTGTACCAGGGCGTGCCCGCGTCGTCCGTCTGCGTCGGGTCAAGCGGCAACGCGCCACTGCACCCCTCGACCTTCTTCTGCTGGGCCGAGCAGCTGGAGCTCGCCGACGGCGCCGCCGACTGGGACGCGTCCGCCGGACGCGAGGCCTGCGGCAGGTCGGGGACGGTGCTGCCCGGGGTGTCCGGGAGCGTGTACGTCGGCGTCGTACCGCGGTTGGGGGTCGGCTCGAAGCGGGTCCAGCCCACACCTTCGAAGTACAACTCGGGCCAGGCGTGGGCGTCTTTCAGGCCCACCGACACGGAACCGTCCGCCTGCGGGGAGCCGGGCGCGAAGCCCACGGCGACCCGCGCCGGTATGCCGAGCGTGCGGGCCATCGCGGCCATCGCGAAGGAGAAGTGGACGCAGAAGCCCTGCTTGTCCCGCAGAAAGCGGGCTATCGCGTCTGGCCCGGTGCCGACCTGCACCTCGGTGTCGTAGGTGAAGCCGCCGGTCACGGCGAAGTAGTCCTGGAGCTTGACCGCGCGCTCGTAGTCGTTCGTCGAGCCCTTGGTCACCTCACGGGCGGTGCGGGCCACCACCGAGGGCAGCGAGCCCGGCACCTTGGTGTACTCGCTCTTCAAGGTCTGCGGGGGCGCAGGCGCGGCCTCGAGTTGCTCCGCCGTCGGCTCCACGTCGAGGCTGGTCACCTCGTACGTCGCGCCGCGTGTCTTCTGGCCGTGGTCGCCGACGAGGGTCATGCCGACGGGCTCGTAGCGCCAGTTGCCCTTGATCTTCACGCTGCTCGGCGGGTACGGCATCGGGAGCCAGTCCTGCGCGTACCAGTCGGCGGCCGCTATCTGGGTGCGGACCTTCGAGCGCCGGACGTCCGGCCCCAGCCCGGGGGGCGTGGGCAGTTCGTCCGGCACGGCGGCGATGTGCCGCTTGGACGGCTTCCAGGTGGTGCCGTCAAAGTCGTCCAGCGAGACGATCCGCAGATAGAGGTCGGAGATGTCGGACGTGCTGGTCCGCACGGAGAGCACCTGGCGGTCCTGGTCCACGTTCAGGCTGTCGCGCAGCGACACCAGCGGGTTGACCGCGGAGATGGTGCCCCCGCCGCCCGTCCCCACCCCGACGCCGGTGCGGGCGCTGTCCAGCAGGCCACCTTCGATCGCGGGCAGCGGCATCAGAGGCACCACGAGGGCGACGCCCAGCGCGACCGCGCCGATGCGGCGCCCGGTGCGCACGGGCGCCACCGGGCCGGGCCGGCCGTCGCCGGGGCGCGCCGGTCCGGCGAAGACCCGGCCCCACTGGGAGAGCCGCTCCCGCCCCTCGGCGAGCAGCAGCATCAGATATCCGCCCGCCGCTACGAGGAACCACAGCCAGTCGGCCGCGCCGTCCGCCAGCCCCGCGGCGACGGAGTACAGCGCGAGGAGCGGCAGACCGGCCGGGGCGGCGCTGCGGAAGGTCACCGCGAGGGTGTCCACCAGCAGGCCGATGACCAGTACACCGCCGATGAGCATCAGCCGGATGCCGTCGGACAGCGGCGCCGGGATCGCGTACCGCGCGACGTCGTCCGTGCCCTGCTGCAACAGGTCGGCGAGGTGCCGGAAGGCCTCGGGGCCGGGTATCAGCCCGGCGAGCGCCTGCTGCCGGGCGAACGTCAGGGTCAGCAGCATCAGTGTGACGACGGCCTGCGCGGCCACCGTCAGCGGCCGGGCCAGCGGCACGCGGCGGGTGGCGGCGCCGACCCCGGCCTGGATCCCGAGCAGGACGGCCGCCTGCATGATCCAGGTGATCGGGTCGACCAGGGGCAGCAGGGCGCACGAGGCCATCAGGGTGGCCGCCCAGGCGCACAGCGTCAGTCGTGCCCGCCCGCTCATGAAGCCGCCTCCCCACTCGCCGTCACGACGCCCGCACGCTCTCGGTCCGCCTGCCGCCACAGATCGTTCAGCGGAGTGCCCCGCGGCACGCTCAGGGCCGTCCAGCCCGCCTCGCGCAGCATCCGCAGCCGCTCCTCCGTCCTGTCCATCGGTCCGGCCGGGGCGTTCGGTTCACGCACCCAGGTGTCGCTGTCCAGCACGAGGGCGAGGGCACCGCCGCTGCGCTGACGCATCTTGGCCGCCACCGTGGCCTGTTCCTCGTCGAGGTCGCCGAAGAACGCCACCAGCAACCCCTCGCCGCCGCCGCGCAGGACGTCGTAGGCGCGGGACAGGCCGGTGCCGTCCGAGTGGTCGATCACGGCGAGGGTGTCCATCATCAGGCCGGCCGCGTCGGCCGACTCCTGGTTCGCGCCGGCGAAGCCGTCGGCGCCCTCACCGGGCACCGAGTCACCGGTGTCGGTGAGCAGCCGTACCGAGAAGCCCCGCTCCAGCATGTGCACCAGCACGGACGCGGCGCCCGCGACCGCCCACTCGAAGGCGGAGTCGGGGCCGGCGCCCTGGAAGGCGACGCCCCGGGTGTCGAGGAGCACCGTGCAGCGGGAGCGCTGCGGCTGTTCCTCGCGGCGCACCATCAGCTCGCCGTAGCGCGCCGTGGAGCGCCAGTGCACGCGGCGCAGGTCGTCGCCGTGGCGGTACTCACGCGGGATCACGTCGTCGTCGCCGGCCAGGGCGAGCGAGCGCTGCCGCCCGTCGCCGTAGCCCTTGGCCTCACCGCCGAAGCGCACCGGCGTCAGCGCCTCCACGCGCGGGATCACCGTCAGGGTGTCGTACGTGGCGAACGAGCGGGTCAGCTCGCACAGGCCGAACGGGTCGTTCAGGCGCAGTTGCAGCGGGCCCAGCGGGTAGCGGCCGCGCAGGTCGGAGCGGACCCGGTAGGACACCTCCCGGCGGCCGCCCGCCTCGACCCGGTCGAGGACGAAGCGGGGGCGCGGGCCGAGGACGTACGGCACCCGGTCCTGGAGCATCAGCAGGCCGGTGGGCAGCCGGGAGACGTTGTCCATCCGCAGGTGGACCCGGGCCTCGCTGCCCGCGGGGACGCGCGCGGGGGAGAGCCGACGGCTGCCGGCGACCCGGTAGCGGGTGCGGTAGAGGACGGCCGCGCAGACCAGGGGCAGCACGGCGAGCAGCAGGCCGACGCGGAGCAGGTCGGCCTGGCCGAGGACGTAGGCGCAGATCGCGGCGGCGACCCCGGCGGCCAGGAAGGAGCGTCCGCGGGTGGTGAGGCCGGCCAGAGCCGTGCGGACACCGCCCTTCTCCCCCCGGCCGGGTTCCGCCTGCCCCGTACTGCCGGAGGTCATCACAGCCTCCGCGGCGGCCGGCCGTAGGCCTGCGCACCGGTGCCCAGGCCGCCGTAGCCCTGCTGCTGGGGGGCCGCGGGGACGGGGGTCTGCTGGAGGATCTCATGGACGACCTGTTCGGCCGTACGGCGGTTGAGCTGGGCCTGCGCGGTGGGCAGCAGACGGTGCGCCAGAACCGGGACAGCAAGCGCTTGCAGATCGTCCGGAAGCGCGTAGTCACGGCCGGTGAGGGCGGCGGAGGCCTTCGCCGCACGCAGCAGGTGCAACGTGGCGCGCGGCGAGGCGCCGAGTCTGAGGTCCGGATGGGTGCGGGTGGCGGCCACCAGGTCCACCGCGTACCGCCGGACCGCGTCGGCCACGTGGACGCCGCGGACGGCGTCGATCAGTTTCTGGATCTCGTGCGCGTGCGCCACCGGCTGGAGGTCGTCCAGGGGGCTGATGCCGCCGTGGACGTCGAGCATCTGCAGCTCGGCCTCCGCGCTCGGGTACCCGATGGAGACGCGCGCCATGAAGCGGTCGCGCTGGGCCTCCGGCAGCGGGTAGGTACCCTCCATCTCCACGGGGTTCTGCGTGGCCACCACCATGAACGGACTGGGCAGTTCGTAGGTCTCCCCGTCGATGGTGACCTGGCGCTCCTCCAGGGACTCCAGGAGCGCCGACTGTGTCTTGGGCGAAGCCCGGTTGATCTCGTCGCCGATCACGATCTGCGCGAAGATCGCGCCCGGCTTGAACTCGAAGTCCCGGCGCTGCTGGTCCCAGATCGACACACCCGTGATGTCCGACGGGAGCAGGTCGGGCGTGAATTGGATCCGGCGCACAGAGCAGTCGATGGACCGCGCCAGCGCCTTCGCGAGCATCGTCTTGCCCACGCCGGGGACATCCTCGATCAGAAGATGTCCCTCGGCGAGCAGCACGGTCAGCGAAAGCCGTACGACCTCGGGCTTGCCCTCGATCACCTGCTCCACAGAACTGCGGACCCGCTCCACGGTGGCAGTCAGATCTGTAAGGCTCGCACGCTCGTCATAGGTCGTCACCCGGCCCTCCTCGGCCCGTTCTTTCTCCGGGCCGACGCCTTGCTCTGCGGACCGGCCCACCCCGAATCACGGACACCAGCCGAGAAAAACTCAGTGGTGTCACACCGGCATTCTTGCTGCCGTTACCGATTCGTGTCACTCGCCTGTGGACAACTGCCCGCGATATGTCGGTCTTAACGCCTTATGCGGGGCGAGGGGCGGGAGGTTGCCGGGAAACGAGCGTGACGTGGAACGGTTACGCCGGGTCGACCTCGCGCAACATGCCCGTCCTCACGTCGAAGACGAAGCCGCGCACGTCGTCGGTGTGCAGCATGAACGGCGAGGTGCGCACCCGCTGCATCGACTGCCGCACGTCCTGGTCGACGTCCCGGAAGGCCTCCACCGCCCACGCGGGGCGCTGGCCCACCTCCATCTCCAGCTCCGTGCGGAAGTCCTCGGTGATCGCCTCCAGGCCGCAGCCGGTGTGGTGGATCAGGACCACGCTGCGGGTGCCGAGCTTGCGCTGGCTGATGGTGAGCGAGCGGATCACGTCGTCGGTGACCACTCCGCCCGCGTTGCGGATGGTGTGGCAGTCACCGAGTTCGAGGCCCAACGCGGCGTGCAGGTCGATACGGGCGTCCATGCAGGCCACGACCGCGACACGGAGGACGGGGCGGGCGTCCATGCCGGGGTCGGTGAACGCGGCGGCGTACCGTTCGTTCGCCTCGACGAGACGGTCGGTGACGGTGCCGGTCGTTATGGCGCCTTCGGACGTGGTGGGAACGGATGCGGAGGTCGTCATAAGCATGACGGTACTGGTCACAGGCGTTCCGGTCCTGTTGTGAGAGGGGAAAAAGTCCGTCATGACGGCCTGTGTGAGGTAATCCACAAGGGTGGCGAGAGCGCGCCCACACGGGTGTTTCCGACCGGTTCGTCACGTGGTGCTCGGGTCCGTCCGCCACGCGCGGGCCGGTTGATTGACCGTGTGACACGGTGCACTAAAGTGACGCGAAGCGGGAGGCGAGGCTCTCCCTGCTGGACTGAATTCCCCGGGACCCGGCGAGCCCGCCGGAGATCTCCCCACGTGCGCGGCGCGTACGTACGGCTCGGCCTCGCGTACGGCCCGTGCCGGACCTGAGAGGGCCCCTTGAGCCAGAGTCGACACGTCCCGGTGATGCTCCAGCGGTGCCTGGACCTGCTGGCACCCGCGCTGCAGGAGCCGGGAGCGGTGGTCGTCGACTGCACGCTGGGCCTCGGCGGCCACAGCGAGGCGCTGCTGGAGAGCTTCCCGGAGGCCCGGCTCGTCGCCCTCGACCGCGACAAGGAGGCGCTGCGCCTGTCCGGCGAGCGCCTGGCGCCCCACGGGGAGCGCGCCACGCTCGTGCACGCGGTCTACGACGAGCTGCCCGACGTACTCGACCGGCTCGGCATCGCGCGCGTGCAGGGTGTCCTGTTCGACCTCGGCGTCTCCTCCATGCAACTCGACGAGGCCGACCGCGGCTTCGCCTACGCCCAGGACGCTCCCCTCGACATGCGGATGGACCAGACGGCCGGTGTCAGCGCGGCCGAGGTCCTCAACACCTACCCGCCAGGCGAACTCGTGCGGATCCTGCGCGCCTACGGCGAGGAGAAGCAGGCCAAGCGGATCGTGGCCGCCGTCGTGCGCGAGCGCGAGAAGGAGCCGTTCAGCAACAGCGCACGGCTCGTCGAGCTGATCCGGGACGCGCTCCCGCAGGCCGTCAAGCGCACCGGCGGCAACCCGGCCAAGCGCACCTTCCAGGCGCTGCGCATCGAGGTCAACGGCGAGCTGACCGTCCTGGAGCGCGCGATCCCGGCCGCCGTGAAGGCGCTCGACGTGGGCGGGCGGATCGCCGTCCTGTCGTACCACTCGCTCGAGGACCGCCTGGTGAAGCAGGTCTTCGCGGCCGGCGCCGCCTCCACCGCCCCGCCCGGACTGCCGGTCGTCCCCGAGCGCTACCAGCCCCGGCTCAAGCTGCTCACGCGCGGTGCCGAACTTCCCACCGAGGAAGAGGTCGCCGAGAACCGGCGGGCGGCCCCCGCGCGGCTGCGCGGGGCCCAGCGCATCAGGGAGTCCATCGAGTGACGAGCGTGACGCAGGCCAAGGGGCGGGCGGCCGGGTGGGAAACTCGAACTCGAGGGAGGGCGGGTGAGTAGGAAACCCGAACTGAGGGGGAGAGCTGCCCGCCTCGCACGGCTCTTCCCCGGGGCCACGGGCCCCGGACAGGCGGCCCGCACGCCCTTCGTCCTCCTCGTCGTCCTCCTCCTCGGCGGCGGCCTCATCGGGCTGCTGATGCTGAACTCCGCGCTCAGCGAGGGCGCGTTCAAGATGGACGACCTCCAGCAGGACACCAAGAACCTCACCGACGAGGAACAGGCACTCCAGCGGGACATCGACGCCTACTCCGCCCCCGAGGCCCTCCAGCGGCGCGCCCGCGAGCTCGGCATGCTGCCCGGCGGCGACCCCGCGTTCCTCGACCCCGACGGCACCGTCAAGGGCGTCCCCAGCCCCGCCCCCGCCGCCGGCGGTGCCCGGACGTCCATGAGCGCCCCGCTGGTCCTCGCCCCCGAGGCGCTGACCGCGGCCGCCTCCACCACGGCCCAGCCCTCCCCGCCCACCACGACCCCCGGCAGGTGACGGAAGTGTCCGACAGGGAACCGCCGCGCGGTCACGTGTCGTGTTCCGCCGTGGCCTCTGTGGCCAGGCGCATGTTCGCGGGCGTGTCCGCTGTGAAGGCTCCGGCTGTGGCCGTGGCTCTCGCGCCGGGCTTGCCGGCCCCGCCCTCCCCGCCCACCACGACCCCCGGCAGGTGACGGAAGTGTCCGACAGGGAACCGCCGCGCCGCCGTGTGCCCGGCCCCGCCCGGCCTGCCCGCCCCGGCAACCAGCGGCGCCCCGGGCCCGGGGCCCGCCCGGCCCGCCGCCCGGGCCGGCCCCGCTCCGGTGCCCCCCGCCTCATCCGGCTCGGCAGTCCCCGCCCCCGGCTGCGCCTGGTCGGTCTGGCGCTGACCCTGGTGATGGTCGCCTTCGTCGTACGGCTGCTGCAGGTCCAGGCGGTCGACGCGAGCACGTACGCGGCCAAGGCCGAGCGCAACCGCTACGTCGGCTACGTCCTGGCCGCCGAGCGCGGCGGGATCACCGACCGCTCCGGCGTGGCGCTGGCCACCAGCGTCGACGCCTACGACATCACGGCCGACCCCACGATGTTCACGAGCAAGCAGCTCAAGGTCGGCGACGGGCCGGAGCAGGCGGCCGCCCTGCTGGCGCCGATCCTCGGCCAGGACCAGGAGACGCTGACCAAGAAGCTGAAGACGAAGGGCCAGTACGTCATGCTGGCCCGTCGTCAGACCCCGCAGGTCTGGAAGCAGATCAAGGACCTGCGCACCGCACTGGTCGCCAAGGGCAAGACCGACCCCTCCACCGTGAACGTCCTCGCGGGCGTCTTCTCCGTCTCCAGCAGCAAACGCGTCTACCCCAACGGCGACCTGGCCGCCGGGATACTGGGCTGGGTCAACGACGAGGGCAAGGGCGGCGGCGGTGTCGAACAGCAGCTGAACGGGCTGCTGGCCGGCAAGGACGGCAAGATCCGCTACGCCCAGTCCGGCGGCCGCCAGGTGCCCACCGCGGGCTCCACCGAGACGCCCGCCGTGCCCGGGTCCGACGTCGAGCTCACCATCGACCGCGACATCCAGTGGGCCGCGCAGAACGCCATCACGGACCAGGTGAAGGAGTCCAAGGCCGACCGCGGCTACGTGGTCGTCCAGGACACCCGGACCGGCGAGGTCCTCGCCATGGCGAACTCGCCCGGCTTCGACCCCAACGACCTCTCCCAGGCCAACTCGGCCGCCATGGGCAACGCGGCGCTCCAGGACGCCTACGAGCCCGGCTCCACCGCCAAGGTCATGTCGATGGCCGCCGTGCTGGAGGAGGACGCCGCGACACCGCTGACCCACGTCGTCGTGCCCAACCGGCTGCACCGCGGCGACCGGCTCTTCAAGGACGACATCGACCACCCGACCTGGTACCTCACGCTCAACGGCGTGCTCGCCAAGTCCAGCAACATCGGCACCATCCTGGCGACCGGCCAGCTCGGCAAGACGCAGAAGCAGGCCAACCAGGTCCTCTACTCCTACCTGCGCAAGTTCGGCATCGGCGGCTACACCGGACTCGACTTCCCCGGCGAGACCAAGGGCATCCTCGCGCCGGCGGACAAGTGGTCGACCTCGCAGCAGTACACGATTCCTTTCGGCCAGGGTGTGTCCATCAACGCGATGCAGGCGGCGTCGGTCTACTCGACGATCGCCAACGGCGGCGTACGCGTCGAACCGACGCTGGTGCGCGGCACGAAGGGACCCGACGGACGTTTCGATCCCGCCGCGAAGCCGAAGAAGACAAGGGTCGTCAGCGCGAAGACGGCGAAGACGCTCGCCCAGATGCTGGAGTCGGTGGTGGACGACGAGGAAGGAACGGGAACCAAGGCGCGCATCCCCGGCTATCGGGTGGCGGGCAAGACCGGTACGGCGAACCGCGTGGATCCGGCCACCGGCAAGTACCACGGCTACACCTCGTCCTTCGCCGGCTTCGCCCCCGCCGACAAGCCCCGCATCACCGTCTACTGCGCCATCCAGAACGCGACCACGGGCAGCTACTTCGGTGGCCAGATCTGTGGCCCCGTCTACAAGCAGGTGATGGAGTTCGCGCTCAAGACGCTCCAGATCCCGCCCACCGGTGCGAAGGCCGCCAAGCTGCCCGTCTCCTACCGACCCTGATCAGCGCAACCAGCCAGGAACGCTCCGTGACCATGATCACTCCCGATCCCGGGGACCGCACTCCGTCCGCCCCCTCGCCCACGCCCTCGCTTCGCTCCGGAGCGGGTACGCCCGGTACGCTCACCGCCGTGCCACACGCTGATCAGTCCCAAACCACCCAGAAGGGCCACCCCGTGACATATCCGGGACCGCCCAGGCCGGTCCGGGTCTCCGCCGCACCCCTCGCGGAGCTCGCCGATCAGCTGGGTGCCGAGCAGCCGGGGAGCGCCGCCGAGGTCACGGGCATCACCCATGACTCGCGCGCCGTCCGCCCCGGCGACCTGTACGCCGCCCTGCCGGGCGCCCGCCTGCACGGCGCAGACTTCGTGACCCAGGCCGCGGGCCTCGGCGCGGTCGCCGTGCTCACCGACCCGACGGGCGCCGAACGCGCCGCGGCCACCGGCCTGCCGGTCCTGGTCGTCGACGACCCGCGCGCGCGGATGGGCGAGCTGGCCGCCACGATCTACGGTCACCCGGGCCGCGACCTGCTCCAGATCGGCATCACCGGAACCTCGGGCAAGACCACCACCGCCTACCTCGTCGAGGGCGGCCTGCGGGCGGCCGAACGGGCCACCGGCCTCATCGGCACGGTCGAGATGCGCGTCGGCGACGAGCGCATCAAGTCCGAGCGCACCACCCCCGAAGCCACCGACCTGCAGGCCCTGTTCGCGGTCATGCGGGAGCGCGGCGTCGAGGCGGTCGCCATGGAGGTCTCCAGCCACGCTCTGGTCCTCGGCCGGGTCGACGGCTGCGTCTTCGACATCGCCGTCTTCAACAACCTCAGCCCGGAGCACATGGAGTTCCACTCCGGCATGGAGGACTACTTCCAGGCCAAGGCACAGCTGTTCACGCCCGAACGCAGCAAACTCGGCGTGGTCAACTTCGACGACGACTACGGCCGGCGGCTGGTGCGGGAGGCCACCGTCCCGGTGGTCACCTACTCGGCCGAGGGCCACCCCGACGCCGACTGGCGCGCCGAGGACGTCGAGGTGGGCCCGCTGGACTCGACGTTCACGATCGTCGGCCCCGACGGCCGGCGCGTTTCCGCCAAGTCGCCGCTGGCGGGCCCGTTCAACGTCGCCAACAGCCTCGCCGCCGTCGTCGCCCTCGCCTGCGCCGGGTTCGACCCGCAGACCGCCGCCGACGGCGTCGCCGCCGTGCCGGGTGTGCCGGGGCGCCTGGAGCGCGTGGACGTCGGGCAGCCCTACCTCGCGGTCGTCGACTACGCCCACAAGACGGACGCCGTCGAGTCGGTGCTGCGGGCCCTGCGCAAGGTCACCAAGGGCCGGGTGCACATCGTGGTCGGCTGCGGCGGCGACCGGGACCGCACCAAGCGCGGCCCGATGGGCGCCGCCGCGGCCCGCCTCGCCGACACGGCCGTACTGACCTCCGACAATCCCCGCTCCGAGGACCCGCTGGCGATCCTCGCCACCATGCTCGAGGGCGCCGCGTCCGTGCCCTCGCACGAGCGTGGCGAGGTGCTGCTGTTCGAGGACCGCGCCGCGGCGATCGAAGCCGTCGTCGGCCGCGCGCAGCCCGGGGACACCGTGCTGATCGCGGGCAAGGGCCACGAGCAGGGCCAGGACATCGCCGGGGTGGTGCGTCCCTTCGACGACCGCCAGGTGCTTCGCGAAGCTATCCAGAAGACCCAGGGATGAACTTGTGATCGCCCTCTCCCTCGCCGAGATCGCAGCAGCCGTCGGCGGGCAGACACACGACATACCGGATTCGTCGGTGCAGGTCACCGGGCCGGTGGTCCGGGACTCCCGTGAGGTGGTGCCCGGCAGCCTGTTCGCCGCCTTCGTCGGCGAGCGGGTCGACGGCCACGACTACGCACCGGCAGTGGTCGAGGCGGGCGCGGCAGCCGTTCTGGCGTCGCGCCCCGTCGGCGTGCCCGCGATCGTCGTCGACGACGTCCAGACGGCCCTCGGCGCCCTCGCCCGGCACGTCGTGGCCCGCCTCGGCACGACCCTGGTGGCCCTCACCGGCTCGGCGGGCAAGACCAGCACCAAGGACCTCATCGCGCAGGTGCTCCAGCGCAAGGCCCCGACGGTGTGGACGCCCGGCTCCCTCAACAACGAGATCGGGCTGCCCCTGACCGCCCTCAGCGCCACCGAGGAGACACGGTTCCTGGTCCTGGAGATGGGCGCGCGCGGCATCGGCCACATCCGCTATCTCGCCGAACTCACGCCCCCGAAGATCGGCCTCGTCCTCAACGTCGGAACCGCCCACATCGGTGAGTTCGGCGGCCGCGAGCAGATCGCACAGGCGAAGGGCGAACTCGTCGAGGCCCTTCCGCCGGCGGAGGAGGGCGGCGCCGCGATCCTCAACGCCGACGACCCGTTGGTCCGGGCCATGGCCTCCCGTACGAAGGCGAAGGTGGTCCTTTTCGGAGAGTCCGACGAAGCGGACGTACGCGCCGAGAACGTGCGACTCACGGACACTGGACAGCCCGCGTTCAGCCTTCACACACCCTCCGGGTGCAGCGATGTGACCATGCGCCTGTACGGTGAGCACCACGTGTCGAACGCGCTCGCCGCGGCCGCCGTCGCCCATGAGCTGGGCATGTCCGCGGAAGAGATCGCCACCGCGCTCTCCGAGGCGGGCTCCCTCTCCCGCTGGCGGATGGAGGTCACCGAGCGCCCGGACGGCGTGACCATCGTCAACGACGCCTACAACGCCAACCCCGAGTCCATGCGGGCCGCTCTGCGCGCGCTCGCGGCCATGGGCCAGGGGCGGCGGACCTGGGCGGTGCTCGGCAAGATGGCCGAGCTCGGGGACGAGGCGCTCGCCGAGCACGACGCGGTCGGACGGCTCGCCGTCCGACTCAACGTCAGCAAGCTCGTCGCGGTCGGGGGGATCGAAGCCTCCTGGCTGCAACTGGGCGCATATAACGAGGGTTCGTGGGGTGAGGAGTCGGTGCACGTGTCCGACGCACAGGCGGCGATCGACCTGTTGCGCAGCGAGTTGCGCACGGGAGACGTCGTCCTCGTGAAGGCGTCCCGTTCGGTCGGGCTCGAGAGCGTGGCGCAGGCGCTCGTCGAGACCGGTACCGAGGGTGAGGTTGCCGCCCGATGATGAAGCAGATCCTGTTCGCAGGAGTCATTGGTCTGTTCCTGACCCTGGTCGGCACCCCGCTGCTGATCAAGCTGCTCGCGCGCAAGGGGTACGGCCAGTACATCCGCGACGACGGCCCGCGCGAGCACGCCAGCAAGCGCGGTACGCCGACGATGGGCGGTATCGCCTTCATCATGGCGACGATCGCCGCGTACTTCCTGTCGAAGCTCATCACGGGCAAGCCGCCGACCTACTCGGGTCTGCTGGTGCTCGGCCTGATGTTCGGCATGGGTCTGGTCGGCTTCCTCGACGACTACATCAAGATCGTGAAGCGGCGTTCGCTGGGTCTGCGGGCCAAGGCGAAGATGGCCGGCCAGCTGCTCGGCGGTATCGCGTTCGCCGTGCTCTCACTGCAGTTCGCGGACGCGCGCGGCAACACCCCGGCGTCGACGAAGCTGTCGTTCATCACGGACTTCGGCTGGACCATCGGCCCGGTGCTGTTCGTGGTCTGGGCGCTGTTCATGATCCTCGCGATGTCGAACGGCGTGAACCTCACCGACGGTCTCGACGGCCTCGCCACCGGCGCGTCCGTCCTGGTCTTCGGTGCCTACACCTTCATCGGCGTCTGGCAGTACCAGGAGTCCTGCGCCAACGGCGAGACGCTGACCAACCCGAACGCCTGTTACGAAGTGCGCGACCCGCTCGACCTCGCCGTGGTCTCCGCCGCGCTGATGGGCGCCTGCCTGGGCTTCCTGTGGTGGAACACCTCGCCGGCCAAGATCTTCATGGGTGACACCGGTTCGCTGGCGCTCGGCGGTGTGCTCGCCGGCCTCGCGATCTGCTCCCGCACCGAGCTGCTGCTCGCGCTGCTCGGCGGCCTGTTCGTGCTCATCACCATGTCGGTGGTCATCCAGGTCGGCTCCTTCCGCCTGACCGGCAAGCGGGTCTTCCGCATGGCGCCACTTCAGCATCACTTCGAACTCAAGGGCTGGTCCGAAGTCCTTGTGGTGGTCCGCTTCTGGATCATCCAGGGCATCTGTGTGATCGTCGGACTGGGCCTCTTCTACGCGGGATGGGCAGCGGACAAGTGACCGACTGGCAGGGGAAGAACGTCACCGTCGCCGGGCTCGGCGTCTCCGGGATCCCGGCGGCCAAGGTGCTGCACGGGCTCGGCGCGAAGGTCACCGTCGTCAACGACGGCGACGACACACGCGCGCGTGAGCAGGCCGCCGAACTCCAGGCGCTCGGCATCACCGTGCGCCTCGGCGACGGGGCGACCCTGCCCGAGGGCACCGACCTGATCGTCACCGCGCCCGGCTGGAAGCCGGACAAGCCGCTGTTCACGGCGGCCCGCGAGGCCGGCGTGCCGGTCTGGGGCGACGTCGAGCTGGCCTGGCGGCTGCGCGGCCCGGACGCCGCGCCCTGGCTGGCCGTCACCGGCACCAACGGCAAGACCACGACCGTCCAGATGCTCGCCTCCATCCTGAAGGCGGCGGGCCTGCGCACGGCCGCCGTCGGCAACATCGGCGTCTCCCTGCTCGACGCGGTCCTCGGCGAGGAGCAGTACGACGTCCTGGCCGTGGAGCTCTCCAGCTACCAGCTGCACTGGGCACCCTCCCTGCGCGCCCACTCCGCCGCCGTCCTCAACCTCGCCCCGGACCACCTCGACTGGCACGGCTCCATGGAGGCTTACGCCAAGGACAAGGGCCGTATCTACGAGGGCAATCGGGTCGCCTGCGTCTACAACGTGGCCGACAAGGCCACCGAGGACCTGGTGCGCGAGGCGGACGTCGAGGAGGGCTGCCGGGCCGTCGGTTTCACCCTCGGCACCCCGGGCCCCTCCCAACTCGGCGTCGTGGAGGGCCTCCTGGTCGACCGCGCCTTCGTCGAGAGCCGGCAGAAGAACGCCCAGGAGCTCGCCGAGGTCTCCGACATCAACCCGCCCGCCCCGCACAACATCGCCAACGCCCTCGCCGCCGCGGCCCTCGCCCGGGCCTTCGGAGTGCCCGCCAAGGCCGTACGGGACGGCCTGCGGGCCTTCACCCCGGACGCCCACCGCATCGCGCACGTGGCCGACGTGGACGGTGTCGCCTACGTCGACGACTCCAAGGCCACCAACACGCACGCGGCGGAGGCCTCGTTGGCGGCCTACGAGTCGATCGTGTGGATCGCGGGCGGACTCGCCAAGGGCGCGACATTCGACGAGCTGGTCGCCAAGTCGGCGAAGCGGCTGCGCGGGGTCGTCCTCATCGGCGCCGACCGTGCGCTCATCCGGGAAGCCCTGGCGCGACACGCCCCCGAAGTACCCGTCGTCGACCTCGACCGGACCGACACTGGGGCGATGCTCCAGGCCGTCCAGGAGGCGCAGCGGCTCGCGGTCGCGGGCGACACGGTGCTTCTCGCCCCCGCCTGCGCCTCCATGGACATGTTCGCCAACTACAACAAGCGCGGTGACGCGTTCGCGGAGGCCGTTCGCGAACTCGGCGCGGGCACCTGACGGCGGGTCTACGCCACGACGGGTGCATCGGGACCCTTGGAGGGACGCGTGACTCGGATGTGGTCCGGATGCCACCGGCGGGTGTCCGCCGGTGACGCGGGGATGTGCCGGCCTCTCCCCGACGCGGTACACGACTGCCGGGGAGCCGCTGATGCCCGGTAGCCGTACCGGGCGGCCGCCCGCTCAGCGGCGGGTCAGCAGGCCCCCCGCCCCCCGCGCACCGCGCGAGAACCCACTCATCACCCTGTACCATCGGGCCCGGCGCGCCTGGGACCGGCCGCTGACCGCGTACTACCTGATCCTCGGCGGCAGTCTGCTGATCACCGGGCTCGGTCTGGTGATGGTCTACTCGGCCTCCCAGATCACCGCGCTGCAGATGTCGCTGCCGGGTTCGTTCTTCTTCCGCAAGCAGTTCCTGGCCGCCGCCATCGGCACCGTCCTGCTGCTGGTCGCCTCCCGGATGCCGGTGAAGCTGCACCGGGCGCTGGCCTACCCGATCCTCGCCGGGGCCGTCTTCCTGATGGCCCTGGTGCAGGTGCCGGGGATAGGGATGGCGGTCAACGGCAACCAGAACTGGATCTCGCTCGGCGGCTCCTTCCAGATCCAGCCCAGCGAATTCGGCAAGCTCGCGCTCGTGCTGTGGAGCGCCGACCTGCTCGCCCGCAAGCAGGACAAGAAGCTGCTGACCCAGTGGAAGCACATGCTGGTGCCGCTCGTACCGGTCTCCTTCCTGCTGCTCGGGCTGATCATGCTCGGCGGCGACATGGGAACGGCGATCATCCTCACGGCGATCCTGTTCGGCCTGCTGTGGCTGGCCGGCGCCCCGACCAGGCTGTTCGCCGGGGTGCTGTCGGTCGCCGCGCTGATCGGTGTGATCCTCATCAAGACCAGCCCGAACCGCATGGCCCGGCTCGCCTGCATCGGCGCCACCGAGCCCCGCTCGGGCGCCGCCGACTGCTGGCAGGCCGTGCACGGCATCTACGCCCTGGCCTCCGGCGGGATCTTCGGCTCGGGGCTCGGCGCGAGTGTGGAAAAATGGGGCCAACTCCCCGAAGCGCACACCGACTTCATCTTCGCCGTCACCGGTGAGGAACTGGGCCTCGCGGGGACGCTGTCGGTGCTCGCCCTCTTCGCGGCTCTAGGCTATGCGGGTATCCGCGTGGCCGGACGCACGGAGGACCCCTTCGTCAGGTATGCCGCGGGAGGCGTGACCACTTGGATCACGGCCCAGGCCGTGATCAACGTCGGTGCGGTGCTCGGCCTGCTGCCGATCGCCGGAGTCCCCCTCCCGCTGTTCTCCTACGGAGGATCCGCCCTGTTGCCGACCATGTTCGCCATCGGGTTGCTGATCGCCTTCGCGCGCGACGAACCCGCTGCGCGGGCGGCGCTTGCGATGCGGCAACCTCGCTTTGGTAGAAAGCGGGCGGGAGGTCCCGGGCTCGGCCGGGGGCCTCGGAGATGGAACACGATGCGACGGCGTGCCTCGGCGGCGCGCTCGTCCGGAGAGCGGTGAATTTCGGTGCATGTCGTACTCGCTGGTGGAGGGACCGCCGGCCACATCGAGCCCGCGCTCGCCCTCGCGGACGCCCTGCGCAGGCAGGATCCGACCATGGGGATCACGGCCCTGGGCACGGAGCGCGGCCTGGAGACCCGGCTCGTCCCCGAGCGGGGCTACGAGCTCGCGCTGATCCCCGCGGTGCCGCTGCCGCGCAAGCCCACCCCTGAGCTGATCACCGTCCCGGGCCGGCTGCGCGGGACGATCAAGGCCGCCGAGCAGATCCTGGAGCGCACCAAGGCGGACGCCGTCGTCGGCTTCGGCGGGTACGTCGCCCTGCCCGGTTACCTCGCCGCCAAGCGCCTCGGCGTGCCGATCGTGATCCACGAGGCGAACGCCCGCCCCGGCCTGGCCAACAAGATCGGCTCGCGGTACGCCGCCCGGGTCGCCGTCTCCACCCCGGACAGCAAGCTGCGCGACGCCCGCTACATCGGCATCCCGCTGCGCCGCTCCATCGCCACCCTGGACCGCGCCGCGGCCCGCCCCGAGGCCCGGCACATGTTCGGCCTCGACCCCAACCTGCCGACCCTGCTCGTCTCCGGCGGCTCCCAGGGCGCCCGCCGCCTCAACGAGGTGGTCCAGCAGGTCGCCCCCTGGCTCCAGCAGGCCGGGATCCAGATCCTGCACGCGGTCGGCCCGAAGAACGAACTGCCGCACGTCCAGCAGATGCCGGGAATGCCCCCCTACATCCCGGTACCGTACCTGGACCGGATGGACCTCGCGTACGCCGCGGCCGACATGATGCTCTGCCGCGCGGGCGCGATGACCGTCGCCGAGCTCTCCGCCGTCGGGCTGCCGGCCGCCTACGTCCCGCTGCCGATCGGCAACGGCGAGCAGCGGCTGAACGCCCAGCCGGTGGTGAAGGCCGGCGGCGGCCTCCTCGTCGACGACGCGGAACTGACGCCCGACTGGGTTCGGGAGAACGTCCTGCCCGTGCTCGCCGACCCGCACCGGCTGTACGAGATGTCCCGCGCCGCGGGCGAGTTCGGCCGCCGGGACGCCGACGACCTGCTCGTCGGCATGGTGTACGAGGCGATCGCCTCGCGCCGTTAGGCACGTGTGACGAGAGGGCAGGAACGTGGCCGGACCGACCACCGCGGAGCGCGGGGAACGCCAGCAGGAGTCGTCCGGCCCGCCCCTCGTCCGGCGCCTGGGGCGACGCCGACTTCGTGTGATCATCATCCTTGCGATCGCTCTCGTCTTCCTGGGCGCCGGCAGCTTGGGTGCGTTGTACGGCACCCAGTGGTTCCGCGTGGAGCGGGTGTCCGTCTCCGGTACGCGCGTGCTGACCCTGGGGGAGGTGCGCGAGGCCGCCGAGGTACCGCTCGGAGAACCGTTGATTTCCGTCGACCTCGGAGCGATCGAGGCACGATTGCGTCAGAAATTGCCCCGAATTGACACCGTTGAGGTCACCCGTTCCTGGCCTCATGGAATCGGTCTGAAAGTGGTCGAGCGCACTCCCGTTCTGATTGTCCAAAAAGCCGGAAAGTTCATCGAAGTGGACAAGGCAGGCGTCCGTTTCGCCACGGTTTCCGAAGCTCCGAAAGGCGTGCCCGCGCTGGAATTGGCCATCCCCTCCTCCGGTTCCGCCACGGCGAGTCTGCGGCGCTTCGGTGAGGACCGGCTGGTGCGCGAGGCCGTCCGGGTCGCCGGCGCCCTCCCGGCCGCCGTCGCGCACGAGACCGGGGTGGTCAAGGTGAGTTCCTACGACGCCATCTCGCTGGAGTTGAGCGGCGGACGCACCGTCGACTGGGGGAGCGGCGAGGAGGGTGCCGCCAAGGCCCGTACGCTCGGCGCTCTCATGAAAGCCGCCCCGGATGCGCGGCACTTCGACGTCAGCGTTCCCACCGCCCCGGCGTCATCAATGAGTTGACGCACATTCGCGCAGGCCAGCACCCTGGTTGGGCATGGCTACGGCTGATCACATAGGGTGAAAAGAAAAACGGGAGGTTCGGCGTGTTCGTTGAACGGGCGCCACTTGTCGACTTAGTGTCCTGTTCAGAAGACTCCAGGGAACAGACACACTGGTAACCCTAAACTTCAGCGTTAGGGTTCGGGTCGGCACTACGGACCGTCCCATTCGGCATCAGTCGTCGCATCGCGAAGCGCAGCGCGCTCCCGTGATCCGACGACCCGTAACTCGAGGCGAGAGGCCTTCGACGTGGCAGCACCGCAGAACTACCTCGCAGTCATCAAAGTCATCGGTGTCGGCGGCGGTGGTGTCAATGCCATCAACCGGATGATCGAGGTCGGTCTCAAGGGCGTCGAGTTCATCGCCATCAACACCGACGCGCAGGCGCTGTTGATGAGCGACGCCGACGTCAAGCTCGACGTCGGCCGTGAACTCACCCGCGGACTCGGCGCCGGAGCGAACCCGGCCGTCGGCCGCAAGGCCGCCGAGGACCACCGCGAGGAGATCGAGGAGGTCCTCAAGGGGGCCGACATGGTCTTCGTGACGGCCGGTGAAGGCGGCGGCACCGGCACCGGCGGCGCGCCCGTGGTGGCGAACATCGCCCGCTCCCTCGGCGCTCTCACCATCGGCGTGGTCACCCGCCCGTTCACGTTCGAGGGACGGCGGCGCGCGAACCAGGCCGAGGACGGCATCGCCGAGCTCCGCGAAGAGGTCGACACCCTCATCGTCATCCCGAACGACCGGCTGCTGTCGATCTCGGACCGTCAGGTCTCCGTCCTCGACGCGTTCAAGTCGGCCGACCAGGTCCTCCTCTCCGGTGTCCAGGGCATCACCGACCTGATCACCACCCCCGGTCTGATCAACCTCGACTTCGCCGACGTCAAGTCGGTCATGTCCGAGGCCGGTTCGGCCCTCATGGGCATCGGCTCGGCCCGCGGCGACGACCGCGCGGTGGCCGCGGCCGAGATGGCGATCTCCTCGCCGCTCCTCGAGGCGTCCATCGACGGTGCCCGGGGCGTGCTGCTCTCCATCTCCGGCGGCTCCGACCTCGGTCTGTTCGAGATCAACGAGGCCGCCCAGCTGGTCAGCGAGGCCGCCCACCCCGAGGCCAACATCATCTTCGGCGCGGTGATCGACGACGCCCTCGGCGACGAGGTCCGGGTCACCGTGATCGCGGCCGGCTTCGACGGGGGCCAGCCGCCCGCCAAGCGGGACACCGTCCTCGGCTCGTCCTCCGCCTCGGCCCGCCGCGACGAGCCGACTCCGGTACGGCAGCCCGAGAGCCGCCCGTCCTTCGGTTCGCTCGGCAGCGTGACCCCGAAGGAGGAGGCCGAGCCCGCGCCGGAGCCGGTGGCCGACCTCCCGTCCGGCCCGCCGGTCCCGCCGTCGCGGACCTACGACAGCGCCGCCGAGGAGCTGGACGTACCGGACTTCCTGAAGTGATAGGACAGCGCGAGGGCGCGAGCGGCGCGCACTTCGCCTTCACCGACCGGTGGGGTGGGGTGAGCGCCGCTCCGTATGCGGAGCTCAACCTCGGCGGCGCGGTCGGTGACGACCCCGAGGCCGTCCGGACCAACCGGGAACTGGCCGCCAAGTCGCTCGGCCTCGACCCGGGCCTCGTCGTGTGGATGAACCAGGTGCACGGCAACGACGTCGCCGAGGTCGACGGACCGTGGCAGGGCGAGACCGTTCCCCGGGTCGACGCGGTGGTGACGGCCACGCGTGGAGTCGCCCTCGCCGTGCTCACCGCCGACTGTGTGCCGGTGCTGCTGGCCGACCCGGTCGCCGGGGTGGCCGCCGCGGCCCACGCCGGCCGGCCCGGCATGATCGCCGGGGTCGTCCCCGCCGCCGTGCGGGCGATGGTGAAACTCGGTGCCGACCCCGCCCGGATCGTCGCCCGCACCGGGCCCGCCGTCTGCGGCCGGTGCTACGAGGTGCCGGAGGCGATGCGCACCGAGGTCGCCGACGTGGAGCCGGCGGCGTACGCCGAGACCAGCTGGGGCACGCCCGCCGTGGACGTCGCCGCCGGAGTGCACGCCCAGCTCGAACGGCTCGGGGTGCGCGACCGGGAGCAGTCGCCGGTGTGCACACTGGAGTCGGATGATCACTTCTCGTACCGCCGCGACCGCACCACGGGGCGACTCGCGGGATATGTCTGGCTGGGCTGATGGGACATGACGGACCGTAAGGGCGAACTCGCCGCAAATCTGGCGAAGGTCGAGCAGCGCATCGCCGCCGCGTGCGCGGCCGCCGGGCGGGAGCGTGACGAGGTGACCCTGATCGTGGTCACCAAGACCTACCCGGCGAGCGATGTGCGGCTGCTGTCCGAACTCGGCGTGCGGCACGTCGCCGAGAACCGCGACCAGGACGCGGCGCCGAAGGCCGCCGAGTGCTCGGATCTGCCCCTCACCTGGCATTTCGTGGGTCAGTTGCAGACCAATAAGGTGCGGTCCGTGGTCGGTTATGCCGGTCTTGTGCAGTCCGTCGACCGTTCCAAGCTGGTCACGGCCCTGTCGAGGGAGGCCGTACGCACCGGGCGCGAGGTGGGCTGCCTCCTCCAGGTCGCACTCGACGCCGGCGAGAGCGCGCGGGGTGAGCGCGGTGGCGTGGCGCCCGGCGCCATCGCGGAGTTGGCCGATCTGGTGGCCGGGGCTCCGGGGCTGCGGCTCGACGGACTGATGACGGTCGCGCCGTTGACCGGCGAGTATGCGGGACGCCAACAAGCGGCCTTCGAGCGGTTGATGGATTTGTCGACTGACCTGCGCCGGACCCATCCGGCTGCCAACATGGTGTCGGCAGGGATGAGTGCGGACCTCGAGCAGGCTGTGGCGGCCGGAGCGACACATGTGCGCATCGGCACCGCGGTACTCGGAGTCCGCGCCAGGCTCGGGTAACGTCGCCAAGAAGTCGGACCACAGCAGAAAATATGGTCATTACCGTCTAAAGGCGGACAAGGGCCACGTGGATCGCGGGACTTGGCAGTCGTCAGCCGATCCACCACAGAGCGGAGGACCAAGAGCATGGCCGGCGCGATGCGCAAGATGGCGGTCTACCTCGGCCTCGTGGAGGACGATGGGTACGACGGCCGAGGATTCGACCCCGACGATGATTTCGAACCCGAACTGGACCCGGAGCCCGAGCGGGACCACCGACGGCACGAGCCGTCCCACCAGTCGCACGGTGCACACCAGTCCCAAAGGGACGAACCGGTGCGAGTGGTACAGCCCCCGGCGCCGCGCGATCCCGTGCCCCATTCCGCTTCGCTCGGCGCGGAATCCGGGCGTCCGGCGCGCATCGCGCCCGTGGCATCCATCACACAAGAACGCGCAAGCCTGGAGAAGAACGCACCGGTGATCATGCCCAAGGTCGTGTCGGAACGAGAGCCGTACCGGATCACCACACTTCACCCCCGGACCTACAACGAGGCCCGTACCATCGGGGAACACTTCCGTGAAGGCACGCCGGTGATCATGAATTTGACTGAGATGGACGACACAGATGCGAAGCGACTTGTCGACTTTGCGGCCGGTTTGGTGTTTGGTCTTCACGGCAGTATCGAGCGGGTGACGCAGAAGGTGTTCCTGTTGTCGCCTGCTAACGTCGATGTCACGGCGGAGGACAAGGCCCGCATCGCAGAGGGCGGGTTCTTCAACCAGAGCTGAGACGCACGACCGGAAACAGCAGTACACGGCAGCAAGACGGCAGTATGTGAGCAGGGGAGAGGTACGCACCGATCATGAGCGTGGTCCTGGATGTCATCTACATCGCGCTGATGGTGTTCCTCATCGTGCTCATCTTCCGGTTGGTCATGGACTACGTCTTCCAGTTCGCCCGTTCATGGCAGCCCGGCAAGGCGATGGTGGTCGTTCTGGAGGCCACCTACACTGTCACCGATCCACCGCTCAAGCTTCTGCGGCGGGTCATCCCGCCGCTGCGTCTCGGGGGCGTGGCGCTCGACCTGTCCTTCTTCGTACTGATGATCATCGTTTACATCCTGATCTCGATCGTGAGCCGGCTGTGATGAGCGATGTGACCTACCGTCTTGCCGAATGCCGACGACTACGTTGAGGTGAAGAGATGCCGTTGACCCCCGAGGACGTGCGGAACAAGCAGTTCACGACCGTCCGCCTCCGAGAAGGCTATGACGAGGACGAGGTCGATGCCTTCCTCGATGAGGTCGAAGCCGAACTGACCCGCCTGCTCCGTGAGAACGAGGACCTGCGCGCCAAACTGGCCGCGGCCACGCGCGCTGCTGCCCAGAACCAGCAGAACATGCGCAAGCCGCCGGAGCAGGATCAGCAGCAGGGCGGCGGTATGCCTCAGCAGGGCGGCGGTATGCCGCAGCAGGGCATGCCGCAGCAGGGCATGCGAGGTCCCGGCGCTCCAGTGCCCGCCGGCATATCGGGCCCGCCGCAGCAGCAGATGGGTGGCCCCATGGGTGGCCCGCCCCAGCTGCCGAGCGGTGCCCCGCAGCTGCCCGCCGGTCCCGGCGGTGGTCAGGGCGGTCCCCAGGGTCCCGGTCCGATGGGCCAGGGTCCGATGGGTCAGGGCCCCATGGGTCAGGGCCCGATGGGCGGCCAGCCCCCCATGCAGCAACAGATGGGCGGTCCGATGGGCGGCCCCATGGGCGGTCCGATGGGCGGCCCCGGTCAGGGCCCCGGTGGCGACAGCGCCGCCCGTGTCCTCTCGCTGGCCCAGCAGACCGCCGACCAGGCGATCGCCGAGGCCCGCTCCGAAGCCAACAAGATCGTGGGCGAGGCGCGTTCGCGTGCCGAGGGCCTCGAGCGTGACGCCCGTGCCAAGGCCGACGCCCTGGAGCGGGACGCGCAGGAGAAGCACCGTGTCGCCATGGGCTCCCTGGAGTCCGCCCGCGCCACGCTGGAGCGCAAGGTCGAGGACCTGCGCGGCTTCGAGCGCGAGTACCGCACGCGCCTGAAGTCGTACCTCGAGTCGCAGCTGCGCCAGCTGGAGACCCAGGCCGACGACTCGCTCGCCCCGCCGCGCACCCCGGCCACGGCCTCCCTCCCGCCGTCCCCGGCGCCTTCCATGGCTCCGGCCGGCGCGAGCGCCCCGTCGTACGGCGGCAACCAGGGCATGGGTGGCGCGCCGTCTCCCGCCGCGCCGTCCTACGGCGGTCAGCAGCAGATGACGCCCGCCATGACCCAGCCCATGGCGCCGGTGCGGCCGCAGGGTCCGTCGCCGATGGGCCAGGCTCCCTCGCCGATGCGTGGGTTCCTGATCGACGAGGACGACAACTGACGGTTGGAGTTCCACTGACGGTTGGTAGTACGCCGTAGGCGTCGGCAGCGTTCAGGGCGAGGCCCCGGAATTTCTCCGGGGCCTCGCCCTTTTTACGCGCGTTGCGTCCACCAGGCATGACGGACGGGTACGACGAAGGCCCGGCCCCCTTCCGGGGGGCCGGGCCTTCGGGTTACCGGTTACGCCTTGCGCAGGCGGAAGGTCAGCGTCAGGCCCTCGTCGGTGAACGGGGTGCCGTAGCTGTCGTCCGCCTCGCCCTGGCCGCTCTGCTCATTCAAGAAGACCGTGGCCAGGACCTCGTCGGCGATGAGGCCCGCGTGTTCGGCCAGCGCCTCGGCGACGGCCGGGTCGCTCGCCGTCCAGCGCAGGGCGATCCTGTCCGCCACGTCGAGGCCGCTGTTCTTGCGGGCCTCCTGGATCAGGCGGATCGCGTCCCGTGCGAGACCGGCGCGGCGCAGGTCCTCGGTGATCTCCAGGTCCAGGGCGACGGTCGCTCCGGAGTCGGAGGCGACCGACCAGCCCTCGCGCGGGGTCTCCGTGATGATCACCTCGTCCGGGGCGAGGGTGATCGTCTCACCGTCGACCTCCACCGAGGCGGTGCCCTCACGCAGGGCCAGCGACAGCGCCGCCGCGTCGGCGTTCGCGACGGCCTTCGCCACGTCCTGGACGCGCTTGCCGAAGCGCTTGCCCAGGGCGCGGAAGTTCGCCTTCGCCGTGGTGTCGACCAGGGAGCCGCCGACTTCCGAGAGGGAGGCCAGTGACTCGACGTTGAGCTCTTCGGTGATCTGCGTGTGCAGTTCGGGGGAGAGGGTGCCGAAGCCGGTGGCCGCGATCAGGGCGCGCCGCAGCGGCTGGCGGGTCTTAACCCCCGACTCCGCGCGGGTGGCACGGCCCAGCTCCACCAGGCGGCGCACCAGCACCATCTGCCGCGACAGTTCCGGGTCGATCGCGGACAGGTCCGCCTCGGGCCAGGAGGACAGGTGCACCGACTCGGGAGCGCCCGGGCTGACCGGCACGATCATGTCCTGCCAGACCCGCTCGGTGATGAACGGGGTCAAGGGGGCCATCAGCCGGGTGACCGTCTCGACGACCTCGTGCAGGGTGCGCAGGGCCGCCTTGTCGCCCTGCCAGAAACGGCGCCGGGAGCGACGGACGTACCAGTTCGACAGGTCGTCGACGAACGCCGAGAGGAGCTTGCCGGCGCGCTGGGTGTCGTAGGCCTCCAGGGACTGGGTGACCTGGTCGGTGAGCGCGTGCAGTTCGGACAGCAGCCAGCGGTCGAGCAGCGGGCGGTCGGCCGGGGCGGGGTCGGCCTGGGACGGGGCCCAGCCGGAGGTGCGGGCGTAGAGGGCCTGGAAGGCGACGGTGTTCCAGTAGGTGAGGAGCGTCTTGCGGACGACTTCCTGGATGGTGCCGTGACCGACGCGGCGGGCCGCCCAGGGGGAGCCGCCGGCCGCCATGAACCAGCGCACGGCGTCGGCGCCGTGCTGGTCCATGAGCGGGATCGGCTGCAGGATGTTGCCCAGGTGCTTGGACATCTTGCGGCCGTCCTCGGCGAGGATGTGGCCGAGGCAGACGACGTTCTCGTACGACGTCTTGTCGAAGACCAGGGTGCCGACCGCCATCAGCGTGTAGAACCAGCCGCGGGTCTGGTCGATGGCCTCGCTGATGAACTGTGCCGGGTAGCGGGACTCGAAGAGTTCCTTGTTCTTGTACGGGTAGCCCCACTGCGCGAACGGCATCGAACCCGAGTCGTACCAGGCGTCGATGACCTCCGGCACGCGCGTGGCCGTCCGGCCGCAGCCGTCCTTGGGGCAGGCGAAGGTGACGTCGTCGATGAACGGGCGGTGCGGGTCCAGCTCCGACTGGTCGGCGCCGGTCAGCTCGGTGAGCTCCGCGCGCGAGCCGACGCAGGTGAGGTGGTCGTCCTCGCAGCGCCAGATCGGCAGCGGGGTGCCCCAGTAGCGGTTGCGGGAAAGGGCCCAGTCGATGTTGTTGTTCAGCCAGTCGCCGTACCGGCCGTGCTTGACGCTCTCCGGGAACCAGTTGGTGTTCTCGTTCTCCTGGAGGAGGCGGTCCTTGATCGCGGTGGTTCGGATGTACCAGGACGGCTGCGCGTAGTAGAGGAGCGCGGTGTGGCAGCGCCAGCAGTGCGGGTAGCTGTGCTCGTACGGGATGTGCTTGAAGAGGAGGCCGCGCTGCTGGAGGTCCTCGGTGAGCTTCTCGTCCGCCTTCTTGAAGAAGACGCCGCCGACGAGGGGGACGTCCGCGGCGAAGGTGCCGTCCGGGAGGACCGGGTTCACCACGGGCAGGCCGTAGGCGCGGCAGACCTTGAGGTCGTCCTCACCGAAGGCGGGGGACTGGTGGACCAGACCCGTGCCGTCCTCGGTGGTGACGTACTCGGCGTTGACGACGTAATGGGCTTCCGCCGGGAACTCGACGAGCTCGAACGGTCGTTGATAGGTCCAGCGCTCCATTTCGGCGCCGGTGAAGGTCTGCCCGGTGGTCTCCCAGCCCTCGCCGAGCGCCTTCTCGAGGAGCGGCTCGGCGACGACGAGCTTCTCCTCACCGTTGGTCGCGACGGCGTAGGTGACCTCGGGGTGCGCGGCGACGGCCGTGTTGGACACCAGGGTCCAGGGGGTCGTCGTCCACACCAGGAGCGCGGCTTCGCCGGCGAGCGGACCGGAGGTGAGCGGGAAACGGACGTACACGGACGGGTCGACGACCGTCTCGTAGCCCTGGGCCAGCTCGTGGTCGGAGAGGCCGGTGCCGCAGCGCGGGCACCAGGGGGCGACACGGTGGTCCTGGACCAGCAGGCCCTTGTTGAAGATCTCCTTGAGCGACCACCAGACCGACTCGATGTACTCGGGGTCCATCGTGACGTAGGCGTCGTTGAGGTCGACCCAGTAGCCCATGCGGGTCGTGAGCTCTTCGAAGGCGTCGGTGTGGCGCAGCACGGACTCGCGGCACCTGGCGTTGAACTCGGCGATGCCGAACGCCTCGATGTCCTTCTTGCCGCTGAAGCCGAGCTCCTTCTCGACCGTCAGCTCCACCGGGAGGCCGTGGCAGTCCCAGCCGGCTTTGCGGGCCACGTGGTAGCCGCGCATGGTGCGGAAGCGGGGGAAGACGTCCTTGAAGACGCGGGCCTCGATGTGGTGGGCGCCGGGCATGCCGTTGGCGGTGGGCGGGCCCTCGTAGAACACCCACTCGGGGCGGCCCTCGGACTGCTCCAGGCTCTTGGCGAAGATCTTCTGCTCGCGCCAGAAGTCGAGCACCGCGTGCTCGAGCGCGGGCAGGTCGACCTGGGCGGGCACCTGGCGGTACGTCGGCGTTGTCATCAGCGAGCTTCCTCCGGCGGACTTGCTGCCTTCCGTCGGAGGGACGAGAGCTGTTCTTCCTGTCGACGCCGTGTGCGGCGCGCTCCCGCGGTACCACCCTCCTTGGCCCGCCCGTACTTCCTGTGCACGGGTGAGCCCCCTCATTGGGGTCGCGATGCCGGTTCTACCGGCCCTGGCCGATCGGCTGGGGCTTTCTTCCGGCGGCTCCGGGGTGATCTTCACGTCGCGCTCGCCCCCGGGCTCTCACCGTCCCCGGGTCGCTCTGGGCTGCGTACGCCGCTACTCGTCCCCATCCACGCTTTTCGCTCCGCCCAGTGTACGGCGCCGGACGGACAGGGGCGGACCGGTTTTCCCGGGCCCTGGTCGCCGGGCCGGGCGGGCGGCCGGGGTGCCCCGGATGGAGCGGCGCGTCTGTCCGGATTCCAGGAGCGTGAGCTCGGCGGATTACCCGGCGGGGAGCTGGGCACAACGCAGGCAGGCTTGTCGCGTGGTACTCGCGGGGCGGGCGAATCGGGCGGCGTGCCCCGTTGCCGCGGGACTCAAGTCGATTTATCGTCCCAGCACGATTCGCGTGCAAGATCACAATATGTGAAGGGGCCGCGGCATGGTGGGTAAGAAGACCGCCGTAGAGCAGTCGGCGTCGGGCAGGTCCACGCGTGCCAAGGCCTCCGGCGGTGCGGCCAAGGACGTCGGCGGGAAGAAGAGCACTCAGGCGGCCGCCGAGGTGGCTCATGGGACACGCGTGGCTCCTGAGGCGACGCCGACGACCTCGGCCTCGCCACTGAAGCGGGTGAGGACGGCGGCGAAGAAGGCCGCCACGAAGGCGGCGGCGGTGAAGACGGTCGCCACTGAGACAGCGGTGAGCTTCCCGGCCGGGAAGAAGGCGGCAGGGAAGAAGGCGGCAGGGAAGAAGGCAGCCGGGCTGGGGGCGGCCGGGCTGGGGGCGGCCGGGCAGGAGACGGTCCGGCAGGAAGCGGCCGGGATGGAGGCGGCTGGGCAGGAGACGGCCCGGCAGGAAGCGGCCGGGTTGGAGGCGGCTGGGCAGGAGACGGCCCGGCAGGAAGCGGCCGGGTTGGAGGCGGCTGGGCAGGAGACGGCCGGGATGGAGACGGCTGGGAAGAAGGCGGGCCGGCAGGGAACGGCTGGGCAGGAGACGGACTCCACCACGGCCGTCGCGAAGCAGGAAGCTTCCACAAAGGCCGTGTCGAAGAAGGCCGCTGTCACCAAGACCACTGCGAAGAAGACGGCCGCTGCCAAGAAGGCCGCGAGCGAGACGGCTGCCCCGAAGACGGCCGCTGCCAAGAAGGCCGCCACCAAGACTGCCGCCGCCACCAAGACTGCCGCCGCCACCAAGACCGCCGCCGCCTCGAAGACCCCCGCCGCCTCGAAGGCCGCCGCGAAGAAGGTGACCGCGAAGAAGGCGGGCGGGAAGAAGGCCACCGCCGCGGAGAAGCGGGCCGCCGTGGAGGTCGTGGACGTGGGGGAGAAGGAGGGGGCCGGGAAGAGGGCCACGGCGGCGAAGGCGGCCGGGAGGAAGACCGGTGCTTCGAAGGCGGCCGGCGGGGAAGAGGTCGCGACAGCGGGTGCGGCAGTCGAGGCGAAGGGTGCCGTGCGGAAGGGCGGCGCGGGCAAGGGCGGCGCCCCGAAGGGCGCGGCCAAGAAGAGAACGTCGAAGAGAGTGGGCGCGGCCCAGGCCGCGGAGCAGACGGGAGCCACGGACGTGGTTGCGAAGAAGACTCCTGGCACGGCCACGGCGGCGCAGACCGCCGTACCCAAGGCACGCGTCGGCGCGGTGGAGCCGGGCGAGCTCGCGGTGCGCCCCGGTGAGGACCCCTGGACGACGGAAGAGGTCGACGAGGCGCGCACCGAGTTGCAGTCCGAGGCGACACGGCTGCGCGAGGAGATCGAGGCGTCCGAGGCGTCCCTGGTGGGCCTCATGCGAGATTCCGGGGACGGAGCGGGCGACGACCAGGCGGACACCGGCACCAAGAACATCACGCGCGAGCACGAGATGGCGCTGGCCGCCAACGCGCGCGAGATGATGATCCAGACCGAGCGCGCCCTGGAACGGCTGGACGCGGGCACGTACGGCCTGTGCGAGAGCTGCGGCAATCCCATCGGCAAGGCCCGCATGCAGGCCTTCCCGCGGGCCACGCTGTGCGTCGAGTGCAAGCAGAAGCAGGAGCGCCGGTACTGACCTGCGGCGCCCGGCGGGTCCTGGCGCGGGGCGTGCCGTACCCTCGTCCTCAGTCAGGTACCTAGGTTGAGGGACTCACGTGGCAGAGGCGGAGCGCATCATCGGTACGCCGGACACCCCGGACGCGGCACGGGCCGAGCAGGAGCGGCCCGGCGACGGGGCCGCGTCGGAGGCGCGGTCCGGTGCCGAGGGGACCGCGTCCCCGGCCGGCGGTTCCGGCACCGGCGGTTCCGGCACCGGCGGGGCGTCGACGGTGACCGGTGCCGAGGAGCGGGACGACGCCGGCGCGCGGCCCAGGGGCCGGCGGCGCGTCGCCGTGCTCTTCGCGGTCGCGGCCTTCGCGTACGCCCTGGACCTGGTCAGCAAGCTGATCGTGGTCGCCAAGCTGGAGCACCACGCGCCGATCGAGATCATCGGGGACTGGCTGAAGTTCGAGGCGATCCGCAACGCGGGCGCCGCGTTCGGCTTCGGCGAGGCCTTCACCGTGATCTTCACGGTGATCGCCGCGTCCGTGATCGTGGTGATCGCCCGGCTCGCCCGCAAGCTCTACAGCCTGCCCTGGGCGATCGCCCTCGGCCTGCTGCTGGGCGGGGCGCTCGGCAACCTCACCGACCGGATCTTCCGCTCGCCGGGCGTCTTCGAGGGCGCCGTGGTCGACTTCATCGCGCCCAAGCACTTCGCGGTGTTCAACCTCGCCGACTCGGCGATCGTGTGCGGTGGCATCCTGATCGTGCTGCTGTCCTTCCGCGGCCTCGACCCGGACGGAACCGTCCACAAGGACTGAGTGCCGGGGCAGTCGGACCCGTCCGGCATACTCGACGGGTGAGCACGATTCCCGAGATCCGCACCCTGCCCGTGCCCGACGGCCTGGAGGGCGAGCGCGTCGACGCCGCCATCTCCCGCATGTTCGGCTTCTCCCGTACGAAGGCCGCCGAGCTCGCCGCGGCGGGGAAGGTCACGGTCGACGGCTCGGTGGTCGGGAAGTCCGAGCGGGTGCACGGCGGGGCCTGGCTGGAGGTCGAGATGCCGCAGGCGCCCGCCCCCGTGCAGGTCGTCGCGGAGCCGGTCGAGGGCATGGAGATCGTGCACGACGACGACGACGTGGTCGTGATCGTCAAGCCGGTCGGCGTCGCCGCCCACCCCTCGCCCGGCTGGAGCGGCCCCACCGTCATCGGCGGCCTCGCCGCAGCCGGGTACCGCATCTCCACCTCCGGCGCCGCCGAGCGCCAGGGCATCGTGCACCGCCTCGACGTGGGCACCTCCGGCCTGATGGTGGTGGCCAAGTCCGAGTACGCGTACACGTCGCTGAAGCGCCAGTTCAAGGAGCGCACGGTCGACAAGCGCTACCACACGCTCGTCCAGGGCCACCCCGACCCGACCAGCGGCACCATCGACGCGCCCATCGGCCGCCACCCCCAGCACGACTACAAGTGGGCGGTCACGGCCGAGGGCAAGCCGTCCGTCACGCACTACGACCTGATCGAGGCGTTCCGCTCGGCCTCCCTGCTCGACGTGAAGCTGGAGACCGGCCGCACGCACCAGATCCGCGTGCACATGGCGGCCCACCGCCACCCCTGCGTCGGCGACCTCACCTACGGCGCCGACCCGACCCTCGCCAAGCGGCTGCACCTGACCCGCCAGTGGCTGCACGCCGTACGGCTGGGCTTCGAGCACCCCGGCGACGGCCGGTGGGCCGAGTTCGAGAGCGACTACCCCGCCGACCTCCAGAAGGCCCTCGACCAGGTCCGTGAGGAGACGTACGCGTGAGTCCGCCCGCGTACGAGGTGCGCGTCGCCGAGGATCCCGCCGACCGGGAGGCGTGCTTCGCGGTGCGCAAGGAGGTCTTCGTCGCCGAGCAGGGCGTCCCGCGGGAGATCGAGTACGACGCGTACGACGCCGAGGCGGTGCATGTGCTGGCGGTCCGGGAGGACGGGGTGTCCCTCGGGACCGGACGGCTGCTGTTCGGGGAGGCCGCCGCCGCGAAGACCGGCGGCGACCCGTCGGTCGGGTCGCTGGGGCGGCTCGCCGTGGCGCGGGCGGCGCGCGGACTCGGTGTCGGGGCGGCGCTGGTGCGGGCCGTCGAGGAGGCGGCCCGCGCGCGCGGCCTGACCGCCGTGGATCTGCACGCGCAGACGCAGGCGCTGGGTTTCTACGAGCGGTTGGGGTACGAGGCGTACGGACCCGAGTTTCCGGACGCGGGCATACCGCACCGGGCGATGCGGCGCGTGCTCTGAGCCGAGGGCGTACGGGCGCGACGTGGCAGGCTTGAGGTCTGTCCGTTGACGTCTACCGTGTGGAGCGCTGAGCGTGGATCAGCTGGCCCTGTTGTTCGTCCTGTTGCTCGGGGCCGTGGTGAGCGTCCCGGTGGGGGATCGCTTCGGGCTGCCGGCGCCGGTGCTGATGACGTTGCTCGGGATCGTGCTCGCGGTGCTCGACTTCGTGCCGAACGTGAGCGTCCCCCCTGATCTGATCCTGCCCCTGCTGCTGCCCCCGCTGCTGTACGCCGCCGTACGGCGCACGTCCTGGCGGCAGTTCACGGCCAACAAACGGCCGATCTTCCTGCTGGCCGTGGCGCTGGTGTTCGTCACCACCTGCTGTGTGGCCGCCGTCGCGAGCGCGATCGTGCCGGGGCTGCCCGTCGCCGCCGCGCTGGCGCTCGGGGCGCTGGTCGCGCCGCCCGACCCGGTGGCCGCGACCGCCGTCGCCGGGCAACTCGGGCTGCCGCGCCGGCTGGTGTCGATACTGGAGGGCGAGGGGCTCTTCAACGACGTGACGGCCATCGTGCTGTACCACGTGGCGATCGCCGCCGCCGTCAGCGGCTCCTTCTCGCCGTGGAAGGCGGGGCTGGACCTGGTGCTGTCCGCCGTGGTCGCCGTGGCGGTCGGGGTCGGGCTGGGCTGGGGCGCCAACAAGCTGATGGACCTGCTGGGCGACGCGACCCTGCAGATCGGGCTTACCCTGCTGGTGCCGTACGCCTCCTACGTGATGGCGGAGGAGTTCCACGGGTCCGGCGTACTCGCCGTGCTCACCACCGCGTTGTTCCTCGCCGAGTACGCGACCGATCCCGACGACGTGATGACGCGGCTCGCCGGGCACACCTTCTGGGACATCGTCGACACGCTCGTCACCGGTGTCGCGTTCGGGCTGATCGGTCTGGAGCTGCACAACGCGATCCGGACGGCGTCCGGGCGGTGGGGCGAGATGCTCGGGTGGGCGGCGACGATCGTGGTCGTGGTGGTGTTCGTACGGCTGGCCTGGCTGCTGCCGGCGACGTGGCTGACCAAGCGGCTGCATGCCCGCAAGGACCACGACGAGGACATCCCGATGGGCTGGCGGGAGACCGTCGTGATGTGGTGGTCGGGGATGCGGGGGGTCGCCTCGGTGGCGCTGGCGCTGGCGATTCCGCTGGAGACCGACGACGGGACGGCGTTCCCCAACCGCGACGAGATCGTCTTCATCGCGTTCGGCGTGATCATGGTGACGCTGGTGTTGCAGGGGCTCACGCTGCCCTGGCTGGTGCGGCGGCTCGGGGTGCGGGCGGACACGGACCGCGAGAAGGACTTCGAGAAGGCGCTGGCGGTACGGGCGGCGAAGGCGGCGAAGCGCAGGCTGCGGGAGATCGAGGCGGAGGAGGAGCTGCCGGAGGAGTTGTCCGAGCAGATGGTGCGGCGGGCCTTCGACATCGGGTTGCGGATCAGCCCGGACATGGGCGAGGACGAGCGCCGGGAGGGGCACCAGCACCGGGTGCGGCGGCTGAAGCGGATCCGGCGTATTCAGGGCGAGATGCTGAGCGCCGCGCGGCATGAGGTGGTGGCGGCGCGGAGTGAGCCCGGAGCGGACCCGGAGGTGGTGGACCGGGTGCTTCGGCATCTGGACGTGCGCAGCTTGCGGTGAGGGAAATGCCCCCCCGGGTCCCGGGGCTGTCCGCCCGGCCTTTGTAGGGTGGGTTGTTATGGCTAGGAATGTTGTGATCAGTGGCGGTGGAACAGGAATTGGGCTTGCGGCGGCGCGGGAGTTCGCCGCGGAAGGGGATCGCGTGCTGCTGCTCGGGCGGCGCGCCGAGGTGTTGGAGAAGGCCGGGGTGCCGGGGGTGTTGACCTACGCCGCCGACCTCAGCGATCCGGCCGGGGTGCGCGGGGTCGCCGACTTCGTGGCCCGGGAGCTCGGGGCCGTGGACGTGCTCATCCACAGCGCCGGAGGCAGCGGGCAGCTGGAGCCCCAGCCCGACGACGAGGACCCGCTCGAGGCGGTCGCCCACCAGTGGACCGTGAACTTCCGGCTCAACGTCCTGACCGCGGCGCTGCTCACGGAAGCCCTGAAGGAACGGCTCGCCGAGCCCGGGGGACGGGTGCTGTTCCTCAGCTCCATCGCCGCCTACCGAGGGTCCGGCAGCGGGGCGTACGGCGCCGCCAAGGCCGCACTGCACCCGTACGCCCATGACCTGGCGCGGCAGTTGGGGCCGCGGGGTATCACCGTGAACGTCGTCGCGCCCGGCTACATCGAGGACACCGAGTTCTTCGGGGGCCGGATGGACGAGGCCCGGCGGGAGCGGCTCGTCGGCGAGACCTCCACCGGGCGTGCCGGTACGCCCGGGGACGTCGCCGCCACTCTGCACTGGCTGGCGTCCCCGGGCGCCGGGCACATCACCTCACAGGTCGTCCAGGTCAACGGAGGCGCGGAGCGCGGTCACTGACGGCCTTCTCCGCCGGCGCCCCGTGCGCGGCGGCTCCTACGCGCGACGCGGTACCGCGCCCTCGCGGGAACCGTCGCGCGACGAGCCGCCGCGGGACCGGTCGCCATTGCTCCGGTCGCCGTTGCCGTAGCCACCGTCGCTGTGGCCGTTGCTGCCGTTGGGCCGGTCGCCGTTGGTCCGGCTCGGCGGCAGTACCGCGTCCGCCGTGTTGACGCGGGGCAGCGCGTACGGGTGCTCCTGGGACAGCCAGCGGATCATCCCTTCGCGGACCTTCACCCGGACCGTCCAGATGTCGTCCGCGTCCTTGGCCGTCACCAGCGCACGCACCTGCATGGTGTTCGGCGTGGTGTCCGTGACGTCGAGACCGTAGGCGCGGCCGTCCCAGGCCGGGCACTCGCGCAGGATGTCCTTCAGCTTGTCGCGCATCGCCTCCACCGGTGCCGTGTGGTCGACGTGCCAGTACACGATGCCGGTCATCTGCGGCGTGCCGCGCGACCAGTTCTCGAACGGCTTGGAGGTGAAGTACGAGACCGGCATGGTGATCCGGCGCTCGTCCCATGTCCGAACCGTCAGGAAGGTCAGCGTGATCTCCTCGACGGTGCCCCACTCGCCGTCCACCACGACCGTGTCGCCGATGCGCACCATGTCGCCGAAGGCGATCTGAAGTCCGGCGAACAGGTTGCTCAGCGTGGACTGGGCGGCCACACCGGCGACGATGCCGAGGATTCCGGCGGAGGCCAGCAGCGAGGCGCCCGCCGCGCGGAACGCGGGGAACGTCAGCAGCATCGAAGCCCCCGCCACCACACCGACGACGGCGGAGACCACGCGCATGATCAGCGTCACCTGGGTCCGCACACGCCTGACCCGGGCGGCGTCGTGGTGCATGCGCGCGTAGCGCGAGTACGACGTCTCGACGATCGCCGCCGCGATCCGGATCACCAGCCACGCCGCCGACCCGATCAGCACCAGCGTCAGCGTCCGGCCGATGCCGACCTGGTGCTCCTGAAGCAGCTCCGCCTCGTCGTACGACCCTCTCAGCATCGCCGCGCACAGCACGAGCTGGTACGGGATGCGGCCGCGGCGCAACAGCCCCCACAGGGGCGTCTCGGGGTGCCGGGTGTCGGCCTTGCACAGCAGTCGGTCGGTGGCCCAGCCGATGAGCAGGGTCAGGGCGAGCGAGCCGCCGACCACGATCAGGGGGCGGAGTAGAATCTCCATGCCTTCGAACGTAACCGGCCGAGCGGGGCCGTGAACATGTGGCTTTTGTGAAGAGGAACACGATCGTGCCGCCGGCCCGGCCCGGCCCGGCCGACACCGGCTGGCACCATGGCCTCATGAACATCATGCTCTTCCACTCGACCTTCGGACTGCGTCCCGCGGTGCGCGCGGCGGCGGACCGGCTGCGTGCCGCCGGGCACCAGGTGTGGACGCCGGACCTCTTTGAGGGGCGCACGTTCGACACGGTCGAGGAGGGCATGGCCTTCAACGACGAGATCGGCAAGGACGAACTGCTGAAGCGGGCGGTGCTGGCGGCCGCCCCCTACTCGGAGCGCGGGCTCGTGTACGCGGGGTTCTCGCTCGGCGCCTCCGTCGCGCAGACCCTCGCCCTCGGCGACGAGAAGGCGCGCGGGTTGCTGCTCCTGCACGGCACCTCGGACCTCGCGCCGAACACGTCCGTCGACGAACTGCCGGTCCAGCTGCACGTGGCCGAGCCGGACCCGTTCGAGACGGACGACTGGCTCAGCGCCTGGTACCTCCAGATGGGCAGAGCGGGCGCCGACGTGGAGGTGTACCGGTACGCCGGGGCCGGCCACCTGTACACCGACCCCGACCTGCCGGACTACGACGAGGAGGCCGCCGAGGCCACCTGGCGGGTGGCACTCGGCTTCCTCGAAACCCTCTGACAGGTTGCGGGTCGTCATACCTAGACCGGGTCGTACGTCCGCTCCACCTTCTGCGTGCCGCTGCGCGTGCGGTACGAGCGGGTCCAGGCCGAGGCCGCGTCAACCTTCGTGCGGTCGGACAGGACGTAGTAGTCCATCTGCGCTCGGTCGGCGGTGATGTCCAGGACCCCGTAGCCGTGGCGGTCGGTGTCGACCCAGTGCACATGCCGGTTGGCGGCCTTGATGACCGGTGAGGCGAGCGCCGAGACCGTGCCCTCGGGGACCTTCACGAGGTCGTCGAGGTTGTCCGAGGTCACCGAGGTGACCACGAACTCGGTGGCGGCGGACGCCGACAGCGGGTAGGTCCCGGCGTCCACCGGCACGTCGTTGGCCCACGCCATGTGGATGTCGCCGGTCAGGAAGACGGTGTTGCGGATGGCGTTCGAGCGCAGGTGGGCCAGCAGTTCACGGCGGTCGTCGGTGTAGCCGTCCCACTGGTCGGTGTTGAGGGCCAGGCCCTCCTGCGGCAGCCCCAGCAGCTTGGCGAGCGGCTTGAGCAGGTCCGCGGAGAGGGAGCCGATGGCGAACGGCGAGATCATCACCGAGTTGCCCACCAGCCGCCAGGTGGTGTCGGACGCCTTCAGACCCGCCTTCAGCCAGTCGAGCTGGGCGCGCCCGGTGAGCGTACGGTCCGGGTCGTCGACCGAGCCGTTGCCGACGCCGACCTGCTGCGAGCGGAAGGAACGCAGGTCGAGCAGCGACAGGTCGGCGAGTTTGCCGAAGCGCAGCCGGCGGTAGGTGGTGCCCGCGACGGCCGTGCGGACCGGCATCCACTCGAAGTACGCCTGCTTGGCAGCCGCCTGACGCGCCGCCCAGGTGCCCTCCGTGCCCTCGGTGTGGTTCTCCGCGCCGCCCGACCAGGCGTCGTTGGCGAACTCGTGGTCGTCCCAGATCGCGATGACCGGCGCCTTCACGTGCAGCGCCTGGAGGTCCGGGTCCGTCTTGTACTTGGCGTGCCGGGTCCGGTAGTCGGCGAGCGTGAGGATCTCGTGGGCCGGCGCGTGCTGCCGTACGACGGTGCCGCGCGTCCCGTACTGACCGGTGCCGTACTCGTAGATGTAGTCGCCGAGGTGCAGCCATGCGTCCAGGTCGCCGCGTGCGGCGAGATGGCGGTAGGCGGAGAAGTAGCCGGCCTCCCAGTTGGCGCAGGAGACCACGCCGAAGCGCAGGCCCGCCACGGAGGCGTTCGCCGCCGGCGCGGTGCGGGTACGCGCCACCGGTGAGTCCGTGCCGCCGGCCGAGAACTGGAACCAGTAGTCCGTGGCCGGTTCCAGGCCTCGGACGTCGGCCTTGACGGTGTGGTCGGATGCGGCGGTCGCCGTGACGGAGCCCTTGGCGACGATGTTCTTCAGCGCCTTGTCCGTGGCGACGGTCCAGCTGACCTCGGTGTCCGGGCCGAGCCCCGAGCCGGGTATCGCCTCGGTGGTCGGCGTCACCCGGGTCCACAGCAGGACGCCGTCGGGCAGCGGGTCGCCGGAGGCGAGACCGTGCAGGAAGGCGGGTGCGTCGGTGGCGGCCCGGGCGGGCAGCGCGGCGGTGAGGGGACCTGCCAGGACGGCGGTGGCTGCCGCGGCCTTGACGACCGTACGGCGGCGCGGCGCAAGCGAGTTGACGGGGTGGGCGCTCTCGGATGATCTGTAAGGACTGGTCACGGGCGATCAGATTACTGACCAGTACGGCCGAAGAGCGGGCGAACTGGAAAAGTTCGCCCGCTCTTCGGCTTGAGGTCGGCTCAGGCCCGCGTCAGCCCTTCAGCGCCGCCTCGATCGCGGTGTTGAAGTCGGCCACCGTCATCGGCGCGTTCTTGCCGTCGGAGCCGGTCAGCTTCTTGCCGTCCATCATCAGCGTCGGAGTCCCCTGGACACCGCTCTTGTCAAAGGTCTTCGACATGTCCAGCGCCCACTTGTCGTAGGTGCCGTCCTTCACGGCCTTCTGGAAGGCCGCGTTGCCCTTCAGCGCGGGGACGGTGTCGGCCACCTTGATCAGGTAGGCGTCGTCCTTGAACTTGTCGTCGTCCTCTTTGGGGTGCCACTTCGCCGAGTACAGCGCGGTCTTGTACTCCTTGAAGGCATCGGAGCTGACGTTGAGCGCCGCGCCCATGGCGCTGAGGGCGTTCTTGGAGCCCTCGCCGCCCAGGTTGCCGTCGAGGAAGGTGGCGCCCACGTACTGGATCTTGAACTTGCCGGCATCGAGGTCCTTCTCGACCGTCGAACCGACGGTCTGCTCGAACTGGGCGCAGATCGGGCAGCGCGGGTCCTCGTACATCACGAGGGTCTTCTTGGCGGTGCTCTTGCCGTAGACGACGGTGGTGCCGTCGGTGCCGGTGGTGTTGGCCGGCTTGACGAGCTTGTCGTCCTTCGCGGCCTCCCAGTAGCTGGGCTTGTTGCCCTGGACGACCGCGTAGCTGATGCCGCCGGCTATCGCGAGGACGCCGACCACGGAGCCGGCCACGATGGCCTGCCGCTTGATCTTGTTCCGCTTGGCCTGACGCTCGCGCTCCTGGCGCAGCCGCTCACGGGCGGCGTTCTTCGAGGCCTGGCTGTTCCGCTTGCTCATGGTGGTGATCTCCGTAGGGGACGCACACGTCGTGTGCGGAGTACGTATGGGGGACTGGTGGCGCTCGGGCAGCTGTCAGGCGACAGCGGCCGAGCACGGCGGTCCGCGCCGTCCCAGGGAGTGCACGAGGATCAGTTCGCGGGCGGTCGCCGTACGGCGGACCGGGCGCGGCAGGCGACGGACCTGCGGGGTGAGCCGCACGCCCACGGAGGCGAAGGCCAGCAGCAGCGGCCGGAAGGTCGTCGCGGTCACCGCCCGCAGCACCTGGGCCAGCGCCCGCTCGCCGCGGCGCAGCCAGGCGGCGGCCAGGAAGCCCACGCCGACGTGCGCGCCGAGCAGCAGCCAGGCGGTGGCCGGGTCCGCGTGGGCGAGCAGGGCGGCCAGCCGGTCGCCGTGGGCGCCGGGCACCTGGGCCAGCGGGGTGCCCACGTCGGTGGCGCCGCCGCACAGGACGTTCCAGCCGACCGAGCGCAGGGGGCCGGCGACCGGGCCGCCCGCGGGGCCGTAACAGACGTGCTGGCCGGTGGTGAACAGGGTGTCGGCCGCCAGCTCCAGCGGTACCAGCAGGGCGGCGATCCGCCCGAAACCGCGCTCGCGGCCCGCGAGGGTGTACGCGAGCACGAACACGGCGACCGCGACGGCGGCCACCGTGTTCAGCGGCAGCGGGGCCCGCGACAGCAGCACGTGCGACGCGGTGCTGAGCGTCACGACGAGTGCCGTGAACAGCGCCGCGCGTACGACTCTGAGGTGGGTCCCGGATATGTCCATAGCGGAGGAGAGTGTGTCACGTGGTCCTGTAAGAGACCCCTAAAGGGTGCCTGTGAGAACCCGTTCCGTCACAGACCCGGAATCCGGCCGTTGCGGAACAGGTCCACGAAGATCTGGTGGTCGGCACGCGCGCGTGCGCCGTAGCTGTGCGCGAACTCCACCAGGAGCGGCGCGAAGCCCTCCTCGTCGGCCGCGATCGCCGCGTCGATGGCCCGCTCGGTGGAGAAGGGCACCAGGGACTCGCCGGACTGGTCGTCGGCGGCCGAGTGCATCGTGGCCGTGGCCCGGCCCAGGTCGGCGACGACGCCCGCGATCTCCTCCGGGTCGTCGATGTCGCCCCAGTCCAGGTCGACCGCGTACGGCGAGACCTCGGCGACCAGCTGGCCCGCGCCGTCCAGCTCGGTCCAGCCCAGCCACGGGTCCGCGTGCGCCTGGAGGGCGCGCTGGGAGATCACCGTGCGGTGGCCCTCGTGCTGGAAGTAGCCGCGGATCTCAGGGTCCGTGATGTGCCGGGAGACGGCCGGGGTCTGGGCCTGTTTGATGTAGATCACGACGTCGTTCTCCAGGGCGTCGCTGTGGCCCTCCAGGAGGATGTTGTACGACGGCAGGCCCGCGGAGCCGATGCCGATGCCGCGGCGGCCCACCACGTCCTTCACCCGGTAGGAGTCCGGGCGGGCGAGAGAGGTCTCCGGGAGGGTCTCCAGATAGCCGTCGAAGGCGGCGAGGACCTTGTAGCGCGTGGCGGCGTCCAGCTCGATGGAGCCGCCGCCCGCGGCGAACCGGCGCTCGAAGTCACGGATCTCGGTCATCGAGTCCAGCAGCCCGAAGCGGGTCAGCGAGCGGGCGTCGCGCAGCGCGTCCAGGAGGGGGCCCTGGGCGGTGTCCAGGGTGAAGGGCGGGACCTCGTCGCTCTTGGCGCCGGTGGACAGGGCGTGGATGCGCTCGCGGTACGCGCCCGCGTACACCCGCACCAGTTCGGTGATCTGCTCGTCGCTGAGCGCCTTCGCGTACCCGATGAGGGCGATCGAGGCGGACAGGCGCTTCAGGTCCCACGTGAAGGGGCCGACGTAGGCCTCGTCGAAGTCGTTGACGTTGAAGATCAGCCGGCCGTTGGCGTCCATGTAGGTGCCGAAGTTCTCGGCGTGCAGGTCGCCGTGGATCCACACGCGCGAGGTGCGCTCGTCCAGGTAGGGGCCGCCCCGCTTCTCCGCGTCCTGGTCGTGGTAGAAGAGCGCGGCCGTGCCCCGGTAGAACGCGAAGGCCGAGGCCGCCATCTTCCGGAACTTCACGCGGAACGCGGCCGGGTCGGCGGCCAGGAGCTCGCCGAAGGCGGTGTCGAAGACGGCGAGGATCTCCTCGCCGCGGTGCTCGTCGTTGAGCTGCGGAACCGACATCGCTGGGTGCCTCCTGGTGCGGTACGTGCACGACAGTGTCTCTGCCGTGTCCAACGCACGAAGGTACGCGGAGGTGCCCGCTGAGTGTCAGAGTCGAGGCATAGACTTCGACGCTGTCGCCGGACCGTCCGCCGCCGGTCGGGCATCCGTAAAAGTACGTTTTCCTTGGAGGCCGAAACCGTGTCGAAGCCGCCGTTCACGCACCTGCACGTCCACACCCAGTACTCGTTGCTGGACGGTGCCGCGCGGCTGAAGGACATGTTCAACGCCTGCAACGAGATGGGCATGACACACATCGCCATGTCCGACCACGGCAACCTGCACGGGGCGTACGACTTCTTCCACTCCGCGCAGAAGGCCGGAATCACCCCCATCATCGGCATCGAGGCGTACGTCGCGCCCGAGTCGCGCCGCAACAAGCGCAAGATCCAGTGGGGCCAGCCGCACCAGAAACGGGATGACGTCTCCGGTTCCGGTGGCTACACCCACAAGACGATCTGGGCGGCGAACAAGACCGGCCTGCACAACCTCTTCCGGCTCTCCTCCGACGCGTACGCCGAGGGCTGGCTGCAGAAGTGGCCCCGGATGGACAAGGAGACCATCTCCCAGTGGTCCGAGGGGCTCATCGCCTCCACCGGCTGCCCCTCCGGGGAGGTCCAGACCCGGCTGCGCCTCGGCCACTTCGACGAGGCCCTCAAGGCCGCCGCCGACTACCAGGACATCTTCGGCAAGGACCGCTACTTCCTGGAGCTGATGGACCACGGCATCGACATCGAGCACCGGGTCCGCGACGGCCTGCTGGAGATCGGCAAGAAGCTCGGCATCCCGCCCCTGGTGACGAACGACTCGCACTACACGTACGCGCACGAGGCGAGCGCGCACGACGCGCTGCTGTGCATCCAGACCGGCAAGAACCTCTCCGACCCGGACCGCTTCAGGTTCGACGGCACCGGCTACTACCTGAAGTCCACGGACGAGATGTACGCCATCGACTCCTCGGACGCCTGGCAGGAGGGCTGCGCCAACACCCTCCTGGTAGCCGAGCAGATCGACACCACCGGCATGTTCGAGGCCAAGAACCTCATGCCGAGGTTCGACATCCCGGAGGGCTACACCGAGGTCAGCTGGTTCAAGGAGGAGGTCCGCCGCGGCATGGAGCGCCGCTTCCCCGGCGGCATCCCCGACGACCGGCAGAAGCAGGTCGAGTACGAGATGGACGTCATCATCCAGATGGGGTTCCCGGGGTACTTCCTCGTCGTCGCCGACTTCATCATGTGGGCCAAGAACAACGGCATCGCGGTGGGCCCGGGGCGAGGCTCCGCGGCCGGTTCGATCGTCGCGTACGCCATGGGCATCACCGACCTCGACCCGATCCCGCACGGCCTGATCTTCGAGCGGTTCCTCAACCCCGAGCGCGTCTCCATGCCCGATGTCGACATCGACTTCGACGAGCGCCGACGCGTCGAGGTCATCCGGTACGTGACGGAGAAGTACGGCGCCGACAAGGTCGCCATGATCGGCACCTACGGCAAGATCAAGGCCAAGAACGCGATCAAGGACTCCGCGCGCGTGCTGGGCTACCCGTACGCGATGGGCGACCGTCTCACCAAGGCGATGCCCGCCGACGTCCTCGGCAAGGGCATCGACCTCAACGGCATCACCGACCCCTCGCACCCACGCTACGGCGAGGCGGGCGAGATCCGCGGGATGTACGAGAACGAGCCGGACGTGAAGAAGGTCATCGACACCGCCAAGGGCGTCGAGGGCCTGGTCCGGCAGATGGGCGTGCACGCCGCCGGCGTGATCATGTCCAGCGAGACCATCACCGAGCACGTTCCTGTGTGGGTGAGGCACACCGACGGCGTGACCATCACCCAGTGGGACTACCCGAGCTGTGAGTCGCTCGGCCTGCTGAAGATGGACTTCCTCGGCCTGCGCAACCTGACGATCATGGACGACGCCGTCAAGATGGTGAAGTCCAACAAGGGCGTCGACCTGGAGCTGCTGAGCCTCCCGCTGGACGACCCCAAGACCTTCGAACTGCTCCAGCGCGGCGACACCCTCGGCGTCTTCCAGTTCGACGGCGGCCCCATGCGCTCGCTGCTGCGGCTGATGAAGCCCGACAACTTCGAAGACATCTCCGCCGTCTCCGCGCTCTACCGTCCCGGCCCGATGGGCATGGACTCGCACACCAACTACGCGCTCCGCAAGAACAAGCTCCAGGAGATCACCCCGATCCACAAGGAGCTGGAGGAGCCCCTCGAAGAGGTCCTGGCGGTCACCTACGGCCTGATCGTCTACCAGGAGCAGGTGCAGAAGGCCGCCCAGATCATCGCCGGTTACTCGCTCGGCGAGGCCGACATCCTCCGCCGTGTGATGGGCAAGAAGAAGCCCGAGGAACTGGCGAAGAACTTCGTCCTGTTCCAGAAGGGCGCCCGCGAGAAGGGCTACAGCGACGAGGCCATCCAGGCGCTGTGGGACGTGCTGGTCCCCTTCGCGGGCTACGCCTTCAACAAGGCGCACTCCGCCGCGTACGGCCTGGTCTCGTACTGGACCGCCTATCTGAAGGCGAACTACCCCGCCGAGTACATGGCGGCGCTGCTGACGTCCGTCAAGGACGACAAGGACAAGTCGGCCGTCTACCTCAACGAGTGCCGCCGCATGGGCATCAAGGTGCTCCCGCCGAACGTCAACGAGTCCATGTCCAACTTCGCCGCCCAGGGCGACGACGTGATCCTCTTCGGCCTGTCCGCCGTCCGCAACGTCGGCACCAACGTCGTCGAGTCGATCATCAAGTGCCGCAAGGCCAAGGGGAAGTACACCTCCTTCCCGGACTACCTCGACAAGGTCGACGCGGTCGTCTGCAACAAGCGCACCACGGAGTCCCTGATCAAGGCCGGCGCCTTCGACTCCATGGGCCACACCCGCAAGGGCCTCACCGCACAGTACGAGCCGATGATCGACAACGTGGTCGCGGTCAAGCGGAAGGAGGCCGAGGGCCAGTTCGACCTCTTCGGCGGAATGGGGGAGGAGACCAGCAGCGAGCCCGGCTTCGGACTCGACGTGACCTTCACCGACGACGAGTGGGACAAGACGTACCTGCTCGCGCAGGAGCGCGAGATGCTCGGCCTCTACGTCTCCGACCACCCGCTGTTCGGCCTGGAGCACGTGCTGTCCGACAAGGCCGACGCGGGCATCGCCCAGCTCACCGGCGGTGAGCACGCCGACGGAGCCGTGGTGACGATCGGCGGCATCATCTCCGGCCTGCAGCGCAAGATGACCAAGCAGGGCAACGCCTGGGCGATCGCCACGGTCGAGGACCTCGCGGGCTCCATCGAGTGCATGTTCTTCCCGGCGACGTACCAGCTGGTTTCGACCCAACTCGTCGAGGACGCCGTCGTGTTCGTCAAGGGCCGCCTCGACAAGCGCGAGGACGTGCCGCGGCTCGTCGCGATGGAGCTCCAGGTCCCCGACCTGTCCAACGCGGGCACCAACGCGCCCGTCGTCCTCACCATCCCGGCCACCCGGGTCACCCCACCGATGGTCAGCCGCCTCGGCGAGATCCTCAGCCACCACCGGGGCGACAGCGAGGTCCGCATCAAGCTCCAGGGCCCGACGAAGACCACGGTGCTGCGCCTGGACAAGCACCGGGTCAAGCCCGACCCGGCGCTCTTCGGCGACCTGAAGGTGCTGCTCGGCCCGTCCTGCCTGGCCGGCTGAGGACCTCCACGGAGGAGTGATCACACGAAGGGGCGCATCCGAGACCGGATGCGCCCCTCACGGTGCTCGGGCTGCAACAGCCCTTTACGCAGACATCAGTTGTGACCGAAGCGCTTCTGACGGCCCTTGTGCGCCAGGTCACCAGGGGGCACCTGGGCGGCGTGCTGCTCGTTCTGCGGCTCCATCACGGACTGCGGGGCCTGCTGCCCGCGGTCGGACTGCGACTGCTTGCGGTCACGGTTCTTGTTCTTGGCCATGGTGATCTGCCTCCTGTGGGTGATCTAGGGGCCAGGGCCGGGACCAGATTCACATAGGCTGGCAAGTGACGCATTTCGGATAATTACCGTGTGTGACAGGCCTTGGTCGGAGAGCGCGGCCCCGAAACGCCACGCCGAAGATCGAGTTCCGGCCGTTAACCCCCGCGCCGTCGGGCAGACTCGAAGCAGGCCCGAAGCAAACCTCCCGGGAAGAGGGTGAGTCGTGTGGACCGCTGCATCGTCCTGGTGGACGCCGGGTATCTGCTGGGGGCCGCCGCCAGCCTCCTCGCAGGGGAGCCCTCGCGGTCCCGCATCACCGTCGAGCACGCCGCCCTGATCCAGGGGCTGCGCGAGCAGGCCGAATCGGACACGCAGCGCCCCCTGCTGCGCATCTACTGGTTCGACGGCGCCCCCGACCGCGTCCCCCAGCCCGAACACCGACGCCTGCGCGTCATGCCCCGGGTCACCGTCCGGCTGGGCGCCCTGACCCGCAGCGACGGCCGATGGGCGCAGAAGGGCGTGGACGCCGCCATGCACGCCGAGCTCACCGAGCTGGCCCGCAACCGCGCCTGCTCCGACGTCGTCCTCGTCACCGGCGACGGTGACCTGCTGCCGGGCATGATGGCCGCCAAGGAACACGGGGTGGCCGTACACCTGTGGGCCGTGCAGGCCGCCGACGGCGACTACAACCAGTCCGAGGACCTCGTCGCCGAGGCCGACGAACGGCGCGTGCTCGACCGCGCGTGGATCACCAAGGCCGTACGGGCCAAGGATCTGGGCGGCATCTGCGCGCCGCCGCCCGCGCCGCGCCCCGAGATCGCCGCGATCCTCTCCGCGCCGCTGCCCGACTCCGCGCTCGCCCCCGCCGCCGAGCGGCCCGCCGAGGAGCGGGAGCACACCCCCGCTGCCACCGCCTCCGAGAACGGCACCCAGGAGCGCGGGCACGCCACCAAGGGCGTCCCCACCCCCAAGGACCTGGCCGCGCTGCGCTCGCACGGAGCGCACCCCGCGCAGCACCCCGCGACCGCGACCCTGCGCTGGTCCTCCGACAAGGGCTGGGTCGACCGGCCCGGCGGCGCGGCGGAACCGCCCGAGGTCGCCTCCATGCCGACGCTCGCGCAGCTGACCACGGCGGAGCAGCGGTGGGCAGACCGGGAGGAGGACATCACCACCGTGGGCGGGGACCCGTACGAGGTGGGACAGGTCTTCGCACGCCGGTGGATGGAGCGGCTCGGCGACCAGAGCCACCTCCAGAAGCTGTCGACCATGTACCCCCGGATCCCGCATCGCGTCGATGGCGAGCTGCTCCGGTACGCGGCCCGGTTCGGGCTGCTGGCCCACAAGGACGACCAGATCGACGAGCACGACCGCTATGCGATCCGGGCCGGGTTCTGGCGGGAGGTCGATGTGCGCACGGCCGCCGAGCGGGTGCCGGCCGGGGAGCAGTGAACCGCTCGCGGTGACGTCGGCACCACCGGGCCGCCACGCCGTGGTTGAGCGGCGTTGCGGTGGTTTGTCGTGACCGGCGGATTCGCGGCCGGGGGCCCACCCGAAAGCGGGCCGGGCCGCTGGACCCCGTAGTCTCGTCCCTTGTGAGTACGCGCGCGGCACCGGTGATCCGGCACAGTGACGAGGTCGCGTGTGCCGTGCGCGGGCTGACGAAGACCTATCCGGCGGTACGCGGCCGCCGCGGCGCTCCCGGGACCCCCGAGATCCGGGCCACCGACGACGTGGCCCTGGACGTCCGGCGGGGTGAGATCTTCGGGCTGCTCGGTCCGAACGGGGCGGGCAAGACCACCCTCGTCCGCCAGCTCACCGGCCTGATGCGGCCCGACACCGGCACGGTCGAGATCCTCGGGCACGACATCGTGCGCCACCCCGAGCGCGCCGCGCGGATCCTCGCCTACCTCGGGCAGGAATCCTCCGCCCTCGACGAGCTGACCGTGGCCCTCGCCGCCGAGACGACCGCGCGGCTGCGCGGCCTGGACGTCCGGCCGGCCCGCGCCGAGCGGGACGCCGTACTGGAGGAACTGGGCCTCACGGCGATCGCCGGGCGGCCCCTGAAGAAACTGTCCGGCGGGCAGCGGCGGCTGGCCTGCTTCGCCACCGCGCTGGTCGGGGAGCGGCCGCTGCTCGTGCTCGACGAGCCCACCACCGGGATGGACCCGGTGGCACGGCGGGCCGTGTGGGCCGCCGTCGACCGGCGACGGGCGGAGCGCGGGACGACCGTGCTGCTCGTCACCCACAACGTCATCGAGGCGGAGACCGTCCTCGACCGGGTCGCCGTCCTCGATCAGGGGCGCGTCATCGCCTGCGACACGCCCGCCGGGCTCAAGGAGCAGGTCGCCGACGAGGTACGGGTGGAGCTGGTGTGGCGCGAGCGGGCGCCGCTGGAGGTGCCGGAGGTCGCCGTGCTGCGGGACCGGGCCGTCGCCTCCGGACGCCGCTGGACGCTGCGGCTGGCCCCCGAGGAGGCCCGCGCGGTCGTCGCGACCGTCACCGGCGGCGCCGCGTTCGCCGCGCTCGACGACTTCACGCTGGCCACGCCGAGCCTGGAGGACGTCTACCTGGCGCTGGGCGGCGCCACCCGACAGGGGCTGGTGAAGGCATGAGCACGCGAGCCTCCGGATCCGTACGGAACAGCGCTACGACAGGCCCTGAGGCCGAAGCGAAGAGGAGCTGCGCGACGTGAGTGTCGTACCCGCCGAGGTTGTGCCGGGCAGCGCGCGGGCCGGGCGGTCCGCCGCCCCGGCCGCCGAGCTCGGGCCGCGGGCGCGGCTGTGGCCGTCGCTGGTGGCCGTGTACCGGGCGCAGCTCTCGCGGGCCCGGGTGGCGCGCATCCCGCTGCTGTTCGTGGCGACCTTCCAGTCGGTCGGCATCCTGATCATGATGCGCGGGGTCGTGGACGGCGGGAGCGAGGCGGAGTCGGTGGTGGCCGGGTCGGCGGTGCTCGTCGTCGCCTTCGTCGCGCTGAACCTGCTCGCCCAGTACTTCGGGCAGCTGCGGGCCAACGGGGGCCTCGACCACTACGCCACCCTGCCCGTGCCGCCGGCGGCGGTCGTGCTGGGCGCGGCGGGGGCGTACGCCTCCTTCACCGTGCCGGGGACCGTCGTCACCGCCGTGTTCGGGTGTGTGCTGTTCGGGCTGCCGCTGACGCACCTGTGGGTGCTCCTGGCGGTGATCCCGCTCGCGGGCGCCGCGCTGTCCGGGCTCGGCGCGGCCCTGGGGCTGCTCGCGCCCCGGCCGGAGCTGGCCACGCTGCTCGGGCAGCTGGGCATGTCGGCGGCGCTGCTCCTCGGGGTGCTGCCGGCCGACCGGATGCCGGAGGTGGTGCGCCTCGCGCGGGACCTGCTGCCGTCGACGTACGGCGTGGAGGCCCTGGCACGCACCTTCGGGCCGCACCCCGACTGGGCGTACGTCCTCGGCGATCTCGCCGTGTGCGCCGGCGTCGGGGTCGTCTCGCTGGCCGTCGCGACCTGGGCGTACCGTCGGGCCGCCGTCCGGTGACGCGCCGCACAGGCGCGCCTGGCACGATGTCAGGGTGACCGCACCACTGACTCCGCCTCCGCACGAACCCTCCTCGCAGACCGCGCACTCCGCGCAGTCGTCGTCCGGAAAGGCGTGGCCGCCGGCGCCCGCCGGGTATACGGGTGTGGCGTCCGCGCCGCATGACGCCGTGTACGAACAGGACGGGCCCGGGATGAAGACCGAAGTGCGAGAGGCCGCCGTGGTGACCGTGGTGGTGGCGCTCTGCGGGGCGCTGCTCGGGGTGCTGTGGTGGTGGCTGGCGCCGCACGTGGCACTGGTCGGCGCGGTGCTGGAGGACGGCGGCTGGGTCGTGCTCGTCAAGGACACCGAGGGCGAGCAGGCGGTGGGCGTCGACGGAACGTTCACTCTGCTGGCGCTGGTGTTCGGAGCCGTGAGTGCGGTGGCCGTGTTCCTGTGGCGGCGTCGTGGGGGAGTGCCGCTGGTGGTGGCGCTGGCCGTCGGGGGGCTGCTGGGGTCGTTGCTGGCATGGCGGGTCGGGGTGTGGCTCGGGCCCACGTCGGACGTGATCGCGCACGCCAAGCAGGTGGGCAAGGGGGTGACGTTCTCGGCGCCGTTGCGGCTGGGGGCGAAGGGGGCGTTGCTGGCGTGGTCGCTTGCGGGGTTGTTGGTGCACGTGGGGCTGACGGCGCTGTTCGGGCCTCGGGATCCGGAGCCGGAGCAGGTTCCCTACGGGGCGCCGCCGGCCTAGGGGTGCGGGCACGGCGGCCCTGGGCAGGCGTTCTTCGCCCCCCGCCGCCCCTGCCCTTCCCGTCCCTGGGGGCCGCGTCCCCGGACCCCATCGGCCTGCGGCCTCGTCCTCGGACGCCGGACGGGCTGGAGTGCCCCACGGGGTGATTCAGCGGCCGATCGGGGCCAGTACCGCGTTCGTCAGCTTGGCCAGGGCGTCCGGGGAGAGTTCCACCTCCAGGCCCCGGCGGCCCGCCGAGACGCAGATCGTGGCGTGGGACGAAGCCGACGCGTCCAGGACCGTGGGGAGTTTCCTGCGCTGCCCCAGGGGGGAGATGCCGCCCCGGACGTAGCCGGTGGTGCGTTCCGCGAGGGTGGGGTCGGCCATGGCCGCCCGCTTGCCGCCCACCGCCGAGGCGAGCGCCTTGAGGTCCAGGGAGCCCGCGACCGGGACGACTGCCACCGTGAGAGTGCCGTCCACGTCCGCCACCAGGGTCTTGAAGACGCGGTCGGGGGAGACACCCATCGCCTCGGCCGCCTCCTCGCCGTAGGAGGGGTGGGCAGGATCGTGCTCGTAGGCGTGGACGGTGTAGTCCACGCCCGCTGTCGTCAGGGCCACCGTCGCGGGCGTGCCGCCCGACTGCTGCTGCCTCTTCGCCTTCTTCGCCATCGAGGGGTCCCCGGCCTCAGTTCAGACTCGTCGGGCCGCGCGTCAGGTCCGACGCGGGCAACGACGGCAGATTACGGATGATCGCCGTCTCCGAGCGAAGGAGTTTCAACTCGTCGCGCAGGCGGGACGCGGTGTCCGGCGCCTGGAGCAGACGCTGCTTGGTCGGCGTGTCCAGCATCATCGCCGCCGCGACCAGGTACGACACCACGGACGGCTCGTCGGGCAGCTCCGTACCGCCCGTCAGTGACCGTTCCCGTGCGCCCGCCAGCCGCTTCTGGTACTGGCGGAACGCCCGCAGCACGCCCTCCGCGATCGCCCCGGCCTCGTCGCCCGGCTCCTCCGGCAGCTCCTCCAGCTCCGCCGTGAGGAACGGGCCCGACGCCTCCACCGACAGCAGCCGCACCCGGGTCGTCCCCGTCGCCAGCACCTCGAAGGTGCCGTCGGCGCGCTCCCGGATCGTGGCCGCGTCGGCGACGCAGCCGATGCCGTGGAACGCCTTGGCCGGGTCGGCGCCGAACCCGGCGGCCGGCCCGCGTTCGGGCAGCGCCGTCTGGTCCGGCATGCCCGGCGAGGTGGTGGCCACCTCGTGGCCGTCGCGGATCGCCACGACGGCGAATCGGCGTGGGTCGTCCTCGGGGGCCTTCAGGAGCTCGCGCATCATGGCGCGATAGCGCTCCTCGAAGACGTTGAGCGGAAGCACGAGCCCCGGGAACAACACCGAGTCGAGGGGGAAGAGCGGCAGCCGGACGGTGGTCACGACGCAAGAGCCTAATGGCCCAGGGACCGCACGTGTCCGCCGTGCCCGCTCCTCGGATGCCACGGGGTGGGTGTGAGCCCGTGCATGACGGCCTCGCGCACCTCATCGTGGACCGCCAGAAAACGGCCCAGCGGGTCGTCGGACTCCCAGGCCCAGGGGAACGACGTGGCGTACGGCCCGGTCAGACGCAGCTGCTCCAGGGCCTCCGGCCAGCGGGTCAGCCGTACCAGGACGTACACCAGCAGGTTGCGCAGCTCGGCCGACCACGGGTCCTCCGCCGGGAACCGGGCGGAGAGCGCGATCGCCCGGTCCACCGCCTCGTCCAGCCGTGCGCGCGGCACCCCCGGCCCGCAGCCGTCGGCCAGGTAGGAGAAGGCCGCCAGCGCCGGCAGCGCCTGCAGGAGGGAGTCGGCGGGCGCGTCCTGGGCGGCCCGGTCGGCGAAGTTCATGCACTCGCGGTGCGAGCCGTGCCAGGCGGTCGCCAGATACCGCAACGCCGCGACATGACAGCCGAAGTGGTGCGGGGCCCGGCGGACCGCCGCCTCCCACAGCTCCTCGAAGTACGGGTGGCCCGCCTTGCTGCCGCGCGCGTGGTCCAGCGCGATCCGCCACGGCACGGGGTCGCGGTGGTCGGCCTGGGCGGCCGCCGTGATCAGCGGACTCACCTCGCGCAGCAGCTCGGTCCGGGCCGGGGACCCCCAGGCGCGGTCCACGGCCAGCTGGGCGGCGACCACCAGGGCGTCGGGGTCGCGCGGGGCGGTGGCGCGCCAGCGGTCCAGCCACTCGGCACGAGAGCGCGCGAAGGCGGCGAGCCGGGTCGCGTACCGGTCGCGCTCCTCCCACTCGGCTCTCTCACGGGTGACGGCGAGCAGCTCGGCGGCGGGTTCGTACGCGCCCCGCCCGGCCGCCACCAGGGCGGGTCCGAGGCGGCCGTCGGGCGCGTCGAGGAGCGCCCCGTCGTCGGCCGGGGAGGGCACGACGGCGGAGTGCGCGAGGATCCTGGTCATCCGGGAGGCGCGGATGAACGGGGGCAGCAGAGCCATGGTGCCGTCCATTGAAAAGCCGCAGGTCCGGGAGGCGCCAGGGGGTTCACAGAACCTGCCGAAAGTTGTACGTGCTCCAGTCAAGGGAGGGTAAAAGGTGAGTGTTCTTCATGTGTTCACCCCTCCTGGTTCCCTTCACTTTCCCGGGGTTTCACGAAGCTCGTGGGCCGTCAGCTGCGGCGCAGCAGCCGGGTCGCCCCCGCCGCCACCGTCGTCGCCAGGATCCAGCCGAGCAGGATCAGTGCGGCGGCCAGCCACTGCCAGCCGCCGCTCAGCTGCCACTGGCCGACCTGGCCCAGGTCGATGACCGGCAGGAGCAGGTCGAGGGCGAAGAGGGCGGGGTTCCAGGGCGGGTGCCCCTTCCCGTCGAGCGGAGGGTGGGCGGCGTGCGCGAAGGCCAGTGAGCCCGCCGCCCACAGCACCGCCATCCACACCGCGGCCCGGCCCGGCCGGTACCCGTAGGCCACCGTCCAGTCCTGCACGTACCCCCACAGCTTCGCGGCCGGTGGCAGCGTCTCGCGGCGGCGGCGCTGCTTGGCGAGCAGCACCTCGCGCGCGTCCTCGTCCTCACCGCCCTCCCGCAGCACGGCGGCGAGCCGTTCGTACGGCTCCGGGTTGTACTCGGCGGTCGCCGCGGCCACCCACTCCAGCCGCTCCGCCAGCGGGAACGGCCCCCTCGGCACCAGGGCCTCGTACGTGAAGCCGCCCATGTGCAGGTTTCCGGGGCCCGGCCAACTGCTCGCCCGGTCGACGAGGTTGACCACCCGCGCACCCGACAGCACCACCCGCCCGCGCGGCGGCCGCTCCCCGAGGAAGCGCAGCTCGGGCGTCTGCACCCGGCGCAGCGACAGCTCCTGCTCGTCGGTGAAGGCGAACCGGGCCTGCTGGAGGTCGACGGCGTCCCCGAACCGCCCGTCGTCCAGGCGCACCCCGCCCTGGCACTCGAAGCGCTGGACGCGGGTGCCGCGTGCCGGCGTCGTCCCGCTGAGCGTCTGGCCGCCGATGCCCGCCGGGGTCAGGTACAGCGTGCGCTCCACGGTGAGCTGCGGGGCGTTCAGCGCGAGTCGCGAGTACGGGTTGGCGAGCCGTGCGCCGCGCAGGCTCAGCGAGACGCCGACGGTGGCGCCGCGCAGGCTCAGCTCGCCGTGCGACTCGAGGAGCTCGGCCTGGAGGTCCTGGCCCACGTTCATGCCGTCCGCGGCGATCGAACGCCCGCTGCGGTCGCGGTACACGATCGCCTGGTTGAGCAGCAGGTCGGTGCCTATGTGGGCGTCGGTGAGCCGTACGCCGTTGTGGAAGCGGCAGCGCGGCAGGTGCAGGTCGCCCTCCGTGTGGACCCGCGCCGCCTCCAGGCGCGGCACCGAGCAGTCCACGAGGCGCACGGTGGTGAAGCGGGCCTCCGGCAGCAGCACCTCCCGCTCGAACCGGCAGCGCTTCAGCTCGACGTAGGGCACCACCGTGCCGCCCGCCAGGTCCAGGGTGCCGCTGATCTGTACGCCGGTGAGCTTCAGCGAGGACACCCGCCCGGCGAGCGCGGGCGGGCCGTCGAGCAGCAGCCAGGCCACGATGCGGGCCCGTACGGTCCGGGCCGGCCCCCACGGGTGCCCGCCGTGCGGATCGTCGACGACGGTGTCCCCGCTGCTCAGGTCGTACACCGTGCCGTTGCGGAACGCCTGCCACATGCCGGCCTCGGTGGCGGTCAGTTCTTCCGGCAGGTTCCCGTCCCGGGTGCCGGCACCCTCAGTCACTTTTCACGCCCCTCCAGTCACGCATCGTGTTCGTACACTCGTTCATGCCCACTGAGTGACGTCCCGAACGCAAGAGGTGAAGGGGATCTTCCGGGTTCCGGCCATGTTCTGTATCAGCCATTGATACGCGCGGACGACCCGCATTCGGGTTCTGAGAGAATTGGGCATGTGATCTCCCGAATCGATCTGCGCGGCGACGCCCTTCCCGAAGGCCCCGCCCTGCGCGACCTGCTGCCCCGAGCCGACTTCGACGTCTCGGCCGCCCTCGAGAAGGTGCGTCCGATCTGCGAAGCCGTGCATCATCGGGGTGACGCGGCGCTGATCGACTTCGCCGAGAAGTTCGACGGAGTGCGCCTGGAGTCCGTACGGGTTCCGGCCGAAGCCCTGGCCAAGGCCCTGGACGAGCTCGACCCCGCCGTCCGCGCGGCCCTGGAGGAGTCCATCCGCCGCGCCCGTCTCGTCCACCGCGAACAGCGCCGTTCGACCCACACGACCCAGGTCGTCCCGGGCGGTTCGGTGACCGAGAAGTGGGTGCCGGTGGAGCGGGTCGGGCTCTACGCCCCCGGCGGCCGTTCCGTCTATCCGTCCTCCGTGATCATGAACGTCGTACCGGCGCAGGAGGCCGGCGTGGAGTCGATCGCGCTCGCCTCCCCCGCGCAGGCCGGGTTCGACGGGCTGCCCCACCCGACGATCCTGGCCGCGTGCGCGCTGCTCGGCGTCGACGAGGTGTACGCGGCCGGTGGCGCCACCGCCGTCGCGATGTTCGCGTACGGCACCGAGTCCTGCCCGCCCGCCAACATGGTCACCGGCCCCGGCAACATCTGGGTCGCCGCCGCCAAGCGCTACTTCACCGGCAAGATCGGCATCGACGCCGAGGCCGGCCCCACCGAGATCGCGATCCTCGCGGACTCCACCGCCGACCCGGTGCACGTCGCCTCCGACCTGATCAGCCAGGCCGAGCACGACCCGCTCGCGGCGGCCGTGCTGGTCACCGACTCCGTGGAGCTGGCGGACGCGGTGGAGAAGGAGTTGGAGCCGCAGGTCGCGGCCACCAAGCACATCGACGACCGGATCGTCCCGGCCCTCAAGGGCAGGCAGTCCGCGATCGTCCTGGTCGACGGCGTCGACGAGGGCCTCCGCGTGGTCGACGCCTACGGCGCGGAGCACCTGGAGATCCAGACCGCCGACGCCGCCGCCGTGGCCGACCGGGTGAAGAACGCGGGCGCGGTCTTCGTCGGCCCCTGGGCGCCCGTCTCGCTGGGCGACTACGCGGCCGGCTCCAACCACGTGCTGCCCACCGGCGGCTGCGCCTGCCACTCCTCGGGCCTGTCGGTCCAGTCCTTCCTGCGCGGCATCCACATCGTCGACTACACGAAGGACGCGCTGGCCGAGGTCGCGCACCACGTGGTCACGCTGGCGGAGGCGGAGGACCTGCCCGCGCACGGCGCGGCGATCAAGGCACGGTTCGGGTGGAAGGTACCGACGAGCAAGTGAACCTCGGAATCGACGATCTCCCCGTACGGGACGAGCTGCGCGGCAAGTCCCCTTATGGCGCGCCCCAGTTGGACGTCCCCGTACGGCTGAACACCAACGAGAACCCCTACCCGCTGCCCGAGCCGCTGGTCGAGCGGATCGCCGAGCGGGTGCGTGAGGCGGCCCGCGACCTCAACCGGTACCCGGACCGCGACGCCGTCGAGCTGCGCACCCAGCTCGCCCGGTACCTCACCGACAGCACCGGGTACGAGGTCGGGCCGGCCAACGTGTGGGCCGCCAACGGCTCCAACGAGGTCATCCAGCAACTGCTGCAGACCTTCGGCGGGCCGGGCCGTACCGCGATCGGCTTCGAGCCGTCGTACTCGATGCACGGACTCATCGCGCGCGGCACCGGCACGGGCTGGATCTCCGGTCCGCGCAACGCGGACTTCACGATCGACCTCGCGGCCGCCGAACGGGCGATCGCCGAGAACAAGCCCGACGTCGTCTTCGTCACGACCCCCAACAACCCCACGGGCAACGCGGTCCCGCCCGAGACGGTCCTCGCGCTGTACGAGGCCGCGCAGGCGGCGAAGCCCTCGATGGTCGTGGTCGACGAGGCGTACGTCGAGTTCAGCCACGGCGACTCGCTGCTGCCGCTCATCGAGGGGCGCCCCCACCTCGTCGTCTCACGGACGATGTCGAAGGCGTTCGGGGCGGCGGGCCTGCGCCTCGGCTATCTCGCCGCGCACCCGGCGGTCGTGGACGCCGTCCAGCTCGTACGGCTGCCCTACCACCTGTCGGCCGTCACCCAGGCGACCGCGCTGGCCGCGCTGGAGCACACCGACACGTTGCTCAAGTACGTCGAGCAGCTGAAGGCCGAGCGGGACCGGCTGGTGAGCGAGCTGCGGGCGACCGGTTACGAGGTCGTGGAGTCGGACGCGAACTTCGTGCAGTTCGGCCTCTTCGAGGATTCCCACACGGCCTGGCAGAAGATCCTCGACCAGGGCGTCCTGGTCCGGGACAACGGCATCCCGGGGTGGCTGCGGGTCAGCGCCGGAACCCCGGAGGAGAACGACGCGTTTCTCGACGCGGTACGTGAACTCAAGAAGGAGCAGAGCACATGACTCGCGATGGTCGCATTGGAAGAGTCGAGCGAGTCACCAAGGAGACGTCCGTCCTCGTCGAGATCGACCTCGACGGGTCCGGCAAGGTCGACGTGTCGACGGGGGTCGGTTTCTACGACCACATGCTCGACCAGCTCGGCCGGCACGGTCTGTTCGACCTGACCGTGAAGACCGAGGGCGATCTGCACATCGACTCGCACCACACCATCGAGGACACCGCCCTCGCGCTCGGCGCCGCCTTCAAGCAGGCCCTCGGCGACAAGGTGGGGATCTACCGCTTCGGCAACTGCACGGTCCCGCTGGACGAGTCCCTCGCCCAGGTCACCGTCGACCTCTCCGGCCGCCCCTACCTCGTGCACACCGAGCCCGAGAAGATGGCGCCGATGATCGGCGAGTACGACACCACGATGACCCGGCACATCCTGGAGTCCTTCGTCGCCCAGGCCCAGATCGCCCTGCACGTGCACGTGCCCTACGGACGCAACGCGCACCACATCGTGGAGTGCCAGTTCAAGGCCCTGGCGCGGGCCCTGCGCTACGCCTCCGAGCGCGACCCGCGCGCGGCCGGCATCCTCCCCTCCACGAAGGGCGCGCTGTGAACGGGCTGTCGACCCTTCTGATCGTCGTCGGCCTCTTCCTGGCCGGCGGCATCTACTCCTTCGTCAAGCAGCAGATGCCCAAGAGCCTCATCGTGCTGCTCTCGATCGGCGCCGCGATGTGTCTCGTCGCGGGTGTCCTGAGGCTGGAGGTGTGGAATTGAGCGCCAAGAACGTCGTCGTCTTCGACTACGGCTTCGGCAACGTCCGCTCCGCCGAGCGTGCCCTCGCGCGCGCGGGAGCCGACGTCGAGATCACGCGTGACTACGACAAGGCCATGAACGCCGACGGGCTGCTGGTGCCCGGCGTCGGCGCCTTCGCCTCCTGCATGCGGGGACTGCTCGACGCCCGTGGCGACTGGATCATCGACCGCAGGCTGTCCGGCGGCCGCCCGGTGATGGGCATCTGCGTCGGCATGCAGATCCTGTTCGCTCGCGGCATCGAGCACGGTGTCGAGACCGAGGGCCTCGACGAGTGGCCCGGCGCGGTCGAGCCGCTCCAGGCCGACGTCGTGCCCCACATGGGCTGGAACACGGTCGAGGCACCCGCCGACTCCCAGCTGTTCGCCGGCCTGGACGCGGACGCGCGCTTCTACTTCGTGCACTCCTACGCGGTCCACGACTGGAACCTGGAGACCCACAACGCGGCGATGGCCGCCCCCAAGGTCACCTGGTCCACCCACGGCAAGCCCTTCGTGGCCGCCGTGGAGAACGGCGCCCTGTGGGCCACGCAGTTCCACCCCGAGAAGTCCGGCGACGCCGGAGCCCAGCTCCTCACCAACTGGATCGGAACACTGTGAGCAAGCTCGAACTCCTCCCCGCCGTCGACGTACGCGACGGCCAGGCCGTCCGCCTCGTGCACGGCGAGTCCGGGACCGAGACGTCCTACGGCTCCCCGCTGGAGGCCGCCCTCGCCTGGCAGCGGGCGGGCGCCGAGTGGCTGCACCTGGTGGACCTGGACGCCGCGTTCGGCACCGGTGACAACCGGGCCCTGATCGCCGAGGTCACCCAGGCGATGGACATCAAGGTGGAGCTGTCCGGCGGCATCCGCGACGACGCCACCCTCGCCGCGGCCCTGGCCACCGGCTGCAAGCGCGTGAACCTCGGCACGGCCGCCCTGGAGACCCCCGAGTGGGTCGCCAAGGTCATCGCCGAGCACGGCGACAAGATCGCCGTCGGTCTCGACGTCCGCGACACCACCCTGCGCGGCCGCGGCTGGACCCGCGACGGCGGCGACCTCTACGAGACGCTGACCCGTCTCGACAAGGAGGGCTGCGCCCGCTACGTGGTGACGGACATCGCCAAGGACGGCACGCTCCAGGGCCCCAACCTGGAGCTGCTGAGGAACGTCTGCGCCGCGACCGATCGCCCGGTCGTGGCCTCGGGTGGCGTGTCGTCGCTCGACGACCTGCGGGCCATCGCCGAACTGGTACCAGTCGGTGTCGAGGGCGCCATCGTCGGGAAGGCGCTGTACGCGAAGGCGTTCACCCTTGAAGAGGCCTTGGAGGTTGTGTCCTCATGAGCGATGCCGTGCGGCGGGTGCAGAGCGGAAGTCCCTGGGAGGAGTCCTTCGGTTTCGCACGAGCCGTGGCGGCGGGCGACCGTGTCGTGGTGGCGGGCACGACGGCCTTCAAGGGCGACGTGCTGTATGGGGAGGGCGACCCCTACGAGCAGGCCAAGGTGGCCTTCACCACCGCGCTCGAGGCGATCGGTGAGTTCGGGCTCGGTGCCGAGTCCGTGATCCGCACGCGCGTGTACCTGGCGCATTCGCGGGACGTCGAAGAGGTGGGGCGGGCGCACAAGGAGCTGTTCGACTCCGTGCGGCCGGCCACGACCGTGCTGGTCGTGGACGGCTTCATCGACCCGCGCGTGCTGGTGTCGGTGGAAGTGGAAGCATTCAGAGGAGCCGTGAACGCATGACCCTGGCGGTCCGAGTCATCCCCTGCCTGGACGTGGACAACGGCCGGGTCGTCAAGGGCGTCAACTTCCAGAACCTGCGCGACGCGGGCGACCCCGTCGAGATGGCGAAGGTGTACGACGCCGAGGGCGCCGACGAGCTGACGTTCCTGGACATCACCGCCTCGTCCGGCAACCGCGAGACGACGTACGACGTGGTGCGCCGCACGGCCGAGCAGGTATTCATCCCGCTCACGGTCGGCGGCGGTGTGCGCGCGTCCGAGGACGTCGACAAGCTGCTGCGGGCGGGCGCCGACAAGGTGGGCGTCAACACGGCCGCCATCGCCCGTCCGGAGCTGATCAAGGAGATCGCGGAGCGCTTCGGCCGGCAGGTGCTGGTGCTGTCGGTCGACGCCCGGCGCACCGAGTCCGGGTCCTTCGAGGTCACCACGCACGGCGGCCGCCGGGGTACCGGTATCGACGCCGTCGAGTGGGCCCACCGGGCCGCCGAGCTGGGGGCGGGGGAGATCCTGCTCAACTCGATGGACGCGGACGGCACCAAGGACGGCTACGACCTGGAGATGATCGCCGCCGTTCGCAAGCACGTGACGGTCCCGGTGATCGCCTCCGGCGGCGCCGGCAAGCTCGCCGACTTCCCACCGGCCGTCGGCGCGGGCGCGGACGCGGTGCTCGCGGCCTCGGTCTTCCACTTCGGCGACCTGAGGATCGCCCAGGTGAAGGAGACCTTGCGCGAGGCGGGCCACGCCGTGCGGTGACGCGTCCGGGTCCGATGTGAGTCCTTGTGAGCCCCGGCCACTTGGTGGCCGGGGCGCACGCATGACCAGATACGAAAGGTAAGTTGCGCAAAATATATTGTGCAATTTTCCTTTCCTATCTACGGTGGGGGCATGTCATCGAAGGAGCGGGACCGCCGCATCACCGACCTGGGCACGCTCAAGGCGCTGGCCCACCCCCTGCGGATGCAGCTCATGCGCGGGCTGACCATCGCACGTGTCGCCACCGCCTCCCAGCTGGCCGAACAGGTTGACGAGGCGGTCTCGCTGGTCAGCTACCACCTGCGCAAGCTCGCCGAGCACGGGCTCATCGAGGAGGCGCCCGCACAGAGCGCGGACGGCCGGGAGCGCTGGTGGCAGCCGGCCTCGGACGGGGTGACCGTCCGCGACGAGGACTTCCGCGACGCACCGGAGAAGGCCGCCGCGCACACCGCCGCCAGCCGGCTCTTCTTCGAGCAGCGCGCCGACATGTACCGCCGCTTCCTCGACGAGCGGACCCACTGGGGTGAGCAGTGGAACGCGGCCGCGCAGTCCTCCGAGAGCTCGCTGCGGCTGACGGCCGACGAACTGACCGAGCTGAACCGGGAGATGCTCGCCCTCCTGCGCAGGTACGAGGACCAGGGCCGGGCCGCCGACGCAGCCGGCGACACCGAGGGCCGCGAGAACGTCGCGGTGCACACGTACGCGTTCCCGTTCCGTGTCTGATTCCCTGTCCGATTCCCGGTCCGAGAGGCTCCCGATGCCGTCGACCCTGCTGCCCTCGCCCCCCGTCGCCGAGACCCCCGCCCACCGGGACCCCAACGTCCTGCGCTGGCTCGGCGGATACACCTCGTCGGCGATCGGCGACAACGTCTACTACCTCGCCCTGTCCTGGGCCGCCGTCCAGGCCGGCACCCCCGCGCAGGCCGGCCTGGTGACCGCGGCGAGCGCCGTGCCGCGTGCCCTGCTCATGCTCGGCGGGGGAGTGGTCGCCGACCGCTACGGGCCGCGCCGGGTCGTCGTCGGCAGCACCGGTGTGCGCTGCGCCCTCGTGCTCACCGCGGCGTTACTCCTGCTCGTCACCAGCCCCGGCCTGTGGGCGCTGGGCGCGGTGGCCGTGCTCTTCGGCGTCGTCGACGCGGTCTTCCTGCCCGCCGCCGGTGCCCTGCCCGCCCGGATCACCGGCCGCGGACAGCTCGCCCGTGTCCAGGGCATGCGCGGGCTCGCCGTCCGGCTCGCCAACGTCCTGGGCGCCCCTCTGGGCGGCCTCGCCGTCACCCTCGGCGGCACGGTGGCGGCCTTCGGCCTCGCCGCCCTCCTGATCGGTGTGTCCCTGCCGGTACTGCTGACCGTCAGGGCCGGGGACGGCAGAGCGGCACGGGCGTCCGGCGGTCAGAAGGCGCGGGGCGCCGTTCTCGACGAGTTGCGGGGCGGGCTGCGGCACATTCGGCGGGACCGGGTGCTGCTGCCGCTCATTCTCGCCATCGCGCTCGGGGATCTGGGATTCGTCGGGCCGATGAACCTCGGACTGACGCTGCTCGCCCAGGAGCGCGGCTGGGGCTCGTCCGGCATGGGCTGGGTGCTCGCCGGGTTCGGGGTCGGCGCAGGGGCCGCGTCCTTTGTGCTCGCCTGGCGCGGGCGACTGGCCCGCGCCGGACGCGTGATGGGGGTGATGGCCCTCGCCGGTGCCGTGGCGATCGGCGCCCTCGCGCGGGTGCCCTCCGTCGCCGCCGCCATCTGCGTGGCCCTGCTCATCGGACTCCTCGCGGGGCTGTCCGGCGCCCTGGCCGGAGCCCTGGTCCAGGGCAGGGCGGGCACCGCCTACGTCGGCCGCGTCACCTCGGTCTCCACACTGGTCGGCTTCGGCGTCGCCCCGCTCACCTTCCCGCTGGTCGGCTGGGCGGTCGCCCTCTGGGGCACCGGCCCGGTCTACACGGCCTGCGCCGCGGTCTGCGCCCTGAGCGGCGTCGTGGCCCTGACCTCCGGCCCACTGCGCCGCGCGGAACTGCCCAGCTGAAAGCTCCCTACCCCTTCGGCTGCGCCAGCTGCACCAGATTGCCCACCGTGTCGTCCAGTACGGCCGTGACGACCGGCCCCTGCTCCTGTGGGGCCTGCGTGAAGTGGACCCCCAGGCCGCGCAGCCGCTCGTACTCCGCGTCCAGGTCGTCCACGGAGAAGACGATGCAGGGCAGCCCCGCCTCGCGCACCGCCCTGCGGTACGGCTCCGCGATGGGGCCCTGGCCGGGCTCCAGCAGCAGTTGGAGGTCCTGCTGGGCCCCCTCGGCCGCGCCGACGGTGACGAACAGTGTGCCGCCGCCGAGGTCCATGTGGGTGCGGGTCTCGAAGCCCAGGACGTCCGTGTAGAAGGCGTGGGCCTTCGTGACGTCGTCGACGTACACACTGGTCATCGCGACCTTGATCATGTGGCGCCTCTCAGATCGCTTCGGATTCGTCAGATCCCGAGCTGCTTCGCCTCGTGCACCGCGGCGATGGCGTCCTCGTCGCCGTCCAGACCCACCTTCGCGGCGTTCTGCCGGCCGTACAGGAACAGCACCAGCTCCGACGGCTCACCCGTCACCGTCACGACCGGCGTGCCGCGGTGGGCGACCGCCGTACGGCCGTCCGGGCGGCGCAGCACCAGGCCCGTCGGAGAGCCACGGCCCATCAGACGGGCGGTGCGCTCCAGGCGCGACCACAAGGAGTCCTGGAAGACCGGGTCCAGCTCACGCGACGTCCAGTCCGGCTGGGCGCGGCGCACGTCCTCCGTATGGACGTAGAACTCGACGATGTTCGACGCCTCGTCCACCTGCTTCAGGGAGAAGGGCGAGAAACGCGGCGGGCCGGTACGGATCAGCTGGATCAGCTCCTCGTACGGCTTGGCCGCGAACTCCTCCATCACCTTGTCCAGCCGGGAGGCGAGCTGCTTGATCAGTATCCCGCCGGCCGCGTCGGGGCGGCGCTCGCGCACCACCACGTGCGCGGCGAGCTCGCGGGTCCGCCAGCCCTCGCAGAGGGTGGGGGCATCGGGACCGGCGGTCTCCAAGAGGTCGGCGAGAAGGAGCCGTTCACGCTTGGCGAAGGTCGACATGCGGCCAGCCTACGACCCTGTCCGACCATCCACTCAGTGGACACCACGCCGTACCTGTCAGTGGCGCGCGGCACAATGGCACCCATGACCAGCACGCCCCCGCCCACCCGTCACCCGGCCACCGCCCCTCATCGAGGCGCTGCCCGCCACAGTGCTGAATCCAGTCGCCTCGACCCGGAGATCGCCGTGCGCCTCAAGCGCAGCGCCGACGGGCTCCTCCCCGCCATCGCCCAGCAGTACGACACCGGTGAGGTGCTGATGCTCGGCTGGATGGACGACGAGGCGCTGCACCGCACCCTCACCACCGGCCGCTGCACCTACTGGTCGCGCAGCCGCCGGGAGTACTGGGTCAAGGGCGACACCTCCGGGCACTTCCAGTGGGTCAAGTCCGTCGCCCTCGACTGCGACGCGGACACCGTCCTGGTCAAGGTCGACCAGGTCGGTGCCGCCTGCCACACCGGCGCGCGGACCTGCTTCGACGAGGACGTATTGCTCAAGGACGGCGCTGATTCCAACGCCGCCGGCTCGGATCAGTAAGGTCAGCCGCCATGGACCTCGAGACGTTCCGCAAGCTGGCCACCGACCGACGGGTCATCCCGGTCACCCGCAAGCTCCTCGCCGACGGCGACACCCCGGTCGCGCTGTACCGCAAGCTCGCCGCCGAACGCCCCGGCACATTCCTGCTGGAGTCCGCCGAGAACGGCCGCTCGTGGTCCCGGTACTCCTTCGTGGGCGTCCGGTCGGCAGCCACCCTCACCGCGCGCGACGGGCAGGCCCACTGGCTCGGCGTCCCGCCGGTCGGCGTCCCCGTCGACGGTGACCCGCTCGCCGCCCTGCGCGCCACCATCGAAGCCCTGCACACCCCCCACCAGGAGGACATGCCGCCCTTCACCGGCGGCATGGTCGGCTACCTCGGCTACGACATCGTCCGCCGCCTGGAGAAGATCGGCCCCGGTGAGCGCGACGACCTCAGGCTGCCCGAGCTGACCATGCTCCTCACCAGTGACCTCGCCGTCATGGACCACTGGGAGGGCTCGGTCCTGTTGATCGCCAACGCGATCAACCACAACGACCTCGACACCGGCGTGGACGAGGCCTACGCCGACGCGGTCGCCCGCCTCGACGCCATGGAGACGGACCTCTCCCGCGCCGTCGCCCAGCCCCCGGCCGTCCTCCCGCCCTCCGAGCTCCCCGAGTACTCCGCGCTCTGGGGCGGCCCCGACTTCCGGCGGGCCGTCGAGGACATCAAGGAGCGGATCCGCGCGGGCGAGGCGTTCCAGGTCGTCCCCTCCCAGCGCTTCGAGACGCCCTGCACCGCGAGCGCGCTGGACGTCTACCGGGTGCTCAGGGCCACCAACCCGTCGCCGTACATGTACCTCTTCCGTTTCGAGGGGTTCGACGTCGTCGGCTCGTCCCCCGAGGCCCTGGTGAAGGTCGAGGACGGGCAGGCGATGGTGCACCCCATCGCCGGCACCCGCTGGCGCGGCGCCACCCCGCAGGAGGACCAGGCCCTCGCCGACGAACTCCTCGCCGATCCCAAGGAGCGCGCCGAGCACCTCATGCTCGTCGACCTGGGCCGCAACGACCTGGGGCGGGTCTGCGAGCCGGGCTCCGTCGAGGTCGTCGACTTCATGTCCGTCGAGCGGTACTCCCACGTCATGCACATCGTCTCGACGGTGACCGGCAGGGTCGCCCGGGGCCGCACCGCCTTCGACGTGCTGACCGCGTGCTTCCCGGCGGGCACCCTCTCCGGCGCGCCCAAGCCCCGCGCGATGCAGATCATCGACGAACTCGAGCCCTCCCGGCGCGGCCTGTACGGCGGCTGTGTCGGCTACCTCGACTTCGCGGGCGACTCCGACACCGCCATCGCCATCCGCACGGCCCTCCTGCGGGACGGCACCGCCTACGTGCAGGCCGGCGCCGGCATCGTCGCCGACTCCGACCCGGTCGCCGAGGACACCGAGTGCCGCAACAAGGCGGCGGCGGTCCTGCGCGCGGTCCACACGGCCAACCGACTGGGCAAGTAGGGCGCTTGCGGCACGTGCGGAAAAGTGGGGCGCTTCTCACGTGAGCCCCGGGTGACGGTTCGCCCGGGGTTCAGGCGATAGTGGGGTACGTGACTGCCGTACCTGACCCCCGTTCCGAATCCGCCGCGCCCGCCCGGTCCGGCCGCCGGAGTCTCGCCCTCGCCCTGCTGTGCGGCGCGCTGGGCGCGGCCGTGGCCCTCCTCTCGACCAGGCAGCGCTGGTCCGAGGGCACGGCGACGGTGGCCGGCGGATCCTTCCCCCTGACCGCCAGGGGCAGTGACGTCACCGGCGTCCCCGCGGCGCTCGCCATAGTGGGCCTCGCCGCCCTCGTCGCCGTCTTCGCCGTCCGCAGGGCCGGCCGTCACCTGGTCGCCGCGGTGCTCGCGCTCTCCGGTGTCGGGACGGTCGCCGCCGCCCTGCTCGGTGCCTCGGACCGCTCCGCGCTCGACGATCAGGCGGCCAAGGCCTCCGGCGACACCGCCTCCACCGTGTCCGCCTTCAGCCACACCGCCTGGCCGTACGTCGCGGCGGCGGGCGGCGTCCTGATCCTCCTGGCCGGCCTGCTCGCTCTGCGCTACGGCCGCCTGTGGCCCGCGATGTCCGGCCGCTACGAGCGGGGCGGCGCCCCCCGCCCGCGCCGCGCCGCCCCGGCCGTCGACCCCGACCGTCCCGAGGACCTCTGGAAGGCCCTGGACCGCGGCGAGGACCCGACGCGCATGGACCCGGCCTAGGGCCCGTGGAGCCGAGAATCCGATGAACTGTCCCGATGTGGTGAATCAGACGCGACCGGAACGCACCCCCGCTCCGGGCACGCGCGCGCGTACGGGACAATGGACCGCGAACGTCCGGCTCCGAGACGCCGGCTCAGACCTGTACGACACGTACACAGCAACGAGGAGCAAGTCATGGCGGGCAGCAGCCACGGACACACCCCGGCCGCCTGGACCGGTGTCACCATCGCCATCATCGGTTTCGCCGTCGCCGGCACGTTCATGGTGATGGCCCAGCCGCTGGGCTTCTGGGCCGGCATGGTGATCGTGGCCCTCGGCGGTGTCGTCGGTGGTGTCATGCGCGCCATGGGCCTCGGCCAGCCGAAGACGGCCCACCCGGTCCACCAGGTCGCGGCCAGGCCCGAGCCGGCCGGCGCCGAGAGCTGATCTCCGCACCGCTGTACGCAGGGGCGGTCCGGCACCACGGTTGCCGGACCGCCCCTGCGCGCGTGCGGGAGCCGGGCGGGGCACAATGCGAGGCGTGAACCCCGACAGCCGGAGAGTGGTGCCCCCGCAACCACCCTTCCCACCGCTCCCACCGCAGTCACCGCCACCGGCGACCGGGAGCGCCCTGGCGCGCCTCGCCGTCCCCGCCGGCGTCCTCGCGGCCGTCGCCGGCGCCTTCGCCTACGTCGGGGCCGTCGACCCCAACCAACCCGGCCACTACCCCGTCTGCCCCCTCCTGCGCTACACGGGCATCTACTGCCCCGGCTGCGGCGGCCTGCGCAGCGCCCATGCCTTCATCCACGGGGACTTCCTGACCGCCCTCCAGGACAACGCGGCCGCCGTGGTCGCCTATCTGGGCTTCGCCGTGCTGTGGGCCGTGTGGGTGGTTCGCGTGGTGCGCGGACGGCCGCTGCGCGTCGATGTCGGGTCTGCGCGGCTGTGGACCGTCGGAGCGTTGCTGCTGGTCTTCACCGTTGTCCGGAACCTGCCGTTCGGTGGCTGGCTTCATCCTTGATCGCGACCGGAATGTCCAGGTAGTGGGACCGGCCTCGGCCTGATGCGAGGCCTGCGCCGTCCTGCGGATACCATCGCAGTGACCATGGGTTTCGGCTGCCGGAACCACTTGAACAGTCAACCGTCTGGAAGGGGGCCGCTCGCGTGAGTGTGCTCGACGAGATCATCGACGGAGTCCGTGCCGACCTCGCGGAGCGGCAGGCGCGCGTCAGCCTCGACGAGCTCAAGGAGCGCGCGGCCAAGGCTCCCGCCGCCAAGGACGGGGTGGCCGCGCTGCGCGGCGAGGGCGTCAAGGTGATCTGCGAGGTCAAGCGCTCCAGCCCCTCCAAGGGCGCGCTGGCCGCGATCGCCGACCCCGCGGGCCTGGCCGCCGACTACGAGGCGGGCGGCGCCGCCGTCATCTCCGTCCTCACCGAACAGCGCCGCTTCGGCGGCTCGCTGGCCGACCTGGAGGCCGTCCGCGCGCGCGTGGACATCCCCGTACTGCGCAAGGACTTCATCGTCACGGCGTACCAGCTGTGGGAGGCCCGGGCCTACGGCGCCGACCTGGCGCTGCTGATCGTGGCCGCCCTCGAACAGCCCGCCCTGGAGTCGCTCATCGAGCGTGCCGTCTCCATCGGCCTCACCCCGCTCGTCGAGGTCCACGACGAGGACGAGGTCGAGCGCGCGGTGGACGCGGGCGCGAAGGTGATCGGCGTCAACGCGCGCAACCTCAAGACGCTCGAGGTCGACCGGGGCACCTTCGACCGGGTCGCCCCCGAGATCCCCGCACACGTCGTCAAGGTCGCCGAGTCCGGCGTCCGAGGACCGCACGACCTCATCGCCTACGCCAACGCCGGCGCCGACGCCGTCCTGGTCGGCGAGTCCCTCGTCACCGGCCGCGACCCCAAGACCGCGGTCGCCGACCTGGTCGCCGCGGGCGAGCACCCCGCACTCCGGCACGGCCGGGGCTGATCATTCGCTAGGCTTGCCCCCGATGACACCGACGACCCCAGTGACGGCCACGGACCGGTACGCCCGCCTCGCGCGTGGCTGCCGTCCGCGGGGCTGCCGTGCGCCTGCCCGGCGGGTGCACGGCCGCAGGGTCCGGTACGTCATCGGAGACGAACCCGGGCAGGTCAATGGCATGCGATGGCCCACCCAGGGGCGCGGGACTCTGTTCGATTTGCGGCTACCGCCGGGTGTGCGCGACCAGCCACCCACGGCCTGAGGTCGTCCGACTACCCGCCCCCCACGGCGATCGGTTTTCAACAAGACTCACCGTGAGGTTTCCGCATGCCCAGCGAGTTCTTCATCCCTGACCCCGAGGGTCAGACCCCCAACCCCGCCGGCTACTTCGGCGCGTTCGGTGGCAAGTTCATCCCGGAGGCCCTCGTCGCCGCCGTCGACGAGGTCGCCGTCGAGTACGACAAGGCCAAGGCCGACCCCGAGTTCGCCCGCGAGCTCGACGACCTGCTCGTCAACTACACCGGCCGCCCCAGCGCCCTCACCGAGGTGCCCCGGTTCGCCGAACACGCCGGCGGCGCCCGGGTCTTCCTCAAGCGGGAGGACCTCAACCACACCGGGTCCCACAAGATCAACAATGTCCTCGGCCAGGCCCTGCTCACCAAGCGCATGGGCAAGACCCGCGTGATCGCCGAGACCGGTGCGGGACAGCACGGCGTCGCCACCGCCACCGCCTGCGCGCTGTTCGGTCTCGAGTGCACCATCTACATGGGCGAGATCGACACCGAGCGCCAGGCCCTCAACGTCGCCCGCATGCGCATGCTCGGCGCCGAGGTCGTCGCCGTGAAGTCCGGCAGCCGGACGCTGAAGGACGCCATCAACGAGGCCTTCCGCGACTGGGTCGCCAACGTCGACCACACGCACTACCTGTTCGGCACCGTGGCCGGCCCGCACCCCTTCCCGGCGATGGTCCGCGACTTCCACCGCGTCATCGGCGTCGAGACCCGCCGCCAGCTCCTCGAGCGCGCCGGACGACTGCCCGACGCGGCCGTCGCCTGCGTCGGCGGCGGCTCCAACGCCATCGGCCTCTTCCACGCCTTCATCCCGGACGCCTCCGTCCGCCTCGTCGGCTGCGAACCGGCCGGCCACGGCGTGGAGACCGGCGAGCACGCGGCCACCCTCACCGCCGGCGAGCCCGGCATCCTGCACGGCTCGCGCTCCTACGTCCTCCAGGACGACGAGGGCCAGATCACCGAGCCGTACTCGATCTCGGCCGGTCTGGACTACCCGGGCATCGGCCCCGAGCACTCCTACCTCAAGGACAGCGGCCGCGCCGAGTACCGCGCGGTCACCGACGACGCGGCCATGCAGGCCCTGCGCCTGCTGTCGCAGACCGAGGGCATCATCCCGGCCATCGAGAGCGCCCACGCTCTCGCCGGCGCCCTGGAGGTCGGCCGGGAACTGGGCAAGGACGGGCTGATCGTGATCAACCTGTCCGGCCGCGGCGACAAGGACATGGACACCGCCGCCCGCTACTTCGGGCTGTACGACACCGACGCCGAGGTCGCCGAGGACGCCTCGGGCACCGCCGAGATCGAGGGGGACGCCAAGTGAGCGGGAACATTCAGCTGCTGTCCGACACCCTCGCAGCCGCCAAGGCCGAGGGCCGCTCCGCGCTCATCGCCTACCTCCCGGCCGGGTTCCCGACCGTGGACGGCGGCATCGAGGCGATCAAGGCCGTCTTCGACGGCGGCGCCGACGTCGTCGAGGTGGGTCTGCCGCACAGCGACCCCGTCCTCGACGGCCCGGTCATCCAGACCGCCGACGACATCGCCCTGCGCGGCGGCGTCAGGATCGCCGACGTGATGCGCACGGTCCGGGAGGCCCACCGGGCCACCGGGAAGCCGGTGCTCGTGATGACGTACTGGAACCCCATCGACCGCTACGGCGTCGAGCGGTTCACCGCCGAGCTCGCCGAGGCGGGCGGGGCCGGGGCGATCCTGCCCGACCTGCCCGTGCAGGAGGCGGCGCTGTGGAGGGAGCACGCCGAGAAGCACGGCCTCGCGACGGTCTTCGTCGTGGCACCGAGCAGCAAGGACCAGCGGCTCGGCGAGATCACCGCGGCGGGCAGCGGCTTCGTCTACGCGGCCTCGCTCATGGGCGTCACCGGCACCCGCGAGTCGGTGGGCGCACAGGCGGAGGACCTGGTGCGGCGCACCCGGGCCGCCGGTGACCTGCCCGTCTGCGTCGGCCTCGGCGTCTCCAACGCCGAGCAGGCCGCCGAGGTCGCCGGCTTCGCCGACGGCGTGATCGTCGGATCCGCGTTCGTCAAGCGGATGCTGGACGCCCCGGACCACGCGGCCGGCCTCGAGGCGGTCCGCGCACTCGCCGGTGAGCTGGCCAAGGGCGTGCGCGGCCAGGCGTAGGAGAGCGGGGGGACCGCCGCGGGTCCCTCGTACGGGTGGACCTGGGACCGGGGAGGCGCGCTGCGCCTCCCCGGTTCGTTCTGGGGGTGTGAGCGAGAAGAATCGTGATGGGAAGCGCACCGCCCGGGAGCGGCTGGCGGTCGAGCGCGAGAAGCAGAAGAGCGCGGAGCGGCGGCGCCGGACGCTGATCGTCGGCGCGAGCGTGGTGGGTGTGCTGGGTCTGGCCGCGGTCATCGGAGTCCTCGCCGCGAACGCCGGCAAGGACCAGGGCGGCGACAAGGCCGGCCCCGTGGTCGCGCCCTCCGGAGCGAAGGGCAAGGACGCCCTCGCGATCCCCGTCGGCAAGGAGAGCGCCAAGTCCACGCTCACGGTGTGGGAGGACTTCCGCTGCCCCGCCTGCAAGGGCTTCGAGGACAGATACCGCTCGACGATCCACGAGCTCACCGCCGCCGGAAAGCTCAAGGTGGACTACCACCTGGCCACGATCATCGACGGCAACATGGGCGGCAGCGGCTCCCGCAAGGCTGCCAACGCCGCGGCCTGCGCCCAGGACACCGGCGAGTTCCCGGCGTACCACGACGTGCTGTACGAGAACCAGCCCCAGGAGACCGACGACGCCTACGCCGACAACGCCAAGCTGATCGAGCTGGCCGGCAAGGTCGACGGACTCGTCACCCCCGCCTTCCGCACCTGCGTCGAGAACGGCACGCACGACAGCTGGGTCGACAAGTCCGCCCAGGCCTTCCGGACCAGCGGGTACAACGGCACGCCGACCGTTCTGCTCAACGGAGCGAACATCTACCAGGACCAGTCGATGACGCCGCAGAAGTTCAAGAAGATGGTGGAGGACGCCGACAACGGGTGAGACCGTTTCTCACCCGCCCGTTATGGAGCCGTAGCCGGGCTGCCTGCCGTGCGTCCGGCCCGGCACGGTAGCGTCGACCTTGCCATGGAACTTGCCTACATTCCCAGCCCGTCGCGCGGGGTGATCCACCTCGGCCCCATTCCGCTGCGCGGCTATGCGTTCTGCATCATCATCGGCGTCTTCGTTGCCGTCTGGCTCGGCAACAAGCGCTGGATCGCCCGGGGCGGGCGGACCGGCACGGTGGCCGACATCGCGGTCTGGGCCGTGCCCTTCGGTCTGCTCGGCGGTCGGCTCTACCACGTGATCACGGACTACGAGCTGTACTTCAGCGAGGGCCGTGACTGGGTGGACGCCTTCAAGATCTGGGAGGGCGGCCTCGGCATCTGGGGCGCGATCGCGCTCGGCGCGCTGGGTGCGTGGATCGGCTGCCGCCGCCGTGGCATCCCGATGCCCGCCTACGCCGACGCCGTCGCACCCGGTATCGCCCTCGCGCAGGCGATCGGCCGCTGGGGCAACTGGTTCAACCAGGAGTTGTACGGCAAGCCGACCGACCTCCCGTGGGCGCTGCACATCACGTCCTCGGCCGACGGCCGGGTGCCGGGCTACTACCACCCGACCTTCCTCTACGAGTCCCTGTGGTGCATCGGCGTAGCCCTCCTGGTCATCTGGGCCGACCGCCGCTTCAAGCTGGGCCATGGCCGGGCGTTCGCCCTGTACGTCGCCGCGTACTGCGTGGGCCGCTTCTGGGTCGAGTACATGCGCGTCGACGACGCCCACCACATCCTGGGCCTGCGCCTGAACAATTGGACCGCGCTGCTGGTGTTCCTGCTCGCCGTGGTCTACATGGTCGTGTCGGCGAAGAAGCGGCCGGGGCGCGAAGCGGTCGTCGAGCCGGGTGCCGCCGAGGACGTCTCCGACGGTAAGGCCGACGGCAAGGCCGAGGGGGACGACGAGGGCGACTCCAAGAGCGACGCAGCCATCTCCACCAAGGCTGACGAGAAGGACGACGCCGACAAGGCCGAGAAGACCGATGGCGACGTGAAGGACGAAGCCCAGTCGGGGAGCAAGAAGAGCTGAGCCGACGGCTGTCGTACGACGACGAGGGCGCCCGGGTTGACCGGGCGCCCTCGTCGCGTGTGAGCGTGAAGTTCAGAGGCGGCGGGCCAGGGACAGGGTGCGTTGGGCCGCAGCCACCACCGCCGCGTCGATGAAGCGGCCGTCGGGGAGGGCCTGGGCGCCTTGTTGGGCGGCCGCCGCCTTGACGATGGTCTCGGCCTGTTCGATCTCGCGGGGAGTGGGCAGATAGGCCCGCTTGATGACGGGGAGCTGGCGGGGGTGGATCGCGGTGCGGCCCAGGAAGCCGAGGGTGCGGCCGCGGGCGCAGGAGGCCGCCAGGCCGTCCAGGTCACGGATGTCCGGGTACACCGACTGCGCGGGCGGGGGCAGACCCGCCGCCCGCGCGGCCACCACGATCCGCGAGCGCGCCCAGTCCAGGCCGGTGTCGTCCCGTACCCCCAGGTCGGCGCGGAGGTCCGACTCGCCGAGGGAGATGCCGCGCAGCGCCGGGTGGGCGGAGGCGATGGCGTGGGCGCGCTCGATGCCCAGGGCCGTTTCCAGCAGGGCGTACAGGGCGGGCCCTGTTCCGGCGGCGGGAATCGTCCCTTCCGCCACGCGTACGACCTGTTCGGGCGAGGTGACCTTGGGCAGGCGGAGGCCGACGACGCCCGGGAGGTGCGCCATGGTCCGGAGGTCCGCGGCCGCCCAGGGGCCGTCCAGGGTGTTGACGCGGACGTGGACCGGGACCGGCCGCGGATCGGTGAGGAGCTCGGCGGTGGCCGCGCGGGCGTACTCCTTGCGGTCGGGGGCGACCGCGTCCTCCAGGTCGATCACCACCACGTCGGCGCCGCAGAGCAGGGCCTTGGCGACGACGTGGGGGCGGTCCCCGGGGACGTACAGCCAGGTCAGGGGGAATGTCACAGGGCACCTTCCGCGCGCAGTGCGGTGAGTTCGGCCGGGGTGAGGCCCAGCTCGGTGAGCACCTCCTCCGTGTCAGCGCCGTGCGGGCGGCCGGCCCAGCGGATCGCGCCGGGGGTGGCGGAGAGGCGGAAGAGGACGTTCTGCATGCGCAGCGGACCCAGCTCGGGGTCGTCGACGGTGGTGACGGTGGAGAGGGCCGCGTACTGCGGGTCGGTCATCACGTCCCGCACGTCCTGGATGGGGGCGACCGCGGCCTCCGCCTTCTCGAAGGCCGCGAGGACGTCGGCCCGGGTGCGGCCGGCGATCCAGGTGCCGACCGCCTCGTCCAGGACATCGGCGTGGCGGGCGCGGTCGGCGCCGGTCGCGAACCAGGGTTCGTCGATCAGCTCGGGCCGGCCGACGAGGTGCATCAGGCGTTCCGCCACCGACTGGGCCGACGTGGAGACGGCGACCCAGGTGCCGTCGGCCGTGCGGTAGGTGTTGCGCGGGGCGTTGTTCTGGGAGCGGTTGCCGGTGCGGGGCTGGACGTGGCCGAGCTGGTCGTACCAGGTGGGCTGGGGGCCGAGGACGGTCAGGATGGGCTCGATCAGCGCCATGTCGACGACCTGGCCCTCGCCGGTGCGGTCGCGGGCGGCGAGGGCCGTCATGACGGCGTAGGCGGTGGCCAGGCCCGCGATCGAGTCGGCCAGGCCGAACGGGGGGAGGACCGGAGGCGCGTCGGGTTCGCCGGTGATCGAGGCGAACCCGCTCATCGCCTCGGCGAGGGTGCCGAAGCCGGGGCGGTGCGCGTACGGGCCGAACTGGCCGAAGCCGGTGACGCGGGTGAGGATCAGGCGGGGGTTTGCGGCGGAGAGTTCCTCCCAGCCGAGGTCCCATTTCTCCAGGGTGCCGGGGCGGAAGTTCTCGATGACGACGTCGGCGGTGGCGGCGAGGCGCAGCAGGGTGGTGCGGCCGCCCGGCTTGGAGAGGTCCAGGGTCGTCGTGCGCTTGTTGCGGCCCAGGACCTTCCACCACAGCCCGATGCCGTCCTTCGACGGGCCGTGTCCTCGGGAGGGATCGGGTTTCGTGGGGTGCTCGACCTTGATGACCTCCGCGCCGAAGTCGCCGAGCAGGGTGGCGGCGAGGGGGCCGGCGAAGAGAGTGGCGAGATCGAGGACGCGGAGGCCGGTCAGGGGGCGGGGAGGTGCGGGGGAGTCGGTCATCGGGCGGGTGCCTCCCGGTCGGTGAGGGCGTGGGTGACGGCGTGGGTGAGCTGGGCGAGGGCGTCGAAGCCGGTGCCGTTGAAGTCGCCGATGGACGTCGACAGGCGGTTCTTGAGGGGGGCGGTCCAGCGGTCGGGGAGGGCGGCGGGGGCGCCCGCGAGGAGGGCGGCGACGCCACCGGCCGTCGCGCCGTTGGAGTCGGTGTCCCAGCCGCCCGAGACGGCTCGGCAGACGGAGCCGGTGAAGTCGCCGTCGGCGTGGGTGAGGGCGGCGGCGATCAGAGCGGTGTTGGGGACGGCGTGGACCCAGTGGTAGGTCGCGGCGTGGATGGCGTGGAGTTCGTCCACGACCGTGTCGAAGTCGTCGTGGGTCCCGGCGAGCCGGATCGCGTGGCGGACCGCGTGGGAGAGGCGGGAGCGGGGTGGGACGACGGTGAGGCCGGTGCGCAGGCAGGCGTGGACGTCGTGCGTGCCGGTGGCGGCGGTGGCGATGGTGGCGGCGGTGAACATGGCCGCGTAGACGCCGTTGGCGGTGTGGGTGAGGGTGGCGTCCCGGTGGGCCTGTTCAGCGGCGGCCGCGGGGGCGCCGGGGTTGCTCCAGCCGTGGATGTCGGCGCGGATCAAGGCGCCGATCCACTCCCGGAAGGGGTTGCGGTGGCGGGCGGTGTGCGGGGGTTCCAGGCCGAGGAGGAGGTTGCGGTAGGCGACGCGTTCGGCGGTGAAGGCGCGGCCGGCGGGGAGTTCCTCCAGCCACAGGCGGGCTACGTCGGAGGTGGTGAAGGTTCTGCCGTGGCGTTGGAGGAGGAGCAGGTTGACAAGCGGGTAGTTGAGGTCGTCGTCCTCGGGCATGCCGTCGATGTTCTCCGCGAGGGAGGTGCTCGCCGAGCGGCGGTTCCAGGGGTGGGTTTCGAGGAGGTCCTGGGGTACTCCCCGGGCTGTGAAATAGGTGTTCAGAGGCCAGTTGCCGGTGGACCGGGCGAGTTGGCGGATGGCTTCGAGGGGGAGCTTTTCCACTGGCTTGCCCAGGAGGCAGCCCGCTGCTCGGCCCAGCCAGGCGGCTTCGAGGCGGGCACGGGTCTGCTCGCAGCTGCGATCCTCGGGCCAGTCCACGCACGCTGCTCTGATCCGTGCCAGGTCCGTCGGCTCGTCCTCCGCCAAGCTGCTCGGCAGGTCCGCCAGTTCGTCGAGGAGGTCTTCGGCGAGGAGGCGGAGGTAGCGGGAGGCGGGGTGAGGGGACGCGCCGGCGTGTGTCGGGGCGTCGGGGCCTCCTGCTGCTCGCCATCGCGCCGCGATCCTCGACGGCGATCGGCCGTCCTGGGCGGCCTGGCGGAGTTCGTGGCCCAGGAGGTCTTCGGGCTGGACCCAGGTCAGGCGGAGCATCCGGTGCCTCCGAGTGCGGTGAAGGCGGTCTCGTGGGCGCGGCGGCGGGCGAGGTCACGGGTGAAGATCTCGCGGGTCACGTCCGTGAGGGTCCTCGCCGGTGCCCACAGGTCCAGGCGGCTCGCCTCCGCCACCGTCTTCGCCCAGTCCTCCGGTACCGGGGAGCCCAGGGCCCCGGACAGCGCGCCCGCCATCGTCGCGATCGAGTCGCAGTCGCGGCCGTAGTTCACCGCGCCCAGGACGGCGTGCCGGTAGTCGCCGCCGGCCACCACCAACATGCCGAGTGCCACCGGGAGTTCCTCGATGGCGTGCAGGCGGGAGGGGCGGCGGGCGGCCAGGGAGGGAGAGCGATAGTCGGGGCCCACCGTGTCGAAGGGCGCCACCGCCTCCCGCAGCGGGACCAGCGCGGACTCGAAGTCGGTGTGCCGGGAGGCCGCTTCACAGACCTTCTCGATCGCCGCCCGGGTGCCGTCCTTCGCCAGGGCCAGGCACGCGGACACCACCGTGTCCGGGGTCGCGCCCGGAGAGCACGCGGCGGCGACCGCCGCCGCGAGGACGCCCGCCGCCTCACGGCCGTACGACGACTGGTGGGCGCCGGCGATGTCCAGGGCCTCGGCGTACGCGGCGGGCGGGTCGGCCGCGTTGACCAGTCCGACGGGCGCCATGTACATCGCCGCACCGCAGTTGACGATGTTGCCGACGCCGGCCTCCCGGGGGTCGGCATGGCCGTAGTGGAGCCTTGTCACCAGCCACTTCTCCGCGAGGAAGATCCGCTGGAGCGGGAGCGCCTCGGCCTCCAGTTCCGGGATCCAGCGCGGTGTCGTCATCAGGTCCGGGACCAGGTGGTCGGCGACCGCGTACGCGTCGAGGTGGTCGCGGACCCGCGCGTACACCCGTACCAGGGCGTGCGTCATCAAGGTGTCGTCGGTGACGTGGCCGTCGCCCTTGTGGTACGGGGCGACGGGGCGGGCGGTGCGCCAGTCGTCGCCGTTCCAGGGTCCGACGACGCCGTGGACGCGGCCGCCGTGGCGCTGGACGATCTGGTCGGGGGAGTAGCCCTCGACGGGGCCGCCCAGTGCGTCGCCGACGGCGGCTCCGACCAGGGCGCCCGTGATCCGTTCGTCGAGACTCGCCCCGTGGACCTCTGCTGTGCTTTCCGCTGCTTTGGGCGTCATGCCCCGAATCATCCTCCTGGCGGGGCCGGTTGTGTGGCTTCCAGGAGTTCGGCGAGTTCTACCAGGTCGGTGCCGGTGAGGCGGGGCAGGACGCAGCCGGGGAGGGTGCGGCAGGTGGTGCGCCAGGAGTCGGGGATCGCCTCGGCGCCGCCGAGCGCGCCGGTGAGGGCGCCCGCGAGGGCCGGGGCCGAGTCGGCGACGCGGGAGAGGCAGGCCGCCGCCGGGACCGCCTCGGCGATACGGCCGTGGGCCGCCGTGGCCAGCGCGAGGGCGACGGGGACGGTCTCGGCGGCCGCGACGCCGTAGCTGTAGACGTGGTCGACGATGCGGTGCTCCAGGGGCGGGACCAGGGCGAAGGTGCTCTTGGCGGCGTGGGCCAGCCGCAGTGCCTCGCGGGCGTTGCGGCCGATCTCGGTCTCCTCGGGGAGCTCGGCGAGGGCGGCCGTCACGCACTCCTCGACCTGTGCGCCGACCAGGGCCAGCGCGAGCGCCGCCGCCATCGCGCGGGCGCCGTGCACGCCGTCGCCGTCCTGGGTGTAGCGGGCGTCGAACTCGGCGAGGTCGGCGGCGAGCCGGGGGTCGCCGGGGTGGGCCACGGCGAGGACGCAGGCGCGTACGCAGGCGGCGTCGTCGAAGTAGTGCGGGTTGTCGTGGCCGGTGGCGGGCGGGCGCAGGCCGGTGGCGAGGTTGCCGAGGCCGGCCCGGACGGAGATGCGGGCGCGCAGGGGCAGTACGGCGGACTCCACCTCGGGCGCGCGTTCGGCGGCCGCGGCGACCTCGCTCGCGGCCGCGTTCCAGGTCAGGTCGATGGCGGCGCGCATCCTGCGTTCCCTGCTCAGGTCGCCGAGCACGCTGTCGTCCCCGGCCCGCAGGACGGCCTCCGCCGCGAACACCGCCCACTCGGCGTCGTCGGAGGGACCCAGGCGGAGCGGCTCCGGGGACTGGTTGAGGGCGATGGGGACGGGCAGCGTGGTCGTCGCGTTCTGCTCGGCGAACGTGTCCAGCTCCCGTGTGAGCCTCCTGGTCCACTCCGGCATCCGGACCGCCCGATGCCGGGCGGCGGGCCACCCGGCGGCATCCCCGGCGGCGAGACCGAGGAGGAGACCTTCGATACGGCGGTGGCGGGCGACCGGGGTGGACCCCGGGGAGGTGAGCACCTCGCTCCCACGCCTCTCCGTCGGCCTGTCGGGCGAACCCTCGAGTACCTCCGTGGCGGTCGTCGGTGCTGTCGTCGTCGTGCTCGACTCGGTGCCCCAGGGGCCGGGGGCCGGGGTCATGAGTGGGCCTCGCTCCGGTCGGGGGTCGGCGGCGGGGTGACGGGGGGCCAGGGGTCCCGCGGGTCGTCGGATACCAGCGCGTCCGCGATGTCGAGGACGTGGTGGCCCGCCATGGAGGGCAGGCAGCTGCCCCGGGCCGGGCCGATCGCGGCCGCCCACTCCTCGGGGATCGCGGAGAAGCCCTGGGTGGCGCCGGCGAGGGCGCCGGCGACCGCGGCCGTGGTGTCGGCGTCGCGTCCCATGTTCACCGCTGTCAGGACGGCGTGCCGGAAGTCGCCGTCGGCCGCCGCGAACGCGCCGAACGCGAGGGCCACCGCCTCGGGGGCGAGGTCGGTCCACGGGTAGCCGCCGATCACCACGGCGCAGCGGACCGCGCGTTCGCCGCGGTGGGCGACGGCCACCGCGCGGCGCAGTGAGCGGGCGGTCCAGGAGTCGTCCGGGACGACGGCCAGGGCGGAGGCGACGACCGCGATCGTGGGGGCGCCGGCCATCGCCGCCGCCACTCCCGCCGCGACCGCCTGGCCGCCGTAGATGCCCTCGCCGTCGTGGCTGACGGAGCCGTCGATCGCGACCAGGCGGGCCGCCTCGGCGGGGCGGCCCGCCGCGAAGACCCCGAACGGGGCCGCACGCATGGCCAGGCCGTCGCTCCAGGCGTGCCGGTGCTGGGCGGAGATGGGGGCTGCCAGGCCCCGCCGGAGGTTCTCCAGCGTGCCGCGCTCACTGAAGCCGGCCCCGCGGAAGGGGCCCTCCGCGCGGTCGGCGATCCACTCGTGCCAGGCCGCCTCGACGTGCGCCGGGGTGAGCGCCGAGCCGTGCCGGGCCAGCAGCAGCCCGGAGAAGATCGCGTACTCGGTGTCGTCCGTGCCCGCCGGCTTCTCGGCGACGTAGCCGGTGATACGGCCCCAGCGCGCGCGGATCTCGGACGGCTTGAGGTTCTCGGCGGGCGCCCCGAGGGCGTCGCCCACGGCCAGGCCGAGCAGCGCGCCCCGGGCCCGTTCCCGCAGTTCGGTGGCGTTCCCGGGCGGCGGGACGGAGGGAATGCAGGCGATCGATGCCATACGCGGCTCCTCTCGGGGGTGCCCGCCAGGGGCGCGGAACCCTTTGCGGAACTGTCCCCGGTGCGCTCTCCGGCGCAGCCTGACCCACCGCAGCGTCACCCGGTCGACATCTGTGCGGCTCCCTACACGGATGAGCGAGAACCGACAAAACTGCAGGTTAGCCCAGCCTTTCCTTGCTGGCGGGCGAGGAATCGGAGGCGTACCGTAAGCGTTGTCGAAAAGTAGAATCAGTCCAGAAGTACGGCTGGAGACCCCATGGCGCTCATAGAGACCGAGGCGGCGCTGCATGAAGCGCACCGCGACAACCACACCCACCGGGACGTGAACGGTGGCTGGCTGCGCCCCGCCGTCTTCGGCGCGATGGACGGCCTGGTCTCCAACCTCGCCCTGATGACCGGCGTCGCCGGCGGCTCGGTCGGCCAGCACACCATCGTCCTGACCGGACTCGCGGGCCTCGCCGCGGGAGCCTTCTCGATGGCCGCCGGAGAGTACACCTCCGTCGCCTCGCAGCGCGAGCTCGTCGAGGCGGAACTGGAGGTGGAGCGGCGGGAGCTGAGAGAGCACTCCAAGGACGAGGAGGCCGAGCTCGCCGCACTCTACGTGGCCCGTGGCGTCGAGCCCGACCTGGCGCAGCAGGTCGCCCGGCAGCTGTCCAAGGATCCCGAGCAGGCCCTGGAGATCCACGCCCGCGAGGAACTGGGCATCGACCCCGGCGACCTGCCCTCGCCGCTGGTCGCCGCCGTCTCCAGTTTCGGTGCCTTCGCGCTGGGCGCACTGCTGCCCGTGCTGCCCTACCTGCTGGGCGCCACCGCCCTGTGGCCGGCCGTTCTCCTCGCACTGATCGGGCTCTTCGCCTGCGGTGCCGTGGTGGCCAGGGTGACGGCGCGGACCTGGTGGTACAGCGGTCTGCGGCAGCTCGCCCTGGGAGGCGCGGCGGCCGGTGTGACGTACGCCCTGGGCAGCCTGTTCGGAACGGCCGTAGGATAGCTCGGATGCTACTTATGCGATGGGCCGCATAAGTAGCCGTTACTCGCTGGTTTCGAATGCTTAACCACCGGGCATGAGCCGTAAGCGCTGTGGGCAATGGTGCCCACGGCGCGCAGTGGAGTGAGCGACGCCGCCCACCCCGCCCCTGGATCGATGGACACCGATCTGTCCGTATCGGTCCCCATCCATTCCACCGTCGTGCACGGTGACCGCCGCTCACTGCGGCGTCCGCATGCTGGAACGGAGTATCCGGTTCCCGAGAACCGCTCCATCATGTAACCTGCACGAAATTTTGCACTAAGCAGAGGGCCAACGTCGTCCCTCGGCACCTGCATATGCCACTTGAGACGACGACGGGAGAGCCGATGCGTACGCCGCGCCAGCCGTCCCAGCATTCCGCGAATGGCCAGAACTGGTCCTTCATGGATGCTCGCCCTGCTGCGCAGGGTATGTACGACCCCCGCAACGAGCACGACGCGTGCGGCGTCGGTTTCGTCGCCACCCTCACCGGCGAGGCGTCCCACACCCTGGTCGAGCAGGCCCTGACGGTCCTGCGCAACCTCGAACACCGCGGTGCCACCGGCTCCGAGCCCGACTCCGGCGACGGCGCCGGTATCCTCTCCCAGGTCCCCGACGCGTTCTTCCGTGATGTGGCCGGATTCGAGCTCCCCGCGGCCGGTGGATACGCCGTCGGCATCGCCTTCCTGCCGGAGGAGGGGACGACCGAGGCCGTCTCGCGCATCGAGACGATCGCCGCGGACGAGGGCCTCACCGTCCTCGGCTGGCGCGAGGTCCCCGTCGCCCCCGAACTGCTCGGCGCCACCGCCCGCTCCACGATGCCCGCCTTCCGCCAGGTCTTCGTGACCGACGGCGCCGCAGTGCCTTCCACGGGTATCGCCCTCGACCGCAAGGCCTTCGTGCTGCGCAAGCGCGCCGAGCGCGAGGCCGGCGTCTACTTCCCGTCGCTGTCCGCGCGGACCATCGTCTACAAGGGCATGCTGACCACCGGCCAGCTGGAGCCCTTCTTCCCCGACCTGTCCGACCGCCGCTTCGCGTCGGCCGTCGCCCTGGTCCACTCGCGCTTCTCGACGAACACCTTCCCGAGCTGGCCGCTCGCCCACCCGTACCGCTTCGTCGCGCACAACGGTGAGATCAACACCGTCAAGGGCAACCGCAACTGGATGGTCGCCCGCGAGTCCCAGCTGGTCTCCGACCTGTTCGGCCCGCAGGAGAACCTCGAGCGGGTCTTCCCGGTCTGCACGCCCGACGCCTCCGACTCGGCGTCCTTCGACGAGGTGCTCGAACTCCTCCACCTCGGCGGCCGTTCGCTGCCGCACTCCGTGCTGATGATGATCCCGGAGGCGTGGGAGAACCACGGATCCATGGACCCGGCCCGGCGCGCCTTCTACCAGTTCCACTCCACGATGATGGAGCCCTGGGACGGCCCGGCCTGCGTCACCTTCACCGACGGCACCCAGGTCGGCGCCGTGCTCGACCGCAACGGCCTGCGCCCCGGCCGCTACTGGGTCACCGACGACGGCCTCGTCGTCCTCGGCTCCGAGGTCGGCGTCCTCGACATCGACCCGGCCAAGGTCGTCCGCAAGGGCCGCCTCCAGCCCGGCCGCATGTTCCTCGTGGACACCGCCGAGCACCGCATCATCGAGGACGACGAGATCAAGGCGTCCCTCGCCGCCGAGCAGCCCTACGCGGAGTGGCTGGAGGCCGGCGAGATCGAGCTGGTCGACCTGCCCGAGCGCGAGCACATCGTCCACACCCACGCCTCGGTCACCCGCCGCCAGCAGACCTTCGGTTACACCGAGGAGGAGCTGCGCGTCATCCTCGCGCCGATGGCCAAGGCCGGCGCCGAGCCGATCGGTTCGATGGGCACCGACTCGCCCATCGCCGCGCTGTCCGAGCGCCCGCGGCTGCTCTTCGACTACTTCACCCAGCTGTTCGCGCAGGTCACCAACCCGCCGCTGGACGCGATCCGCGAGGAGCTCGTCACCTCCCTGCGCTCGTCGCTGGGCCCCGAGGGCAACCTCCTGGAGCCGACGGCCGCCTCCTGCCGCAGCGTCACCCTGCCGTTCCCGGTGATCGACAACGACGAGCTCGCCAAGCTCATCCACATCAACGCCGACGGCGACATGCCCGGCTTCAAGGCCGCGACCCTCTCCGGCCTGTACCGGGTGCACGGCGGCGGCGACGCCCTCGCCGCGCGCATCGAGGAGATCTGCGCCGAGGCCGACGCCGCCATCGACAACGGCGCCCGCCTGATCGTCCTGTCGGACCGCCACTCCGACGCCGAGCACGCGCCGATCCCGTCGCTGCTGCTCACCTCGGCCGTCCACCACCACCTCATCCGCACCAAGCAGCGCACCCAGGTGGGCCTGCTCGTCGAGGCCGGTGACGTCCGCGAGGTCCACCACGTCGCCCTCCTCATCGGCTTCGGGGCCGCGGCCGTCAACCCGTACCTGGCCATGGAGTCCGTCGAGGACCTGGTCCGCGCGGGCACCTTCCTGTCGGACATCGAGGCCGAGAAGGCGATCCGCAACCTGATCTACGCCCTCGGCAAGGGCGTCCTGAAGGTCATGTCCAAGATGGGCATCTCGACCGTCGCCTCCTACCGCGGCGCCCAGGTGTTCGAGGCCGTCGGCCTCGACGAGGGGTTCGTCGAGAAGTACTTCAACGGCACGGCCACCAAGATCGGCGGCGTCGGCATCGACGTCATCGCCCAGGAGGTCGCCGCCCGCCACGCCAAGGCCTACCCGGCCTCCGGCATCGCGCCGGCCCACCGCGCGCTGGAGATAGGCGGCGAGTACCAGTGGCGCCGCGAGGGCGAGCCGCACCTGTTCGACCCGGACACGGTCTTCCGCCTCCAGCACTCCACGCGCACCGGTCGCTACGACATCTTCAAGAAGTACACCGACCGCGTGAACGAGCAGTCCGAGCGCCTGATGACGCTGCGCGGTCTGTTCGGCTTCAAGTCCGGTGACCGTCAGCCGATCTCCATCGACGAGGTCGAGCCGGTCAGCGAGATCGTCAAGCGCTTCTCCACGGGCGCCATGTCGTACGGCTCCATCTCCAAGGAGGCGCACGAGACCCTCGCCATCGCCATGAACCAGCTGGGCGGCAAGTCCAACACCGGTGAGGGCGGCGAGGACCCCGAGCGCCTGTACGACCCGGTGCGCCGCTCGGCGATCAAGCAGGTGGCCTCCGGCCGCTTCGGCGTGACCTCGGAGTACCTGGTCAACGCGGACGACATCCAGATCAAGATGGCCCAGGGCGCCAAGCCCGGCGAGGGCGGCCAGCTGCCCGGTCACAAGGTCTACCCCTGGGTCGCCAAGACCCGGCACTCCACGCCGGGCGTCGGCCTGATCTCCCCGCCGCCGCACCACGACATCTACTCCATCGAGGACCTGGCCCAGCTGATCCACGACCTGAAGAACGCGAACCCGCAGGCGCGGATTCACGTGAAGCTGGTCTCCGAGGTCGGCGTCGGCACGGTCGCCGCGGGTGTCTCCAAGGCCCACGCGGACGTCGTCCTGATCTCCGGCCACGACGGCGGCACGGGCGCCTCCCCGCTCACCTCGCTCAAGCACGCGGGTGGCCCCTGGGAGCTCGGCCTCGCCGAGACCCAGCAGACGCTGCTGCTCAACGGCCTGCGCGACCGCATCGTCGTGCAGACCGACGGCCAGCTGAAGACCGGCCGTGACGTGATCATCGCCGCGCTGCTCGGCGCCGAGGAGTTCGGTTTCGCGACCGCGCCGCTCGTCGTCTCCGGCTGCGTCATGATGCGCGTCTGCCACCTGGACACCTGCCCGGTCGGCATCGCCACCCAGAACCCGACGCTGCGCGACCGGTTCTCCGGCAAGGCCGAGTACGTGGTGAACTTCTTCCAGTTCATCGCCCAGGAGGTCCGCGAGATCCTCGCCGAGCTGGGCTTCCGCTCCATCGAGGAGGCCGTCGGCCACGCCGAGGTCCTCGACGTCCAGCGTGCCGTCGACCACTGGAAGGCGCAGGGCCTGAACCTGGAGCCGCTGTTCCACGTGCCGGCGCTGCCCGAGGGCGCGGCCCTGCACCAGGTCATCGCCCAGGACCACGGTCTGGAGAAGGCGCTCGACAACGAGCTCATCAAGCTCGCCGCCGATGCCCTCGCCGCCTCCGACGCGACCGAGGCCCAGCCGGTGCGCGCCCAGGTCGCCATCCGCAACATCAACCGGACGGTCGGCACCATGCTCGGCCACGAGGTGACGAAGAAGTTCGGTGGCGCGGGCCTGCCCGAGGACACCATCGACATCACCTTCACGGGCTCGGCGGGCCAGTCCTTCGGCGCCTTCCTGCCGCGCGGTGTCACGCTGCGCCTGGAGGGCGACGCCAACGACTACGTCGGCAAGGGCCTCTCCGGCGGCCGCGTGATCGTCCGTCCCGACCGGGGCGCCGACCACCTCGCCGAGTACTCGACGATCGCGGGCAACACCATCGCCTACGGCGCGACCGGCGGTGAGCTGTTCCTGCGCGGTCGTACGGGCGAGCGGTTCTGCGTCCGCAACTCCGGCGCGACGGTCGTCTCGGAGGGCGTGGGCGACCACGGCTGCGAGTACATGACCGGCGGTCACGCGGTGGTTCTCGGCGCGACGGGCCGTAACTTCGCGGCCGGTATGTCCGGCGGTATCGCCTACGTGATCGACCTCGACCGCGACAACGTCAACGTCGGCAACCTCGACGCGGTCGAGGCGCTGGACGACACGGACAAGCAGTGGCTGCACGACGTGGTGCGCCGTCACGCCGAGGAGACCGGCTCGACCGTGGCCGAGAAGCTCCTCGTGGACTGGGACGCTTCCGTGGAGCGCTTCAGCAGGATCATCCCCAGCACGTACAAGGCAGTGCTCGCCGCCAAGGACGCCGCCGAGCGAGCCGGTCTCTCCGAGACCGAGATCACCGAGAAGATGATGGAGGCGGCGACCAATGGCTGACCCCAAGGGCTTTCTCAACCACGGCCGCGAGGTCGCCAAGTCCCGCCCCGTCGAGGAGCGCGTCAAGGACTGGAACGAGGTCTACGTCCCCGGCTCCCTGCTGCCGATCATCAGCAAGCAGGCCAGCAGGTGCATGGACTGCGGCATCCCGTTCTGCCACAACGGCTGTCCGCTGGGGAACCTGATCCCCGAGTGGAACGACTACGCCTACCGCGAGGACTGGACCGAGGCCTCCGAGCGCCTGCACGCGACGAACAACTTCCCGGAGTTCACGGGCCGGCTGTGCCCCGCCCCGTGCGAGTCGGCGTGTGTGCTCGGCATCAACCAGCCGCCGGTCACCATCAAGAACGTCGAGGTCTCGATCATCGACAAGGCGTGGGACAGCGGTGACGTCAAGCCGCAGGCCCCCGAGCGCCTGTCCGGCAAGACCGTCGCCGTCATCGGCTCGGGCCCGGCGGGCCTGGCCGCCGCCCAGCAGCTGACCCGGGCGGGCCACACCGTCGCCGTCTACGAGCGCGCGGACCGTATCGGAGGCCTCCTCCGCTACGGCATCCCCGAGTTCAAGATGGAGAAGCGGCACATCAACCGCCGTATCGAGCAGATGCGCGCGGAGGGCACCCGCTTCCGTACGGGTATCGAGATCGGCCGCGACCTCAAGGCGACCGACCTGAAGAAGCGCTACGACGCGATCGTCATCGCCGCCGGTGCGACGACCGCCCGTGACCTCCCGGCCCCCGGTCGCGAGCTCAAGGGCATCTACCAGGCGATGGAGTACCTGCCCCTGGCCAACAAGGTCCAGGAGGGCGACTACGTGGTGCCCCCGATCTCCGCCGAGGGCAAGCACGTCGTCGTCATCGGCGGCGGCGACACCGGCGCGGACTGCGTCGGCACCGCCCACCGCCAGGGCGCGGCCTCCGTCACGCAGCTGGAGATCATGCCCCGCCCGAACGACGAGCGGCACGCGACCAATCAGCCGTGGCCGACCTTCCCGATGCTGTACAAGGTCACCTCCGCGCACGAGGAGGGCGGCGAGCGGGTCTACTCCGTCTCCACGACCCACTTCGAGGGCGACGAGGACGGCAACGTCCAGTGGCTGCACCTCAGCGAGGTGGAGTTCATCGACGGCAAGCTGACCCCGAAGCCGGGCACGGAGCGCAAGATCCCCGCCCAGCTGGTGACGCTGGCGATGGGCTTCACGGGGACCGACCGCGAGAACGGCCTGGTCGAGCAGTTCGGCCTGGAACTCGACGAGCGCGGCAACATCGCCCGCGACGCCGACTTCCAGACCAACGTCCCCGGCGTGTACGTCGCCGGTGACGCCGGCCGCGGCCAGTCCCTCATCGTGTGGGCGATCGCGGAGGGCCGCTCGGCCGCCCGCGGCGTCGACCGCTTCCTCACCGGCGCCAGCGACCTGCCGGCCCCGATCCGCCCGACGGACCGCTCGCTGATGGTCTGACGGACCCGCTGAACAAGGGGCCTGACGGCCCCTCACAAACGTCCCGTACAACGGCGTACGGAACACCAGACGGCGCCTGCCTCACAGTCCCCGACCGGACGACCTGGCAGGCGCCGTCGCATGTCCGGGTGTGGGAAGGTGTGCCCCATGGTCGCGATCAGCCTCAGCAAGATCCAGGAGACGGCACCCGCGCTCGTCAACCTCTACAGGACCGCCGGGGTCTCCCTCACCAAGCACGGACTGGACGGGCTGCGGGCCGCCGTGTATCTCGTGGTCGACTACTCGGGGTCCATGAAGCCGTACTACAAGGACGGCAGTGTGCAGGCGCTCGCCGACCGGGTGCTGGGGCTGTCGGCGCACCTCGACGACGACGGCCGGGTGCCGGTCGTCTTCTTCTCCACGGACGTCGACGCCGAGACGGACATCGCCCTCGCCGACCACGAGGGAAGGATCGAGCGGATCGTGGCCGGTCTCGGACACATGGGCAAGACCAGCTACCACCTGGCCATGGACGCCGTCATCGACCACTACCTCGACAGCGGCTCCACCGCCCCCGCGCTGGTGGTCTTCCAGACCGACGGCGGCCCGATCAACAAGCTCGCCGCGGAGCGCTACCTCTGCAAGGCGGCGAAACTTCCGCTGTTCTGGCAGTTCATCGGGTTCGGCGATCCGGGGAGCCGGCAGTTCGAGTACCTGCGCAAACTCGACGAGCTGTCCGTCCCGGGCAGGCGTGTCGTCGACAACGCCGGTTTCTTCCACGCGGGGGCGGATCCGCGCAAGGTCTCGGACAGCGAGCTGTACGACCGTCTCGTGGGCGAGTTCCCGAAGTGGCTGGTCGCCGCGCGGGCCCAGGGGATCGTCCGGGCCTGACGCTCATCGGCGGCGGGCACGGTCACCGAGCACCGTGGCCCGGCACTCGTCGGGCGTGCCCCACGCGGTGCGCAGGGCCCGGGCCTTGGTCAGCCACAGCGACAGGTCGTACTCCGCCGTGTAGCCGATCGCGCCGTGCAACTGGAGCGCCGTACGGGCGGTGGCGTACGCGGCCCCGCAGGCGCTCACCTTGGCGGCGGCGGCATCGGCCGGAGACATCGTCAGAGCGGCGCCGAACACCAGGGGGCGGGCGAACTCCAGCGCGATCGTGGCATCGGCCAGCCGGTGCTTGACCGCCTGGAAAGAGCCGATGGGAACCCCGAACTGAGTGCGCTGCCTGACGTAGGCCACGGTCCGGTCGAGCAGCGCCAGACCGACCCCGAGGGCTTGGGCGGCGGTGGCCAGGCGGGCCCAGGTGAGGGCGTGGGCGAGCGGAGGGCCGGGGGTGAGGAGTTCGCCGCCGGGCGCGAGGGACGTGAGCCGGCGGGCGGGGTCGAGCGACGCACGAACAGGCCCGTGCCCGGGGGCGAGACGCAGACCGTCGGCGCCGAGGGAGAGCAGGAGCGCCGCCGTATCGCCGTCCAGGGCCGTGCCGTCCGCGCCGCCCAGGGCGACCGTCGCCATCGTCTCGCCCGATGCCAGAGATCCCAGGAAGCGTTTGGCGAGGGCCGGTTCGCTCAGCAGGACGGCCGCCGTGACCGTCTCCACCAGGGGGCCCGGAACCGCGTGGCGGCCCAGTTCGACGAAGGCCACGGCGAGGTCGACGGGCCGGGGCCCGCATCCGTCGTACGCCTCCGGGACCGCGAGCGCGAACACGCCGGCGTCGGCGATACGGGACCACAGCGCGCGCCCGCCCGTGTGCTCCCCGCGGCTCCACCGCCGTATGAGCGCGGGTGTGTCGGCGGCCGTGAGCATCGCGTCCAGCGAGGCGGCGAACGCCCGTTGCTCGGCGTCGAGGAGGAAACGCATCAGCGGCGTCCCTTCGGCAGGCCGAGCAGGCGCTCGGCGACGAGGTCGCGCTGTATCTCGTTCGTGCCCGCGTAGATGGGGCCCGCGAGGGCGAAGACGTACCCCTCCGCCCACTCGCTGTCCGCCGACTCGCCCCGCTCACCCAGCAGATCGAGGGCGGTCTCGTGCAGCGCGATGTCGTACTCCGACCAGAAGACCTTGTTCAGGCTGGACTCCGGGCCGAGTGGAGTGCCCGCCAGGAAGCGGGAGGCGGCGGCGTAGGTGAACAACTGGTAGGCGCGCGCACCGATCAGGGCGTCGGCGACCCGGTCGCGCGTGGCGTCCGGAGCGCCCAGCTCCCGCCACAACTCCCACAGCCGGTCCGCCGAGGTGAGGAAACGCCCCGGGGAGCGCAGGGTGAGGCCCCGCTCATTGGCGGCCGTGGACATCGCGATCCGCCAGCCCTGGCCGGGTTCGCCGATCACGTCCTCGTCCGGCACGAACACCTCGTCCAGGAACAGTTCCGCGAACGCCGGCTTCCCGTCGAGCCGGCCGATGGGGCGGACGGTGACGCCGGGCGCGCGCAGATCGAACATCACGTAGGTCAGTTCCTGGTGGGGTTTCGGCGTCCCCGGCTCGCTGCGGAACAGGCCGAAGGCGCGGTCGGCGAAGGGCGCCCGGGACGACCAGGTCTTCTGGCCGCTCAGCAGCCAGCCGCCGTCCGTGCGCACGGCCCGGGAGGTGAGGGAGGCCAGGTCGGACCCGGCCTCCGGCTCCGACCAGGCCTGCGCCCAGACCACCTCGCCCCGTGCCATGGGCGGCAGCACGCGGGCCCGCTGCTCCTCGGTGCCGTGGTCGAGGAGGGTGGGCGCGAGGAGGCTGACGCCGTTCTGGCCGACCCGGCCGGGGGCGCCCGCCGCGTAGTACTCCTCCTCGAACAGCAGCCACCGGACCAGTCCGCAGTCCCGCCCGCCGTACGCCGTCGGCCAGTTCACCACCGACCAGCGGTCCGCGGCCAGTTCGGCCTCCCACGCGCGGTGCGCGGCGAAGCCCTCGGCCGTCTCCAGGGAGGGCAGCGGGGCGGCGGGCACGTGGGCGTGGAGCCAGGCGCGGGCCTCCGCGCGGAACGCCTCGTCCTGTGGGGTGACGTCGAGATCCACGGGCCGCCGTCCTTCCCTGACCGAACCTTCCCTAACAAGTGTTTGGTAGGTTAGCGTGGTCCCATGACAGACGTCGAGAGTCCGGCCTACGTGCCCGGGCACGGCCTGCTGGAGGGGCGCACCGCCGTCATCACGGCAGCGGCGGGCGCGGGCATCGGCGGGGCTACCGCGCGCCGCTTCCTGGAGGAGGGCGCGCGCGTGCTGATCAGCGACGCCCACGGGCGCCGCCTCAAGGCGTACGAGGCCGAGCTCGCCGAGGAGTTCGGTGCGGCGTCGGTGACCGCGCTGCCCTGCGACGTCACCGACGAGACGCAGGTCGGAGCGCTGTTCGACACGGCCGTGCGGGAGCACGGGCGGCTGGACGTCGTCGTCAACAACGCCGGACTCGGAGGCACCGCGGAGCTCGCTGACATGACCGACGAACAGTGGGACCGCGTGCTCGACGTGACGCTGGGCGGCACCTTCCGCTGCACCCGGGCGGCGCTGCGACGGATGCGGGAGACCGGCGGCGGGGTCGTGGTCAACAACGCCTCCGTCGCCGGCTGGCGGGCCCAGGCAGGACAGGCGCACTACGCCGCCGCCAAGGCGGGCGTGATGGCCCTGACCCGGTGTGCGGCGGTGGAGGCGGCCGCCTACGGCGTGCGGGTCAACGCCGTCTCACCGAGTCTCGCCATGCACCCGCACCTGGCGAAGGTGACGACCCCCGAGCTGCTGGAGGAGCTGACCACGCGCGAGGCCTTCAAACGCCACGCGCAGCCCTGGGAGGTGGCCAACGTGATCGTCTTCCTGGCGTCGGGCTACTCCTCGTACATGACGGGAGAGGTCGTCTCCGTCAGCAGCCAGCACGCCTGACGACCGGAGCAACCACAATGGAACCGTGCCGACCAAGAAGAAGCCCCAGGTGACCGCCGCACCCGCCAGGCGCCGCGAACTCCTCGACACCGCCGCCGAGGTCTTCGCCGAACAGGGCTACAACGCCACCACCGTACGCAAGATCGCCGACCACGCGGGCATGCTCGCGGGCAGCCTCTACTACCACTTCGACTCCAAGGAGTCGATGCTCGAAGAGATCCTGCGCACCTTCCTCGGCGAGCTGTGGGACGGGTACGACACCGTCCTGGCCGCCGGAAAGGGCCCCCGCGAGACCCTCGAAGCCCTCGTCACCGAATCGTTCCGGGAGATCGACCGGCACCGCGCCGCCGTCGCGATCTACCAGAAGGAGAGCAGGCAGCTCGTCGCGCAGGAACGGTTCGCGTTCCTCGCCGAGTCACAGCGCAAGTTCGAACAGGCGTGGCTGTCCACGCTGGAGCGCGGGGTCGCCGACCGCGTCTTCCGCGCCGACCTCGACGTCCGCCTCACCTACCGGTTCGTCCGCGACACCGTCTGGGTCGCCGCGTCCTGGTACCGGCCCGGCGGACAGCACAGCCCGGAGGAGATCGCCCGGCAGTACCTGTCGATGGTGCTGGACGGGATCGCCGTACGCACCTAGCCGACCACCAGGGAGTCGCCATGGCCGAGGCCTACATCGTCGAAGCGGTCCGTACGCCCGTCGGGCGGCGCGGGGGAGGGCTCGCCGGGGTCCATCCGGCGGACCTCGGGGCACATGTGCTGAAGGAGCTGGTCTCCCGCTCGGGCATCGACCCCGCCGCCGTCGAGGACGTCGTCCTCGGCTGCCTGGACACGGTGGGACCGCAGGCCGGGGACATCGCACGGACCTGCTGGCTGGCGGCCGGACTGCCCGAGGAGGTGCCGGGCGTCACCGTGGACCGGCAGTGCGGGTCCTCCCAGCAAGCCGTGCACTTCGCCGCGCAGGGCGTGCTGTCCGGCACCCAGGACCTGGTGGTCGCCGGTGGGGTGCAGAACATGTCCCAGATACCGATCGCCTTCGCCACCCGGCAGGCGGCCCAACCCCTGGGCTTCACGGAAGGACCGTTCGCCGGCAGCGAGGGCTGGCGCGCCCGGTACGGCAACAAACCCGTGAACCAGTTCGCCGGGGCCGAGATGATCGCCGCGAAGTGGTCGATCAGCAGGCAGGACCAGGAGGAGTTCGCACTGCGCTCCCACCAGCGGGCCGTACGAGCCCTCGACGAGGGACGCTTCCGGCGCGAGACCGTGCCCTACGGCGACGTGAGCGTCGACGAGGGGCCCCGCCGGGACACCACCCTGGAGAAGATGGCCGCGCTGAAGCCGGTCATCGACGGCGGCACCGTCACCGCCGCATGCTCCTCGCAGGTCTCCGACGGCGCGGCGGCGATGCTGCTGGCCTCGGAGCGTGCGGTACGCGAACACGGCCTCACCCCCCGGGCCCGCGTGCACCACCTCTCGGTGCGCGGCGAGGACCCCATCCGCATGCTGACCGCGCCCATACCGGCCACCGCCCACGCCCTGAAGAGGACCGGCCTGACCATCGACGACATCGACCTCGTCGAGATCAACGAAGCGTTCGCCCCCGTGGTCCTGGCCTGGCTCAAGGAGACGGGCGCGGACCCGGACAAGGTCAACGTCAACGGCGGCGCCATCGCCCTCGGCCACCCCCTCGGCGCGACCGGCGTCAAACTGATGACGACCCTCCTGCACGAACTGGAGCGCACGGAAGGCCGCTTCGGCCTCCAGACGATGTGCGAGGGCGGCGGCCAGGCCAACGTGACGGTCATCGAGAGGCTGTGACGGCGGTGACCGGGGCGGCGGGGTCAACGGGACTGGCGCAGCGGTTGGAGGGACGGGAGCGGTGGGCGGGGCACGCCGGCCGACTGCTTCGACGGACGGAGTCCGGCGCCGGCTCGCGAAGCCTGTGCGGCCCCTGGGGCCGAGCAGGGCGAGGGTGCCGTTGAGGATGGTGCCCATGTGCGAGGGCGGCGGCCAGGCCAATGTGACGGTCATCGAGAGGCTGTGACGCTCAGCGCAGGGTGGAGAGCCGTGCCTGCGTCTCCTCCGCCTCCTTCATGATCCGCTCCACCAGCTCCGCGCACGACGGCAGGTCGGCGATCACCCCGGCGACCTGCCCGGACGCCATCACCCCCAGGTCCGTACGGCCGTCCACCATCGACGCCTTCAACAGCATCGGCGTGTTGGCCGCCATCAGCACCTGACTCCACGACAGGTCCTTGCCGTGCCGCAGGGCGAGCCCGTCGCGCACCATCTGTCGCCAGGTCAGCCCGGACAGCCTGCGGAAACCGGACGCCGCGCGCACCGCCCGCAGCACCGCCCTCGCGCGCCCGGAGTCCTCCAGGGCGGCCACCAGCTCCGTCCGGAGCATGCGGTGCGGCAGGCCGTCGACCGCCCGCGTCACCGTCACGTCCCTCACCGTCGACGCCAGGTACCTCGCCTTCACCGCGTCCGGCACCGTCGAGTCCGACGTCAGCAGGAACCGCGTACCCATGGCGACGCCGGCCGCGCCGTACGCCAGCGCGGCCACCAGGCCCCGCCCGTCGAAGAATCCGCCCGCCGCCACCACCGGGATGCCGACGGCGTCCACCACCTGAGGCAGCAGCACGCTCGTCGCCACGTCCCCGGTGTGTCCGCCGCCCTCCCCGCCCTGCACGATCACCGCGTCCGCGCCCCACGCGGCGACCTTCTCCGCGTGCCGCCGGGCGCCTATGGAGGGGATGACGACCACGCCCGCCTCCTTCAGCGCGCCGATCAGCTCCCGGGAGGGCGCGAGCGCGAACGACGCGACCCGCACGCCCTCGTCGAGCATGATCCGCACCCGTTCACCGGCGTCCGTCGCGTCGGCCCGCAGATTCACCCCGAACGGCGCGGACGTACGGGACCTGACCTCCCTTATCGCATCCCGCAGCTGGTCGAGCGTCATGGTCGCCGAGGCCAGGACGCCCAGCCCACCCGCCTCCGCCGTCGCGGAGACCAGACGGGGGCCCGCCACCCAGCCCATCCCGGTCTGCACGATCGGGTGCCGGACCCCGACCAGCCGGGTGAGTGCCGTCTCCATCAGGCACCGACCTCCTGGGCCCGGGTGTTGTGCGGGTCGATCACCGTACGGATCAGGCGCAGTTCCTCCGCGGTCGGTTCGCGGGTGTACGGCACCTCGTCCGGGACCACCAGAGCGAAGCCCGTCGCCTCCCGGACCTCCTCGACACTCACCCCGGGGTGCAGCGAGGCCAGCCGCATCGACCGATCGGGCGTGGCGAAGTCGAAGACGCCCAGGTCGGAGACGACACGCGGGATGCGGTGGTGGCGCGCGCCCGCCGCGTGGTCGTACCCGACCCCGCAGACCATGTCGACCTTCTCGACGAAGACCCGTCTGGAATGCCGCGGTATCCAGTAACTCGTCGGGTTGTTGAGGGTGTTGACCGGCGCGCCGCGCACCCCGAGCAGCTGCCGGGCGGGCCTCGCCCAGTCGCCGATGCACGAGATGTTCTGGTTGCCGTACCGGTCGATCTGGCTCGCGCCCATCATCACGTGCCGCCGGCCACCGGTGACCAGGGCCAGATGCTGCCGGTACGGCAACCAGCCCTCGACCGTTCCGTCCAGGCCGACCAGCAGTGCCTCGCCGTCGGTCAGCAACAGGTCCGGCGCGAACGTGTGCCGGGCGAGACGGGCACCGACGGAGGGGACCAGCCCCATCGGACTCGCCAGGACCTCACCCGCGCCACGCCATGCCTCGGCGCAGGCGACCACGCAGTACTCGGCGCGGGTGACATCGGGCGCGTCCGTCTCCCTGCCCTCCAGCGCGCCCGCCTTCACGTCTCCTCCCTGACCGCCGCCTGGTACGCCTGTTCGTCCCCGGCGAGGAAGCGCGCCGCGAACTCCGGCCAGGGAGTGGTCGCGTACCGCTTCTGGAACGCCTCGTCCCGGCCGTAGTCCGGGGCGCAGGACGTGAAGTGCGCCCCGTTCGGCGCCTCCACGACACCCGTCACCGTGTGCCGCTTGACCAGCAGCGACTGCGGCGCCGCCGCCTTTGTCAGCTCGGCCGTGTCCACGATCCGCTCGCAGGAGACGTACGCCGCGTCCGCCGCCTCGCAGAACAAGTCGTCGAAGTACGGGTCCGGGCCGAGATACTGGCCGTTGCCCTGTCGGTCCGCGCGGTTGACGTGCACGAGCGCCGCGTCCAGCCGCAGGGCTGGCATCGCCACGAACCTCTCCCCGTCCTCGTAGGGGGAAGTCACCGTCCGTAAACCGGGGTTGACCCGCATCACGTCCGAACCGATCCCGGCCCGCACCGGCAGGAAGGGCAGCCGGTTCGCCGCCGCGCGCAGCCCCCACATGAACATCGCCTCGTCGATCTCCGTCAGCTCCAGTTCCCCACGCTCGCGTGCCGCCCGGAAGTGGGGTTCGAGCGGGATCGAGTCGAGGGTGACGAAGGCGGTGACGAGCTTGCGGACCCGGCCGGCGGCGACCAGCATGCCGACGTCCGGACCGCCGTAGGAGACGAGCGTGAGATCGGTGACGGGGGAGCGGAGCAGGGCCCGCACCAGCGCCATCGGTTTTCGGCGCGAGCCCCACCCGCCGATGCCGAGGGTCATGCCGCTCATCAGCCGTCCGACGGCCTCGTCGGCGGTCATCGTCTTGTCGCTCACCTCGCACCCTCCTTCCCGAAGCCGGCCCGGACCCGGTCGGCCACCCCGCTGAGGTTCGCCTCGAAGGTGAAGCCCTGTTCGAAGCGGTAGCTGCGGCGGACATCGACCGGATCGATACCGTTGAGGGCGGCCTTGGCCAGTCGCAGCAACCGCCCGTCCTTCGCGGCGATCTCCCGCGCCAGCTCCAGCGCGGCGGCCCGCAGCAGGTCACGGGGGTCACGGGGCACCACCCGCCACACCGAGCCGTGCGCGTGCAGCTCCGCAGCCGTCGCCGTGCGCGCGGTGTAGAACAGCGCGCGCATCAGGTGCTGCGGGACCAGCCGGGACAGGTGGGTCGCCGCGCCCAGCGCGCCCCGGTCCAGCTCCGGCAGCCCGAAGGTGGCGTCCTCGCTCGCCACGATCGCGTCCGCGTTGCCCACGAGCCCGATGCCCCCGCCCAGGCAGAAGCCCCGCACCGCCGCCACGACGGGCACCTCGCACTCGTACACCGCCGCGAACGCCTCCGCGCAGCCCGCGTTCGCACCGAGCAGGGCGCGCTGTCCGCGGGCCTGTATCTCCTTGATGTCCACGCCCGCGTTGAACCCCCGCCCCTCGGCGGCCAGCACCACGCACCTCACCTCCGGGTCGCGGCCGGCCGCACGCACGGTGTCGGCCAGGGCGAACCAGCCGTCCACCGGCAAGGCGTTCACCGGTGGGAAATCGACGGTGACGACGGAAATCCCCTTTTCCGGGGACGAGGTGGAGACACCCATGGACGCATCAGCTACCTTCGCAGTCAGCTACCTTTCCACCAAACATTTGTTAGGTGTGCGACTTCGAAGCTAGCAGTCGCCGCTGACAAGCGGGAGGGCCTGTGGACAACCGAACCGTCGTCGTCACCGGCGGCACCCGCGGTGTCGGTGCGGGCATCGCCAGGGCCTTCGCGGAGGCGGGCGACCACGTCGTGACGTGCGCCCGCAGACCACCCGAAAACCCCGTCAAGGGCACCGAGTTCATCCCCCTGGACCTGCGCGACCGGGCCGCCGTGGCCGCCTTCTTCGCCGCGCTGCCCCGCCTCGACGTCCTGGTCAACAACGTGGGCGGCACCCCCTACCGACGGCTGACCGACGCGGGCGCCGAACGGCACGCGCGCGTGGTCGAACTGAACCTCATCGCCCCGCTGACCGCCTCCCTCGCCGCCCACGAGCACCTGAGGCGAACCAGGGGTTCGATCGTGATGATCGGCAGCGTCAGCGGCGGCCGCCCCTCGCCCGGCTCCGCGGCCTACGGAGCGGCCAAGGCCGGACTGCAGAGCCTCGCCCGCTCCATGGCGGTCGAGTGGGCACCGGACATCCGCGTCAACACGCTGGTCGTCGGTATGGTCCGCACGGAGCGGTCCGACCTCCACTACGGCGGCGAGGACGGCCTCGCCGCCGTCTCCCGCACCGTGCCGCTCGAACGCCTCGCCGAACCCGCCGACGTCGGCGCCGCCGCTGTTTTCCTCGCCTCCGACGCGGCCGCCTACATCAGCGGAGCGAGCCTCCACGTCCACGGCGGTGGAGAGCGGCCGGCGTTCCTCGACGCGGCGACCGCCAACAACGAGAAGTGGAAGGGGAAGTGAGATGGGCGGAATCTGCGACGGCCGGGTCGTCGTCGTCACCGGCGCCGGCCGTGGACTCGGCCGCGCCCACGCACTCGCCTTCGCGGCGGAAGGCGCCCGCGTCGTCGTCAACGACCTGGACGTACGCCTCGACGGCACATCGGGCGCCGGCGACGCGCCTGACGTCGGTGGCACCCCTGACGTCGGTGGCAGACCGGGCGTCGGTGACGTGCCCGACGTCGGTGGCAGACCGGGCGCCGGCGACGCGCCTGACGTCGGTGGCGCTCTCGGCTCCCGCGGCGCTCCCGGCCTCGGTGCCCTGCCCGGCCCGGGTGACGAGCCCGGCCCCGGTGACGAGCCCGGCCCCCGCAGCCCTGCCGCCGCCGTCGTCGACGAGATCCGTGCCGCGGGCGGCGAGGCCGTCGCCCACGGTGGCGACATCGCCACGACCGAAGGCGCCGCGTCCCTCGTCCGCACCGCGCTGGAGACGTACGGCCGGCTCGACACCCTGGTCAACAACGCCGGCTTCCTGCGCGACCGCATGCTCGTCAACCTCGACGAGGACGACTGGGACGCCGTACTCCGCGTCCACCTCAAGGGTCACTTCCTGCCGCTGAAACACGCCGCCGCGCACTGGCGGGCCCAGGCGAAGGCGGGACGCACGCCCGCGGCGCGGATCATCAACACCAGCAGTGGAGCGGGCCTGTCGGGGTCCGTGGGGCAGGGCAACTACAGCGCGGCGAAGGCCGGCGTCGTGGGGCTGACCCTGGTCGCCGCGGCGGAACTCCGCCGGTACGGCGTCCAGGTCAACGCGATCGCGCCCGCCGCACGCACCCGGATGACGGAGCGCACCTTCGCCGACACGATGGCCGCGCCGGACTCCGGCTTCGACGCGATGGCCCCCGAGAACGTCTCCCCCCTGGTCGTCTGGCTCGGCTCCGCCGCGAGCGCTGGCGTCACCGGGCGCGTCTTCGAGACGGAAGGCGGTCGCGTGACCGTGATGGAAGGCTGGCGACCGGGACCGAGCGCCGACAAGGGAGGCCGGTGGAGCCCAGCGGACGTGGGGGAGCAGGTACGGAAGCTGCTGGCCCGGTCGGAGCCGCCCGGGGCGGTGTACGGGACGTAGGCGAACGGGTACACAGCGGCGCGGGCCGGTGGGCCGGCCGCCGCCTTCCCCGGCGGCGGCTTCCTCACCGCACCCGCCGCCGGAGTGTTCGCCATATGCTTCGGGCGACTCGTGCTCGCGGCCGGGGCGCTGCCGATGGCGGGCCGATTCACCGGGGTGTGGGCCGCCGTCGGCGACACCGCCGACACCCCACACCAGGGCCTGCCCCCCGGCCCCCGGGCCGCCGTCGGCGACACCGCCGACACCCACACCAGGGCCTGGCCCCCGACCCCCGGGCCGGCCCTCGCAGGCGCCGGCCCGGACTCCTCCTGCTGCCCCTCGTCAACGTCGTCCTGTCCGCCGTACCGGCCGACCTCGCGGGCGGCACGTCCGGGATCTTCTCCACGGCCGCGGCGCGCTCGGCGCGGTGAAACCGCCCTACGTGTCGCACTCCAGCACCGTCCGGCACAGCGCACACCGCGCCCGCACGCGCCCCCGGACCTCCACCCTGATCCGCTGGTGGCACGTCGGGCACGGGAACGTCACCCGCAGCGGACCCCGCACATCCGGCGTGAAGGCGTACGGGGCGCCCGCGACCGCCACCGGCACCTGGTCCTGCGCGTGCCGGCGGTCGCGGGCGTAACGGCGGCGGCCCGCCCAGCCGGCCGCCGTCAACGGCGGCTGCTGCTCGTCCTGCCGGGCCCGCCGCATCCCCATCGCATACGCCGTGTACGCCTGCGCACTGGTGAACCACGTCGACGGATCCTCACCGAACACCAGCGACCGCTTCGCCAGCACGTACCCGAACTCCTCCGGCGTCAGATACCCCAGCTTCTGCGAGGACGCCGCGTCCTCCCGGTACGCGTCCAGCAGCAGCCAGCCCGCCCCCAGATACGTCGTCGCCGTATCCGTGAGGATCTCGTTCTCCCGCGTCCCCGTGAAGGACAGATCCAGGCGGTGCAGATACACATGCATGATCTCGTGGGCCAGAGCCGCCCCGATGTCCCGCCGATGCGTACGGAACCGGTCGTTCAGCTCCACGAAGTACTCCGGACCCGCCGCCAGTTCGATGTTCGCCGCGTGCCGCATCTCCCGGAAACCCACGATCATCCGCGCGTCCGGCAGCCGGTAGTGACGCACCAGCTCACGAGCCACCCGTTGCGCCCCCAGATACAGGTCGTCCACGTCCGAGAACGCCACGTCGGCCGGAGCCACACTGGTCGCGAACGTCCGCACCGTGTCGTACGACAGCCGCCGGTACAGCGCGGTGATCGCGGCCCGCACCGTCTCCAGATGCGGGTAGCCGTGCTCGACCGGTCCGTCGTTCGCCACGCCCTCACCCCCAAGACGCCCAGAACCCCCACCCACTCTACGCAGACCCCGGCCCCCGGCGTCCGTGGCGATCGGGACGGATCTCGCCGGTCGGACCGAAGCTGAGGCCGCCCCCGACGGCGACTAGGGTGAACATCCATGACCACCAGCAACACCGGTACCGGCGACGTCGACCCCGCCGTCCGCGAGGAGCTCGCCCGGCTGCGCGACAGCATCGACAACATCGACGCCGCCGTCGTCCACATGCTCGCCGAGCGCTTCAAGGCGACCCAGCAGGTCGGCCACCTCAAAGCCCGCCACCAGCTGCCGCCCGCCGACCCCGACCGCGAGGCCCGCCAGATCACCCGGCTGCGCGCCCTCGCAGAGAGCGCCAAGCTCGACCCGGCCTTCGCTGAGAAGTTCCTCAATTTCATCATCGCCGAGGTGATCCGCCACCACGAGAGCATCGCCGAGGACACCGTCAACGGAACGCAGACCACCCCCCGTTGACCTCGCACGGCACCTCCCCGAGCGGGACACGTCGGCGCCACGGACGCAGACCGCGGCGTGCACCGCTCGTCACCCGACGGGCACCGCGCGTCAGCGACCCGACGTAAGCTGGTCCTCCCACCGCGGGAGGGACGTGGGGCCATGCCGTCTGATGCCAAAATCCTCATCGTCGACGACCACCAGGACACGCTGTACGCGCTCGAGAGCGCCCTGGCCCCGCTCGGCTACCAGCTGAGCCGGGCCACCAGCGGAGACGAGGCACTCAAGCACGTCCTGCGCGGCCACGTGGGCCTGCTCCTGCTCGATGTGCGCATGCCCGGCGTCAGCGGCCTCGACGTCGTGCGCTACATGCGGCGCGTGGAACAGACCCAGCACATACCGGTAGTCCTGCTCACCGGCTTCGGCCCCGACCAGGAACTCACCGCCTCCGCCTTCGGCCTGGGCGTCGCCGACCTCGTCATGAAACCGGTCGACCCCTGGGCCCTGCGCACCAAGGTCCGCTACCTCTACGACGCCCACCAACGCCACCTCGCCCTCGAAGAGGAGGTCCGCGAACTGCGCGCCCTCCTCAAGGACCCGGTGCCCCCCGCACCCGCCCCGGCCCGTCTGCCCGGACCGCGCGAACTCGAACAGGCGGCTCCGGCGCGAGACGGGACATAGGGCGCGTACCGATCCGCCTCTGTGCCATGACCCCGCCATCAGGCAGCATGTCCACCATGTCCGTACTGACGCGCGACGAAGCGCAAGCCCGAGCCCAGCTCATCGACGCCCACCGCTACACGATCGAGCTCGACCTGACCACCGGCGACGAGACCTTCGAGTCCCAGACCGTCATCCGGTTCACCGCACGGGCTGACGGCTCCACCTTCGTCGAGGTCAAGCCCGCCGAGCTGCGCTCCGTCACCCTCGACGGACAGCCCCTCGACCCCGACACCCTGGACGGGAACCGGCTGCCGCTGCGCAACCTCACCGCCGGCGAGCACGAACTGCGCATCGACGCCCGCATGCGCTACTCCCGCACCGGCGAGGGCATGCACCGCTTCACCGACCCCACCGACGGCGAGACCTACGCCTACACCCAGCTCTTCATGGACGACGTCCAGCGCGTCTTCGCCGCCTTCGACCAGCCCGACCTCAAGGCCGTCTTCGAACTCACCGTCACCGCCCCCGAAGGCTGGACCGTCCTCACCAACGGCATCGCCGAACACCTCGGACAGGGCCGCTGGCAGGCCGCCCCCACCCCCCTCATCTCCACCTACCTCGTCTGCGTCGCCGCCGGCCCCTGGCACTCCGTACGCACCGAACACCGCGGCCTGCCCTTCGGTATCCACAGCCGCCGCTCCCTCGCCCGCCACCTCGACGCCGACGCCGACGAAATCCTCTCCATCACCCGCGCCTGCTTCGACCGCTACCACGAGAAGTTCGACGAGCCCTACCCCTTCGACTCCTACGACCAGGCGTTCGTCCCCGAGTTCAACGCCGGCGCCATGGAGAACCCCGGACTGGTCACCTTCCGCGACGAGTTCGTCTACCGCTCCGCCGTCACCGACACCGAACGCCAGACCCGCGCCATGGTCATCGCCCACGAGATGGCCCACATGTGGTTCGGTGACCTCGTCACCCTCAAGTGGTGGGACGACATCTGGCTGAACGAGTCCTTCGCCGAGTACATGGGCTACCACACCCTCACCGAGGCCACCCGCTTCACCGACACCTGGACCGACTTCGGTGTCGTCCGCAAGGCCTGGGGCTACGACGCCGACCAGCGGCCCTCCACCCACCCCGTCGCCCCCGAGAACGTCGACGACACCGCCTCCGCCCTCCTCAACTTCGACGGCATCTCCTACGCCAAGGGCGCCTCCGCCCTACGGCAACTCGTCGCATGGCTGGGCGAGAAGGACTTCCTGGCCGGCATCAACACCCACTTCGCCCGCCACAAGTTCGCCAACGCCACCCTCGCCGACTTCATCGACTCCCTCGCCGACGGCACCGACCGCGACGTCCACGCCTGGGCCGACGCCTGGCTGCGCACCACCGGCGTCGACACCCTCACACCCGTCATCACCGGAGACAACGGCGAACGCACCCTCACCGTCGCCCACACCGGCAGCCGACCCCACCGCATCGCCGTCGGCCTCTACGACCAGGACCTCACCGACGAGGGCCGCCTCACCCTGCGCGACCGCCTCGACCTCGACATCCCGCAGCACGAGCCCCGTCCCATCGGCAAGCGCCCCGCCCTGCTCCTGCTCAACGACGGCGACCTCACCTACGCCAAGATCCGGTTCGACCCCGAATCCTTCCAGGCCCTGCGCACCGGCCTGTCCGGACTGCCCGACCCCCTCACCCGCGCCGTCGTCTGGAATGCCCTGCGCGACGCCGTACGCGACGGCGAACTCCCCCCGACCGCCTACCTGGAGACGGCCCGCGCCCACCTCCCGCACGAGACCGACCTCGCGCTCGTGCAGGGCGTCCTCGCCTTCGCCCACACCCAGATCGCCGACCGCTACCTCACCACCGAGGAACGGCCCGCCGCCCTCACCACCCTCGCCTCCCTCTGCCGCGACCTCATCCGCCGCACCGAGGACGGCGACCACCCCGGCCTGCGCCTCATCGCCGTACGCCACTTCATCGACGTCGCCGCCCACCCCGACACCATCGCCGCCTGGCTCGCCGACGGCACCGTCCCCGGCGGCCCTGAACTCGACCCCGACCTGCGCTGGCGCGTCCTCGGCCGGCTCGCCGTCCTCGGCGCCACCGACGAGGACGCCATCGCCGCCGAACTCGACCGCGACCCCAGCGCCACCGGCCAGGAAGGCGCCGCCCGCTGCCGTGCCGCCCTGCCCGACCCGCAGACCAAGGCCAAGGCCTGGGAGGCGATGTTCACCGGCGACGACCTCTCCAACTACCTCTTCACCGCCACCGCCCAGGGCTTCTGGCAGCCCGAACAGGCCGACCTCGTACGGCAGTACGTGCCCCGCTTCTACGAGGACGCCGTCGCCGTCGCCGCCCGCCGCGGCCCCGCCATCGCCGAGGCCGCCGGCCGCTGGGCCTTCCCCGCCCACGCCGTCGACCCCGAGACCCTCCACCTCGGCCGGGCCTGCCTGCGCGACGCCGACCCCACCCCCGCCCTGCGCCGCAAGCTCGTCGACCACCTCGACGATCTCGCACGGGCGTTGCGTGTACGGGAGGTGTAGGACCCCCGACGTAGGGCGCGGCTGGTCCCTGCCGACGATGCGGGGGACCGATCGGCCTTCCTAGGCTCGACCGAGCCAAGGACGATCAGTCCCCGACTCATCGGAGGAAACCCCGTGATCGCAGTGACCGGCGCCACCGGAAACGTCGGCCGCGCCCTCGTCGAACGGCTCACCGCCGCCGGCCGGCCCGTACGCGCGCTGACCCGCGACCCCCGGCGCGCCGACCTGCCCGACACCGCCGAGGTCGTGCCGCTCCACCACGACGACCCCACCGCCCCCTTCCAGGGCGTGACCAAGCTCTTCCTCTACGTCCAGGCGGCCGACCTCCTGGACGCGGCCCGCGCGGCCGGCGTACGCCACGTCGTCCTGCTGTCCTCCGGGATCATCCAGGACGGCGCCGACGAGACCCACCCCATCCACGTGATGCACGCCACCGTCGAACGGCGACTGCGCGACAGCGGCCTGGAGTGGACCTTCCTGCGCCCCAACGCCTTCTCCACCAACGCCCTCCAATGGGCCCCCCAGACCCGCGCCGGGGACACCGTCCGCGGAATCTTCGCGGACGGACTCTCCGCGCCCATCCACGAGGACGACATCGCCGCCGTCGCCGAACGCGCCCTCCTCGACGACGGCCACACCGGCGCCGTCCACCGCCTCACCGGCCCCGAGGCCACCACCAACGCCGAGCAGATCGACGCGATCGGCCGGGCCCTCGGCCGCGACCTGCGCTTCATCGAGATACCGCCGCAGGACGCCGGCCCGGAACTCTTCCCGAACGTACCGCCCGCCATGGTGCAGGCCCTCGTGGCGTCCTTCGCCGCCACCGTCGGCGTACCTCCCGAGATCACCACCACCGTCGAGGACCTCACCGGCGCCCCCGCACGCACCTTCGCCACCTGGTCCACCGACCACGCGGACGACTTCCGGGCGGCCTGAACTCCAGGCGACCCCGGCGGGACATACCCTCTTTCGGGTTCTGATCGCCGCTCTTTTCGGGCGTGTTGGAGCATCCGGGTACAAGCTGGGACTCCACCGTGACGCCCCGGAGAGAAACCCCATGCACACGCCGCCCCTCGCCTCAGGCCCCCAAGGCCCCGGCGCACTGCGGCCCTTGCTCGACACCGTCCTCGACGCCCTCGCCAGCGGCACCCGCACCCGCGGGGGACCCCTCCCCGTCGGCGGCCCGCACACCGTCGCCGCACGCGTCCGGGCCGCCGTCGGCGACGTACTGCCCGACACCGGCGACCCCGACGCCCTGCGCACCCTCGTCCACACCCTCGCCGAAGGCGCCGCCGACCCCGCCCACCCCCTGTGCGCCGCACACCTCCACTGCCCGCCCCTCGCCGTCGCCACCGCCGCCGACCTCGCCGCCTCCGCCCTCAACCCCTCCCTCGACTCATGGGACCAGGCCCCGGCCGCCTCGGAACTCGAGGCACTCGTCACCAGAGCACTCGCCGCGGAGATCTACGGCCAGGACAAGGCCGGCGACGCCCTCGTCACCACCGGCGCCACCGAGTCCAACCAACTCGCCCTCCTCCTCGCCCGAGAAACACACGGCACCGACCTCCGACTCGTCTGCGGCGCCAACGCCCACCACTCCCTGCCCCGCGCTGCCTGGCTCCTCGGCCTGCCCGACCCCGTCATCGTGCCCACCCCCACCGGCACCCTCGACCCCACCACCCTCGACGACACCCTCACCCACCACCACGGCCCCGTCCTCGTCGCCGCCACCGCGGGCACCACCGACGCTGGCCTCATCGACCCCCTCCCCGACATCGCCGCCCTCTGCGCCACCCACCACGCCCGCCTCCACATCGACGCCGCCTACGGAGGAGGACTCCTCCTCAGCACCCGCCACCGCCACAAACTCACCGGACTCGACACCGCCCACACCGTCGGACTCGACCTCCACAAGATCGGCTGGCAACCGGTAGCCGCCGGACTCCTCGCGGTCCGCGACCCCCACGACCTCACCGCCCTGCACCACCGCACCGACTACCTCAACGCCGACGACGACACCGACGCCGGCCTCCCCGACCTCCTCGGCCGCTCCACCCGCACCAGCCGCCGCCCCGACATCCTCAAGATCGCCGCCACCCTCAAAACCCTCGGCCGCACCCAACTCGGCACCCTCGTCGACCACGTCTGCGCCCACGCCCACACACTCGCCGACCTCGTCGCCGCCCACCCCGCCTTCGAACTCCGCGACCGGCCCACCCTCAGCACGGTCCTCTTCCGCCCCGCCGCCGCCACCGACGACGCCGTCGCCGCCGTACGCCGCACCCTCCTCACCGACGGCCGGGCCGTCCTCGGCCGCGCCCGCCTCGACGGCCGACTCTGGCTCAAAGCCACCCTCCTCAACCCCCACACCCGGCCGGACGACCTGGCCACCCTCCTCACCCTGGTAGAAGGACACACCCCCGCATGAGCACGCCACCCCACCCAGCCCCAGGCACCCCCCGCGACCTCGTCGGCATCGGCCTCGGCCCCTTCAACCTCTCCCTCGCCGCCCTCGCCCACCCCCTCACCGAAGTCGACGCCGTCTTCTACGAACAACGCCCCCGCTTCGACTGGCACCCCGGCCTGCTCATCGACGGCACCACCCTCCAAGTCCCCTTCCTCGCCGACCTCGTCACCCTCGCCGACCCCACCAGCCCCTGGACCTTCCTCAACCACCTCAAAACCCGCGACCGACTCTTCCCCTTCTACATCTCCGAACGCTTCCACATCCACCGCGCCGAATACGACGCCTACTGCCGCTGGGTCGCCGCCAGCCTCCCCGGACTCCACTTCCGCCACCAGGTCGACGCCGTCCGCTGGAACCCCGAACGCGACATCTTCGAAGTCGATCACACCCAACTCGACACCGACGGAGAAGCCGAAGCACTCGGCCGCACCCACACCCGCAACATCGTCCTCGGCATCGGCACCGAACCCCACATCCCCGACCCACTACGCCCCCTCGTCGACACCCCCGGCGTCCCCGTCGTCCACGCCTGCGACTACCTCACCCACCGCGCCACCCTCCTCGCCGCCGGCCACGTCACCGTCATCGGCTCCGGACAGTCCGGCGCCGAGGTCTTCCTCGACCTCCTGCGCCACCGCACCCCCGGCCACGAAAACCTCCACTGGATCGGCCGCACCGAATCCTTCGCCCCCATGGAGAACTCCAAGCTCGGCCTGGAGCACTTCACCCCCGACTACACCCGCTACTTCCACGCCCTCACCGAACCCGTCCGCGACCGCCTCACCGCCGCCCAATGGCAACTCCACAAGGGCATCAGCGCCGACACCATCACCGCCATCCACGACGAGCTCTACCGCCGCACCCTGCACGGCGGCTGGCCCGACGCCACCCTCACCCCCGGCGTCCAGGTCCGCACCGCCGGCCGCATCGCCACCACCAAGATCGAACTCCACCTCGAACACCCCCAGCAGAACACCCGCAGCCGCCTCACCACCGACGCCGTCGTCCTCGCCACCGGCCACCGCCAACGCCCCCTCGACCGCATCCTCGCCGGCCTCGACCCCTACCTGCGCCGCGACAGCAGCGGACGCCCACGCGTCGACGAGCACCACCGCCTCGTCCTCGACCCCTCCATCACCGGCGCCGTCTACGTCCAGAACGCCGAACTCCACACCCACGGCGTGGGCACACCCGACCTCGGCCTCGCCGCCTGGCGCAGCGCCACCATCCTCAACACCCTCACCGGCAAGGAGACCTACCCCCTCCCCACCCGAACCGCCTTCACCACCTTCGGACTCGAACAACCCCAACCCCAGGTCCCCCGAGCCCGACAGCCCCGCACCCTCATCCCCCTCGTCGACGGACGCTAGCCGGCCAGAAACACCGGAGCCGCCCCGTCGCGAGGGACGAGGCGGCTCCACGGACGGCTAGAAGACCGGCGTACCGTTACGCGTCAGCTTCCAGTCCACCGACGCGAACAAGGCCGGATCGATCGACCCCTTCGCCTTCACCCAGGCGATCATCGTGTTACGGATCTCGTCCGAGTTCGACCACAGCACCTTCGCCGCGGCGACATGCGGGAAGTTCCCACCCCCATTGGCCCGGTAGTTGTTCACCGCGAACACGAACTGCCGGTCGTCCGCCAGCGGCGCCCCCTCGAACCGCACGTCCGTCACCCGCGAACCCGCCGGCTTCGCGATGTCGATCTCGTACGTCAGACCGCTCACCACGTCGTAGTTGTAATCCGGCGTACCGTTCGCGTTCGTCAGCTGCGCCGGGTCGACCACCACGTCCGGCGCCGTCCGCACGTAGTAGTTCGCCGAGAACTCGAGATACGCCTTCATCTGCGCACCCGTCATCAGACGCGCCTCCAGCGTGTTCTCGAAGACATACAGACCCGCCACATCCCGGATCGTGACCTGCCCCGCCGGAATCACCGCGCTCCGCGAGAACGCCGCCGCCTGCGACAGCACCGGCAACGACGCGTACTCCGTACCCGCCAGCGCCTGCTTCACCGTGTCGGCCTGGATGTGGTTGATCAGGTCGATGATCGGCACGTCCTTGTACGGAGCCTCCACCGAGGTCATCTCGGCGGTGTTCGTACCGATCACCTGGTTGACGTACGCCACGACCTTCGTGTGCTCGTCACCGAGCAGCTTCGTGATCTTCGGGTCCTCCTCCACCGTGTTGGAGTTCAGGACCCGCGCGCCCACCTTCTCGACCGCCCAGTGGCCCTTGACCCACACCAGCTCGAAGTCGAACAGCGTCAGCCGCTGCCCCCACTTCAGCGGCTCCGACAGCACGACCTGCTTGCCCGTCTCCTTGTTGGCGACGAAGTACTCCGGGATCTCCGTGTGCGCGTGCCCGACCAGGATCGCGTCGATCCCCGGCACCTGCTCCGCCACCAGACCCGCCGCGTTCTCGATGTACGGCAGCTGGTCACCGTACGACGACGTGCCGGACGAACCACTGTGCGCCGACACGATCACCACGTCCGCACCCATCGAACGCAGCTTCGGCACCCACTTCGCCGCCTGCTCCTCCAGACCCGGGAACGTCATCTTCCCCTGCACGTTCGCCTTGTCCCAGATCGCGATGCCCGGGTTCGTCAGCCCCAGCACCGCCACCTTCACGTCCCGCCCGAACGGCGTGCACAGCCGGTGCATGCTGTACGGCGCGAACGCCGGCCGCAGCGTCTTCGCGTCCAGCGCGTTCGCGCCCAGCAGCGGGAAACGACACTGCTCCTCGAACTTGCGCAGCACCGGAATGCCGTAGTTGAACTCGTGGTTGCCGAGCGCGGCGGCGTCGTAGCCGATCGCGTTCATGGCCTGCGCCATCGGGTGCACCGGACCGCCCTTGGCGGTGATCGGGTCGACCTTCGCGTAGTAGTACGACAACTGCGTGCCCTGGATCGTGTCGCCGGCGTCGATGAGCAGCGTGTTGCGGCGGCCCTTCTCCTCGCGGATCTGGTTCACCAGGGTCGAGATCTTCGCCAGACCGACGTCGTTGTGCGCCTTGTCGTCGAACTCCTTGTCCGTGAAGTAGTCCCAGTTGAAGACGTTGCCGTGCAGGTCGGTTGTGCCCATCACGGTGAACGCGTACCGCTTCGAGGGCTTCGAGGGCTTCGAGGGCTTCGAGGGCATCGCGGGCTTGGCGGGAGCCGCCTGCGCCGCCGGAGCCGCCGCCGCACCAGCGACCGCCACCCCCGCCCCCGTGACGGCCGACTTCTTCAGGAACTTCCGGCGGTTCAACGGCATGTCTGGTTCTCCTCGGGGATAGGTCAACGACGCGCGTAGATTCTGACCCGGACATGACGGAGCGCAACAGATCCACAAGGTTTCGAATTGGTGACCGAATCCACCAACCACAAGCCGCTAACCAGCGAAGACATGACAGAGTGGGGCGTATGACCTCGCCCGACGAACCCACCCACGTCCCCTACGGCACCCCCGACGCACCCCGCATCGCCGTCCGCGGCGAGGCCCACCTCGAAGTCGACCCCGAGATCGCCCGCATCGGCATCACCGTCGCCGCCCGCGGCCGCGACCGCCGCTCCGCCCTCGACGACCTCACCCACCGCAACGCCACCGCCCTCGACCTCGTCAAGTCCTACGGAGACGCCGTCGAACGCCTGGAGACCGGCGCCTTCTCCATCACCCCCGAACTCGCCAAACGCGGCCGCGGCGAACACATCCGCACCTACCACGGCAGCGTCCACATCACCGCCGAACTCACCGACTTCACCGCCCTCGGCGAACTCACCACCCGCCTCGCCGACCTCGACCTCACCCGCGTCACCGGCCCCTGGTGGTCCCTGCGCCCCGGCTCACCCGCCCACCGCAAGGCCCGCCAGCAAGCCGTACGCGAAGCCGTCCAGCGCGCACGCGAATACGCCGAGGCCCTCGGCACCTCACTGGCCGCCCTCGTCGAACTCGCCGACATCGGAGCGGAGGCCCCGAGGCCGGCGTATCCGGCGGCACCCGGCGGCGCCCGTATGCGCTCCATGTCCGCGGGAGCCGCGGAAGAGACCGCCGCACCCCTGGACCTCGAACCTCAGCGTCAACGCGTCCAGGCGGCGATCAACGCGCGATTCACCATGGCGCCCCCGAAATTGTGATGCGCACCGATCGATGATCGGATGCTCACAGGAGCACCTCGTCGCACAATTCAACACTTGTCAACTACCCTTTGCCCAAAGGTTGTTGAGCAGACATTCGCCGCCAATTCCCTACCCGCCGGTAAGTCATAAGCTCGAAACATGCGCCGAGCAAAAATCGTCTGCACCCTGGGCCCCGCCACCGACTCCTACGACCAGATCAAAGCCCTGGTCGACGCGGGAATGGACGTAGCCCGCTTCAACCTCAGCCACGGCAGCCACGCCGAGCACGAGGAGCGCTACCGACGGGTCCGCAAGGCCTCCGACGAAACCGGCCGCAGCGTCGGAATCCTCGCCGACCTTCAGGGACCGAAGATCCGACTCGGCAGCTTCACCGAAGGCCCCGTACTTCTCGAACGCGACGACACCTTCACCATCACGGTCGAGGAGGGCGTGAAGGGCGACGGCAACATCTGCGGAACGACGTATTCCGGCCTGGCCGACGATGTCACCGAGGGTGAACGCATCCTCGTCGACGACGGCAAGGTCTGCCTTGAGGTCACCTCGGTCGACGGCCCCCGCGTCCACACGAAGGTCATCGAAGGCGGCGTGATCTCCGACCACAAGGGCCTCAACCTCCCCGGCGTCGCGGTGAACGTCCCCGCCCTCTCCGGCAAGGACAAGGAAGACCTCCGCTGGGCCCTCCACATGGGCTGCGACATCATCGCCCTGTCCTTCGTCCGCAGCGGCAAGGACATCGAGGACGTCCACCGCATCATGGACGCGGAAGGGCGCAGGCTGCCCGTCATCGCCAAAGTGGAGAAACCGCAGGCGGTCGACGCGATCGACGACATCGTGGCGTGCTTCGACGGCATCATGGTCGCGCGGGGCGACCTGGGCGTCGAGATGCCGCTGGAGCAGGTCCCGCTCGTCCAGAAGCGCGCGATCAAGCTGGCGAAGCGGAACGCCAAGCCGGTGATCGTCGCCACGCAGATGCTGGACTCCATGATCGACAACGCCCGCCCGACGCGGGCCGAGGCGAGCGACGTCGCCAACGCGGTCATCGACGGCACGGACGCGGTGATGCTGTCCGGCGAGACGAGCGTCGGCAAGCACGCGGTCGACACGGTCCGCACGATGGCGAAGATCGTCGAGGCTGCGGAGGAGGACATGCTGGCCAAGGGCCTCCCGCCCCTGACCGACAGCAACAAGCCCCGCACCCAGGGCGGCGCGGTCGCCCGGGCGGCGGCCGAGATCGGCGACTTCCTCGACGCCAAGTACCTGGTCGCCTTCACCCAGTCCGGCGACACAGCCCGCCGCCTGTCCCGCTACCGCTCCCCGATCCCCCTCCTCGCCGTCACTCCCGAGCCGGCGACCCGCTCCCAGCTGAACCTGACGTGGGGCGTGGAGACGTTCCTGATCCCGGAGGCTGACTCGACGGACGCGATGGTGGACCAGGTGGATGAGCTGCTGTTGCAGTACGGGCGGTGCGAGCGGGGCGACGTGGTGGTGATTACGGCCGGTTCGCCTCCCGGGGTGTCGGGGTCGACCAACATGGTGCGGGTGCATCACATCGGGGAGGACGACAAGTAGGGGAGTGGGTCAGTGTTTGGGGCCTACGTGGGTGTCGAGTAGGGCGACGGACGCCTTCTGGGCGACGGAGATGTTGTACGGGTTGCCGTGACGGGTGCAGAGCGTCCACTCGATGCCGACCTTGTCGAGGGTGTCGGTGTAGAGGCTGCGGATGTCGTCGGAGACGTTGGTGAAGAAGTAGCGCGGGTATTCGTAGCGCTTGCGTTCGCCGCGGACCATTCGGGTGGTCCAGTTGGTGAGGCGGCATCCGTCGGAGTGGATGAGGCCGCGGATGAATTCCCAGGGGTCCGCATCGGTGATGACTTGTTGCCAGGGTTCGAGGGCGATGCGGCGCTCGTGCTTCTTGCCTGGGCCGTGTTGGGGGAAGACGCAGGTCCAGTGTTTGGTGAATGACTTGACGTCAACGCATCCAGCCCGTTGAAGGCGGGTGACGTTGGGCCAGGGCAGGACTCCGCGCATCGCAGCTTCGGCGGCATCGATCAGGCCGGGCCATGAAGCCGTGCATGTGATCATCAGATAGTGCTGCCTCGGTTTGGAGATGATGTAGCCATCACCGAGGTAGAGGCCCAAGAGGTACGCATACGCTGCGGTGTCTTCCGGCATTCCCGGCGTGTCTCGACATCGGAAGCAGGGCGGGGTTCGCTCAAGGGGGTCGATCCGGACCAGCCAACGGCTGATCGCCGAGCGGGAGATACCCGTCTCTTTGCTCACCGAGTTCAAGCTGCGACCCTGTGAAACCAGGGCGAGTGCCTGCTTGCGTGTGCTGACGTCGTACATGCGCCCACTCTGGGAGAGTGATCGCGACGACACGCAGCAAAAAGCGGATGTTCACGAGAACGGGAACATCCGCTTTCTGATGGCACCCTGGGAATCCAAGGAAAAGTGCCCCGAGTCGGATTCGAACCGACGCTGTATGGGTTTTGAATCCATGGCCTCTACCGCTGGGCTACCGGGGCCCCTTCAATATGAAGGTCAGCGGTCACCCGCCGTGCCCCCACCTTACCGCAGCTAGGTACGCTCTTGTCAGCACCACCCCTGCCCCAACAAGGAGCCCCCGTGACCTCCCCCGAGTCGCCCCAGCCCGAAGACGCGCCCGACGACGACAAGTCGCACGTGCCTCCGCTGACGACCCGTGTCGTCATCGCCGAGGACGAGGCCCTGATCCGGCTGGATCTCAAAGAGATGCTGGAGGAGGAGGGGTACTCGGTGGTCGGCGAAGCGGGTGATGGCGAGCAGGCCATCGAGCTGGCGCGCGAGCACCGGCCGGACCTCGTGATCCTCGACGTGAAGATGCCGAAACTGGACGGGATCTCCGCGGCCGAGAAGATCGCCGAGGAGCGCATCGCCCCCGTGCTGATGCTCACCGCCTTCTCGCAGCGCGACCTCGTCGAGCGTGCGAGGGACGCCGGTGCGATGGCATACCTGGTGAAGCCGTTCAGCAAGAGTGACGTCGTGCCGGCGATCGAGATGGCCGTCTCGCGGTTCACGGAGCTGAAGGAGCTGGAGAACGAGGTCGCCGACCTCACCCAGCGGTTGGAGACCCGCAAGCTGGTGGACCGGGCGAAGTCGATCCTTCAGACGGAGTACGGGCTGACGGAGCCGGCCGCGTTCCGGTGGATCCAGAAGACGTCGATGGACCGGCGCATGTCGATGCAGCAGGTTGCTGAGGCGGTCATTCTGGACGCGGACGAGAAGAAGGCCGGCAAGGGCTGAGGCCCGGAGACAGTCACGACTGAGGCCCGCGCCCCCGGAGAAGTGGGGTGCGGGCCTCAGGCGTATCAGCGAAGCACTCAGTCCTCGCCGAGGTACGCCTTCCGTACGGACTCGTCGTGCAGCAGGTCCTGTCCCGTGCCGGAGAGGACGATCTTGCCGACCTCCATGACGTGGCCATGGTCGGCCAGGGAGAGGGCCGCCTGGGCGTTCTGCTCGATGAGCAGGATGGTGGTGCCCTGGGACTTGAGTTCCTGGATGGTGGCCATGATCTTCTGCATCATGATCGGGGAGAGGCCCATGGAGGGCTCGTCGAGCATGAGCAGCTTGGGGCGGGACATGAGCGCGCGGCCCATGGCGAGCATCTGCTGTTCGCCGCCGGAGAGGGTGCCTGCTGCCTGCTTGCGGCGTTCCCCGAGGATGGGGAAGAGGTCGTAGGCGCGGGCGATGTCCTTCTCGATGCCGTCCTTGTCGTCGCGGAGGAAGGCGCCGAGGCGGAGGTTGTCCTCGATCGTCATGCGGGGGAAGATGTGCCGGCCTTCGGGGGAGTGGGCCAGTCCGAGCGCGACGATCTTGTGGGCGGGGATCTTGTTGAGGACTTTGCCGTCGAACTTGATCTGGCCGCCGAGGGGCTGGAGGAGGCCGGACAGGGTGCGCAGGGTGGTGGTCTTGCCGGCGCCGTTGGTGCCGATGAGGGTGACGACCTCGCCCGCGTCGACCTTGAAGGAGATGCCCTTGACCGCCTCGATCTTGCCGTAGGCGACCCGGAGGTCCTCGACCTCGAGCAGTGCGGTCACTTCTCGTCTCCTTCTGTGGTGCTGGGCGCCTCCGCGGCCTCGGCTGCTTCTTCCGCTGCTTCGACCTCCGCCGCTTCCTCCGCGCCGGGTGCGCCTTCGAAGGGGGTGCCGAGGTAGGCGGCGATGACGCGTTCGTCGGCCTGGACGACCTCGGCGGGTCCTTCGACGATCTTCTCGCCCTGGACGAGCACGGCGACGCGGTCGCAGAGGTTCATGATGAACCGGATGTCGTGCTCGATGACGAGGACGGCGATGCCCTTGTCGCGGATGGCGAAGATCAGGTCTTCGGCTGCCCTGGTCTCCTGGGGGTTCATGCCGGCGGTGGGTTCGTCCAGCAGGAGCAGACCGGGTTCGCTGGCGAGCGCTCGGGCGATCTCCAGCTTGCGCTGTTCGCCGTAGGGGAGGTTGCGGGCGAGGTGGTCGGCCTTGGCGGCGAGGCCGGCGAACTCGAGGAGTTCCATGGCTCGTTCGCGGGAGGCTTCTTCGGCCTTCTTGAAGCTGGGCAGGCGCAGCAGTGCGGACCAGAGGCCTTCGTTGGTGCGGGTGTGGCGTCCGACGAGCACGTTTTCCAGGACGGTCATGTTGGCGAAGAGCCGGATGTTCTGGAAGGTGCGGGCGATGCCGGCCTGGGTGACCAGGTGGGGTTTGGGCGGGAGGACTGTGCCCTTGTAGCTGACGGTGCCGGTGGTGGGGACGTAGAGGCCCGTGAGGCAGTTGAAGAAGGTTGTTTTTCCGGCGCCGTTGGGGCCGATGAGTCCGACGATCTCGCCGCTGCCGACGGTGAGGTCGACGGAGCGTACGGCGGTGAGGCCGCCGAACTGCATGGTGACGCCGGTGGCGTCGAGGACCGTGGTGGTCGTGGTGGTTGTGGTGGTGGTCATCGAGGTCACGCCCCTGCCTTGGCGACGCCGGTGGCGGTCTCGGGCAGGCCCTTGTCGTCGGGTACGTCGAGCTGTCCGGTCTCGTGGAATTCGAGCTGCTTCCTGCGGTCGGCGACGAGGCCTTCGGGGCGGAAGCGCATGAGGAGCATGAGCGCGATGCCGAAGAGGAGCAGCTGGTATTCCGCCATGAACTGGAGCTTGGCGGGGATGAGGTAGAGCAGTGCGGCGCCCACGAGCGGCCCGCTGATGGTGCCCATTCCTCCGAGGATGACGGCGGCGAGCAGGAAGGCCGAGTTGGGCGGCACGGAGCCGGCGAACTGGTACTGCTCGGGGGTGACGCTGTAGGAGACGTGTGCCTGGACGGTGCCGGCGAGGCCGGCGAGGGAGGCGCCGAGGGCGAAGGCGAGGAGCTTGAGGCGGAAGCCGTTGATGCCCATGGCGGTGGCGGCGGTTTCGTCCTCGCGGATGGCGACCCAGGCGCGGCCGATGCGGGAGTCGGCGGAGCGTCGGAAGACGGTGACGATGACGGCGGTGAACAGCAGCATCAGCAGGTAGTAGTTGCCGGGGCGTGTCAGTTCGTGGCCGAGGACGTTGTGGGGGACTCCGAGGTTGAAGCCGAAGATCTCCAGGTCGGGGATGTTCGGGATGCCGGTGGAGCCGTTGGTGACGTCGGGGCCGCTGTTGCCGTTGAGGTTGTTCATGGTGATGCGGAAGATCTCACCGAAGCCGAGGGTGACGATGGCGAGGTAGTCGCCGCGTAGCCGCAGGGTCGGGGCGCCGATGACGACGCCGAAGATCAGTGAGGCGAGTGCGCCGGTGATGACCGCTGCCCAGAAGGGGAAGTGGACGCCGATGGTCGACTGGGGGGAGCCGGAGACCAGGGCGGCGGCGTAGGCGCCGACGCCGAGGAAGGCGACGTATCCGAGGTCGAGGAGGCCGGCGAGGCCGACGACGACGTTGAGGCCGAGGGCGACCGTGGCGAAGATGAGGATGTTGGCGCCGATGAGGGCGAACTGGTCGTTGGTCTGGGTGAAGGGGAAGCAGATCGCGGCGGCGAAGGCTGCCGCGAGGGTGACGGTGCGGTGCTTGGCGGTGAGGGCGGAGAGCTGCTTGAGGAGGCCGGCGCGGTTGAGGGCGGTGAAGCCGAAGGCCGCGATAATGAGGAAGCCGACGAACAGCTCGGAGTATTCGGTGCCGATGCCGTAGGCGAAGACGTAGAGGCCGGCGCCGAAGCCCGCGGCGATGATGAGGATCTCGGCCCAGGAGGGGAGGTCCTTGGTGCGGCCTGGCTCGGGGGCGGTGAGGGCGTGGCGGAGGCGGCCCCAGGCGTTGGGGGTGTCGCCGTCGTCGTGGGGCCGGTCGGCGGGGAGGCCGAGGGCGCCGGTGACGGCGATGAGGGCGCCGATGCCGGAGACCCAGGCGCCGGGTTCGAGGTTGACGAGGCCGCCGAGTTCCTGGGCGATGGCGCCGATGGCGTAGCCGGTGGTGCCGAGGACGCCGAGGGTGAGGACGAGGACGGGGCTGTTGGTGCCGCCGGGGGTGAGCCAGCCGAGGCCCTTGATGCCGTAGCCGCTGAGGGCGAACAGCAGGGTGAGGATGGTGCCGACGAGGGTGAGTACCTGGAGGCCGCCGGGGTAGCCGGTGACGGTGAGGTTGCCGGGGAAGTCCTTGGTCCAGGTCCAGGCGAGGAAGGTGCCGGCGAGGGCGACGGCGGTGCCGGCGATGGTGATGAGGCGTGCCGCGGCCGGGGGGAGTGGGATCAGTGGAGTCGCTTGTGTGGTGGGCGACTTGGTGATGTCCGTGTTCTTCTGGGTGGGGATGTTGGTGGTCATCGTTATCACGCCCGATCCGCGACGCGTTCGCCGAGCAGGCCTTGTGGCCTGAACAGCAGGACGAGGATGAGGAGGGCGAACGCCCATACGTCCTTCCAGGCGCCGCCGCCGAAGAGGTCCATGCCGGGGATGTCGCCGATGTAGCCGGTGGCGAGGGATTCGGCGACGCCGAGGACGATGCCGCCGAGCATGGCGCCGTAGATGTTGCCGATGCCGCCGAGGACGGCGGCGGTGAAGGCCTTGAGGCCCATGAGGAAGCCCATGCGGAAGCCGACCTGGCCGTTCTTGAGGCCGTAGGCGACGGCGGCGATGGCGGCGAACGCGGCGCCGATGGCGAAGGCCATGACGATGATGCGGTCGGTGTTGATGCCCATGAGCTTGGCGGTGTCGGGGTCCTGGGCGGTGGCCTGCATGCCGCGGCCGGAGCGGGTCTTGGTGACGAAGAGGCCGAGGGCGACCATGCAGAGGGGCGCGGCTATGAGGACGAAGAGGTCGCCGCGCTGGACGTTGGCGCCGAGGACGTCGATGGGGCCGCCGTCGAACTGCGGGAAGGGGCGGTCCTTCTTGGCGTCGGGGTACCACATCCATACGGCCTGCTGGAGGACGATGGAGAGGCCGATGGCGGTGATGAGGGGTGCCAGTCGCGGGGCGGTGCGCAGGGGCCGGTAGGCGAAGCGCTCGGCTGCGGTGGCGACGGCGACGGAGACGATGACGCCGCCGAGGATCATGAGCGGGATGGCTGCGCCGAGGGCGAAGCCGTCGGGGAGGGTGAGCCAGACGGTGAGGGCCCCGAAGCCCCCGACCATGAAGATCTCGCCGTGGGCGAAGTTGATGAGCTGAACGATGCCGTAGACCATCGTGTAACCGATCGCGATGAGACCGTACATCGCGCCGAGGATGAGTCCATTGGCCAGCTGTTGCGGCAGTTCGTGCACCGCAGGGCCTCCGTGGGAGTGGTTCGGATACGGCGCCGCGCGGGAGCGCTGGTGGGCACTCCCGCGCGGCCTGATCAATGCGTGAGGTGGGGAGGGTGTGTTGCTCGGCCTTCGCTCAGCTGACGTTGGGTGCGGCGCTGTACTCGGGCGCCCACGCACCGTTCTTGACCTTGTAGGCGGTCATCATGTGGTTCGTGGTGTCGCCGAACTCGTCGAAGGAGATGGTGCCGGTGACGCCGTCGAACTTGACCTTGGCCATGGCGTCCAGGACCGCCTTGCGGCCGTCGGACGGGACCTTGCCGTCGTTGCCCTCGACCGCGATCTTGACGGCCTCGATGATGGCCCAGGTCGCGTCGTAGGTGAGGCCGCCGTAGGCCTCGTAGGCGTCCTTGTAGCCGGCGTTCTTGTAGTTGGCGATGAACTCCTTGGCGGAGGGGAGCTGTTCGACGGGCTTGCCGACGGAGGTGGCGAGGTCGCCTTCGGCCTTCTTGTTGAGCTTGGGGAACTCGCCGGAGTAGATGCCGTCGCCGCCCATGAGCGGGATGTTCTGGCCGCTGTCCTTGAGCTGCTGGCTCAGGGGGGCGGCGGCGGGGTACTCGCCGCCGTAGTAGAGGGCGTCGGCGCCGGTCTTCTTGATCTTGGCGACGACGGCGTTGAAGTCGCGGTCGTCGGGGTTGACGTGGTCGCTGCCGACGATCTTGCCACCGAGCTTGGTGAAGTTCGTCTTGAAGGAGGCGGCGAGGCCGGCGCCGTAGGTCTTCTGGTCGTCGATCAGGTAGACCTTCTTCTTGCCGGCCTTCTGGTAGAGGTACTCGGCGGCGAAGGCACCCTGGATCTCGTCCGTGGTGGCGGTGCGGAAGAACGTCTTGAACTGGCGGACGGACTTGCCGGTCTTCCAGCCGTCGCCCTGGGTGAGCTCGGTGCCGGTGTTGGCGGGGGAGATCTGGGTGAGGCCCGCGTCGTTGAGCGGCTTCTGCATCTGCTGGGAGACGCCGGAGTTCAGCGGGCCGACGACGCCGAGGACGTCCTTGTCGCTGATGAACTTCTGGGCGTTCTGCTGGCCGACGGAGGGCTGGGCCTGGTCGTCGGTGGCCTCGATCTTGAACTCGACGCCCTTGACGAGCTCCTGCTTGTTGGCCGTTTTGACGGCGAGGTCGGCGGAGTTCTTGATGCCGAGACCAAGTGCGGACAGGTCGCCGGTGAGCGGGGCGTCGACGCCGATCACGACGGTGGTCTTGTCTCCGCTGCTGCTCTTGCCGTCGTCGTCACGCGATCCACAGGCGGTGAGTGTCAGCGATCCCGCCGCGAGTGCGGCGGTGATGGCGATGATCGAACGTTGACGCACGAATCAGGTCCTTTCCCTGGCACGGCGGTCCCCCCTGGAACGCGCCGAGTCGAGCGCTGGGCCGAATTGACTTCGAATCCGATGGCGCGGTGACTGGGCGTGACTCTAAGCGCGGGCGGGGAAGGTGGAGGAGTGTCTGACCAAGGCTGTGACGCTCTTGTTATGACACGGCGTAATGCAGAGCGGTACACGGTGGGTGGATGCGTGGAATTCAGGCCGATTCGCCCCGTCCGCATAGTGAGAACGTGCAGGACGTGTGCTCGCTTTTTCAGCAGTGTTTCCCGTTTTGGTGATGACGTGAAGTCGTTGCCGCGGGCGACTTGAGTGCTCTTCGGAGGTGCGTCGGCGGGGCGCCAGGGCCGCAATGGAAGCGGGAACTCCAGGGTTTGCCATTGCGCCCGCATTACGCAGAGTTACGCCACGGAAAGGGGGTGCGGCGTTTGCTGACAAAGCCCCGCGTTCCGGGATGTTCCGGAAGCGGGGCGTGAGTCGACGGAGTGTCAGTCCGCGGTTCGGACGTGGGCCGCGTCGCCGGGGTTCACGTCCCGCAGGAGGCAGGTCAGCCGGGCGGTGCAGACGCGCTTGCCGGCCTCGTCGCTGATGATGATCTCGTACGTCGCCGTGGTGCGCCCCCGGTGCACGGGTGTGGCCACGCCGGTGACGCTGCCGGAGCGGACGCCGCGGTGGTGGGTGCAGTTCAGGTCGACGCCGACGGCGATCTTGGAGCTGCCGGCGTGCAGCATGGACCCGACCGACCCGAGGGTCTCGGCGAGCACGGCGGACGCGCCGCCGTGCAGCAGTCCGTACGGCTGGGTGTTGCCCTCCACCGGCATGGTCCCGACCACCCGGTCCGGCGAAGCCTCGACGATCTCCACGCCCATGCGCGTCCCGAGGTGCCCCGCGGAGAACAGGGCGTGGAGGTCGACGCCGAGCGCCGCGTACTCGTCGATGACCTCCTGGGGGAAGTTCACGTGGTGCTGCTCGCCCATGGCGCCCGGTCTCCGTTCCTCGGGAGTGGTGGTCGGACCGGTCGGTCCCACCTCCTGAGCAAACGCTCAGTCGGTCGTCGATTGTTCCAGACGCACGACCACGGACTTGCTGGCCGGTGTGTTGCTGGTGTCGGCGGTGGAGTCCAGCGGCACGAGGACGTTGGTCTCCGGGTAGTAGGCGGCCGCGCAGCCCCGGGCGGTCGGGTAGTGCACCACGCGGAAGCCCGGTGCCCGTCGCTCCACGCCGTCCTTCCACTCGCTCACCAGATCGACGTACGAGCCGTCCGTGAGCCGGAGCGCACGGGCGTCCTCGGGGTTCACGAGCACCACCCGGCGGCCGTTCCTGATGCCTCGGTAGCGGTCGTCCAGGCCGTAGATCGTGGTGTTGTACTGGTCGTGAGAGCGCAGCGTCTGCAGCAGCAGCCGCCCTTCGGGCAGCTCCGGGTACTCCACCGGGGCGGCCGTGAAGTTGGCCTTGCCGGTGGCCGTCGGGAAGCGGCGCTCGTCGCGCGGAGCGTGCGGGAGGGTGAAGCCGCCGGGGCGGGCCACGCGCGCGTTGAAGTCCTCGAAACCGGGGATCACGCGCGCGATGCGGTCCCGGATCGTCGCGTAGTCCTTCTCGAACTCCTCCCACGGCACCTTGCTGTCCGCGCCGAGCACCCGGCGCGCCAGCCGGCAGACGATGGCGGGCTCGGACAGCAGATGCGGGCTCGCGGGGTCCAGGCGGCCCTGGGAGGCGTGCACCATGCCCATGGAGTCCTCGACGGTCACGAACTGCTCGCCGCCGCCCTGGAGGTCGCGCTCGGTGCGGCCCAGGGTGGGCAGGATCAGGGCACGCGCGCCCGTGACGGCGTGCGAGCGGTTGAGCTTCGTCGACACGTGCACCGTGAGCCGCGCGCGCCGCATGGCCGCCTCGGTGACCTCCGTGTCGGGCGAGGCGGAGACGAAGTTGCCGCCCATGGCGAAGAACACCTTCGCCTCCCCGTCACGCAGGGCACGGATGGCTCGCACCACGTCGTAGCCGTGCGTACGCGGCGGCGCGAAGCCGAATTCCTTCTCCAGGGCGTCCAGGAAGGCCGGGGCGGGGCGTTCGAAGATGCCCATCGTGCGGTCGCCCTGCACGTTGGAGTGGCCGCGCACCGGGCACACACCCGCGCCCGGACGCCCGATGTTGCCGCGCAGGAGCAGGAAATTGACCACCTCGCGGATGGTCGGCACGGAGTGCTTGTGCTGGGTGAGACCCATCGCCCAGCACACTATGGTGCGCCGCGAGGCGAGGACCATGCGCAGGGCTTCCTCGATCTCCTGTCGGGTCAGGCCGGTCGCCGCGAGCGTCTCGTCCCAGTCGGCGGCGCGGGCGGCCTCGGCGAACTCCTCGTAGCCATGGGTGTGTTCGCGGACGAACTCCTCGTCGACGGCGCCCTGCGTGTCGAGGATCAGCTTGTTGAGGAGACGGAAGAGGGCCTGGTCGCCGCCGATGCGGATCTGCAGGAACAGGTCGGTGAGGGCGGCGCCCTTGAGCATGCCCTGCGGGGTCTGCGGGTTCTTGAAGCGTTCCAGGCCCGCCTCGGGCAGCGGGTTCACGCTGATGATCTTCGCGCCGTTCGCCTTGGCCTTCTCCAGGGCCGACAGCATGCGCGGGTGGTTCGTGCCGGGGTTCTGGCCGGCGACGACGATCAGGTCCGCCTTGTAGAGGTCCTCCAGCAGGACGCTGCCCTTGCCGATGCCGATCGTCTCCGACAGGGCCGAGCCGGACGACTCGTGGCACATGTTGGAGCAGTCGGGCAGGTTGTTGGTGCCGAGCTCCCGCGCGAACAGCTGGTAGAGGAAGGCGGCCTCGTTGCTGGTGCGCCCCGAGGTGTAGAAGACGGCCTCGTCGGGGGAGCCGAGGGCGGTGATCTCCTCGGCGATGATGTCGAAGGCGCGCTCCCAGGTCACCGGCTCGTAGCGCTCGCCCCCTTCGGGGAGGTACACGGGGTGCGTGAGGCGGCCCTGCTGGCCCAGCCAGTAGCCGCTGCGGCCGGCGAGGTCGGCGACGGGGTGCGCGGCGAAGAACTCCGGGGTGACCCGGCGCAGGGTGGCCTCCTCGGCGACCGCCTTCGCGCCGTTCTCGCAGAATTCCGCTTTGTGCCGGTGGTCCGGTTCGGGCCAGGCGCAGCCCGGGCAGTCGAAGCCGTCCTTCTGGTTGACCCGCAGCAGCGTCAGCGCCGTGCGCTTCACGCCCATCTGCTGCTGGGCGATGCGCAGGGTGTGTCCGATCGCCGGGAGTCCGGCGGCCGCGTGCTTGGGCTCGGCGACCTGCGGTGCGTCCTGCACCGGATCGCTCTTGGGCGGCTTCGTCGCCATCGCACTCTCCTTCGCGTACACACGGGGGACGCCCGCGATCCTCGCATGGGGCGGTGGCGCCGGCTGCTGCCGGACAGGTACTGGGGGCGGGAGCGGGCTGGGTGCCTCCTCGCCGGGGGCGTTCGCGTGGGCGGTGCGTTGTGCGCGGGGCGCCGTCGGCGGGGGCCGAGCGTCTCCCGCTGCCCAGGGCGAACCGTGGGTATGAAACCAGACGTTCTCGCCGCTCATCACTCTAGGATCATGACGTGATCCTGACATCTGTGTTACCGGGCGCGTTGGCTGTCTCCGCGGCGCTGTTGTGGTGTCGCAAGAACCTGGTGGTCGTCACCGTGGAGGGCATGAGCATGGCGCCCGCGATAGCGCACGGCGACTGTCCTCGTCCGACGAAGAGGCCTGCGCCATGTGAGAGTCGGCGACGTCGTGGTGCTGGAACCCCCGCTGACGGGCCCTTATCGCACGGCGGCCGTGGCTGGCGCCGACGGACGGATATGGAACGTGAAACGGGTCGCCGCCCTGCCGGGCGACCCCTTGCCGGCCGGAGTCCCCGGCGACGGCCGGGTGGAGCCGGGCACCCTGGCGGTCCTCGGCGACAACCGCCACAGCGTCGACTCCCGGCACCGTGGGCCATTTTCGGCCGACAGCCTGATGGGGGTCGTGGTGCGCAGACTCTTTGGCGGTCCTGGTCGCCGTGGCCGCCGTCCCCGCGCTCCTGGGCCACCTGGCGCTGACCCGCGGACGCGTGTCCATGCTCGCCTCGGTCTCCCCGGCCACCCGACGACGGATCTTCTACTCCTCCCTGATCTCCGATCTCACCGCGGTGCAGGAGACCCGCCTGTTCGGCCTCGGCGACTTCCTCAAGGGCCGCATGCCGGACGAGGTGGCCGTCATGCAAGACGGCGAGCGACGGATCGACCGCAAGGAGTTCCGGACGCACGGACTGCTCGCGCTGCTGTCCTCCGCGATTTCGGGCGGCGGGCTGGTGTGGGCCGTCGCCGGGGCCGCCGACGGCGCGCTGAGCGTCAGTGCCGTCATGGCCTTCGTCGCCGCGGTGGCCGGAGCGCAGGGAGCGCTGATCGGCCTCGCGACCGGCCTGGCGAGCTCATACCAGTCGCTGCTGCTGTTCCGCTACCACCACAAGGTCGTCGCCACCACCGACGACTTCCCGGCAGTGACCGCCACCGCCACCGCGCTCGCCCCCTTGCGCAAGGGGATCGAACTGCGCGACGTGTGGTTCCGCTACGACGACAGCCACCCCTGGGTGCTGCGTGGCCTCGACCTCACCCTTCCCCACGGCTCATCGGTGGCGCTCGTCGGACGCAACGGAGCCGGCAAGAGCACCCTCATCAAACTGCTGTGCCGCTTCTACGGCCCCACGCGCGGCGCCGTCCTCTGGGACGGCGTGGACATCAGAACGCTCCCTCCCGCGGAGTTGCGCCGCCGGATGACCGTCCTGTTCCAGGACTTCATGCGCTACGACCTCACCGCGGCCGAGAACATCGGCATCGGCGACCTGGCCCGGCTGACCGACACGACCGGCATCACGGACGCGGCCCGGATGGCCGACATCGACACGAAGATCCGTGAACTGCCGAACGGCTACGACACCCTCCTCAGCCGGATCTTCTTCGACCAGGACGACGAGGACGACCCGCACGCCGGAGTCGTGCTGTCCGGGGGCCAGTGGCAGCGCGTCGCGCTGGCGCGCACCCTCCTGCGCGGGGACAGCGACCTGCTCGTCCTCGACGAGCCGAGCGCCGGCCTCGACGCCGAGGCCGAGCACGAGATCCACCGTCGCCTCACCGGGCACCGCGCGGGCCGCACCAGCCTGCTGGTCTCCCACCGCCTCGGAGCGGTCCGGCAGGCGGACACCATCGTGGTCCTGGACGACGGCCGCATACGGGAACAGGGCACCCACGAGGAACTCATGGCCGCCGAAGGGCGCTACGCCCGCCTGCTCGCCCTCCAGGCGCGGGGCTACCGCTCCTCGGACACGTCGGACGGGGTGCGGCTTGCGGGGGAGGACCGAGCGCCGGTGATGCCCTGAGCCCGACCGTGGTGTGCCTGACTGTCAGTGGGCCGTGGCAGGATCGGGGGCGTGGCAGAGACAGCATCGAAGAAGACCGACAGCAGCCCCGGCAGCCGCCCGCGCCTGATGCTCATGGACGGGCACTCGCTGGCCTATCGCGCGTTCTTCGCGCTGCCCGCGGAGAACTTCACCACCGCGACGGGCCAGCCGACGAACGCCATCTACGGCTTCGCGTCGATGCTGGCGAACACGCTGCGCGACGAGGCGCCCACGCACTTCGCGGTGGCCTTCGACGTCTCGCGCAAGACCTGGCGCTCCGAGGAGTTCACGGAGTACAAGGCGAACCGTTCCAAGACCCCGGACGAGTTCAAGGGCCAGGTCGAGCTGATCGGTGAGCTGCTGGACGCGATGCACGTCTCCCGCTTCGCCGTCGACGGCTTCGAGGCCGACGACGTCATCGCCACCCTCGCCACCCAGGCCGAGGCCGACGGTTTCGAGGTGCTGATCGTCACCGGCGACCGCGACTCCTTCCAGCTGGTCAGCGAGCACACGACCGTGCTGTATCCGACCAAGGGCGTCTCCGAGCTGACCCGCTTCACCCCGGAGAAGGTCTTCGAGAAGTACGGATTGACGCCCGCGCAGTACCCGGACTTCGCGGCGCTGCGCGGCGACCCGTCCGACAACCTCCCCGGCATCCCCGGCGTCGGCGAGAAGACGGCCGCGAAGTGGATCAACCAGTTCGGCTCGTTCGCGGAGCTGGTCGAGCGCGTCGAGGAGGTCAAGGGCAAGGCCGGGCAGAACCTGCGCGACCACCTGGAGGCGGTCAAGCTCAACCGCCGCCTGACGGAGATGGTCCGCACCGTCGAGCTGCCCAGGACCGTCGCCGACCTGGAGCGCCCCGCCTACGACCGCAAGGCCGTCGCGCTGGTCCTGGACACCCTGGAGATCCGCAACCCGTCGCTGCGCGAGCGGCTGCTCGCGGTCGACCCGGGCGCAGCGGAGGCCGAGACCACCCCGGTCGTCACGGCGGGCGTGGAGCTGGAGGGCAAGGTGCTCGCCACCGGCGAGCTGACCGGCTGGCTCGACGAGCACGCCACCGGGCCCCTCGGGGTCGCCACGGTCGACACCTGGGCGCTCGGCACCGGCTCGGTCGCCGAGGTCGCGCTCGCCGCGGCCGGGGGAGCGGCCGCCTGGTTCGACCCGTCCCAGCTCGACGAGGCCGACGAGAACGCGTTCGCGGCCTGGCTGGCCGCGGAGGACCGCCCCAAGGTCCTGCACAACGCCAAGGGCGCGATGCGGGTGTTCGCCGAGCACGGCTGGCGCGTCGGCGGCGTCACCATGGACACCGCGCTCGCCGCGTACCTGGTCAAGCCGGGCCGCCGCTCCTTCGACCTGGACGCGCTGTCCCTGGAGTACCTCCACCGCGAGCTGGCCCCCGCCGCGACGGCCGACGGGCAGCTGGCCTTCGGCGCGGACGACGGCGCCGAGGCCGAGGCCCTGATGGTGCAGGCCCGCGCGGTCCTCGACCTGGGCGAGGCGTTCACGGGCCGCCTGGAGGAGGTCGGGGCCACGGACCTCCTGCGCGACATGGAGCTGCCCACCTCCGCCCTGCTGGCCCGTATGGAGCGGCACGGCATCGCGGCCGACCGGGCCCATCTGGAGGCCATGGAGCAGATGTTCGCGGGCGCCGTGCAGCAGGCCGTGAAGGAGGCCCACGCGGCCGCCGGACACGAGTTCAACCTCGGCTCGCCCAAGCAGCTCCAGGAGGTCCTCTTCGGCGAACTCGGCCTGCCGAAGACGAAGAAGACCAAGACGGGCTACACCACCGACGCCGACGCCCTGGCCTGGCTCGCCACCCAGACCGACAACGAACTGCCGGTCGTCATGCTCCGCCACCGCGAGCAGGCGAAGCTGCGCGTCACCGTCGAGGGCCTGATCAAGACGATCGCCGCGGACGGCCGTATCCACACCAGCTTCAACCAGACGGTCGCCGCCACGGGCAGGCTGTCGTCGACCGACCCGAACCTGCAGAACATCCCGGTCCGCACGGACGAGGGCAGGGCGATCCGCCGCGGGTTCGTGGTGGGCGAGGGCTTCGAGTCGCTGATGACCGCGGACTACAGCCAGATCGAACTGCGCGTGATGGCCCACCTCTCCGAGGACGCCGGCCTGATCGAGGCGTTCACCTCCGGCGAGGACCTGCACACCACGGCGGCCTCCCAGGTCTTCGCCGTCGAGCCGACCGCGGTGGACGCGGAGATGCGCCGCAAGATCAAGGCGATGTCCTACGGCCTCGCCTACGGTCTGTCCGCCTTCGGCCTCTCCCAGCAGCTGAACATCGAGGCGGCCGAGGCCCGCGCCCTGATGGACGCGTACTTCGAGCGCTTCGGCGGCGTGCGGGACTATCTGCGCCGCGCGGTCGACGAGGCCCGGGCGACGGGCTACACGGCGACGCTCTTCGGGCGGCGCCGCTACCTCCCCGACCTCAACAGCGACAACCGTCAGCGTCGTGAGGCGGCCGAGCGCATGGCCCTCAACGCGCCCATCCAGGGCACGGCGGCCGACATCGTCAAGATCGCCATGCTCAACGTGGACCGGGCCCTGCGCGCGGCGGACCTCAACTCCCGCATGCTCCTCCAGGTGCACGACGAAATCGTCCTCGAAATCGCCCCCGGTGAACGCGAGGCCGCAGAACGACTCGTCCGCCACGAAATGTCCACCGCCGTCCAACTCCGCGCGCCCCTGGACGTGTCGGTGGGCGCAGGACCGGACTGGGAATCAGCAGCCCACTAGGGGCTGTCCGCGAGACTGTGTCCGGCACCCCTCAGCGGGCGCCCGGCCCGCTCCGCTGCATGCCGACCTCCTCCGGCCGCCCGGTGACCTCCCGGGCGGCCGGACGCCACACCCGCACGCCCACGGCGTACAGCAGCAGCCCCAGCACCAGCCCGGCGCCGGCCCCGAAGCACACCGTCGGGATCAGCTCCCAGGGCTTCGCCCGCGCCCCCCAGTACTCCCACCAGCGCGTCGCCCGCTGCACGGTCGCCACCACCGCGCACCCGCCGATCACCGCACCGGCCCACCATCGGTCCCGTACCGACAGCGCGGGCACCCCCACCGGCTCGCCGGCAGGCGCCCGACGCAGCGCGCGCAGCAGGAACATGCCGATGGCCACCGCGGCCACGGCGGAGCCGCCGTATTGCAGGTACCAGTACAGCGGTGAGCCCGCCACCTCCCGCCCGAGGACGGGAAACAGCCGCATCCCCCACCGGTCGAGGTGCGTGAACGCGTCCCACACGACGTGTGTCAGCGCGCCGAGCACCGCGGAGACGTACCACCACAGCACCAGGGACGGGCGCACGCGCGCGTGTGGCGCCCCGCAGCGCAGCAGCGTGGCCACCCGCCCCTGCCGGGCCCTCGGCAGCAGCGCGACCAGCGGTTCGCGCACCAGCAGCCACAGCCCCACCAGCGTCCAGGTGATCAGCACGTCGACCGTGAACACCCCCGGGAAGGAGTGGGTGACGTCCCCGAACTCCATGGCCCCGGTCAGGACACTCGCCGCGTAGTAGGTCATGTCGGGCGCGAAGGAACCCGCGACGAGTGCGGCGGGTACCAGTCGCCCCCGGCCCGTTCCGTCGGTGCGCACGCCAGGCAGTACGGCCGCCGCGTGGCTCAGTGTGAACGGCAACAGGGCCCCCAGGAACGGATGGTGGCCGGCACCGCCGACCTGCTGATCATCGGCGTTCAGTATGCGTGACGCCCAACCGGTGAATATCGGGCACGAACAGGTGTCCATGCAAAGAGAGTTGTCGTAGGGTCGCCTGGGTCCCCGTCTCGGGGGCAGTACAAGTAGGACAACGAGGCCGCACCATCGCCAACAGGCGAAACGAACGCCCCACGCGTGCAACCTCAGGGGCGCGTCGATCGTCAGAACAGGTCGAGGTACAGCGTCGAGCACTGGACGAAGTACGGGTCGGGCAGGGCATACCGGACACGGACGCGCGAGCGTCCACGGGAGGGGTTCTCTCTATGGCGGCGCAATTCGGCGTGAGGCTGCGCAAGACGGCGTTCACCACCGCCGTGGCCGCGGCCGCGGTCGCGGCTCTGTCCGCCTCCCAGGCTCCGGGAGCCACGACCGACGAGCCCGGCAGACAGTCCGCCGCCGACTCCCAGCCGACGCCCGGCGCCACCACTGAGGGCAGCGCTACCGGCAACTCGCCGTACTACACGGACCTGCCGCCGCTGAACAGCCCGACCCCCGCGCCCAGCCCGAGCGCGACCACCCCGGCCGACCCGGACGCGACCGAGGCGGGCATCCCCGCGACCGTCCTGGACGCCTACAAGAAGGCCGAGGCCGAGCTGGCCTCCTCCAAGCCCGGCTGCAACCTGCCCTGGCAGCTCCTGGCCGCCATCGGCAAGGTCGAGTCGGGCCAGGCCCGCGGCGGCCGCGTCACCGCCGACGGCACCACCGTCTCGCCGATCCTCGGCCCGCAGCTCGACGGCAACGGCTTCGCGCTCATCAAGGACACCGACAACGGCGCGTACGACGGCAACAGCTCGTACGACCAGGCCATCGGCCCCATGCAGTTCATCCCCTCCACCTGGGCCTGGGCGGGCCGCGACGGCAACGGCGACGGCAAGAAGGACCCCAACAACGTCTACGACGCCGCGCTCGCGGCCGGCCACTACCTGTGCCGCAACGGCTGGGACCTGTCCACCCAGGCCGATCTCAACCGCGCGATCCTCAGCTACAACAACTCGCAGGAGTACCTGAACCTCGTCCTGACGTGGCTCGAGTACTACCGCAAGGGCACCCACGAGATCCCGGACGGCAGCGGCAGCGTCCCGTCGAACCGCAGCGACAACGGCACCGGCCGCACCGCCATTCCCTCGCCGACGCCCACCGAACCGCCGAAGACGCCGAGGCCCCCGAAGCCGAGCCCCCGCCCCGAGAAGCCCGGCGGCCCGACGACCCCGGCCCCCGGCCCGAGCACGCCCGGCAAGCCGACCCCGCCCGGCACCCCCGCTCCCACGCCCACCGACACGGTCGACCACCTCGAGGACGCCGGCACCGCGACGCTCACCGCCACGGCCGGCGACCGGTTCAGCCAGAGGATCAGCACCCGGGCCGAGACCAAGTCGGGCACGGCCGTCGCCAAGGTCAGGATCCGCTTCACCATCCTCGGTGACACCGACGCCACCTTCACCGGCGGCGAGAGCGTCGCCACGGTCGTCACCAACAGCTCCGGCGTCGCCGTCACGCCCCTGCTCCAGGCCGGCGAGAAAACCGGCGACTTCACGGTCCGCGCCATCGTCGTCGGCCGCACCCTGCCCGCCCTCGGGTACAAGGCGACCGTCACCGCCCGCGCCGCCGACACCCTCACCCGCACCAGCGACACCGCCCTGACCTGTGTCGCCGACGGTGAGTTCGCCGACCAGGTGCAGGTGAAGGCCACCTACAAGGGCGCCGTCGCGGACAAGGTCGCCGCCACCGCCACTCTCATCAAGTCGACGCTCGACCCGACCGTCAACGACAAGGGCCCCTACTTCAAGGACGCCGACGGCAAGACCGTCCGCACCCTGACGGACCTCCAGACGGACGAGAACGGCCTGCTCACGCTGCCGAAGCTGTACGCCGACGACACCACCGGCACGTTCATGCTGCGCATCACCACCACGGGCGGAGCGACCCTCAACGTCCAACTGACCGTGACGGCACCGGAGGCCACCCCGACCCCGTCGGACAGCACGACGGCGACCCCCTCGCAGAGCCCGTCGGAGAGCACCTCCCCGAGCCCCACCTCGTAGAGCCGACCAGACCTCGTGACGGCGGCGCCGCTCCCGGCCGGGAGCGGCGCCGCCGTCATGTGCGACAACGTGTTCTCATCTCGCGCGCCCGTTGCTACGGTGCCCGAACTGACGACCCATCAGGTCATATGAGTGTTTGCCGGGAGGCCGTATGCGCGCCCTGATCGCCGCCGCGACCGGCCTCGCCGTCGCGCTCGCCCTGACGTTCACGCTGACCGCGCTCGGCACGCCGACCGGCCACACGTCCCCGAAACCGCTGTTGACCACGGTGCCCGCACACCCGTGACCACCCGCCCGGGAAGGAGGCCGAGATGCGCCGCAAGGCAAGCCTGATCCTGCTCGCCCTCGCCGTGTTCTTCACGGCACTGTCCCCGCTGACGCGCTGGTACGCCTTCCCCCGCCTGGCCAAGATCCCGGCCGGCCAGTACCAGGACATGGTCCTGGAGGCGAAGAACGCCACCCTCCTCGACTACGGCACCATGCGGGCCCGCAAGGTCCCCAAGGTCACCATCGTGCAGACCCTCAAGGGCAACGTGGAGGCGGCCGAGAAGATCGAGAAGACGGCGGGCAGGGACGTCGTCGTCTGGGACGGCCTCTCCTACATACAAGGCCCCGACGGCAAGATGGTCTCCAAGGTCCCCGAGCGCTACATCTTCGACGCCCACACCCAGGAGCCCGTCCACGCCACCGGCGAGATGGTCGACGGCGACCCCGTCCGACGGGAGGGCATCGAGTTCAAGTGGCCGTTCCTGACGGAGAAACGGGACTACGCGTACTTCGACGCCCAGGCGCGCGTGACCGCCCCCATCCACTACAAGGGCACCCGCACCTTCCGCGGCCTCGAGGTCTACTACTTCGAGCAGACCATCCCCTGGACCCAGGTCAGGATGCCCAGAACCATGCCCGTCCAGGGCATCACGCCCGAGACGGTCGCCAAGACCGGCACGACCCGCTGGTACACCACCGTCCGCAAGTTCTGGGTCGAACCCCTCACCGGTGCCCCGGTCAGGGGCGAGGAGATCCACCAGGAGGAACTGCGCGGCGGCACCCTGCTCGGCGGCCGCGAGAAGGTGACGGCCTTCGCCGGGCACGTGAAGATGCGCGAGGACTACATCGAGCACACGGTCGACCTGGTCAAGTCCAACCGCACAGTGATCCTGCTGATGACGTCGTACCTGCCGTGGGGCTTCCTCACCCTGGGCGTCCTGCTCCTGTCCCTCTCCCTCTACCTGGAGGCACGCGGACGCCGCCCGGCCGACCCGGCGCCCGCGCGCTCCACCGACCCGGAACCGGTCACCGCCTGAGCCGTGCGCTGGTGTGCCGGGTCGGCTCGGCGGTGGCGGGGTCCTCGGGCCACGGATGCTTCGGATACCGGCCGCGCAGTTCGGCCCGTACGCCCTTGTAGCCGTCCCTCCAGAAGGAGGCGAGGTCGGCCGTGACGGCGGCCGGGCGCCCGGCGGGGGAGAGGAGGTGCACCAGCAGCGGCACACCGGCCACGGTGGGCGAGCGCTCCAGCCCGAACATCTCCTGCAACTTCACGGCGAGGACCGGCTGCTCGGGGTTGCCGTAGTCGATCCGGATCCTGGACCCACTCGGCACGGTGATCCGCTCCGGCGCCAGCTCCTCCAGCCGCCCGGCCTCCCCCGAGGCCCACGGAAGCAGCCGGGACAGCGCGTCCCCGGCGTCGATCCTCGCGAGGTCCGCGCGCCGCCGGGCCCTGCTCAACTCCGGCTCCAGCCAGTCGTCCACACGCGCGTGCAGCGCCTCGTCGGAGACGTCCGGCCAGGGCTCCCCGACGTACAGACGCAGGAAGGCCAGCCGCTGCCGCAGCACGCGCGCCCCCGGCGACCACCGCAACAACCCGAGCCCTCCCTGCCGCAACCCCTCGACCAGCGCGTTCCGTACGAGCCCGGGGTCGGCGTCGGGCAACGGCCGCACCGCCAACTCCACCACCCCCAGCCGCTCCACCCGACGCGCCACGACGTCCCCGCCGGCCCAGCGCACCTCGTCCCGCTCGTCGAGGAACGCCCCCGCCGCGACCCGCGCGACCCCCTCGTCCACGCCCACTCCGAGCTGCACACGCGCGTGCCCCTTCCCGACCGGCCGGTCCGCCACGGCGACAGCGACCCAGCCCGCACCCCGCAAACCGCTCCCCTCCCGCAGCTCGGCCCGTGTACCGGACACCATGAGCAGTGACCCCCCGTCGACCCGCGCCACCCGCTCGGGAAACGCGAGAGCGACGACGACCCCCACAACCCCGTCGTCAGTCCGCGACACGAGCCCCGCGCCGCCTCCTGGAGCCACCTCGCCCAGCTCCTCGGCCGTGGCGACGGCCCGCAGTCGCCGTACCTCCGCCCGCCAGCGCCGCGCGTACGCGTCACCCCCGCGCCGGGCCGCCCGCAACGCGACCGTCAGATCATCGCCGTACTCCCGCGGAGCCTCCTCGCTCAACAGCGCCACCACCTCCGCGGCCCGCTCCGCTCCCACCACCGGCGCGGAGTCCAGCAACGCCCGCCCCAGCCGGGGATGCAACCCCACGCGCGCCAGCCGCACCCCCCGCTCCGTGGCCCGCCCGGCGGAATCGACCGCCCCGACCGCCGTCAGCACGCTCCGTGCCGCCGCCATCGCCCCGCCCGGCGGTGGATCCAGCAACGCGAGCCCGGAGGCGTCCGGATCCCCCCAGCACGCCGCCTGGAGGGCGAACGCCGTCAGATCGGCCACCTTGATCTCGGGCGACGGGAACCGCGGCAGACGCGCGTCCTCCGCCTCCGCCCAGCACCGGTACACCGCCCCCGGCGCCTCACGCCCGGCCCGCCCCGCCCGCTGCCGCCCCGCCGCCTGCGAGGCCCGTACCGTCGTCAGCGCGCTCAACCCGCGCGCGTGGTCCACGCGCGGCTCGCGCGCCAGCCCCGAGTCCACGACCACCCGCACCCCGGGAACCGTCAGCGACGACTCCGCGACGGAGGTGGTGAGCACGACCCGGCGCCGCACCCCCGCGGACAGCACCGCGTCCTGCACGGCCGCCGGCGCCCGCCCGTGCACCTGGAGCACCTCCACGTCCCCGGCCGACTCCCCGAGCTGCCCGGCGACCCGTGCGATCTCCCCCACGCCCGGCAGGAAGCACAGGACGTCCCCCGCCCGTTCGGCCAGCGCCCGCCGCACCACCGACGCCACGTGCGTCAGCAGCGCCGGGTCGACACGCATCCCGTGCGGCGGCCGAACCGGACGTACCGGCGGCGCCCAGATCACTTCCACCGGATGCGCGGCACCCTCCGCCGTCACCACCGGCGCCCCGCCCAGCAGCCGCGCCCACCCCTGAGCGTCGGTGGTCGCCGACGCGGCCACCAGACGCAGCTCCGGCCGCAGTGTCTCCCGTACGTCCCACAGGAAGGCCGCCGCCGTGTCGGCGTCCAGGTGCCGCTCGTGGCACTCGTCGAGCACCACCACGTCGACGCCGGTGAGTTCCTGGTCCCGTTGCAGCCGCTGGAGCAGCACGCCGGTCGTGACGACCTCCACGCGCGCGCGGCGACCCACCACCCGCTCACCGCGCACGGTGTAACCGACGCTCTCGCCGACCTTCTCGCCCAGCAGCCACGCCATCCGCCGGGCCGCCGCCCGCGCCGCGATCCGCCTCGGCTCGGCCACGACCACGCGCCGCGCCGGCCCCCCACCGAGCAGCCCCGCCAGCGCCAGCGGCACCAGGGTCGTCTTACCGGTACCGGGCGGCGCCACCAGCACGGCGGTCCCGTGCCCCTCCAGGGCGTCGTTCAGCGCGGGCAGGGCACCACGCACGGGCAGTGCGTCCAGGGCGTCGTAACGGATCACGCCCCTAGTGTCGTACGCCCCGCGAAACGCCCCCTACGCGCGCGTGCCCGCCCCCTACGCGCGCGTGCCCGCCCCCTACGCGCGCGTGCCCGCCCGCTCGCGGAAGAACTTCAGTCCCGCTCGCACACGAAGACGGCCGTCCCCGGGATCAGGTTCCCGCGCAGCGGTGACCAGCCGCCCCACTCCGACGTGTTCCAGTCGGGCCACTCCGGCTCGACGAGGTCGACGAGGCGGAAGCCGGAGGTCACGATGTCGCGGACACGGTCACCGAGCGTCCTGTGGTGCTCGACGTACACCGCGTGGCCGTCCTCGTCCTGCTCGACGTACGGCGTGCGGTCGAAGTAGGAGGCGGACACCGTCAGCCCCTCGGGGCCCGGCTCGTCCGGGAACGCCCAGCGGACCGGGTGGGTGACCGAGAAGACGAAGCGGCCGCCCGGACGCAGCACCCGGCGCACCTCACGCAGGACGAGGCGCGGGTCCGCCACGAACGGCAGCGCCCCGTACGCCGAGCACGCCAGGTCGAAGGAGGCGTCGGCGAAGGGCAGCGCGCCCGCGTCGGCGCACACCAGAGGGAACGCTCCGCCGATGCGCAGCGCGTGCTGGAGCTGACGGTGGGAGAGGTCCAGAGCGACCGGACGGGCCCCCTGCGCGGACAGCCAGCGCGAGCACTGGGCGGCGCCCGCGCCGATCTCCAGGACGTCCTTGCCCTTCAGCTCCTCCGGCGGGCCCAGCAGCTCGGCCTCCACCTCGTCGAGGCCCTCCGGGCACCACACGAAGCGGTCGTCGCCGAGGAAGGTGCCGTGTTCGACCTGGTACTCGTCCGCGTTCCGGTCCCACCAGCCCCGACTGGCTCGGGAGCTCTCCGTGACATCGGCCTCACGCCGGGTGGCTTCCGGTTCGAACGCATCGGACTCTTGGATGATCGGCTCCCTCGTCGTACTCTTCCGTTCATCCCGTCACGGGCGTGTCGCGGGAGAGGTCTTTGCGGCCTGCCTGGCCTCGCGGAACGTTTCTTGTGCCGGTTATGCGGCGATCCGCCCCGGGTGTGCGCCTTCGCGCATTGACCCCGCCTGGCTGCCCCCGTATGCTACAAGTTGCGCTGCGGGCCTGCGCACCTCAGACGTAGCAGGCTGCGCTCGCATCTGTTGTATGTCCCCTCGGTTGTCGAGGCGCCACCTGTGGTTTTGTGTGGCGCTTCCTTGGCTGTCCGGCTTCTGCAGAGCGAAACGGGCTCCCGGCGTAAGCAGTACCTACGACTTCAATGTCCGTACCGGAGCCCTTTCCCACATGACGAGCAGCACCGAGACCACCGCCACCACCCCGCAGGTAGCGGTCAACGACATCGGTAACGAGGAAGCCTTCCTCGCCGCGATCGACGAGACGATCAAGTACTTCAACGACGGCGACATCGTCGACGGCGTCATCGTGAAGGTCGACCGGGACGAGGTCCTGCTCGACATCGGTTACAAGACCGAAGGCGTTATCCCGAGCCGCGAGCTCTCGATCAAGCACGACGTCGACCCCAACGAGGTCGTCGCCGTCGGTGACGAGATCGAGGCCCTTGTTCTCCAGAAGGAGGACAAGGAAGGCCGCCTGATCCTCTCGAAGAAGCGCGCCCAGTACGAGCGTGCCTGGGGCACCATCGAGAAGATCAAGGAAGAGGACGGGATCGTCACCGGTACCGTCATCGAGGTCGTCAAGGGTGGTCTCATCCTCGACATCGGCCTCCGTGGCTTCCTCCCGGCCTCCCTGGTCGAGATGCGCCGCGTCCGCGACCTCCAGCCCTACGTGGGCAAGGAGCTCGAGGCCAAGATCATCGAGCTGGACAAGAACCGCAACAACGTGGTCCTGTCCCGCCGTGCCTGGCTGGAGCAGACCCAGTCCGAGGTCCGCCAGACGTTCCTCACGACCCTCCAGAAGGGTCAGGTCCGTTCCGGTGTGGTCTCCTCGATCGTCAACTTCGGTGCCTTCGTGGACCTGGGTGGCGTCGACGGTCTGGTCCACGTGTCCGAGCTTTCCTGGAAGCACATCGACCACCCCTCCGAGGTCGTCGAGGTCGGCCAGGAGGTCACGGTCGAGGTCCTCGACGTCGACATGGACCGCGAGCGCGTCTCCCTGTCGCTGAAGGCGACCCAGGAAGACCCGTGGCAGCAGTTCGCCCGCACCCACCAGATCGGCCAGGTCGTGCCCGGCAAGGTCACGAAGCTGGTTCCGTTCGGTGCGTTCGTCCGCGTGGACGAGGGCATCGAGGGTCTGGTCCACATCTCCGAGCTGGCCGAGCGCCACGTGGAGATCCCGGAGCAGGTCGTCCAGGTCAACGACGAGATCTTCGTCAAGGTCATCGACATCGACCTCGAGCGTCGTCGCATCAGCCTCTCGCTGAAGCAGGCCAACGAGTCCTTCGGTACCGACCCGGCCTCGGTCGAGTTCGACCCGACCCTGTACGGCATGGCCGCGTCCTACGACGACCAGGGCAACTACATCTACCCCGAGGGCTTCGACCCCGAGACCAACGACTGGCTCGAGGGCTACGAGACCCAGCGCGAGGCGTGGGAGACCCAGTACGCCGAGGCGCAGACCCGCTTCGAGCAGCACCAGCAGCAGGTCATCAAGTCCCGCGAGGCGGACGAGAAGGCCGCTGCCGAGGGCGGCGACGCGGCGGGTGCGGCTCCGGCCGCCGGTGGCGGCGGTTCGTACTCCTCCGAGGGCCCGGACAACTCCGGTGCGCTGGCCTCGGACGAGGCGCTGGCCGCGCTGCGGGAGAAGCTGGCGGGCGGGCAGAGCTGAACGCCCACTGAGCAGTAACCCTTGACTGAGGGGCCGTACCTTTCGAGGTGCGGCCCCTCAGGCGTTTTCAGGGCACGGTCCTGCTTCTCTCCCCGCCCCGGCACTCTCGATCTGGCTGATCAAGAGTGCCGGGGCGGGGAATGCCCGTGCCTCCACGCGCGTTGAGACGTATGAACACGAGGAGGAGCGGTCCAAGTGCTTGATCCGCAGGGTTTGTACGCATGGGAGCCGAAGGGGCTGGACGTCGTCGACGTGGCGCTGGCTCAGGAGTCGGCCGGACTTGTCATGCTCTACCACTTCGACGGATACATCGACGCGGGCGAAACCGGCGACCAGATCGTCGACCGGCTCCTCGACTCGCTGCCCCACCAGGTCGTCGCCCGCTTCGACCACGATCGGCTCGTGGACTACCGCGCCCGCCGCCCGCTGCTGACCTTCAAGCGCGACCGGTGGAGCGGGTACGAGGAGCCGGCCATCGAGGTGCGGCTCGTACAGGACGCCACCGGGGCGCCCTTCCTGCTGCTGTCGGGTCCGGAGCCGGACGTGGAGTGGGAGCGCTTCGCCGCGGCCGTCCAGCAGATCGTGGAGCGGCTCGGCGTACGCCTCTCCGTGAACTTCCACGGCATCCCGATGGGCGTCCCGCACACCCGGCCCGTCGGCCTGACCCCGCACGGCAGCCGCACGGACCTCGTCCCGGGCCACCGCAGCCCCTTCGACGAGGCGCAGGTCCCCGGTAGCGCCGAGGCCCTCGTCGAGTACCGCCTCATGGAGGCCGGGCACGACGTCCTGGGCGTCGCGGCGCACGTGCCGCACTACATCGCCCGCTCCCCGTACCCGGACGCGGCGCTGACCGTCCTGGAGGCGGTCACGGCCGCGACCGGACTGGTCCTTCCCGGCATCGCGCACTCCCTGCGCACGGACGCCCACCGCACCCAGACGGAGATCGACCGGCAGATCCAGGAGGGCGACGAGGAACTCACCGCCCTCGTCCAGGGCCTTGAGCACCAGTACGACGCCGCGGCCGGCGCGGAGTCCCGGGGCAACATGCTCGCCGAGCCGGTCGACATCCCCTCCGCGGACGAGATCGGGCTGGAGTTCGAGCGGTTCCTGGCGGAGCGGGAGGGGGACGGCTGACGCGGCCGACTCCCACCGGGTCGGCGGCCGACGGCAGGCCCTAAGCTTCCGCTCATGCTGAAGATTGGCCTGACCGGCGGTATCGGGTCCGGTAAGAGCGAGGTGTCGCGACTGCTCGTCGAGTGCGGTGCGGTGCTGGTCGACGCGGACCGCGTCGCGCGCGAGGTCGTCGCGCCCGGGACTCCCGGGCTCGCGGCGATCGTCGACGCCTTCGGAGCGGAGGTGCTGGCGGCGGACGGCAGTCTGGACCGCCCCAGGCTGGGCTCGATCGTCTTCGCCGACCCCGACAAGCGGGCCGTCCTGAACGCGATCGTGCACCCCCTGGTGGGCGCGCGCTCCCGCGAACTCGAGGCCGCCGCCCCCGAGGACGCCGTCGTCGTCCACGACGTCCCGCTTCTCGCGGAGAACGGCCTCGAATCGCTCTACGACGTGGTGATCGTCGTTGACGTCGCCCCCGAGACCCAACTGGACCGGCTCGTACGGCTGCGCGGGATGACCGAGGCGGACGCACGCGCGCGCATGGCCGCGCAGGCCACACGCGAGAAGCGCAGGGAGATCGCGGACATCGTCATCGACAACGACGTACCGCTCGAGGAACTGCGGCGGCGGGTGCGCGAGGTGTGGGCGGAGCTGTCGGAGCGTGCGTCGGCGCCCTGACGGGGGAATATCAGCCACGACCACGGCGTTGAACGGGTCGTGTGAGGGAAGGACTTTTCCGTGCCCGATACCAGCGGTTCGACCGGACGTTCTCCGGAGACTCACGTCATCGACTACCGTGCCGCCGAGCAACTGCTCGCCGCACGGGACCCGCGGGGTGCGGTGAAGCTGCTCGACGGTGTCATCGCCGCGCACCCCGAGAACACCGCCGCCCGGCTGCTGCGCGCGCGTGCCTTCTTCGCGGCCGCGCAACTTCGGCCCGCCGAGCTTGAGTTCACCATCGTCCTGGAGCGTGAGCCGGACAACGCGTTCGCGCACTTCGCACTCGCCCGCACCTACGAGCGTCAGGGCCGCGAGGACCAGGCCAAGCGGCACTTCCGCCTGGCGGCCGCCCTGGACCCGAACCCGCAGTACCTGAAGGCCGCCCGCTTCGACTCGTGAACACCGCTCGCGCTACGGGTGGTGCTGCCGGGGCGGATCGTACGGTGGGATGTCGCGGCCCGGCTGATAGTGCGGGCCCTGTTTGATGTGCCTGAGGATCATCGTCATGTCGACGGTGATCACGATCCAGAGCACCCCGCAGGCGGCGGCCCATCCGGGACGCCCGGCGAGCGCGAACGCGGCCGTCCCGAAGATCGCCCAGAGGAACCCCCACACGGCCAGCCAGAAGCGGACCCGCAGCGCACTGCGAGCCGTCGTCGGCTCACTGCCCGTACGCATCACTGATCAGTACTCCTCCTTGCAACGTACTCTTCGGTGCGGACGTTCTCCAAGCCGTCCCAGTAGGGGGTTCACCGCGTGCTTCCGGACGCAGACGAACTGGCCGAGGTCCTTGTCGACCTGGCCGTACCGCACGAGGACATCAATGACGTCATACGTATGAGCCGACGGGTGACGGACGACCCGGAGCTGCTGCACGCCCTGAAGCAGGCCGTCGGGGAGCTGGTCGGGGACATGGGCGAGATCCGCGGGACGGTCGACCTCCCGGACCTCGACTGGCCGTCCGGTCCCCTCCAGCGCTTCTTCCCGCTGTACGTCCTCGTCGCGGCCCTGCCGGATGTGCGGGCGTATCACAAGGAGCGGGGCGTACCGGCGGAGGTCGCCCGGCGCACCCTGGCCGACGTCGGCCGCAATATCGCGGCCCACCGCAGGACGTACGGCATGGGCGGGGTGCTGGTGCCGCGCTGGCTGACGCTGCACTTCCACGGTGAGCTGTACCAACTGGGGCGGCTGCAGTTCCAGCGCGACCGGGTCGGCCGGCGGGCCGGGGCCGCCATCGAGGCGGCGGGGTTCGGCAGCGGTCCCGGGGACCTCGGTCTGGGGATGCACATACCCGACTTCCTCGGGCCGTTGACCAGGGAGGCCTGTGACCGGTCCCTCGCGCTGGCACGGGAGTTCTTCGCCCGCCACTACCCCGAGGAGCCCTACCGGGCGGTGACGTGCGCTTCGTGGCTGCTCGACCCGCAGCTCAGGCAGTACCTGCCGGAGGACTCCAACATCGTCCGCTTCCAGGAACGGTTCCGCGTCAGCCACATGGCGACGGAGGCGGAGGACGACACACCGATCCGCTTCGTCTTCGGCACGGACGACGTGCCGCTCGACAGGCTGCCCCGCAGGACCGTCCTCCAGCGGGCGATCGTGGACCACCTGCGGGCGGGCGGCCACTGGTACGTGGGGCACGGCTGGTTCCCGCTGTAACAGCTGCCTCCGCTCCTGCCACTCGAACGGGTGAACTGGGCCCGGGTGGGAACGGCCGTGCGGAGAGCGGCCGTTGTGGGGGCATGGAGCTGAAAATGCGTACGGGACATCAGGGGACGGGGCCCGGGACCATCACCCCGGACGGTTGTGCGGTCGAGCTGTACTCACGACTGCCTGTCGGAGCAGAGCCGGACATCATCGCGGCGGCGGTGCCCGCGGGGGCCCGCATCCTCGAACTGGGCTGCGGGGTGGGTCGCATGACCCACCCACTGCTGGAGCGCGGCTTCGCGGTCACGGCGGTGGACGAGTCCCCGGGGATGCTGGAGCGCGTCCGGGGCGCGCGCACGATACTCAGTCCGATCGAGGACCTCGACCTCGGCGAGACGTTCGACGTGGTGCTGTTGGCGTCGTTCCTCGTTCACACCGGAGACGTCGAGGTACGACGCGGGCTGCTGCGTACCTGTTTACGCCACCTCGCCGACGGAGGCTGCGTATTGATCCAACGGGAGGGCGAGGACTACCACAGCGACCTGCCACGCCAACGTGTCGACCCGACCGGCTTCACCGTGCGGACCCTGTCGTCGGACCCGGTCGGCGACGGCGTCAACTCGGTCCGCGTGGAGTACGAGTTCCCGGACGCCACCTGGACACAGACCTTCCGGGCGCGGCCGATGACCCCGGAGGCGTTCGAGGAGGCGCTCGCGGAGCAGGGCCTGAGAGTGCACGGATACCTGACGGAGGACCGGACCTGGGTGAGGGCGATGCCGGTGAGTCCCTGAGCACCGGCCGCCCCGGCACGGCATCCGACGAGACGGCTCACCCTGATCGCCCACGCCCCACCCCGTCGGCTCAGCGCCCACCTGGGCGGTCACCCCGGCCGCCAGGGTTGCCTGGGTACCCGCCCGGGGCGCCCTGAGTGCCCGGCCCGCCCGGTCCACCGAGGCCGCGAAGGCGTTCCAGCTCGCGCCGGTCGCGCTTGGTCGGGCGACCCGCACCGCGGTCCCGGATGCCGGCGGGGGCGACGGTCTCGCGGGGCGGGGGCGGAGGGCTGTTGTCGATGAAGCACTGGACGGCGACCGGGGCGCCGACCCGCTTGCGGATGAGGCGCCTGACGACGACGACCCGCTCGCGGCCCTCGTGCCGGAGGCGGACCTCGTCGCCGACGCGCACGGAGTACGCGGGCTTCACGCGCTCCCCGTTCACCCGCACATGCCCGCCCTTGCAGGCGGCGGCCCCCTGGGAGCGGGTCTTGATCAGACGCACCGCCCAGATCCAGCTGTCGATGCGCACGCTCTCCCCACCGGCCGGCCCGGCGGCCTCGGCGGCGGCCACCGCTGCGGCGGGTTCCGGGCCGGCGAGGGGCGCGTCGGCCGGCCGTGGGGCCTCGCGCGGGGGCTCGCCCGTTCCGTCCGTCGTGTCGTGGTCCGCACCCTCAGAAGCCATGTTTTGACCTTAGCCTCCGGAGCGGATCGGAGCGCCGGTGGCGTAGGTCCTACGGTGGGGGCATGGACAGTACCCCCAGCGCGGGCATCGCAGATCTGGATCAGCGCATCGCCGGGTGCCGGGCCTGCCCGCGGCTGGTCGAGTGGCGGGAGGAGGTGGCCAGGACCAAGCGGGCCGCGTTCACAGGGTGGACGTACTGGGGCAGGCCCGTACCGGGCTTCGGACCCGCGGACGCCCGCATGCTGATAGTGGGGCTCGCTCCCGCCGCGCACGGCGGGAACCGCACGGGACGGATGTTCACCGGGGACCGGTCGGGGGACGTGCTGTACCAGGCGTTGTACGACGTGGGGCTGGCGAACCAGCCGGGCTCGGTGAGCGCCGACGACGGCCTGGAACTGCACGGGGTGCGGGTCACCGCACCGGTGCACTGCGCGCCGCCCGCGAACAAGCCCACCCCCGAGGAGCGGGACACCTGCCGGTCGTGGCTGGTGCAGGAACTGCGGCTGCTCAGGCCGACCCTGAGGGTCGTGGTCGTGCTGGGGGCCTTCGGCTGGCAGGCGGCGCTGCCCGCGTTCACGGAGGCGGGCTGGAGCGTGCCCCGGCCTCGCCCGGCCTTCGCCCACGGCACGCGGGTCTCCCTGGACGGACTCGACCTCTTCGGCTGCTTCCACGTCAGCCAGCGCAACACCTTCACCGGCCGGCTGACACCCGAGATGTTGCGGGAGGTGCTGGGTACGGCGGCGGGGGTGGCCGGTCTGCCGGGGCGTAATTGAGGGGACCGCGGCGGTGTCCGGATCGTAAGGTGCGCGGATGGGTCTGTATGCGGAGATCGAACCGTACGAGCAGGGGATGCTGGATGTCGGTGACGGCAACAGCGTGTACTGGGAGACCTGCGGGAACCCGCGCGGCAAGCCGGCGCTGGTACTGCACGGGGGGCCGGGGTCGGGAAGTTCGCCGTACTTCCGGCGCTTCTTCGACCCGGACGTGTATCGGATCGTGCTGCTCGACCAGCGGGGTTGCGGTCGGTCCACGCCGCACGCGAGCGTGTACGGCACCGACATGAGCGTCAACACGACGGCCCATGTCATGGCCGACCTGGAGGTGCTGCGGCGGCATCTGGGGATCGGGCGGTGGCTGGTGTGGGGGGTGTCCTGGGGTTCGGTGCTGGGGCTGAGGTACGCGCAGACGCATCCCGGGGTGGTGTCGGAGCTGGTCCTGACGGGGGTGGCGACCGGGTCCGCTCCGGAGGTCGCCCTGTTGACCCGGGGATTGGGGAAGATCTTCCCGGAGGCATTCGAGCGATTTCTCGGCGAGCTGCCCGCGGGGGAGCGGGACGGCGATCTCGCGGCCGCCTACAACCGGCTGCTCGAGTCGCCCGACCGAACGGTGCGGGAGCGGGCGGCGCGGGCCTGGACGGACTGGGAGACGGCGACGATTCCCGCGCCGCCGGGGTCCGTCGAGCGCTTCGAGGACCCGGTGTTCCGCATGGCCTTCGCCCGCACGGTCACGCACTACTTCGGCAACGACCACTTCATGGGCGAGGGCAACGACGAGGGCGTGGTGCTCCGGGACGCCCCCGCGCTGAAGGACGTCCCGGGCACCCTCGTCCAGGGCGGCCTGGACTTCGGCAACCTCCTCGGCATCGTGTGGCGGCTCCACCACGCCTGGCCCGGCAGTGAGTTGGTCGTCGTCGACGAGGTGGGGCACAACGCCGGCGCTCCGGACATCGTCGAGGCCCTGGTGGCGGCGACGGACAAGTACGCCCGGCGCCGCTGACCTCAGAGCGGTCGGGCCGCCGCGATCGGCCGCTTGTCGGTGGTGAACGAATCGCTGTTGACGCTCCACCGGTAGCGGCAGAACCTTCCGGTGGCGTTGTCGGCGTAGAACGTCATGTGGCCGATGCCGACGCCCTCGAAGTTCTTCACGTCGTCGACCATGCGGGTGTCCGGGAAGGCGGCGTAGGTGGGCCTGGCGTAGATCCCGTGCGGGTCCGCCGTGCAGTCGACGACCTCGACGGCGTACTGCGTCTCGCCGCTGTAGGTCGCGGAGCCGGTGTAGACGCCCTTGACCTGACGGACCATCACGATGTGCCCGGTACTGCCCTCGACGGTGTCCTGGTAGTCGACCGCGACGAGGTCGCCCGGCTGGAGGTCGGTGACCTTGCGGATCGGCTGGAAACGGGGGCCGGCCGTGCCGCCGGCGAATGCGCGCCGGTAGTCGGCGGCCTCGGGGATGCGGTCGTCGAAGTACTGCTTGAAGTAGTCGTCGGTCGCCCATGCGTAGCTGTGCTTGAGCACCCAGGTGAGGAAGGACGAGCAGCGGGCGTGCGAGACCCAGGTGGTGAGGTCGGTGGGGGTTCCCCAGGTGACCAGTGACGGTGAGCCGATCAGATAGCGGTTGTTGTCGATGGCCGTCTTGCCGCTGATCAGCCCGACCTCCGCGGCGGTCAGGGCGCGGTCGTAGGCCCGTACGTCGTCGATGGAGCCCTTGAAGCGGTTGACGGGCGCGCTGTCGTAGCGGGCGCGGCCGATGTTGAAGCCCTCGGTCGCGGCCCAGGCGACGGCGGCGTCGGCGCTGTTCTGCAACGCCCCGTCGACGTAGAGGTGGATGCGCGTGCCGTCCCACACGCCGGTGAGGTGGGTCCACCGCCCGGGCTCGGCGGTGCCGGTGGAGACGGCGGATGTCTTGACGCTCTGGTCGGCGCTGCGCACCTTGAAGGCCCACGTGCCCACCGTGTCGTCGTACTGGAGCAGGAAGCGGCTCGCCATGGCGCCGTCCTGGCTGACGGCGGTGTACATGTTGGCCTTGTCGGCCGTCTCCGACAGGCGCACCCAGGCCGAGACCGTGAACGGGGCGGTGGTGTCGAGGACGGAGCCGGTGGCGGCGTACCCGCTGGGGCTTCCGTCGAGAGTCAGCTCGCTGCCGGCCCGCAGGTCGGTCCAGGACGCGCCCGGGCCGAGGGTGACGGGGTGCTCCCGGCCGGAGCGGTCGGCCGGGGTGCCGTCGAGGGGCCAGTGGCCGATCAGCCCGGCGGTGAGGTGACCGGACGCGAGCAGCCGCTGGTACTGGACCATGCGCTCGGCCTCCGCCAGGTGCGGTGCCGTGACGGGGGTGAACGGAGTGTTCAACGGAGCGTCCGCCGCGGCGGCCCCCGCGCCGCCGGTCACGCCCGTCATCGCACCCACCCCCACGAGTGCGGCTCCGCTCAACAGCCCACGTCTGCTGACCATGTTCTCTCCGTCCCGTTTCGTGGTTCGGGCGCCTCAAGCGTCCGAAGGGTCGGGAGAGTCTAGGCGGACGGGTGTTCGAAATGTGGCCCGAACAAGTGGCGTACCGTCGACCGGTAGTTGGCTCGCACATGGGCGAGGGCGTGGGCGCGTGCCCGTTCGGGGTCGCCGGAGGCGATGGCCTCGTACAGCTCCCGGTGTTCGGTGAGGAGCTGGTGCCATTCCTCGTTCTGCCGGGTGAGCCAGCGCAGGCGGCCGTCGACCGGTTCCATGACGGAGATCAGCAGGTTGTTGCCGGCGAGCGCGAGAATGCGGTCGTGGAAGCGGGTGTTGACGTCGGTGATCGTCTCGGCGTCCCCGGCCGCGGTGGCGCGCGCCGTGCTCTCCAGCAGCTCACGCAGCTCGGCCAGCGCCTGAGGTGTCGCCCGTGAGGCGGCCAGTCCGGCCGCGTACACCTCCAGCGCCTCGCGCAGCTCGAAGAGTTCCTTGACGTCGGTCGGGGTGATCCGGCGCACGACGGTGCGGCGTGGGGTCTCGAACAGGACGAAGCCCTCGGCGACCAGGGCCCGGATCGCCTCTCTGACCGGCACCCGGGACACCCCGAACCGCTCGGCCAGCTCACGTTCGACGAGCCGGTCGCCGGGGCCGAGGCGGCCCGCGATGATGTCCTGCCGCAGGGTCGCCAGGACCCGCTCGCGTACCGCACCGAGCGGTTCGATCTTCGCCATGGGGCCATCTTCGCCGACGCGAGGACTCTTTTACGCGGCCGTAACAGCATGGACATCGGTCAAGAGGGTTGACGGCAGGACCATGACCGCAGTTTGGTATACCAAACACGGTTGCCGTACGAACCGGAATGATGTCCTCCGCCGTCCCCTCGCTTTTGGAGGCCCCGTGTCACTCGCCGATTCCGCCGAAGCCACCGGAGCGCCGGCGTTCGTCCCCGATCCCCGGCTCACCAACGAGGACCTGGCCCCCGCGGGCCGACGCAACTGGAAGGTCTTCGACCTCTTCGCCATGTGGATGTCCGACGTCCACAACCTCGGCAACTACACCTTCGCCGCCGGACTGCTGGTCCTCGGGATGAACGTGTGGCAGGTCTTCACGTCCCTGCTCGTCGGCTTCGTGCTCATCTACATCGGCATGAACTGGATGGGCAGGATCGGCCAGCGCCACGGCGTGCCCTTCCCCGTCGTCAGCCGCATCAGCTTCGGCGTCTGGGGCGCCAACATCCCGGCGCTGATCAGGGCCGTGATCGCCATCATGTGGTACGGCATCCAGACCTATCTGGCGTCCGTGGCCGTGAACGTGATGCTGCTGGCCGCCTGGCCGGGCCTGGAGTCCTGGACGCACCACTCCTTCCTGGGCCTGGACGCGCTCGGCTGGGTGTCCTTCGTGTCGCTGTGGCTGATCCAGGCACTGATCATCAGCCAGGGCATGGAGTCGGTGCGCAAGTTCCAGGACTTCTGCGGCCCCGCGATCTGGCTGGTGATGATCGCGCTGGCGATCTGGATCCTCGCCAAGGCCGACTGGAGCATCTCGCTCACCTCCACCCCGCACCCGGTGTCGGTCGGCGAGCAGTGGCGGCAGTGGTTCGGCGCGATCGGTCTGATCCTGGCCACGTACGGCACGCTGATGCTCAACTTCTGCGACTTCTCGCGCTTCGCCCCCGACTACAGAACCGTCCGGCGCGGCAACTTCTGGGGCCTGCCCATCAACTCGACGGCGTTCGTCGTCGTCTCGGTCATCGTCACGGCCGGCTCGCTGGAGGTGTTCGGCCAAGCCATCACCGACCCGGCCGAGCTCGTCGCCAAGGTCGGCAACACCTGGGTGCTCGTGGTGGCCGCGTTCACCTTCGCCGTCGCCACCATGGGCGTCAACATCGTCGCCAACTTCGTCTCACCGGCGTACGACCTGGCCAACGTCTGGCCGCAGAAGATCACCTTCAGGGTCGGCGGCATGATCAGCACCGTCGCGGCGCTCCTGGTGACCCCGTGGAACCTCTTCTCCAACCCCACGGTCGTCAACTACTTCCTCGGCGGCCTCGGCGCCTTCCTCGGACCGCTGTTCGGCGTGATCATGGTCGACTACTACTGGGTCAAGCGCGGCCGCGTCGACACCGAGGAGCTCTTCGACGCCCGGCCCGGCTCCCGCTACTACTACCGCAACGGCGTCAACCCCAGGGCGCTGTGGGCGTTCCTGCCGTCGGCGGCGGTCGCGGCGGTGCTGGCGCTGGTGAAGACGTTCAGCGATGTGGCCCCGTACTCCTGGTTCATCGGCACGGCGCTCGCCGCCGGCCTGTACGCGGTGCTGTGCAGGTCGCAGCGCGGCGCGCCCGAGATCGTTCCCGACAGCGCCGAACCCGTGGAGGCATGAGAAACGTGCGGATCGTCGTCACCAACTGCAACACCACGCAGGAGATGACCGAGGAGATCGTACGAGGTGCCCGGGCCGCCGCAGGCCCGGGCACCGCCGTGACCGGACTGACCCCGGCCTGGGGACCCGAGTCCGCCGAGGGCTGGCTCGACAGCTACCTCTCGGCCGCCGCCGTCCTCGACACCCTGCGGACGTACGACGGGCCGCCGTACGACGCCGTCGTCATGGCGGGCTTCGGCGAGCACGGGCGCGAGGGCGTGCGGGAGCTGGTCGGCGTACCGGTCGTCGACATCACCGAGGCGGCGGCGCATCTGGCGTGTCTGCTCGGGCGGCGGTACGGCGTCGTCACCACGCTGGAGCGGACGTGCGGCCAGATCGAGGACAGCCTGGCGCTGGCCGGGGTGGGCCGCAACTGCGCCGCCGTGGTCGGCACGGGCCTCGGTGTCCTCGACCTCGGCGACGCCGAACGCACCGAGGCGGCGTTCCTGACGGCCGCCGAACGGGCCAGGGACGCGGGTGCCGAGGTGCTGGTGCTGGGCTGTGCGGGGATGACCGGCCTGCAACGGGCGGTGGGGGAGAAGCTGGGCCTGCCGGTCGTCGACGGGGTCGCGGCGGCGGTCAAGCTCGCGGAGTCACTGGTCGCGCTGGGACTGCGCACGAGCCGGGCGGGGAGCTACGCACGGCCGCTGCCCAAGCGCCGGGAGTGGGGGGCCGCCGCGGACTGACATGACTGGGCGGCCGCCCACGCGTCATCGCCCCCCGGACCGCTCAGTCATGAGCCCCGGGCTGCCAGACGTACCGCACATCGGGTTCCCGCTCCTCGTTGTCCCCGCCGTCCGTGTACGTGTCGGCGCGGAAGCCGTGCCGCTCGTAGAAGCGCCGGGCGGGCTCGTTGACCTGGAAGGTCCACAGCGACAGCCCGTCCGGCCTGCGCTCCTTGGCGAGCGCGACGAACCGGTCGCCGATGCCGCGCCCACGCCACGTGGGATCCAGGTAGAGCTGGGACAACAACTCCTCGTCGAGCACCATCACCCCCACGATCGCGCCCCCGGCCTCGGCCACCCACGTCTCGCGCAGCGGCACCAGCACATGCCGGAAGTACGCGTGCACCTCGTCGTCGGAGCGTGGCCTGACGACCGTGGGCAGCGCGGCGGTGAAGGAACGCAGCCACACGTCGGCCACCGCGGCGGCGTCCGGGGTGGCGGCGCGGCGCAGTTCGACGGTGCCGTCGGCGCTCATGGGCGGGCGCCCTGCGGTCCGTCGGCGGCCGTGGCCGGGCCCTCCGGTACGACGGCGGTCGCGGTGATCTCGACGAGCTGGCCCGCGTATCCGAGGCAGGCGACCCCGAGGAGTGTCGACGCGTGGGGTCCGATGCTGAGCCCGGACGCCTCGACGACCTCCCAGACGGCCGAGAGCACCGAGGTCTCGGCGCTCACCACGTACACGTCCGTCGACACCACGTGCGCCAGATCGCTGCCGACCGCGCGCAGTTGCTCCTCCAGGTTGGCCATCACCTGCTCGGCCTGTCGTACCGGATCCCCCGGCCCCACCAGCTTCCCGTCGCCGTCGAGCGGGACGGAACCGGCGAGGAAGGCGAGCTTCGTGCCGGCCTCGACGACACAGGCGTGGGAGTAGGTGGGCGGAGGGAAGAGAGCGGGGACGGTGACGCGCTGGATCACATCAACTCCTCGGAGACGACCGGGACGACAGGCAACCTGCCGATCATCCGCAGCCGCGCACACCGGCGCATCCGAATTTCGCTCGACAACACCGCCGCCCGGCGCACAAGCTGCCCCCATGCGCAGAAAACTCCTCGGGCGTTTCACAGCGGCGGACTTCTAGCGGGCCACGCCGGAAGTCCCGGCGGGCCCCAGGAGGTCTGCCATGTCCCGCACCGTCCACCACGTCCGCCCCCGACACCGCAAGCACCCCGTGAACTCGTCGCCCCACCCTTGGAGCCTGGACACGGGTCACATCCTCACGGCACTGCGCTACAGCGAGCAGGCGTCGGCCCGTGCCCGACGCGAGCGGCGCCGTCCGGTGCCGACCCTCGTCGTTCGGAGCTTCGTCGCCTACACCTTCCCCCGCAGCCTGAACTCCGACATCAGCGGCCCCTACGAGTCACGGGCGCGCGCCGCCCTCCAGGCCTTCCGTACGACCGCCCGCACGCGCCTGCGCGCCGCCGCACCCGGCGACCTCCTCACCGCGGCCGAGGAACTGGACCACCCGCCGACCCGCCACCGCCACGCCGACCTCTGGTAGGCGCAACGCCTCCGGATCCGCCCCTCCGGCACTGATGTCTCCGGCCCCTCCGCCCTTCCCGACTCCCCGGACCCTGGACTTCTCCTTGAGCTTCCTCGACGACATCGCCGACCGCCTCGTCGTGCTCCCCACCGTCGAAGCCGTGGCCCTGGGGGGCTCCCGCGCCCAGGGAAACCACCGGCCCGACAGCGACTGGGATCTCGCCGTCTACTACCGCGGCCCTTTCGACCCGGCCGACCTGCGGGCCGTCGGCTGGGAGGGCGAGGTCTCCGAGGTCGGGGGCTGGGGCGGAGGTGTCTTCAACGGGGGCGCCTGGCTGACGGTCGACGGGCGACGGGTCGACGTGCACTACCGGGACCTGGACGTCGTAGAGCACGAGCTGGCGGAGGCCCGGGAAGGGCGGTTCCGGGTGGAGCCGCTGTTGTTCCATCTCGCCGGGATCCCCAGTTACCTGGTCGTCGCGGAGCTGGCCCTCAACCGGGTGCTCCGCGGCGAGCTGCCCCGCCCGCGGACCTATCCCGAGCCACTGCGGCGGACCGCCTGCGAGCGCTGGTACGGCACCGCCCGCGCCACCCTCGCCTACGCCACCGCCAACCACGCCCCCACCGGGCGGCGCACGGAGGTCGCCGGAGCCCTGGCCGTCGCCGCCGCGCAGACCGGCCACGCCGTGCTGGCCGCGCGCGGGGAGTGGGTGACGAACGAGAAGCGGCTGCTGGAGCGGGCCGGACTGCGTGAGGTCGACGAGATCGTCTCCGGGCTGGGGTCCGGCGCGGAGTGGTCGCGGGAGCTCGAACGGGCTCGCGGACTCTTCGAACGGTCTGTTGCGGCGGCGCGTGGCGAGTTGCGTTCATAAAGATCGCGGAGTTTCGCCCGAAGTGTCACGCTGCCGAAACCTCAGTGATGCTCCGCCTCCCAGAACTCCTCCTAAGGTGTGGATCACCAGCCCGGCCACCGTCGCCCGAAGGCACACCCCGCCCTCGTCACGACAGGAGCTCCGTGTCTGCGCGCCTGCCCGTTCCCGTTCGCGTATTCGCTCTTCCGCCCTGGATCGCTCACGCGCTGCGTGCCCAGCGCGGACCGGTGCCGTGGAACGCGGTCCTCAGGGGAGCGCTGGCAGGTGGTCCGCTGCTGATCGTGGCCCTGGCCACCGGCCGAGTCCCGCTCGGAGTCGTCGCCGCCGTGGCCGCCATGCTCGCCGGGATCAACGACCGCCCCGGCAGCCGACGGGCATCCGTCCGCCGGATCGGAGGGCCCGCGCTGGCGGGTGCGGTGGGGCTGCTCACCGGGACGTACGCCGGACAGCACCTCTCGGCCGTCCCGCTGACCCTCGTCCTCACCGGACTGGGGCTCGTCGCCGGAAGCGTGAGCGCGGTCGGGCCCGTGGCCTCCGGGGCCGGTACGCAGCTGCTCGTCGCCGCCGCGATCGGGGCCGGGATGCCCCTCCCGGAACCCGGCTGGCAGCGGGCGGTCGCCTTCCTCACGGGCGCCGGCTGGCTGCTGGCGCTGCGGCTCGCGCTGCCCACGCCCGGCTCCCTCGCCGGTGATTTCCGGTTCGACGGGGAGCGGGCCGCCGTAGCACGGGTGTACGAGGCCGTAGCCGACCTGCTCGACGCGGCCGGTGGTGAGCACGCCACCGTTCGCCGTGCCGCGCTCACCGCCGCCCTGGACCACGCGCAGGACGCCCTCACCGGGCCCCGGCTGCGGCGCTGTGCCAGTTCGGCGGCCGAACGGCGGCTGCACAGCCAGTACGCCGCCGCGCTGCCCCTCGCCGAGGCCGCGACCGCGCTCGCCTGGGCCGGGGAGCCCGTCTCCGCGCGTGCCTCCGTGGGACCCCGGCGCCTCGCGGCCGCCGTACGTGGCGGCACGCACACCGGGCCGCTGCCCGCGCCCCACCGGTCGGCGCCCGCACTGCGCGCCCTCGACCACGCCCTGCTGCACGCGGCCGAGGCGTTCGACCAGGGCGAGGGAGGCGATCTGCACACCCGTCGGCGAACCGCCCGGGAGTTGCTGCGCACCGCGTTCGGGATCGGCGGGCGGGAGTACGGCCTGCGCGTCGCCCTCTGCTTCGGGGCCGGCGTCGCCCTCGCACAGGCGCTGCACCACGGTCACTGGTACGGGCAGCACGCGCACTGGTACTGGCTGCCCGCCACCGTCGTCTTCCTCGTCAAGCCCGACCTCGGCCCGCTCGTCTCTCGTGTCCTGTGCCGGGCCGCGGGCACCGTGCTCGGGGCGCTGCTCTTCGCCGGGTTCGCCGCCGTGCTGCCCCGGCCGGAGGGACTCGTCGCGCTCGTCGCCGTCTGCGGTGCCCTCATACCCGTCGCCACCCGGCACTTCGCCGCGCAGACCGCCGTCGTCACCCTGCTCGTCCTCGCCCTGGTCATGATCGGCGGGGAACCGCAGGCCTCCGTCGGCCGGATCGGGGAGACGCTCCTGGCCTGTGTGATCGTGCTGATCGTCGGGCACCTGCCGATGCCGGGGGAGCGCGGCGGGGGCGTGCGGGCCCGGCTTGTCGTGGCGGGCGGTGCCGCAGACGCCTACCTCGTCCATGTGCTCGGCGGCTCCGACGATCGCGCCGCCCGCTGGACCCTGCGGCGGGAGGCCTATCGGACGCTCGCACAGGCCCGTACCGCCATCGCCCTCGCCGCCGCCGAACTGCCCGCCGTGGCCCGGCACACGGAGGGCACCGACGAGGTCGCCGACCTGCTCGAACGGCTTGTCGACACGGCCACCGCGTGCGCCGTGCACCTCGACGACACCGGACGGCTCACACCTCGTCACACCGAGCGGCTCACCGAACTTCTGAGCGAACTCACCGCGCACCGGGCGCGGGTGGGCCTGCGCTCACCCGACGTGCCCGTGCTGCCCCTCGCCGGATGACGTCGGACTCCCTCACGGTTGGACGCGGACGTATCTCACGATCAGTACGACGATCGATACAGGTGGTGTTGTTGACGATCGGAAAGTGATCACGACCTCACACACTGCGGTGAACGGGTGTCAACTACGTCTCAGTCGCGTCACCGTGCGAGGCGTTTCCCCCTCCCAGAGCGTTAACTCCTACAAGTACGACGCTTACTGGAGGTGCTGGATGGTGAACGGGCGAACCGTGCTCGAACGCTTTCCCGCAGGCGGGCCCCGCGGATCGTGGCCGGCGGAGGAGTTCGCGCACGCGCGGCGTCTCGAGGGACTGGCCGCCGAGGTCGTCATGGACCTCGCGACCGACACGTTCCTGGTGATCGTCCGAAGCGACGGCGTGGGAGACGCCGCGGCCTGACGCGGATCAGCCCGCCTCGGGCGCGGGCAGCTTCGTGGCGGGCGGCTTCGGCGCGGGCACCCTCGTCGAGAACTGCTCGGCCTGGAGCGAGTACAACTCCGCGTAGACGCCACCCCGGGCGAGCAGCTCGTCGGGTGTACCCGACTCCACGAGCCGGCCCTGGTCGAGGACGTGCACCAGGTCGGCGTGGCGCACGGACGCCAGCCGGTGGGTGATGAGGACCACCGTCTGGCCGGTGCCCGCCAGGGCGCGGATCTTCTCGAAAACCTCCAGCTCGGCCCGCGCGTCCAGGGCCGCGGTAGGTTCGTCCACGATCAGGATGCGTCCGCGCCGGTAGGCGGCGCGGGCGATGCCGAGCCGCTGCCACTGGCCGCCGGACAGCTCGTGTCCGCCGCTGAAGTTGCGGGCCAGCAGCGTGTCCAGACCGCGCGGCAGATCCGCGAGCACGTCCTGCGCGCCCGCCTCCGCGATCGAGGCCGCCAGGCGCTCCTCCGTCAGCGGCGCCGAGGAACGGCCGACCGCGATGTTCACCCTGGCCGTGAACGGCCAGCGCTTGAAGTCCTGCGCCACCATGGCGATGCGCTCCGCCAGCCGGTGCCGGTCCGCGGTCACCGCGTCCACGTCGTCCCACAGGATCCGCCCCCGGTCCGGCTTGTACAGCCCGGCGAGCAGCTTCACCAGGGTCGTCTTCCCCGAGCCGTTCTCCCCGACGAGCGCGATGATCCGGCCCAGGGGGAGGGTGAGGGACACGTCGTCGAGGGCGGGCCGGGCGCCGTCGCCCGGATAGCTGAACGAGACCTTCTCGAAGCGGATCTCCCGCGGCTCGTCCGGCAACGCGTCCCCGCCGACCGGGATGGCCCGCTCGGCCGCCTCCTTGTACAGGCGCTGCAGATCGCCCACGAACAGGGCCTCCTCGTGCAGCTGGTTGACCTCCAGAACGAGGCTGTCCAGGCTGCCGGAGCCGGTGCGGATCGCGATCACGGCCGTGCCCGCGACCGACAGCGCCATCGCGCCCGCCAGCAGCAGCCCGCCGAGCGTCGCGTAGGTCGCCACCGTCGCCAGGCCCGTCCAGGCCGCCGCGATCAGCCCCGTGCGCGCCGCCAGCCGCGCCAGCCGGGCCTGCTCCGCCTCCGCCGTCTCCGACATGGCGCGGAAATGGCGCAGCAGGAACGGGCCGACCCCGTGCAGCCGGATCTCCGGAGCGGCCGCCGGTTCGGTGAGCAGGCCGCTGAGCAGATAACCGGCGCGGGCGTGCTGCACCCAGGTGTGGAAGGACTCGTAGCGGCGCCGGGCGTTCGTCAGGGCGCTCCACGCGCTCGGCAGCGTCATCGTCACCAGCAGCGGAAGCAGCGCCGGGTGCAGCACGGTCAGCACGCTCGCGGCCGCGACCAGCGAGATCATCGCGTTCACCAGACGGGTCGCGTGAGCGATCATGCGCCGGGCGGAGGAGGCCCCGTACTGCGCGGTGTCCAGCAGCTTGTGGAAGGCGTGGTCCTCGATCGCCGACAGCTCCACGGCCGCCGCCCGCTCCAGATACCGTTCCGTCGCCACCCGCTCCACCACAGGTTCCAGGCGTCCGGTGGCGTATGTCGACGCGGCCCGCAGCAGTGTCTCGACCAGCATCACCACGGCCACCGTGACCAGCGCGGGGACCGCCTCGCGCAGCCGGGCCTCGATCGAGCCGCCGGTCACCAGCCGGCCGAGGGCGCTGTTGACCGCGAGCAGACTCACCGCCTGCGCCACGCCCCGGCCCGCCTCGGCGGCCAGGACGACCCGCGCGGCCCGCGGGTCCGCCTGCCGGGCGAGCCGGAAACTGGAGGCGAGCAGCGAGGGAAGGCGGGTGATCATGGCGCGGAAGTTCAGCTCCAGGAACGCGTCCGCGTGCTGGTTCCATCCCATGTCGTAGCGCAGCGGCCCGCCGAACAGCAGCCGCTCCGACTCGGACACCTCTGGCTGGTCCGCCTGGCCTTTCCCGGACACTGACGACCTCCCGCGACCGTGGACGAACGGCCACTATCGCGGGGCGCTCCGAGTCGCGGCAGGGCGCGAGCGGGGGTCGGGGTGAGCGCGCGGGCGCACGCTCCCGTGTGAGGGGTTGCCGGGGGCCTACGGCGGAGGGCTCACGCGCTGACCGGGCGGGACCAGGTCGGGGTCGTGCCCGTCAGTCGGCACAGCGCCAGGTAGAGGGGTATCGGCGGAGTGTACGGAACCGAGCCGTCCGGTCGGTGGATGAGGCCGGGGGCGTGGGGCGAGTCGGGGACGACCGCCCCGATCACGTACCGGGCGGGGGCCGGCCACTCCAACGCGTGGTCGGAGTCCGAAGGAACGATCCACCACCAGTGCGTCTCGTCGGCGTACACGCATCCGACACGAGGCAGCCGAGGCATCAGCATCGGGCCGAGGTGGGCGGGCACCGCCACCGCGTCGCAGCCCAGCGGGGCCGTCATACCGTCGGGCATGGCCAGTCGGCGGGTGCTCTCGGCAGGGCGCAGTGCGCGCGTCGTCCGTACCAGCGTGTCCATGCTGAGAGGCGGAGCCTGGCCGGAGGCGGCGCTCACGCCCTGCCCCGCTCTCGGCCGGGATCGGCGGCGTCCTGCGCGCTCGGAGAGATCAGAGCGGCCGGAGCGGTCGTCGAGTTCGGCGCGTCCGGGGACGGGGCCGGAGCGTCCTCGGACGCGCGGTGCGCCTGGCGGGCCGGACCGGTGCCGTCGCCCGAGCCGTCGGACGGGCCGCCGGGCTTCGGACGGGTACCCCAGCCCAGATCGTTGCTGGGCTCGTCGTGATCGCCGTCGGGGGAGGGCCTGACCTCGGCGCAGTGGTCGATGTCGGCCCAGGCGTCGATGCCGGCGGCGGGGTCCGCGTCGTCGACGGGGTCGGCCGTGCGCGGCAGCTCGGCCCAGACGAGCAGTCCGGGCCCGTGTTCCTGGGCGCCCCAGGCGTGACAGAGGGCGTCGACGAGGAGCAGCCCCCTCCCGTGCTCCTCCTCGGCCCGCTGCGGGGACGGGTGGGGCTCACCAGGAGTGCAGCCCTCGTCACGCACGGCTATGCGCACCATGTCGTCGCCGTCGTTCAGCTCACAGACGACGACGTTGCTCGCGGTGTGGACGATCGCGTTGGTGACCAGTTCGGTGACGACCAGAGCGGCCGTGTCGCAGGTGTCCTCGCATATGGACCAGCCGGTCAGCCGGGCCCTCGTCAGGCGTCTGGCCTGCGCGGGAGAACCCGGGTGTGCGGCCAGCTCGAAACGGAACCGGCGCTCGACAGCGACCCTTTCGGGGCCCACCGCCGGGGCGGCACCGAGACCGAGGGGGCGGCCTGCGGCGGCGTCTGTTCCTAAGGGCGCGGACGGAATCACGCTTGCCACTATCGCCCCGCCGTGAACACTTGGCAAGTGTCACTCTGAAAATTGCAGAGTGCTGTGTGACGCGGTGGAAGGCCGTGGCACACTGCTCGCAACAGCATGTGACGCGGCGCCAGTTGGGATCGCCGGAGATCCGCACGGATCTTCGAACGGGTCTTCGAATGGCGCCGTATCAGTGTCAGCAGTCTGTGTCGATACGTCGCCACCGGGCCGACCGGGCGCCAACGCCCCGGTGCAGCCGGGCTGTCAGGGTTCTTCGTGGAGGTGGAGCGTGAGTGAACCGCGGTCCGCGCCGACGGTCGGACAGGTCGTCCTCGGCCGGCGCCTGCTGGATCTGCGGGAGCGCGCCGGGCTCAAGCGCGAGGAGGCCGCCCGCATACTGCGTGTCGCGCCCGCCACCGTCCGTCGTATGGAGATGGCCGAGGTCGCGCTCAAGATCCCCTATCTCCAGCTGCTGCTGAAGGCCTACGGCGTCTCCGACCATGAGGCCGACTCCTTCGTCCAGCTGGCCGAGGAGGCCAACCAGCCCGGCTGGTGGCAGCGCTTCCACGACGTCCTGCCCGGCTGGTTCTCGATGCACGTCAGCCTCGAGGGGGCGGCCGCCCTCATCCGACAGTACGAACCCCACTTCGTGCCGGGCCTGTTGCAGACCGAGGACTACGCGCGCGGGGTGCTGACCTCCGGAGCCGTCGGGCAGACCCGGCCGGAGGACATCGAGGGCCTCGTAGAACTGCGCATGCAACGCCAGGAACTGCTCACTCGGCAGGGCGCGCCCCGGCTCTGGGTCGTGATGGACGAGACCGTGCTGCGCCGCCCCGTCGGCGGCCCGGAGGTGATGCGCGCCCAGATCGACAAACTGCTCGACATCACGAAGCTGTCCAACGTGACCGTCCAGGTCGCCCCGTTCGCCAGCGGGCCGCACCCCGGCACGTACGGACCCTTCGTGCTGTTCCGATTCGCCATGCCCGAACTTCCGGACATGGTCTACAGCGAGTACCTGACCGGCGCCGTCTATCTGGACGGCCGCACCGAGGTGGCGACCCACCTCGAGGTCATGGACCGCATGGCGGCGCAGGCCGCTACTGCACATCGCACGAAGGAGATCCTCCGGGATCTCCGCAAGGAGCTGTGAATGGATCGCATCAAGCCGCGCAAACAGGTCTACAACGGCATGCCCGCGCGTGACTTGGGCAGCGAAGGCTGGCACAAGCCGTGGAGCGGCGGTAACGGCGGGAACTGTCTGGAGGCGATGAAGCTCGCCGACGGCAGGATCGCCGTCCGCCAGTCCACCGACCCGGACGGTCCCGCGTTGATCTACACCACCGACGAGATGACGGCCTTCATCCAGGGAGCGAAGGCGGGAGAGGCGGACTTCCTGCTGTCCTGACGTGATTGCCGCTTCTTTTCTGAACTTCCTTATTGTGGTGCTGAATTGATCACCCTTTGTGTCTTATGGAGTGCCTCATGACCGGGCTGGACCCGAACGCGGCCGCAGAGATCGACACCAGCAGACCGCATCCCGCACGGATGTACGACTGGTATCTCGGCGGCAAGGACAACTACCCCGTCGATGAGGCGATGGGCCGGCAGATGCTCGCCCTCGACCCCCGCGTGCCCGTGATGGCACGAGTCAACCGCGCGTTCATGCACCGGGCCACCCGCTGGCTCGCCAAGAACGGCGTACGGCAGTTCCTGGACGTCGGCACGGGCATCCCGACCGAGCCGAACCTGCACCAGGTGGCCCAGCAGATCGCGCCCGACGCCCGCGTCGTCTACTGCGACAACGACCCGATCGTGCTCGCCCACGCGGCAGCGCTGCTGCGCAGCACGCCTGCGGGCGTCACCGAGTACCTCCAGGCCGACGTGCGCGATCCGGCCGCCATCGTGGACGGGGCCCGGAAGGTCCTGGACTTCTCCCGGCCCGTGGCCCTCTCCCTGGTCGCGTTGCTGCACTTCATCTCGGACGAGGACGGAGCGCACGAGCTCGTCGACCGGCTGCTGTCCGAACTCCCGTCAGGCAGCTACCTGATGATGACCCACGCCACCGCCGACTTCACTCCGGAGGAGTCGGCCGCGGCGACGGAGAAGCTGAAGGCCGCCGGCGTCACCCTGGCGCTGCGCTCCCGCGACGAGTTCGGCCGGTTCTTCGAGGGACTCGAACTGGTCGAGCCGGGGGTCGCCGTGGTCCACGAGTGGCACCCGGACCTCGGCGAGCCGATCCCGGGCCAGGACGACGGGGTGATCCCGGGGTACGGGGCGGTGGGGCGCAAGGCGTAGGGGGCAGGACGCGGCGGGCGCGGCGCGGGCGCGCGGGCGCCGGCACGGGGACGGGCGGTGGCGCCGGCGCGGGGGGCGGGCGGTGGCGCCGGCGCGGGGGCGGGCGATAGTGGTGGCGCGGGGGCAGGTGGTGGTGGCGGGCGCCATCGGCGCCCGCCGCGCGGTACCCAGCTGCCCCTCCGCCTACGGCCGGCGTGGCGGCAGCGTGGCGCACAGCGCTTCGAGTGCCGCCGCGTACGCGTGTTCCGCGGGGGTCGCGTACCCCACCACCAGCCCGTCGCGCACTGCCATGTCCGTCTCCGGGTGACGAAACGCGGCCAGGCCGTCCAGGGCCACGCCCTGGCCGGTGGCCGCCTCGACGGCGGACGGCTCGGTGCCGGGCGGCAGCCGCAGCACCGCGTGCAGTCCGGCCGCGATCCCGGCGACCTCGATGTGCGGCGCCTGGTCGGCCAGTGCCGCGACCAGCCGGTCCCGGCGGACCCGGTACCGCTGGCGCATGCGCCGCACATGACGGTCGTAGGCACCGGAGACGATGAAGTCCGCAAGACTCAGCTGGTCGAGGGCGCTCGCCCACGCCTCCCGCTCGCCCTTGGCATCGAGGACGCCGGCGACGTACCGCTGCGGCAGGACCATCCACCCCAGGCGCAGCGCCGGTGACAGGCTCTTGCTGACGGAGCCGATGTGGATCACCCGCTCGGGGTCGAGGCCCTGGAGCGCGCCGACGGGCTTGCGGTCGTAGCGGAACTCGCCGTCGTAGTCGTCCTCGATGATCACTCCGTCACGTGCGCGTGCCCAGTCGATCACCGCCGCCCTGCGCATGGGGTGCAGCGGGCCGCCGGTCGGGAACTGGTGCGCCGGCGTGAGGAGTACGGCCCGCTCGCGCCCCAACCGCTCGACCCTCGCCCCGTGTTCGTCCAGGGGGAGGGGTACGGTCCGTACGCCCGCCTCCGCGAGCAGTCCCCGGTGGAAGCCCAGGCCGTACGCCTCCACGGCGAGCGGGCCGCGCAGCACCCGGCCCCCGAAGAGCAGGCGCAGCGCGTGCGCGAAGCCCGAGCAGACGACGATCCGGCCCGGCTCCGTACGGACGCCACGCGCGCGTGCCAGGTACTCGGTGAGGGCCTCCCGCAACTCGGTCCGGCCGGCCGGGTCGCCGGGGCCGAACACCTGGTTGGGGGCCTTCTGGAGCGCCCGTCGGTAGGAGGTGGCCCAGGCGGACCGCGGGAACGACGACGCGTCCGGGGTGCCCTGACGCAGGTCGTGGCGCGGCGCACGCGCGTGTGGGGGTGCGCCGGGCGTCTTGGGGATGCGCGCGGGCGGGCGCAGGGGTTCCGCACGCGCGGCGACCCGGGTGCCCGAGCCCTGACGCGCGGTGAGCCAGCCCTCGGCGACGAGTTCCGCGTAGGCGTCCGACACCGTGTTGCGGGCGAGGCCCAGGTCGGCGGCGAGCGAGCGGTAGGGCGGCAGCCGGGTGCCGGGCGCGAGCCGCCCGCTGCGCACGGCATCGCGCAGCGCCCGGATGAGCGCGGCCCGCCGGCCGCCCGGACCGTCCAGTTCCAGATGCAGGTCTGCGCCGACGCGCTCCGCTGAATTGACCCATGACTCTGTCATCGACATGCACCCTAGCGGGGGTCTTTCGCGGCCGTAGGTTGAACGCATGACGGCAACGGCGGCGGCGACGGCAACGGCGGCGACGACGCTCACGCCGGGACGGCCCCGCCTCGCTTCGCGAAATCCGCCCCGATGGCCTTCCGCGCCCTCATCAATTTCGACGAGGCGGCTCGTCGGGGTGTCGACCCGGCCCTCGTCGAACTGATCCAGATCCGCGCCTCGCACCTCAACCACTGCGCGTACTGCCTGTATCTGCACGCCAACGAGGCGCGCAAGGCCGGCGAGAGCGAGGACCGGCTGCACATGGTGCCCGTCTGGCGGCAGGCCCGGTACTTCTTCGCGCGATCAACACCTGGAACCGCCTGGCCCTGGCCACGCCGAGGGCGGCCGGCACGGACCAGCGCCGCTGATCACCGGCCTGCCTTCTGTCCTCACACGGTCATCGGCCGGTCGTGCGCCGTTATCGGCGCCGGTAGCCGTGAACTCCCCGTCAGATGACGGTCGACCGCCGCGGCCACCGCCCGCCCCTCCGCGATCGCCCACACGATCAGCGACTGGCCGCGCCCGGCGTCACCGGCGACGAACACGCCCGGCACGTTCGTGGCGAAGCCGGCGTCCCGGGTGATCGTGCCACGCGGCTCCAATTCGAGCCCCAGCTGATCGATGAGCCCGTCTTCGCGGTCGGGCCCCGAGAAGCCCAGGGCGAGCAGCACCAGGTCGGCGGGGAGCGCCCGCGCGGTGCCCGGCTTCGGGCGCCGTCCCGCGTCCACCTCGACCAGGTGCAGCGACCGCACATGCCCGTCCGCCTCCCCGGTGAAGCGGAGCGTGGACGCCGCGAACAGCCGCGCGTCGGCGTCCGCCGCCGGTGCGGTCCGCAGGTCGCCGGCCTCCTCATGCGCGGCCGACAGCCGGTAGATCTTCGGGTACGTCGGCCAGGGCTCCGCGTCCTCGTCGCGCTCCGCGTCCGGCTGGGCGTAGATGTCGAGCTGGGTCACGGACGCGGCGCCGTCGCGCACCGCCGTCCCCAGACAGTCCGCCCCGGTGTCCCCACCGCCCACGATGACCACGTGCTTCCCGGCAGCGGACATCGGCGAGACCTCCAGGTCGCCCTCACACACCCGGTTGGCCAGCGGCAGATACTCCATCGCCTGGTGTATTCCGGCCAACTCCCGCCCTGGCACGGGAAGTTCCCGCCACGCCGTCGCGCCGGTGGCGATCACCACGGCGTCGTACCGGGCGCGCAGCTCGGCTGCCCCGACGTCCCGCCCCACCGCCGTCGAGGTACGGAACTTGGTCCCCTCCGCGCGCATCTGCTCGATCCGCCGTTCCAGATGCCGCTTCTCCATCTTGAACTCGGGGATGCCGTACCGCATGAGCCCGCCGAGCCGGTCGGCCTTCTCGTACACGGCGACGGTGTGGCCGGCACGGGTCAGCTGCTGCGCCGCGGCGAGCCCCGTCGGTCCGGAACCGATGACCGCGACCGTGCGTCCCGAGAGCCGGTCCGGGGGCCGGGGCGGCGCGAACCCGTCCTCCCAGGCCCGGTCGGCGATCGCGCACTCGACGTTCTTGATGGTGACAGCGGGCTGGTTGATGGCGAGCACGCAGCCGGCCTCGCACGGCGCCGGACACAACCGCCCGGTGAACTCCGGGAAGTTGTTCGTGGCGTGCAGCCGGTCGCTCGCCCTCTGCCAGTCCTCCCGGGAGACCAGGTCGTTCCACTCGGGGATCAGGTTGCCGAGCGGGCAGGCGTCGTGGCAGAACGGGATGCCGCAGTCCATACAGCGGTCGGCCTGCTTGCTGATGATGGGCAGCAGTGCCCCGGGGACGTACACCTCGTCCCAGTCCCGGACCCGCTCCTCGACCGGCCGACGGGGCCAGTCCTGGCGCGGTGTGGTCATGAATCCCTTGGGATCGGCCATGGCCGTCTTCCTTGCGTACGCGTACGACGGGCTGCCGAGCGTCATCGGGCGGCACTCTCCCGGCCACGATACGTCCCACCGGCCGTAGACGCAGGAGGCCGGTCACCATTGAGAAAGAGCTTTCTGCCGGGTCAGGTGAGCGCCAGGACGAAGAAGAGCGCGGCGGACGCGGAGGCGACCGTACGGAGGTGGTTCCACGCCGTCCACTGCCGCACGTACGCGGGCCAGTAGGCGGCCGCCTCCGCGGTGACCGGGTCCAGCTTCATCAGCGCGTCGTTGCGGGGCACGTTGCCGACGACGGTGACCCCGAACGCGCCGGCCAGGTACAGCCCGCTGCCCAGCAGCAACTCCACCGCTCCGTCGTCCGGCCACAGCACGAACGTCACCACCGCGGTCACCGCGCACAACCCCGCCGATCCCAGGAACACGATCATGAACGCCGGTCCCAGGGCCGCCCTGTTGATCGCGTTCATCGCGGCGACGCCCTGGGCGGGAGGCAGCGCCGCGAGCCCTCTCATCACGAAGGCGGAGAAGGCGCAGAAGACGCCGGCCACCAACCCGGTCCCGAGCGCGCCCAGCACCGCCAGCACGGCATACGGTTCGTCGTTCATGTCGCTCCCGCTCCCGCTCCCACTCCCACTGCCACTCCCATGTCCGGCCGGGATCTTTCCGGTTCTCTCCGGGCTCCGCTCCGGCGGGCCGCATCCGGCGGGCCGCATCCGGCGGGCCACATCGGACGGGCTTCATCCGGCGGGGCCGATCCCCCTCTCCCAGCCCCATCCCCGCAGCACGGCCTCCACTCCCGGCGCGATCCGCCGTCGCGCCTCGTGCCGTGGCAGCCCGCTCATCAGCAGCTGGTCGTACGGCGTGTCCAGATGCCGTGCCGAGGCCACGACCGCCGACACCACCGCGACCTCGGACAGCGCCCGCCCAGCGGCACTGCGCCCGACTCGCCCGCTGCCCCGCGCCGAGGCGTGCGCCGCGATCGCCCGGGCCCGGTCCTCGGGGCAGCCGGGAAGCAGCCGCCGTATCTCCGCCGCGAACGCCTCCATGAACCGCGCGTCCTGCGCCGCCCGCCGACGAGCGTCCCTGGCCCGCCGCCGTCGACGAGCCTCCGCGTCCGCGAGGCACCGCTCCTCGGCCCGCGTCAGCCCCGCCTCCTCCACGAGGACGCCTTGCCGCTCGTAGCGCCCCTTGCGCCGGTTGAAGCGCACGACCACCGCCGACAGCGTGCTCTCCTCCCGCGATCTGCGGGTCAGTGCCGTGTCCCCGCGTGGCAGGAACACCAGGTGGCCGAGATCGGCGCAGTCCAGACACCGCGGCGCACCGTCCTCCAGGAGGAGCAGCGGCAGCGGCCCCCGACGGCAGTCGGCGCAGTGTTTCCTCCTGATCGGCTGGATGACGAGAAGCCCGGTGCGGGGCGGGGGAGTAGCGAGGGCTGCCATACCGGGTTCATTCCCCTTCACGGGCGGGGAACCAGGATCATGGACGGTGTGCGATTCGAAGCGATCACCTGGGACCGGCTCGGCGACCTCCTCGCCGAGCGGCTGCTCGACCTGAAGCCGGCCGACGACAGCCCCTGGCCGCGCATCGCCTTCGACGGTGCCCCGGCGGCCCGCCCCGGAGACCTCGCGGCGCTGGTCGCCGAGGCCCTCCGTCTGCGCGGCCGGCCCTCGCTGACCGTCGACACACACGGCTTCCTGCGCCCGGCCTCGCTCCGGCTGGAATACGGCCACCAGGACGTCGAGGCCTATTACAACGGCTGGTTCGACACCGGCGCCCTCTGGCGTGAGGTGTTCGGCCCCCTCGAAGCCGGGGGCGACGGGCGGATCCTGCCCGACTTCTGGGATCCCGCCACCGACCGCGCCACGCGCAGCCCCTACTCCCGACTCCCGCCCGGCGGTTTCCTCCTGCTGCACGGTCCCCTCCTGTTGCGCCACTGGTTCCCCTTCGACCTGACGGTCCACGTCCTCCTCTCCTCGGGCGCCCTGCGCCGCCGCACCCCCGAGACCGACCACTGGACCCTCCCCGCCTTCGCCCGCTACGAGCGGGAGACCGACCCGGCAGGCACGGCGGACGTCCTCGTACGGGCGGACGATCCCCGGCATCCGGCGTGGGGCGGGCTGCCCGGGGCGGCGGACTGAGTCCTGGGGGTACCGCAGTGTCGGGGGTGTGGCCCCGGGTGCACCGACCCCCGGCGACGGCGAGAATGAAGGGCGACGGGAACAGCGGTGCGCCCGCGCCGCGCCGGCCGCCCGGCACCGGAGGTGTCCCATGACCACCGCCCGAGACATCATGCACCGCGGTGCCCAGTGGATCCCCGCCCACGAAACCCTGGACCGGGCCGCCGAGCTCATGCGCGACCTGAACGTCGGCGCCCTGCCCATCAGCGACCAGAACGAACGGCTCTGCGGCATCCTCACCGACCGCGACATCGTCGTCGGCTGCGTGGCCCTCGGACACGACCCCGCCAAGACGACCGCCGGTGAGCTGGCCCAGGGCACCCCCCGCTGGATCGACGCGGACGCCGACGTCAGTGAGGTTCTCCACGAGATGCAGGAGCACCAGATCCGCCGGCTGCCCGTCATCGAGGACAAGCGCCTGGTGGGCATGATCAGCGAGTCCGACCTCGCCCAGCACCTGACGGAGGACCAGATCGGCTCCTGGGCCGAGAGCGTCTACGCCAGGACCGCCCCGCACTGAAACCGGTCCCCGGCCGTGCGGCCGGTCAGAGCCAGCCGTTGCGCCGGAAGCCGCGGTGGAGCACCAGACAGGCGACGGATATCACCCCGATGACCATGCCGTATCCGTACCGCCAGTGGAGTTCGGGCATGTGCTTGAAGTTCATGCCGTACACCCCGCACACCATCGTCGGTACGGCGACGATCGCGGCCCACGCCGTGATCTTCCGCATGTCCTCGTTCTGCGCGACCGTGACCTGAGCCAGGTGCGCCTGCAGGATCGAGTTCAGTAGTTCGTCGAAGGCGGCGATCTGCTCCGTGGCCCGCAGCAGATGGTCGGAGACATCGCGGAAGTACGCCTGTATCTCCGGCTCGACCGCCCGGGTGGGCCGTTCGGACAGCTCTTTGAGCGGGCGGCCGAGCGGCACCACCGCCCGCTTCAGCTCCAGCAGTTCCCGCTTGAGCTGGTAGATACGGCCCGGGTCGGCCCGTGCGCCGTTCTCCGCGAAGACGTCCGTCTCGACCTGGTCGATGTCCGCCTGCACCGCGTCGATGACGTCGAGGTAGTCGTCGACCACATGGTCCGCGATCGCGTGCAGTACAGCCGACGGGCCCTTGGTGAGCTGGCCCGGATCCGACTCCAGCTCCTCGCGCAGCGGACCCAGCGAGCCGTGCCGGCCGTGCCGCACCGTGATGGCGAAGTCGCGGCCGACGAACACCATGATCTCGCCGGTGTTCACCACCTCGCTCGTCGCGGTCAGCTCCTCGTGCTCGACGTAGCAGACCGTCTTGAACACGGCGAACAGAGTGTCGCCGTACCGCTCCACCTTCGGACGCTGGTGGGCCTCGATCGCGTCCTCGACCGCCAGGGGATGCAGGTCGAAGAGCTCGGCGATGCCTGCGAACTCCTGGTCCGTGGGTTCGTGGAGACCGAGCCACACGAAGCCGTCGCCGCTCTTGCGGACCCGCTCCACCGTGTCGACCAGGTCGCCGCCGGCCGGGTCCCGGACACCGTCCCGGTAGGTCACGCAGTTCACCACCGACGAGCCCAGCGGGGACCTGGCGGGGTGGCTCAGGTCGACCCGCGGGCGTCGCCGGGCCAGCCGTGCCACCTTGCGGAGGCCGCCGACCCCGCCGAGGCCGGTGACCTTCCGCAGATTCCCTGCCATGGACATCTGGATCTCCTTGCGTGACTCTCCTCGCACCGCATTCCCTGCCTGCCGCGCCAGTTTGCCAGGCCGACGTAGGTGCCGGGTAAGCCTGTGGAAACGGAACATTCCGCTTTGTTCCCGGCTGTGGACAACGGGACCACCAGGGCCTCCCGCGACCGCCCTGTTCTGTCCTGCCGAGGCGCCCCCCGTGTCCTGCTGGAGCGTCGACCGCGTCGACCGCGTCGGACAAGGCGGGCAGCTGGGATGATCGCGGCATGACGCGATCCGACGGGTACCTCCTCGACAACCGCCAGACCGAGGCGGCAGAGCGTTTCACCGCCTTCGCCACCCTCTTCGATCCCACGACCTTCCGGTACCTCGAGGGCTTCGGCGTCGGCTCCGGCTGGCGTTGCTGGGAGGTCGGCGCCGGCGGCACCTCGGTGGTGTCCTGGCTCGCCAAGAAGGTCGGGCCGACCGGCAAGGTCGTCGCGACCGACATCGACACCTCACGGCTGACCCCCGCCGCCCGGCCGCCGGTCGAGGTCCGCGTCCACGACGTCGGCGCGCAGGAGCCGCCGGGGGAGGGCTTCGACCTGGTGCACGCCCGGCTCGTCCTGGTTCACGTACCCGACCGGGACCGGGCGTTGCGGTCCATGGTGAAGGCCCTGCGCCCCGGCGGACGCATCCTGATCGAGGACGCCGACCCTGCCCTTCAGCCGCTGACCTGCCCCGACGAGTACGGCCCCGAGCAGCAGCTCGCGAACCGGCTGCGCCAGGGCTTCCGCCGACTGCTCTCCGACCGCGGCGCCGACCTGGCGTACGGCCGCAGACTGCCGCGTCTGCTGCGGGAGGCGGGGCTGCGCGACGTCACGGCCGACGCCTGGTTTCCCCTCGCCTCGCCCGCCTGCGCGGCCCTGGAGTCCGCGACGATCCGTCAGATCCGTGGCGATCTGGTCGCCGCCGGCCTGGCCACGCAGGAGGACATCGACCGCCACCTCGCCAACGTGGCGTCCGGCACCATGGACCTGGCCACGGCCCCGATGATCTCGGCCTGGGGGCGGAAGGTGTGAGCGAGCCGGAGGCAGCCGGGCAAGCACCGCAGTGTTGATCAGACGGTGCCCGTCATGTCGCCGCGGGAGGACGGCCGCCCACCCGTTCCACCGCGTGTGCCCCCGCTCTGCATCCCTCCGCCGCCGCGTCCTGCGGTTCGCCGCCCGCGAGCAGCGTGGCGATGAACGCGCCGGTGAAGGCGTCACCGGCCCCCGTGGTGTCCCTGGGCGTCGTCGGCCGGGCGGAGACTCGGGTGAGCACGGCGCCGTCGCGAGCCACGAGCGCACCGTCCGCGCCCTGCTTGGTGACCACCAGCGGAATGTGCCGACTGAGCCGGACGGCGGCGTCCGCCGTATCCGGCAGACCCGTCAGCAGACACGCCTCGTCACGGCTGGGCAGGAGGACCTCGACCCCGTCGACGAGCGCCAGGAAACGGTCGACCCCCAGCTCCACCAGGAAACCCGCCGAGGCCGGGTCCAGACTCACCGGCACCCTACGCGCGCGGGCCGCTCTCAGGGCCTCCGCCACTAGTGCCCGGCCGGTGGCGGAGAACAGCAGGTAGCCCGACAGGTGAAGCCAGACGACCCCGTCGAGCATCGCATCGGACCAGTCCCTGGGCTCCAGCCTCAGGGACGCGCCGCTGTCCGTGAGGAACGTCCGCTCGGCCGAGGCGTCCGTGTCGACCATGCAGACCACCGTGCCGGTCGGTGCCTCCGGGTCCCTGACCAGAAGCGGTCGCACCCCGCAGGCGACCAGCTCCCGCTCGTGCCACACCGCGCTGTCGCTGCCCACCCGGCCGAGCAGGCGTACGTCCGTCCACCCCCAATGTGCGGCCCAGCACGCCATATTGGCGCCCGCCCCGCCCGGCAGGGTCCGGATGGTGGCGGCGGTGTCGGTGCCCCGCGCGAGCGGCCCGCGGTGCCGGGCGACGACGTCCGTCACCACGTCCCCGACGACCAGCAGCGCACCGCCCTGGCGCGGCGCGCTGTCGCGCCGCACGGTCATGCGCCGGCCCAGGCCGCCGCGATCCGCCCCGCCAGCCGTACGTTGCCGCGCACCGCCGCCAGATTCGCGCTCAGCGAGGCACCGTCGGTGTGCCGCACCAGGTAGTCCAGGAGGAACGGTGTGACCGCCTGGCCGGTGACCCCCTCCGCCTCGCACGCGTGCAGCGCGTCGGCGAGGACACGCGCGTGCAGGCCGGGATCGAGCTGCTCCTCCTCCGGAACCGGGTTGGCGACGATCAGCGCCGACTCCGGCACGTCCAACGTGTCCTGCGCCCGCATCACCTCCGCCGCCTGCTCCGGCGTGTCCAGCCTCCACTCCACGGGATGTCCGGAGTCGGACAGGTAGAAGCCGGGGAAGCGGTCCGTGCCGTAGCCGGCCACCGCGACGCCGAGCGTCTCCAGACGCTGCAGGGTCGCCGGGACGTCCAGGATCGACTTCACGCCCGCGCACACCACAGTGATCCGCGTCCGCGCGAGAAGACCCAGGTCGGCCGACTCGTCCTGCGTCACCGTCCACTCCCGGTGCACCCCGCCGAGACCGCCGGTGGCGAACACCCGGACCCCAGCCAGCGCCGCCAGCAGCGCGGTCGCCGACACCGTCGTCGCCCCGCTCGCCCCGGAGGCCACCGCGAGCGGCAGGTCACGATGGCCCAGCTTGCGGATGCCGTCCTCGTTCGCGATCCGATCCAATTGGTCCTTGTCCAGGCCGACATGGGGCCGCCCGTCCAGTACGGCGATGGTCGCCGGTACGGCCCCCTCCTGCCGTACCGCCGCCTCCAGTTCCTCCGCCACCCGCAGGTTGCGCGGGCGCGGCAGCCCGTGCGCGATGATCGTGGACTCCAGGGCCACCACGGGGCGACGCGCGTCGAGCGCCTCCCGCACCTCTTCCGACACCACCAGCACCACGCGCCTGCCTCCTGTCCCTCGTCTTCCCTCATCCCTGGCGAGCGGCGCGCCCGGTCAAACCCGTGCGAGCTGTGGGGGAGGACACCAGCCCGCGACGCATGCCGGGCCGTCGGGCGCGGCCACCTCAGAAGAGCGGCTCGGGCAGGACACCCTCAAGGGCGAGCAACTGCCGCTTGGTCTCCAGACCGCCACCGAAGCCGCCGATGCCGCCGCCGCTCTCCACGACCCGGTGACAGGGCACGACGACCGGCAGCGGGTTGGACCCCATGGCCACGCCCACCGCCTGGGCGGCCCCCGGCTGACCCACCCGGCCGGCCAGCTCGCCGTACCCGACGACCGTGCCGCACGGAACGCCGGAGGCCAGCTCGCGCAGCACCTCCCGGTTGAAGCCGGAGATCAGCGACCAGTCCAGCGGCAGTTCGAAGTCACGCCGCCGCCCCGCGAAGTACGCCTCGACCTGACGTATCGCCTCGGCCAGCAACGGCGAGCCGGGCGCCTCGACGGGCGCGGTGCCCAACCGGGACGCGAGCCGGTCCAGCGCCTTGTCGCGCACGGCGTCCGTGGCGTGGAAGACGACGTTGACCAGCCCCTCGCGGGTCGCGGCAAGCATCAGCGGGCCGATGTCGGTGGGGACGACGGCCCACACGACCTGCTGCTCGTACTTCCCATTGCTGTCCATGGCCCCACCGTACGACTCGCCGCTGACAACGCCCGACCCTGGAACCGGGGCCCGTCAGGCTCCTGACATCAGCGCCTCCCGCACCACGTCCGGCTTGTTGGTGATGATGCCGTCGACGTCGTAACCCGCGACGGCCCGGGTCGTGTCCGCGTCGTTGACGGTCCAGGTGAAGACCTCCACCGGCCTCCCGTGCGGCCCGGTGAAGGCGTGGACCGCCGAGACGTACCCCTTGGAGATGGAGCTGTACGACGGATTGACCTGATCGGCGAACTCGGCGTACTCGGGGAGGTCCGTCACGGACGGCGTACCGAGGAAGCCGGTCTTGACGCCGGGCTTCAGCTCGTGGACCGTGCGCACGCTGTCCGCGCTGAAGCTCTGGACGATCAGCCGGTCGGCGAGGTGCCACGGGTCGAGCCAGCCCTCGTTGCCGAGCAGCTTGAGGGTCTGCCGTTCGATGCCGGGATACAGCTCGGGGTTCTTGACCTCCAGGAGCAGCTTCTGGTGGTGGCGCTCGACCCGCTCCACGTACTGCTCCAGCGTCGGCACACGCACGCCCGCGTACGCGGGGCCGAACCAGCTGCCCGCGTCGAGGCGCGCGATCTCGGCGGTGGTGAAGTCCTTCACCTTCCAGGGCGCACGGTCCGGGAAGACCTCCTCGACGTTCGTGGTGCGCCGGAGACTGTCGTCGTGGATCACCACGAGCTCGCCGTCCCGGGTGCGCTGGACGTCGTTCTCCACCCACGCGACGCCCAGCTCGGCCGCCTTGTCGACGGCGGCCAGTGTGTTCTCGGGCGCGAGCGCGGAAGCGCCCCGGTGTGCGATGACGGTAGGACGTGTGGTGACGCCCGCCCGGGCGTGGGGGGCGGGGAGCAGGAGGGCGGCGGTACCCAGGAGCGCGGTGGTCGTGGCCGCAACTGCGCGCGCGTGCATGCGTACTCCTCGCGTCTGATGATCACGGACAGCTCAACTGTGACAGCAGACGGTCAACGGCGGAGGGGCACGGGATGGCCACAGAAGGAACGGAGTTTTCCAAGCCCGCACACTGGTGCCGCACATGTGCGGCAAGGAAGTGTTTCTTTGCCGGAAAATCGTTCGACCATTCCGGTGGGGGTCATACTCTCTTTCGTCAACCCTGGCCGCTCGTGCGGTCCTGGCAGGGGACTCATTCCAGGGGTTTCCGGAACACAACAGGGCGGGAAGGGCAGTCGCGGATGCAGGGCACGGTCGACGGATTCAGCTACGGCCTCGTCACACCACTGGTGGCCTACGTCATGGCCTGCCTCGGTGGTGCGCTCGGTCTGCGCTGCACCACCCGGGCCCTGCTCGTCACGCACTCCTGGCGGCCCGGCTGGCTCGCCCTCGCCTCGGCCGCGATCGGCTCCGGCATCTGGACCATGCACTTCGTCGCGATGATGGGCTTCACCGTCGAAGGGGCGCCGATCCACTACGACAAGCCGACGACGTACGCGAGCCTCGGCGTCGCCATCCTGATGGTGGGCGTCGGGATCTTCATCATCGGCTACAAGGGCGCCACGGGAACGGCCCTGTTCACCGGCGGCACCATCACCGGTCTGGGCATCGCCTCGATGCACTACCTCGGCATGGCCGGCCTGCGCCTGAACGGAACGCTCGAGTACAACACCCTCACCGTCGCCGCGTCCGTCGTCATCGCCATGGTGGCCGCGACCACTGCCCTGTGGTCGGCCGGACAGGTCAGAGGACTTCTGTGGAGCGTGGGCGCGAGCCTCGTCATGGGGCTGGCCGTCAGCGGCATGCACTACACCGGCATGGCCGCCCTGTCCGTCCACGTCCACGCCACGGGCGGGCCCGGCACGGGAGACTCGCCCGCCGGGCTGCTCGCGCCGATGCTGATCGGCCCGCTCGCCTTCCTCTGCCTGGCGGGCGTCGTGGTGCTCCGCGACCCGCTGATGGTCCTGGGCAAGCCGAACTGGGCCCCCGTCGAGCACAAACCGGGTGTACCGGCGCACACCCCGGTCCACCACTCCGCCCGGCCCGCCCCCCTGCGTCCCCGGGGGAAGGTCGGTCACAGGGAGTCCCGCACCCCGCAGAACCGCTGATCGGCCCCGGTTGTCAGTGGCGGGTCGTACGGTGGATTCCATGCGGCCCGTTTCCCACATCGAACGCACGGTGGCGCCCTTCGAGGTCGTCAGCCCCTACCAGCCCAGCGGCGACCAGCCGACGGCCATCGCCGACCTGGCCCGACGCATCGAGGCCGGTGAGAAGGACGTCGTCCTGCTGGGCGCGACCGGCACCGGAAAGTCCGCCACCACCGCGTGGATGATCGAGAAGCTCCAGCGCCCCACCCTGGTGATGGCGCCGAACAAAACGCTGGCCGCCCAGCTGGCGAACGAGTTCCGCGAGCTGCTGCCGAACAACGCCGTCGAGTACTTCGTCTCGTACTACGACTACTACCAGCCCGAGGCGTACGTCCCGCAGTCGGACACCTACATCGAGAAGGACTCCTCGATCAACGAGGAGGTCGAACGCCTGCGTCACTCCGCGACCAACTCCCTCCTCACGCGGCGCGACGTCGTCGTGGTGGCCTCCGTCTCCTGCATCTACGGCCTCGGTACCCCGCAGGAGTACGTGGACCGCATGGTGCCCCTCCGGGTCGGCGACGAGATCGACCGGGACGAGATGCTGCGCCGCTTCGTCGACATCCAGTACACCCGCAACGACTTGGCGTTCACCCGCGGCACCTTCCGCGTCCGGGGGGACACCATCGAGATCTTCCCGGTCTATGAGGAGCTCGCCGTCCGCATCGAGATGTTCGGCGACGAGATCGAGGCCTTGTCGACGCTCCACCCGCTCACCGGCGAGATCATCAGCGACGACGAGCAGCTGTACGTGTTCCCGGCCTCCCACTACGTCGCCGGTCCCGAGCGCCTGGAGCGGGCCGTCAACGACATCGAGAAGGAGCTGGGGGAGCGCCTGGCCGAGCTGGAGAAGCAGGGAAAGCTCCTGGAGGCCCAGCGCCTGCGGATGCGCACGACGTACGACATCGAGATGCTCCGCCAGATCGGATCCTGCTCCGGCGTCGAGAACTACTCGATGCACTTCGACGGCCGCTCACCCGGCTCACCGCCGAACACCTTGCTCGACTACTTCCCGGACGACTTCCTCCTCGTCATCGACGAGTCCCACGTCACCGTTCCGCAGATCGGCGCCATGTACGAAGGCGACGCCTCCCGCAAGCGCACCCTCGTCGATCATGGCTTCCGGCTGCCCTCCGCCCTCGACAACCGGCCTCTCAAGTGGGAGGAGTTCCAGGAGCGGATCGGGCAGACCGTCTATCTGTCGGCGACGCCCGGAAAGTACGAGCTCTCGCGCGGCGACGGCGTCGTCGAGCAGATCATCCGCCCCACCGGACTCATCGACCCGGAGGTCGTCGTCAAGCCCACCGAGGGGCAGATCGACGACCTGGTCCACGAGATCCGCACGCGGGTCGAGAAGGACGAGCGCGTCCTGGTCACCACGCTCACCAAGAAGATGGCCGAGGACCTCACGGACTACTTCCTGGAACTCGGCATCCAGGTGCGCTACCTGCACAGCGACGTCGACACGCTGCGCCGCGTCGAGCTGCTGCGTGAACTGCGCGCCGGCGAGTTCGACGTCCTGGTCGGCATCAACCTCCTCCGAGAGGGCCTCGACCTGCCCGAGGTGTCCCTGGTCGCGATCCTCGACGCCGACAAGGAGGGCTTCCTGCGCTCGGGCACCTCGCTGATCCAGACCATCGGCCGCGCGGCGCGCAACGTCTCCGGACAGGTCCACATGTACGCCGACAAGATCACCCCCGGCATGGAGCGGGCCATCGAGGAGACCAACCGCCGCCGCGAGAAGCAGACCGCCTACAACACGGCGAAGGGCATCGACCCGCAGCCGCTCCGCAAGAAGATCAACGACATCGTCGCCCAGATCGCCCGTGAGGACGTCGACACCGAGCAGCTGCTCGGCTCGGGCTACCGCGCGAAGAAGGACGGGCGCGGCACCAAGGCCCCGGTGCCCTCCCTCGGCGACAAGGCGGCCAAGGGCGCGAAGTCCGCGAAGCCCGCCAAGGGCAAGGCGAAGGCGACCGTGCCGACCGACCGTCCGGCGGCCGAACTCGCCGAGCAGATCGAGGAGCTGACGGAGCGCATGCGCGCCGCCGCAGCCGACCTCCAGTTCGAGATCGCGGCCCGTCTGAGGGACGAGGTCTCCGAAATGAAGAAGGAGCTCCGCCAGATGCGGGAAGCGGGCCTGGCCTGACCTTCCGTCCCGCCGGACCCAGGCGTAGCGCGCTGTGTTGCAAGACCGACACAAAGTGCGGGCCTGGGTACGGCACGCTCGGCCCACCTGCGTAATGTTCGGGTCAACCGCGGGTTCCGCGGCAACAGGGGACAGTCCGAGAGGGGAATCAGCGCGTGACCGTCAACATGACCAAGGGTCAGGCCATCAGTCTGCAGAAGAACGACGGGGGCAGCCTGACCGCGGTGCGCATGGGTCTCGGCTGGCAGGCGGCTCCGCGACGCGGCCTGTTCGGCTCGCGTACGCGGGAGATCGACCTCGACGCCTCGGCCGTCCTGTTCGCCGACAAGCAGCCCGTGGACGTCGTCTTCTTCCGCCATCTCGTGAGTGACGACGGCTCCGTGCGCCACACGGGCGACAATCTCGTCGGCGGTGTCGGCCAGGGTGGCGACGACGAGGCGATCCTCGTCGACCTCCAGCGCATCCCGGTCCACATCGACCAGATCGTCTTCACCGTGAACTCCTTCACCGGCCAGAGCTTCCAGGAAGTGCAGAACGCGTTCTGCCGCCTGGTCGACGAGACCAACGGCCAGGAACTCGCCCGGTACACGCTCGCGGGCGGTGGCGCCTACACGGCCCAGATCATGGCGAAGGTGCACCGGACGGGCCCGGGCTGGACGATGACGGCCCTCGGTACCCCGGCCAACGGTCGCACCTTCCAGGACCTGATGCCGGCGATCCTGCCGCACCTGTAGGACGCCGGCGAGCGGCACACGACACCACAACGACACAGGGGGACGACAGGCGATGACGGCCGAGCTGGTGCGGGGGCAGAACCACCCGCTCTCCCAGGCCCGCCTCGAGATCCGGGTCTCGGCCGGCACGCCCGTCGTGGCCGGCGCCACGCTCGGCGACGAGCAGGGCAAGGTCCACGGCGTCGAGTGGGTGGCGCACCCCGGCGCGCCCACCCAGCCCGGCCTCGAGGTCTCCCGGCAGGCGGCAGCCGACCACCGGCTCGCGGTGGACCTGGACGCAGTGCCGGAAGCCGTCCACCGTGTCACCGTGCTGCTCGCCCTGCCCACCGGCGTCGGCGGGCCGGTCAGCTTCGGAGCGGTCGCCGCCCCGTTCCTCGTGATCACCGCACTGGACGGCACCGAGGTCGCCAGTTACACCATCACCGGCCTGGACGCCGAGTCGGCGGTCGTCGCGCTGGAGCTCTACCGTCGGCAGGGCGCCTGGAAGGTGCGCGCCGTCGGCCAGGGCTACGCCGGCGGCCTCGCCGCGCTCTTCGCCGACCAGGGCCTGCAGCAGGCCCGGCAGCTGGCGGGCAGCATCAACGAAGCGGTCGCCCAGGGCGTGGCCCGCTCGGTCGCGGCACCCCCGTCACGGACGGCGGACGGCGACCGCTCCCGACAGACGGCCGCACCGGCGCTCGGCCCGGACCAGGGCGGTTCGCCCTACGCGACCCAGGGCCAGAACACCGCCGGATCCCAGGCCGGTTACCCCGGCGGGCCGACCCCCTCGGACTCCTCCACCACCGGCCAGCCGGCCACGCCCACCGTCGGCGGCCCCGTCGACTACAGTCACCCCCGCCGTCAGAACTCGGCTCCGCCGCCCCCGCCCTCCGCACCCCCGGCCCAGCCCGGGCAGCCGGCCCGGCCCGTCGCCGGTGACGCGACCGGCTGGACCATGGAGGAGCGGCTCTACAACCAGGTGTGGGGCATGTTCGAGGACCTGGCCCGCACCACCGCCGCCTACCGCAGCGCGGTCGACTTCGCCGAATCCCGTATGGAGAAGGAGCTCGACCAGGTCCTGTCCGACCCGCGCAGCCGGATCGGCGGACAGGGTGACGCCGCCCGCGAGGCGGCCCGCGCCAAGTACGCGCAGCTCGTCGACCAGGCCCGGCAGGTCCTGGACCGGGACATCGCCCAGCTCGTCGCCGAGGCCGAGGTCGTCGAACCCGCGCTGCCGCCCGCCTATGCCGGCTGGGACAACCCCGTCTGGCACGGCTACCGCGTCCCGATGGAGATGCCCATGGCCCTGCGCCTCGGCGAGCTCCATCTGCCAGAGGCCGAGCCGCTGCGCATCCCGATGCTGGTCCGGTTGCCGTTGGAGCGCGGGCTGTGGATCGACAGCGGGCGGACCGGCTCGTCCGACGGCGCGTTCACCGACTCCCACGACCTGCGCCGCCTGGCCATGGAAACGGCCGTGGCGCACGTCGCGCGGCTGCTCGCGGCCCATCCTGCCGGCGAGTTCACCGTGCACGTCGCCGATCCGGCCGGTTCGGCGGCGCAGACGCTGGTGCCGCTGGTGCAGTCCGGTGTCCTCGCCGGCCCGCCCGCCGTCGGTGCCGCCGGGGTGGCGGACGTCCTCGCCCGGCTCACCCAGCGCGTCGACCTGGTGCAGATGGCGGTGCGGGGCGGCGCGGCCGACTCACTGCCGCCCGGCTTCGACACCTCCCAGCAGCTGCTGGTCGTCAACGACTTCCCCCACGGCTTCGACGACCGCGCCGTGACCCAGCTCCGCTACCTCGCCGACGAGGGGCCGGCCGTCGGTGTCCATCTGATGATGGTGGCCGACCGCGAGGACGCCGCCGGTTACGGTCCGTTGCTGGATCCGCTGTGGCGCTCGCTGCTGCGGCTCACCCCGGTCGCCGACGACCACCTCGCCGACCCGTGGGTGGGGCACACCTGGACCTACGAGCCCTCGCTCGTGCCGCCGGGCAGCCAGGTCCTCCAGCACGTCCTCACGCAGGTCGCCACGGCCCGCGGCTCCTGGAACCGCTGACGCCCGACCGCGCCTCCCTCAAGCACTCGTAAAGCGTTCTGACCAGGCAGTTTGGAACTTCTTTTACCAATCACTTTACCGTTCCTTGGTGATTGAGGTACTGTTTTCCATACGGAGGGGAGTACTCCCTGTCTGTGCGGCGTACCCGTCAATACGGATCAGGCCAGATCCCGGGGCGTCGGCCCGTGGACCTCCGGCGCGTCCAGCGCCCGGGAGTCCGGGGTGGAAGAGACCTCCGGCAGCGCGACGACGCTGATTACCTGCCGTTACGTATTGCCGGAGGCGCAATGGACGTTTCAGTGACCCTGTGGGTCCTTACCATCGTGGGCCTTGCCGCCCTCATCGCGGTCGACTTCTTCATCGGCCGCAAGCCGCACGACGTCTCGATCAAGGAAGCCGGTATCTGGACGGTCGTCTGGATCGTGCTGGCCGGTCTCTTCGGACTGGGCCTGATGATCTTCGCCGGCGGCCAGCCCGCCGGCGAGTTCTTCGCGGGCTTCATCACCGAGAAGTCCCTGAGCGTCGACAACCTTTTCGTCTTCGTCCTGATCATGGCGAAGTTCGCGGTCCCGTCGCAGTACCAGCAGCGTGTCCTGCTCATCGGTGTCCTCATAGCCCTGGTCCTGCGGGCCATCTTCATCGCCGCGGGCGCCGCGATCCTCGCCAGCTTCTCGTGGGTGTTCTACCTCTTCGGTGCCTTCCTCATCTGGACCGCCTGGAAGCTCATCCAGGAGGCCCGGGCCGACGAGGACGACGAGGACTGGGAGGAGAACAAGCTGCTCAAGGCCGCCGAGCGCAGGTTCGGCGTCGCCGACCGCTACCACGGCACCAAGCTGTGGATCCAGCAGAACGGCAAGCGGGTCATGACCCCGATGCTGGTCGTGATGCTCGCGATCGGCACCACCGATGTCCTGTTCGCGCTCGACTCGATCCCCGCGATCTTCGGCCTCACCCAGGACCCCTACATCGTGTTCACGGCCAACGCCTTCGCGCTGATGGGACTCAGGCAGCTGTACTTCCTCATCGGCGGCCTGCTCAGGAAGCTGGTCCACCTCTCCTACGGCCTGTCGATCATCCTGGGCTTCATCGGCGTCAAGCTGGTGCTGCACGCGCTGCACGAGTCCGGGGTCCACGTCCCGGAGATCAGCATCCCCGTCTCGCTCGGTGTGATCTGCGCGGTCCTGATCGTCACCACGATCACCAGCCTCAGGGCCTCCAAGAAGCAGGCAGCGGCCGAGGCGGCGCAGTCGGGGAGCGAAGGCGCCCCGAAGGACAGCGTCGACGTCTGAGCAGCGGCAGCCGCCGCAAGGGTCGCCCCGGGAAGGGTCCGGCAGCTCGTCTGCCGGACCCCTCGCGTCGGGACGGACCGTACCTACGCACCGGACATGCGGGGCCCCTGCGCCTCTGCGACGCTCACAGCATGCGCGCTCGGCTCAGGTCGCTCACGACCCGGTGGACGTCCGTCGTGCCGGTGCTCGCGGTGGTTCTGCTGGCCCTCACATGGGGCCGTGACCTGCCGGTGGCGATCGTCGCGCTGGTGACCCTGGTCCTCGCCGGTGCCGTCCTGGCCGCCGTGCACCACGCGGAGGTGGTCGCCCACCGGGTCGGTGAGCCCTTCGGTTCCCTGGTGCTCGCCGTCGCCGTCACCATCATCGAGGTCGCCCTGATCGTCACCCTGATGGTGGACGGCGGCGACAAGAGCTCGACCCTCGCACGGGACACGGTCTTCGCGGCCGTGATGATCGCCTGCAACGGCATCGTCGGCCTGTGCCTCCTCGTCGCCTCCCTCCGGCACGGAACGGCCGTCTTCAACCCCGAGGGCACCGGCGCGGCCCTCGCGACCGTCGCCACACTGGCCACGCTCAGCCTGGTGCTGCCGACGTTCACCACATCCAAGCCGGGCCCGGAGTTCTCCACCGTCCAGCTCACCTTCGCCGCACTGTCCTCACTGGTCCTCTACAGCCTGTTCGTCGCCACCCAGACGGTCCGGCACCGCGACTACTTCCTGCCGATCACCCGGGAGGGGGAACTGATCACCGCTCTCGATCACGCCGGCGCGCCGACGGCCCGCATCGCCCTGATCAGTCTCGGGATGCTGGGCCTGGCCCTGATCGGAGTGGTGGGGCTCGCCAAGGGCGTCTCACCCACGATCGAGTCCGGCGTGGCGGCGGCGGGGCTGCCGCAAGCCGTCGTGGGCGTGATCATCGCGCTGCTGGTGCTGCTCCCCGAGACCATCGCCGCGCTGCGCTCGGCCCGCCGCGACCGGGTGCAGACCAGCCTCAACCTGGCGCTCGGGTCGGCGATGGCCAGCATCGGCCTCACCATCCCCGCGGTCGCCCTGGCATCGGTCTGGCTCTCCGGCCCGCTCGTCCTCGGTCTCGGCGCCACCCATATGGTGCTGCTCGCCCTCACCGTGGTCGTCAGCTCGCTGACGGTCGTGCCGGGCCGGGCCACACCGCTCCAGGGCGGCGTCCATCTGGTGCTGTTCGCGGCGTACCTGGAGCTGGCCGTCAACCCGTAGCCGCCGCCCTCGCCTCCGTCTCCGGCAGCACCGGAACCGGTCGGGTCTCCGGCAGCAGCGCGAAGCACCCCAGGCTGAGCAGGGCGACGCCCGTCAGATACGCCCCCACACCCCAGGGCACCCGGCCGCCCTGTTCCGCCAGCGCCGTGGCGACGATCGGGGTGAGCGCCCCGCCGATGACCCCGCCGAGGTTGTAGCCGACGGCGGCACCCGTGCACCGCACCCGGGCCTCGTACAGCTCCGGCAGATAGGCGGCGATCACCGCGAACATCGTGACGAACGCGACCATCGCACCGAGGAACCCGAGGAACATCAGCAGCGGCTGCGCCGTCGACACGAGCGCGACCATCGGGAACATCCACAGGGCCGCGCCGGCACACCCCGCCAGGCACAGCGGCCGGCGCCCGACGCGATCGCCGAGGACCGCCACGACAGGCGTGAGCGCCCCCTTCACCACCACCGCCGCCATGATGCAGGCCAGCGTGACCGGCCGACTCATCCCGAGCCGCTCGGTCGCGTAGGAGAGGGACCATGTCGTCACGGCGTAGAAGACCGCGTATCCGACCGCCAGTGCCCCCGCGGTCAGCAGGACGAGTCGCCAGTGATGGCGCGCGACCTCGACGAGCGGCACGCGCGCGGGCTTCTCGATCTCCAGAAAGCGCGGGCTCTCGACCAGCGACGAACGCAGCCACAGCCCCGCCACGGCCAGCACGCCCGCCGCCCAGAACGGCACCCGCCACCCCCACTGCGCGAACTGCGCGTCGGTCAATGTGGCGCTCAGTGCCAGCACCACCCCGTTGGCGAGCACGAACCCGACGGCCGGGCCGACCTGCGGGAAGCTCGACCACAGCCCACGCCGCTCCGGGGGAGCGTGCTCGGCGGTCAGCAGCACCGCGCCGCCCCACTCCCCGCCGAGCCCGAGGCCCTGCACGAACCGCAGCACGAGCAGCAGCACAGGGGCGGCCACCCCGATCGCCTCGTACGTCGGCAGACACCCGACCGCGACCGTCGACCCGCCGGTCAGCAGGAGCGAGCCGACGAGGACCGGCCGGCGCCCGTGCCGGTCACCGATGTGCCCGAACAGCACCGACCCCAGCGGCCGGGCCACGAACCCCACACCGAACGTCCCGAAGGCGGCCAGCGTCCCAGCGACCGGCGAGAAGGTCGGGAAGAACAGCGGACCCAGGATCAGGGCGGCCGCGGTCCCGTAGACGAAGAAGTCGTAGAACTCGATGGCCGTCCCGGCGAGCGAGGCGGCCGCGAGCCGCAGCATGGAAGGTGTCCTTACGGCGCGTACATCGTGCATGCCGCGTCAACTACCCACGGTGACGGCGGGTTACGGGGGCGTGCGGAGGCGCGCCGTCCTCGTCAGTACGTGACGGTGATGCGCCGGGCGGGCCCGTCGACGCGGACGATGCCCCCGTAGGGGATCACGAGCTGCGGATCGGTGTGGCCGAAGTCCACGTCGAAGACGATCGTGGTGTCGGGGGCGTAGGCACGCATGGCGCGAAGAACGGCGTCGCGCTGCTCGGCAGCGTAACGAGCGGCCTCCTCCGGGGTGTTGGGGCGCTCGAAGGACCACGTCTTCGCCCGGCCCATGAGCAGCGCGGAGAAACGCTGGAGCAGCCCGCGCTCGCCCATGTTCCGCATGGTGCGGAAGACCTCCTCGGCGCTCGGCATCTCCTCGGACGTCTCCAGGAGCAGCACTCCGCCGTCGTACTCGGAAAGGTCGCGCGCGATCTCCCGGTCGGCCATCAGCAGCCAGCCGAGGATTTCTAGACAGCCGCCCCAGCTGCGGCCCTCCACGACCCGGTCGGCGTTCTTCCAGGTCCATCCGTTGCCGGGCCGGGTCTCCGGCTCCGCGTCGAAGGTGGCCGGGTCGGCCCAGTCGCGGTTGACGTCGTTCCATCGCTCGGCGGGCGTCAATTCGTACTCGCCCGACGTGAACAGTGCTGCCCGGAGCGACCGCTCCGTCAGCGGATCCATGGCGCCCGGGCGGCCCAGCGCGGTCATCACGGTGGCGCCGTGGTAGCCGACGATTCCGGTGTTACGCAGGAAGGCCAGCAGGTTGGTGTTGTCGCTCATCCCGAAGAACGGTTTCGGGTTCGCCCGGATCAACTCCCGGTCCAGGAACGGCAGCACGGTGATCTGGTCGTCGCCGCCGATCGAGGCCATGACCGCCTTGACGTCCGGATCCGCGAAGGCGGCGTGGATGTCGTCGGCCCGCTCCTGTGGCGTCGAGCCCATCCTGCGGGTGGTCGGGTACTCGACCGGTTCGAGCTCGTAGTCCTCGCGCAGCCGCTCCAGGCCCAGTTCGAAGGGGCGCGGGAACAGGCCGGGCAGACCGGCGCCGGGCGAGACGACGGCCATGCGATCGCCGGGGGAGGGCTTGGGCGGGTACGAGATCATGGTCATGGCGGGAGGGTACGGCCGGTCCCGCGGCGGCGCATCGTGATAAACCGGGGTCAGAGCAGCCTGCCTTCACCGGACCGGAGGAACCGTGCCCCGCACCCTGGCCAACGCCCCGATCATGATCCTCAACGGCCCCAACCTGAACCTCCTCGGGCAGCGCCAGCCGGAGATCTACGGCTCGGACACGCTCGCCGACGTCGAGGCGCTGTGTGCGAAGGCGGCGGCCGCGCACGGCGGCACGGTCGACTTCCGGCAGTCCAACCACGAAGGTGAGCTGGTGGACTGGATCCACGAGGCACGGCTGAACCACTGCGGGATCGTCATCAACCCCGGCGCATACTCGCACACATCGGTCGCGATCCTGGACGCGCTCAACACCTGCGACGGCCTGCCGGTGCTGGAGGTGCACATCTCCAACATCCACAAGCGCGAGTCGTTCCGGCACCACTCGTACGTCTCGTTGCGCGCCGACGGCGTCATCGCGGGCTGTGGCGTGCAAGGGTACGTGTTCGGCGTGGAGCGGGTCGCGGCGCTGGCGGGGGCGGCGCAGGCAGACGCGTAACCCCCGACGACCAGGCGCACGGTCCTTACAGTCGCCGCGCCTCCACGATCCGCCGTAGAAAGCGCTGCGTACGCTCCCGCTGCGGGTCGCCGAACACCTGCTCGGCCGTGCCGTGCTCCAGCACCACCCCTCCGTCCAGGAAACAGACCTGGTCGGCGATCTCCCGTGCGAAGCCCATCTCATGCGTGGCGAGCACCATGGTCATGCCGTCGCCCTTCAGGTCGCGGACCACGGTGAGGACCTCGCCCACGAGCTCCGGATCGAGGGCGGCGGTGATCTCGTCGAGCAGCAGCAGCCGGGGGCGTACGGCCAGGGCGCGCACAATCGCCACGCGTTGCTGCTGTCCGCCGCTGAGCCGGTCCGGGTACTCGTCGGCCTTTCCGGCAAGCCCGAGCCGCTCCAGCAGCTCGCGCGCGCGTGCCTCGGCCTCCGCGCGGGCGACGCCGTGCACACGGCGCGGGGCGAGCGTGATGTTCTCCAGGACGGTCATGTGCGGGAAGAGGTTGTACGCCTGGAACACCACGCCGATACGGCGCCGTATCGCGTCCTGGTCCACGCGCGGGTCGGTGATCTCCTCGCCGTCCAGCCAGATCGCGCCGTCGTCGATGTCCTCGAGAAGGTTGGCGCACCTGAGCAACGTCGACTTGCCGGAGCCGGAGGCGCCGATCAGCGCGGTCACCGTGTGCGGGGCGACCTCCAGGTCGACGTCCTCCAGGACGACGGAGCCGCCGAAGGTCTTGCGGACGGACTCCATGCGCAGCACGGGCGCGTCGTTCACAGTGATCCTCCCTGGGCCCGCTGGCGGTCCATTCTGGCCGTCACCCAGTCGGTGAAGCGGGTCATCGGGATGGTCAACGCCACGAAGACCAGGCCCGCGACGATGTACGGCGTGTAGTTCAGACTGCGGCCGACGATGATGTCGGCCGCGCGTACGGCGTCCACCGCGCCGCCGATCGACACGAGCCCGGTGTCCTTCTGGAGCGACACCAGGTCGTTGAGCAGCGGTGGCACCTGACGGCGCACCGCCTGGGGCAGGACGACGTACCGCAGCGCCTGCCGGTTGGTGAGGCCGAGCGAGCGGGCGGCGGCGCGCTGCGAGGGGTGCACGGACTCGATGCCGGCGCGGAACACCTCGGCGACGTAGGCGGAGTACGTCAGCGTGAGCGCCGTTCCGCCCAGCAGGACCGGGTCGACGGTGACGCCCTGGAGCCGCAGTGCCGGGACGCCCAGGACCACGATCATCAGGTTGATGATCAGCGGGAGGCCGCGGAAGAAGTCGGTGTACGCGGCGGCCAGCACCCGCAGGGGGAAGAACACGGGGCCGCGCAGCGTCCGGGCGATCGCGATCAGCATGCCGAGGACCAGCACCGCGGCGCCGCAGATCAACAGCAGACGGACGTTCAGCCACAGTCCGTCGAGGACCTTCGGGAGCGCCTCGCGCGCGTACTGCGCGCTGAAGAACGTCTCCTTGGTGCGCGGCCAGCCGGGCGCGTTGACGACGACCAGGTAGAGGACGACGCCCGTGACGAGGGTCGAGAGCGCGGCGATCGCCGTGGCGCGGCGGGCGCGGACGCGCTTGTACCGCTCGCGTTCCCGCCGCCGTTGCGAGGGCACGTAACCGTCACCGGCTCCCGGAACGGTGCCCGCGCCTCCGGACCTGTCACCCTTGTCGTCCGCGCCCTCCGGCCCGGACTCGTCCTTGGTGACCGTCACTTGAGCACCGGCGCGTCGACCGCGTCCGAGAGCCACTGCTTCTCGAGGCCGGCGAGCGTGCCCTTCTTCCGCAGGGCGTCCACGGCTTCCGTGACGCAGGAGGTGAGCGCGCTGCCCTTGTCGAGCACGAGCCCGAACTGCTCCGGGGTACCGCCCTTGTTCTCGAACTGACCGACGATCTTCGCGTCGGTCACCTCGGCGCCGGTGATGTAGAACGCGGTCGGCAGATCGGTCACGATGGCGTCTACCTGTCCGTTCTTCAGGGCCGACTTGGCCTGGTCGTTCCTGGCGTACACGGCCGCCGCCTGCTTCGGCTTCACCACGTCGTCGATGTAGTCGAGGCTGGTGGTACCGACCTGGGCGCCGAGCTTGACGTCCTTCAGGTCCGCGATACCCGTCGCCTTCGCGGCCTTGGAGTTCTTCAGCGCGACGACGGCCTGGCGCACGTCGTAGTAGCCGGAGGAGAAGTCCACGGCCTTCTTGCGTTCGTCGCTGATCGACACCTGGTTGATGTCGAAGTCGAAGGTCTTCTCACCGGGCGCGAACGCCTTGTTGAAGGGGACGCTCTGCCACACGACGGCGCCCTTGTCGTAGCCGAGCTGCTCGGCCACGGCGTAGGCGACCGCCGACTCGTAGCCCTCGCCGTTGGCGGGCTTGCCGTCCTTGAACCACGGTTCGTACGCCGGCTCGTCGGTGGCGATCGTCAGTTTGCCGGAAGTCTCGGTGGCCAGCTTGCCCTTGGCGCAGGCCTTCCCGGCCGCGGAGGACGGCGTGCCGGCCGCTTTCTCCTCCGGCTGCGGAGCACAGCCGACGGCGGTGGCGAGGAGGGCTACGGTGGCCGCGGCGAGGGAGCGGCGCAGAACACGAGGGGCGAGGCGCATGGCGGGAGAGTGGCAGCGAAAACGATGTTTGTCGAGGTCACACCCCCACAAGTCCGCATAGTGGGAACGAGTGTTGCGTTCTCGTGAACACGTCCGGATGTGCCTGGGCCGCCGGTCGAGGGCGGGGATCGGTGGACCGACGGCCCATACCGCTCAGGAGCCGTCATCCTGCGCGGGGCTAAGACCAGTTGACCGCGCAACCATCTACGCCGGGAGCGCGCGCGGGGCACAGGTGTGTGTGCGCGATTCACACGGGGCGCGCGTTCAGTGACGCGCGCCCCCAGTGGGGGGCCTTCACCACCCGCGCGCGTGCCACTTTGGCAGGTGCGGCCGTTCCGTGCCGAGCGTGGTGTCGTTGCCGTGTCCCGGGTAGACCCAGGTCTCGTCCGGGAGAGCGTCGAAGATCTTCGTCTCGACGTCGTGGATCAGGCTGGCGAACGCCTTCGGATCCTTACGGGTGTTGCCCACACCTCCCGGGAAGAGGCAGTCCCCCGTGAACACATGAGGGTGCCCGTGCGGGTCGTCGTAGACGAGCGCGATCGAGCCCGGCGTGTGGCCGACGAGATGGCGCGCGGTGAGTTCCACCTGCCCCACCCGGATGACGTCGCCGTCGTCCACGAGGACGTCGGTCGGCACGGGGATGCCGTCGGCGTCGTCCCGGCCGGCGTACGTCCGGGCGCCCGTGGCCGCCACGACCTCCGCGAGTGCCTGCCAGTGGTCGCCGTGCTGGTGGGTCGTCACGACCGACGCGATGCCGTCGTCGCCGATCATGCCGATCAGCGTGTCGGCCTCGTTGGCCGCGTCGATCAGCAGTTGCTCGTCCGTGGCCCGGCAGCGCAGCAGGTAGGCGTTGTTGTTCATCGGACCGACCGCGATCTTGCTGATCATCAGGTCCTTGAGCTCGTGCACGTCCGCCGGGCCGCCGACCGTCACCTCACCGCTGTACGTCATGGCGGCCAGCCTATAGCGGGGGCAGGGCCGGGAGCGGCCCACCGTCGACCGTCAGGGCGGCCCCGGCGCGGCGGCCGGAGAGCCAGCCGAGCAGCTCGGCACGGGTGCCCGTGACGGTGACGGCGGGCTCGCCCGCATTCCGGCCCGTGTGCCACGCGCGTGTGCCGTCCGTGAGGTGCGTGGGCGGCACGTCGGGGTGCCCGGAGAACCGCTTCGCCAGGAAGTCGATCTCACGCTCGGTGAACTCCGTCGGCAGATCCTCCAGCTCGTAGCCGAGCCTCAGGTCCACGTGGTGCAGCTCGACCTCGACCCAGCGTCGGAACGGCACCCGGGACGCGGAGTCGGTGACGCCGTTGCGAAGAGTCACGGTGCGTGACCAGTCGGCGGGCTCGGCTCCCGCCTCCTGGAAGCGGCCCGCGCTCTCGCGCAGGTCCGTGAGCTGGATCTCCAGCGGACGTGGCGCGTCCCGTTCGATGTCGTCGGTGCGAGCCTCGGCGGAGGCATACATGGGCCGGCCGGCGAGTACGTTCACGAGGGCGTCCGCGTTGCGGGCCAGGTGGGCCAGGACGTGGCCACGGCTCCAGTCGGGCAGGCGTGACGGTTCGGCCACAGACGCGTTGTCCAGTTTGGCGACTGCGGTGAGCAGCCGCTCCGTCGCGTCACGTACAGACGCCAGGTCATGCGCGTGATCAATCATGGTGCTGACCCTAGCCCGGCCACCCCTTCGGGTGAAGGCGGCCGAGTCGGTCCCGCAAATCGAATGCACGTGCTATATGGTCAGTGGCGGCGTCGGGCATGCTGGATGGTCGGGGATTGTTGTCACTCGGTGAATCCGACCGGCGTTGTCAGTGGCTCCCCCTAGTCTGAGAAAGGACGGGGGCCCCGCCCCTGTCACTTCTCTCAAGAAAGGTGCGGACCGGCGTGGCCGACCGTCTCATCGTCCGTGGCGCGCGCGAGCACAACCTCAGGAATGTCTCGCTCGACCTGCCCCGGGACTCGCTCATCGTCTTCACGGGCCTGTCCGGTTCGGGCAAGTCCTCCCTGGCCTTCGACACCATCTTCGCCGAGGGCCAGCGGCGCTACGTGGAGTCGCTCTCCTCGTACGCCCGCCAGTTCCTCGGCCAGATGGACAAGCCGGATGTCGACTTCATCGAAGGCCTCTCCCCGGCGGTCTCCATCGACCAGAAGTCGACCTCGCGCAACCCGCGCTCCACAGTCGGTACGATCACCGAGGTCTACGACTACCTCCGGCTGCTCTTCGCGCGCATCGGCAAGCCGCACTGCCCGGAGTGCGGCCGTCCGATCTCGCGCCAGTCGCCGCAGGCCATCGTCGACCGGGTCCTGGAGCTGCCTGAGGGGAGCCGCTTCCAGGTGCTGTCGCCGCTCGTGCGCGAGCGCAAGGGCGAGTTCGTCGACCTCTTCGCCGACCTTCAGACCAAGGGCTACAGCCGCGCGCGGGTCGACGGCGAGACGATCCAGCTCTCCAACCCGCCCACGCTGAAGAAGCAGGAGAAGCACACCATCGAGGTGGTCGTCGACCGCCTCACGGTGAAGGACTCCGCCAAGCGCCGCCTCACCGACTCCGTCGAGACCGCCCTCGGCCTGTCCGGCGGCATGGTCGTGCTCGACTTCGTCGACCTCCCCGAGGACGACCCCGAGCGCGAGCGCATGTACTCGGAGCACCTGTACTGCCCGTACGACGACCTGTCCTTCGAGGAGCTGGAGCCCCGGTCCTTCTCCTTCAACTCGCCCTTCGGCGCCTGCCCCGAGTGCACCGGTATCGGCACGCGCATGGAGGTCGACCCCGAACTGATCGTCCCCGACGAGGACAAGTCCCTCGACGAGGGCGCCATCCACCCCTGGTCGCACGGCCACACCAAGGACTACTTCGGCCGTCTCATCGGTGCCCTCGCGGACGCCCTGGGGTTCCGGACCGACATCCCCTTCGCCGGCCTGCCCCAGCGCGCCAAGAAGGCCCTCCTCCACGGACACCGGACGCAGATCGAGGTCCGCTACCGCAACCGGTACGGGCGCGAGCGGGTCTACACCACCCCCTTCGAGGGCGCGGTGCCCTTCGTCAAGCGCCGGCACAGCGAGGCCGAGAGCGACGCCAGTCGGGAGCGCTTCGAGGGCTACATGCGCGAGGTGCCCTGCCCCACCTGTGAGGGCACTCGCCTCAAGCCGATCGTCCTCGCGGTCACCATCATGGAGAAGTCGATCGCCGAGGTCTCCGCGATGTCCATCAGCGACTGCGCGGGCTTCCTGGGCGAGCTGAAGCTCAACGCCCGCGACAAGAAGATCGCCGAGCGTGTGCTCAAGGAGGTAAACGAGCGGCTGCGGTTCCTGGTCGACGTCGGCCTCGACTACCTCTCGCTCAACCGCGCGGCCGGCACGCTCTCCGGCGGCGAGGCCCAGCGCATCCGCCTGGCCACCCAGATCGGCTCCGGACTCGTCGGCGTCCTGTACGTCCTCGACGAGCCGTCCATCGGTCTGCACCAGCGCGACAACCACCGGCTGATCGAGACCCTCGTCCGGCTGCGCGACATGGGCAACACGCTCATCGTCGTCGAGCACGACGAGGACACCATCAAGGTCGCCGACTGGATCGTCGACATCGGTCCCGGCGCCGGTGAGCACGGCGGCAAGGTGGTGCACAGCGGCTCCTTCAAGGAGCTGCTCGCCAACGCCGAGTCGCAGACCGGCCAGTACCTCTCCGGCAGGAAGTCCATCCCGCTGCCCGACATCCGCCGCCCGCTCGACCCCTCACGCCGGCTCACGGTGCACGGCGCCCGGGAGAACAACCTCCAGGACATCGACGTGTCCTTCCCGCTGGGCGTGTTCACCGCGGTCACCGGCGTGTCCGGATCCGGCAAGTCGACGCTGGTCAACGACATCCTGTACACGCACCTGGCCCGCGAGCTGAACGGCGCGAGGAACGTGCCGGGGCGGCACACCCGCGTGGACGGCGACGACCTCGTCGACAAGGTCGTGCACGTCGACCAGTCGCCCATCGGCCGCACCCCGCGCTCGAACCCGGCGACGTACACCGGCGTCTTCGACCACGTCCGCAAGCTGTTCGCCGAGACCACCGAGGCGAAGGTCCGCGGCTACATGCCCGGCCGGTTCTCCTTCAACGTCAAGGGCGGCCGCTGCGAGAACTGCGCGGGCGACGGCACGATCAAGATCGAGATGAACTTCCTCCCGGACGTGTACGTCCCGTGCGAGGTCTGCCACGGCGCCCGCTACAACCGGGAGACCCTGGAGGTCCACTACAAGGGCAAGTCCATCGCCGACGTCCTGAACATGCCGATCGAGGAGGCCATGGACTTCTTCGAGGCCGTCCCGTCGATCGCCCGCCACCTGAAGACCCTGAACGACGTCGGTCTCGGCTACGTCCGGCTCGGCCAGTCCGCGACCACCCTGTCCGGCGGTGAGGCACAGCGCGTCAAGCTCGCCAGCGAGCTGCAGCGCCGCTCCACCGGGCGCACGGTCTACGTCCTGGACGAGCCGACCACCGGTCTGCACTTCGAGGACATCAGCAAGCTGCTCCGGGTCCTGGGCGGCCTGGTCGACAAGGGCAACACGGTCATCGTCATCGAACACAACCTCGACGTGATCAAGACCGCCGACTGGGTCGTCGACATGGGCCCCGAGGGGGGCGCCGGCGGTGGCCTCGTCATCGCCGAGGGAACCCCCGAACAGGTCGCCGGGGTCCCGACCAGCCACACCGGCAAGTTCCTGCGCGAGATTCTGGCGCCGGAGAAGATCAGCGACGCGGCACCGGTCAAGGTACCGCGGAGCAGGGCGGCCGCGAAGACGGTCGCCGCCAAGTCCCCGGCGAAGAAGACGGCCACCGCCAAGACCACGCGGACCGCCGACAACACGGCCACGAAGAAGGCCGTACCCGCGAAGAAGGCCGCCGGCGCCACGAAGAAGGCCGTACCCGCGAAGAAGACCACGCGGACCCGCGAGGCCTGACGCTCATGGGTCACAAGACCCGACACATGCACAAAAATGCGGCGCCCCGCGGGAAATCCCCGCGGGGCGCCGTCCGTTCACCGGTCAGCCGCCCTGTCCCCGCGGCTCGACGAACTGCATGTCCAACTGAACCTTGACAACATCACCGAGGAAACCGGCCCCGAAGTCCAGCCCGAAGTCGCTGCGCCGGATCTCACCCGTCGCCTCGAAACCGGCGTGCCTCCTCTGATCAACGGGGGAGTCCACGACACCGCCGAACTCGACGTCGAACGTCACCGGGCGGGTCACGTCCCCGATGGTCAGATCCCCCTCCATCGACCAGTCCTCCCCCTCCCCGGACACCCGTGTCGAGCGGAACACCATCGTCGGGCGCTTCTCCACGTCGAGCAGGTCGGCGGAGCGGGTGTGCGCGTCACGGTCCGCGTTGCCCGTGTCGAGCGAGGCCAGAGCCACCTCGGCGCTCACCCGCACCTCGTCGGCCGTCCCCCCGACGTACAACTCGGCCTTCACGTCCCGGAAGGTGCCGCGCACCTTGGCGATGCCGAGGTGACGGATGGTGAAGTTGACGGCCGAGTGCAGGGGATCGAGCTCCCAGTCACCGGGAGACAGCGGCAGAGTGGTGAGGGCGAACGTGTCGGAGGAGTTGTCCTGAGTCATGCCGCCACCTTCGCGGGATCCGCGCGGCCTAGGGAGACCGCGCCGATGGTGGTAGTGAGAGGGCCACCCTCCGAGGCGGCACTCGCGATACGTTCGACCGGTGAGCGACAACGAGTTGGGCACCTTCCTGCGCGCCCGCCGCGAGGCCGTCACCCCCGCCGAGGCGGGCCTGCCCGCGGGCCCCCGCCGCCGCACACCCGGCCTGCGCCGCTCCGAGCTGGCCACGCTCGCCGGCATCAGCGTCGAGTACCTCACCCGCCTGGAACAGGGCCGCGACCGCAACCCCTCGCCCCAGGTGCTCGGCGCCCTGGCGGACGCGCTGCGCCTCCGCGTACCGGAACGGCTCCTGCTGCGCCGCCTGGCCAAGGAACACGGCGCCGACAAGATGCTCTGCGCGGCGGTGGTCCCCCCGATCCTCACCGTGCGCGCGACCGTACGCGCGCTTCTCGACCGTCTGGAGCCCACACCGGCCGCCCTGCTCAACTGGATCGGGGACATCGTGGCGTACACCTCGGGCTACGAGCGGCTGGCCCGCCCGCTGGGGCTGCTCGACGGGCACCCGCCCAATGTCGTGCGGTACCTGTTCACCGACGAGCGGGCCCGCGCGGTGTATCCGGGCTGGGAGCGGCTCGCGGACGAGCAGATCGCCCATCTGCGGCACGAGGCACCCTTGCACGCCCCGAGCGTCGTCGCCCTGGTCGACGAGATGACGGTCACCGCGGGCGCCCCGTTCACCGAGCGGCTCGGCGCCGTACCGGCCATGCCGCTGCGCAACGGGACCGAGGTCGTCGAGCATCCCGAGGTGGGCCGGCTGCGCCTGTCGTACGAGACGCTCGCGCTGCCGGACGACGGCCAGCGTCTCACGGCCTACCTCCCGGCCGACGAGCCCACGGCCACCGCGCTCGACCGCCTGAGCGGCCGCACCCCGGGATCACTACGAGCGGTGAGCGGCTGACGCCTGGGGGCCCCGAGGGCTGCGGCTCATGCGGGTCCCCCTCGGGGCGCCCCGAGGGCTGCGGCTCACGCCCGTCCCTGAGGACCCCACGGCTGACCCCAGGTGGGCCGGCCTCACCTGCGGCGCGGCTGGCCGCGGGGCCCCTCAGCCGGGTCACCTCAGGCGGCGCGGCTGACCGCCGGGTCACCCCGAGGGGTGGGCTACACCTCGCCCACCTCGGCCGCGTACGGCGGCTCCGCGCCCGGGCGGGAGCAGGTGATCGCCGCCGCGCGGGCCGCGTAGCGCAGCAGCCGGGTCCAGCTGTGGGCGCCCAGCTCGGCGAGGGCCGCAGGGGAGAGGGCGTCGTGGGTGGACAGGCCGTGCAGCAGGGCCGCGTTCACGGTGTCGCCGGCACCGATGGTGTCCACGACGTCGACCTTCTCGCCCGGCACCGAGTGCTCGGCGCCGTCCCTGGTGAAGACGGTCAGTCCGTCGCCGCCCCGGGTGACGACGACGGCTGAGGGGCCCGAGGTGAGCCACTCCTGTGGGGTGCCGCCCAGCCACCGTGCGTCCTCCTCGGACAGCTTCAGCAGCGACACCGACGGCAGCCAGCTCTTGAACCGGGCCCGGTAGGCGTCCGCGTCCGGGATCAGCCCCTGCCGGATGTTCGGGTCGAGTGCGGTGAACAGGCCCTGCGCGGCCGCCGTCCTCATCAGCTCCTCGTACGCGCTCGCGCCCGGCTCCAGGACGAGCGAGCAGGTGCCGAAGGACACCGCGCGCGTCCCGGCGGGGAGCCGCGCGGGGGCCGCGAACAGGCGGTCGGCGGTGCCGTCGACGTAGAACGAGTAGGCGGCCGAGCCGGTCCCATCGAGCGTCGCGACGGCGAGGGTGGTCGGTTCCGTGCCGCGCTGCACGGCGGACACGTCGACGCCGGCCTGCCGTAGCCCGTCGAGCAGGGCCTCGCCGAACGCGTCGAGGGACGTGCGGGAGCAGAAGGCGGTGGGGGAGCCGAGGCGGCCGAGGGCGACGGCGGTGTTGTAGGGGCCGCCGCCGAGCGCCGGCCGCAGGGTCGCGAGGGCGCCCGCACCCTGCGGTACGAGGTCGATCAGGGCCTCACCGGCGACGACGATCACGAGGTGGTTCCTCTCTCGGGCAACGGGAGCGTGTGGGGCCGCGCGGGCCGCTCGGGGCAGCCGCACGAGGTGCGGTGGACGAAGGCGCAGGGGAGCCGCTCGGTCCGGGTGGGCCGGTCCGGCGTGGCGAGGCGGTCCAGGAGCACCTGGACGGCCCGGGCGCCGATGTCCCTGCTGGGCTGGGCGATGGCGGTGAGTCGGGGCGCGAACAGGTCCGCCCAGGCGAAGTCGTCGAAGCAGCACAGGGCGATGTCGTCGGGCACCGACACGCCGCGCTCCCGCAGGGCGCGCAGGGCGCCGATGGTCATCGCGTTGTTGCCGGTGACGAGTGCCGTGGGCGGGGCCGCGAGGGAGAGCAGGTTTGCCGTGGCCCGTTCGGCGCCTGCTGTCGCGGAGTCGCCGTGGACCAGGAGCCTCTCGTCGAAGGGGAGCCCGGCTGAGGCGAGGCCCTGGCGGTAACCGGCGATGCGTTCGCTGGTGGTGCTGAGTCCGGGCAGGCCCGCGACCAGCGCGATCCGCCGGTGGCCGCGCTCGGCGAGGTGGGCGACCAGCCGGGTCATGGGCTCGGCGTTCTCGGCGCAGACCTGGTCGAAGCGGGAGGTGACGTCCGCCGGGTCCTCGATGAGGCGGTCGAGGAAGACGGCGGGTACGTCATGCCGAGTGAGGTAGGCGAGGAGGCCGCGCGGGTCGGCGGAGGGCGCGATGATCATGCCGTCCACACGTCGCTCGTGCAGCAGCTGGACCACCTTGCGCTCGTGCTCCGGGTCGTCGTGCGGGTCGGCGATGAGCAGGCTGTAGCCGTGTTCCAGGGCGCCGGCCTCGACGCCCTGGAGGATCTCCGTGAAGTACGGGTTGCTGATCGCCGAGACCGCGAGCCCGATGGAGTGGGTGCGGGAGGTCACCAGCGAGCGGGCGAGGGTGTTGGGCGTGTAGCCGAGCTCGTCGATGGCGTCGAGGACGGCCTGTCGGGTGTGGGGGAGCACGGGACGGGTGTCGTTCAGGACGTGCGAAACGGTGGCCACGGAGACCCCGGCGCACCGAGCGACGTCGGCCATGGTGGGCATCGCGCGTCCTTCCCTCGGCTTCCACGTCCGGCCGGGAAGTTATCCCATCGAAGGGGGGCGCGTAAACGCTTGCGCAAACGTTTACGTCACATGGTGAAGGTCAGCGAGGCTCGACCACGGTCCGTCGTGGGCTCACTCCCAGTCCCAGCCGATGCCCACCATGCCCGACCGCACCCGGGGCTCGACGAGGTGCACCGAGTGGTGGCGGTCGCTGAGCGCGAGTTCCTGACGGCCGCTGCGCGGGGCCGCCGCCGAGTGCTGGGTGAACCGGTGGCAGCGCACCGGCAGCGCGTCCTCGTCGAACCGGACCTGGAGGGCGTACTGGCCGCCCGCGAGTCCGAAGCCGCGGACGTACTCGTGGCAGACTCCGGCCGTGCCGTCCTCGATGTCGTAGCGGAAGAGGAACGTGTCGCCGGCGCGCAGCCGGAGGTCGAAGAGCAGCTCTGCCACCAGCACGCCGGTGTCGTGGTGCCAACGGACCCGGCCGGTGCGGCAGTTCTCCAGGGCGCGTACCGTCATGCGTTCAGGTGTGCACCCCGGGTCGCCGTGGTGGACGGCGACGAAGCGGTCGACGCCGTCGCGGTGGGCGCGCACGATGTGGTGGGACTCGCGCCCCAGCAGCTCACGGCGCGTGCCGACGCGTACCCGCTCGTGGTGGCCCAGGGTGTGCAGCCCGCCGTCGAGCGGTGCCTCCAGCTCGGCCAGCAGCCGTTCCAGCACGCCGGAGGCCTCCACGAAGGAGCGGTAGGAGCGGCCCGCAGGGCGCCCGGCCGTGGCGACTCCGTCGGTGTCGGCGAGCAGCCGGATCAGGGACTCCTCCGGCAGTTTCAGGATCTCCTCCAGCGCCCGTACGGCCCGTAGCGACTCGGGGCGCTGCGGGCGGCGGGCGCCCTGCTGCCAGTAACTCAGGCTCGTCACGCCCACTTTCACGCCGTGGCGCGAGAGGTGGTGCTGCACGCGCTGCAACGGCAGTCCGCGCGCGGCGATCGCGGCGCGCAGGGCGACGTGGAAGGGGCCGCCGCGCAGGGCCGTGTCCAGTTCCGCGGCGACGACGTCCGCGTGCTGTGTGGCGTGCTGCATGCAGGGGCCTTTCTGTGAAAGAAGCACAACGGCTGGTCAGACCGTTCACAAGGGTGGTCGGGGCCGCCCCGCCAGCGCCGGGGCGTCCGCACACGCGTACGCCGCCCTTCAGGGCCCCGAGTTCCCCCGCATTGAAGCGTGTTGACCAAGTCCCGACAACACCTGACGCCCAACGGCCGCGTACTCCTGGCCGGGACTCGACGCCCGGCGCCCGACCGGACCGCGGACAACGCGGGGTGTTCCACACTCCCGTGGGCAGGACAGTCACCTGTTCGGCCGCCACCGGCGTCGTCCACAGGCCCGTCGGAGTGTCGGTCCCCGCCAGTAGGGTGTGAGACATGGCCGACCCCTCCAGCTACCGCCCCAAGCCGGGACAGATCCCGGACTCTCCCGGGGTGTACAGGTTCCGCGACGAGCACCGCCGGGTGATCTACGTCGGAAAGGCGAAGAGCCTGCGCCAGCGCCTGGCGAACTACTTCCAGGACCTGGCGGGCCTCCACCCGCGCACGCGCTCCATGGTCACCACGGCCGCGTCGGTGGAGTGGACGGTGGTGTCCACGGAGGTCGAGGCGCTCCAGCTGGAGTACTCCTGGATCAAGGAGTACGACCCCCGGTTCAACGTCAAGTACCGCGACGACAAGAGCTACCCCTACCTCGCGGTGACGATGAACGAGGAGTTCCCGCGGGTCCAGGTGATGCGCGGCCACAAGAAGAAGGGCGTCAGGTACTTCGGCCCGTACGCGCACGCGTGGGCCATCCGGGACACCGTCGACCTGCTCCTGCGTGTCTTCCCGGTGCGCACCTGCTCGGCGGGCGTCTTCAAGAACGCCGCCCGCACCGGCCGCCCCTGTCTGCTCGGGTACATCGGCAAGTGCTCAGCACCCTGTGTGGGCCGGGTCTCCGCCGAGGAGCACGGCGAACTCGCCGACGAGTTCTGTGACTTCATGACCGGCCGTACGGGCACCTACCTGCGCCGGCTGGAGAAGCAGATGATGGAGGCGGCCGACGAGATGGAGTACGAGCGGGCGGCCCGCCTGCGCGACGACATCGGGGCCCTGAAGAAGGCGATGGAGAAGAACGCGGTCGTGCTCGCGGACGCGACCGACGCCGACCTGATCGCGGTCGCCGAGGACGAGCTGGAGGCGGCCGTCCAGATCTTCCACGTCCGCGGCGGACGCGTGCGCGGCCAGCGCGGCTGGGTCACCGACAAGGTCGAGGAGATCACCACCGGCGCCCTCGTCGAGCACGCCCTTCAACAGCTCTACGGCGAGGAGACGGGGGACTCCGTCCCCAAGGAGGTCCTCGTCCCCGCCCTGCCCGAGCCGCTGGAGCCCGTCCAGGAGTGGCTGACCGGGCGGCGCGGCTCCAACGTCTCCCTGCGCATACCGCAGCGCGGCGACAAGAAGGCGCTCATGGAGACCGTGCAGCGCAACGCCCAGCAGGCACTCGTGCTGCACAAGACCAAGCGCGCCTCCGACCTCACCACACGCTCGCGCGCCCTGGAGGAGATCGCCGACGCCCTCGACCTGGACAGCGCCCCGCTGCGCATCGAGTGCTACGACATCTCGCACCTCCAGGGCGACGACGTGGTCGCCTCCATGGTCGTCTTCGAGGACGGCCTGCAGCGCAAGAGCGAGTACCGCCGCTTCCAGATCAAGGGCTTCGAGGGCCAGGACGACGTCCGCTCCATGCACGAGGTGATCACCCGCCGCTTCCGGCGCTACCTCGCCGAGAAGGAGAAGACGGGGGAATGGACCGACGGGGAGAACGCGCTGACAGAGGAGGACGGCCGCCCCAGGAAGTTCGCCTACCCGCCCCAGCTCGTCGTCGTCGACGGCGGGCAGCCGCAGGTGGCCGCCGCCAGGAAAGCCCTGGACGAGCTCGGCATCGACGACATCGCCGTGTGCGGTCTCGCCAAACGTCTGGAGGAGGTGTGGCTGCCCAAGGACGACGACCCCGTGGTGCTGCCCCGCACCAGCGAGGGCCTCTACCTGCTGCAACGCGTCCGTGACGAGGCCCACCGCTTCGCGATCACCTACCAGCGCACCAAGCGGTCCAAGAGGTTCCGCGCCGGCCCCCTGGACGAAGTGCCGGGCCTCGGCGAGACGCGTAAGCAGGCGCTCATCAAACACTTCGGCTCGGTGAAGAAGCTGCGGTCGGCGACGATCGACCAGATCTGCGAGGTCCCGGGCATAGGCCGCAAGACGGCCGAGACGATCGCCGTGGCCCTCGCCCAGGCGGCCCCGGCCGCACCCGCCGTCAACACGGCGACTGGAGAGATCATGGATGACGTGGAAGTCGGGGCGCCCGGGACGACGGCCGGGTCCCCGGAGGAGTCCTCGACAGCGGACGCCCCGGAAGAACGACGGGGGCAGGAGACATGAGCGAGAACGACGCACAGCACACAGCACAGCGAGATCAGGAGCCCACGCGAGCCCCACAGGGCACAGCGGGCACCGAGGGCCAGGAACACGGAGCACAGGTGAGTACGGACAGCACGCCGCCCGGGATCCCCGACGCGGCCATCCCCGAGCTGGTGATCATCTCCGGCATGTCCGGCGCCGGGCGCTCGACGGCCGCCAAGTGTCTGGAGGACCTCGGCTGGTTCGTCGTCGACAACCTCCCGCCCGCGCTGATCCCCACCATGGTGGAGCTCGGCGCCCGCTCCCAGGGCAATGTGGCGCGGATCGCGGTCGTCGTCGACGTGCGCGGCCGCCGCTTCTTCGACAACCTCCGCGAGTCCCTCGCCGACCTGGAGGCCAAGCACGTCACCCGGCGGATCGTCTTCCTGGAGTCCTCCGACGAGGCCCTGGTGCGCCGCTTCGAGTCCGTGCGCCGCCCCCACCCGCTGCAGGGCGACGGCCGCATCGTCGACGGCATCGCCGCCGAGCGCGAGCTGCTGCGCGAGCTGCGCGGAGACGCCGACCTGGTGATCGACACCTCCAGCCTCAACGTGCACGAGCTGCGCGCGAAGATGGACGCCCAGTTCGCGGGCGAGGAGGAGCCCGAGCTGCGGGCCACCGTGATGTCCTTCGGCTTCAAGTACGGCCTCCCCGTCGACGCCGACCTGGTCGTGGACATGCGCTTCCTGCCCAACCCGCACTGGGTCCCGGAGCTGCGCCCCTTCACCGGCCTGAACGAGGAGGTCGCGGCGTACGTCTTCAACCAGCCCGGGGCCAAGGAGTTCCTCGACCGCTACGCCGAGCTGCTCCAGCTCATCGCCGCCGGGTACCGCCGCGAGGGCAAGCGCTACGTGACCATCGCGGTCGGCTGTACGGGAGGCAAGCACCGTTCGGTCGCCACTTCCGAGAAGCTGGCCGCCCGCCTCGCCTCCCAGGGCGTGGAGACCGTGGTCGTGCACCGGGACATGGGGCGCGAGTGACCGGACGTACACCGCGGCTGAACAGGCTGCGCAGGGTCAACCCCGAGGGCCGCGGGGGCCGACCCGCCGAGGCGCGCGGGGCCAGGCCGCGCCGCCGGGGCACCCAGCCCAAGGTCGTCGCCCTCGGCGGCGGCATGGGCCTGTCCGCCTCGCTCGCCGCACTGCGCCGCATCACCGGCGACCTCACGGCCGTGGTCACGGTGGCCGACGACGGCGGCTCCAGCGGGCGCCTGCGCGACGAGCTGGGCGTACTGCCGCCCGGCGACCTGCGCAAGGCGCTGGCCGCGCTGTGCGGCGACGACGACTGGGGCCAGACCTGGGCCCGCGTCATCCAGCACCGCTTCCAGTCCCAGGGCGACCTGCACGAGCACGCGGTCGGCAACCTGCTGATCGTCGCCCTGTGGGAGCAGCTCGGCGACCATGTCCAGGCCCTCGACCTGGTCGGCAAGCTCCTGGGTGCCCAGGGCCGGGTGCTGCCCATGTCCGCCGTACCGCTGGAGCTCCAGGCGCTGGTCAAGGGGCACGATCCGGACCGGCCCGAGGAAGTCGACACCGTCCGCGGCCAGGCGACCGTCGCCCTCACCCCCGGCGAGGTGCAGTCCGTGCACGTCATGCCGCACGACCCGCCCGCCGTCCCCGAGGCGGTCGCTGCGGTCCTGGACGCCGACTGGGTGGTTCTGGGCCCCGGCTCCTGGTTCTCGTCGGTCATTCCGCACCTGCTGGTGCCGGAACTCCTGGACGCGCTCACCGCGACCAAGGCCCGCCGGGTACTCTCCCTGAACCTCGCCCCGCAGCCCGGAGAAACCGAGGGCTTCTCCCCGCAGCGTCATTTGGAGGTTTTGGGGCGACACGCCCCTAAACTCGCCCTGGACGTGGTGCTGGCCGACGAGGCCGCCGTGCCCGACCGCGACCTCCTCACCGACGCAGCCAAGCGGTTCGGGGCCGCGGTGGAGCTGGCGCCGGTGGCCCGGACGGACGGGAGCCCAAGGCACGACCCGGAGCTCCTAGCCGCCGCGTACGACCGTATTTTTCGGATGCATGGAAGGATCGGCCCATGGCGATGACGCCAGCGGTGAAGGACGAGGTCTCCCGGCTCCCCGTCACCCGGACCTGCTGCCGGAAGGCGGAGGTCTCCGCCGTCCTGCGGTTCGCCGGCGGCCTCCACCTGGTGAGCGGGCGCATCGTGATCGAGGCGGAGCTGGACACCGCGATGGCGGCCCGCCGCCTCAAGCGGGACATCCTGGAGATCTTCGGCCACAGCTCCGAGCTGATCGTGATGGCGCCCGGTGGGCTGCGCCGAGGCTCGCGCTACGTGGTGCGGGTCGTCGCGGGCGGTGACCAGCTGGCCCGCCAGACCGGCCTGGTGGACGGCCGCGGCCGGCCGATCCGCGGCCTGCCCCCGCAGGTGGTCTCGGGGGCCACCTGCGACGCCGAGGCGGCCTGGCGCGGGGCCTTCCTGGCGCACGGCTCGCTCACCGAGCCCGGCCGTTCCTCCTCCCTGGAGGTCACGTGCCCGGGCCCCGAGGCGGCTCTCGCCCTGGTCGGCGCGGCCCGTCGGCTCTCGATCGCGGCGAAGGCCCGCGAGGTCCGCGGGGTCGACCGGGTCGTCGTCCGCGACGGCGACGCGATCGGTGCCCTGCTCACCCGCCTCGGCGCGCACGAGTCCGTGCTGGCCTGGGAGGAGCGTCGGATGCGCCGCGAGGTGCGCGCCACGGCGAACCGTCTGGCCAACTTCGACGACGCCAACCTGCGCCGTTCCGCCCGCGCGGCCGTCGCCGCCGGAGCCCGTGTCCAGCGGGCCCTGGAGATCCTCGCTGACGAGGTCCCCGAGCACCTGGCGGCCGCCGGCCGGCTGCGCATGGAGCACAAGCAGGCCTCGCTGGAGGAGCTGGGCGCGCTCGCCGACCCGCCGCTGACCAAGGACGCGGTCGCCGGCCGTATCCGCCGACTGCTGGCGATGGCCGACAAACGGGCCTCGGACCTGGGCATCCCGGGTACGGAGGCGAACCTCTCGGACGAGCTGGCCGACAACCTCGTCGGCTGACGGAGGCTCACAAAGGCCGACGGAGGCCGACGGAGCCCGACGGACGTTCCGTCAGACGCCGGTGTTCCCTACCCCTTTGGGGTGAGGACACCGGCATTTGACGTCCCATGAGGCGCCCTTGACTCGATCATGAAGTGTCATGAGCCTGGCATCTGTCCGCCGCTGTGGCGGACCACCGCTAGGGGGGTACATGAGACACAGAGCGAGATCGATCCTCGCTGTCGGCGCGCTCCTGATCGGCGGGGTGAGCATCGCACCCATCGCCCAGGCACAACCCGGCCGTGCGGCGGACCCCGGCCCGGACGAGGTCAAGGTCTACCGCGCCGAGGTCACCAAGAAACAGGTACCCCTGCTGCTGGCGGCCGGACAGGACGGCCACGAACTCGGCGAACAGGCGCCCGCGAAGGGCACCGCGACCGTCGAGCTCTACCTCACCGGCAAGCAGGCACAGAAGCTGGAGAAGCAGGGCGTCGACCTCACCGAGCACACCCTCTCGGCCCGGGCGGAGAACCGCGTCCAGTCCGCCGCCGACGGCGTGTACCGCCCGTACAGCGGCCGCGGCGGCATCAAGGAAGAGATCGTCAGGACCGGGCGGCAGCACTCGGACCTCACCAAGGTCGTCTCCCTCGGAAAAACTGTCAACGGCCAGGACATCCTCGCGCTCAAACTGACCAAGGGCGCGAAGAAGTCCAAGGACGGCAGCAAGCCCGCCGTGCTGTACATGTCCAACCAGCACGCGCGCGAGTGGATCACGCCGGAGATGACGAGGCGTCTGCTCCACTACTACCTGGACCACTACAAGACCGACCGGCGCGTCAGGAAGATCGTCGACTCGACCGAGCTGTGGTTCGTCGTCTCGGCCAACCCCGACGGCTACGACTACACCTTCCAGACCTCCGACACCCGCCTGTGGCGCAAGAACCTGCGCGACGCCAACGGCGACGGCGCCATCGGTGTCGGCGACGGTGTCGACCTCAACCGCAACTTCGCCTACAAGTGGGGTTACGACGACGAGGGTTCGTCCCCCAACCCCACCAGCGAGACCTACCGCGGCACGGCCCCCGACTCCGAGCCCGAGACCCGCGCGCTCGACGCCTTCCAGCGGCGCATCGGCTTCCAGTACGGCATCAACTACCACTCCGCCGCCGAACTCCTCCTCTACGGCGTCGGCTGGCAGGTCGCCACCGACACACCGGACGACGTCCTCTACAAGGCCCTCGCCGGCACGCCGGACAACTCCGCGATCCCCGGCTACCACCCGCAGGTCTCCTCGGAGCTCTACACCACCAACGGCGAGGCGGACGGCCACGCGGCCAACGTCAACGGCATGGCGATGTTCACCCCCGAGATGTCGACCTGCGAGACCGCGTCGAACCTCGATCCGGACGACGCCTGGAACGCGGCCGACTGCCAGTCGGTCTTCAACTTCCCCGACGACGAGAAGCTGATCCAGCAGGAGTTCGCCAAGAACATCCCCTTCGCGCTCTCCGTCGCCGAGTCCGCCGCCCACCCCGACCAGCCGACGTCCTCGCTCGGTCTGAAGGCCGCCGACTTCACCCCGGCCCCCTTCACCACGTCCTACGCGCGCGGCGCCGACCAGGAGGTCTCCGTCGTCGCCCGCAAGTCGGTCCGCGACAAGGAGCTCAAGTACCGCGTCAACGGCAGCCGGACCAAGAGCACGGCGCTGCGGCCCTGGAAGGGCGGCGAGACGTACGGCGGTGACGACAACCGCCACTTCGACGAGTACCGGGCCAGGGTGCGCGGCGCGGACCCGGGCGACAAGGTCGAGGTGTGGTTCACCGGGCGGACCCGCGGCGGCAAGAAGGCATCGAGCGACCACTTCACCTACAAGGTCGCCGCGGGCCCCCGTGCGAACACCCTGGTGGTAGCCGAGGAGGGCGTGACCGCCACGCAGGCACAGAAGTACGTGGACGCCCTGAAGGCCAACGGCCGCAAGGCGGTCGTCTGGGACGTCGCCACCCAGGGCGCCCCCGACGCGCTCGGCGTGCTCAAGCACTTCGGGACGGTCGTCCACTACACGGGCGCGAGCACTCCCGGCAACCTCACCCAACTCCAGTTGCGCGCCTACCTCAACGAGGGCGGCAAGCTGATCGAGGCGGGCGAAAAGGCCGGCGGCGCCGTCGACCTCGGCGACGGCACCCCGTCGGACGACTTCAGCCAGTACTACCTGGGCGCCTACACCCGTACGTCGCTGCCCGGCACCACCGCCTTCGAGGGCACCGGCGACCTCGCCGGAGCCACCGCGACCCTGGGCGGCGCGCCCGGCAACCCCCTGGACGCGGCCGGTTCCTACAGCGTCACCTCGGACACCCTCTCCCCGGGCAAGTACCCCCAGTTCGCCAGTGCGGGAGCGGGCCGCTACCCGGGCACCGCCAACCCCTACGGGCCGTACCAGGGCGCTTTCATGGCCGCGGCCACGCACAGCGACTACGCCTGGGACCGCCTCACCCGCACCGTCGACCTCACCGCGGTGACCGCCTCCCAGACGCCCACGCTGCGCACCCGGCTCCTGTGGGACACCGAGAAGGGGTACGACCACGCGGTCCTGGAGGCGCACACCGCCGGTGCCGACGACTGGACCACGCTCCCGGACAAGGGCGGCGCCACGAGCGACGTCGTGCCCGCCGAGTGCGGCGCAGGGTTCTTCATCCAGGCGCACCCCGCCCTCACCCGGTACCTCACGCACTCCGGCAGCGGCTGCACGGCCTCCGGCACCAGTGGCTCGTGGAACAGCTTCACCGGGGCGTCGGCCGGCTGGCAGGAGGTCTCCTTCGACCTCTCCGCGTACGCCGGGAAGAAGGTCGAGGTCTCCCTCAGCTACATCACCGACCCCGGATCCGGCGGCCGCGGCGTCCTCGCCGACAACGCGTCCGTCGTCATCGGAGGCAACGCCGTCGAGACCGAGGGCTTCGAGACCTCGCTCGGTGCGTGGAGCACCCCCGGCCCGCCCGCGGGCAGCCCCGCGGTCGTCAAGGACTGGGGCCGCTCCGGAGCCCTGTTCCAGACGTACGGCGCCGTCACCACGGACGACACCGTGTTGCTGGGGTTCGGTCTGGAACACCTCACGTCGGCGGCCGAGCGCGCGGCCCTCGTGGGAACGGCACTCGACTCCCTGCATGAGTGACACGCGGTCAATGGCAACTGACGTTCCGTAACCGGATCGAGTGAGTGGCCTTTCCGGGCCGGGCGGTCCGTACCCCTACTGGCGGGTACGGACCGCCGTGCCGTGTATGGGACGTCTCAATGTCACCCCGGCGGCTTCAGAGAGGTAGGGTCGTAGGCGGTCGGGGACATCCCAATACGAATCGCCGGTCTCGCAACCGGCGTACCAACGAGGAGATCGGTTCGTGACGATCCGCGTAGGCATCAACGGCTTTGGCCGCATCGGTCGTAACTACTTCCGCGCGCTGCTGGAGCAGGGTGCAGACATCGAGATCGTGGCTGTCAACGACCTGGGTGACACCGCGACCACCGCGCACCTGCTGAAGTACGACACCATCCTGGGCCGTCTCAAGGCCGAGGTGTCGCACACCGCTGACACGATCACGGTCGACGGCCACACCATCAAGGTGCTGTCCGAGCGCAACCCCGCCGACATCCCGTGGGGCGAGCTCGGCGTCGACATCGTCATCGAGTCGACGGGCATCTTCACGAAGAAGGCCGACGCCGAGAAGCACCTCGCCGGCGGCGCCAAGAAGGTTCTCATCTCGGCTCCGGCCAAGGACGAGGACATCACCATCGTGATGGGCGTCAACGAGAACAAGTACGACGCGGCGAGCCACCACGTCATCTCGAACGCCTCCTGCACCACCAACTGTGTGGCGCCGATGGCGAAGGTTCTCGACGAGAACTTCGGCATCGTCAAGGGCCTGATGACCACGGTCCACGCCTACACGAACGACCAGCGCATCCTGGACTTCCCGCACTCCGACCTGCGCCGCGCCCGCGCCGCCGCGGAGAACATCATCCCGACCACCACGGGTGCCGCCAAGGCCACCGCGCTGGTCCTCCCGCAGCTCAAGGGCAAGCTCGACGGCATCGCGATGCGCGTCCCGGTCCCCACCGGTTCCGCCACCGACCTGGTCGTGGAGCTGGAGCGCGAGGTCACCAAGGACGAGGTCAACGCCGCGTTCAAGAAGGCCTCCGAGGGCGAGCTGCAGGGCTACCTGTCCTACACGGAGGACCCGATCGTCTCCTCCGACATCGTCAGTGACCCCGCGTCCTGCACCTTCGACTCCTCCCTGACCATGGTCCAGGAGGGCAAGTCGGTGAAGATCCTCGGTTGGTACGACAACGAGTGGGGCTACTCCAACCGCCTCGTCGACCTGACGGTCTTCGTCGGCAACCAGCTCTGATCCACAGAGCAGGCACATTGATGTGAGTGCAGGGCTCGGGCGGCGCAGGGACGCGCCGTCCGGGCCCTGACTCACGTACAGACCGGCCCTCTTACGATCACGAGCACCACCAGTCCACTCGGGAGTCCCTTCAATGAAGACGATCGACGAACTCCTCGCCGAGGGCGTCACGGGCAAGCGGGTCTTCGTCCGCGCCGACCTCAACGTGCCGCTGGACGGCACCACCATCACCGACGACGGCCGTATCCGCGCCGTCCTGCCGACCGTGAAGGCCCTCGCCGAGGCGGGCGCCCGTGTGGTCGTCGCCTCCCACCTGGGCCGTCCCAAGGGCGCCCCGGACCCGGCCTTCTCGCTCGCCCCGGCCGCCGCGCGCCTCGGTGAACTCCTGGACGCCTCCGTGGCGTTCGCGACCGACACGGTGGGCGAGTCCGCCACCGCCACGGTCGCGGGCCTCGCCGACGGACAGGTCGCGGTCGTCGAGAACCTCCGCTTCAACGCGGGGGAGACGTCCAAGGACGACGCCGAGCGCGGCGCCTTCGCCGACCAGCTCGCCGCGCTGGCCGACGCCTACGTCGGTGACGGCTTCGGTGCCGTCCACCGCAAGCACGCCTCGGTCTTCGACCTCCCCGGCAAGCTGCCGCACTACGCCGGCCACCTGATCGCCACCGAGGTCGGCGTCCTGAAGAAGCTCACCGACGAGGTCCAGCGGCCCTACGTGGTCGTGCTCGGCGGCGCCAAGGTCTCCGACAAGCTCGCCGTCATCGACGAGCTGCTGGGCAAGGCCGACCGCATCCTCATCGGCGGCGGCATGGCCTTCACCTTCCTCAAGGCCAAGGGCCACGAGGTCGGCGCGTCCCTCCTCCAGGAGGACCAGATCCCGGCGGTCCTGGAGTACATCGAGCGCGCCGAGAAGACCGGCGTCGAGCTGGTCCTGCCGGTCGACGCGGTGGTCGCCCCCGCGTTCCCGGACCTGAAGACCAAGGCCCCGGCCGATGCCACCACCGTCGCCGCGGACGCCATTCCGGCCGACCGGATGGGCCTGGACATCGGCCCGGCGTCCGGCAAGCTGTACGCCTCGAAGATCACCGACGCCGCCACCGTCTTCTGGAACGGACCGATGGGCGTCTTCGAGCACCCCGAATTCGCCGAGGGGACCAAGGCGGTCGCCCAGGCTCTCCTCGACTCTTCGGCCTTCACGGTCGTCGGCGGCGGCGACTCCGCCGCGGCGGTCCGGATCCTGGGCTTCGACGAAACCGCATTCGGCCACATCTCGACCGGTGGCGGCGCCTCCCTCGAATACCTCGAGGGCAAGACGCTCCCCGGCCTCGCCGCACTGGAGGACTGACCCAATGAGCACGCGCACGCCGCTGATGGCGGGCAACTGGAAGATGAACCTCAACCACCTCGAGGCCATCGCCCACGTCCAGAAGCTCGCCTTCGCCCTGTCCGACAAGGACTACGACGCCGTCGAGGTCGCCGTCCTGCCGCCCTTCACCGACCTGCGCTCCGTGCAGACCCTGGTGGACGGCGACAAGCTCAAGATCAAGTACGGCGCCCAGGACCTCTCGGCGCACGACTCCGGCGCGTACACCGGCGAGATCTCCGGCTCGATGCTGGCCAAGCTGAAGTGCACGTACGTGGCGATCGGCCACTCCGAGCGGCGCCAGTACCACAACGAGACCGACGAGCTGGTCAACGCCAAGGTCAAGGCCGCCTACAAGCACGGCCTGACCCCGATCCTGTGTGTCGGCGAGGAGCTGGAGGTCCGCGAGGCGGGCAACCATGTCTCGCACACCCTCGCCCAGGTCGAGGGCGGCCTCAAGGACCTCCCGGCCGAGCAGGCCGAGACCGTCGTGATCGCCTACGAGCCCGTCTGGGCCATCGGCACCGGCAAGGTCTGCGGCGCCGAGGACGCCCAGGAGGTCTGCGCCGCCATCCGCGGCAAGATCGCCGAGCTGTACAGCCAGGAGCTGGCCGACCAGGTCCGCATCCAGTACGGCGGCTCCGTCAAGGCCGGCAACGTCGCCGAGATCATGGCGCAGGCCGACATCGACGGCGCCCTGGTGGGCGGTGCCTCCCTGGACGCCGACGAGTTCGTCAAGATCGTGCGCTTCCGCGACCAGTGATCCGAGCTGTGAGTATGCGGTAGCGGCGATCCGTCGTACCCTTGCGGGGTCCAGCACTGTGAGCTGGGCCCCGTCGTCCATCCGAATCCGAGGAAGTTGGTCCAGCCGTGGTTTTGGGGTTCTCGATCGCCCTGATCGTCTTCAGCCTGCTGCTGATGCTGCTGGTGCTGATGCACAAGGGGAAGGGCGGCGGCCTCTCCGACATGTTCGGTGGCGGCATGCAGTCCTCCGTCGGCGGCTCCTCGGTCGCCGAGCGCAACCTCGACCGCATCACCGTGGTCATCGGCCTGCTGTGGTTCGCGTGCATCATCGTCCTCGGTCTCCTCATGAAGACGAGCAGCTGATCCGCCGCTCGCACATACGCACATTCCGTACGTAAGGCCCCATGTTCGGTACGCGCACGTGAGCGCGGCCTATCATGGGGCTTGCGCCCGGGAGCGGGGACCTTGTAACTCCAAGCACTGGACGCGCGTTGGGCCTTACGTAGACTGAGGCGCTCGCGGCGAAGCGGAACGCCGACTCGCTTCGCGGCACCATCACGCAGGGAGTTACGACCGTGGCAAGTGGCAACGCGATCCGAGGAAGCCGGGTCGGGGCGGGGCCGATGGGCGAGGCCGAGCGCGGCGAGTCCGCGCCGCGTCTGCGCATCTCCTTCTGGTGCTCCAACGGGCACGAGACGCAGCCCAGCTTCGCCAGCGACGCACAGGTTCCCGACAACTGGGACTGCCCGCGCTGCGGCTTCCCGGCCGGACAGGACCGGGACAACCCGCCGGACCCGCCGCGGACCGAGCCCTACAAGACGCACCTCGCGTACGTACGGGAGCGGCGCAGCGACGCGGACGGTGAGGCGATCCTCGCCGAGGCGCTCGCCAAACTGCGCGGCGAGATCTAGAAGTTGAGGACCGGCCGGGTGCCCATGGGGCGCCTGGCCGGACCTGTTTTCGCGGCTGGGCGTACGTCCTCGCGGACCGATTGTCAGTGGTGCCCTCTACGGTTTGTTCATGGCGGACCGGGAGGGGGAGCGGTGACGGCGGTCGAGGCGACGGGCGTGCGCACGGCGCTGCGCGCAGCGCGAGCGCCGGAGCGACTGGTCGGCGCCGCGTCGGGCACGCCCGCGTGGCGCGGAGGTTTCGGCGGCTGTGGAGCGCCGCCGTGCTGTCCGGCTTCGCGCGGCGGCGCTGCCCCTGCTGGCGTCACGCTGACCGACGAGCCCCTGCTCATCGCCTCGGTCACCGCCCGCGGTCATCTGCCCTGGATCGTCTTCGGACTGCTCGGCGGAGCCGTTGCCGACCGGTTGGACCGGCGGCGGGCCATGTGGACGGGCCACCTGTGGCGCGAGGCTCCCTGCGAGGCCTGCGCGCCGCCACCGCCCTGTGCAACATCGGCATGGGCGCCCAGCTCGTCACCCTGATCCTCCTGGTCACCGGCTGGCTGAACGCGGGTCTTGCGGGTTACGCGGCGGCGGCCACCGCGGTCACCCTCGGCGGCCTGGCCGGCGGCCCGGTCGACGGCCGGCTCGTCCGACGGATCGGCCCCGTCCGGGCCGTGCTCCTCGCAGGCATCGTGCGGACCGGGCATCGTGCGGACCGGGGCCGTCGTCCCGGTGGCCACCGCGTGGGGCCTCGACGCACCGCCGCTGCTCACCGCCGCCTTCTTCGTCCTCGCCGTCGCCGCGCTGATACCCGTACGCCGCCCGGACGTATCTGTTGTCGCCCCGCACGACCGCGCCACAGCAGCTCACGGCGCCCGCTGATCAACTAGGTTGGGACCGGCAGCGGGGCAGGTACGCAGCAGGACAGGTGCAGGAAAGAAGGCTGAAGTCCGACATGAACGCATACGGCCGTACCAGGCTCAACCAGACGCCAGAGTGGACCGCTCTGGCCAAGCACCGCGAGGAGCTGGGGGAGGTGCGGCTGCGCGAGCTGTTCGCCGCCGGTCCCGGCCGCGGGGGCGGGTACACGCTGCAGGTCGGGGACCTGCACATCGATTACTCCAAGCATCTCGTCACCGACGAGACGCTGCGGCTGCTGCGTGAGCTGGCCGCCGCCACCGACGTCTTCGGCCTCCGGGACGCCATGTTCCGCGGCGAGAAGATCAACACCACCGAGGACCGCGCGGTGCTGCACACCGCCCTGCGCGCGCCGCGTGACGCGGTCATCGAGGTCGACGGTGAGAACGTCGTTCCCGCCGTGCACGGCGTCCTCGACAGGATGGCCGACTTCGCGGACCGCGTCCGCTCCGGTGGCTGGACCGGCCACACCGGCAGGCGCATCAGGAACGTGATCAACGTCGGCATCGGCGGCTCCGACCTCGGCCCGGCCATGGCCTACGAGGTGCTGCGTGCCTTCACCGACCGCGACCTCGCGGTCCGCTTCGTCTCCAACGTGGACGGCGCCGACCTGCACGAGGCCACCCGTGACCTGGACCCGGCCGAGACGCTGTTCATCATCGCCTCCAAGACGTTCACCACGATCGAGACGATCACCAACGCCACCTCGGCCCGCGCCTGGCTGGTGGACGCCCTCGGTGACGAGGCCGCCGTCGCCAAGCACTTCGTGGCGCTGTCGACGAACGCCGAGAAGGTCGCCGCGTTCGGCATCGACACGGCCAACATGTTCGAGTTCTGGGACTGGGTCGGCGGCCGCTACTCCTACGACTCCGCCATCGGGCTCTCCCTGATGGTCGCCATCGGCCCGGACCGCTTCCGCGAGATGCTCGACGGGTTCCGGCTCGTCGACGAGCACTTCCGCACCGCGCCCGCCGAGTCCAACGCCCCGCTTCTGCTGGGCCTGCTGGGCATCTGGTACGGCAACTTCCACGACGCCCAGTCGCACGCGGTGCTGCCGTACTCGCACTACCTGTCCAAGTTCGCCGCCTACCTCCAGCAGTTGGACATGGAGTCCAACGGCAAGTACGTCGGCCGGGACGGGCGTGAGGTCGAGTGGCAGACCGGGCCCATCGTGTGGGGCACGCCGGGCACCAATGGACAGCACGCCTATTACCAGCTCATCCACCAGGGCACCAAGCTGATCCCGGCGGACTTCATCGGCTTCGCCGAGCCGGTCGCCGAGCTGAGTGACCAACTCAAGGCGCAGCACGACCTGTTGATGGCCAACTTCTTCGCCCAGACCCAGGCGCTGGCGTTCGGCAAGACGCCCGAGGAGGTGCGGGCCGAGGGGGTGCCGGAGGAGCTGGTCGCGCACAAGACGTTCAAGGGCAACCACCCGACGACCACGATCCTCGCGCGCGAGCTGACCCCGTCGGTCCTCGGTCAGCTCATCGCCCTCTACGAGCACAAGGTGTTCGTCCAGGGCGCCGTGTGGAACATCGACTCCTTCGACCAGTGGGGCGTGGAGCTGGGCAAGGTCCTGGCCAAGCGTGTCGAGCCCGCTCTGACCGAAGGCGCGGACGTCCCCGGCCTGGACGCGTCGACGAAGGCCTTGGTCGCCACGTACCGGGAGCTGCGCGGCCGGCAGTGACGCCCCGGCCGGCGGCGGCTCGGCCCGTCAGGCGGCCGCGCTCAGCGTGTCCGCGAGGCGGCGTCGGGCCGCTCGGGCCGCCGGGAGGGCGGCGAGCGCGGCCGCGCCCAGCACCGCGGCCGCGCCGAACAGAACCAGCAGCACCGGCGACGGCCCCCGGGCAATGCCCGGGCCGATGCCGCTCGACCGCCCCTGGACGTCGATCAGCCAGTGCGCGAGGGGCAGCCCCAGCGCCGTGCCGACGAGGACGGCGGCCAGGGCGGTGCAGCCGGTGGCCGTGACGGTGACGGCCGTGATCTGGCGCGGCGAGAGGCCGATCGCCTTGAGCGCCAGCAGGTCCCGCTCGCCCTCGCGGACGGTGCCGCCGATCACCGTGAGCAGCTCGATCAGCCCGATGAGGGCCAGGACGGCGATCAGTCCGACCACGACACCGCGCAGTGGCGAAAGCCCGTCGGCGGGGTTGGTCACGGTGTGCACGTCGAGGTGGCCGTGCCCGGCGGTGGTCAGCCGGCCGGCGACCTCGGACGGGTCGGCGCCCGGGCGCAGCCGCACCTGGTAGAGCGTCGGCGCCAGCCGCGGGTCGTTCTCGCGGAGGGTGTCGAGCGAGGTGGAGATGACCCGCCCGGCGTTCTCGGGCTCGATGCTGCGGCCCACGATGTGCAGGATCTGCGGCTGGTCGCCCACCGTCATCCGCACCCAGTCGCCGACCCGGACGTCCAGCAGGTCGAGCAGCCCCTGACCGGCGACCGCCTCGTCCCGGCCGCGGGCGGGGCGGCCCTCGGTGAGGGTGTACGGGTACGGCTCCGCGCGGGTACCCAGGCCGCGCAGGGCGATCGTGGCCGTCTGGCCCGGGACCAGCGCGGCCACCTCCACGCCCGGGTAGGCGGCGGCGACCTGCGGATCGTGCTCCAGCAGGGTCCGGACGTCCGGGGTGCTCGGACCCGTGTCCGCGTGGACGGTCAGCGCGGTCGGCAGGCCGACCTCGTCGGGGCTGCTGCGGAAGCGGTCGATGGTGGTCCAGGCGCTCATCGCGACCACGATCAGCAGCAGGGGAAGCGCCAGCCGGGCCACCGTCGACACCGACCGCAGGCGGCTGGTGAGGACCTTGTGGCAGCCCAGCACGAGGCCGGGCGGCAGCCGCAGCCCGAGCGCCCGGCGCGCCACACCCGACAGCCGCCCGCCGGGCGAGACCGCGGGCCGCGGCACCGGAACCGGGGGCACGCGCCCCGCCCGCCAGGCCGCGAGCCCGGTGGTCGCGCCGATGAACAGCACCGCGCCCGCCGGCACCACGAACAGCGCGACCGTGTGCCCGGGCAGCCCTTGCCAGACACCGACCGCGTCCCCGAGACGTCCCGGGATCCGGCCGCCCACCGCCTGGGTGAACGCGGCGGCGCCGACGCCTCCCAGCAGGGCGTAGGCGATGTGCTGGAGCAGGAACACGCGCACGACCTGGCCGGGCGTGAAGCCGATCGCCTTCAGCACGGAGATGTCCCGCAGATGCCCGCGGATACGGGTGGCGATCGCCCCGTGCACGGCGAGCCCGGCGGCGATCAGCGCACCGAGGCCGAACAGGCCGAGGACCTGCCCCAGCAGCCGGTTGTCGCCCTGGGCCTCGGCGCGCGCCTGTCGCCAGGTGGAGACCTCGCCGATGGCGCCCGCGCCCAGCACGGTGACAGCGCGCTGGACGGCGTAGTCCGTGTCGTCGGGGTCGGTCAGGCGCAGGCCGATGACCTGGCCGCCGGCGTCCGGCACGGCCGACGGGAGCGCCCAGACGAGGCCCGGTTGCTCGCCCGCGTGGTAGCGGGGTTCGGCGCTGTCGGCGATGCCGAGGACGGTCAGCCGACGCGGTGTGCCGGGCAGGGCGAGGGTGTCGCCGGGTTCGGCCAGCAGGGCGCGGGCGAGGCGGCTCTCCAGCACCACGCCGTCGGGGGTCGTGGGGTCCAGCCAGTGCCCGGCGGTGATCAGCGGGCGGCCGACGGCGGGCCGCTCGGGCGTGCCGCGCAGCTCCACCAAGGCGCGGGCGCCGCGGGAGGCGAGGGTGGCGGAGGCGGTGGGGTAGGGCCCCGCGACGGACTCGACGCCGTCGAGGCCCGCCAGCTTCTCCACCTGGGCGGACCGATCGGTGTGGATCCACACGTGCGCACCGCGTGCCTGGGTGAAGACGCGCTGCCAGGGGTTGGTGGCGTACCCGAAGAGCGCCGTGGCCAGAAGCAGCGACACGACGATTCCGGCGGTCGCCAGGACGAGGAACAGCGCCTCTCCGCGGTGCGTGCGCAGATCGGAGTGCGCCCAGCGCAAGGTGGCCCGCACCGTGTCAGCCCTCCCCGGGGACGTCGTACACCCGCATGTCAGTCCCTGAGCTCCAGCACCCCGGAGATGCCGGTCCCGCGCGTCGGCATGCCGTCCAGTTCCGCGTCGTCGGCGATCCGCCCGTCGAAGAAGCTGATCACCCGGTCCGCGGAGCTCGCGAGCCGTGCGTCATGGGTGACGAGGACGATGCTCTGCCCACGCTGGTGGAAGCGGGACAGCAACCGCATCACCTCACGGGTGCCCTTGCTGTCCAGGCTGCCCGCGGGCTCGTCGGCCAGCAGCAGCGGAGGGTGGTTGACCAGCGCCCGGGCCAGCGCGACCCGCTGCTGCTCGCCGCCGGACAGCTCACCCGGCATGCTGCGTTCCTTGCCGGCCAGGCCCAGCTCGGCCAGCAGTGCCTCCCGCTCCGCGCGGGCCTGCTTCGGGGGAACCCCGGCGAGGAGTGCCGGCAGCTCCACGTTGTCGGCGACCGAGAGGTTCGACACCAGGTTGAAGAACTGGAAGACGATCCCGATCCGCTTGCGGCGCTCCACCGCCCAGCGCGCCTCGCCATAGGCGTCCGTGCAGTCGCCGTCCAGCCAGATGCTGCCGGCGTCCGGTCGCTGCAACCCGCCCAGCAGATGCAGCAGCGTCGACTTGCCGGCGCCGGACGGCCCGGTGACGGCCACGAACTCGCCCTGCCGCACACACAGGTCGACCCCGCGCACGGCATGCGCCGGGGCACCCTCGCCGTAGTGCGTCTTGACCAGGCCCTCGGCGCGCAGCACAGGAGTGGGGCGGTCGCTCACAGCTCGCTCACTCCAGCTCCTCCAGCTCTTCCTGGCACCGTTCCAGCCAGTCGAGGTCGGCCTGCAGGTGCAGCATCGCGCCCTCGATCAGCAGCTGGGCGATGCGGTTGTCGCGGTCTTCGGCGGCGGCCAGCTTCGACAGGTGCCGCATGGTGTTGAGGTACTGGCGCCGCTGCTTGTTGATCAGGGCGATCTGCTCGGCGAGACCGGTCTGCGGAGCGAGGGCCAGTTTCATGAAGAACTCGTCCCGTACCCGCGGCTCGTCCTCGGGCTCCTCGAACCAGGCGCGCAGCGCCTCCCGCCCGCTGTCGGTCAGGTGGTAGACCTTCTTGTTGGGACGGCTGGACTGCTCGACGTCCTCGCCCTCGATCAGTCCCTGCTTCTCGAGGCGGCCGAGGGTCACGTAGACCTGGCCGACGTTCGGCTGAGGGTACGCGGAGCCCAGCAGTTGCTCAAGGTCCTGCTTGAGCTCGTAACCATGGGCCGGGCCGCGCGCGAGGAGAGCCAGGAGGGGCAGGCGCACTCGTGCTGTCCTCCTCGTCTGCGTAATGTGCTCCAGGCCCTAGTATCGCCCATACCTAACAGGTATACATGGCCCTTGATTGGCGGCGGTCTCGGGCGAAGGCGCTCGGCTCCAGGTGTACAGGGAGGAACCTATGCGGTGGATACACGCCGCCGGTAGGGGCCTTCTCGTCCTCGTTGTGATCATGACAGGCTACGTCGCCTCGGGCGCCCGCGCCGACGAGGGTACGGCAGGGGCCCGGGGCCCTCTGACGCTCGCCACCGCGGGCGACCTCACCGGCTATCTCGGCACCGTCCTGGAGGGCTGGAACCGCACACATCCCGGGGAGCGGGTCACGCTCGTCGAGCTCCCGGACTCCGCCGACGAGACGCACGCGCAGATGACCACCGATCTGCGTGGCGGCGACCAGAGCCGCTTCGACGTCCTCAACATCGACGTCAGCTGGACCTCGGAGTTCGCCGCCGCCGGCTGGATCCGGCCGCTGCCCCCCGATCGCTTCCCGCTCGACACCTTGCTCCCGCCGGTCGTGGACACGGCGACCTACGACGGACAGCTGTACGCCGTCCCGTACGTCACCAACGCCGGCCTGCTCCTCTACCGCAAGGACGTCCTCGCCGAGGAAGGCGTCCCGCCGCCGCGCACCTGGACCGAGCTGGAGCACGACGCGAGGACCATCGCGCCGAAGTACGGACTCGGCGGCTACGCCGGCCAGTTCCTGCCGTACGAGGGTCTGACCGTCAACGCGGCCGAGGCCGTCTACTCGGCGGGCGGCTCGATCCTCGGCGACGAGGGCGAGCGCGTCACCGTGAACTCGGCCGCCGCCCGCGAGGGCATCGGCTTCCTCGCGCGCGGGGTGCGGGAGGGGTGGATCCCGAAGGCGGCGCTGACGTACAAGGAGGAGGAGTCCAAGCAGGCTTTCCAGGACGGAAAGCTGCTCTTCCTGCGCAACTGGCCGTACGCGTACGTCGGCGCCTCCGCCAAGGGCTCGCCGGTCGCCGGGAAGGTCGGCGCCGTGCCGCTGCCCGGCCCCGACGGACCCGGCACGAGCGTCCTCGGCGGCTCCAATCTCGCCGTCAACACCCACGCACGGCACCCCGACTCGGCCGCGCGCCTGATCGCCTACCTCACCAGCGAGTCCGTCCAGCGGCAGGTCCTGACGAAGGGCGCGCTGCCGCCCGTACGCGCCGCGCTGTACGAGGACCCCGAGCTGGTGCGGGAGTTCCCCCATCTGCCGACCCTGCGGGCCAGTGTGCTGGCGGCCGCGCCGCGCCCGAAGAGCCCGCGCTACGACCAGGTCAGCCTGGTCGTGCAGGCGGTCGTGCAGGACGCGATGACCGGGCGCGAGACGCCCGAGAGCGCGGTGCGGCGGCTGGCGCGCGAGCTCGCCGCGATCTCTCACCGATAGCTCCCGCGATCTTCTTAGTTACTTGTTAAGTAACGCCTAGGTCTCATCTCGCCCTACGAGAGCACCTTTTCGTTGACACCCTCGTCACCCGCCTACCTAACATGCATGCATGTTGAGTAAGTACCACTGGTGGCGCGACGCGGTGATCTACCAGGTGTACGTCCGCAGCTTCCTGGACAGCACCGGAGACGGCGTCGGCGATCTCGCCGGGGTCAGGGCCGGACTGCCCTACCTGAAGAAGCTGGGCGTCGACGGGATCTGGCTGAGCCCGTTCTATCCCTCGCCGCAGCACGACCACGGCTACGACGTGGCCGACTACTGCGACGTCGACCCGCTCTTCGGTGACCTCGCCGAGTTCGACCTGCTGATGGCGGCCGCCCGGCGGCTCGGCGTCAAGGTGCTGCTCGACGTGGTGCCCAACCACTGCTCCAGCGCGCACCCGTGGTTCCGTGAGGCGCTCGCCTCGGCCCCCGGCAGCGCGGCCCGCGCCCGCTTCCACTTCGCCGACGGGCGCGGCCCGGACGGCGCCGAGCCACCCAACAACTGGCACGCCATGTTCGGCGGCCCGGCCTGGACCCGGATCACCGAGGCGGACGGCCGCCCGGGCCAGTGGTACCTGCACATGTTCACGCCCGAACAACCGGACTGGAACTGGCGCAACACCGAGGTCCCGGCGGAGTTCGGCCGGACCCTGCGGTTCTGGCTGGACCGGGGCGTCGACGGCTTCCGCATCGACGTCGCCGCCGGCCTCTTCAAGCACCCGGACCTGCCCGACTCCCCGGACCCCGAGGCCGACGCCCGCACCCGCGACTCCGTCAACCCACTCGCCTGGAACCAGCCCGAGGTGCACGGCGTGTGGCGGCACTGGCGCGCGGTGTGCGAGGAGTACACGGCTCGCGACGGCCGCGAACGGCTCCTGGTCGGCGAGGTGTCCGTGCCCAGCGCCCGCGAACACGCCCTGTACGTCCGCCCGGACGAACTCCACCAGGCCTTCTTCTTCGACCTGCTGAGTGCTCCCTGGGACCCCGACGCCTTCCGCAAGGTCATCTCCGAGGCCATGCAGGACATCGCCGGCACGGGGTCCACGGTCACTTGGGTCCTCAACAACCACGACCAGGTCCGCACCGTGACCCGCTACGGAGAACCCGCCCCCGGTGGGAGCGGCCTCGGTACCGCCCGCGCCCGCGCCGCCGCGCTGCTGATGCTGGCGCTGCCCGGAGCCGCGTACATCTACCAGGGCGAGGAACTGGGGCTTCCCGAGGTCGTCGACCTGCCCGACGACGTGCTCACCGACCCGATCTTCCGCCGCACGGGCAGCCGCGCCCGGATCCGCGACGGCTGCCGGGTGCCGCTGCCCTGGTCCGGCCAGGCGTCCCCGTTCGGCTTCACCTCCGGTCCGGAGGGCACCAAGCCCTGGCTGCCGCAGCCGGAGTGGTTCGCCGAACACGCCACCGACCGGGCGCTCGCCGACACCCGCTCCTTCTGGCACCTGTACCGCGACGGTCTCCAACTACGCGCCACTCTGCCCCAGTTGGGCGAAGGGCCGCTGCGCTGGCTGGACGCCCCGCCCGGCGTCCTCGCCTTCGCCCGCGGCGACGAAGGTGACGGCTTCGTCTGCGCCGTCAACTTCGGTACGGCACCCACGCCCGCGCCGGTCCCCGGTACCCCCCTGCTGTCCAGCGGGCCCTGCCCGGCCGGGGTGCTCCCCGGCTCGACGGCCGCCTGGTGGATCAACGACCGCTGAACCCCCGTCACCTCCACACCCTCGAAGGGACATCAACGATGATGCGACGACGTACCACCCTGCTCACCGGTTGCACCGCCCTCGCACTGACGCTGGGCGCGACCGCCTGCGGCGGCGGGCCCGTCACGGCCGGCGGCGGCGACAAGGCGCTCGGCGGCCAGACCGTCACCGTGGCCGGTGTCTGGTCCGGCACCGAGCAGAAGAACTTCCAGAAGGTGCTGGACGCCTTCAGCGAGAAGACCGGCGCCAAGACGCAGTTCGTCTCCACCGGGGACAACGTCTCCACCGTCGTCGGCAGCAAGATCGAGGGCGGCAACGCCCCCGACGTGGTGATGGTCCCGCAGGTCGGCGTGCTCAAGCAGTTCGCGCAGAAGGGCTGGCTCAAGCCGCTGTCCACCAAGGCCCAGCAGGCCGTTGCCGCCAACTACGCGCCGGTCTGGAAGGACTACGGCAGCGTCGACGGCACCCTCTACGGCCTGTACTTCAAGGCCGCCCACAAGTCGACGGTCTGGTACAGCCCCGACGCCCTCACCCAGGCCGGCGTCAAGCCTCCGAAGACCTACGACGAGATGCTCAAGGCCGGACACACCGTCTCCGACTCCGGGCTCGCCGCCTTCTCGGTCGCCGGACAGGACGGCTGGCCCCTCACCGACTGGTTCGAGAACATCTACCTCTCCCAGGCCGGACCGGAGAAGTACGACGCCCTCGCCGCCCACAAGCTGAAGTGGACCGACCCCAGCGTGGTCGACGCGCTCACCACCCTCGGCAAGCTCTTCAAGGACAAGGAGTTGATCGCGGGCGGCCAGAAGGGCGCCCTGAACACCGACTTCCCCGGCTCGGTGGAGAAGGTGTTCGGACCCAAGCCCGAGGCGGGCATGGTCTACGAGGGTGACTTCGTGGCCGGGGTCGCCAAGGACCAGTTCGGCAAGAAGATCGGCGAGGACGCGAACTTCTTCCCCTTCCCGGCCGTCGGCGCCGGCAAGGCACCGGTGGTCAGCGGCGGTGACGCGGCCGCCGTCCTGAAGGACGGCAAGAACCAGAAGGCCGCCCAGGCGCTCCTGGAGTACCTGGCGACGCCGGAGGCCGCGGCCGTGTGGGCCGAGGCGGGTGGCTTCCTGTCCCCGAACGAGAAGCTCGACCTCGCCTCCTACGGCGACGCTGTCACCCGGGCCACCGCCAAGTCCCTCGTGCAGGCCGGTGATTCCGTCCGCTTCGACATGTCCGACCAGGCCCCCGCGGCCTTCGGCGGCACCAAGGGCGCCGGCGAGTGGAAGCTGCTCCAGGACTTCCTGCGCGACCCGTCCGACGCGAAGGGCACCGCGGCGAAGCTGGAGGCCGCGGCGGTCAAGGCGTACCAGGGCTGACCATGACCTCCACCCTGGTGAAAGAGACGAGGCCCCCGGGCGCCGCCGGTGCCGCGCCCGTCCGGCGCGACCGGCGGCGGGGCCGGACCGCCGCCCTGCTGTTCGTCCTGCCCGCGCTGCTCCTGCTGGGCGCGCTCGTCGTCTACCCCGTGCTGTTCTCCGTCGGCCGCAGCTTCTTCGACGCCTCCGGGACCCGTTTCGTGGGCGGCGAGAACTACACCGAGATGTTCCGCGACCCGGCGACGATCAAGGCCATCCGCAACACGGCGATCTGGGTCGTCGTGGCCCCGGCCCTGCTCACCGGCCTCGGTCTGATCCTCGCCGTGCTGGTCGAGAAGGTCCGCTGGGCCACCGCGTTCAAGCTGCTGCTGTTCATGCCGATGGCGGTGTCCTTCCTCGCCGCCGGCATCATCTTCCGGCTCGCCTACGACGAGGACCCGGACAAGGGCGTACTGAACGCGGCCGTGGTCTCCGTGCACGACGCCTTCCAGGGGACGTCGACGTACCCGACCGCCCGGGCCCGTGACGGGCAGGGCGTCACCAAGGAGGCGGACGGCTCGTACGAGACGCGTACCGGTGCGTCGCCGGGGGACGCGGTGGCGCTGGGCCTGGTCGGCGTGCTGCCCGAGGACCTCCCGGGTGGGGCCCGGCCCGCGTACGCGGCCGCCGGGCGGAAGGCGGCGCCGGACGAGCTCCGCGGGGTCGTCTACCTCGACTTCACCCGAGGCGGGGGAGGGGAGCAGGGCAAGGTCGACCGGCGGGAGAGCGGGCTGCCGGAGATGAGGGTCGAGGCGGTGCGCGACGGGAGGACCGTCGCCACGACGACCACCGCGTCCGACGGCTCCTTCCGCTTCGAGGGGCTCGCCGACGGCTCGTACGCCGTGCGGCTGCCCGCCTCCAACTTCGCTCCGCCGTACGAGGGGATCTCCTGGCTCGGACCCGCGCTCGTCACACCGGCGATCATCGGGGCGTACCTGTGGATCTGGACCGGGTTCTCGATGGTGCTGATCGGGGCCGGACTCGCGGCGCTGCCGCGGGACGCGCTGGAGGCGGCGCGGATGGACGGCGCGAACGAGTGGCAGATCTTCCGGCGGATCACGGTGCCGCTGCTGGCACCCGTGCTGACCGTGGTCTTCGTGACCCTCGTGATCAACGTGATGAAGGTGTTCGACCTCGTCTACATCATCGCGCCCGGGCCCGTGCAGGAGGACGCGACCGTGCTCGCCACGCAGATGTGGCTGGTGTCCTTCGGCGGCGGCAACAACCAAGGGCTCGGCAGCGCGCTGGGTGTCCTGCTCCTGCTGCTGGTGATCCCGGCCATGGTCTTCAACGTCCGCCGTTTTCGAAGGAGTCAGCGATGAAGAGGGGTCAGCGATGAACAGGAGTCACCGATGAACGCCGTCCGGCGCGGGCTGGGCAACGGGCTCGTCCAGGCCTTCCTCGTGGTCGTCGGCCTGGTGTGGATGACACCGCTGGCCGGGCTGTTCGTGTCCTCCCTGCGGTCCGCCGAGGACACCGCCGAGGGCGGCTGGTGGACGGTGGTCACCAGCCCGGGGCAGTTGTCCTTCGACAACTACACGGCGCTGCTGAAGAACGCGGGCATCACCCAGGCGTTCTGGAACACGGTGCTGATCTCGGTGCCGACGACGGTGCTCGTCGTGGTCGTCGCGGCCCTCGCCGGCTACGCCTTCGCCTGGCTCGACTTCCCGGGCCGCGAGACGGTCTTCCTCGTAGTGGTCGCGCTGCTGGTGGTGCCCGTGCAGATCGGCCTGCTGCCCGTCGCCAAACTCTTCGGACAACTCGGCCTGTTCGGCACGATCCCCGGCGTCGTGCTCTTCCACGTGGCTTACGGGCTGCCGTTCGCGGTGTTCCTGCTGCGCAACTACTTCGCCGAGATGCCGAAGGAGATGCTGGAGGCGGCCCGGATGGACGGGGGCAGCGAATGGCGCATCTTCACCAGGCTCGTCCTGCCGGTGGGACGGCCGGCCATCGCCAGCCTGGCCATCTTCCAGTTCCTCTGGGTCTGGAACGACATGCTGGTGGCCCTGCTCTTCGCCGACAGCTCGTCCCAGCCGCTGACCGTCGAACTCCAGTCACAGATCCGGCAGTTCGGCAGCAATATCGACGTACTGGCGCCCGGGGCGTTCCTGTCGCTGATCGTGCCGGTGGTGGTCTTCTTCGCCTTCCAGCGGCACTTCGTCCAGGGCGTGATGGCCGGGTCGGTGAAGTGACCGGAGGCCAGGACCCGGGGCTTCGTGTCGAGCCCCGGGCCCCGCACCGTCACGGAGACGCCGGCGGGTACAGCGACCTCGGGAGCCGGGACGCCGCGGCCGTGTCCAGGAGCCACAGGGTGCGGGCCCGGCCCTGCGCTCCCGCCGCCGGAGCCTGGATTTCGCCCGCGCCCGAGAGGGCGATCGCCGCGGCCTGGGCCTTGTCCTCGCCGGCGGCCAGCAGCCACACCTCACGGGCCGCCCGGATCGCCGGGAGGGTGAGGGTGACGCGGGTCGGCGGCGGCTTGGGCGCGCCGTGGACGCCGACCACCGTGCGCTCGGTCTCCCGCACGGCGGGCAGCTCCGGGAAGAGCGACGCCACATGGGTGTCCGGGCCGACGCCCAGCATCAGGACGTCGAAGGTGGGCACCGCCCCATGGTTCTCGGGGCCGGCCGCCCGGGCCAGTTCCTCGGCATAGGCGGCCGCCGCCGCCTCCACGTCGGCGCCGTACGGTCCGTCCGACGCGGGCATGGCGTGCACGCGCTTCGGGTCCAGCGGCACCGCGTCGAGCAGTGCCTCGCGGGCCTGGGTGACATTGCGCTCGGGGTCGCCCTCCGGCAGGAAGCGTTCGTCGCCCCACCACAGGTCGATCCGGCCCCAGTCGACGGCGTCCCGGGCGGGCGCGGCGGCCAGCGCGGCCAGCAGGCCGTTGCCGTTGCGGCCGCCGGTCAGCACCACGGACGCGTGGCCCCGGGAGGCCTGTGCGTCCACGACCCTGGTGATCAGCCGGGCCGCAGCGGCCTGGGCCATCAGTTCCTTGTCGCGGTGCACGACCAGCTGCGGAGTGCTCACTGCGCCGCCCCCTTGCCCTCGGGGGCCTCTTCGGGCTCCTTCTTCACCGGGGCCTCCTGCGTCGCTTCCTTCGCGGGAGCTTTCGCAGCGACCTCCACGGGAGCGGGGAGGGCGAGGCGCTCCTCTCCTTTGGCCACCGGTCCCTCGCCGGGTGCCGCGTCCAGTGCCCGAGCCGTCGCCGGAGCCGTCGCCGGAGTCGATCCGGCCTTCAGCCGGTCCACGCCGAACCGCAGTGCCGACGCGTAGGTGTCGTCCGGGTCCAGCCGCCGCAGCTCCTCCGCGATCAGCTCGGCCGTGTCACGGCGCTTCAGCGCCACCGCACGGTTCGGCTGACCCTGGATGGACAGGGTGGCCAGCGAACCGTCGGCACGGTCCAGGACGATCGGACCGCAGTCGGTGGCCATGCGGACCGCGGTGAGACCGGGCCCGCCGGACAGCGAACGCCGCACCGGGACGTCCAGCCGGTCGGCGAGCCACATCGCGAGCAGCTCACAGCTCGGGTTGAACTCCTCGCCCTCGACCTCGACGGCCTGGACCTCGCAGGTGACCTGGTCCAGGGCCGCGGCCAGCATCGAACGCCAGGGCGTGATGCGGGTCCACGACAGGTCCGTGTCGCCGGGCGTGTAGGTGCGGGCGCGCGCCGTCAGGTCCCGTACCGGCTGCTCGGCCGTGTAGGTGTCGGTGACCCGGCGCTGCGCCAAGGCGCCCAGCGGGTCCTTGGCCGGGTCCAGCGGCGCCTCGACCGGCCACCAGACGACGACCGGCGCGTCCGGCAGCAGCAGCGGCAGCACGACCGACTGGGCGTGGTCGGCCACCTCGCCGTACAGCCGCAGGATGACCGTCTCGCCGGTGCCCGCGTCCGCGCCCACCCGCACCTCGGCGTCGAGCCGGGACTGCGTACGGTCCCGGTGCGAACGCGAGACGCGCCGGATGACGACGAGGGTGCGGGAGGGGTGCTCGTGGGAGGCGTCGCCGGCGGCCTTCAGGGCGTCGTAGGCGTTCTCCTCGTCGGTGACGACGACGAGGGTGAGGACCATGCCGACGGCCGGGGTGCCGATGGCGCGCCGCCCCTGGACCAGCGCCTTGTTGACCTTGCCGGCGGTGGTGTCCGTGAGGTCTATCTTCATGGGCGGCGCCAGCTCCGTCCGTCTCGCGTACGCCTCCGGGCTGGACTCGGTGAAGGACTCGCCGTAGGCGAAGTCCATCGACACGTCCCGGATCTCCATCGAGGTGCCCGGCACCTTGGAGCCGAAGCGGACCGTGACGCCCTCGTCGGGCTGGACGCGGATGACGATCGCGTTCTTGCCGAGCTCCTCCGTCGCCGTGTGGTCGAAGGGGGAGTGCGGGGCCCGCTGGAAGACCACCGCGATCTCCGTGACGCGGCGGCCCAGCCGCTTGCCGGTGCGCAGGTAGAACGGGACGCCCGCCCAGCGGCGGTTGTCGATGTTCAGTCTGACGGCCGCGTAGGTGTCGGTCTTCGACTGCGGGTTGATGCCGTCTTCCTCGAGGTAGCCGACGGCCTTCTCGCCGCCTTGCCAGCCGGCCGCGTACTGCGCGCGCACGGTGTCCTTGCCCAGGTCCTTGGGCAGCTTCACCGCGCCGAGCACCTTGGTCTTCTCCGCGGCGAGCGCATCCGCGTCGAAGGAGGCCGGCTCCTCCATGGCCGTGAGGGCCATGAGCTGGAGCAGGTGGTTCTGGATGACGTCACGGGCGGCGCCGATGCCGTCGTAGTAGCCCGCCCGGCCGCCGATGCCGATGTCCTCGGCCATCGTGATCTGCACGTGGTCCACGAAGGACCGGTTCCAGATCGGCTCGAACATCGTGTTGGCGAAACGCAGCGCCAGGATGTTCTGGACGGTCTCCTTGCCCAGGTAGTGGTCGATGCGGAAGACCTGGTCCGGGGCAAAGACCTCGTGCACGATCGCGTTGAGTTCCTCGGCCGACTCCAGGTTGTGGCCGAACGGCTTCTCGATGACCGCGCGCCGCCACGAGCCGCCCGACTGGTCGGCCAGGTTGTGCTTCTTCAGCTGCTGGATGACCACCGGGAACGCGGACGGCGGCACGGACAGGTAGAAGGCGAAGTTGCCGCCCGTGCCCTGTGCCTTGTCCAGCTCCTCGATCGTCGAGCGCAGCCGCTCGAAGGCGTCGTCGTCGTCGAAGGTGCCCTGCACGAAGCGCATGCCCTGGATGAGCTGCTGCCAGACCTCCTCGCGGAAGGGGGTGCGGGCGTGCTCCTTGACCGCGTCGTGCACCTCGGCGGCGAAGTCCTCGTGCGCCCACTCGCGGCGGGCGAAGCCGACCAGCGAGAAGCCCGGCGGCAGCAGCCCCCGGTTGGCGAGGTCGTACACCGCGGGCATCAGCTTTTTGCGTGACAAATCACCCGTGACGCCGAAGATCACCAGGCCCGACGGCCCCGCGATACGCGGGAGCCGTCGGTCGGCGGGGTCACGAAGCGGGTTCGCTCCGGAACCGGAGAACGAGGCCAAGATGTCAGCCCTCCGAGGGGGCGAGGCGCTCCAGGACGGCCTCGGTCGACTTCAGCAGGTCGTTCCAGGACGCCTCGAACTTCTCGACGCCCTCGTCCTCCAGGACCTGCACGACGTCGTCGTAGGAGATCCCGAGCTTCTCGAGCGCGTCGAGGTCCGTGCGGGCCTGCTCGTAGGCGCCGCCGACGGTGTTGCCGGTGATCTCGCCGTGGTCCTCGGTGGCCAGCAGGGTGGCCTCCGGCATGGTGTTCACCGTGTTCGGCGCCACCAGGTCGTCGACGTACAGGGTGTCCTTGTACGCCGGGTCCTTCACACCGGTCGACGCCCACAGCGGCCGCTGCTTCCTGGCGCCGGCCTTCTCCAGGGCGCTCCAGCGGTCGGAGGAGAAGACCTCCTCGTAGGCCTGGTAGGCGAGGCGGGCGTTGGCGACGGCGGCCTTGCCGCGGGCGGCCTTGGCCTCGGGGGTGCCGAGGTCGTCGAGCCGCTTGTCGATCTCGGTGTCCACCCGGGAGACGAAGAACGACGCCACGGAGCGGATCTTCGACAGGTCCAGGCCCTTCTCACGGGCCTTCTCCAGGCCGCTGAGGTAGGCGTCCATGACCTCGCGGTAGCGCTCCAGCGAGAAGATCAGCGTGACGTTGACGCTGATGCCGTTGCCGATCACCTCGGTGATCGCCGGCAGGCCCGCCCGGGTGGCGGGGATCTTGATGAGGGTGTTGGGGCGGTCGACGAGCCAGGCCAGCTGCTTGGCCTCGGCGACGGTGGCCCGGGTGTTGTGGGCCAGGCGCGGGTCGACCTCGATCGACACCCGGCCGTCCTGGCCGTCGGTGGCGTCGAAGACCGGGCGCAGGATGTCGGCGGCGTCGCGGACGTCGGCCGTGGTGATCATGCGGACGGCCTCTTCCACGGTGACCTTGCGGGCCGCGAGGTCCTCGAGCTGCTGCTCGTAGCCGTCGCCGCTGCTGATGGCCTTCTGGAAGATCGTCGGGTTGGTGGTGACGCCCACGACGTGCTGCTGGTCGATCAGCTCGGCGAGGTTGCCGGACGTGATCCGCTTGCGCGACAGGTCGTCCAGCCAGATCGCGACGCCTTCATCGGAGAGGCGCTTGAGTGCGTCTGTCATGGAAAATGCATCTCCTACGTGTCGTATATGAGCGTCAGCGCTGGGCGGCGGTCAGGGATTCCCGGGCCTGGGCGGCCACGTTCTCGGCAGTGAAGCCGTACTCGCGGAAGAGCACCTTGCCGTCGGCCGAAGCACCGAAGTGCTCCAGGGAAACGATGCGACCGGCGTCTCCCACGTACTTGTGCCAGGTCAGTCCGATCCCGGCCTCGACCGCGACACGGGCCTTCACACTCGGCGGCAGCACGCTGTCCCGGTACCCCTGGTCCTGCTCTTCGAACCACTCCACGGACGGCATGGACACCACACGGGTGGGGACACCGTCGGCCTGGAGCTGCTCACGCGCCTCGACGGCCACGTGCACCTCGGAACCGGTCGCGACGATCACGACCTGCGGCTCGCCGCCCTCGGCCTCGAGGAGGACGTAACCACCACGCGCCGCGCCCTCGTTGGGCTCGTACGTCGGCACACCCTGACGGGTCAGCACCAGGCCGTGCGGGGCGCCCTTGCCGAACTCCTTGGTGTAGCGCTTGAGGATCTCGCGCCAGGCGATCGCGGTCTCGTTGGCGTCCGCCGGACGCACCACGTTCAGACCCGGGATCGCGCGCAGCGCGGCGAGGTGCTCGACCGGCTGGTGGGTGGGGCCGTCCTCGCCGAGACCGATGGAGTCGTGCGTCCACACGTACGTCACCGGCAGGTGCATCAGCGCCGACAGCCGGACCGCGTTGCGCATGTAGTCGGAGAACACCAGGAACGTGCCGCCGTAGACACGGGTGTTGCCGTGCAGCGCGATGCCGTTCATCTCCGCGGCCATGGAGTGCTCACGGATGCCGAAGTGGATGGTGCGCCCGTAGGGGCTCGCCTCCGGAAGCGGGTTGCCCGCCGGCAGGAACGAACTCGTCTTGTCGATGGTGGTGTTGTTGGAGCCGGCCAGGTCCGCCGAGCCGCCCCACAGTTCGGGGACGACCTCGCCGAGGGCCTGCAGCACCTTGCCGGACGCGGCACGCGTGGCGACACCCTTGCCGGGCTCGAACACCGGGAGCTTCTCCTCCCAGCCCGCCGGCAGCTCACCCGCGGTGACCCGGTCGAAGTCCGCCGCCCGCTCGGGGTTGTTCTGGCGCCACAGCTGGAAGGACTTCTCCCACTCCGCCTTCGCGTCGGCGCCGCGCTGAAGCGCCTTGCGGGTGTGGGCGATGACCTCGTCGGCCACCTCGAAGGACTGCTCGGTGTCGAAGCCCAGGACGCGCTTGGTGGCCGCGACCTCGTCGTCACCCAGCGCCGAGCCGTGCGCGGCCTCGGTGTTCTGGGCGTTGGGGGCGGGCCAGGCGATGATCGAGCGCATCGCGATGAAGGACGGCCTGTCCGTGACCTTCTTCGCTTCCTCGATGGCGTTGTAGATGGCGTGCGGGTCGAGGTCGCCGTCCGGCTTCGGCGCCACGCGCTGCACGTGCCAGCCGTAGGCCTCGTAGCGCTTGACGGTGTCCTCGGAGACGGCCGTCTCGGTGTCGCCCTCGATGGAGATGTGGTTGTCGTCCCACAGCAGGACCAGGTTGCCGAGCTTCTGGTGGCCGGCCAGGGAGGAGGCCTCGGCGGAGATGCCCTCCTGCAGACAGCCGTCACCGGCGATGCAGTACACGAAGTGGTCGAAGGGCGACTCACCGGCCGGGGCGTCCGGGTCGAACAGACCGCGCTCGTAGCGGGCGGCCATCGCCATGCCCACGGCGTTGGCGACACCCTGGCCCAGCGGGCCGGTCGTGGTCTCCACACCGGTGGTGTGCCCGTACTCCGGGTGGCCCGGGGTCTTCGAACCCCACGTGCGGAACGCCTTCAGATCATCCAGCTCCAGACCGAAACCGGCCAGGTACAGCTGGGTGTACAGGGTCAGGGACGAGTGGCCCGCGGACAGCACGAAACGGTCGCGTGCGACCCAGTCGGCGTCCGCCGGGTCGTGCCGCATCACCTTCTGGAAGAGGGTGTAGGCGGCAGGCGCCAGGCTCATCGCCGTACCCGGATGGCCGTTACCGACCTTCTGTACGGCATCTGCGGCCAGGACGCGGGCGGTGTCGACGGCCCGCTGGTCCAGCTCGGTCCACTCGAGGTCTGTGGTGGTCGGCTTGGTGCTCACCCTGGGTCAGGGCTCCTCTCCACATGTCGGGTACCGGTGTTCTGGGCGCGCGCCCACCGGCTGCCGGTGCACTGGATGCCCACCGGCCGCTGTCGAGCCTACCCCCGCGAGTACGTGCGTTTTTTCGAGCCGTTCCAGATGGACGGGGGTGCGCGCGATCCGCCTCCCCGCTGGGCGGGACCGCATTCGGCATCTGAATACGGAGCCGCTCATCCGACTGCTCAATCGAGCCACCGAACGCACGTCGGACGACCCCGCGGACGACCCCCCGGAGGGCCCCCTCCAACACGATCCGACCCCCGCGAATGTCCGGGTCTGGGCAACGTCTACAGTGGCGTGGTACGCGCGAGCCTTTACCGGGACTTCACACCGGGAGGCTCGCTGGGATGTCTCTGTCAGGGGTGTGCGTGACGGCCGTTGAATCCCGTCCAGCGGGGATGATCGGGACGAGCCAGAGCCCGAGCCACCGGCCGTTCGGGGCCCGTGTCAAGGCGTTCGTGGCTCTGACCAAGCCGCGGATCATCGAGCTGCTGCTCATCACCACCGTTCCGGTGATGTTCCTCGCGCAGCAGGGAGTGCCGGACCTCGGCCTGGTCCTGCTCACGTGCCTCGGCGGCTATCTGTCCGCCGGCGGCGCCAACGCGCTGAACATGTACATCGACCGTGACATCGACGCGCTCATGGACCGCACCTCGCAGCGCCCCCTGGTCACCGGCATGGTCAGCCCGCGCGAGTGCCTCGCCTTCGGCATCACGCTCGCCGTGGTCTCGACGCTGCTGTTCGGCCTCACCGTCAACTGGCTGTCGGCCTGGCTCGCCCTCGGCGCGCTCCTCTTCTACGTCGTCGTCTACACGATGATCCTCAAGCGCCGTACCTCGCAGAACATCGTCTGGGGCGGCATCGCGGGCTGCATGCCGGTGCTCATCGGCTGGTCCTCGGTGACGAACTCCCTGTCGTGGGCGCCGGTCATCCTCTTCCTCGTGATGTTCTTCTGGACGCCGCCGCATTACTGGCCGCTGTCCATGAAGGTGAAGGACGACTACGCGCGCGTGGGCGTGCCGATGCTGCCGGTGATCGCCTCCAACAAGGTCGTCGCCAAGCAGATCGTCCTCTACAGCTGGGTGATGGTGGCCGTCTCCCTGCTGCTGACGCCCCTCGGCTACACCGGCTGGTTCTACACCTCGGTCGCCCTGGTGGCGGGCGGCTGGTGGCTGTGGGAGGCGCACGCGCTGCTGACCCGCGCGAAGGCGGAGGTCACGGGCGTGAAGCTCAAGGAGATGCGCCTGTTCCACTGGTCGATCACCTATGTGTCGCTGCTCTTCCTGGCGATCGCGGTGGACCCGTTCCTGCGCTGACGTACGTCACAGGGCCCTGCCCTCGCCAGCCGTTCTACCCGTGAGTAGCATCCAGGCCATGGCAGACACGCAGCAGGTAGACGCGAAGGCCGAGCGCAAGGTGGCCCGCCTCAGCAAGCAGATCAACGCCTTCGCCAAGGAGCACGGCGGAGCCGAGGGCCAGGTCGCGTACATCGGGGAGCGCGGCGCCCGGATCGTCCTCGTCGGCGAGGACGGCGGCTGGGGCGACCTGGTGGCTCCCACGTACGCCATCGCCGAGCAGGCGGTGCAGAAGTCCGGCATCACCGTGCACGAGTCGTTCGACGGCGACTTCGCGGCGAAGGTGAGGACGGGGCGCTACGAGTGGACGAGGATGGCCGGGATCCAGGTCGGCGGCCCGAGCAACGGCTGAACGACGCGCCCGGGACGGAATCACCGCACCCACCAACACCTACTCACCGGTTCACCCGTTAGGCCCGTGTAGGCCAGCGCACACGGGGAGCCCGGATGATCGAAACGCCGTCCCTCGTGGACCAGTACTGCCACGGCGTACTGAGAACGGAGCTGGGCCTAGGCACCTTCGAGGCCCAGCTCGCCCGCACCGAGGGCCCGCCCGCGCCCGGCACCACCCTCTTCGACACCCAGACGGGTTTCGCCGTACGCCGTTGGTGCCCCCCGCTCCTCGGCCTGGATCCGCACTGCCCGCCCGCCCGCTATCTCGCCCGGCGTCGTGAACTCGGCGTACTGGAAGCGGGCCGCCGGCTGCTGCGCGGCAGCGGGATCACGACCTATCTGGTCGACACCGGACTGCCCGGCGACCTCACGGGACCCGGCGAGATGGCGGCCGCCGCCAACGCGCGCGCCCATGAGATCATCCGCCTGGAACTCCTCGCCGAACAGGTCGCCGACACCTCCGGCACCGTCGAGTCGTTCCTCGCCAATCTCGCCGAGGCGGTGCGCGGGGCGGCCGTGAACGCCGTCGCCTTCACATCCGTCGCGGGCGTACGGCACGGTCTCGCGCTCGCGCCGGAGCCGCCCGGCCCGGGGGAGGTGCGCGGCGCCGCGGGACGGTGGCTGGCCGGGCGTGGCGTCGGCGGTGAGCTGAGCGACCCGGTACTGCTGCGGCACCTGCTGTGGATGGCGGTGGCCTCCGGGCTGCCCCTGCAACTGCACGCGGGGCTGGGGGCGCCGGGCCTGCGCATCGACCGTACGGATCCGGTGCTGCTGACGGACTTCGTCCGCGCGACGGCGGGCCTCGGCACGGACCTGGTCCTGCTGCACGGCTACCCGTACCACCGCCACGCCGCCCACCTCGCGGGCGTCTTCCCGCACGTGTACGCCGACTCCGGCGCCGCCCTCGTCCGCACCGGTGCCCGCGCGGCCACCGTCCTCGCCGAGATCCTGGAACTCGCCCCCTTCGGCAAGATCCTCTTCTCCAGCGGGGCCCAGGGGCTGCCCGAGCTGCACGTCGTGGGCGCCCGCCTGTTCCGCGAGGCCCTGGCGAGGGTCCTCGGCACCTGGGTGGCCGAGGGAGCCTGGTCGCTGTCGGACGCCCAGCGGGTCGCCGGGCTGATCGCGGCGGGGAACGCGCGCAGGGTGTACGGGCTGGGGTGAGGTGTACAGACTGGCCCTCATGCAGAAGACCGACGCCTTATCGGCCCGTTTCCTCGATGGGCTGATGGCCCTGAGCCCCACCGCCGTCTGGGCCCACGGCTCGCTCGCCGGGGGCGACTACCAGGAGGGCCGCAGCGACCTGGACCTGATCGCGGTGCTGCCCGAGACCATCACGCTGCGCACCGTACGCCGTGTGGTCGCGCTCCACCGCGGGCTGCGCGCCGAGCCGCTCGCCCCCCAACTGCACTGCAGCTATCTCACGCCCCGCACATCGGCCGACGCGGAGCACCCGCATCTGACCTGGGCCCACGACCATGTGATGCGCCGCCCCGTCACCCCGGTCACCCGCCGTGAGCTGCACGCCTTCGGCCGAGTGCTGTACGGCGAGGCCCCGACAGGGCTGCTCCCGCCGGTGCCGGACGGCGAGCTCGCGGCCTTCGTCGTGCGTGACCAGCGGGACTTCTGGCGGCCCGCCGTGGACAAGGCACGGCTCTGGCGGCAGGACGTCTGGGTCGACCTGGGGCTGCTGACGTTCGCCCGTGCCGACGTCACGCTGCGCGAGGCACGCCTGATCTCCAAGCGGGAGGCACTGGAGCTGCTGCCCGGTCTCGGGGCGCCCACCGAGGTCGTCGACGACATTCGACGACGCCGGTACGAGGAACCGGCCCGGCGCACCGAGGACTGGACGGCACGCCGGGGCGAGCTGGCGCGGGCCTACCTGGGGCCGGCCATCGACCGGCTCGTTTCGGCGTACGGATGACTCACGCGCGCGTGGCCACCGCGGGCTCGGAGGACGGGCCCGGCAGGCCGGCCGGGATCTCCGCCCGTTCGCGCAGCGACAGCAGCACCCGCACCACCCAGATCCACATCACGGCGGATCCCAGCATGTGCAGGCCGACCAGCGCTTCGGGAAGGTCGGTGAAGTACTGGACGTAGCCGATGACGCCCTGGGCGAGCAGCACCAGGAACAGCTCCCGGGTGCGGGCCAGCGGCGCCTTCGGGGCGTCGACCGCCTTGAGGACGAACCACAGGGCGAAGGTCAGCGTCACCACGATCCACGCCAGCACGGCGTGCAGTTTGCTGACGGTCTCCCAGTCCAGCGGCATGCGGTCGACCTCGCTGGAGTCGCCCGCGTGCGGCCCCGCGCCGGTGACGACCGTGCCGACGAGGATCAGCAGAACGGCGGCGGCGACCAGGAACCAGACCAGCTGCTGCACGGACCTGCCGACCAGCGCACGGGGCTCCCCGTCACCCTCCCGTGTGCGCTGCCACATCACCGTGGCGACCGCGATCAGGGCCGACGTGGCCACGAAGTGCGCCGCGACCGTGTACGGGTTCAGGCCGACGAGCACCACGATGCCGCCGAGCACCGCGTTGCTCATCACGATCCAGAACTGTGCCCAGCCCAGCCGGGTCAGGCCGCGCCGGTACGGCTTCTCGGAGCGCGCCGCGATGATCGCCCAGCCGACGGCCGCGCACAGCACGTACGTCAGCATGCGGTTGCCGAACTCGATGGCGCCGTGGAAGCCCATCGCGCTGGTGGCGGTGAGCGAGTCGTCCGTGCACTTGGGCCAGGTCGGGCAACCGAGGCCCGAGCCGGTCAGCCGTACGGCACCGCCGGTGACGACGATGACCACCGACATGACGAGCGCGGCGAGCGCCGCCCGCCGGACCGTCCGGGGATCCGGCGTCCAGCGTGCGGCGATGAAGGCGAGGGGGTTGCGCACGGCGGCGGTGGCGTCGGCGCGGGTCAGCTTTGGCACGCCGTCCATGGTAGGCCGCCGCTTGTGCACGCTTTCACGAGGGTCCGGTTCGTCCATGGCGGGTTTACTCCCAGCGGAAGAACTTGCCGGCGGCGGCGAGCCCCACCACCGCCCATACGGCGAGGATCCCGACATCGCCCCACGGCAGGCCGGCCCCGTGCTGGAGTACGTCCCGCAGCCCGTCCGACAGAGCCGATACCGGCAGCAGCGCCAGCACGTCCCGCATGCCCGAGGGGAACTTGTCCAGCGGGACGATCACTCCGCCGCCGACCAGCAGCAGCAGGAAGACGAGGTTCGCGGCGGCCAGCGTGGCCTCCGCCTTCAGGGTGCCCGCCATCAGCAGCCCGAGCCCCGAGAACGCGGCCGTGCCGAGGATCAGCAGGAGCAGGACGGCCGCCGGGTTGCCGTGCGGCGACCAGCCCAGCGCGAAGGCGATCACCGTCAGCAGGACGACCTGGAGGACCTCCGTGACCAGCACGGATGCCGTCTTGGCCGTCATCAGGCCCCAACGGGGCAGCGGTGAGGACGCCAGCCGCTTCAGGACGCCGTACCGGCGTTCGAAGCCCGTCGCGATGGCCTGGCCGGTGAACGCGGTCGACACCACGGCGAGCGCCAGGATGCCGGGGGCGAGGAAGTCGATGGCCTCGCCCTTGCCGGTGTCGACGATGTCCACCGAGCTGAACAGGACCAGCAGCAGCGTCGGGATCACGACCGTCAGCAGCAACTGCTCGCCGTTGCGCAGCAGCATCTTCGTCTCCAGCACCGCCTGCGCGGCGATCATCCGGGGGAGCGGTGCCGCGCCCGGCCGGGGAGCGTAGGCGCCGGAGGTGGTGGTCGTCATGAGCGCAGCTCCTTGCCCGTCAGCTCCAGGCTGTGTCTTCCCGGGGGGCGGCCCCCGGGCCCCCGGCAGGGGCGTGTGTCGGCCGCATTCATGAGCGCAGCTCCTTGCCCGTCAGCTCCAGGCTGTGTCTTCCCGGGGGGCGGCCCCCGGGCCCCCGGCAGGGGCATGTGTCGGCCGCATTCATGAGCGCAACTCCTTGCCCGTCAGCTCCAGGAAAACGTCCTCCAGGGTGTGCCGTTCCACCGATATCCGGTCCGGCATCACGCCGTGCTGGGCGCACCAGGAGGTGACCGTCGCGAGCAGCTGCGGATTGACCTTGCCGGTGACCCGGTAGGAGCCCGGGGTCAGTTCGGCGGCGGAGGAGTCGGCGGGCAGGGCCTTGAGGAGGGAGCCGACGTCCAGGCCCGGGCGGCCCGTGAACCGCAGGGTGTTCTCGGCGCCGCCGCGGCACAGGTCCTCGGGGGAGCCCTGGGCGATGACCCGGCCCGCGTCGATGATCGCCACGTCGTCGGCGAGCTGCTCGGCCTCGTCCATGTAGTGGGTGGTGAGGATCACGGAGACGCCGTCGGTGCGCAGGTCCCGGACGAGGTCCCAGGTGGCCCGGCGGGCCTGCGGGTCGAGGCCGGCGGTGGGCTCGTCCAGGAACACCAGCTCCGGGCGCCCCACCACGGCCATCGCCAGCGCGAGCCGCTGCTGCTGGCCGCCGGACAGGCGCCGGTAGGTGGTGTGTCCGCAGGAGCCGAGCCCGAGGCGCTCGATGAGCACGTCCACGTCGAGCGGGTGCGCGTGCAGCTTGGCCACGTGCCGCAGCATCTCGTCGGCGCGGGCACCGGAGTAGACGCCGCCGGACTGGAGCATCACCCCGATCCGGGGTCGCAGCTCACCGGACTGTCTGACCGGGTCGAGACCCAGGACGCGTACCGTACCGGAGTCCGGCCTGCGGTACCCCTCACAGGTCTCGACCGTGGTCGTCTTGCCGGCGCCGTTGGGGCCCAGCACGGCGGTCAGGCCCGGCTGGGCCATCAGATCGAGGCCGTCCACCGCGGTCTTCGTGCCGTACCGCTTCACCAGGGCACGCACCTGGACGACGGGATCGGTTCGCATGGGTCCAGAGTCTAGGTACGCGGCGGGCGTATCAGGCGGGCGGGTGCAGGATCTCCTCCGCACGGGGACGGTGCAGCGCGAGCCACCGCTCCGCGTAGGCCACCGCGTCCCTGACCGGAAACAGCCGTACGTCGGCCGCGCCCACCTTTCCGCGGACGACGGGGCGGTCCCGCTCGAAGTCGTGTCCCAGCTCGTCGAAGCCCTCGGAGTCGATCGACACCTCGGTCAGCACCTCCCAGCCGCCGCCGGGAGCCGGTCGCCCCACTTCGACGCGTGGGGCCGGAACGCGGTACTCGGCGAGGTGGAAGCTGGTGCAGGTGTCGTAGCCCGCGCCCAGCAGCAGCACCCGGGCGTCCAGCCGCTCCAGCCGGCCGAGCGGACTGTGCTCGCCGAGCCGGCAGTCGGGGGCGTGGCCCTCGACGATCTCCGTCGCGCGCGGGCCGAGCGCCGCGAACGATGTGTGCGGGTGGGCGCTGCGCAGGGCGCCCGGCCAGCGCCGTACGGTCTCGGGGATCACGCCGACCCCCAGGCTGGGGGTGATCAGCGGGTCGTACACCGGCATGGCCGAGCGGATCCGCTCCCACCACTCCTCGGGCACCGGCGGATTGCTCCACAGCGCCGGGTCGGACAGGTCTCCGCTCTGGGTGGGGACAACGAGGGTGCCGTCGGGGCCGAGGGCGTCGAGCAGTCCGTGGACGACCGTGACGGCCCCTCCGCAGACCCACCCGAGTGAGCTCAGCGAGGAATGCACGAGCAGGGTCTCACCGGTGCGGATCCCCAACTCGCGCAGCTGTGCGGCGAGGGTGTCGCGGGTGACAAGTGGGCCGGTCGGAGGCGGTGTCGGCATGGTTCGGGAGTGTTCCCGAAGTGGTGCGGCGCCGCCACCGGTTTGCGGGCACCGGGCGGGTGCGCGCTGCCGCCGCCTTGATCGATCAAAGATCCTTTCCGCAGGTCAAATTAGGCTTGCCTAAGTGATGCAGGGCACCGCCGGGTGGCCGGGGCACGGCTTGCCCGTCCCCGACGAATTACGCAACAATGGCGTTGTGAAAAACGTCGGAGCGGCTCGGGAGACCCCCACGGGGGCCCCGCAGGAGGAGCTGGCGACCGGGGAGCGTTCCACACGCAACCGGGTCGCGCGGTCCATCCTGGACCACGGGCCGTCGACCGTCGCCGAGCTCGCCGCACGACTGGGCCTGACCCAGGCCGCCGTACGCCGGCACCTCGACGCACTGGTCACCGACGACGTCGTGGAAGCCCGCGAACAGCGGGTCTACGGGGCGCGCACCCGCGGTCGGCCCGCCAAGGTCTTCGCCCTGACGGACTGCGGCCGCGACGCCTTCGACCAGTCCTACGACAAGCTCGCCGCGGACGCCCTGCGCTGGATCGCCGAGCAGGGGGGCGGGAGCGAGGCGGTCGTCGCCTTCGCCCGCGCCAGGATCACCGCCCAGGCACGCGCCTACCGCAAGGCGATCGAGTCCGTCACCCCGGACCAGCGAGCCGAAGCCCTGGCCAAGGCCCTCAGCGTCGACGGGTACGCTGCTACGGCGCGCAGCGCGCCCCTCCCGCAACAGGGTGAGCAGCTCTGCCAGCACCACTGCCCGGTCGCCCATGTGGCGGAGCAGTTCCCCCAGCTGTGCGAAGCGGAGACGGAGATCTTCGCCGAGCTGCTCGGAACGCACGTCCAGCGACTGGCGACCATCGCCCACGGCGACGGCGTCTGCACGACGTTCATCCCCAAGATTTCCCACAACGCATCTGCAAGCACGGCCGGGAGGAACCCCGCATGACTCTCCCCACGGAGACTGCCCACCCTGAGCTCGAGGGTCTGGGCAAGTACGAATACGGCTGGGCCGACTCCGACACGGCGGGTGCCTCTGCCAAGCGCGGCATCAACGAGGACGTCGTCAAGGACATCTCCTCGAAGAAGTCCGAGCCGGAGTGGATGACCAAGCTCCGCCTGAAGGGCCTCAAGCTCTTCGCGAAGAAGCCCATGCCGAACTGGGGCTCGGACCTCTCCGGCATCGACTTCGACAACATCAAGTACTTCGTGCGCTCCACGGAGAAGCAGGCGGCGTCCTGGGAAGAGCTGCCCGAGGACATCAAGAACACCTACGACAAGCTCGGCATCCCGGAGGCGGAGAAGCAGCGCCTCGTGGCCGGTGTCGCCGCTCAGTACGAGTCGGAGGTCGTCTACCACCAGATCCGCGAGGACCTGGAGGAGCAGGGCGTCATCTTCCTGGACACCGACACCGCGCTGAAGGAGCACCCGGAGCTCTTCAAGGAGTACTTCGGGACCGTCATCCCCGCCGGTGACAACAAGTTCGCGGCCCTGAACACCGCCGTGTGGTCGGGCGGCTCCTTCATCTACGTGCCGAAGGGCGTGCACGTGGAGATCCCGCTCCAGGCCTACTTCCGTATCAACACGGAGAACATGGGCCAGTTCGAGCGGACCCTGATCATCGTCGACGAGGGTGCCTACGTGCACTACGTCGAGGGCTGTACGGCCCCGATCTACAAGTCGGACTCGCTGCACTCCGCAGTGGTCGAGATCATCGTCAAGAAGAACGCCCGCTGCCGTTACACGACCATCCAGAACTGGTCGAACAACGTCTACAACCTGGTCACCAAGCGCGCCGTGGCGTACGAGGGCGCGACCATGGAGTGGATCGACGGCAACATCGGCTCCAAGGTGACGATGAAGTACCCGGCCGTCTACCTGATGGGCGAGCACGCCAAGGGCGAGACCCTCTCCATCGCCTTCGCGGGCGAGGGCCAGCACCAGGACGCGGGCGCCAAGATGGTCCACATGGCCCCGAACACGTCGTCCAACATCGTGTCGAAGTCGGTCGCGCGCGGTGGCGGCCGTACCTCCTACCGTGGTCTGATCGAGATCGGCGAGGGTGCCCCGGGCTCCAAGTCGAACGTGCTGTGCGACGCGCTGCTCGTGGACACCATCTCGCGGTCCGACACCTACCCGTACGTCGACGTCCGCGAGGACGACGTCTCCATGGGCCACGAGGCGACCGTCTCCAAGGTCTCCGAGGACCAGCTCTTCTACCTGATGAGCCGTGGTCTCTCCGAGGACGAGGCGATGGCGATGATCGTGCGCGGCTTCGTCGAGCCGATCGCCAAGGAACTGCCCATGGAGTACGCCCTCGAGCTCAACCGGCTGATCGAGCTCCAGATGGAAGGCGCGGTCGGCTAAGGCCCGCACCGCCGTCCCATCAAGCCACTCACGTAAGAAAGCGAGCACTACGACAGCCATGGCTGACGCCCAGAGCATCCCGGTGGGTTCCACCACCGCCGGTTCGATCGCGGTCGCCGCGGAGTCGACCGTCGCCACGCGCATGAGCGCGCCGCCCTCCTTCGACGTGGCGGACTTCCCCGTCCCCCACGGCCGTGAGGAGGAGTGGCGGTTCACCCCGCTGGAGCGGCTGCGCGGCCTGCACGACGGCACCGCGGTCGCCACCGGTGACGGCGTGAAGGTGGACGTTCAGGCCCCCGAGGGCGTCACCGTCGAGGCCGTCGGCCGCGACGACGCCCGGCTCGGCAAGGCCGGCACTCCCGTGGACCGCGTGGCCGCCCAGGCGTACTCCGCGTTCGAGAAGGCCGGCGTGGTCAGCGTCCCCAAGGAGACGGTGCTCACCGAGCCGATCCGCATCGCCGTGCACGGCGAGGGCGGCGTCGCCTACGGCCACCAGATCGTCGAACTGGGCGCCTTCGCCGAGGCCGTCGTCGTCATCGACCACACCGGTGACGCCGTGCTCGCGGCCAACGTCGACTACCTCCTGGGCGACGGCGCCAAGCTCACCGTCGTCTCCGTCCAGGACTGGGACGACAAGGCCGTCCACGTGGCCCAGCACAACGCCCTCGTCGGCCGGGACGCGACCTTCAAGTCGATCGTCGTGACCTTCGGCGGCGACGTCGTCCGCCTGCACCCGCGTGTGCAGTACGCCGGCACCGGAGGCGAGGCCGAGCTGTACGGCCTGTACTTCACGGACGCCGGCCAGCACCAGGAGCACCGCCTCCTGGTCGACCACAACACCCCGCACTGCAAGTCGAACGTCGCCTACAAGGGCGCGCTCCAGGGCGACGACGCGCACGCCGTGTGGATCGGCGACGTCCTCATCGAGGCCAAGGCCGAGGGCACCGACACGTACGAGATGAACCGCAACCTGGTCCTCACGGACGGCGCGCGGGTCGACTCCGTACCGAACCTCGAGATCGAGACCGGCGAGATCGTCGGCGCGGGCCACGCCTCCGCCACCGGCCGCTTCGACGACGAGCAGCTCTTCTACCTGATGGCGCGCGGCATCCCGGAGCACGAGGCCCGCCGCCTCGTCGTCCGCGGCTTCTTCGCCGAGCTGGTCCAGCACATCGGTGTGGACGACATCGAGGAGCGCCTGCTCGCGAAGATCGAAGAGGAGCTGGAGGCGTCGGTCGCATGACCTTCGTACGCGCCTGTGGACTGAGCGAGCTGGAGGACGACACCCCGAAGCGGGTCGAACTCGACGGCACGCCGATCTCGGTCGTCAGGACCGAGGGGGAGGTGTTCGCGATCCACGACATCTGCTCGCACGCGAACGTCTCCCTCTCCGAGGGCGAGGTGGAGGACTGCCAGATCGAGTGCTGGCTGCACGGCTCCGCCTTCGACCTGCGTACCGGTAAGCCGTCCGGCCTCCCCGCCACGCGCCCCGTCCCCGTATACCCCGTACAGATCGAAGGGGACGACGTACTCGTCTCCCTCACCCAGGAGTCCTGAGGCACCCATGGCAACGCTTGAAATCCGAGACCTGCACGTCACCGTCGAGGCCGACAACGCCACGAAGGAGATCCTCAAGGGCGTCGACCTCACCGTGAAGCAGGGCGAGACGCACGCCATCATGGGCCCCAACGGCTCGGGCAAGTCGACCCTCGCCTACTCGCTCGCGGGTCACCCGAAGTACACGATCACCGGCGGCACCGTCACCCTCGACGGCGAGGACGTGCTGGAGATGTCCGTCGACGAGCGCGCCCGCGCGGGCCTGTTCCTGGCGATGCAGTACCCGGTCGAGGTTCCGGGTGTCTCCGTGTCGAACTTCCTGCGCACCTCCGCCACCGCCATCCGCGGCGAGGCCCCCAAGCTGCGCACCTGGGTGAAGGAGGTCAAGGAGGCCATGCAGCGCCTCAACATGGACCCCTCCTTCGCCGAGCGCAACGTCAACGAGGGCTTCTCCGGCGGTGAGAAGAAGCGCCACGAGATCCTCCAGCTGGAGCTGCTCAAGCCGAAGGTCGCGATCCTCGACGAGACGGACTCCGGCCTGGACGTCGACGCCCTGCGGATCGTCTCCGAGGGCGTGAACCGCGTCCGCGAGACCGGCGAGGTCGGCACCCTGCTGATCACGCACTACACGCGCATCCTGCGCTACATCAAGCCCGACTTCGTCCACGTGTTCGCGGACGGCCGGATCGCCGAGTCCGGCGGCGCCGAGCTCGCGGACAAGCTGGAGAACGAGGGCTACGAGGCTTACACGAAGGGTGGCGTATCCGCGTGACACAGCTGCCGGGCCTCCTCGACACAGAGGCGATCCGCAAGGACTTCCCCATCCTGGACCGTCAGGTCCACGACGGCCGGAAGCTCGTGTACCTGGACAACGCGGCGACCTCGCAGAAGCCGCGCCAGGTGCTGGACGCCCTGAGCGAGTACTACGAGCGCTACAACGCCAACGTCCATCGCGGTGTGCACGTGCTCGCCGAGGAGGCCACGGCGCTGTACGAGGGCGCGCGCGACAAGGTCGCGGAGTTCATCAACGCGCCGAGCCGCGACGAGGTGATCTTCACCAAGAACGCCTCCGAGTCGCTCAACCTCGTGGCGAACATGCTGGGCTGGGCCGACGAGCCCTACCGCGTGGACTCCGAAACCGAGATCGTCATCACGGAGATGGAGCACCACTCCAACATCGTGCCGTGGCAGCTGCTCGCCCAGCGCACTGGCGCGAAGCTCAAGTGGTTCGGGCTGACCGACGACGGCCGGCTCGACCTGTCCAACATCGAAGAGGTCATCACCGAGAAGACGAAGATCGTCTCTTTCGTGCTGGTGTCGAACATCCTCGGCACGGTGAACCCCGTCGAGGCGATCGTGCGCCGGGCGCAGGAGGTCGGTGCGCTGGTCTGCGTCGACGCCTCCCAGGCCGCGCCGCACATGCCGCTGGACGTACAGGCCCTGCAGGCCGACTTCGTGGCCTTCACCGGCCACAAGATGTGCGGTCCGACGGGCATCGGTGTGCTGTGGGGCCGCCAGGAGCTCCTGGAGGACCTGCCGCCGTTCCTGGGCGGCGGCGAGATGATCGAGACCGTGTCGATGCACTCGTCGACCTACGCCCCGGCGCCGCACAAGTTCGAGGCGGGCACCCCGCCGATCGCGCAGGCGGTCGGCCTGGGCGCGGCGATCGACTACCTCAACTCGATCGGCATGGACAAGATCCTCGCCCATGAGCACGCCCTCACCGAGTACGCGGTGAAGAAGCTGGGCGAGGTCCCGGACCTGCGGATCATCGGCCCTTCCACGGCCGAGGACCGGGGCGCGGCGATCTCTTTCACGCTCGGCGACATCCACCCGCACGACGTGGGCCAGGTCCTCGACGAGCAGGGCATCGCGGTCCGGGTCGGCCACCACTGCGCGCGGCCGGTCTGCCTGCGGTACGGAATTCCTGCGACCACACGAGCGTCGTTCTATCTGTACTCCACGTCGGCCGAGATCGACGCGCTGGTCGACGGCCTGGAGCACGTACGGAACTTCTTCGGCTGACGGGACGAGCGATCGCATGAAGCTGGACTCGATGTACCAGGAAGTCATCCTGGACCACTACAAGCACCCGCACGGGCGGGGCTTGCGGGATGGCGACGCCGAGGTGCACCACGTGAACCCGACGTGCGGCGACGAGATCACCCTGCGTGTGAAGTACGCCGGCACGACGATCGAGGACGTCTCGTACGAGGGCCAGGGCTGCTCCATCAGCCAGGCCTCGGCCTCCGTACTGAACGAGCTCCTCGTCGGCAAGGACCTGGCGGATGCGCGGAAGATCCAGGAGACCTTCCTGGAGCTGATGCAGTCCAAGGGCAGGATCGAACCCGACGACACGATGGAGGACATCCTGGAGGACGCGGTGGCGTTCGCCGGTGTCTCCAAGTACCCGGCCCGGGTCAAGTGCGCCCTCCTCAGCTGGATGGCGTGGAAGGACGCGACGGCCCAGGCCCTGGGCGGAGCGGACGCCGAAAGGAAGACGGCATGACTGACACCGTGGAGATGAAGCCCGCCTCGGAGGAGGAGCTCCGCGAGGCCCTGATGGACGTGGTCGACCCCGAGCTGGGCATCGACGTCGTCAACCTGGGGCTGATCTACGGCATCCACGTCGACGACGCGAACATCGCCACCGTCGACATGACCCTGACCTCGGCGGCCTGCCCGCTGACGGACGTGATCGAGGACCAGGCGAAGTCCGCCACGGACGGACTGGTCAACGAGCTGCGCATCAACTGGGTCTGGATGCCGCCGTGGGGCCCCGACAAGATCACCGACGACGGCCGCGAGCAGCTGCGGGCGCTCGGGTTCAACGTCTGAGGCGCACACGGCACAACGCGCGGCACAAGCGAAACGGCGACGTTCGTCAGAACGTCGCCGTTTGTCGTTTCCTCAGGCCCGTGCTTCTCAGGCCAGTCCGCCCACGAGCCGGAACGCCGAGTCCCCGGCGTACGGACCGTAGTACTGGTATGGGTCCAGACGGATCTGGAAGTCCTTGTGGCGCAGGAAACGGCCCGGGTAGTTCACCGACTCCAGCATGGTCGCGCCGGAGTAGGGGGAGACGCGCGGGCAGAAGGTGGCGTCCTGCTCGAAGAGGGAGGAGCCGTCGTCGTGCTCGGCGCGCAGCACGAAGTTGCGGTGCCGCAGATAGCCGCCGTCCGTCGTGGCGAACGAATAGCAGGCCCCGTTGGCCAGGCCCTTGACCAGGGCGAACGTGACGTCCTGACGGGCGGCCCCGGAGCTGACCGCGGCCAGCTTCACGTAGCTGCCCGACACGTACCAGTACCGGTCGGGGTAGTTGGCCGAGCGGACGGAGCGCCAGTTCGTCGCCGGCTTGGGGGCGGGCTCCTCGGCAGGGGCCGTCTTGGCGGGCTTGGCGGGCTTCTCGGCCGGGGCCTTGGTGGGTGTGGGGGTGGGTGTCGGTGTGGGGCTCTCCTTGAGGGGGGTGGGGGAGGCGGCGGCCGCGTACGGCATCGCGGACTTGCCCTTGGGTGTCTTGGTGCCGGCCGGGGACGGCGTGCCGAAGGAGATCAGACCCGGCGCGGTGCCCGCGTCCGATGTCTTCCCTGACATCCCGTCACCGTCCCGCTGCGTGGCGGTGATGGCCACCGCACAGGCCGCGATGGTGGCCACGGCGAGGCCGCCCGCCAGCCACAGCCGACGGGTGCCCGGCGTCCGGGAGGTGTCCGGGGCCCAGCCGTTCTCCCACGGTTGCTCCTGCGGGGGCCGGGACTTGTTTTCTGGCATGCGCTGTTCCTCTCGCGGCGCTCCAAGCGGCCGCGGCTGCGATGACCCGGTGTATGAATGGTGAAGCAGATGGAAGAGTAATGGAACAGATGACCTTCGAGCAGCCGTTTGAAGTGAGCGGTTTCCATAGTGTGATGGAGGCTCAGGTCAGGTCATCAGCCAGACGCCGTACGGTCGTCAGTGCCGCCTCGACGCCCCCCGCGACGTCCGTGACCGGGTACTGCACCTCCCGCACGACCCGTTCCCGGTCGACGACGAGAGTGAGCCGCTTCAGGCGCGCGGTGCCCGCCGCACGGAATGTCGGCAGTCGCAGGGCGGCGGTCAGTGCGGGCTCCGCCTCCGACAGCAGCGGGAAGCCCAGGTCCTCCGTCTCGGCGAACGCCCGCAGCTCGTCCGGACGTTGCGTCGAGATCCCGTGCACGGTGGCGCCGGCGGCGCGGAGCTCCGCGAGACTGTCGCGGTAGGCGCAGGACTCCAGGGTGCAGCCGGGGGCGCCGGGAATGTCGGCCCAGCCCGGCGGATACGCGTCGGGGCGGGCGTAGGCGCCGGGGAAGCAGTACAGGACGGTGAACGGGGTGCCGGAGGCGACGGGGTCGCGGGACTCGCCACGGTCGTCGAGGAGTTCGAGCCGGGGGAGTCGGGTGCCGCGAAGATCGTGGACGCGGCGGGCCTCCATCGAGGTCTCCGCCGCCGTGGCCGTCGTCGTACCGTCGCCCAACACCCAGGCGTCACCCCAGTCCTGAAGGGCGATCAGCACCGGCAGGAGGGCGCGGCCGCGCGGGGTGAGGCGGTACTCGTGGCGGACCGGGCGGTCCTGGTACGGCACCTTGGTGAGCACGTCCGCCTCCACGAGCAGGCGCAGCCGCTCGGCCAGCACCTTGCGGGAGAGGCCGAGCTCGCTCTGGAGCTCGTCGAAGCGGTGCAGGCCGCGTGCCGTGTCCCGCACGACGAGGAGGGTCCACCAGTCGCCGACGACGTCCAGGGCCTGGGCGACGGCACAGGTGGAGTCCTCCATGCTGGTCCTGCGGGCCATGGCTCGTCCCTCTCTCCGCCGTGCGGTGTTCCCTGCCGTGCGGTGTTCCCTGCCGTGCGGTGTCATGCGCTGTCGTCGCGCCGAGCATAGTGGGTTCCTACAAGAAACCCACGATTTCCGAGGAGGTCGCGGGCCCGTCCCGCCCGGCACCTGAGACGGCCGCCCGCGGGTTGGCCTCCGCGAGCCCCGGCCGGTTAGGTTTCCCTCATGACCGACACGACTGCTCCTCGTACCACCGGCGCCGTGGCCGCCGGGCTCGCCACCGTCGCCGCCGACGGCACCGTTCTCGACACCTGGTTCCCCGCCCCCGAGCTCGCCGTCGAGCCCGGCCCCGCCGGCAGTGAGCGGCTCGACGCCCAGCGCACGCGTGAGCTGCTCGGCGAGCACGCCGTCGCCGCGGTCGGCAAGGACGAGGTGCGTGGCGTGGAGGTCGTCGCGGTCCGTACGGTCATCTCCTCGCTCGAGGACAAGCCGCTCGACACCCACGACGCCTACCTGCGCCTCCACCTGCTCTCGCACCGGCTCGTCAAGCCGAACGAGCAGAGCCTGGACGGGATCTTCGGCCTGCTCGCCAACGTGGCCTGGACGTCCCTCGGCCCGGTCGCCGTGGACACCCTGGAGACGGTGCGGCTCGCCGCCCGTGCCCGTGGACAGCACCTGAGCGTGTTCGGTGTCGACAAGTTCCCGCGCATGACGGACTACGTCGCCCCGGCCGGTGTCCGCATCGCCGACGCCGACCGCGTCCGCCTCGGCGCGCACCTGTCCTCCGGCACGACCGTCATGCACGAGGGCTTCGTCAACTTCAACGCCGGCACCCTCGGCACCTCCATGGTCGAGGGCCGCATCTCCCAGGGTGTCGTCGTCGGCGACGGCTCCGACATCGGCGGCGGCGCCTCCACCATGGGCACCCTCTCCGGCGGCGGCAAGGAGCGCGTCGCCATCGGCGAACGGTCCCTCGTCGGCGCCGAGGCCGGTGTCGGCATCGCGCTCGGCGACGACTGCGTGGTCGAGGCGGGCCTCTACCTCACCGCCGGCACCAAGGTCACGCTGCCCGACGGCCAGATCATCAAGGCCCGCGAACTGTCCGGAGCCAACAACATCCTCTTCCGCCGCAACTCCCTCAACGGCACGGTCCAGGCCGTCCCGAACAACGCGGAGTGGGGCGGCCTGAACGAGATCCTGCACAGCCACAACTGATCATCGGCGGCCGTGACCTGCGGCTGCCCCATCGATCAACGCCCTGACCTGCTGCTGAGCTGGGTAGTTGTCGACGTTGGCCGGTCTACTGATCAAGGGGCTCGCTGATCAGCGGAAATTGACGAAGCCCACGGCTCTGACCAGGTCGGATGCCGTGGGCTTCTGTCGTTGTCGGTCGGCGTCGGGCGCCTCGGACGGCCCGGGGACGGCCCGGACCCGTGCCGAGCCGTCACCAGTCTGGAAGATCGCGTATGCGCACCTGTCGTGACCAGTCAAGACGCTGACCTGGGCGTTCTCGGGAGGCTTGTCGAGACTCCCCGTTCCGTGCCGCTCCAACGGGCACACAGGGGGCACAGGCGCGCGCCGGGCGGGAGCTCTCCGGCTGGAGTCGGCTCCGGGCCGTCGGCGTCGCTTCAGCTGCGGGCTCAGCACTTGATGTCGTCGGCGGGCCAGGACAGGGCTTGGGGGTGCATGAAGACACCCAGCGGCAAGACCGTATTCTGCAGCAGGCGGGACGGGCGCTGCTGATGGCGTGACAGCCGTCCGTCGCCAGGGGGCGACCCATTCCGTATCAGGTGCCCGACGAACCACCAGGAGGCTGACCGGTGATCACTCTGACCGCAGTCGGAGGAGTGGCCCTGGTCGAACTGGGCATGGCCCTGACTCCGGGACCCAACATGATTCACCTCGCCTCCCGCGCGATCACCCAAGGCCGCAGAGCGGGCCTGGTCAGTCTCAGCGGGACCGCCGTGGGTTTCGTGTGCTACCTGCTGGCCGCGGCTGCGGGCCTGTCCGCGTTGTTCGCCGCCGTGCCGGTGGCGTTCATGGCGGTCAAGCTTGCCGGGGCCGCCTACTTGGCCTACCTCGCCTGGGGCATGCTCAAGCCCGGCGGCAGCTCGCCCTTCGCCCCGGCCCAGGACCTGCCTCCGGTCTCCGACGCCCGCCTGTTCTCGATGGGGTTGCTGACCAACCTGCTCAACCCCAAGATCGCTCTGATGTACGCCGCCCTACTGCCCCAGTTCATGGACCCGCAGGCAGGTCCGGCCTGGGGGCAACTGCTCCAACTCGGTGGTGTGCAGATCATCGTGGGGCTCTTCGTGAACGCTCTGATCATGCTGGGCGCAGCGAGGGTGTCGGGGTTTCTGGCCACCCGGCCCCGTGCCATGGCCGCCCAGCGGTTCACGGCAGGTGGCCTGCTCGGCGCCTTCGCGCTACGTACCGCCCTGTCCCGCGCTCCTGTCAGTACCTGAGCCAGGCGTTCAGCGGCACCCGTGGGTGCCGGAGTACTCACCCCCTGCCCAGCCCACCACTCCCCAGCTCCGCCGGCACTCGCGAACGGCGCCCCCACCATCTCGGAGCCTGAGCGCCCCCGCCGGGAGGCATGTCTGGTCGGGGTCACGCAGGCCGATGCGTGGGTTGACGTGGTGCAGGAGAGCCAGGCCCTGGTGGTGGGTGGCCATGTAGGTGTGGTCGGCGGGGCTCTGTTTTCGTCCACCCAGGCGAAGGGGCGAACCGGTGGTCACCGAAGTCGACGTAGGGCAGTTCGGGGAGGCCGACGACTGGGACTGTCCAGTGGTTGGCGGGGTTATCCAAGTCGTGGCCCAGCACAGGTCGCAGTCGAGGGCGAGGAGTGCGGGGCCGTGTGCCGGGTTCAGCGGCCCATTAGTGTCGGGGGCATGACGACATCCCTTGCCGGCAGTGCCTTCGACCTGCTCCATCTCGACGCCGTGTCCGACCAGGAGGCGCTGCGCCGGGTCTACGAACTCCCCAAAGACACGGCCGTGCGCAAGCAGATGACCGAACTCACCGAGCAGACGCGGCGGTTGATCGGCTGCTCATCGCTGGTCCTGGTCGCCAGCGCGGACGCCGAGGGCAACTGTGACGTCTCCCCGCGCGGCGGCCCCGCCGGGTTCGTCGCCGTCCTGGACGCACGGACGGTGGCGATACCGGACGCGACCGGCAACAAGCGTCTGGACACCCTGCAGAACGTCGTCGCCACCGGACGGGCCGGGCTGCTGTTCGTCATTCCGGGGCGCACCACGACGCTCAGGGTGAACGGCCGGGCCTGTGTCTCCACCCGCCCGGAGCTGTTGTCGCAGCTGACCGCCGTGGGCAAGCCGCCGGCCAGCGCGCTGGTGGTGGGGATCGAAGAGGTCTACCCGCACTGCCCCAAGTCGCTGCTGCGCGGCGGCGCGTGGAAGCCGGAGCAGTGGCTGCCGGCGGACGCCCAGCCGACCTCGGCCGAGGTGACGCTGGCCCAGCTGCGGATGCCGGAGCTGACGATCGCTGACATCGAGCAGGCGGAGGCGGATTCGCTGAAGTACCGGTACGAGTAGGGGGCCGACCGGCGATACGACCCTCTGATTCCTTCATGCGCGCTGAAAGACGATGGAGAGGTTGCTGTCGTTGGCTGAGAGAGACGAGAAGACGTGGACGTGTATGAAGCAGTGGACAGTCGTCGGTCCGTGCGGGCGTTCAGCGATGAGCCGGTGGCCAAAGAGGCACTCGAACGAGTGCTGGCTGCAGCGAGGCGTGCTCCGTCGAGTGGGAACCTCCAGCCGTGGCATGTGTATGTCGTGAGCGGCGAGCCCTTGGCCGAACTGAAGAGGCGCGCGACGTCCAGGGCAATGGCGGGCGACCCGGGTGATGAGCGGGAGTACCCGATGTACCCGACCGAACTGACCTCGCCCTACCTGGACCGCTTTTCGGCCGCGGCCGCCCAGCGGTACGAAGCGCTGGGGATCGAGCGGGACGACCTCGACAGGCCCAAAAAGATCGCCGCCTTGAACTCGGAGGCGTTCGGGGCGCCGGTCGTGCTGTTCTGCTACCTCGACCGGACGATGGGGCCCGGGCAGTGGGGGGACGCGGGGATGTACCTGCAGACGGTCATGCTGCTACTGAGGGCGGAAGGGTTGCACAGCTGCCCTCAGGTGATGTGGACGATGTATCGCAAGACCGTCAGCCAGTTGGTCGGGGCAGATGACGGGCTCGTGCTGTTCTGCGGTGTCGCGGTGGGATTCGAGAAGGAAGGGGTGTCACCGCTGCGCACCGGGCGGGCGGACATGTCGGAAACAGTGCGTTTCATCGGAGTGTGACCGCCGGGCGGTCGAGTCCTACGGGACCGTGCCACCGCGACCGTCCGGGCCGGCGTCGTATCTCCCGGCGGTAGCCATAGGCCGTTCACCAGCTGTGGCTCATCGTGCTGTCGAAGGGGATCGCCCCCGGCAAGTCCTGCTCCTCGATCCTTGATCCCCGTACCGGCAAGGAGATCACCAAGGTTCGCGGAGGCCACCTGCTCGCCTGGGCCGACGACAGGCGGCTCATCGCCTGGGAGCGGACCACGAGCCTCGAGGAGCGGTACCTGGCCCGGCTCGTGCTGGTCACGATCGGCAGCGACAGGGTCAAACCGCTGAGCGGGGTCCGTGAGGAGAGCTCCGAGATCCGGCAGGAGTGGGAGCCCGTCTTCGCCCAGCGCTGACCAGCCGGCCGGGCCAGCCGGCTCGGTCAGCCGCCCGTCAGCTCCTCGTACGCCGCCCGCAGCCCGTCGACCGCCTCGCGGCCGGCGGGCCGCAGCGGTGGACGGACCGGGCCCGCCGGCAGGTCGAGAGCGTTCAGCAGCCCCTTGGCGGTGACCGTGCCGGGCAGGCCCGACGCCATCATCGACTCGATGAGCCGCGTGGCGCGCCGCTGGCGCCGGGCCGCCTCCGCCGTGTCGCCCGCGTCGAAGGCGTCGAGGATCGCCCGCACCTCACGCGGGACCACGTTGGCGACGGTGCTGACACACCCCGCGCCGCCGACCGCGTACAGGGCGAGGATGTGCTCGTCGCAGCCCGCGTAGTACGCCAACTCGGTGCGGGCCAGCACCTTCTGGGTGCCGAGGAAGTCGTAGGAACAGTCCTTGACCGCGACGATCCGGGGGTGTGCGGCGAGGCGGATCATCGTCTCGGGCTCGATGCGGGTGCCGGTGCGGCCCGGGATGTCGTACAGCACGACGGGCAGCCCGGAGGCGTCCGCGACCTCACGGAAGTGTGCCTCGACGGCGTCCTGCGGGGGTCTGCTGTAGTACGGCGTGACCACCAGCACGCCGTCCGCGCCGGCCTTCTCGGCGGCCAGGGCGAGCTCCACGGTGTGCCGGGTGTCCGCGGTGCCCACGCCCGCCACCACGGACGCCCGGTCGCCGACCGCCTCGCGCACGGCGCGCACCAGCGCCGACTTCTCGGCGTCCGTCGTGGTGGGGGACTCACCCGTGGTGCCGGAGAGGACGAGGCCCTCGCAGCCCTCCGTCACCAGCCGGTCGGCGAGCCGCTGCGCACCGTCGAGGTCGAGCGCGCCGGCGTCGGTGAAGGGCGTGACCATGGCGCACAGGGCCCGGCCCAAGGGCGGGGGCGAGGAGGCTGACATCGTCACGGGGATAGTCACGGGAATCGTCATGGGGATAGTCTCGGTCGCGCCACCGTGAAGCTCCACTTAAATTTCCTACGCGATATGCATAAGCATCGCTGAATGGTGAAGGGTGGGTGTGAGGGGTGCGCCGCGAGGCCCGGTGTCCAATGTGCCCCTTCATGGGTCACCATGGTCGAGACGGTCATCTGTCCCTGGGCATGGGAGGCGTCATGAAGCTCGGCAAGGCACTCGCCACCGGAGTCGCGGAGGAGCAGCCGCAGGTCCACGACGAGGAGGTCGTACTCCCCGAGGAGATCGACGACCTCCAGGCGTCCGCGGCCGAAGAGGTTCCGGCCGCACGATGAGGCTGCGGCTTCCGGAGGAACGTCCGACGGAGCCGCCGACCGGATACAAGATCGCCCACCCGGTGCTGTCGCAGGACGGCACCCGGGCCGGGTTCACCGGTGTGTCGCTGGGCGGCGCGCTGCCGTACGGAGTCGTGGCCGACGCGTCCTGCGTCTACGGTCTGCGGCACCGGGCACCGCACCGCCGCTGCGACTGCGGCTTCCACTGCGTGCACGACCGCGCGACCGCCGAGGCCATGCTGTGCACGGCCGAACACCGGACGGCCGTCCTGCTCGAGGTCACGGTCCTGGGCGCCTACATCCGCTTCGAACGCGGCTTCCGCTACGCCCGCCAACGGGTGCGCACCGCCACGGTCGGCCCCTGCGCGTGCGGCACGGTCGCCGCCGCGCTGGCCGACGCCGGCTGGGGCCGCCCCGGCTGGCTCGCGCTCGCCCCGCGCTGCGCGGGCTGCCTGCGCGGCCGTACCTCCCTCTCGCTCGCCGGGTTCGCCCGGCTGGCCGGGCAGGGGCTGCGGGTCGTGGCCGGGGCGGGGGCCGGGGCAGGCCTCGCGGCGCCCGGGCTCGGGGCGGCTGAGGCACCCGGGCTCGGTGCGGCCGACGGTTTCGGTGTGCCCGAACTCGTGGCGGAGGCAGCGCTGTTGCAGGCGCGGCTCGACTGGTTCCAGGCCCAGCTGGCGCGGCTGGGGCCGAGCGGGAGCGGGGGCGGCGAGAAGGGGTAACGGGGGCCGGTCCGGGTACCCGGGTGTTTCCGGAAAGACGAGAGGAGGCGGAACACCGTGACCGGGACCATGCACTCCCGACCTGCCCTCGACGAACACCACTCGGTGGGTGATCTCGTCGGACAGGCCACCGAACAACTTTCCCGGCTGGTACGGCAGGAGATCGGCCTCGCGAAGGAGGAGCTGGCCGAGAAGGGTCGGCGTGCGGGCCGCGGCGGCGGCCTGATCGGTGCCGCGGGCGCCGTCGCCTACGCCGGGCTGCTCGCCCTGGCCGGTACGGCCACCGCCGCGCTCTCGCTGACGCTGCCCGTGTGGGCCGCGGCGCTCATCGTCACGGCGGTGCTGTTCGCCCTCGCCGGCCTACTGGCCGCGCTCGGCCGCTCCCAGCTGCGCCGTGCCGCGCCTCCCACCCCCGAGGAGACCCTCGGCAGCGTCAGGGCCGATGTCGACGAGATCAGGGAAAGGGCGCATCGATGACGGACACACCGAAGGGGACGGGCGGCGCCAAGGGGCCCGACGAGCTGCGCCGGCAGATCGCGCAGACCAGGAGCCAGCTCGGTGACACCATCGAGGAGTTGGCCGCCAAGGCGGACGTCAAGGGCCGCGCCAGGGCCCGCGCCGCCGACCTCAGGGACAAGGCCGGCGCCATGACCGTCCAGTTGCGCAGCACCGCGGCGCAGGCGAGTCACGTCGTGCAGGGCCGGGCCAGCCAGGCGAGCCACGTGGTGCAGGGCAAGGCGGCCCAGGCGGGACACGCCGTCCAGGGCAAGGCGTCCCACGCCGGACACGCCCTGCAGGGCAGGGCCGGCCAGGCCGGGAACGTGGTCCAGGGCAGGGCGAGCCAGGCCGGGCACGTCGTGCAGGGCAGGGCGGAGCAGGCGGGGCACGCCGTGGAGGGGCTGCCGAGCCCGGTGCGGACGGTCGTCCAGGCCGGTCTGCGGCACCCGGGCATGGTGCTGATCGCGGGGGCCGCGGGCGCGGCGATCGCGACCGGCGTCCTGCGGCGCAGGCACCACTGACCCGACCCCACGACGAGGGGGCAGGACGCGTGTCCTGCCCCCTCGCCGCCTGCCCGGACCTACGGGCGGAACCGCAGCACCTGTGGGTCGTGGTCGCTGATCTGGTCGTTGAACTCCGAGTTGATGTGCACGCTGTCGTACTCGAAGTCGCAGCCGCGCCGGATCGACGGGCTGACCAGGATCTGGTCGAGGACCTGGCTGTTGCCCTGGTAGTCGTACGTGTAACGCTCGCTCTTCGGGAGCGACTTGATCGCCGACCACAGCTCGCCGTCACCCTCGAGCAGCTTCGCGGTGTCGGAGAACTCGAAGTCGTTGATGTCGCCCAGCGCGACGACGTCCGCGTTCTTCTGGACGTCGAGGATGTTCTTGACGAACGCGTTCACCAGCGTCGCCTGCTGGTGGCGCTGGACCTCCGAGCTGCGCGCCGGCGGCTGGTACTGCGAGGTCAGGCCCTGGTCGCCGCCCTTGGAGTTGAAGTGGTTGGCGATCACGAAGACCGTCCGGCCACGGAAGACGAACTCGCTGGCCAGCGGTTTGCGGCTGTTCGCCCAGGCCGCGTCGGCGGGGGCGATGCGGCCGGGGGAGAGCGACAGGGCCGCCTTGCCGTGTGCCTTGGTGACAGCGACGGCGGTGGTGGCGTCGCCGCCGGCGCGGTCGGTGAAGGAGACCCGCTCCGGGTTGAACAGGAACACCTGGCGGATGTTGCCGCCCGGCTCACCGCCGTCCGCGTTGTTCGCCGGGTCGATCGAGCGCCAGTCGTACGTCGGGCCGCCCGCCGCCACGATCGCGTCGATCAGATTGGTCACCGTCTGGTCGGCGGCCACCGTGCCGTCGTTCTTCGCGCCGTTGTTGTCCTGGATCTCCTCCAGGGACACGATGTCGGGCGACTGCAGGTTGTTCACGATCGCGGAGGCGTGCTCCTCGAAGGTGGCGTCCGACGGGTCGAGGTTCTCCACGTTGTACGTGGCGACCGCCAGCTGGCTCCTGCTCTGCTTCTGGGTCGTCTCCCGCTTCAGGCCCGCGCTCTTCAGCGTGCCGAGCTGGTTGGCGACCAGCGTGTAACCGCCGAACTGGTTGTAGTCCAGCAGGCCCGCCGTGGTGCCGGTGAGCGTGTCGCCGACGTTCGCGGCGGGGAAGTCGGCCACCGCGCCCAGGGACTGGATCTGGAGCCGGCCGGTGTTCTGGGAGTCGTAGGAGCCGTAGACCGTGCCGCCGCGGCGGTCGGTGTGCTCGCTCGGCTTCACCGTGACCCACAGCTCGGTGTACGGGTCGGTGGCGCCGACCACGCGGGCGTCGGAGACCTGGACGTTCATGCCCTCCAGGGACTCGTAGTAGTCCAGGGCGTACTTCGACGGCCGGAGCGTCAGGCCGTTGACCGAGCCGCTCGCGGCGGTGTCGCCGGCCGGGGCGTAGGCGTCCGGCACCGAGCGGGCGTCGACGACGGTGGCGGCCGGGACCGCGTTGCCGCTGGAGACGACGGTGACCGTCGGCTTGGTGATCTCGGTCACCGACTGGTTGCCGGTCGAGGTGCCGCCAGGGACGAACTCCGAGACGGTGCCGCTGACGGTGACGGCGTCGCCGACGGCGGCCTTCGGGGCGGAGCTGGTGAAGACGAACACGGCCTCGCTGGTGGCGGGGTCCGCGTCCGGGGTCGGATCCTGGATCCAGAAGCCCTTGGAGGAGCCGTAGCCGCGCACACCGGTGACGATTCCGGCCACGTCCGTGACCTGCTGGCCGGCGTACGGGGATATGCGGGTGCTGCCCTGGATGTCGTGGATGCGCACGGAGTCCGCGTGCGCGGGAGAGGTGAGAGCCACGGTGGACGCCGCGGAACAGACGGCGGCGACGGTGAGCGCGGCGAGACGCGCGGAAGACCTGCTCGGCAAGGGATCCCTCCGGGGACGAACATGAGCGCCGGGACGAGGGTGGAGCGTGGACGGTGAGCCGCGACCGGTGGGGCGATGGCGACGCGCGTAGACGTCGGGAACACAGGTGTTCACTGATTTCTACGCGCGTCAATCTCCAGCCTGCTCAGGCCACTTGTCAAGGTTTCGGCCATGTACGTGCCCTGACCGGTAGATGAACCGGGCGGCATGGGTGGATATCCGTCTAGGCTGAGCGACTGAGTGGTACGACGCGCCCGAGGAGAACCAACCGATGTCAGACAGCTCCCCCTTGCCGCCGGTGCGCCTTCACCCCGAAGCGGAGCTGGCGCGGGACGCGCTGTCCACGCCGTTGCTTTCGCGGGCCGCTCGGCTCGCCCGCTGGGCCGGCCCCGAGACCCGCGTCGACGCGGGCGGCGGCCTGGTCGACGAGCAGCTCCCGGCCGCGGCTGAGGTGCTGGGACTGGGCGTGACCGCCGCCGACGAGTCCGGGGTGGGTGAAGGCGACGCCGCGGCCCTCGCGAGCGAGGCGTGGCGGGTCGCCATGGACGCCGGGCTGGTCGAGGTGGTCGACGAGGAGGCCGGCACCGTGGCGCCGGGCGCCGACCTGGCGCTGCTGACCGGGGGCTCGCCGCACGACGTGCTCGGGGTGTGGCTGGCCGCGCTGGAGACCGTGCTCGCCGACGCGAGTGTGCCGGACCTCGACGACCTGGTCGAGGCGATGGACGAGGGCGGCGAGATCGACCTCTCGCGACTGGACTGGGACCCCGACGCGGAGGCGGACTTCCTCGACGGCGTGCTCGGCAACCTGTATCTGCTGACGGTCAGTGAGGACGGGGCCGGGGAAGGGCCGGTGCCGCTGCCCGCGCTGGCCGCGTCGATGATCGTGCCCGGCGACATGGGGGAGCCCAGCAACGACGTGCTGGAGCAGGTGTCCGACGCGATGATGCGGCTGGACGACCAGTTCCGGGTGCTGGCACCGGTGGGACTCGTGGAGTACCGACCGGTCGACGAGGCGCTGATGGCGGACGCCGAGGACGCGACGGAGGAGCAGTCGGCCCCCGTGGACGACACCGACGTCTCGCGCTACGGCATGGTGCGGCTCACACCGCTCGGTCTCTACGGGCTGCGGGCACGGCTGCTGGAGGCCGGGTTCACGGCCCCCGCCGTCGGGGAGCTCGCGGACAAGGGCGCCGACGCGCTGCTCGACGGGACGGCCGTCTTCGGGCCGCGGGCCGCCCTGGCGGAGACCGAGCAGTGGCTGGCCCGGCGTGAAGCGCTCACCGCGGCACGGGAGTTGCTGGGAGCGGCTCGGGGCTCCGACGCGGGTGCGCCGCTGCGCCGGCTGCGGTGCCAGCAGGCACTGTCGCTGGTGGGTCCCCAGGCCGCGCCCGCGCTGCGCGAAGTGCTGGACGACGCCGAGCTGGGCGGGCTGGCGCGGGTGTGGCTGACCGAGCAGGGCGCTCCCGACGTGCCGGCGCCGTCCGAGGCCATGGTCTTCTGGCTCACCATCGACACGGTCGCGGCGCAGCTGGCGGCCGAGGGCAACTCCGAGGAGCTGCGCGAACTGGTGGCGGGCCTGGCCGAACAGCACAGCGGGTTCTTCGCGGCGGCCTGGCGGGTGGACCACCCCGCCACGGCGGATGTGCTGGAGGAAATGGGCCGTATCCACCCCGACAAAAAGGTGGCCAAGGAGGCCCGGAAGGCGGCGTTCAAGGCGCGGTCGCAGCGCGGGGAGTGAGGGCACCGTCCGGGGCTGCGCCACGGGTGAATGGGTGCGGCGCCTGCCGGATTCACCGAAGCGGGTCGGCATGCTTCGCCCCGCGTTCAACTCCTGTTCAGGCGTGGACGGGACGGTGGCGCCGCCGCCCCTCCACGGCCTCACCGTCACAGGAGACACACACCATGTCGCTCAGCCGCAGGGACTTCGCCAGGAAATCCGCGATCACCGGTGCCGGTGTCGCGCTCGCGGGCAGTGTCGGCGCTCTCGCCACCGCCCCGAACGCTCTTGCCTCCACGGACGTCGAGAACGCGGACGAGAAGTCCGCGGACGGCCATGGGGTGGGTTACGGGCCGCTGATCCCCGATCCGAACGGCATCCTGGCGCTGCCCGCCGGTTTCACGTACCGGATCATCACGTACAGCGGGAAGACCAAGCTGGAGTCCGGCGAGTTCACGCCGTCCAACCACGACGGCACCGCCACCTTCGCCGGCCCGCGCGGCGCGACCCTCCTGGTCAACAACCACGAGCTGAAGGGCCCGCGCGCCTCCTGGCCGTACCCGGTGCCGCTCACCGAGGGCCTGGTCTACGACCCCGCCGCCTCGGGCGGCTGCACGGTCGTCGAGGTGCGCCCCGGCGGACACGTCGCCGAGTGGGTGGGCATCGCCGGCACCTCCACCAACTGCGCGGGCGGCAGCACGCCGTGGGGGACCTGGCTCACCTGCGAGGAGACCGAGGACAAGGCCGGCGCCAACGGCATGACCAAGGACCACGGCTACGTCTTCGAGGTCGACCCCGTCGACCGCCGGGCCAACCGCGCTCCCGAGCCGATCAAGGCGCTGGGCCGCTACGCCCACGAGGCCGTCGTCATCGACCCCAAGCGTGGTCACGCCTACCTGACCGAGGACGCGTCCGGTCCCAACGGGCTGCTGTACCGCTGGACCCCGCCGGAGGGCTTCTGCCACGGCCGCGGCAAGCTGCGTGGGCTCGCCGACGACGCCGGCCTCCTCCAGGCCTTCAAGTGCTTCGACTCCGGCGGCAAGTTCGTCGACGACCTCTCCCGCGCGACGAAGACCGGCACCGTGTACGGCGTCGACTGGGTGGACGTCCCCGACCGCGACGCCAGGACCACGCCCGTGCGCAAGCAGTTCACCACCGGCCAGGTCACCCGCGCCCGCAAGCTGGAGGGCATGTGGTGGGGCGACGGCGGCACCTACATCGTCTCCTCGTACGCCCGTGAGGAGAGCCCCGTCCAGCACGACGGCCAGGTCTGGTTCTACGACCCCAAGCGCCGCACGCTCACCCTCAAGGTCCTGCTCGGCGTCAATCCCGACCCGTCCGTCGACGGTGCCTTCGACGGACCCGACAACATCACCGTCTCCCCCTACGGCGGCCTGGTCATCGCCGAGGACGGCGAGGGCGTCCAGCACCTGTTCGGCGCCACCGACAGCGGCCGTACCTACCCCATCGCCCGCAACGAGCTGAACATCGGCACCGAGGAGGAGCCCGAGTACAGCGAGTTCACCGGCGTCACCTTCTCGCCCGACGGCCGCACCCTCTACGCCAACATCCAGACCCCGGGCATCATGCTCGCCATCACCGGTCCCTGGAAGCGTCAGCGGCGGTAATTAATTCGTTCGCGACACCCGAGCTGCGTCTCCTACATTGAGATCACGAAAGAACGCACCTCCCGGTGCGAAGGCAGCGGCTACTTCTTGCAAAGAATCCAGCGCCGCCGCCGACTTGATCTCGGGAGGCGCAGCTCATGGTGGGTGCCCGGTGCGCAGGCAACGGTTACTTCATTGGATCGGACGGTTGCGGGTTCGAGTCCCGTCATCGACTTCGGGTCGGTGTAGCTCAATCGGTAGAGCATCTGGCTAAGTCCGTCGCCGACTCCTGATCTCGGGCACCCTCCTTCCGCTGCGCCTCTCTCCGAAATGCAATTGAATTCGGGGGGAATTCACCATGGCGCGATTCAACACACGTGCGGCCAAGGCGCAGCCGACCTCACGCGTCACCTCGACGGGCCGGCTGCTCCGTACCTATGAGGGCGGCCGCGGTCGCGAGCGGGACGCACGCTCCGAGCTCTTCCTCCTCGCCGTCTCCAACTTCGTGTCGCAGCAGACCTTCTACGAGACCGGCGCCGACCGCGACGACCGGTACCAGCGGCTCGTGCGCGAGCTCGCCGTCACCGACCCGGAGTGGACGGCCGGCCTGCTCGGCTGGCTGCGAGGCGAGGGCCGGCTCCGTACGGCCGCGGTCGTCGGGGCCGCCGAGTACGTGAAGGCACGCCTGGAGGCCGGCGCGACCGACGGTCCGTCGAACCGCGAGGTCGTGGCCTGCGTGCTCCAGCGACCGGACGAGCCCGGTGAACTGCTGGCCTACTGGACGGCGCGGTACGGCCGGAACGTCCCGAAGCCCGTCAAGCGCGGGATCGCCGACGCCGTACGGCGTCTCTACAGCGGCAAGTCGCTGCTGAAGTACGACACCGCCTCCAAGGGGTACCGCTTCGGCGACATCCTCAACCTGGTGCACGCGGCGCCGGACCCGGACAAGCCGTGGCAGGGCGAGCTGTTCCAGTACGCCCTCGACCGCCGGCACAACCCGGACACGGCGGTGCCGCCCACGTCGAACCATCTCCTCACGGCGCACCGCGAGCTCATGGCGCTGCCCGTCGAGGAGCGGCGCGCGGTCGTCACCTCGGAGGGCGGCGCCGGGCGGCTCGCGGCGGCCGGGATGACGTGGGAGGCGCTGGCGGGCTGGTTGCAGGGGCCGATGGACAAGGAGGCCTGGGAGGCGGTCATTCCGTCCATGGGACCCATGGCGCTCGTCCGCAACCTGCGCAACTTCGACGAGGCCGGTGTCTCCGACGAGGTCGCGGCGGGTGTGGCGGCCCGGATCAGTGGCCCGGCGGAGGTCGCTCGTTCGCGGCAGTTCCCGTTCCGCTACCTCGCCGCGTACCAGCACGCGCCGTCGCTGCGCTGGGCGTACCCGCTGGAGCAGGCGCTCGGTCACTCGCTGGCCAACGTGCCGGCGCTGTCCGGGCGGACGCTGGTGCTCGTCGACCGGTCGGGCTCGATGTTCTACTCGCGGCTTTCGGACCGCTCCGAGCTCAACCGGGCCGACGCGGCGGCGATCTTCGGCACGGCGCTCGCGCTGCGGGCGGCGGACGCGGACCTCGTCGAGTTCGGCACGACCAGCAAGGCGGTCGGATTCCACCGGGGCGAGTCCGTGCTGCGGGTCCTGGAGCGCTTCGGCGACCTGGGCGGCACCGACACCACCGGTGCGGTGCGGCGCCACTACCGCGAGCACGACCGGGTACTGATCATCACCGACGAGCAGTACGCGTACAGCCCGCACGGCGAGCCGACCGAGCAGGTCCCCGCGCATGTGCCGGTCTACACCTGGAACCTCGCCGGATACCGGGCAGGCCACGGCCCGGCCGGGAAGGGCAACCGGCACACCTTCGGCGGCCTCTCGGACGCGGCTTTCCGGATGGTGCCGCTGCTCGAGGCGGCCCGGGACGCCGACTGGCCTTGGGCTGCCTGAACTGGTCGTGTCGCGTGGAGAGGGCCCGTACTCCGGTGCGGGCCCTCTCGCGTGTCCGGGGTCTTGTCGGGAACCAGGATTGATATCTAACATTTCAGTTGTGGAGGCCATTCGACCCGTGCCGCGCACCCTGCTCAGGGACCGCGCCTACGCGTCCATCCGGGACGCCATCGTCGCCGGTGAGATCGGACCCGGCACGGTGGTGCGGGACGCCGATCTCGCGGAGCGGCTCGGGCTGTCGCGGGCGCCGGTGCGGGAGGCGTTCGCGCGGCTCGTCGACGAGGGGCTGCTGGAGAGCAAGCCGCAGAGCTACACCCGGGTCACCCCGGTCGTGGCCGCCGACGTGCGGGACGCGGCCGCCGTGGTCGGCGCCATGCACGAGCTGGCGGTCCGGATCGGCGTGCCCCGGCTGGGGGACGCCGATGTCGAGGTGATGCGCGCGGCCAACGAGCGGTTCGCCGCCGCCGTCCGCGCCGGGGACGTGGACGGGGCGCTGCGGGCCGACGACGAGCTGCACGACGTTCTCGTGCGGGTGAGCGGCAACCGCGCGGCCGCCGCGACCGTCGCCCGCTACACCCCGCTCATCCGCCGGCTGGAGCGACAGCGTTTCGGCGAGGGCGGCAACTGCCGTTCGGCCGGGCTGCACGAGCGGCTCATCGAGGCCTGCGCGGACCGTGACGTGGCCGGGGCGGTCCGCGTCACCGCCGAGATCTGGCGGGGGCTCGAAGAGCTCGCCGACTGCGACTGAACCCGGGAGGACCCATGTCCCTTTCCTCGTACGAGCGTTACCCGCTGCTCTTCGGCCCGTCCCCCGTGCATCCCCTGGAGCGGCTCACCGCGCACCTCGGCGGCGCCACCCTCTGGGCCAAGCGCGAGGACTGCAACTCCGGCATCGCCTACGGCGGCAACAAGACCCGCAAGCTGGAGTACCTGGTCGCCGACGCCCTCGCGCAGGGCTGCGACACCCTGGTGTCGATCGGCGGGGTGCAGTCCAACCACACCCGCCAGGTCGCCGCGGTCGCCGCGCGCGCCGGGCTCAAGTGCGTGCTGGTCCAGGAGAGCTGGGTCGACTGGCCGGACGCCGTGTACGACAAGGTCGGCAACATCCTCGTCAGCCGGCTCGCCGGGGCCGACGTACGGCTGGTGAAGGCGGGGTTCGGGATCGGCTTCAAGGAGAGCTGGGAGCAGGCGTTGCGGGAGGTCGAGGAGGCGGGCGGCAAGCCGTACGCCATTCCAGCCGGCGCCTCGGACCACCCGCTCGGCGGCCTCGGCTTCGCCGGCTGGGCCTGTGAAGTGGCCGAACAGGAGCGGGCGCTGGGAGTCTTCTTCGACACCGTCGTCGTCTGCTCGGTGACCGGCTCCACGCAGGCGGGCATGGTCGCCGGGTTCGCCGTGCTGGAGGAGGCGGGCGGCCGGCCGCGGCGCGTGCTCGGCGTCGACGCCTCCGCGAAGCCCGCCGCCACCCGGACCCAGATCGCCCGCATAGCCCACCGCACCGGACAGCTCATCGGTGTCGAGCGTGAGCTGACCGAGGCGGACGTCGAACTGGACGAGCGGTACCACGCGGGTGTCTACGGCGTCCCCGACGAGGCCACGCTGGAGGCGATGCGGCTGGCCGCACGGACCGAGGGCATGGTCACCGACCCCGTGTACGAGGGGAAGTCGATGGCCGGCATGGTCGACATGGTCCGGCGCGGCGATATCGAACCCGGGTCCACCGTGCTCTACGCCCACCTCGGCGGGCAGCCGGCGCTGAACGCGTACAGCGCGCTGTTCTAGCCGGCGGCGCGGACCGCTGCCGAGCCGTCCATGTAGTCGCGCACGTGCACGATCGCGCCGTCGCGCACCCGCATCACCAGCAGGCCCGGTACCCGGAACGCTGCACCGGTGGTGGCGAGGGTTCCGGTGACGATCTGCTCCACGACGATCACTTCCGGGTCGGTGGTCTCGTGGACGGCCACCTCGACGACGTGTTCGGGCCGTGCCGGACTGGCTGCCCAGGCGGCGCGGTACGCGGCGCGCACCTCTTCGCGTCCGTCGCAGCGCTCGGGCAGTCCCGGGAAGGGGAACGGCACCTCGTGCACGGCGTCGGGGGCGTAGAGGTCGGCCAGCTCGTCGGCCGAGGAGTCGAGCAGCGCCCTTCGGTAGCGGTCCAGGACGGCTCTAACCGGGGACTGTCTCCGTTTCATGCTCGGTACCATACCGAGGGTGTCCCCGGCTCGCAAGGAGTATCTGGATGGCGCAGGTCAGGCCCATGCGTGCGGATGCCCGTCGCAACTACGAGCGGTTGCTGAGGGCAGCGACGGACGCTTTCGCCGAGCATGGGGAGAACGCCTCACTCGATGACATCGCCAAGCGGGCGGGGGTCGGCTCCGGCACGCTCTACCGGCACTTCCCCAATCGGCACGCGCTGCTGGAGGCCGCCTACGTCGGGCGGATCGAGGAGCTGGCGGCACGGGCGGGGGAGCTCGCGGAGGAGCTGCCGCCGGGGGAGGCGCTGGTGGCTTGGCTGAACGAGGTGTGTGTGACGACCCTTCAGGTGCGGGGGTTGAAGGCACTGATGGGGTCGGCCGTCACGGACGCGGGGGCGGTGGCGGTCACCGAGTGCGGAACCGTTCTCAAGCAGGCGGCGGTGGTGCTGGTGGAGGCCGCGCAGCGGGAGGGGGCGTTGCGGGCGGACATCGAGGCGGTGGACGTGCTGCGGCTGGCACATGGGGTTGCTACGGCGTCGGAGCTGGCGGAGGGGGAGGGGAAGCAGATCCGACGGTACTTGTCGCTGTTGGTGGAGGGGTTGCGGGCGAGGGCCACGGACTGAACACCGAACGCAGAATGCCCCCTGAAGCGGGGGCACCCTGGATGCGTACCGGTCGTCACAGGGCCTGCGCCGCCGGCTTCACCATGTTCCGTACCGTGCGGGCCTTCACGAAGTCGCCCATCGCTGTCATGTCCCATTCGCCGGAGAACTGGCGGATCAGCTTGGCCATCATCACGCCGGTCTGGGGTTCGGCGTTGGTGAGGTCGAAACGGACGAGTTCCTCGCCGGTCGCCGCGTCCAGGAGGCGGCAGTAGGCCTTGGCGACCTCGGTGAACTTCTGGCCGGAGAAGGAGTTGACCGTGAAGACCAGGCCGGTGACGTCCTGGGGGAGGCGGCCGAGGTCGACCACGATGACCTCGTCGTCGCCGCCGCCCTCACCGGTGAGGTTGTCGCCGGAGTGCTTGATCGCGCCGTTGACGATGGACAGCTTGCCGAAGTAGCAGCTGTCGATGTGGTTGCGCTGCGGGCCGTACGCGATGACCGACGCGTCGAGGTCGATGTCCTTGCCCCGGTACGCCGGTTCCCAGCCGAGGCCCATCTTGACCTGCGAGAGCAGCGGCCGGCCGCCCTTCATGAGGGAGACGGTCTGGTTCTTCTGGAGGCTGACGCGGCCCTTGTCGAGGTTGATCTTCCCCGTGGCGGGGGCCACGGCGGGCGCGGGCGGCGTCTGGGGCATGGGCGGGGCAGGCGCGGTGGCCGGCGGCTGCGTCGTGGGCGCCGGGGGAGCCACCGGCTGCGCGGGCGCCGCGGGTTCCTCCACCGTGACGCCGAAGTCGGTGGCGATGCCCGCCAGGCCGTTGGCGTAGCCCTGGCCGACCGCGCGGGCCTTCCAGACACCGCCCCGGAGGTAGATCTCCACGACCACCAGCGCCGTCTCGGTGCCGAGCTGCGGGGGCGTGAACGTGGCGAGGACGCTGTTGTCGTCCGCGTTGCGGAGGGTGGCGGTCGGTTCGACGCCCTGGAAGGTCTGGCCCTGGGCGTCGGGGCTGGCGGTGACGACGATCTTCTCGATGCCCGGGGGGAGGGCGGTGGTGTCGACGACGATGGCGTCCGGCGCCGCGCCGCCGCCGGAGCGGTACGTCACGCCCGGGCCGGCGGGCTGGTTGTAGAAGATGAAGTCGTCGTCGGAGCGCACTTTGCCGTCGCCGGTGAGCAGCAGGCCCGATACGTCGAGCCGCACCGGGGCGGCGACGTCCACCGTCACGCGTGGGGCGGAGAGAGGGATGTTCGAGCCGGGGGTCATAGCTGTCATGCCGGGTGAACGAGCGAAGCCGTTTTACCGTTCCCTTACCAGCGGCCGATCGGGTCAGCGGCGGTTGCACGGATGGTTGCGGGCCGTCCGTTCGTTGCCCCGCTTGTAGTTTCCGGTCCAGCGGGCCATGACCAGCTGGGGGTAGGAGGCCGCGTTCTCGACCTCGGCGAGGAACTGGGCGGCCCGGGCACCGTGCAGGGTGGTGGCGGGGCGGTCGTGGTGAGTGATGTGGACGGTGTCGGGACCGTGCCGCTCGTATCGGAAACCTTGAGGGCGGGGCATGCGGCGATGGTAGGGCGGTGCGGTCGACCGCCCCACCGATTTTCGCCCCCGTCCACCGGAGCCGCCCGCTAGGGCACCACCACGATCTTGCGGCCCACGCCCGACGCGAACTGGTCCAGGGCCTCGGGATAGCGGTCCAGGGGGATCCTGTCGCTGATGAAGACCTCGGGGTCGAGGACGCCGCCCGCGAAAAGCTCCGCCGCTCGTTCGAAGCTGTGCAGGACCGCCATCGAGCCGGTGATCGTGATCTCCTGGTTGTAGATGCGGTACGGGTCGATCGTCACCCGGGTCGCGTAGTCGGCGACGCCGAACTGCAGGAACGTGCCGGCCTTGGCCACCCGGTCGAGGCCGTCCTGGATCGCCGCCGCGTTGCCCGTCGCGTCGACGACCACGTCCCAGCCCTGCGGCCGGTCCAGCTCGTCCGGGCTCGCGGCGGACGCCGAGACACCGAGCCGGCGGGCCGTCTCCAGACGGGCCGGGTTCACGTCGACCACGTCGACGCTCGCCGCGCCCGTCCGCTTCGCCAGCTCCAGCATCATCAGGCCCATGGTCCCGGAGCCGTACACCAGGACGTGGGCGCCGAGGCGGGAGCGCAGCACGTCGTAGCCGCGCACCGCGCACGACAGCGGCTCGACCAGGGCCGCGTCCTGAGTGCGGATGTGGTCGGGCAGCCGTACGCAGTTCGCGACCGGCGCCACCGCGTACCGCGCCGCGCCCCCGGCCGCCGTCACGCCGATCGCCGCCCACCGCTCGCAGAGGTTGTTGTGGCCGGTACGGCAGTATCGGCACTCGTGGCAGTACAGGGAGGGGTCCACCGCGACCCGGTCGCCGGCCGACACCTCCGTGACCTGGGTGCCGACCCCGACCACCTCGCCGGCGAACTCGTGCCCCGGCACGATGGGCAGCTCGGGCGCGAACTCGCCCTGGAGGATGTGCAGGTCGGTGCCGCACAGGCCGCACGCGGCGACCTCGACGACGACCTCGCGCGGCCCGGGCGTCGGGTCCGGAACCTCGGCGACGACGGCGCGGCCCACGGACTCGATGACGGCGGCCTTCATTTCACGGCTCCCAGTGACAGGCCCTGGACCAGCTTGTCCTGGGCGGCGAACCCCGCGGCGAGCACCGGCAGGGAGATGACGAGCGACGCGGCGCACACCTTCGCCAGGAACAGGCCCTGGCTGGTGATGAAGCCGGTCAGGAAGACAGGGGCCGTCTCGGCGACCACACCGGTCAGCACCCGTGCGAAGAGCAGTTCGTTCCAGCTGAAGATGAAGCAGATGAGAGCGGTCGCGGCGATACCCGGGAGAGCGATGGGCGCCACGACCCGGGTGAGGACCGTGGGCAGTCTCGCTCCGTCCACCCGCGCCGCCTCGATCACCGCGACCGGGACCTCGGCGAGGAAGGACTGCATCATCCACACCGCGATCGGCAGGTTCATGGACGTGTAGAGGATGACGAGGAGCCAGATGTTGTCGAGCATCCCCGTGTTCTTCGCGAACAGGTAGATCGGGAGCAGGCCCGCCACCACCGGCAGCATCTTCGTCGACAGGAAGAAGAACAGGACGTCCGTCCACTTCCTGACCCGGCGGATGGACAGCGCGTAGGCCGCCGGGAGGGCCAGCACCAGGACGAACAGGGTCGACGCCACCGAGGCGACCGTGGAGTTGATCAGTGCGGGCCAGGGGCTCGCCCCGCCGCCCGTGCCGAAGAACTCGCGGTAGCCGTCCAGGGTCAGGGCGGCGCCGAAGCTCGGCGGGTTGGTCGCCGCGTCCGCCTCGGAGTGGAGGGACGTCAGGGCCATCCACGCGATGGGCAGGAAGAACAGGATTCCGAGAAGCCAGGCCACCAGGCCCAGCCCGTTGCGGCGCAGGACGCTCATGCGCGCGACACCTCCTCGCGGAACAGGGACGACACCACGCGCAGGGCGAAGGTCGCGATGACGATCGAGCCGATGACGACCAGGACGCCCGCGGCCGAGGCGAGGCCGTTCTCGTGGGCCTGGTAGAAGCTCTGGTAGACGGTGTAGGGGAGGTTGGCCGTGCCCAGGCCGCCGGATGTGATCGTGAAGACCGCGTCGAAGTTCTGCACGATGTAGATCGAGCCGAGCAGGGCGCCCAGTTCCAGGTAGCGGCGCAGGTGCGGGAGTGTCAGATGGCGGAAGATCTGCCAGTCGCTCGCGCCGTCCACCCGCGCGGCCTCGATCTGCTGCTGGTCGCGGCTCTGCAGGCCGGCCAGCAGGATCAGCATCATGAACGGCGTCCACTGCCAGACGAGAGAAGCCTCGACGGCGAGGAGCGGGGTGTGGGAGATCCAGTCGGGCTGTGGACCGCCCACATAGTGCAACAGCCCATTGAACAGCCCGTATTCGGGGTTGTAGAGCACATGCTTCCAGAGCAGCGCCGCCGCCACCGGGACCACCAGGAAGGGGGCGATGAGCAGGGTGCGGACCACGCCCCGGCCCGGGAACCTCCGGTCGAGGAGCAGGGCGAGCAGCAGGCCCAGGACCAGGCTGGCCAGTACCACCGCCACCGTCAGCAGGACGGTCGTCCAGACCGAATGGCGCAGGTCGGTGTCGGTCAGCACCTGGTGGTAGTTGTCGAGGCCGGTGAAGTGACGGGCCTTGGGGTAGAGGGCGTTCCAGTCGAAGAAGGAGATCACCAGCGTGGCCACGAACGGGAGTTGGGTGACCACGATCATGAAGATCAGGGCGGGGAGCAACGGGGCCCGGGTGGCCCAGGCGCGCAGCCGGGCGGGGGGTCGCGTCGGGGCGCGGACGGGCAGGGCGGCCGGTGGGGCCGTGGTCGTGGCGGTCATCGTCCCTCGTACTCCTCGGAGATGCGCTCGGCGAGCTGTTGGGACTTCTTCAGGGCCGACTCGACGGACTGGCGTCCGGCGATGGCCGCGCTGATCTCCTGGGAGACCTTGGTGCCGAGGTCGGTGAACTCGGGGATGCCGACGAACTGGATGCCGGGCGCGGGGCGCGGCTGCACGCCGGGGGCATTCGGCCGGGCGCCCTCGATGGCCTCCTTGGTCATCTCCTGGAAGGCGGCGGCCTCCTTGACGTAGGCGGGGTTGTTGTACGTCGAGGCGCGTTTGCCGGCGGGGACGTTCGACCAGCCGATCTTGTCGCCGACCAGCTGTTCGTACTGTTTGCCGGAGGCCCAGGAGACGAATTTCCAGGCGTTGTCGGGGTTGCGGGAGGCGTGCTGGATGCCCCAGGCCCAGGTGTAGAGCCAGCCGGAGGACTTCGTCTCCTCGACGGGCGCGGGAGCGTAGCCCACCTTGCCCTTGACGGGGGAACCGGACGCCTCCAGGGAGCCGGCCGCGGATGTGGCGTCGTACCACATGGCGACCTTGCCCTGGGTCATGTTGTTGAGGCACTCGGCGAAGCCGGACTGGGCGGCGCCGGACTCGCCGTGTGCGCGGACGAGGCCGACGTAGAACTTGGTCGCCTTCTCGAACTCCGGGGAGTCCAGCCGTGCCTTCCAGTCCTGGTCGAACCAGGTGCCGCCGAAGGTGTTCACGACGGTGGTCAGCGGTGCCATGACCTCGCCCCAGCCCGGCAGGCCGCGCAGGCAGATGCCCTTCATGCCCGGCTCGGCCCCGTCCGCCTTCGCCGCCAGGTCGGCCACCTGCTCCCAGGTGGGGTGCGCGGGCATCGTCAGGCCCTTCTGTGCGAAGACGTCCTTGCGGTACATCAGGAAGGACGATTCGCCGTAGAAGGGCTGGCCGTAGAGCTTGCCGTCGTCGCCGGTCAGGGACTGGCGCATCGGTTTGAGGACGTCCTGTTCGTCGTAGGCGCGGTCCTTGGCGACGTACGTGTTCATCTCGTGCAGCCAGCCGTTGCGGGCGTAGATCGGTATCTCGTAGTTGGAGAGGGTGGCGACGTCGTACTGGCCGGCCTGGTTGGCGAAGTCCTGGCTGATCTTGTCGCGGACGTCGTTCTCGGGCAGGACGGTGAAGTTGACCTTGATGCCGGTCTCTTCGGTGAAGTGGGCGGCGGTGAGCTTCTGCAACTCGGTCATCTGCGGGTTGTTGACCATCAGGACGTTGAGGGAGTCGCCGCCCGACCCCGCCCCGCCGGCCCCGACCCAGCAGCCGGAGAGCAGCGGGGCGAGCAGCGTCCCTGCGGTGGCCGCGGCGAGCGTGGCTCGCGGTGGCCGTCGTCGGCTCGGGGTTCGCATGGATCGCTCCTGGACATAGGGGGTGTAACGGGTGCCATGAGGCATGGGGGTGCCCTATGGGTGAGTGCGTTGGACTTTCAGACCCGGATGACCTGCGGTCCCAGCAATGAGTAGCGGTGGGCCTCGGCCGAGGGGAGCAGGGTGCTCGTCACGATCGCCTCCAGCGCGCTCACCTCGGCGAACCGGCAGAAGCTGACCGCGCCGAACTTGGTGTGCACGCCCGCGAAGACCGTGCGCCGCGCGGCACGGACGGCCTGGGTCTTGACCTCGCTGACGGCCGGGTCGGGTGTGGTGAGTCCGTGTTCGCGGGTGATGCCGTTGGCGCCGATGTAGGCGAGGTCGACGACGAAGCCGGCGAGCATCTTCGTCGTCCAGTGGTCGACGGTGGCGAGCGTGCCGGGGCGCACCCGGCCGCCGAGGAGCAGGACGGACACGTGGTCGGACCCGGCGAGTGCGCCCGCGACGGGCAGGGACGCGGTGACCACGGTCAGCGGCCGGTCCCTCGGGAGCGCCTCGGCGATGAGCTGCGGGGTGAAGCCCTCGTCGACGAAGACCGTTTCGGCGTCGCCGAGCAGTTCGGCCGCGGCGGCCGCGATCCGGCGCTTCTCGGGGACGTGGCTGGTGGCGCGGAAGGCGAGCGTCGTCTCGAACCCGGCGCTCTCCACCGGATAGGCGCCGCCGTGTGTGCGGCGGACCAGGCCGTGATCCTCCAGGGCGCGCAGATCCCGTCGTACGGTCTCCTTGGCGACGCCCAGTGCGGCCGCGAGGGCGGTGACGTCGACCGAGCCGGTGGCGCGGGCGGCCCGCACGATCTCCCGCTGGCGCTCCTCCGCCGTTCTCTGGTTCATTCCCACACCTCACCTTCCTGCCCGTTCGGGCCCGGTAAGGCCCATGGGGGAAGTTCTACAGCGGGGGTGCGGCGGTGACCAGGTCTGTTGCGGGCCCGATGGTGCCCGTATCGGCCCGATTCCCGGGGCGGAGTGCCCGGCTCGGACCTGCGTGGTTTCCGCGGACGGCGTGGGAACGGGCACCGCCGGTGCCCGAATGCGGCGGCGGGCGGGCCCGCTCGGTGCCCGCCCGCCATCTTGCGGTCCTGTCAGTACGGCCAGATCGGCGGGTCGCTCACGAAGTGGCCGCCCAGGTAGGCGTGCGCGATGTTGTCCGGGTCGAGGTCGCCCTGCTCGGCGATCAGCTTCTCGGCGTACGGCTCGGAGTCGTCCTGCGGCTCGTAGCCGAGCGATCGCGCGGAGGTCAGGTCCCACCACAGCCGGGTGTTGGCGGAGGAGCCGTAGACGACGGTGTGGCCGACGCCCTCTGCGGTCAGGGCCGCGTGCAGCAGGCGCGCACCGTCGGCCGGGCTCATCCACACCGAGAGCATCCGCACGCTGGTCGGCTCCGGGAAGCAGGAGCCGATGCGCACCGACACCGTCTCCAGGCCGAACTTGTCCCAGTAGAGCTGGGCGAGGTCCTCGCCGAAGGACTTGGACAGGCCGTAGAAGGTGTCCGGGCGGCGCGGGGCGTCGATCGGGATGAGGGGGTCGTCGCCCTGCGGGCGCGGGGTGAAGCCGACCGCGTGGTTGGAGGAGGCGAAGACGATCCGCCCGACGCCCTCCTCGCGGGCCGCCTCGTAGAGGTTGTAGGTTCCTTCGATGTTCGAGCGCAGGATCTTCTCGAAGGGGGCTTCCAGGGAGATGCCCGCGAGGTGGATGATCGCGTCGACGCCCCGCACGGCCTCCCGCAGGGCCTCCTTGTCCACCAGGTCCGCGACGACCGCGTCCGGCTCGCCCTCGATCGGGCGCACGTCGAGCAGGCGCAGCTCATAGCCGTAATCCGGGAGCAGGCCCCGCATCAGGGTGCCGAGCCCGCCGGCGGCGCCGGTGAGCAGAACGGTGCGGGGAGCTGGCATCCTCGGGTCTCCTTGCGTCGACAGCCGCATTCTTGTACAGGATTCACATTCGTGGACACGCTAAGGATCGTCGGCGCGTCACGTCAAGTATGGCGCGGAGCTGGTCATTCGCCTGGTCGTTGCTCGGTGAGGCGACGCATGTGCGCTTGACCGCCGCTCAAGCGGCTCCTTAGGGTGGATGTGTTCAGAAATGTAAACAAGGATCATAAGAGTGAGCGCCTGTTCTAGGGAGAGCCCGTGACGCCAGCCCCGCTCGCCACACGCCTGCGTGTCCCCAGCGGCCCGCTGTTCTTCCCCGTCACCGCCTACGGCCCTGACGGGTCCGTCGACCTCGACACCTACCGCGAGCACGTCCGCGGCGGGGTGGAGGCCGGGGCCGCCGCCGTCTTCGCGTGCTGCGGCACCGGGGAGTTCCACGCGCTCACCCCCGAGGAGTTCGAGCAGTGCGTGCGGGCCGCCGTGGAGGCGACCGAGGGGCGGGTGCCGGTCGTCGCGGGCGCCGGGTACGGGACCGCGCTCGCGGTGCGGTACGCGCGACTGGCGCGGGAGGCCGGGGCGGACGGGCTGCTCGCCATGCCGCCCTACCTCGTGATCGCCGGCCAGGAGGGCTTGCTGCGCCACTACCGCGAGGTGGCCGCGGCGACCGAGCTGCCCGTCATCGTCTACCAGCGCGACAACGCCGTGTTCACGCCCGAGACCGTCGTCGAACTCGCACGCACCGAGGGGATCATCGGCCTCAAGGACGGCCTCGGCGACCTGGACCTCATGCAGCGCATCGTCAGCGCCGTCCGCTCCGAGGCGCCGGGCGACTTCCTCTACTTCAACGGCCTGCCGACCGCCGAACAGACCCAGCTCGCCTACCGCGGCATCGGCATCACGCTCTACTCCTCCGCCGTGTTCTGCTTCGCCCCCGAGATCGCCCGCGCCTTCCACCGCGCCCTCGGCTCCGGCGACGACACCACCGCGGGCCGGCTCCTCGACGGCTTCTACCGGCCGTTCGTCGACCTGCGCGCCCAGGGCCGCGGCTACGCCGTCGCCCTCGTCAAGGCAGGCGTACGGCTGCGCGGTCTCGACGTGGGGGAGGTCCGGCCCCCGCTGCACGAGCCGAGCGAGGATCATGTGAAACAACTCGCGCAGGTGATCGAGCGCGGGTACGCGTTGCTGGACGAGAAGTGAATCCGCTCCCGGACGGCACCGAGTGACGCCGCCGCCGGACGAACGACAAGTGAAGCTGCCGCAGGAGGACACGTGAAGGCGTCGACATTCGTCTATCCCTGGGACGTCAACGGCGACCCGCAGGCCCCGGCCCGCATCGCCGGGCTCGGGGTGCGGCAGGTGACGCTCGCCGCCGCCTACCACTCCACCCGCGCGCTCACCCCCCGCCACCCACGCCACCGCATCGTCACCGCCGAGCACGCGGCCGTCCTCTATCCGCCGGACGCCCGCTGGGAGGGCCGCCCGCTGCGCCCCTACCGGGCCGGCGACTGGGCCCCCGGCGACGCGTACGGCGAGGCGGCCACCGCTCTCGCCGACGCCGGTCTGGACGTGCACACCTGGGTGGTCCTCGCGCACAACTCCCGCCTGGGCGCCGAACACCCGGGCACCTCGGTCGTCAACGCCTACGGCGACCGCTACCCCTGGGCCCCCTGCATCGCGCAGCCCGCCACGCGCGCGTACCTGGTCGACCTCGCAGCAGAGGCCGCCGTACGGCCCGGCGCCGGCGGCACCGAACTGGAGTCGCTCGGCTGGTACGGACTGCAGCACCTGCACGCCCACGACAAGACCGGCGGGGTCGGCCTCGGGGACGCCGGGTACTACCTGATGGCGCTCTGCTTCTGCTCCACCTGCCGCGAGGGGTACGCCGCCCAGGGCCTCGACCCCGACGAGCTGGCCGTCGCCGTACGCGCCGCGCTGGAGCCGCTGTGGCAGGGCGCGACCGATGACCAGGGCTGGGCGGGCGTGGAGAAGCTGCTCGGCGAGACGACGGCGGCGGCCACGCGCGCGTGGCGCGACGAAACCGCCTGCACCCTCCAGGAGGCGGCCGTCGCCGCCGTCCGCGCCGCCGCCCCCGAGGGCTTCCAGATCCTGTTGCACGCGGACCCCGTGACCTACCGCGTCGGAGCCAACCCCGGCGTCGACCCCGCGCACATCCTGTCCGTCGCGGACGGCGTCGTCGTGCCCTGCGCGGGCGGCCCCGGGCTGCTGACGCCGTTCACCGAGCAGGGCCGCCCGGACGCGGTCCTCGCCGCCAACCTCGGCGTCGTCTCCGGCATGGGCGGCAGCCCGGGCACCCTCGCGGTGGACGCGGCGCGGGCCCGTGACCTCGGGGCCACGGAACTGCGGCTGTATCACGCCGGGTTGGCGTCGGACGGCGACCTGGAAGCCGTGCGCAAGGGGCTCAGCGGACTCTGAGCCAGCACCACCAGCTGCCCCAGACCCAGGATCACGAGCAGCAGCCGGTGGTCGACCAGCTCCACCAGCAGCGCCCCCGCGGCGAGACCGACCGCGTTCGGCGCGAACAGCAGCGTGTTGGCCGTGGCCACGGCACGGCCCAGCGTCCGCTGAGGCGTCCCGGCCTGTACGGCGGTGAGCGCGGCGATCAGCACACAGGGCAACCCCGCGCCGATCGCCGCGCTGCACGCCACCACCACCGCGTCGGACGGCACCGCCCGCAACGCCACCGCGACACCGGTGAGCGCCATCCCGGCCACCGCGAACCGCCGCGCGCCCAGCCGACGCAGGGCGGCGCCCGAGGCCACCCCCACCGCGACGGACCCGGCGCCCTGGGCCGCGTACAGCACACCGACGAACGCGGGGGAGCGGCCGAGCCCGTCGACGACCGCGTAGATCAGCGCCCCGTTGACGCCCGCGAACAGCATCGTCGTACCGCCGGCCAGGACCAGGTGCCGCAGCCGGGCGTCCCGCCGCAGAGACCGGGCGCCCTCGGCGGTCTGCTCCCACCAGCCGCTCGTGGCCGGCTCCGGGCCGCTCTCGCGGACCCGCACACAGGCGTACAGCACAGCCGCCCCCACGAAGGTCATCGCGTCCAGCAGGGCGACACTCGGGCCGCCGTACGCCGCGTAGAGGCCCGCCCCCGCCAGCGGGGCCACCAGTTTCACGCCCTCGACGGCCGTCGTCCGCAGCCCGTTGAAATCGCCGAGCAGCTCCGGGGCGACGGCCGCCGCGACCAGCGCCGACTTGGCCGCCTCGTGCACGACGGACGCCGTGCCGTACACCAGCAGCACCGTGAACAGCAGCCACAGGCCTGCTGGTGAGTCGACGGTGAGGAGGGTCAGCAGCAGGCCCGCCAGCAGCAGGTCGATCGAGATGAGCAGGGGCTTGCGGCGGGTGCGGTCGGCGAGCGTGCCCAGGGGCGGCCCCGCGAGGGAAGGCGCCCACAGGGCGAACGTGCACAGCGCGGCCAGCCCGTCCGAACCGGTGAGGTCCTTCACCCACACACCGGCCGCCAGCCACAGCGCCGAGGTCCCCAGGCCGGAGACCACCACCGCGGCGAGATACAGCGCCGCACTGCGGTCGCGCAGCACGCGCGACACGGTCCAAGTCGTCGTCATGCCTGGTCATCGTGGTGCTGAGGAGGGGGTGTGCGGATCGGGCAGATGCCCTAGAGGACGCGCTCGTCCATCGCGGCGCGATGAGTTTCCTGCCCCGGGCCAGTCCACACCTCGAGGTGACCCTGCGTCTTCGAGGAGCGGAACATGACCAGTACGACCTTGCTCGATCTCGGGCCCCAGGCCAGGATCGTCGCCGGCCTCGCGGCGGGCGTGCGGGAGGAGCAGCTGACGGACGCCACGCCGTGCCCGGGCATCGCGGTGCGCAACATGCTCGGGCACCTGCTCCACCTCTCCGTCGCCTTCCGCGACGCCGGGCGCAAGGACCTGGGCGTCACGACCGACACCGACCCCACCGCCGCCGTGCCCGACATCGGCCCCGGCTGGCGCGAGGAGCTGCCCAAGGTCCTCGACGAACTCGCCGAGGCCTGGCGCGACCCCGCCGCCTGGACCGGCATGACCCGCGCGGGCGGCATCGACCTGCCCGGCGTGGTCGCCGGCGCGGTGGCGGCCGACGAGCTGGTCATCCACGCCTGGGACCTGGCCCGCGCCACCGGCCAGCCCTACGAGCCGGACCCCGCGGCGCTGCGGGCGTCCCACGACTTCCTCCTCGCCGCCGCCGAGGAACCCGACCGGGGCGGCGGCATCTTCGGCCCGGTCGTCCCGGTCCCGGCCGACGCGCCCCTGTTGGACCGGGCGGTGGGGCTGAGCGGACGTGACCCCGGTTGGAGGAGCACGCCGTGATCCGGAGACACCGCGCTTCGCAGAGTTGCAGTGGCACACGGATCCGGAACGGCTGAATGCCCGAGCTGAACGCGATGTGATCGAGCGCGCGTGCATATCTCCTCATCGACCGCATCGCGAAGGCGAACAGATCCACCGGGCACCCGAAGACGCGGGCCGCGCGGCGGGGGCGGGCGTGGAAGCGGCTCCCCCGTCGCGCGCAACGCCAACTTCCTTTGCCAGAAGCATTGACGAAACACACGCGCCCTCCCTAGTTTCATCGCGTCGTACTTCGTACGTCATATATGAGACGCGATATGTGAGATCCGATCCGAGATCCTGTGATCCGTGAGATCCGAGAGGCGCGCATGACCTCTGTGCCCACGCCGATCCCGTCCCGCACGCAATACGTGCTGGAGGGGATCAAACACCGCATCCTGACCGGGCAGTTGACGCCGGGCCAGGCCCTGGTCGAGACCGAGCTCGCCGCGCAGTTCGGGGTGTCCAAGACCCCTGTGCGCGAGGCGCTCAAGACCCTGGCCGGCACCGGACTGGTCGTGATGAACCAGTACAAGGGCGTCACGGTGCGCATGGTGGACGCGGACATGGCGCGCGAGGTCTACGACGTACGGCTGCTGCTGGAGCCGGAGGCGCTGCGCAGGTCGGTGCGGCGCGGGGCGTCCCTGGAGGCGGCGCGCTCCGCGCTGACCCGGGCCGACGAGGCCACGGACACCGCCGAACGCTCCCTCGCCAACCGGGAGTTCCACCGCTCCCTGTACGTACCGTGCGGCAACCCGCTGCTCGGCCGGATGCTCGACGAGGTCCGCGACCAGGCCGCCCTGGTCTCCGCCGTCGCCTGGGCCGCCGACCCCTCCTGGGAGCGGGAGGCCGCCGAGCACCGCGAGATCCTCCGGCTCGCCCTGAGCGGCGACGCGGACGGCGCGGCGGGCGCGCTGCACGCCCATATCGCGTCCTTCGTCCAGCGGGCGTTCCCCGGGGCGCCGGAACAGGAAGGTCAGGAATGAGCAGCGTGGTGTTCGAGACCCAGCGGGCGGCCCTGGCCGACGTGGTCGCGATCCCGGTGACCCCGTTCGCCGAGGACGGCTCCGTCGACCAGGAGACCCACCGGGCCCTGTTGCGCCGGCTGCTCGACGGCGGCATCACCACGCTCACACCGAACGGAAACACCGGCGAGTTCTACGCCCTCACCCCGGAGGAGCGCCGGCTCGTCACCGAGATGACGATCGATGAGGCAGGGGATCGTTCGACGATCCTCGTCGGCGTCGGTCACGACGTGCCCACCGCGATCGCCTCCGCCCGGCACGCCCATGAGCTGGGCGCGGCCATGGTGATGGTCCACCAGCCCGTCCACCCGTACGTCTCGCAGAGCGGCTGGGTCGACTACCACCGCGCGATCGCCGAGGCCGTCCCCGAGCTGGGTGTGGTCCCGTACATCCGCAACGCGCAACTGGCCGGCGCCCGGCTCGCCGAACTCGCCGACGTCTGCCCGAACGTCATCGGCGTCAAGTACGCGGTCCCGGACGCGGCCCGGTTCGCCGCCTTCGCCCGGGACGCGGGCCTGGAACGCTTCGTCTGGGTCGCCGGCCTCGCGGAGCCGTACGCCCCCTCGTACTTCTCCGCCGGCGCCACCGGCTTCACCTCGGGGCTCGTGAACGTCAACCCGGCCGTCTCGCTGAACATGATCGAAGCGCTCCGGTCCGGCGACTACCCGGCCGCCATGAAGGTCTGGGAACAGATCCGCCGCTTCGAGGAGCTGCGCGCCGCCAACGGCTCCGCCAACAACGTCACCGTCGTCAAGGAGGCGCTCGCCTCCCTCGGGCTGTGCCGTCGGGACGTACGGCCCCCGAGCCGGCCGCTGCCCGAGGAGGAGCGCGCCGAGGTGGCCGCGATAGCCGCCGGGTGGTCCGTATGAACGCGCCGGCCAACAGGAAGCGCCCGGAGGAGTTGCGCAGCCACCAGTGGTACGGCACGGAGGGGCTGCGCTCCTTCAGCCACCGCGCCCGCACGCGCCAGCTCGGCTACCTCCCCGAGGAGCACCTGGGCAAGCCCGTCATCGCGGTCCTCAACACCTGGTCGGACATCAATCCCTGTCATGTGCACCTCCGTGACCGGGCGCAGGCCGTCAAGCGGGGCGTGTGGCAGGCGGGCGGCTTCCCGCTGGAGTTCCCGGTCTCCACCCTCAGCGAGACCTTCCAGAAGCCGACCCCGATGCTCTACCGCAACATGCTCGCGATGGAGACCGAGGAGCTGCTGCGCTCCTATCCGGTCGACGGCGCCGTCCTCATGGGCGGCTGCGACAAGACCACGCCCGCGCTGCTGATGGGCGCCGCGAGCGCCGACCTGCCGACGGTGTTCGTGCCCGCGGGGCCCATGCTGCCGGGGCACTGGCGCAACGAGGTCCTCGGCTCCGGCACCGACATGTGGAAGTACTGGGACGACAAGCGGGCCGGTCTCATCGGCGACTGCGAGATGGCCGAGCTGGAGAACGGCCTCGCCCGTTCGCCGGGCCACTGCATGACGATGGGGACGGCGTCCACGCTGACCGCGGCGGCGGAGGCGCTGGGCGTGACGGTGCCGGGTGCGTCGAGCATTCCGGCCGTGGACTCGGGGCACGATCGGATGGCCGCCTCGGCGGGCATGAGGATCGTTGAACAAGTCCACAAGGGGCGCGTCCTCTCCGAGATCCTCACCCGTGACGCCTTCGAGGACGCGGTGACGACCGTCCTCGGCCTCGGCGGCTCCACCAACGCCGTGATCCACCTGATCGCCATGGCCGGCCGCGCCGGTGTGAAGCTCACCCTCGACGACTTCGACCGCATCGCCCGCACGGTCCCCGTCCTCGCCAACGTCCGCCCCGGCGGCCAGAAATACCTGATGGAGGACTTCCACTTCGCCGGCGGCCTGCCCGGGTTCCTCTCCCGGATCCCGGACCTGCTCCACCTGGACCGGCCGACCGTCTCGTACGACACCCTGCGCGAGCAGATCGACGGCGCCCAGGTCCACAACGACGACGTCATCCGGCCCCGGGACAACCCGGTCGCGAGCGAGGGAGGGGTCGCGGTACTGCGCGGCAACCTCTGCCCGGACGGCGCGGTCATCAAGCACATCGCCGCCGAGCGGCACCTGCTCAAGCACACCGGCCCCGCGGTCGTCTTCGACGACTACAGGACGATGCAGCGGACCATCAACGACCCGGAGCTGGGCATCACCGCCGACAGCGTGCTGGTGCTGCGCAACGCCGGACCCAAGGGTGGCCCGGGCATGCCCGAGTACGGCATGCTGCCCATCCCCGACCACCTGCTCAAGCAGGGTGTGCGGGACATGGTGCGGATCTCCGACGCCCGGATGAGCGGCACGAGCTACGGCGCGTGCGTGCTGCACGTGGCGCCGGAGTCGTACATCGGCGGACCGCTGGCCCTCGTGCGCACGGGTGACTCGATCACCTTGGACGTCGAGGCCCGCACCCTCCATCTCAACGTGGACGACGAGGAGTTGGAGCGGCGCAGGGCGCAGTGGACGCCACCGCCCGTCCGCTACGAGCGCGGCTACGGCGCGCTCTACAACGAACAGATCACCCAGGCCGACACCGGCTGCGACTTCGAGTTCCTGGCCCGCCCGGGCAAGGTGCAGGACCCGTACGCGGGCTGAACCGCACGCAGTTCGAACAGGGCGCAGCCCTGCCCACGTAGAAAGCGCTTCACCCGCACGTACACGCACTACGCACGCACGACGTACAAGAACGGAGAACAGTCATGGCCCAAGCCGCAGCCGTGGCGAAACCGCCCGCGCCACCCCGGCGGCGCCGGGCCTCCGCCACGCCGCGCAGGCTGCCGTACCTGCTGATCGCCCCGGCGGCCCTGCTGATGCTGGGCTTCATCGCATACCCGGTGATCAGCGTCTTCTACTACAGCCTGCAGAACTACAACCCCACCAAGCCGTGGCGGAACGGATTCGCGGGCTTCGACAACTTCGTCCACGCCTTCACCGACGACCCGCAGTTCTGGGACACGCTGATCTTCAGCGGCAAGTGGGTCGTCGTCGAGGTCGGGCTCCAGCTGCTCTTCGGTCTCGCCCTGGCGCTGATCGTCAACCAGACCTTCGTCGGCCGCGCGCTGGGCCGCGCGCTGGTCTTCTCCCCCTGGGCCGTCTCCGGCGTGCTGACCTCCGCGATCTGGGTGCTGCTCTACAACTCCCAGACCGGCATCACCCGTTACCTCGCGGACATGGGCATCGGCTCCTACGGCACCAGCTGGCTGTCGGACACCTCCACCGTCTTCCCGGCGGCGGTCGTCGCCGACCTCTGGCGCGGTGTGCCCTTCTTCGCGATCCTCATCCTCGCCGACCTCCAGTCCGTCTCGAAGGACCTGTACGAGGCCGCCGAGGTCGACGGCGCCAGCCGGATCAAGCAGTTCTGGCACATCACCCTGCCCCATCTGAAGGACGCCATCGTCCTGTCCACGCTGCTGCGCGCGGTGTGGGAGTTCAACAACGTCGACCTGCTCTACACCCTGACCGGTGGCGGTCCCGCGGGGGAGACCACCACCCTCCCGCTGTACATCGCCAACACATCCGTCGACGCACACAACTTCGGCTACGCGTCCGCCCTGACCACGGTCGCGTTCGTGATCCTGCTCTTCTGCTCGGTGGTCTATCTGCGGCTGAGCAAGTTCGGAGGTGAGGAGAAGTGATCACCAAGGAGGCCACCGAGGTCGCACCGGCTCCCCGGGACGAGGTCCCCGAGCCGCCCCGCCCCGCCAAGAAGCGCGAGCGCGCCTGGGACGAGGCACCGCGCTGGCAGATCTATCTGCCGCTCGGGATCTACCTGATCTTCACCTTGATCCCCTTCTACTGGATCCTGCTCTTCGCGCTGCGCCCGGCCGGCTCGACCTCGCTGGTGCCCTGGCCGATCACCTTCGAACACTTCGAGAAGGTGTGGACGGAGCGGTCCTTCGGCACCTACTTCCAGAACAGCGTCCTCGTCGGCGTCGCGACCCTGCTGGTGACGACGGTCGTCGCGCTGGCCGGCGGCTACGCGCTCGCCCGGTTCAACTTCAAGGTCAAGCGGGCCTTCATGCTCGCCCTGCTCTGCTCCCAGTTCGTGCCGGGCGCGCTGCTCCTCGTGCCGCTGTTCGAGATCTTCGCCGAGCTGAAGATGATCAACTCACTGGGCAGTGTCATCCTCGCGGAGACCGTCTTCCAGCTGCCGCTGTCGATGATCCTGATCAGCAACTTCATCAAGAACGTGCCGTACTCCCTGGAGGAGGCGGCCTGGGTCGACGGCTGCAACAGGATGACCGCCTTCAGGATCGTCGTCCTGCCGCTGCTGCGGCCCGGTCTGATCGCCGTCGGCTCCTTCGCCTTCGTGCACTCCTGGAACCACTTCCTGTTCGCCCTGATGTTCCTCAACAACCAGGAGAAGCAGACCATCCCGGTCGGCCTCAACACCCTGATGAGCGCGGACAGCGTCGATCTCGGCGCCCTCGCGGCGGGCGGCATCATCGCCGCCGTACCCGTGGTGATCGTGTTCGCCTTCATCCAGAAGTGGCTGATCACCGGCTTCAGCGCGGGGGCGGTGAAGGGATGAGGGGCCGTCACATCGCCGTACTGGCAGGCGTCCTGGGCCTGCTGTGCGTCCCTGCCCACGCCGAGGGCCGCGACATCAGCCGCGACACCCTCCCGGCGAACGACGGCTGGGCGGCGTACGGCACCGGCACCACCGGGGGCGCGGCCGCCGACGACGCCCACGTCCACACGGTCACCGACCGCGCCGGACTCGTCCGCGCCCTGGACAACGGCAGCGACACCCCGAAGATCATCAAGATCGCCGGGACCATCGACGCCAACACCGACGACGACGGCTCCCACCTCGGCTGCGCCGACTACGCCACCGACGGCTACAGCACGAAGAAGTACCTCGCCGCCTACGACCCCCGCACCTGGGGTTCCGCCAGGCCCAGCGGTCCTCAGGAGGAGGCCCGCCAGGCATCCGCGGCGAAGCAGGCGGAGCGGGTCGCGCTGACCGTCGGCTCCAACACCACCATCGTCGGCCTGGGCAAGAAGGCCGTCCTCAAGGGCGCCAGCCTCCAGGTCAGGAACGCGGACAACGTCATCCTGCGCAACCTCGACGTGCGCGACGCCTACGACTGCTTCCCCGTCTGGCAGCCCAACACCGGCGGCCTCGGCGACTGGAAGACGGCGTACGACACCATCTGGCTCTCCGGCGCCACCCATGTCTGGGTCGACCACGTCACCGCCTCCGACCAGGGCCACCCGGACGCGAAGGAGCCCACCTACTTCGCCCGCAACTACCTCCGCCACGACGGCCTGCTGGACATCACCAACGGCTCCGACCTCGTCACCGTCTCCTGGAGCCGGTTCGCCGACCACGACAAGGCGATGCTCATCGGCAACGGCGACACGGTCACCGGCGACCGCGGCAAGCTCCGGGTCACCCTGCACCACAACGAGTTCGAGTCGGTCGTCCAGCGCGCCCCGCGGGTCCGCTTCGGGCAGGTGCACCTCTACAACAACCGCTACGTGATCCCCGAGGACGGCGGCGACTACCGCTACTCGATCGGCGTGTCGACCGAGTCCGCGATCCACGGCGAGAACAACGCCTTCCACGCCCCCGGCCACGTCGAGGTCGCCGACCTGGTCAAGAGCTGGAACGGCACCGCGCTGCACCAGAGCGGCACTCTCTTCAACGGCTTCCCCGTCGACCTGCTCGCGATCCACAACGCCTACAACTCCGGAAGCGAGCGTGATCTCACGGCGGACGTCGGCTGGACGCCTACCCTGCACACAAAGATCGACAGCGCCGAGGCGGCCGACCGGAAGGTGGCGCGCGGCGCGGGCGCAGGGAGGCTCCCATGACCGTACCCATCGTCCTCGCGGGCGCGCGCGGCCACGGCCGCTGGCACCTGGACAACATCCGCAGGCTCCAGGACAAGGGCATCGTCCGCCTGGCGGGCATCTGCGAACTGACCCCGCTGACGTCCGACGAGATCCCCGAGGGCCTCGGCACGCCCGAGCAGGCGAGCGACTTCGGCGCGTTGCTGGACTCCACCGGCGCCCAGGTGGCGGTGATCTGCACGCCGATCCCCACCCACACGGACCTGGCGCTGACGGCCGCCGACCGGGGCGTCCACCTTCTCCTGGAGAAGCCCCCAGCCCCCTCCTACGCCGAGTTCCGCCGGATGGCCGACGGGATCGCCGAGGCGGGCGTGGTCTGCCAGATCGGCTTCCAGTCGCTCGGCTCGCACGCCGTGCCCGCGATCCGCGAGCTGATCGCCGACGGCACCATCGGCGAGGTCACCGGGGTCGGGGGCGCCGGCGCCTGGGCCCGCGCGCAGGCCTACTACCGGCGGGCCCCCTGGGCGGGCAAGCGGCGGATGAACGGTGTGGACGTGATCGACGGGGCGCTCACCAACCCGCTCGCCCACGCCGTCGCCACCGCCCTCGCGCTGGCCGGCGCCACCCGTGCCGAGGACGTCACCGGCATCGAGACCGAGCTGCTGCGCGCCAACGACATCGAGTCCGACGACACCTCCTGCGTCCGCGTCACCACCGCCGACGACCGCCAGGTCACCGTCGCCGCGACCCTGTGCGCCGAGCACCCCGACGAGCCGTACGTCCTGGTGCACGGCAGCCGCGGCCGGATCACCCTCTGGTACAAGCAGGACCGCGTCCTGCTCCAGCGCGCCGCCCACGGCCCCGAGGAGTACGAGTACGGCCGCACCGACCTGCTGGAGAACCTGGTCGACCACCTCACCGACGGCGCCGAGCTGCTGGTGACCCCGGACGCGACCGGCGCCTTCATGAAGGTCGTCGAGGCGATCCGGACGGCCCCCGACCCGGCCCCGCTGCCCGACGCCGCCTGGGAGCTGCTGCCCGACGAGGACCGCAGGGTCGTGCCCGGCATCGACGGACTCGTCGCGGCCGCCGCCGACACCCTCTCCCTCTACTCCGAACTCGGCGCCTCCTGGGCGCTGTCCGCCAAGGTCCCCAAAGCGCCGAAAGAGGTGAGCACCTGATGACGACCAACGACTCCCCGGTCCTGCGCGTCGCGGGCCGCCCGGTCGGCCGGTACGTCACCCGGCCCGAGCTGCCCGCACGGCTCTCCCCGCGCCCGTACCTGCACCCCGTCACCACCCTGTCCGGCACGGCGGTCACCGAACTGAGCCCCGCCGACCACACACACCACCTCGGCGTCGGTGTCGCCGTTCCCGACGTCGAGGGGTTCAACTTCTGGGGCGGACGCACCTACGTCCGCGACCGGGGCCCGACCGAGCTCGACAACCACGGCGCCCAGCGGCACACCGCGTTCCAGCTGCGCGACCCCGACGGCTTCGTGGAGGAGCTGCGCTGGGTCGCCTCGGGGGCCGAGCTGCTGCGCGAGCGCCGTACGGTCGCGGCCACCGGACTCACCGACACCGCCTGGGCGCTGGACTTCACCTTCTCCCTGACCAACGTCACCCAGGACCCGCTGTCCATCGGCAGTCCCGCCACCAACGGACGCCCCGGGGCGGCCTACGGCGGCTTCTTCTGGCGGGCCCGCAAGGAGGACGCGGCACCGGAGGTCTTCACGGCAGACGCGCAGGGCGAGAAGAACGTCCACGGCGGCCGCGCCGACTGGCTCGCCCTCGCCGGCTCCACCTGGACGCTGGCCTTCGCCGGTGCCACCGAACAGACCCGCAGGGACCCGTGGTTCGTGCGCACCGAGGAGTATCCGGGCGTGGGATCGTCGCTGGCGTACGACGACCGAGTGCCGGTCCCGCCGGGCGAGACCGTCGTCCGGCGGGTCGTCACCGTCGTCGCCGACGGCCGCCTCGACCGGGACGAGACCGCCACACTGGTGCGCAAGGCGGTGAGCGCATGACCGAGGGGACCTACCGCAACCCGGTGCTGAACGCCGACTGGTCCGACCCCGACGTCGTCCGAGTCGGCGACGACTTCTACCTCACCGCCTCCAGCTTCGGCCGCGCCCCCGGCCTGCCGCTGCTGCACTCCCGCGACCTGGTCAGCTGGACGCTGGTCGGCCACGCCCTCGAACGCCTGGAACCGGCGGGCGAGTTCACCTCCCCCCGCCACGACTGCGGGGTCTGGGCGCCGTCCCTGCGCCACCACGACGACCGGTTCTGGATCTTCTGGGGCGACCCCGACCAGGGCATCTTCCAGGTCAACGCACCCGCGATCCGCGGCCCCTGGACCCGCCCGCACCTGGTGAAGGGGGGCAAGGGCCTGATCGACCCCTGCCCCCTGTGGGACGACGAGACCGGCGAGGCCTACCTGGTGCACGGCTGGGCCAAGTCCCGCTCCGGCGTCAAGAACCGCCTCACCGGCCACCGTATGCACCCCGACGCCACCTCCCTCCTCGACGAGGGCAAACTGATCGTGGACGGGGACCGCATCCCCGGCTGGTTCACCCTCGAAGGCCCCAAGCTCTACCGGCACGACGGCTGGTTCTGGATCCTGGCGCCCGCCGGGGGAGTGGAGACGGGCTGGCAGGGCGCCTTACGCGCGCGGGACTTCTTCGGTCCGTACGAGGAGAAGATCGTCCTCGAACAGAAGGACACCGACGTCAACGGCCCCCACCAGGGCGGCTGGGTGCGCACCCCGTCCGGCGAGGACTGGTTCCTGCACTTCCAGCAGCGGGGCCCCTACGGCAGGGTCGTACACCTCCAGCCGATGCGCTGGGACACCGACGGCTGGCCGGTGATCGGGGACGACGGCGCCCCCGTGGCCGTCCACACCCGGCCCGACCTGCCGCACCAGCCGCCCGCCGCACCCGCCACCGACGACGACTTCCCCGGCGGACGGTTCGGACGGCAGTGGCAGTGGACCGCCAACCCGCAGGACGGCTGGGCCACCCAGCACTCCGGCGACGGACTGCGGCTGTCCTGCGTCCGCTCGGTGGACGCGCACGACCTGCGCAAACTGCCCAACGTCCTCACCCAGCGACTGCCCGGCACCCCGTCCGTCGTCGAGGTGGACCTGCGCCTGCACAGCGAGGAGCCGGGAGCACGGGCCGGGCTCGCGGTCCTCGGGGACGCGTTCGGCTGGATCGGGCTCCAGCGCGGCGCCGACGCCACGGTCCACGTCGTCCACCGGTTCGCCGAGTCGGTCGCCGAGCGAGAACGCGACGCCGCTCATCCGCGTCTCGCACCGGACGGCCGGGTGAGGCTGCGCATCGAGATCGGCGCCGGCGCCCGCTGCCGCTTCTCCTACGACGTCGGCGACGGCCCGTGCCCGTCGGGTCCCGTCTTCGCCGCCACCCCCTGGCGCTGGGTCGGCGCCCTGCTGGGCCTCTTCGCCCTCGCGCCCGTCGGGTCGGGACACGCGGGCGCCGCCGCGTTCACGCGGTTCCGGATCACCGACTTGTAACCCCTTTTTCCCTATCCCTGTTACGCCTGTTGGGAGCCGCAATGACGCACTTCCCTAGCAAGCGCTTGCCCCGGTCGGGCTTCGCCCTGACCGCGGTCGCGGGCCTGATCGCCACCCTCGGGCTCGGCGCGGTCGGTGAGGCGAACGCCGCCGCGTCCGCCCCTGCCGCCGCGTCCGCCCCTGCCGCCGCATCCGTCCCGGCCGCACGTGTCGCGGATGCCCGCTGGACCGACCAGGCCCATGGTTTCGCCTCGCTGGCCGGTGGCACCACGGGCGGGACCGGCGGCAAGGTCGTCACCGTCACTGACCAGGCCTCGCTGGCGCGGTATGCCGCCGCCGACGAGCCGTATGTCATCCGGGTGGCGGGGTCCGTGGCCGTGGAGCCCTTCGGCTCGGACATCGTCGTCGCCTCGAACAAGACGATCATCGGAGTCGGTGACACCGGTGAGATCGTCCACGGCGAACTGCACCTCAACCCCGGCACCCACAACGTCATCATCCGCAACCTGACGATCCGCGACTCCTACGTCGAGGGTGACTGGGACGGCAAGACCAACGACTTCGACGCCATCCAGATGGACACCGTCGACCACGTTTGGATCGACCACAACCGATTCACGCGCATGGGCGACGGTCTGCTCGACATCCGCAAGGACAGCCAGTACGTCACTGTCTCCTACAACCAGTTCAGCGACCACAACAAGGCGTTGGGGATCGGCTGGACGACCAACGTCCAGACGCAGATCACCATCGACCACAACTGGTTCACCGGCACCAAACAGCGCAACCCCTCGGCGGACAACTGTGCCTACGCGCACCTCTACAACAACTACCTCTCCGCCCAGGTGGCCGACCGCGACCCGGTGTGGACGTATGGGAACTGGTCGCGGGGCCGCACCAAGATGGTCATCGAGAACAGTTACTACGACAGGGTCCAGCACCCCTACCAGGCCGACACCACCGCGGAGTTGGTGCAGCGTGGATCGATCCTCAAGCGTACGAGCGGCCGGACCGACGCGCGGGGCAAGGCCTTCGACCCGCGGGAGTTCTACGACTACCGGCTCGATCGCGCCGCCGCCGTCCCCGCGCTGGTGCGGAAGTTCTCCGGGCCGCAGAAGCGGATCGGCGTGACGCTGGACGTTCCGGGCGCGTACCCGACCGTGCAGGCGGCCGTCGACGCCGTGCCCGTCGGCAACGACGTGCCGGTGACGATCGCGATCGCACCGGGAACCTACCGGGAGAAGGTCTTCATCCCCGCGACCAAACCGAACCTCGTGCTGCAGGGGACTGGACAGGACCGCTCCGACGCCGTCATCGTCTTCGACACGCCCGCCGAGTACGGCGGCTCCACCGGGAGCGCCACCGTACGGATCGCTGCGAACGACGTCACGGCCCGCAACCTCACCTTCAGCAACGACTTCGACGAGGCCGCGCACGAACTCAAGGGCGAGCAGGCGCTGGCGATGAAGACGACCGGCGACCGGATCGTCTTCGAGAACACGGCCTTCCTGGGCAACCAGGACACCCTGATGACCGACAGCCCCAAGCTGAACGTTCCCACCCGGGTCTACGTCCGCGACTCCTACATCGAGGGTGACGTCGACTTCATCTACGGGCGGGCCACCACGGTGATCGAGCGCTCGGTGATCCGGGCGCTCAGTCGGGGCTCGGACACCAACAACGGCTGGGTGACGGCTGCTTCGACCTGGAAGGAGAACCCGCACGGGTTCCTGATCACCCGGTCGAGGATCGTGAGTGACGCGCCGGCCGGGAGCTTCCACCTCGGGCGGCCCTGGCACCCGGGCGGGGAGCCGGACGCCGTCGCGCAGGTCCTGATCCGGGACACCGAGCTGCCCACCGCGATCAAGGCGACTCCGTGGACGGACATGAGCGAGTTCTCCTGGAAGGACGCCCGGTTCACGGAGTACCGGAATTACGGGCCGGGGTCGGAAATCACCCCGGACCGGCCGCAGATGAGCGACGAGGACGCGAGGAAGCACACCGTCGCCGCGTACCTCAAGGGTGACGACGACTGGACGCCGTACGCCCGGCACTGACCCCCCACAACTTCATATCTCCGTTTGATCCAGAAGAGAGAGCCGACCAATGAAGAGCAGCATCCGCAGAAGCAGGCGCGCGGCCGTGGCCGTCGCCCTGGGCTCCGTCCTCGCCCTGACCGCCACCGCCTGCGGTGACGACGGCAGCGGGTCCGGCGGCGACAAGGGGGCCGAGGGCAGCGGCAAGGGCAAGATCGTCTTCTGGGACAACAACGGTGGCGTCCGCACCGACATCTGGAAGCAGATCATCGCCGACTTCGAAAAGGCGAACCCGGACATCAAGGTCGAGTACGTCGGGATCGCCTCCACGGAGTACCAGTCCAAGGTCGACACCGCCATCCAGGGCGGCGGCCTGCCGGACGTCGGCGGAGTCGGTGCGGCGATGCTCGCCGGTTTCGCCGCGCAGAACGCGCTGGACCCGCTGGAAGAGCGGCTCTCGAAGTCGTCGCTGAACGGCAAGCTCAACGAGGGCATGATCGCGTCGCTGAAGGCCGCCGGCGGCGGTGACGAAAAGCTGTACTCGATTCCGACCTCCGCGAACAACGGTGTCCTGTACTACCGCACCGACCTGTTCAAGAAGGCGGGCCTGGACGAGCCGGCGACGTGGGAGAAGTTCTACGCGGCTGCGGAGAAACTCACCAACAAGGGCAAGAACGAGTTCGGGTACACCATTCGCGGTGGTGCGGGGTCCATTGCCCAGGCACTCGACGCGATGTACGGGCAGTCCGGCATCACCTCCTTCTGGGACACGAGCGGCGAGAAGACGACCGTCAACGATCCGAAGAACGTCGAGGCGCTGAAGAAGTACGCGGCGCTGTTCAAGAAGGTCACCCCGGCAGCCGACCTCAACAACGACTTCACCAAGATGGTCGCGCAGTGGGACTCCGGCACGATCGGGATGCTGAACCACAACCTCGGGTCGTACCAGGACCACGTGAAGGCTTTCGGGGCCGACAAGTTCCGGGGCATACCGCAGCCCATCGGTCCTGGTGGCAAGCGCGTTCAGGTGTCCAACCCGGTGGACGGCCTCGGGGTGTTCAAGGGTTCCAAGAACAAGGAGGCCGCCTGGAAATTCGTCGAGTTCGCCGTCTCGCACGAGTCCAACTCCAAGTGGAACGAATCGGCGGGAGCGGTGCCGTCCAACACGGAGGCCGCCAAGGACGCGTGGATAGCGAAGGCCGAGCCCACGAAGCTGGCCGCGCAGGCGCTGTCCGACGGTTCCACCACCATTGTTCAGCTTCCTTACTACCTGCCTGACTGGAACACGATCTCGAAGGCGGACAACGAGCCGAACTTCCAGAAGGTGCTGCTCGGGAAGATGAGCGCGAAGGACTTCCTGGACACGATGGCTGAGCAGTTGAACAAGGCTCAGGACGAATGGAACCAGCAGAAGAAGGGCTGATTCCGCAGGTCTTCCAGGGGCGGTCCGTGGTGTGCGGGCTGTGGGCCGCCCCTGGCTCGTCGCGCAGTTCCCCGCGCCCTCAGGTGGGACTGCTCATCCTTCCCCCGAAAGGTGCACGCTGGTGTCTTTGAACCGTAGACAGGTCACAGCCGCGGCACTCGCCGCAGTTCCTCTCGCCTTTGCGGGCGCTGGTACCGCACAGGCCGGACGTCGTCAGGAGAAGAAGATTTACCTCGCCGGTGACTCCACCGCAGCCCAGAAATACGCCGACGCGGCCCCCGAGACCGGGTGGGGCATGGCGCTGCCGTTCTTTCTCCGCAAGGATCGCCCGGTCGCCAACCATGCCGTGAACGGACGCAGTTCCAAGAGCTTCATCGACGAGGGCCGGCTCGACGCGATCCTTTCGGTGATCAAGCCCGGCGACCTCCTTCTCATCCAGTTCGGGCACAACGACGAGAAGACCGAGGACCCGACGCGTTACACCGAGCCGTGGACGACGTACCAGGACCACCTGCGGAGGTACCTCACCGGGGCCCGGGCGCGCGGGGCGCGGCCCGTGCTCGCCACTTCGGTCGAACGGCGCAAGTTCGATGCGAGCGGCAAGTCCCTGCCGACGCACGGCGAGTACCCGGCCGCGATGCGGGCGCTCGCCCTGAAGGAGGGCGTGCCGCTGCTCGACATCCAGGCGCTGTCGATCGCGCTGTGGCAGAGGCTGGGCGTCGAGGAGACCAAGAAGTACTTCAACTGGACCGCGACCGAGCAGGACAACACGCACTTCAACCCACCCGGCGCGATCGCCGTGGCGCGGCTGGTGGCGCGGGAGCTGCTGCGCACGCGAGTGCTTGAGCCGGCCGAGGTGCGTCGGCTCGACGAGCAGATTCCCGAGTCCTGGATCACCTGGCCGAAGGCCGCGGCGTAACGCCCCCATTTTCGAAAAGGAGAGCCGCACACATGCACCCACAGAGATGGCATGGGCATGTCACCACTCGAACGATGGCCGCTCTGGTCGGCTGCACCGCACTGGTGCTGACCCTCACCGGCACCGCCTCCGCCCAGGCCGACACCAGCGATCCCGCACGGCAGACGCTCGGGGCGAAGGACGGGTGGGGGTCGTACGGCAGCGGGACCACCGGTGGTGCCGCCGCCGACACCGACCACGTCTACACCGTGACCACCTGGGCCGGATTCAAGGCCGCGCTCGCCGCCGGGGGGAGCGCGCCGAAGATCATCAAGGTGAAGGGCACGATCGACGCGGTGTCGGAGGGGTGTGACGCACTTGCCGTGCCCGGGTACGACTTCGACGCCTATCTCGCGAAGTACGCGCCGGAGAAGTGGGGTCTCGACACCGACCTGAGCGCCGAGCCGGACGACAGCCCGGAGGGTCTGCGCCGGGCCTCCGCCGACAACCAGGACCAGCAGATCAAGGCGAATGTCCCCGCCAACACCACGATCATCGGCGTCGGCAGGAACGCCGGCTTCAAGGGCGCCAGCCTCCAGATCAAGGCCGTTGACAACGTCATCGTCCGCAATCTCACCTTCGAGAGCCCCGTCGACTGCTTCCCGCAGTGGGACCCGACCGACACCTCGACCGGCGCCTGGAACTCCGAGTACGACACCGCGGTCGTCTACGGCTCCACCCATGTGTGGCTGGACCACAACACGTTCACCGACGGCAGCCACCCCGACAGCAAGGCACCGACGTACTTCGGCACGCTGTACCAGCAGCACGACGGTGAGCTGGACATCGTCCGGGGATCCAACTACGTCACCGCGTCCTGGAACGCCTTCGCCGACCACGACAAGACGCTCATGATCGGCAACAGCGACAGCGAGTCGACGGCCGCGGGGGACCGGGGCAAGCTCAAGGTGACGCTCCACCACAACCTCTTCCGCAACCTCGTCGAGCGCGCGCCCCGCGTCCGCTTCGGACAGGTCGACGTGTACAACAACCACTTCGTGGCCGGCCAGGACTACGTCTACAGCTTCGGCATCGGCAAGGAGTCCCAACTCGTCGCCGAGCACAATGCCTTCACGCTGCCGGCCGGGATCAGCCCGGCGAAGATCCTGAAGAAGTGGATGGACTCGCCGCTCACCGCCGCCGACAACCGCGTCAACGGCAAGGTGGTCGACCTGATCGCCGTGCACAACGCGGAGATCCCCGGCGAGATGCTCCGGTCGGACGGCGACTGGACGCCCACCCTGCGCACCAAGATCGACTCCACGAAGGCGGTCCCGGCCGTCGTCGACCACCGCGCGGGCGCCGGCCGCATCTGCTGACGCCCGGTCGAGAGCCGGCCGGGTCGGGCGCACACCACGAGGTGCGCCCGGCCCGGCCCCCTACCCCCACCCGCACGAGCCGCACCGCGAAGGAGCAGTCGCATGCTCTCGCAGCACCATCGTCCCCTCTCCCGCAGGGGGTTCCTCGTCGCGAGCGCCACAGCGGGCGCCGCGCTCGCACTGGCGTCCGGCCCGGCACGGGCCGCCGCCCGGCCGCGACCGTTCGGCCGGTACGGCTCTCCGGCCGCACGCCCGAATCCGAGGACCCTGTACGTCCATCCGGGCGGCGCCGGTGACTTCACCACCGTCCGGGACGCCGTCGCCGCCGCGAGAGGCAGCGGGTACACGCTGGTCATCGCCCCGGGTGCGTACCGGGAAACGGTCGCTGTCGACGTCAGCCGTCCGGACCTGACCTGGATCGGCGCCTCCGAGAACCCCCGTGACGTCGTGATCGTGTACGACAACGCGGCCGGCACCCCCAAGCCCGGCGGCGGCACCTACGGCACCACCGGGTCGGCGACCACGACGGTGCAGGCCGACGGCTTCACCGCCCGCTGGATCACCTTCGCCAACGACTGGCTGCGCGCCGACCACCCCGACATCACCGGCACCCAGGCCGTCGCCATCAAGGTCCAGGGCGACCGCTCCGCCTTCCACCACTGCCGCTTCCTCGGCCACCAGGACACCCTGTACGCCGACTCCATGGCCCTGGCCGTCTTCGCCCGGCAGTACTTCTCCCACTGCTACGTCGAGGGAGACGTCGATTTCGTCTTCGGGCGGGCCACCGCGGTCTTCGAGCACTGCCACTTCCGCACCCTGAACCGCACCGACCTCGCCGCCGCCCCGTACGGCTTCGTCTTCGCGCCCTCCACGGCGGGCGCCAACCCGCTCGGCTACCTGGTGACCAGGAGCCGGGTCTCCAGCGAGGCCCCGGACGCCTTCTACAAGCTGGCCCGCCCCTGGGTGCCCAGCTCCGACACCACCGCCCGCCCCTCGCTCACCGTCCGCGACACCCACCTCGGCCCCGGCATCGACGCGGTCGCCCCCTACGCCAACATGTCGAACTCCTTCCCCTGGCAGTCGATGCGGTTCGCCGAGTACCGCAACTCCGGCCCTGGCGCCGAGATCACCGTCCCCGAGAACAGACCCCGACTCACCCGGGAGCAGGCCGGGTCGGCGACCCGGGTGGCCTACCTCGGCGACTGGGCCCCATGGAAGGAGTGCTGACCGTGCTGCGCAGACGCACCCTCCTGACCGGCCTCGCCGCCGCCGGCGCTCTGCCGGCCGTCGGGGCCACGCCCGCCCTCGCCCACGGCCGCCGTGTCCTGCACGTCCGCCCCGGCGACTCCGTCCAGGCGGCCGTCGACGCGGTCACCGGCCCGGGCCGGACGATCGTCGTGCACCCGGGGACGTACCGTGAGGTCGTCAAAGTCCCCGCGGACGCGGGTGAGTTGACGATTCGGGGGGCCAGTCGTGATCCCCGCGCCGCGGTCATCGTCTTCGACAACGCCAACGGCACCCCGAAGCCCGACGGCTCGGGCACCTATGGCACGGCCGGCTCCGCCACCTTCACCTCGGCGGCCCCCGGACTGACCGTCCGCGACCTGACGCTGGCCAACGACTGGCTGCGCGCGGACCACCCCGACATCACGGGAACGCAAGCGGTCGCCGCGTATGTGACGGGGGACCGGTCGCGCTTCGAGAACGTGCGGCTGCTGGCCCACCAGGACACCCTGTTCGCGGACACGACCGCGCTGGAGGTTTTCGACCGGCAGTACTACCGGCACTGCTACATCGAGGGCGACGTCGACTTCGTCTTCGGCCGGGCGACGGCCGTCTTCGAGGCCTGTCACTTCCGCACCCTGCGACGGGACGTGACCTTCACGCCCAAGGGCATGGTCTTCGCCCCCGCCACCGCCCGGGCCAACCCCCACGGCTTCCTGGCCCTGCGCGGTCGGGTGACCTCGGGTGCCGAGGACGCGGCGTACAAGATCGCCCGGCCCTGGGTGCCGTCGTACGAGACCACTGCCTGGCCCTCGCTGGTCGTGCGGGACACCTGGCTCGGACCGGGGATCGACGCGGTGACCCCGTACACCAACATGCGGGACGCCTATCCGTGGCAGACCATGCGGTTCCGGGAGTACGGCAACTCCGGGCCCGGCGCGGTGGTCTCGGTGCCGGAGAACCGGCCTCAGCTGACGGCCGAGGAGGCAGCCACGCACACCCGGCGGACGTATCTCGGCGACTGGCGGCCGTATGAGTGCCCGTGACCCGGTGGGGCGGCGGGGGTTCGTGGTCGGCGCCGGAGCCGCGCTGTTCACGGCGGGAGCGGTGAGCGGGGCGGAGGCGGGGGTCGTCGACGGGCCGCTGCCAGACTTCCACCCGGCCCTCAAGACCGAGCTCGACTTCCCGCTCGCCTGGGGACGCTCCCCGATCCGCGACTTCCGCGCCTGGCGCCGCACCGCCCGGGCCAAGGTCGAGGAGTTGATGATCGTCGGTCGGGACGACCATGTCCCCTACGCCCCCGAGTTCGGCTCGCGCTCCGAAGGGGACGCTTTCACACGGGAGTTGGTCACCCTCTCCCTCACCCGCTACGAACGCGTCCGCGGCGCCCTGCTCACCCCGCACGGCACCGGCCCCTGCCCGGCCGTGCTGCTCCTGCACGACCACGGCGCCCGGTTCGACATCGGCAAGGAGAAACTGGTCCGGCCCTGGTACGACGACGTCCGGCTCGCCTCCGCGCAGGGCTGGGCGGAGAAGTACTTCAGCGGGCGGTTCGTCGGCGACGAGCTGGCCCGGCGGGGGTATGTGGTGCTCTCCGTGGACGCCCTGGGCTGGGGCGACCGGGGGCCGCTCACCTACGAGCAGCAGCAGGCCCTCGCGAGCAACTTCTTCAACCTCGGCTCCTCGCTGGCCGGGCTGACGGCCCGTGAGGACGTTCGGGCCGCCGGGTTCCTCGCCGGGCTCGACCGGGTCGACCGGCGGCGGGTCGCGGCCCTCGGGTTCTCCATGGGCGCCTTCCGCGCCTGGCAGACCGCGGCGCTCAGCGACGACCTCGCGGCCACGGCCGCCGTCTGCTGGATGACCGGCCTGAAGGAAATGATGGTGCCCGGCAACAACACCCTGCGCGGGCAGTCGTCGTACTACATGCTCCACCCGGGGCTTCCCCGGTTCCTCGACTTCCCCGACGTGGCGAGCATCGCCGCCCCCAGGCCGATGCTGTTCCTCGACGGCGAGCAGGATCCGCTGTTCCCCGCCGAGGGCGTCCGGGCGGCCTACGCCAAGATGCGCGCCGTCTGGCGCTCCCGCCACGCCGAGGAGCGGCTCCGTACCGAGATCTGGCCGGGGCTCGGCCATGTCTTCACGGACCGCATGCAGGACGAGGTCTTCGCCTGGCTCGACGCCGTCCTGTGAACCGTCCCGACCCGAATGACGAGAGGATCCCCCACCTCATGAGCCGCATCAGGAGTTCCCTCACCGCTCTCGCCGTCGTCACCGCCGGCGCCGGCCTCGCCGTCCTCCCCACCCAGGCCCAGGCCGCCACGGTGGTCGTCAGCAACTCCACGGACCTGTCCAACGCCATCAAGAACGCGACCGCCGGGACGGTCATCCAGGTGCGCGGCGGCACCTACTACCCGACGGCCACGCTCCAGTCCACGAAGAACGGCACCTCCTCCAGCCCCATCACGCTCACCGCGTACGGCTCGGAGACCGTGAAGATCGACGGCGGGAGCCTCCCCGACGGCGACTGGATCTTCAAGCTGACCGCCGACCACTGGAACGTCGCCAACATCACCTTCCAGAACTCCCCGGACAGCGCGGTCGTCTGCCAGTCCTGCACCGGCACCAACTGGAACAACATCAAGACCATCAACGGCGGTGACTCCGGCTTCACCCTCACCGGGGACGGGACGGTCAACAACACCGTCCGCAACCTCGACTCCTACGGCCACTACGACCCCGCCAACCACGGCGAGAACGCCGACGGCCTCGCCATCAAGTTCGGGTCCGGCACCGGCAACCTGGTCACCGGGGCCCGCCTCTACAACAACTCCGACGACGGCCTGGACTTCTGGTCGTTCTCCTCGCCGGTGACCATCGAGCACACCTGGTCCATGGGCAACGGCAAGAACCGCTGGGGCGACTCCGCGTTCGCGGGCGACGGCAACGGCTACAAGCTGGGCGGTGACGGTGAGGTCGTCGCGCACGTCATCAACAACTCGGCCGCCTGGGACAACGCGGGCAACGGCTTCACCGAGAACTCCAACAAGGGCGCCATCTCCATCAACCGCACCACCGCCTACAAGAACGCCAAGTGGGGCTACTACTTCGCCACCGGCGCCGCCCGCCTCGGCAAGAACCTCGCCGTGAGCAACGGCGGCGGCCAGGTCAGCAAAGGCTCCTCGGTGGTGTCGTCCGGCAACAACTGGGACAGCGGCGTCGGCACGCCCGCCTTCCGGTCGACGGACGCCTCCAGCACGTACAACGCCCGCCAGTCGAACGGCGCCCTGCCCGCCACCACCTTCCTGACCACGGGCAGCACGACCATCGGCGCCACCATGAACTGACCCGTGTCCCGCCCGCGTTCAGGGGCGCTTGACCCGTTTTTTGCCCGGCGGGTCTCGCGCCATCGGGGGTGACGCGCGTAGAAACCTGTCATGCATAAGCCACTGCGTATCGCGGCGATCGCCGCAGCGTGTGCCGTCGCCGGCGCCGGCCTCTGCGGTGCCGGCGCCGCCACGGCCGGCCAGTCAACGGCCAACTCCACCCACGAGCCCTACAACATCGGGCTCCTGGTCAAGGACATCGACACCTACTACGGCACCACGGCCGACGCCGACGGCGTCTACCAGGCGTCCCCGGACAGCCCGTACGCCAAGGACCTCGCGCGCCTCGACAAGGCCGCGCGCACGTACATCGACCAGGCCGCCCGCAAGGCGCGCCACAAGGGCGAGAAGCCCGCGGTCGTCTTCGACATCGACGACACGCTGCTGCTCAGCCTCGACTACGAGAAGCGCTACAACTACACGTACAACGCCACCACCTGGGCCGACTACGTGAACCGCGCCGACCGCCCGGCCGTCTTCGGCAGCCCCGAACTCGTGCGCTACGCCGAGAAGAAGGGTGTCGCGGTCTTCTACAACTCCGGCCTCAGCGAGGCGCAGCGCCCGGCGGCCGTCGAGAACCTGAAGAAGATCGGCGCCGAGGTGAACCTCGACGCCGACCACATGTTCCTCAAGGACAAGGCGAACCCGCCGTCCTACCTGAGCGCCTGCGCCACGCCGGGCACCTGGAACTGCACGACGGTGCAGTACAAGGCCGGCACCCGCAAGCACATCGAGGACGACCTCGGGTACGAGATCATCGCCAACTTCGGCGACCAGTACTCCGACCTCGACGGCGGGTACGCGGACCGGACGTACAAGCTGCCCAACCCGACGTATTTCGTCAGTTAGTTCCGTACCGGAGCGATCGATCCGAGGGTCGGGACGACGGGCTTGATCGTGCCGTCGGCCGCGAACTCCATGCGGTCGATCGTCGTCTCCCGGTGCATGCCGTCACCGCCCGGCCTGCCGGGACCGTTCAGGGCGAACCGGTGGTAGACCATGTACCAGTCGTCGGTGCCGGGCGCCCGCACCACGGAGTGGTGGCCGGTGGCGAGGATGCCGTACTCGGGACGCTTGGACAGGATCGTTCCCCGCTTGGTCCACGGGCCGAGCGGGGACGGTCCCGTCGCGTACGCCACGTGGTAGTTCTCGCTGCGGGTGTCGTCCTCGGACCACATGAAGTAGTACGTGCCGTTCCGCTTGATCACGAAGGATCCCTCACGGAAGTTGTCCGGGGTGATGTCCTTCACCTTCGACGCGTCGTACGACACCATGTCGGCGTTGAGCGGGACCACGTAACCGTGCCCGTTGCCCCAGTAGAGGTACGCCTGGCCGTCGTCGTCCGTGAAGACCGCCGGGTCGATCATCTGTCCTTGGAGTGAACCGCCCTTCGCGACCAAGGGCTTGCCCAGCGCGTCCTTGAACGGGCCGGCGGGGGAGTCCGCCACCGCCACGCCGATCTGCTGCTCGGCGCAGAAGTAGAAGTAGTACTTCCCGTCGCGCTCGGCGATCGCCGGAGCCCAGGCGTTCTTGTCGGCCCAGCTCACGTCGGGGCCCAGGTCGAGGATGACGCCGTGGTCCTTCCAGTGGACCAGGTCCTTCGACGAGTACGCCTTGAACTGCGTGCCGCTCCAGCCCTGGAAGCCGTCGGTCGTCGGGTAGATCCAGTACTCGCCGTTGAGGTAGTGCACGTCGGGGTCGGCGTTGAGGCCGGGCAGGATCGGACTGCGGGTGCGCACCGCCTCGACCTTCCAGGTGCGCTTCGTGCCGTCCGCCGCCGTGACGGTGTACTTCTGCGGGGTGCGGAAGTCGCGGCGCGTACCGGACCTCGGGCTCACGCTCGCGCCCTCACCCGTCCACAGCTTCGGCGCCAGCCCACGCAGGTCGGCGTCCGGCTTCATCGGCAGCACGACCTTCGAGGCGCTCTCCGTGACGATCGCGTATCCCTTTTGGTCCTTCGCCGTCGCGTCCACGACCGAGGAGGGGGAGGACGGGTACGCGGCCAGCAGCCGGTCGTACTCCGCCTGCGTCACCGGGAGCACCGTGCCGTGCCGGGGGCTCGCCGGGAGCTGGTAGTTCGTGGACGGGGTCCACTTGCCCGAGTCGAGGTCCGTGGTCTCGAAGGGGACGTAGCCGCGGCCGCCGTACTCGTCGATGAACAGGTACCACTTCTTCTCGGTGTTGGACTTGAAGACCGTCGGGCCCTCACCGCGGTCCATCGCGCCCTTGCCGACGCAGTCCGCGACGAAGTCGTACTTCGTGGAGGTCAGGGTCGTCGACTTCTCCGCGGTGATGAACTTCGAGCAGGGCGAGCTGGAGGTCGGGTCGCGCTCGTCCTTGGTGTAGCGGTAGTAGCTGTCCTTGTACTTCACGACCGTGGAGTCGATCACCGAGTACCCGGGGTCGTCCCAGACCTTCGGCGCGCTGAAGGTGCGGAAGTCCTTGGTGGTCGCGTACAGCATCTTGTTGTACGTCGAGCCGGTGTGATCGGGGTCGTCGTCGGCGTACAGCTTCGACGCCCAGAAGGCGACGTACTGGCCGAGGGAGTCGTCCCAGTAGGCCTCCGGAGCCCAGGTGTTGCCCGCGCTGTCGGGGGAGACCTTCACCAGGCGCTGGTCGGTCCAGTGGACCAGATCGGTGGACTCCCACACCATGATCGACTTGCTGCCGTGCCGCTGCACGTAGTCCCAGCTGCCGCTGCTGTTCTGGTACATCCGCAGGTCGGTGGCGATCAGGTAGAACTTGTCGCCCTTGGGGGAGCGGATCACGAACGGGTCGCGCAGCCCCTTCTCACCGGTGGTGGAGGTCAGGACCGGCTTCCCGGCGTTCAGCTCGCGCCAGTGCAGGGGGTCGTTGCCCCGGCTGAGGGCGTAGCGGATCTGCTCACCGTCGGCGGTGCCCTCGCCGGTGAAGTAGGCGAAGAGGTAGCCGGCGTACTCGGAGTGCTTCACAGGCGGGGCTCCTGAGTGCGCGGTGCCGGGTGGGGCGGCGAACAGGGTGAGGAGAAGGGCGAGACAGGCGACGAACACGGCTCTGGGGCGCATGGGCAGTCCTGTGGAAGTGTGGGGGATTCTGTTGGGCGGCGCGCGCCTTCGGAGTCTTACCAGCGGGAAACGGCCCGTCAACAGGGCGAGGTGGGACACGAAGCGTCGAAAGTTTCAGTGGGGACATGTGAAGCCCCCGCCGGTCGTCACCGGCGGGGGCTTCGCACCGCCGACCCGAGGGGGGCTCCGGTCGGCTGCTGCCGGCCGAGGGGGGCTCAGGCCGGCAGGCTCTCTGCACTGATAAGGACGCCAAAAGTGAACAGATGGTTGTTTTCGCGGTCGACCTCGCCGTCGCCGGAGCGTCAGGCACGCCGACCGTGCCGTCCGGGCGAACGAGCGCGCCGGGATCTCCGGATACCGGTGACCGCGCCGAGAAGCCTCAAGGCACGTCGGCACACGCGGATGCCGGTGTCCCTGAAGTGCCTTGTGCTGTCCTCGTCCACTGTCGCCCCACGTGGCATGCGAGCGGCCTCCGCACCAGGCGCCGAAGAGGTCTCCCCGGCGTGGGGCAACTCCCGCGCGATGTGTCGCCACACCCGTTCCGGAGGCGCGGTCGGCAGGTCCGCCGCCTCGACGCCGCGCGCAGCGGCCACGACATGTGCCGTCCACCGCAGTTCCGCACTGCACCGGGCGCATGCGGCGATGTGTCGCAAGGCGTGCGCGTCGTTGCCCGAGTCAGCTTCTCCCAAGGCGAGTTCCACCAACCGCGCGGGATCGACGTGGGCCACGGCGGCCTCCTGTTCCTCGGGATCCGCCGCTGTTCCTGTCCGCAGCAGCCGAGATCCTCCGGGGTGGGACACGAGGGGGCGCTCTCCGCGCCGGCCCGGGCGGAAGTCGGCGGCGGTGACGCCATCCCGAAGAGCGGGTCCCGAGGGCGAGGACCGCCGCCCAGGCGGCGGTCCTCCGCGGATGCTCGGCGGGGCCCACGACACCGGCCGCCGGAGGAGTCCGCACCGACGGTGGTGGTGCCACCGCCGCCCTGGGGGCTGTCCGGCGGATCATGCCGCAGACGCGGGGCCTGGCGCGCACACCTGCGGCGTTGTCGTCGGTTGCCGACGGCACCAGACCCCGCTCACCTGGGTCGATGAGTCACCGCTGCCTTCCTGCGGCCTGATCCGCCGGGCGGCCCTAGCCGGCGGTGTTCGGTGCGGATGCCTTGGCATTGAGCGTCTGGGTCGCCAGCGCCAGGTTCTTGTCCTGCGCGCTGCCCCAGGCGTAGACGATGTTGCTGGTGCCCTCCTTGAGATTCAGGTCGGCCGGGCCGATCACCACGGTGTTCGTGCCGGCGAGCACGACATCGGTCGAGACGGTGCCGGCGTCGACCGTGGTGGTGGCCTGCTCGGGGTTCTCCAGCCCCTTGAAAACGGGCTGCCCGCTCGCTCGGACGTCCACGGCCGGAGCGGCGGCGACATGACGCACGGTCAGCCGTGCCTTGCCGGTGTTCACCTGGGAGACGTCGTTGACGAAGGCCGTCAGTCGGGGCCGGCCGCTTGCGGAGAGGTGGGCCGCGATGGTGGCGTTCGCTCCGGCCGGCACCTTGATCTCCTTCTCGATGGCCGGTGTGCCGCCGGGGCTCTGGCCGGCTCGGAAGACCTGGATGTCGTAGGTCCCGGCGTCGAGGGCCTGGGGGGCGGTCACAGTGCCGGGCTTGAAGTCGCCGAGCAGCTTGTCACCGTTGGCATAGACATCGACGGTCAGCCCGGGAACGCCGTGGAAGACGGACACCATGGCAGCGTCGTCGCCGCCGCCCGCGGCGCGGGCCGCCGTGGCGGGGGCCGTGACACCGAGGGCCAGAGCACAGGCGCCGGCCATGGCGGCGAGGGTGAAAGGGGTGCGGGAGGCCATGGGGGATATCCCTTCATGAGGAGGTTCCGCCCGTTGCGGAGTCTCGTCTCTGCTTCGTGGGCGGGCGCCGCCACGGATGCGGGCGAGGGAACGGGAACCCGACGCGGTCACGCGGCCCTTGCGCCGGCGCGCCCCTGTTCGATTCCCGCACGCAGCCGGTGCAGGCCGCGTCGGCTGTGGCTCTTGACGGTGCCCAGAGGCATTCCGGTCCGTTCGGCGATCTGGGTCTGGGTCAGGTCGTCGTAGAACGCCATGCACAGCACCTCGCGCTGGTCGTGGGGAAGGCGGGACAGGGCGTCGACCAGGAGCACCCGGTCCAGGACGTCGTCGGGTGCCACCACGTCCGTGCGGTGGGTGTCCGCGTCGCGTGTGATCGAGTCGACCAGCGTGTGGCGCCTCGTCCTGGCCGCCAGGGCATCGACGATCTTCCGGCGGGTGATGCCGACGATCCATGCTCCGAGCGGTCCCCGCTCCGGACGGAAGCCGGACCGACCGCGCCAGACGCCGAGGAACACCTGCTGCGTCACGTCCTCAGCCTCGTGCGCGTCGCCCAGCGAGCGGGTCGCCATGGTGTGTACGAGTGCTCCCCATCGCCGGTAGACGGCCGCGAACGCGTTCTGGTCCGCTGCCCGCAGGCCGCGGGCCAGCTCGTCCTCGTACCGGGTCTCCTCCGCGGCCGGGGATCGGTCTGCGGTGGATCGCGTGTTCGGGCTCATGGCCTGTTCCTCCTGGCCAGGTGGACGGTGCGGATACGGAACCGCCTGCCGTGCAGGTCCGGTCGGGGCGAGCGCCGCAGCGACCGGACGCGTGGGTACCAGTCTCAGAAGCGAAAACGACGCAGACAACCTGCGTCGGTTGTGCGTCGTATGATGGGAGTGTGAGTCACGACAGGAGCGACGGTGATCAGGCCGGTGCGTCGCATGGCGGCGGGCTGACCACCGGAGAGGTGGCGAGACGGCTCGGGGTGGCGCCCACAACGGTCCGGTCCTGGGACCGTCGCTACGGCCTCGGCCCCACCGGCCACACCGACGGCCGCCACCGCCGCTGGACCGCCGACGACGTGGCACGGCTGGAGCGGATGTGCTCCCTCACGGCGACCGGACTGCCCCCCGCCGAGGCCGCCCGCCTGGCGCTCGCGGAACCGAGTGCGGACGGCGCCTCACAGACGACGCGTACCGCTCCCTCACAGCCCGCGGCGGCGGCCCGCGGGCGCGGCCGGGCCGGCACCGGTCTGCGACTGGGTGACGTACGACGGGAGTGCAAGGGCCTCGCGCGCGCGGCCCTGCGTCTCGACGCCACCGCTCTCGACGAGCTGCTGAGGGCGGCCGTCGAGGAGCACGGCCTGATCACCGCCTGGACGGAGGTGATCATGCCCACGCTGCAGGCGGTCGGCCGCAAGTGGGAGAGCTCGGGGGAGAGGTACGTGGAGGTCGAGCACTTCCTGTCCTGGCACGTCTCCGGCGCGCTGCGGCGCCACTCCCCGCCCGTGGCCGCCGACCGGCCCGGTGCCACCACCCTCCTCGCCTGTGTGCCCGCGGAGCATCACACGTTGCCGCTGGAGGTGCTGGCCGCCGCGCTGGCCGAGCGCGACCTCCCGGTCCGCATGTTCGGTGGCGCACTGCCCGTCGAGTCACTCCTGGCCGCCGTGCGCCGGACCGGACCGGCGGTGGTAGGGCTGTGGGCGCAGTCCCGTGCCACGGCGAGCCGGCCGCTGGCCCAGCACGTCGCAGCGCTCGAGTGGGGTGTGCGGGGCGCCCGCAGGAAGCCGCTGGTCCTGACCCTCGGTCCCGGCTGGGCCGGACAGACGGCGCCGGGGCTGCCGCATCCATCGGGGCTGTCCGAGGCCGTCACGGCGGTGGAGTCGCTCGTGCGGAGGTGAGTGTCCACCTCGGCGCTCGCCGACTGCTGCGAAAGCTCTCAGGAGTCGTTGGTGTCGCGGGCCGCGAAGTCGCCGTCCACCGCGCGCTGTTGGCCTGCCGCCGTGGCGGTGATCCGGTAGCTGTCGTCCTTCGCGTCCCGGCCGCCGCGGTCGTGGTCGTACTGCCCCGCGAACACCCACTCGCCCTTCGGGACCGTACGGCCCTCCTTGAGCACCCAGGTGTAGACGAGGAAGCCGTCCTTCTCCTCGATCGTCTGGGTGAAGTCGGCCTCGGGCAGCGAGCGCCAGGCGCCCGCCGACGAGACACCGCCGGTCTGGGCGACCTTCAGTCGCACGGTGAGCGCGGTGAGTTGTTGGGACGTCTTGAGGGTGAGGTTGCTCTGCGCCCAGAAGTCGTTGCTGTGTGGGTCCACCGAGCCGTCCGACCAGAGCGGGCCGTCCTCGGACCCCTGCGCAGGCGGCGGCGCGGGCGCCGAGGTGGACGGCTTGGAGTCGGCGGTGTGCGACGGGGGCGGGCCCGACCTGCCCGTCTCTCCCCGACCCGCGGACGTCGGCGTCGGGGACGGGGAGGCGGGCGGCCGACTGGTCGCGTCGGGGGAGCGTACCGGGGTGGGCGAGGTCTGCACCGTCTGCTGCTGCGGGGGCTCGTCCTTCACCGCGGACGCCACCGCGTAGCCGCCGACCGCGAGCATGCCGGCCACCGCGGCCGTGGCACCCGCGATCCGCGCCCAGCTCAGCACCGCCGGACGCGTCGCCCGGTGGTCGGGCCGGTCCTGCTCGGTCATGCCGCGCTCGATCCGGGCCAGGATGCGCGCCCGGTCCGGCTCGTGGGACCCGGCCGCCTGGTGCAGCCGGGCGCGCAGCTCGTCGTGCACGTCCCGCTGCATGGTCATCGGTCCCTTCCTCCGGCCTCACCGGTGCGCGCCATCACCACACGCACCCGCTGTGGAGCTCGCTGCGTACCGAGCAGCTTCTGCAGCTCGGCCATTCCCTTGGAGGTCTGGCTCTTCACCGTACCGACCGAGATCCCGAGGGCGAGCGCGGTGTCCTTCTCCGAGAGGTCGAAGGCGTGCCGCAGCACCACGCAGGCCCGTTTGCGGAACGGGAGTCTACGCAGTGCCGACTGGACGTCCACCACGCCCGCGATGTCCGGGTTCTCGGTCTTCTCCTCGCGCTGCGACCAGAACAGGGCGATCCTGCGACGCTCGCGCACGGCGCTGCGGATGCGGGTGCGGGCCAGGTTGGCGACGACGCCGCGCGCGTACGCCACCGGATGGTCGGCCGCGCGCACCCGGTCCCAGCGGTTCCACAAGGCCAGCAGCGCGTCCGCCGCCAGATCGTCCGCGGCGTCCGACTCGCCGGTCAAGAGGTGGGCCAGGCGGGACAGTTCGGCGTAGTGGCGTTCGAAGAAGGCATGGAATTCCACGGAGGCGGCGTCGTCGACGACTGTGCCCACGGGTGACCTCTTCTCGGTGCGACTCCGGGCACCTGGTACGGGGTGCCTGTGCGTGTCATGTGAATGACATGAGTATGTCCCGGGGAGGTGACGGGACGAGATCGGGAAGCGTAGCAGCGATCAACGACGGGGTTCGTACGGGGCTTCGAACGCCGTATGGTCGCCCGAACCCGATTCCGTAACACGGAGAAAACCTGGCACGGGTTCAACGACGGAACAATCCAGCCAGCATCCGCACACCGTCCGACCAGGGAACAAGGAGTGTCCGCCCATGTCCGAGACGCAGAAGGTGACCGACCGGTCAAGTGCCCCGCCACCGGCGGTGAACAGCGTCGACCGGTTCTTCAAGATCTCCGAACGGGGATCCACCTTCGGCCGGGAGATACGCGGCGGCTTCGCCACGTTCTTCACGATGGCCTACATCCTTGTCCTGAATCCCATCATCCTGGGCAGCGCCAAGGACAAGTTCGGCCACCAGCTCGACACCGTCCAACTCACCACGGCCACCGCCCTGGTGGCCGCTGTGATGACGATCGTCATGGGCGTCGGCGGCAATCTCCCCCTGGCGCTGGCCGCGGGCCTCGGACTGAACGCCGTCGTCGCCTTCCAGATCGCCCCGCTGATGAGCTGGGACGACGCGATGGGCCTCATCGTCGTCGAGGGCCTGCTGATCTGCGTCCTGGTGGTGACCGGCCTGCGCGAGGCCGTCATGCACGCCATCCCGCAACCGCTGAAGCAGGCGATCAGCGTCGGCATCGGCCTGTTCATCGCCTTCATCGGCTTCGTCGACGCCGGCTTCGTCAGCCGCATCCCCGACGCCGCGGGTACCACCGTCCCCGTGCAGCTCGGCGGCACCGGCACCCTCGCCGGGTGGCCGATCCTCGTGTTCTGCCTCGGCGTGCTGCTGACCATCGGACTGCTCGCCCGCAAGGTCAAGGGCGCCATCCTCATCAGCATCGTGACGATGACGGTCGTCGCGATCGTCATCAACTCGATCGCCGACATCAAGAGCTGGGGCCTGACCACACCGGCCTGGCCCGACAAGGTCGTGGACGCCCCCGACTTCGGACTCATCGGCCACTTCAGCCTGTTCGGCGCCTTCAGCGAGACCAGCGCGATCACCGTCGTCCTGCTGATCTTCACGCTGATCCTGTCCGACTTCTTCGACACCATGGGCACCGTCGTCGGCATCAGCGCCGAGGCGGGCCTGCTGGACGAGAAGGGCCAGGTGCCCAACCTGGGCCGGGTGCTGCTCATCGACGGCGCGGCCGCGGTCGCCGGAGGCGCGTCCTCCGCCTCCTCCGCGACCTCCTACATCGAGTCGGCGGCGGGCGTCGGCGAGGGCTCGCGCACCGGCTTCTCCAACCTGGTCACCGGCGGCCTCTTCGCCCTCGCCCTGTTCCTCACCCCGCTGCTCACCATCGTCCCGCTCCAGGCGGCGGCCCCCGCGCTCGTCGCCGTCGGCTTCCTGATGATGACCCAGGTCAAGAGCATCGACTGGGACAAGTACGAGATCGCCATCCCCGCGTTCCTCACGATCGCCGTGATGCCGTTCACCTACTCCATCACCAACGGCATCGGCGCGGGCTTCCTCGCGTACGTCGTCATCAAGTCGGTGCTGGGCAAGGCGAAGGACGTCCACTGGCTGCTGTGGGGAGCGTCGGCACTGTTCCTCGTCTACTTCGGCATCGACCCGATCGAGCAGATCCTGGGCGTCAAATGAGGTGAGGGGGCAGCCCTGATCGGGCTGCCCCGACGCTCAGTTCTTGAGTGCCGCCTCCATCGTCGCCTTGGCCACCGGCGCGGCCAGCCCATTGCCGCTGACCTCCGAGCGGGCCGCGTTGGACTGCTCCACGATCACCGCCACGGCGACCTCCTTGTCACCGGCCTTCGCGTACGAGGTGAACCACGCGTACGGCGTCTGGCTGTTCTTCTCGCCGTGCTGAGCCGTACCGGTCTTGCCGCCCACCGTCGCGCCGGGGATCCGCGCGTTCGTGCCGGTGCCCTTCTCGATGACCGTCTGCATCGCCGACTGGAGCTGCTCGGCGGTCGAGGAGCTGAGGATCTCCGTGGTGCTGGTGTCGTCGTCGTAGTTCTTCAGGACGTCACCACCGCTGTCGGTGATCTGGGACACCATGTGCGGCGAGACCAGCTTGCCGCCGTTGGCTATCGCCGCCGACACCATCGCCATCTGGAGCGGGGTCGCCGTGACGTCGAACTGGCCGATGCCGGTCAGGGCCGTCCCCGCCTCGTCCATGTCCGAGGGGTACAGGCTCGTGTAGGCCCGCACCGGCACGTCCTGGGCGTCGTTGTTGAAGCCGAACTTGTCGGCCATCGCCTTCACCTTGTCCTGGCCCAGCTTGACGGCCATCTTGGCGAAGACGTTGTTGCAGGAGTACTGCAGGGCGGTGCGGATCGAGGCGTTGGTGCAGGGGGCGTTGGGGTTCTCGTTCGACAGGTCCGTCGTGGAGCCCGGCAGCCGGTACGGATCGGGGCTGTCCGTCTTCTCGTCCACCGACGAGTACAGCCCGTCCTCCAGCGCGGCCGCCGCCACGACCAGCTTGAACGTCGACCCCGGTGGCAGCGGCTGCCGCAGGGCACGGTTGGTGAGCGGCTTCTCCGGGTCCTTGGTGAGCCTCTTCCAGGCCGCGCCGGCGGTGTTGGCATCGGTGAGCGACGACGGGTCGTACGACGGTGTCGACGCCACGGCAAGGATCCTGCCGGTCTTCGGGTCGATGGCGACGGCGGCGCCCTTCTTGTCGCCGAGCGCGCCGTACGCGGCCTTCTGCACGTCCGGGTCGATCGTCGTGACCACGTTGCCCGGGGCGGCCCGCTGGTTGGTGACCGTGTCCATCACGGTCTTCAGCCGGGTGTCCGTGCCGTTGAGCAGGTCGGCGTAGATGCCCTCCAGCTGGGTGGGCGCGTAGGCCTGGGAGGCGTAGCCGGTCACCGCCGCGTACAACGGACCGTTGGCGTACGTCCGTTTGTACGCGAGGTCGCCGCTGCCCGTCCGGGTCGAGCCGGTGACGGACTTGCCGCCCACGATGATGTTCCCGAGCGGTGCCGCGTACGTCTCGATCGCGTTCCGCCGGTTGTCCTTGCTGTCCGCTAGGGCCGTGCCGTCGTAGAACTGCACCCATGTGGCCCTGACCAGCAGCGCGAACACGAGGAGCAGCGCGAAGACGGAGGCCCGCCTGATCGTCTTGTTCATCCCAGTCAGAAAGACGTGCGACGTCGAGTGGATCGTTCCCATCCAGGCGGATTTCTCATCGGACGTTCATGAAACCCGCTTCGTACGCCGCGATGACCGCCTGGGTGCGGTCGCGGGTGCCGGTCTTGGCCAGGACGGCCGCCACGTGCGTCTTCACGGTGGCCGGGCCGACGCCCATACGGCGGGCGATCTCGGCGTTGGTGAGCCCGCCGGCCATGTGCCGCAGCACCTCGCTCTCCCGGCCGGTGAGCCCGCTCACCCACGCCGGGGGCGCGGCGTGCACGCGCGCGTGCTCGGTGGCCAGCGCCCGCACCGCGGACGGGAACAGCAGGCTGTCGGTGCGCGCGACCAGCCGTACGGCCTGGACCAGCGCGTCCGCGTCGGCCCGCTTGAGCAGGAACCCGGCGGCTCCGGCGCGCAGGGCGTCATAGACGTAGGAGTCGTTCTCGAAGGTGGTGACGACGACGATCCTCGGCGGCTCGGGGAGGCCGGCGAGGATCTGCTCGGTGGCGCGGATGCCGTCGACCTCGGGCATGCGCACGTCCATCAGTACCACGTCCGGCGCCGCCTCCCGGACGACCGACACGGCCTCGGCCCCGGTGGCCGCCTCGCCGACCACTTCCAGGTCCGGCTCGGCGGAGAGGATGGCGCGCAGGGCGGTGCGGACCATGCGCTCGTCGTCGGCGAGGACGACACGGATGGTGGGTTCGGTCACGCGGATTCCTTCATCGTCGGTCCTGTCGTGCGGATCGGCAGCCGGACGCGCAGTCGCCATGTGCCGTCGTGCTGCGGGCCCGCCTCCGCCGTGCCGCCCAGCAGGCGGGCCCGGTCCGCGATGCCGCGCAGGCCGTGGCCGCCACCGGGACGGGAGGGCGCGGTGCCGTTCAGGGGGTTCTCGACGGCGATCTCCAGGTGGTCGTCGGCGACACCGATCCGCAGGTCCACGCCAGCCTGGCCGCCCGCGTGGCGGAGGGCGTTGCTCAGCCCCTCCTGGACGATGCGGTAGGCCTCGCGGGACAGCAGTGGGGGCAGGGAGCCGGCGGCCGCCTCGACGGTGGCCGTCACGCGCTGCCCGCCCGCGCGGGTGCGGCGCAGCAGGCCGTCGAGGTCGGCGTCGAGGGTGGGCGCGGGGGCCGTACCGGGAGCGTCGCCGTCCCGCAACACGCCCAGCACCGCGTCCAGTTCACCCACCGTGCGCCGAGTGGTCTCCTCGATCGCCGCGAGGGCCTCCCGGACGAACTCCGGGTCGCTGTCGAGGACCCGGCGGGCCGCACCGGCCTGGAGGGTCACGGCGCTCAGGGCGTGGCCGACGGAGTCGTGCAGCTCACGGGCGAGCCGGTTGCGTACGGCGAGGTCGGCCGCGCGGGCCTCGGCGGCGGCGAGCCGGTCCTTGGGGGCCGGCCCGAGCAGCGCGGGCGCCCAGCGGGCGAGCAGCGCACCGCAGCCGGCCGCGCACCCGGCGAGGGCGGCGAGCAGAGCACCGCCCGCGACCGGCTCCAGCGCCAACGCCCATGGCTCACCGAGGACTTCGGGCAGCCCGAGCCGGGTGTCGCCCAGACCCACGGCGACGGGCAGCACCATCAGGACGGCCGCGAAGGGCGGCACGGCCAGCGACATCCCCGAGATCACCCCGCCGAACCCGAGGTGCAGGGCGAACCAGCCCGCGGTACGCGCCTTGGCGCCCCGGGTGCGGGCGGCGTCGTACGCGAGGGCATCGGGATCGATGCCGCACAGGGCGCGCGCGGCGCCGGCCTCCAGCGGCCGGGCCATGGGGAACAGGGCGGCGGTCAGGGCGGCCAGGGGCAGCCCGGCGGCGAAGGAGGCGAGTTGGAGCGGAAAGGAGCCGAAGGCGCTGTGCGCCCCGGTCGCCGGACCGAGGACGGCCTCGCCCACGAAGACGTACGGCATCGCGAGCGCGCCGCCGAGGACCAGATGGACCCAGCGTCGTCGCGCCCGCCGCCCGAACAGCAGCCCCACGAATCCCCTCACGTCCCCGGCCCCCAAGGGCTGCTCGCGCAGGAGGCGACGCCGACGGCGTACAGGGGCCGGCGTCGGGGAGCGAGGGTGCCGGACCGCGTCATGCGACCGGGCCGGCGCGGCGCCGACGGGTCCGCCTCGCGCCCGGTGACGATCCCGCTCCGCCGCACGGGGGAGCGGCCTCTCATCCCTCCAGCGTCAGCACGACCTCGTCGATCTCCTCGCCGCGGGCGTTCGCGAAACCCCTGGCCGTCACGCTGACCTGGAAGCCGCACTTCTCCAGGACCCGCAGCGAGCCCTTGTTGTCGGCCGCCGCGCGGGCGTAGAGCGGCCGCTCGGGCACCTCGGCCAGCAGCCCCCGCAGCGCGGCCGTCGCCACACCGCGCCCCCAGTACGCGCGATCCACCCAATACGTCACCTCGCGCTCACCCGGCACCCCGTACACCGCCGCGCTGCCAACCACGTCACCGTCCGCCAGGACGGTCCGCGCGATGTCGTCCGAGGACCGGATGCGTTTCCACAGGGCCTCGAAGGCGTCCCAGTCGGCGGGGTCCTCAGCGGTGAAGGCCGCCATCCGGGCGGCCTGCGGATCATTCATCTGCCGGTAGAAGACCGGCAGGTCGCTGTCGTGCACCTCGCGCAGTACAACCTGCACAGTTCAGAGCCTCCGGGTCGCGAGTGTCAGCCGGTCACGGGCGTCGAACAGGGCGTCCTTGACCATCTGCTCGTGGGCGGGGGTGAGTCTGGCCACCGGCACCGAGCAGCTGATCGCGTCGCGCGCCGGGGTGCGGTACGGGATCGCCACACCGAAGCAGCGCAGGCCCAGCGTGTTCTCCTCGCGGTCCACGGCGAAGCCCTGGTCCCGCACCAGGTGCAGCTCCTCGATGAGCTTCTCCCGGTCGGTGATGGTGTGCTCGGTCAGGGCCGGCAGCGTCTCGGGCAGCATCTTGCGGACCTGCTCGTCGGAGTAGGTGCTCAGCAGCGACTTGCCCAGCGAGGTCGAGTGCGCGGGCAGCCGGCGGCCGACCCGGGTGAAGGGACGCAGGTAGTGCTGCGACTGGCGGGTGGCGAGGTAGACGACGTTCGTACCGTCCAGGCGGGCCAGGTGGATCGTCTCCGTGGTGTCGTCGGAGAGCCGGTCCAGCGTCGGGCGGGCCGCCGCCACCACCTCGTCGCCGTCGATGTACGACGTGCCGACCAGCAGCGCCCGTACGCCGATGCCGTACCGTGTGCCCGTCGCGTCCGTCTCGACCCAGCCCAGCTCCACGAGTGTGCGCAGCAGCATGTAGAGGCTGGACTTGGGATACCCGACGGCTTCCTGGACCGCCGCGAGGGAGTGCATACCGGGGCGGCCGGCGAAGTACTCGAGCAGCTCAACCGTCCGCACCGCGGACTTGACCTGCGCCCCGCCCCCCGTCTCGCCTGCCGACATCGCGCTTGACCCCTTCGTTCGACGGGAAATAGTCTCCGAGGACATCATTCATCATCAGAGACGGCGTTCAGTATATCGAACGACCCTGGTGGTGACAGTAAGTACTGCGGCATTACATGTGGAGGGACCCGCGGTGGCAGCAGCACCAGTCTGGAGTGTCGACCCCCGAACCGGGAAGCAGCGTGAACAGGTTGCGGTGGAGGCCACAGCCCAGGAGGTGGACGCCACCGTCCGCGCCGCGCATGACACGCGCGGCGCGCTCGCCGACCGCGCCGTCCGCGCCGCCTTCCTGCGCAGCGCCGCCGATCAGCTTCAGGCGTCCAAGGACCACCTCGTCGAGGTCGCCGACGCCGAGACCGCGCTCGGCCCGGTCCGGCTGAACGGCGAGCTCGCCCGCACCTGCTTCCAGCTGCGGGCCTTCGCCGACATCGTCGACGAGGGCGCCTTCCTCGACGTCGTCATCAACCACCCCGACGACACCGCCACCCCGCCCATCCCGGACCTGCGCCGCTACAAGGTGCCGCTGGGTGTCGTCGCCGTCTACTCGGCGTCCAACTTCCCCTTCGCCTTCTCGGTCGCCGGCGGTGACACCGCCAGCGCCCTGGCCGCGGGCTGCCCCGTCGTCGTCAAGGCCCACCCCGACCACCCGGCCCTGTCCGAGCTGGTCGCCAGCGTGCTGCGCCGCGCCGCCGCGGAGCACGGCATCCCGGCCGGCGTCGTGGGCCTGGTGCACGGCTTCGAGGCGGGCATCGAGCTCATCAAGCACCCGTTGATCTCCGCGGCCGGCTTCACCGGCTCGGTGCGCGGTGGCCGGGCGCTGTTCGACGCGGCGGCCGCCCGCCCGACCCCGATCCCCTTCCACGGCGAGCTCGGCTCACTCAACCCCGTCGTCATCACCGAGGCGGCCGCCGCGGAGCGGGCTGAGGCGATCGGCCAGGGGCTCGCCGGGTCGATGACACTGGGCGTCGGCCAGTTCTGTGTGAAGCCGGGCCTCGTGCTCGTGCCCTCCGGCGAGGCCGGTGACGGGCTCGTCAAGTCGCTGACGGACGCCGTCAGCGACACCGACTCCGGGGTTCTCCTCGACCACCGTATGCGGGACAACTTCGTCGCGGGGGTCGCCGAGCGGGCGGAGCTCTCCGACGTCGAGACGCCCGTGACCCCGGGTGCGGGCGGCGAGCACACCGTCAGCGCCGGGTTCCTCACGGTTCCGGCGGCGAAGCTGGCCTCGGAGGGTGAGCACGACCTGCTGCTGGAGGAGTGCTTCGGCCCGGTCACCGTCGTCGTGCGCTACGAGGACGAGGCGCAGGCCAGGAGCGTGCTGGACCGGCTGCCCGGGAACCTCACCGCGACCGTTCACCTGTCCGCCGACGAGGCGGCGGGCAAGGGCCGTGGGGCGGAGATCCTGGCGGAGCTGACGCCACTGGCCGGGCGTGTGCTGGTCAATGGGTGGCCGACGGGTGTTGCCGTGGCGTCCGCCCAGCATCACGGTGGGCCGTACCCCGCCACCACGTCCACGTCCACTTCGGTGGGCGGTACCGCCATCGAGCGGTGGCTGCGGCCGGTCGTGTATCAGGGGGCGCCTGAGACGTTGCTGCCGGTGGAGCTGCGGGACGAGAACGCGCTGGGGCTGCCTCGGCGGTTCAACGGGCGTCTGGAGCGGTAGCGCCGTCGGGGTGCGGTGCGTTTGCGGGCTGACGGTCAGATGTGGCTTGTCGCGCCCACGCGGCTGAGCCGCATATCGATACAGCACCGCGCCCCTATGGGTGGCTCGTCCGAGCCTGAGATCATCGGCACATGGATTTCGAACTTTCCGAACTGCCTTTCCCCCTGCGCACTTACGGGCCCGACGGCAACTGGACCTATGAGGACGGCGTGCTCACCGGGTGGGCCGGGCCGCGGCAGGATCGTTTTGTGCCGCCTACCGGGGAGGGGCTGGATCCCGCGTCCGACGCGCCGCGATTGCTCGGTGCGCCCTTGGGGGACTTTCAGCTGATCGCCCGGGTGACCGTGGGGTTCGGTGCGGCGTTCGACGCCGGTGTGCTGTACGTCCACGTCGGGGAGCGGGCCTGGGCGAAGTTCTGCCTGGAGTACTCCCCGGACGTGCCCACCGTGTGCACCGTGGTCACCCGGGGGCACTCCGACGACGCCAACTCCTTCACCGTGGACGGGAGCTCCATATGGCTGCGGGTCAGCAGGACCGGACGGGCCTTCGCCTTCCACGCCTCACGGGACGGTGAGCGCTGGATCTTCGTGCGGCTGTTCACGCTGGGCGAGGAGAAGGAGACCGGGGCCGCGCTGGTCGGATTCCTGGCGCAGTCGCCGATGGGGGAGGGGTGTGTGGTCACTTACGACCACATCGAGTTCCGGCCCAACTGGCCGCGCGACCTGAGAGACGGAAGCTGAGGAACCAGGTCACCCCGAACAGGCCCGCCGCGATGGCCAGGCACAGCCGCATGCCCGGGACGAAGGCGCCGGAGACCAGGGCCCCGAAGACGGCGATGGCCAGACCGCCGGCCACCTGACGGGCCGCGTTGAGGACGCCCGCGCCCAGACCTGCGCGCTCACCGGGCACCGCGTCCATCATCAGGGCGGTCAGCGGCGGCACGGTGAGCCCGCAGCCCAGCGCCAGTGGGACGAACAGCGCGGCCACCAGGCCGGGCGACGTGCCGGCGTCGACGAGGAGCAGGGCCAGCAGGCCCGCGACGGCCAGGCCCTGGCCCAGCAGCATCGGCAGTCGTGGGCCGTAACGCCCGGCCAGCTTGCCCGCCAGCACGTTCGTCACTCCGATCAGTGCCGTCATCGGCAGGAACACCAGCCCGGCGTGGAGCGCGGAGCGGCCTTGCAGCTGCTGGAAGAACAGGGAGAAGACGAACACCACACCGTAGAAGGCCACGCTGCACGCGGCGCCCGCCGCGACCGCCGCGGTCACCTCCCGGCTGCGGAACAACGCCGGCGGGACGACCGGGTTCGGCTGCCGCGCCTCGATCCGCAGGAACGCGACCCCCGCGACAGCGGCCACGACAGCGGTGGCCCACCCCGCGGGGCCGCGCTCGATCACCGCGAAGGCGAGGGCGGTGAGGGCCAGTGCGGCCGTTGCCTGGCCGGGCAGGTCCAGGGGCGCCGGGCGGCGTTCGGAGCGGGGCGCGCGCAGCAGCAGGGCGAGGGCCACGGCGCCCAGGGGCAGGTTGATGAAGAAGACGCCCCGCCAGTCCCAGGCCGTCGTCAGCGCCCCGCCCGCCACCGGACCCAGGGCCACCGCCACCGAACCGCCCGCCGTCCACGCGGCCGTCGCCCTGGCCCGGCGGGCCGGATCCGGGTACGCCTGCCGTACCAGCGCCAGGGACGCCGGGAGGACGACGGCCGCCGCGAGCCCCTGCACCGTGCGCCCAGCGATCAGCGCCGGCAGGCTGGGCGAGAGGCCGCAGGCCGCCGACGCGAGCGTGAAGAGCGCGATGCCGATCGCGTACGCGCGGCTGGCCCCGGCCCGGTCCGAGAAGGCGCCCGTGGAGAGCATCAGGGACGCGAAGGCGAGGGTGTACGCGTCCACCACCCACTGGAGGCCCGCCATTCCGCCGCCCAGCTCGGCGCCGATCGACGGCAGGGCCACGTTCACCACGGACGCGTCGAGGGTGATCAGGGCGAAGCCCAGCAGGGCGGCGGTGAGGGTGAGGGCGGGGGACGACCCCGGCCGGCGTCTCCCGTCGGCCAGTTGTGTGTTCCGCGTGAGGGGATCCGTGATCGTGCCTCCATGACGGGGGACATCGCGGCCTTCCCTCCACCGTATCGCTGGAACCGGCCGCCGCCGGGGTCGCGTCGTCCTTTGCATGATCGAGCGAGTGACCGGAAGCCGAGTGATCCGCAGCGTCCTGCCCGCCGAGGCGCGGGCCGTCGCGGCGCTGCACGCGCGGGCCCGGGCGACGTACTACCCGGACGGCCTTCCCGACGACGGTACGGACTGGGTGGCCAACTGGCGTAGGGCCGTCGAGCTGCCCGGCAGCCACGTGCTGTGCGTCGTCGAGCGGAGCCGGATCGTCGGCCTCGCCTCCTTCCGCACCCCGGAAGGCGCCCCCGCGGACATCGTCAAGCTGTTCCAGTTCCACGTCGACCCCGACCACTGGCGCGGCGGCATCGGTACGGCCCTGCACGCGGCCTGCGTGGAGCAGTGGCGGGCCGACGGCCGGCGCGGTGCCGTCCTCGACGTCCATGTCGACAACCGGCGGGCCCAGGCCTTCTACGCCCGCCTGGGGTGGGAACCGGACCCGGAGAACCCGCCCGCCGAGGGGGACCACCACCTCTGCCTGCGCTACTCAGTGGCGGCGGGCGGGGAATGAAACGGAACTGCTTGAACGTTCATGCAGTCTGCGGAGGGAGTCTCCGTACCGTACAACCCTGGAGAGAGCCGACACCATGCGCGTCGAGATCTGGAGCGACATCGCCTGTCCCTGGTGCTACGTGGGCAAGGCCCGCTTCGAGAAGGCTCTCGAGGCCTTCCCGCACCGTGACGACGTCGAGGTGGTGCACCGCTCCTTCGAGCTTGACCCGGACCGTGCCAAGGACGACGTCCAGCCCGTGATCACCATGCTCACCCGGAAGTACGGCATGAGCGAGGCGCAGGCGCTGGCCGGCGAGGACAACCTGGGCGCGCAGGCCGCCGCCGAGGGCCTCGACTACCGCACCCGCGACCGCGATCACGGCAACACCTTCGACATGCACCGCCTGCTGCACTTCGCCAAGGAGCAGGGCAGGCAGGACGAGCTGATCCAGATCCTCTACCGGGCCAACTTCGCCGAGGAGCGGTCCCTGTTCTCCGAGGGCGCCGAGCGGCTCGTGGAGCTGGCCGTGGAGGCGGGTCTCGACGCCGAGGCCGTCCGCAAGGTGCTCGCCGACCCGGCCGCGTACGCCGACGAGGTCCGTGCCGACGAGCGTGAGGCGGCCCAGCTCGGCGCGACCGGCGTGCCGTTCTTCGTCCTCGACCGCAAGTACGGCGTCTCCGGAGCCCAGCCCGCCGAGGTCTTCGCCCAGGCGCTCACCCAGGCGTGGGGCGAGCGGCCGCCGCTGAAGCTGCTCGACGAGGGCGATGCGGACGTGTGCGGCCCTGACGGGTGCGCGGTGCCGCAGCGGGGCTGAGTCCGACGCGCTGGGAAAGGCGCAGGTCGGGGCAGACCCATAAGGGACCCTTGGGGAAATCCCGTAGAGATCCGCAATGGACTATGAGGTTGGCGGGGCCCACAGTGGACTCATGGAGACCTTCGAGACCCTCGTCCGTTCCGAGTTCGCCCCGAAGACCATTTACCTCAACACCGCGAGCAACGGCCTGCTCCCGGCCCGTACCGTCGACGCCCTGCACGAGGCGGCGCTGCTGCGGGCCGAGGGCAGGCCGCTGAACTCGCTGTACGAGGACGTGGAGGCCTGCCGGGCCGCGTACGCCCGGCTCGCCGGCGTCCCCGTCACCCGGGTGGCGGTCGGCGCCTCGGTCGCCGCGCACACGGGTGTCATCGCCGCCGCGCTGCCCGCGGGCGCCGAGGTCCTCACCGCACAGGACGACTTCACCTCCGTGCTGAACCCGTTCCACATCCGCGGCGACCTCAAGGTCCGCACGGTGCCGCTGGAGGGGATCGCCGAGTCCGTGCGTCCCGGCACGGCCCTCGTCGCGGTCAGCGCGGCCCAGTCCGCGGACGGGCGCGTCGCCGACCTGCCCGCCCTGCGCGAGGCGGCCCGGGCTCACGGCGCGCGCACCTACGTCGACTTCTCCCAGGCCGCGGGCTGGCTGCCGATGGACGCCGACGCGTACGACTACTCCGCCGCCGTCTCCTTCAAGTGGCTGCTCGGGCCGCACGGCACGGCCTTCCTGGTGGTCCCGGAGGACTTCGGCGGGCTGTCGCCCGTGCTCGCGGGCTGGGTCGCGGCGGAGCGGCCGTGGGACAGCTGCTACGGGCCGGTGGCCGAACTCGCCCGTTCGGCACGGCGGTTCGACCTCACTCACGCCCTGTTCACCTTCGCGGGGCTGCGTCGCTCCCTCGATCTGATCGAGGAACTCGGTGTGGACGCCGTCCGCGCCCACGACCTCGCGCTCGCCGACCGCTTCCGGGCCGGACTCGCCGCGCTAGGCCATGAGCCCGTGCCCGCGCCCGGTTCGGCGATCGTCTCCGTGCCCGGACTCGGCGACCGCCAGCCGAAGTTGAGCGACGCGGACATCCAGGTCTCCAACCGCGCGGGCAACCTGCGCGCGGCCTTCCATCTGTACAACACGACCGCGGACGTGGACCGGCTGCTGGACGTCCTCTCCGGCTGAACGCACCCTGGTCCGGCCGGACATACGGAAGCGGGCGGTGCCACCGACTCGCGGTGGCACCGCCCGCACCCCGGGGTCAGGCCGAGGTCACTTCACCGGCGTGAAGTCCCGCGCCCCGATGCTGCGTCTTCCGGGGGCAACCCCCGGACCCCCGGCCGAGGCCCTCACTTCACCGGCGTGAAGTCCCGAGCCCCAATGAATTCCGGGCGGCGTACCGGTGCCGAGAACGGCTCCACGGCCTCGTTCTCCACGCTGTTGAACACGATGAAGACGTTGCTGCGCGGGAACGGCGTGATGTTGTCGCCCGACCCGTGCATGGCGTTGCAGTCGAACCAGGTCGCCGAACCGGCCTTGCCCGTGAAGAGCCTGATGCCGTACTCGGACGCCATCTTGGTCAGCGCCTCGTCCGACGGCGTGCCCGCGTCCTGCATCTGCAGCGACTTCTTGTAGTTGTCCTTCGGCGTGGCGCCCTCGCACCCGAGGAAGGTCCGGTGCGAGCCGGGCATGATCATCAGCCCGCCGTTGGTGTCGTAGTTCTCGGTCAGAGCGATCGAGACGGACACCGTGCGCATGTTCGGCAGGCCGTCCTCGGCGTGCCAGGTCTCGAAGTCCGAGTGCCAGTAGAACCCGGAGGCGCCGAAGCCGGGCTTGACGTTGATCCGCGACTGGTGGACGTACACGTCCGAGCCGAGGATCTGCCGGGCCCGCCCGACGACCCGCTCGTCGCGCACCAGCTGGGCGAACAACTGGCTGATCTTGTGGACCTCGAAGACCGTCCGGATGTCCTGCGACTTCGGCTCGACGATCGACCGCTCGTCGGCCCGGATCCGCGGATCGGCCACCAGCCGGTTCAGCTCGTCCCGGTAGACGGCGACCTCGTCGTCCGTGATGAGCTGATCGATGGCGAGGAAGCCGTCCCGCTCGTACGCCTCCAGGTCACCCGCGGTGATGGGACCGGGCGTTCCCGGGGAGCCCCAGACCACCGGGTCCTGCCGGGGGACGGCCACCTCGGTGGCTCCGCGGCTGGGGTACAGATCAGTGGCGATGGTCGTGGTCATGATCCTTCACACCTCCTCGGGTTCGGTGAGCAGCGGGTAGACGCCGTTCTCGTCGTGGTCCTCCCGTCCGGTGACGGGCGGATTGAAGACGCAGATGCAGCGGAAGTCCTCCTTGATCCTGAGCGTGTGGCGCTCGTGACCGTCGAGGAGGTACATGGTGCCGGGCGTGATGGTGTGCGACTGCCCGGTCTCGTGGTCGGTCAGCTCGGCCTCGCCCTCCACGCAGACGACGGCCTCGATGTGGTTGGCATACCACATGGACGTCTCGGTCCCGGCGTACAGAACCGTCTCGTGCAGCGAGAAGCCGACCCTCTCCTTGGCGAGCACGATGCGTTTGCTCTCCCAGGTGCCGGACGCCGACCTCACATGCCGGTCGGTTCCTTCGATGTCCTTGAACGAACGGACGATCACGGGGTGCGATTCCTCCTCGTCAGATGGTTTCCCGTACGGCGCGGGCGAGGACGCGCATGCCCTCGTCCAGCTCCTCGGGCGTGATGGTGAGGGCCGGGAGCAGTTTGAGGACCTCGCTCTCCGGACCCGAGGTCTCGACCAGGAGCCCGAGCTCGAAGGCGCGCTTGGCGACCTTCCCGGCGCGGTCCTTGTCGTGGAACTCCAGGCCCCAGACGAGACCGCGGCCGCGGTACTCCTTGACGTCGGCCAGGTTCTCCTCGGTGATCGAGATGAGCCCCTGCTCGACCTGCTCGCCGCGCGCCTGGGTCTGCTTCTCCATGGCGGAGCCGTCGGCCCAGTACGTCTCCAGCGTCGCGGTGGCGGTGACGAAGGCCGGGTTGTTGCCGCGGAACGTGCCGTTGTGCTCGCCCGGCTCCCAGACGTCCAGCTCGGGCTTGAACAGGCACAGCGACATGGGCAGTCCGTAGCCACTGATGGACTTGGACACGGTGACGATGTCGGGCACGATCCCCGCCTCCTCGAAGGAGAAGAAGGCGCCCGTGCGGCCGCAGCCCATCTGGATGTCGTCGACGATCAGCAGCATGTCCTGGCGCTCGCACAGCTCGGAGAGCGCACGCAGCCACTCCGGACGCGCGACGTTGATGCCGCCCTCGCCCTGCACGGTCTCGACGATCACGGCGGCGGGCTTGTTCAGGCCCGAGCCCTGGTCCTCCAGGAGCCGCTCGAACCAGAGGAAGTCCTCGACCGTGCCGTCGAAGTAGCGGTCGAACGGCATCGGGGTGCCGTGCACCAGCGGGATGCCCGCGCCGGCGCGCTTGAAGGCGTTTCCGGTGACGGCCAGCGACCCGAGGGACATGCCGTGGAAGGCGTTGGTGAACGACACGATCGACTCGCGCCCCTTCACCTTCCGCGCCAGCTTCAGCGCGGCCTCCACGGCGTTGGTGCCCGTCGGCCCCGGGAACATGACCTTGTAGGGCAGGTCGCGCGGGCGCAGGACGAGGTCCTGGAAGGTCTGCAGGAAGGAGCGCTTGGCCACGGTCGACATGTCCAGGCCGTGGGTGACCCCGTCGCGCAGCAGGTAGTCGACCAACGCGCGTTTCAGCACAGGGTTGTTGTGGCCGTAGTTGAGTGATCCGGCGCCGGCGAAGAAGTCGAGGTAGCTGTGGCCGTCCTCGTCGTACATGCGGCTGCCGCTGGCACGGTCGAAGACGGTGGGCCAGCCGCGGCAGTAGCTGCGCACCTCGGACTCCACGGTTTCGAAGACGCTGAGGTCGGGCTGGGTGATGGTCACGGCGAATCGCTCCTCAATGCGACGGGTGGTGCAACGGGCCGATGCGGTACAGGACTTCGGGGTCGTGCGGGCCGTCCGGGAACTGCTCCCGGTCGAACAGGACCTCCCGCTCGACGGCGGCGCCGTGCCGGGCGGCGAACGACGTGAACAGCCGCTCGGAGGCGGTGTTTCCCGGCGTGATCGTCGTCTCGACGGACGTCACGCCGTGCTCGGCCATGACACGCGCGGTCACCCCGTCGAGCAGCCGGGCGGCGAGCCCCCGCCCCCGCTGCGCGGCGTCGACGGCGACCTGCCACACGAGGAGGGTCTCCGGACGCCCCGGGCGCAGGTAGCCGGTGAGGAAGCCGACGGGCTCTCCGTCGGCCCCGCGGGCCACCGCCGACGTACCGGCGAAGTCACGGCACCACAGCAGATAGCTGTACGAGGAGTTCAGGTCGAGCTTTCCGGACTCCTTGGCCATCCGCCATAGCGCGGCCCCGTCGGCCACCGTCGGGTGGTCTATGAGTAGGTCTGCTGGTGCGGCAGTCATGCGAATTCAATTTACCCAGGGAAATTCAAAAATGCATGGCCGCTCGGGGTTACGTACGGGCGGTGGATGTGTTATCGCGCGTGCGGGGGCAGGTGCGCGGGAATGCGCTTTATGCCCGCATTTTTCCACCGTGAAAAGGGCAAAAAGGCGCACTTGTGGAACGCGTCACAAGGTCGCAACCCTCACGGAATCTGCCCGAATCACCCCGCTCCGTGTTCGCAAAATCTTTGCGTTTAGGTACGGGGAAAGCGGGCAGAAGAATACGGGAAGCTATGCTTTTAAAGAATTCTGGAATTGCCTTTAATTCATACTCCGGTAACTCCGTCGATGCGTTCCCGAAGGATGTCCGCATGGCCGTTGTGCCGGGCGTACTCCTCGATCAGGTGAATGAGGATCCAGCGCAGACTCACCTCGAGACCGGCCATCGGACCGTCGGCGATCCGCCCGGTGTCCTCCAGCGACCGCCCGGCGCACAGCTCCCGTCCCCGCGCGATCTCCCGCCGCCAGACGGTCAGCGCCTCGTCGAGCCCCCGCCCGGGCGTGAGCGTGTACCCGGTCTCCTCCTCGAACACCGGCGGTACGTCCCTCCCCGCGAACACCCGCTGGGACCAGTTCCGTTCGACCTCCGCGAGGTGCTGCACCAGCCCGAGCAGCGTCAGTCCCGACGGTTCGGCGGACGTGAGCCGGACCTGCGTGTCGTCCAGCCCGCGGCACTTGAGCTCCAGCGTGGCGCGGTGGAAGTCCAGCCAGCTCTCGAGCATGGTGCGCTCGTCGCCGGTCATGAGGGGGACGGGGCGGCCGTCGGGAAGGGTCCCGGGAGTCTCGGTGGTCATACGGCGAGCGTCCCAGGACCCACGGACGACGGTGTCGCCCTCAGCTCTGGGCGAACCTCACCGCCACGCGTGCTCGACCGCGTTCAGCGCCGCCCCCAGGTCCACCACGAGCCCCTTCCCGGCGAGCGCCCCGCCCAGTGCCGCCAGGCAGCTGCGCACCGCCCCCGGCGTCGCGTCCGCCCCGTAGTGGTTGACCCGGATCATCTCCCCGGCCAGCGCACCCCCGCCCGCCGCCAGCGGCAGCGCCGGGTCCGCCTCCAGGGCCCTGCTCACCAGCTCCGACGCCACGATCCCCGACGGTGTCCGCAGGGTCGTCGCGACGGGCGCCGCGTCCCGCGCCTCGTGCACATACGGTTCGAGCACGCCCAGGGCCGCCGCCCCGGCCCGCGCGCCCGCGGCGGCGCGCGCGTGACGGCTCATCACCGCGTCCAGACCCTCCTCCTCGATCCGTTCGACACACGCCTCCAGCGCCAGCATCTCCAGCTGGGCGGGCGCGTGCAGCAGGGCCTTGCGGCCGCCGTCGATCCAGCGCTCCTTCCAGTCCAGGAGGGAGAGGTACGACCGGCGCGGCGCCCGCGGGTTCGCCGCCATCCGCGCCCACGCCCGCTCGCTCACCGACACCGCCGACACACCCGCCGGACCGCCCATCGCCTTCTGTGCCCCGATCACACACAGGTCCACCCCCCAGGCGTCCGGCAGTACCGGCTCGGCCCCGACGGAGGCGACCGCGTCCAGGTAGAACAGCGCACCGTGCTCCCGTACCACCTCGCCGATCTCCGCGACCGGGTTGGTGTTGCCGGTCGCGGCCTCCGCGTGCACCAGCGACACGAAGTCGATGCCGGGGTGCTCGGCGAAGGCCGCCCGGATCCGCTCGGCCGTGACCGCGGTGTGGAAGGGCACCGCCAGGTCGATCACCGTCGCACCGCAGTCCCGCAGCCAGTCCCCGAAGGTCTGCCCGTACGGGCCGGTGATCACGTTCAGCGCGGTCGTGCCGGGGCCGGCCGTCGCCCGTATCGCGCCCTCCAGCGGCAGCAGCGCCTCGCCCTGCATGATCACGACGTCCTGCCGGGTGTCCAGCAGTCGCGCCACCCGGTCCTCGATCGAGGCGAACCGGGCGGCGCTCAGCGGGGTCAGGTCCAGGAAGGGGTGCGTCACTGCGGTGCTCTCTTCACTCTCGGGGTAGAGGTGTCGAGAGTAACTGGCACCCCACTCACCCCCCGCCTGGCTACTTCGTAGGCCAAGGGGCTCCACAACCATGGGATTGGTTTGAGAGACTCAAACTTATCCTTATAATCGGAACCCAAAGCTCTCCCACAGGAAGGCCCGCCGTGAACACGCTCCTCGGGCGTCGCACCCGTGCCCTGGCCGCCACCACCGCGACGGCGGGCCTCATGCTCGTCGTGGCCGGCTGCACCTCCACCGACGGCGGCGGCTCCAAGACCGCCGCGGGCGGGGTCGAGTTGGCCAAGGCGGGCAAGCTCACCACCTGTACCCACCTGCCGTATCCGCCGTTCCAGTCGGAGGTCGACGGCAAGGTGCAGGGCTTCGACGTCTCCCTCATCGACCTGGTCGCCAAGGACCTGGGCGTGCAGCAGGCGATCCGCGACACCCCCTTCGAGAACTTCAAGACCGGTGCCTTCCTCAACTCCGGCGAGTGCGACGTCGCCGCGGCCGGCATGACCATCACCGAGGAGCGCAAGAAGAACGTCGACTTCTCCGACCCGTACTTCGACGCCACCCAGGCCGTCCTGGTCGACAAGAAGAGCGGCGTGAACTCCCTCGCCGACGTCAAGGCCAAGAAGGTCAAGCTCGGCGCCCAGGCGCAGACCACCGGCGAGGACTACGCCAACAGCAAGGGCTTCGACCCCGTCTCCTTCGAGTCCTCCGACGCCGTCCTGAACGGCCTGCGCACCGGCCAGGTCAAGGCGGTCGTCATCGACTACCCGGTCGTCCAGGGCTGGCTCAAGGACAAGGCCAACGCGGACGCCTACAAGGTGGTCGACAACCTCAAGACCGGCGAGCAGTACGGCTTCACGGTGAAGAAGGGCAACTCCAAGCTGGTCGCCGCCATCAACAAGGCGATAGCCGACGCCAAGGCCGACGGCACCTACAAGAAGCTGTACGAGAAGTGGATCGGCCCCTACGACCCGTCCGTCGCCGCCCCGTCCGCCTCGCCCTCCGCGTCCTGACCCCATGACCGACACGGACGTACGCCCCCAGCCCACGAAGAAGGGCCTGACCCGCCGACAGAAGCGGAGCATCTCGCGCGGCGCGCAGTACGTCGTCTTCGTCGCCGCCGTGATCGCCTTCGCGGTCTCGGCCGACTGGGGGCGGCTGCAGAACCAGTTCGCGCAGGCCGACATCGCCGAGCGGATGTTCCCCGACGTCATCACGCTGGCGCTGAAGAACACCGTGCTGTACACGGTGTCCGGGTTCGCCGTAGGACTCGCCCTCGGCATGGTCATCGCCCTGATGCGGCTGTCGTCGGTGGGCCCCTACCGGTGGCTCGCCGGCATCTACATCGAGATCTTCCGCGGCCTGCCCGCCCTGCTGATCTTCATCTTCATCGGTGTGGCGGTCCCGCTCGCCTTCCCCGGCACCGAGATCATCGGCGGCACCTACGGCAAGGTCGCCCTGGCGCTCGGCCTGGTGGCCGCCGCGTACATGGCGGAGACGATCCGCGCCGGCATCCAGGCGGTGCCCAAGGGGCAGATGGAGGCCGCCCGCTCCCTGGGCTTCTCCCCGGCCCGCGCGATGATCTCGATCATCATCCCGCAGGCGTTCCGCGTCATCCTCCCGCCGCTCACCAACGAACTGGTCCTGCTGTTCAAGGACTCCTCGCTGGTGCTGTTCCTCGGCGTCACCCTGGAGGAGCGCGAACTGTCGAAGTACGGCCGCGACCTGGCCAGCCAGACCGCCAACTCCACGCCGATCCTCGTCGCCGGCCTGTGCTACCTGCTGGTCACGATCCCGCTCGGCTTCGTCGTGCGCCGTATGGAGGCGAAGGCCCAGGAGGCCGTGAAATGAGCCGACCCGAGATCGACGTCCGCGGACTGCACAAGTCCTTCGGCGACAACGAGGTGCTGCGCGGCATCGACCTGGAGATCGGACAGGGCGAGGTCGTCTGCGTCATCGGCCCGTCCGGCTCGGGCAAGTCGACGCTGCTGCGCTGCGTGAACCTCCTGGAGGAGCCGACGAAGGGCCAGGTCTTCGTCGGCGGCACCGAACTGACCGACCCCGACGTCGACATCGACGCCGCGCGCCGCCGCATCGGCATGGTCTTCCAGCAGTTCAACCTCTTCCCGCACCTCACGGTGACCGAGAACCTGACCCTGCCGCAGCGCCGGGTGCTCCGCCGTGACAAGGCGCGGGCGGCGAAGGTGGCCGCCGAGAACCTGGAGCGGGTCGGCCTCGCGGAGAAGGCGAACGCCTACCCCTCCTCCCTCTCCGGCGGCCAGCAGCAGCGCGTCGCCATCGCCCGCGCGCTGGCGATGGGCCCCCAGGTGATGCTGTTCGACGAGCCGACCTCGGCGCTCGACCCGGAGCTGGTGGGCGACGTCCTGGCGGTGATGCGGATGCTGGCCCGGGACGGCATGACGATGATGGTGGTGACCCACGAGATGACCTTCGCCCGGGAGGTCGCCGACCGGGTCGTCTTCATGGACGGCGGTGTGATCGTCGAGGACGGCACGCCCGCCCAGGTCATCGGCGACCCCACCCACGCCCGCACCCGCCACTTCCTCTCCCGCCTCCTCGACCCCGCCGGGGCGGACGTGGAGGAGGAGACATCGGACCAGGTGGGCAAGACGGGGTAGCCGGCGCAGTGACTAGGGTGCGGTACATGAGCGATCACGCGGTGCTGCACGTGAAGGGCCGGGTCCTGGTCGGGCCCGACGACGTCCGCGACGAACTGTGGGTCGTCGAGGGCCGGATCTCCTACGACCGGCCCTCGGGCGCCCGTGACGTCCGCACGGTCGACGGCTGGGCGCTGCCCGGCCTGGTCGACGCCCACTGCCACGTCGGCCTGGGCGCGCACGGCCCGGTCGACACGGACGTCGCCGAGAAGCAGGCGCTGACCGACCGCGAGGCCGGCACCCTGCTGATCCGCGACGCGGGCTCGCCCTCCGACACCCGCTGGATCGACGACCGCGACGACCTGCCGAAGATCATCCGCGCGGGCCGCCACATCGCCCGCACCCGCCGCTACATCCGCGGCTACGCCCACGAGATCGAGCCCGACGCCCTGGTGGCGTACGTCGGACAGGAGGCCCGCCGCGGCGACGGCTGGGTCAAGCTGGTCGGCGACTGGATCGACCGTGACCTGGGCGACCTGTCCGCGTGCTGGCCGCGCGAGGCGATCGAGGCGGCGATCGCGGAGGCGCACCGCCTGGGCGCCCGCGTGACGGCCCACTGTTTCTCCGAGGACTCGCTGACGGACCTGGTCGAGTCCGGCATCGACTGCGTCGAACACGCCACGGGCCTCACCGAGGACCTGATCCCGCTCTTCGCGGAACGCGGGGTGGCCATCGTTCCCACCCTGGTCAACATCGCGACCTTCCCCGCGCTCGCCGACGGCGGCGAGTCGAAGTACCCCCGCTGGTCGGCCCACATGCGCCGGCTGCACGAACGCCGCTACGACACCGTCCGCAACGCCCACGACGCCGGCATCCCGGTCTACGTCGGCACCGACGCCGGCGGCACCCTGCCCCACGGCCTGGTCGCCGCCGAGGTCGCCGAACTGGTCACCGCGGGCATCCCCCCGGTCGAGGCCCTCGCGGCCACCACCTGGGCAGCGCGCGCGTGGCTCGGCCGCCCCGGTCTGGAGGAGGGCGCGGCGGCGGACCTCGTCGTCTACGACACCGACCCGCGCGCGGACGTACGGGTGCTGGCGGCGCCGCGACGGGTGGTCCTCGGCGGACGGGTCGTCGACTAGGAGCGCCCGAAAACTTTCGACAGACGGTCAACGGCCGTTGTGTGTCAGGGCTGTTGACCGTCCAATGAAAGCGTTTTAACTTCCTCTCACTCGACTCCGAGGTATGAGGGGGACCCGTGGCCGTGGACTTACGGGAACGCACAGGTGAGAAAGGGGTTGGCGGCGCTCGGCGTGGTAAGAGCCCTGCCCGTCCGGCACGAAAACGCTTTCAAAGCCCCACCCTCCTGTTGCTCATGCTGCCCGGCCTCGCCTACTTCGTGCTGTTCCACTACGGCGCCCTGGCCGGCAACGTCATCGCCTTCAAGGAGTACGTGCCCTTCGACGGCATCTGGGACAGCCCCTGGGTCGGCCTGGGCAACTTCCAGCGCATGTTCGAGGACGGCGAGTTCTGGGCCGCGGTCCTCAACACTCTCTGGATCGCCGTCCTCCAGCTCGTCTTCTACTTCCCCGTACCGCTCGGCCTGGCCCTGCTGCTGCACAGCCTCACCTGGAGCTCGGTGCGCCGCTTCGTGCAGTCGGTGGCCTACCTGCCGCACTTCATCTCATGGGTGATCGTCGTCGCCCTCTTCCAGCAGATCCTCGGCGACACCGGGCTGCTGAACTCCTCGCTGGACGGCATGGGCCTGCACTCCGTCGACCTCATCGGCAACCCCGACGCCTTCCGGCCGCTCGTCGTCGCCCAGGTCATCTGGAAGGACGCCGGCTGGGGCACGATCATCTTCCTCGCCGCGCTCTCCCAGGTCGACGAGCAGCAGTACGAGGCCGCCGCCCTCGACGGAGCGGGCCCCTGGCGGCGCTTCTGGCACGTCACCCTGCCGGCCATCCGCCCCGTGATCGTCCTGCTGCTCATCATGCGCCTCGGCGACATCCTCTCCGTCGGCTTCGAGCAGATGCTGCTCCAGCGCGACGCGGTCGGCCCCGAGGCCGCCGAGATCATCGACACCTTCGTCTACTACCAGGGCATCGTCGGCGGTGACTACGGCTTCGCGGCCGCCGCGGGCCTGTTCAAGGGCGTCGTCGGCGCCCTCCTCGTCTACGCCGCCAACAAGGTCGCCCACCGCCTCGGCGAACAGGGGGTCTACAAGTGAGTACCCAGGTCCGCCCGGGCTGGATGGAGAAGCCGAAACCCGTCACCCAGGCCGGCAAGGCCATCGCCCTCGCCGCCGTCGTCCTGCTGGTCTGCGTGCCGTTCCTCGTCATCGTCTCGACCTCGCTCGCCTCCACCGACGAGGTCGTCGCGGGCGGCGGCTGGGTGCTGTGGCCGACCGAGCCGACGCTGAAGGCGTACCGCGACATCCTCGACGGCGGCATCGTCACCCACGCCCTGGGCGTCAGCGCGGGCGTCACCGTCGTCGGCACCCTGCTCAGCCTCGCCTGCACCGTGACCCTCGCCTACGCACTCTCCCGCCCCGGCGTCCTCGGCGGCAGACCCGTCCTGCTCCTCGTCCTGTTCACGTTCCTCTTCCCGCCCGGCATGATCCCCAGCTTCCTGCTGGTCAAGGAGCTGGGCCTGCTGGACAGCTATGCCTCGCTCGTCCTGCCCGTCCTGGTCAACGTCTTCAACCTCGTCGTCCTGCGCGGCTTCTTCCAGGGCATCCCCGACGAGCTGTACGAGGCCGCTCGCCTGGACGGCGCGGGGGACTGGCGGGTCCTGGTCTCGATCGTCCTGCCACTGTCCAAGGCCGCGCTCGCCGTCGTCGGCCTGTTCTACGCGGTGGCGTACTGGAACTCCTGGTTCTACGCCTCGCTCTACCTGGAGAGCGACCACTGGCCCCTCCAGCAGGTCCTGCGCACCTACGTCGTGGCCGGCTCCGGGCTCACCGACGCCACCACCGGCGAGGGCACGATCACCGCGCCGCAGACCGTGCAGATGGCCGTGCTGGTGATCGCCACCGTGCCGATCCTGCTCGTCTACCCGTTCCTCCAGAGGTACTTCACCAAGGGCGTGCTCACCGGCGCCGTCAAGAGCTGACTTTCCAACAAGAGCTGTGCTCAGAAAGGTCGTTCGCTCATGCCCAGCATGTCCCGACGTACCCTGCTGCGCTCCGTCGCCGCAGGTGGCGCCGCCGTCTCCGCTCCCGCCCTGCTGACCGCCTGCTCCACGGAATCCGGCGACCACGACGTCTCCAACGCCGGCAAGAAACTCGCCCCCTGGCCCGTCTACAAGCCCGCCGCCGGCCCGAAGCCCGACCTCGCCCCCACCGACGCCGGCGTCCAGGCCGGCTACACCTCCTACCCCGCCGACCTGGCGAAGTCCGTCTCCCGCACCCCCGGCGACGGCTCCACCATCAAGGTCATGACGGTCTCCTTCGGCACCCCGCCCAAGCCCGCCTCCGCCAACCGGTTCTGGGCCGCCGTCGAGAAGGCCCTCGGCGTGAAGATCGAGTACACGATCGTCTCCCAGGCCGACTACCAGAAGAAGATGGCCACGGTCATGGCCGCCGACCCCGACGCCCTCCCCGACGTCATCAATCTCTTCTCCGGCTTCGTCCTGCCCCGCGAGGCCGAGTTCGTGCAGCGGCGGGCCGAGGACCTCACGCCGTACCTCTCGGGCGAGGCGATCGCCGACCACCCCAACCTGGCCAACATCCCCACCCACGCCTGGAAGGACATGGGCCGCATCGGCGGCCGTATCTACGGCATCCCGCTGGAACGCCCGCTGCCGGGCTCCACCCTCTGGCTCAACCAGGGCGTGTTCACCGACGCGGGCATGAGGGAGGGCTGGACCTCGACCGACTTCGCCGCCGTGGCCAAACGGGCGACCGGCGGCAAGCGGTACGCACTCGGCGCCGCCAACGGCTCCCTCTTCGGCAACGCCGTGCACTCCGCCGCCCACAACGCGCCCCAGGAGTGGGCCGTCGCCGAGAACGGCACCTTCCAGCCGGCCTGGGCCGACGAACGCTTCAAGGCCTCCATCGCCTTCCAGGCCGAGCTGCGCAAGAACGGCAGCTACCACCCCGACGCCACGTCCATCTCCCAGATCGACCTGACCACGCTCTACTACAACGGCACGGTCGGCTCCATGCAGGACGGCTTCGGCGCTTACCTCCCCAAGTACCGCGAGTCCCGCGGCAAGCTGACCCCGGCCGCCGCGCTCCCCTACAGCGTCGACGGCGAGCCCGGCGGCATCGTCGCCGCCCGCCGCTCCTTCGGCTACACCGTGCTGAAGAAGGCGAAGAAGGAACGCATCCAACTGCTCCTCCGCGTGTTGGACTACCTCGCCGCCCCCTTCGGCAGCCAGGAGTGGGAACTCGTCCACTACGGCGTCGAGGGCACCCACTTCACCCGCGCCAAGGACGGCTCACCCCAGCCCACCGAGCTGGGCGAGGTCGAGAACAACACCAACCTGCCGCTGAAGTACCTCGCCGAAGGCCCCCAGGTGCTGTTCGTCCCCGGTATGCCCGACGCCGTACGGGCCCTGCACGCCTGGCAGCTGAAGACGGTCCCGCGCGCGATCCGCAACGCCTCCTACGGACTTCAGTCCCGCACGAAGAACGCCCAGGGCACCACCCTCAAGGCGCTCCTCGACGACACCGTCACCGGGATCGTGGCCGGGCGGCAGTCGCTCTCGGAATGGGACGCGGCGGTGAAGAAGTGGCGGGCCCGTGGCGGCGACAGAATGGCCGAGGAGTTCGCGAAGGACTTCGCGGCCAACACGTGACGCTCCGCCGGCGGAGCCGGATACGCGGGGGATGGGGAACGGCATGACAGGCAAGGGACGGGTCACGATCCGCGAGGTCGCCGAGCGGGCGGGCGTGTCGATGGCCACGGCGTCACGCGCGCTCAGCGGCAACCATCCGGTGCCCGCCGCGACCCGGGCCCGGGTACTGCGTGCCGCGCGTGACCTCGACTACGTCGCCAACGCGCATGCCCGTGCGCTGGTGGGCGGGGGCCGCAAGATGGCCGCGGTCGTCGTCCGCCAGGTCACCAGCCCCTTCTACGCCCAGGTCGCCGAGGGCGTCGAGGCGGAGGCCGCCGACCGCGGCTGGCTCTGCGTGGTCGGCGCGACGGGCGGGGACCCGCAGCGCGAGATGGAGTTCGTACAGCTCATGCGGGAGGAGGGGGCGCGGCTGGTGATCCTGGTCGGCGGGGTCGTCGAGGACGACGCGTATCGCTCGCGCGTGGCCCGCTACGCGCAGGCGCTGGACGCGTCCGGGGGCCGTCTGGTGCTGTGCGGGCGGCCGGCGCCGGGTCCTGACGTACCCGCACTGGTCGTCGAGTTCGACAATGAGGCGGGGGCGAAGGCCATCACCGCGCACCTGCTGTCCGCCGGTCATCGCCGGATCGTCTTCCTGGGTGCGCTGCCGGGCAACACGGCTCTGGACGCGCGTGTGGCCGGGTACCGGGCGGCTCTCGCCGAGCACGGGCTCGAGGATGAGGCCGCGCATGTCGTGGACTGCGGGCTGGGGCGGGCGGCGGGGCTGCGGGCGATGGGCGAACTCCTCAAGGGGCCGCGGGACTTCACGGCGGTGGTGGCGGGTGACGACATGGTGGCCGCGGGTGCGCTGAGGGCGATCGCCGAAGCGGGGTTGCGTGTCCCTGAGGACGTGTCGGTGGTGGGGTACAACGACATTCCGTTGGCCGAGGACTTCGATCCGCCGTTGACGACGGTCCGGACGCCCGCGGAGGAGCTCGGGCGGGCGGCCGTGCGGATCGCTCTGCGGGATCCCGAGCGGGCGGCCGGGACACATCATCTGCTGGGCACCCACATCGTTGTGCGGCGGAGTGTTTCTTCGCCGGGTGGGTCGTCGTGAGGGTGCGGGTGGTTCGTGGCTCGTCGCGCAGTTCCCCGCGCCCCTCCGGGGCGCTCGTCACCTGACCGAGATGGAGGGCTCACCCCGCATGACCGCGCCGTATGTGTCGCTTCCCGACGGTCCGACGCACTTTCCCGATCTGCCCCTGGCCGACCTGCTGCTCTCGCCCGTGACCGGGTGGACCCGTGTCCACTGGGAGGCCATCGCCGACCGTCTTCTCGACGGGCTGCTGCCCCATGCCTCGCCCGGATTCGCCCAGTACCGGCTGCCCGGTCCCCCCAGTCACTCCGGCCCTTGGTCGGACGGCCTGGAGGGCTTCGCGCGCTCGTTCCTGCTCGCCGCCTTCCGGATCGCCGGATCGGGCGGACGGGTCGGGCCCGAGCTCATCGAGCGGTACGCCACCGGACTCGCCGCCGGGACCGATCCGCACGGTGACGAGCGCTGGCCACCCATCACCGACCGCGCCCAGCCCATGGTGGAGGCCGCGTCCATCGCGATCGCCCTGCACGAGTCCCGCGCGTGGTTGTGGGACCACCTGGACGACGGGGTCCGTGCCAGGGTCGCCGACTGGCTCGGCGGGTTCGTCGGGGCGGACGTGAACGACTCGAACTGGCGGCTGTTCCAGGTCGTCACGGAGGAGTTCCTGGCCTCGGTGGGCGCCCCGTACCGCCGTGCCGAGATCGAGGCGGGGCTGGGGCGGCTCGACGACTGGTACCGGGGCGGCGGCTGGTACACCGACGGCGACGGCAAGAAGTTCGACTACTACAACGCCTGGGCGCTGCACCTGTATCCGGTGCTGTGGGCCCGGATCGCGGGGGAGCGGGCCGACCCGGACACCGTCGTCCGGCACCGCGCGCGGCTGCGGGAGTTCCTCGGCGTCCATCAGCACTTCTTCGGCTCCGACGGCGCCCCGGTCCACCAGGGCCGCTCGCTGACCTACCGCTTCGCGACCACGGCACCGCTCTGGGCGGGCGCCCTCGCGGACGCGACCCCCTTACCGCCGGGCCGTACCCGGCGCCTCGCCTCGGGTGCCCTGAAGCACTTCGCCGAGCGTGGCGCACCCGACGAGCGGGGGCTGCTCAGCCTCGGCTGGTACCGGCCCTTCCCGCCCGTCACCCAGCGCTACTCCGGGCCGGCCTCCCCCTACTGGGCGAGCAAGGCGTTCCTGGGGCTGCTGCTGCCCGAGGACCACCCGGTGTGGACGGCACGTGAGGAGAGCGCGCCGGTCGACACGGCCGACGTCCGCCTGGCTCTGCCCGCCCCGGGCTGGCTGCTGCACTCCACCGCCGCCGACGGGATCGTACGGCTCGTCAACCACGGCAGCGACCGGCTTCCGCCCGTGCCCACGACAGCAGAGGACAGCCCGCACTACGCCCGGTTCGCCTACTCCAGCGCGACCGCTCCCGAGACTCCGGCGAAAGAGGCGGAGACGGGGCCCGACAACCACATCGCCCTGCTCGCGCCCGACGGCTCCCCGTCCCGGCGCGGGCGTATTCATCCGCTGGGCGCGGAGGGCCGGCGGGCCGCATCCTGGCACCGGGCGCGGATGCCGGGCGACACCGGCGAGGGGTACCGCGTCGAGACGGTGAGCGTGGTGCACGGGCCGTGGGAGGCGCGGGTGCACCGTCTCGACGCGCCCTCCGGCACTCCCGTGCGCGAGGGCGGCTGGGCCGTCGCCGACGACAATGTGCCGCCGGTGGGGGAGACCGGCCCGGCGCTGGCCGTGGCCCGCCGCGCGGATGGTCTGACCAGCGCGCTCATCGGTCTGTACGGCTGGGGTGACGCCGAGGGCCGGGTCGTCCCGGGCGTCGCCGCCAACGCCGTGGGTCACCACTCGGCGACGCCCGTGCTGCAACGTACGGGTGGCGCGGGCCTGTTGGTCACGCTGGTGCTGCTCAGCGCGGACCCGGAGGTCCCGCGGGCGGGTGCGAGCGCCCGGGTGGCGGCCGACGGAACGGTGCGGATCCGTTTCCCGGACGGCACGACGGAGGCCGTGCCGCCCTCCTGAACCGCTCAGTCCGAGGCGAGTGCGAGCGCCTGGTCCAGGGCCTGCAGGAATTGGTTCACCGTCTGGCGGTCCCGTACCGCGAGCCGCAGCCACTCCTCGCCCAGGCCGGGGAAGGTGTCCCCGCGCCGGACCGCGAAACCCAGGGTACGGAGGTGGCGGCGGACGGTGGCGGCGCGGGGCAGCCGTACGAGGACGAAGGGGCCCTCGGCGGGCTCGGCCACCCGGACGCCGTCCGACGCGAACTCCTCGAGCCCGGCGACGAGATGGGCCCGGTCGGCGGCGAGGCGATGGGCCGCGTGGGCCGCCTCCGCCAGCGCCCGCGGGGACACGCACGCCTCCGCCGCGGCCAGCGCCGGCGTGGACACCGGCCACAGCGGCTGGGCCCGCTCCAGTTCAGTGATCGTCTCGGGGTCGGCCAGGACGTAGCCGATGCGCAGCCCGGCCAGACCCCACGTCTTGGTGAGGCTGCGCAGCACGACGAGGCCGGGCACGTCCGTCCGCCCGGCCAGCGCCTCCCGCTCACCCGGCACGGCGTCCATGAACGCCTCGTCGACCACCAGGGTCCGCCAGGGGCGGGCGAGTTCGGCGAGGGACGCGGCCGGGTGCAGCACCGACGTCGGGTTCGTCGGGTTGCCGATCACCACCAGGTCGGCGTCCTCCGGGACCGCCGCCGGGTCCAGCCGGAAGCCGTCCTCCTCGCGCAGCAGGACCCGGTCGACCGCGTGACCCGCGTCCCGCAGGGCCGCCTCCGGCTCCGTGAACTGCGGGTGCACCACGACCGGCCGGCGCACTTTCGACGCCCGTGCCAGCAGCACGAACGCCTCCGCCGCGCCCGCCGTCAGCAGCACCCGCTCCACCGGGAGCCCGTGCCGCGCCGCCACCGCCGCCCGCGCGGCCCGCCCGTCGGGGTAGGCCGCGAGAGCCGTCAGCGAACCGGCGATGTGTGTGCGCAGCCACTCCGGCGGGGTGTCCGCGCGGACGTTCACGGCGAGGTCGACGAGGGCCGAGCCGTCGTCTCGGACCTCGGCGTCGCCGTGGTGGCGCAGATCGTGCCCGTCAGTGTGCATGGGAGTGCGCGTGCCCTCCGTGGTGGTGATGATGCCCGTGGTCGTGCCCGTCGTCGTCCGGGTGGAAGTGCGGCTGCTGCGGCATCCCGACCTTGTCCTCGAACCCGGGCAGGGCGATGCGGTACACGCACGAGTCGCAGTTCATCCGCAGGTCGCCCTTGACCGCCTCCTCGTACCGTTCCATCACCAGGTCCAGCAGCTCCGGCTCGGGACCGATGACGTCCGCCGACCGCACCTCGACCTCCGGGTGAGCGGCCGCCCAGCCCTCCGTCTGCTGCCGCACCCGGTCCGGCAGGATGCCCGTGAACAGGAAGTACGGCAGGACCACGATCCGCTTGGCGCCCAGCCGCACGCACCGGTCCAGACCGCTCGGCACGTCCGGCGCCGCCAGCGACACGAACGCCGTCTCCACGCCCGCGTACCCGCGCCCCTCCCACAGCAGCCGCGCCGCCTTGAACACCTCGGCGTTGGCGTCGGGGTCGGTGGAGCCGCGGCCGACGAGCAGCACGGTCACGTCCGAGCGGTCCCCGGGCGTGCGCTCCTCGGATCCCAGGGCCTCGTCGAGGCGCCGCTCCAGGACGCTCAGCAGCGCCGGGTGCGGGCCCAGCGGACGCCCGTAGGTGTAGGTGATCCCGGGGTGCCGCTCCTTCTCCCGGGCCAGCGCCGCGGGGATGTCGCCCTTGGCGTGCCCGGCGGCCACCAGCATCAGCGGAACGGCGGCGAAACGGCGTACCCCTCGCTCCACCAGTTCGGTCACCGCGTCGCCCAGCGGCGGCGGGGACAGCTCGATGAAGCCGCCCGCGACGGGCAGGTCGGGGTGGCGGCGTCCCAGCTCCCGCACGAAGTCGCGGAACGCCTCGGCTCCGGCGTCGTCCCGGGTGCCGTGGCCGGCGATGAGCAGGGCGGGCGGCGGGGTGGTCACGAGTTCTCCTCAAGCGAAACGGGGTGGTACAGCAGGGCGTTGAGCGCGGCCGCGGCCACGGCCGAACCGCCCTTCTCGGACACGTTGCTCACGGCGGGCAGCCCGCTCTCGCGCAACGCGGCCTTGGACTCGGCCGCGCCGACGAAACCGACGGGCAGACCGATGACGAGCGCGGGGGAGGCGTCCAGCGTCAGCAGCTCCTCCAGGGCGGTCGGCGCACAGCCGATCACCCACAGCGCCCCCGGCCCGACCTGCTCGTAGGCCAGCCGGACGGCATGCGCGGAGCGGGTCAGCCCAGGACCCGCGGTGGCCTCCTTGAGCCGGCAGACGGTCTCCCGCCGGGTGATCCCGGCCGCGACCATCTCCACGTCCACGACGACGGGCGCCCCGGCGTGCAGCGCGGCATGCGCCTTCTCCAGGTCGCCCTCGTCCATGACGAGATCGCTCGCGTACTCCAGGTCGGCGGCGGAGTGGATGACCCGCTCCACCACGGCCCGGGTCAGCGGCGGGAAGTGCGAGGTGTCCAGGCGGGCGCGCAGCCGCCGGAAGGACTCCTGCTCGATGGGGTGGACCACACGGGCCGCCTGGGTCACTTGGTCTCCTCCTGCCAGCGGTAGCCGCGCGGCGTCACCATGCGCCCCGCGATGTCCCGGGTCGCCGTGTTGCCCACGGTCACGACCGTCATCATGTCCACCGTCGCCGGATCCAGGTCCGTGAGGGTCGTCACCCGGGCGGTCCCGTCCGGCCGCGACGCGTTCCGTACGACACCCACGGGCGTCGTCGGCTCCCGGTGCCCCGCGAGGATCGCCAGCGCCTTCGGCAGCTGCCAGTCCCGGCCCCGGGAACGGGGGTTGTAGAACGTGACCACGATGTCCGCCTCGGCCGCCGCCCGCACCCGCCGCTCGATGACCTCCCACGGCGTGTGCAGGTCGGAGAGGCTGATCGACACATGGTCGTGCCCGAGCGGCGCACCCAGGATCGCGGCCGCCGCGAGCGCCGCGGTGACGCCGGGCACCCCGACCACGTCGATGTCGTCGGACGCCTCGGCCAGCGCGGGCGAGGCCATCGCGTACACGCCCGCGTCCCCGCTGCCGATCAGGGCCACTGCCTGGCCCTTCTTCGCCTCGGCGACAGCCGTACGTGCCCGCTCCTCCTCCGCCCCGAGTCCCGACTCCAGGATCCTGGTACCGGGCCGCAGCAGATCACGGATCTGGTCCACGTACTGGTCAAGGCCGACGAGTACGGAGGCCCGCCGCAGCTCCGCCTTCGCCCGGGGTGTCAGCAGGTCCCGGGCGCCGGGCCCGAGCCCCACCACCGCGAGCCGCCCCCGCGCGGGCCGCCGCACGACCGCACAGGTCGCCATCGCGGGCCGCCCGTCCGCACGCGTCGACTTCCGCTTCGGGACGAGGAGTTCGCCCCCGCGCACGAGGGCAGCGGCCTCGGCGACGGACGGCGTCCCCACGGCGGCGAGAGGAGCGTCGGAGGGATGGGGCACCTCGACCCCGGCCAACTCCTCGGCCGAGTAGGTCACCAGCGGAACCCCGAGCCGCACGGCCGCCTCCACGATCCCCGCTTCCCCGGCCTTGGCTTCCACCGTGACGAGTTCGGCGACGCTACGGGCGGACAGTCCCGCGTCCTTCAGTGCGCCGTGGATCAGCTCCAGCACCTCGTCGACCGGAGCGCCCCTGGAGGCGCCGACACCGACGACGAGGGAGGGCGGGCGCAGCAGCACCTCACCAGGACCGGGCTCCACGGCCCGGTCGGTCAGCCGCACGCGGGAGGGCCCCTCCGCCACGAACGGCACCGGCGCCAGCGGCCACGGCACCTCGGAGTCGAGAGCGACCGGCTCCCCGTCCAGCAGGGCCCGGGTCACACCGGCGACGTCACCCTCCACCGGGAGGCCGAGGGTGTCCAGGCCCGGGATCCCCACCGCGTCGGTAGCCGTGGTCACCACCGGCTCCGCGCCCAGCACCTCCCCGACCTCACGCGCGAGCTCGTTCGCCCCGCCTCCGTGACCGCCGACCAGCGACACGGCGAACCGCCCGCCCTCGTCGACGCACACCACCCCGGGGTCGGACGCCTTGTCGCCCAGCAGCGGCGCGATCAGCCGTACGACCGCCCCCGTGGCCAGGAAGCACACCACCTGCTCGCACTCCGCGAACGCGGCCCGTACGGCGTCCCCCACGGGACCCTCGTACACGCGCGTCCGCTCCGGCCACGCCGCGGCCAGCCGGGCCCGCGCCGCCGCCCCCGCCGCGGTGGCGGAAATGAGGCCGATCACTGGACAACTCCTTCTCGAAAACCGGGGTTTCTGACACCCCACAACAGAAAAACGGGATTGGTGGCCGCCAGCCGGGTCACGTCCCCCGGCAGCGGCGCGAGCCGCGACGACTGCAACAGCACCCCGTCGCAGGAGAACCCGGCGTCCGTGAGTGCCGAGCGCACCCCCGGCACCCGGTCCAGCGCCGCCATCGCGACGACGACGGTCCGCCGGGCCCGGCGCGCGCAGGCGCCGACGATGTCGGGCAGCTCGCGTCCTCCGCCCCCGACGAACACGGCGTCGGGATCGTCGAGTCCGCCCAGCGCGTCCGGCGCCGCCCCGTGCACCACGTGCACGTCGACGCCGTGCGCACCGGCGTTCGCACGGATCCGCTCGACCCCGTCCGCGGCCTTCTCCACCGCGCTCACCGCGGCGCCGAGCCGCCCGCACTCCACGGCGACGGACCCCGACCCGGAGCCCACGTCCCAGACCAGGTCGCCCGGGCGCGGGCCGAGCCGGGCCAGGGCGAGGGCCCGCACCTCGAACTTGGTGATCATCGAGTCGCGGTGGGCGAAGTCACCCTCGTCCAGGGCCCACCCGGCGGGCGGCGAAGCCGCCCCCGCGAGCGTGCGGACCGGACCCAGCGCCCGCGCCTCGTCGAGACACAGCACCACGCTCACGGCCGTACCCCAGTCGCGGGCGGCGGCCTCGGCGGGGGAGACGCGCTCCACCCGCTCCCGAGCGGGGTCGCCCAGCGCCGAGGCGACGACGAGCACGCGCCCGCCGGCCGTCCGGGCCAGCGCGGCCCCCAGCTCGGCGGGCCCCGCGCCCGGCCCGGTCAGCACCGCGACCTTCGGATGGGCCCGGCACACGTTCACCGCCGTCCGCACCGCGCGTCCGTGCGCGCTGACCACGACGGCGTCGTCCCACGTCAGCCCGGCGCGCGCGAAGGCGGTGGCGACGGAGGACACTCCGGGCCGGACGTCGAGCACCTCGGAACCGAACCGTTCCGCGAGCGCCCGCACGATCCCGAAGAACCCGGGATCGCCCGAGGCCAGCACCACAACGGGCCGCCCCTTCTCCACGTACTCCGCGACGGTGTCGAGCGCGGGCGCCAGTGGCCCCAGCACCACCCGCTCCGCGGTCTCCGGCAGCCGTACGGCGTCCAGGTGCCGCCGCCCGCCCACGACGAGCTCGGCGCCGGCCACCGCGTCGCGGGGGACCGGCGCGCCCGTCCCCGTGCCGACGACGGTGATCACGTGCTCGCACCCCGTGCGCGCAGGGCCCTGCGGGCCTCCGGGTCGGCCTTGCGGAAGCCGTGGAAGTGACCGGGGTGGTAGAGGTGCGAGCGGGTGCCGTGCGCGCCGAGGGCGGGCCCGACCAGGAACAGGGTGTGCTTCCAGAGCTTGTGCTCCTTGACCGTCGCCTCCAGCGTGCCGATCGTGCACGTCACGACCAGCTCCTCCGGCCAGGTCGCCTGGTGGGCGACCACGACCGGCGTGGACGTCGGATAGCCGCCCTCCAGCAGCTCCCGCACCAACTGCCCGCTGCGGGCCGCCGACAGGAAGATCGCCATGGTGGTGCCGTGCTTGGCGAACTCCCGCACCTCCTCGCCGGGTGGCATGGGCGTCTTGCCGCCGCCGAGCCGGGTGAGGACCACCGACTGCGCGACCTCCGGGATGGTCAGCTCGCGCTGCGCGAGTGCGGCGACCGCGGAGAACGACGAGACACCCGGCACGATCTCCGTCTCGATGCCGATCGCGGCACACCGGTCGACCTGCTCCTGCGTGCCGCCCCACAGCGCGGGGTCGCCGGAGTGGATCCGGGCGACCCTGAGCCCCTCCGCGAACGCCCGCTCGTAGACGGCGACGACGTCCTCCAGGGACATGGTCGCCGAGTCCAGGATCTCCGCGCCCTCACGCGCGTGCTCGAGGACCTCCGCCTGGACCAGGCTCGCCGCCCAGATCACCACGTCGGCCTCGGCGATGGCGCGCGCGGCACGGAACGTCAGCAGGTCGGCGGCGCCGGGGCCGGCACCGACGAAGGTCACCTTGCCGGTGGGGGCATCGGCCATGGGAACGGGTCCTCTCGTACGGAACTTCGGGAGACGGGGAACTTCGGGAGTCGGGGGCGGGCCGGAAGGGGCGGATCGCGAGGGACATACCGGGGCATGTCGCGCGGAACGTCAAGGAGTGGGGGGTCGGATGTGCGTGACCGGGGGTCGATCGGATAGCAAGAGCACATGGCGGTCTTCGTCGCGCTCGGCGCGTTCCTCATGACGCTGGCCGGCGGCTGGACGGCACAACGGGTGACGGACCGCCGTCACCTGGTGCTGGGCCTGGCCGGCGGCCTGATGCTGGGTGTGGTCGGCCTGGACCTGCTGCCGGAGGCGCTGGAGGCGGCCGGGCACGAGGTGTTCGGTGTGCCGGCCGCGCTGCTGCTGTTCGTCGCCGGTTTCCTCCTGGCCCACCTGGTGGAACGCCTGCTGGCCGCACGCCAGGCCGCGCACGGCGCCGCCGAGCACACCCACCGCACCCCCGAGGTGGGCCTGACGGCCGCCGCGGCGATGGTCGGGCACAGCGCCATGGACGGGGTGGCGATCGGGGCGGCGTTCCAGGTCGGCGGCGGCATGGGCACCGCCGTGGCGCTCGCGGTGATCGCCCATGACTTCGCGGACGGCTTCAACACGTACACCATCACCAGCCTGTACGGGAACGCCCGCCGCAAGGCCCTCGGCATGCTCGTCGCGGACGCCGCCGCCCCCATCGTGGGCGCGGCCACCACCCTGTTCTTCACCATCCCCGAGCCCCTGCTCGGCGGCTACCTCGGCCTGTTCGGTGGCGCGCTCCTCTACCTCGCCGCCGCCGAGATCCTCCCCGAGGCCCACCACGAACACCCCGCCCGCTCGACCCTGCTGTGCACGGTCGCGGGCGTCGCCTTCATCTGGCTGGTGGTGGGCCTGGCCGGGTGACCGGCCCGCCGGGGCGGTACTCACAGCTTTCCGCCCCGCCCGCCGTCGCGCCGCGCGGGCGCGATCAGCGTCGACAGATAGGGCAGGGGAGCGCCGTCGAGATCCGCGGCCGACCGGATCGACTCGTCGGTGAGCCCCAGGGCCGACCCCCACACGGCGTCACCGAGCCGCCCGGTCTCCCGCAACGCCTCGGCGACCTCGCCCGCCTGCCGCCCGAACTTGTAGGCGACGACGGTCCCGGGCCCGGCCAGCGCCTCCTTCAGCACCACCGACCCCGCGGTCACCGGCACCAGCGTCAACGGCTCGGTCCCCTCGGTGAGTACGGCACCCGACCGGGCCGCCAGATCCTGCATGGCGGTGATCCCGGGCACGGTCTCGACGATCACGCCGGGCACCAGCTCCGCGATGGTCTGCGCGAGATACGTGAACGTCGAGTACACGTTCGGGTCGCCGATCGTCGCGAAGGCGACCGTCAGGTGCTCCCGCAGCAGCCCCGCCACGCGCTCGCCTGCGGCGTCCCAGGCGGCCTCCCGACGCCCCCGGTCGGTCCGCTCGTTCAACGCGAACACGACCCGGACGACCTTCTCCTCGGGCACGTAGTGCAGGACGGTCGCCTCGGCCCGGCCCCGCTCACCCCCGTCTTTTCCATCAGGCGCAGCCATCACGGGCACGACGACCACGTCGGCTGCCCGCAGCGCGTTGACCCCCTTGACGGTCACCAGTTCCGGATCGCCCGGACCGACCCCGACTCCGATCAGCCTGCTGCTCATGACGTCCGGCACCTCTCCACGAACCGACGGGCCACACCGGGCTCGGACGCCCAGTGCGTGTGCAGATAACTCGCGTGCACACTGTCCTGTACGAAGCCTTCGACCCGCCGGGCGGGGGCCCGCACGCCCCACGCGGGAGCCGCCCCGGCCCCCGGCTCGACGACCGTGCGGTGGAACTCGTGCCCCCGCATCCGCGTCCCGGCCACGGCGAGCACACTGTCGCTCACGGCCACCGCGTCCCGGTACCCGAGGGTGAGCCGCTCCGACATCCGCGCACCGGCATCCAGCACGCCGCACATCGGCCGCCCGTCCAGCTCCCGGCACAGGTACAGCAGCCCGGCGCACTCGGCGGCGATCGGCGCACCGCTCTCCGCCAGAACGGCGACCGCCTTGCGCAACGGCTCGTTGGCCGACAGCTCGGCGGCGTACACCTCGGGGAAACCTCCCCCGATGACCAGCCCGGCGGTCCCCTCCGGGAGCGCCTCGTCCCGCAACGGATCGAAGGTGACGACTTCGGCGCCGGCGGCGGTGAGGAGTTCGGTGTGCTCGGCATAGGAGAAGGTGAAGGCCGGGCCCCCGGCGACAGCGACAACGGGCGCCGGCTTCTCGTCCGACCGAGCCGGGCCGACGGGGGTGGCTCGGCTTTCATCCAACCGAGACGGGTGGTCGTGGGTGGCCAACTCGGGGGTCCAGGGGGCAGAGCCCGCTGGGACGGCACCGGCAGCACGCGCCAGCGCCTCCAACGCTCCCAGATCACACCCGTCGGCCACCTGCGCAGCCATCGCAGCGACCGCCTCGACCGCCGCCCCCTGCCGTTCCGCCACAGGAACCAACCCAAGATGCCGAGAGGGCGTGGACACCTGCGAGGCCCGCCGCAAGACACCCAACACCGGCACCCCGGCCGACTCCAGCGCCTCCCGCAACAACTCCTCGTGCCGATCCGACGCGACCTTGTTCAGAATCACGCCCCCGACCCGCACCTCCGGATCCCAGGAGGCGAACCCGTGCACCAGCGCCGCCACCGACCGCGACTGCGACGACGCGTCCACCACCAGCACCACCGGCGCCCGCAGCAGCTTCGCGACATGAGCGGTGGACGCCAGTTCACCCTCCCCGGCGGCCCCGTCGTACATCCCCATGACACCCTCGACGACCGCGAGGTCGCACCCCCGCGCCCCGTGCAGGAACAGCGGAGCGACCAGCTCCGGCCCGCACAGGTACGCGTCGAGGTTCCGCCCCACACGCCCGGTGGCGAGCGCGTGGTACCCGGGGTCGATGTAGTCCGGCCCGACCTTGTGCGGGGACACGGCGAGCCCCCGCGCGGCGAACGCGGCCATCAGCCCCGTGGCGACGGTGGTCTTGCCGCTGCCCGAGGAGGGCGCGGCGATGACCAGCCGTGGGACGGAGGTGGACATCACCACTCGATGCCCCTCTGCCCCTTCTGCCCGGCGTCCATCGGATGCTTGACCTTGGACATGTCGGTCACCAGGTCGGCGAAGTCGACGAGCTTCTCGGGCGCGTTCCGCCCGGTGATCACCACATGCTGGGTGCCGGGCCGGTTCCGCAGCACGTCGATCACCTCATCGGTGTCGACCCACCCCCAGTGCATCGGGTACGCGAACTCGTCGAGCACGTACAGCTGGTACGTCTCGGCCGCCAGGTCCCGCTTGACCTGCTCCCAGCCCTCCCGGGCCTTCTCCTCGTTGTCCATCTGGGCGTCCCGCTGGACCCACGACCAGCCTTCACCCATCTTGTGCCAGTCGACGGACCCGCCCTCACCGGACGCCCCCAGCACCCGCAGCGCGTTCTCCTCGCCGACCTTCCACTTCGCCGACTTGACGAACTGGAACACCCCGATGGGCCACCCCTGGTTCCAGGCCCGCAGCGCGAGCCCGAAGGCGGCCGTCGACTTGCCCTTGCCGATGCCCGTGTGCACGACGACCAACGGACGGTTACGACGCTGACGAGTCGTCAGACCGTCGTCCGGCACCACACTCGGCTGCCCCTGCGGCATTACGCGGCCCTCCTCGAAGTCCCCTGCACGTCCTTGACCAACCCGGCGATCGAGTCCGCCCGCAACTCGTCCAACGTCACCGCCGTACCGCCCAGCTCACCGGCCAGCTGCCCGGCCAGCCCCAACCGCACGGGCCCCGACTCGCAGTCCACGACAACGGACGCGACCCCGTCGGCCGCGAACAACCGTGCCGCACGCGAAGCCAGCGCGACCGGCTCCGGCCCACCGGTGGCCCGCCCGTCCGTCACCACCACGACCAGCGCCCGCCGAGCCGGATCCCGCAGCCGCTCCACGCGCAGCACGTCGTGCGCTTTGAGCAGCCCGGCCGCGAGCGGCGTCCGCCCACCGGTCGGCAGTGACTCGAGCCGGGCCGCCGCCGCGTCCACCGACGACGTCGGCGGCAACGCCACATCGGCCCCCGGCCCTCGGAAGGTCACCAACCCCACCTTGTCGCGCCGCTGGTAGGCGTCGAGCAGCAGCGACACCACCGCGCCCTTCACAGCGCTCATCCGCTGCCGTGCCGCCATCGACCCGGAGGCGTCCACCACGAACAGCACGAGGTTGCCCTCACGCCCCTCCCGGGTCGCCTGCCGCAGATCGTCCCGCCGTACCACGAGCCCCGGCCCCGACCGGCCCCGCGCCCGCTGGTGCGGCGCCGCAGCCTGCACGGTCGCCGCCAGATGCAGCTTGGTGAGCGTGCCGCGCGGCCGCCGGGCGCCGGTCGTCCGCCCGTGCTCGGTCCGCGCCCGCGAACGCCGCCCGGCGACACCCTCGCCGAGGCCCGGCACACTCAGCACCTTGGTACGGAACGGCTCCGAGGCCCGTACGGCGGACCGCTCGGCAGCCCCCGACGGCTGCGGCTGACCACCCTCACCGGCTTCGGGCCGCGCGCCCGTGTCACCGCCCTGCGGCCCCTCCTCGGGCGCGGGCTCCCCGCCACCCCCACCGGGGCCGTCCGGACCGGAGTCGGGATCAGGATCGGGATCGGGGTCGTCATCGGGCCCGGGGGAGTCCCCGAAGTCCTCCAGCGTCTCGTCCAGCTTGTCCTCGTCCAGCCCCGGCGCGTCAAAGGGATTGCGCCGCCTGCGGTGCGGCAGCGCGAGCAGCGCCGCCTGCCGTACGTCCTCCGCGAGCACGTCGGTCCGCCCGGCCCAGGCGGCCAGCGCGGTCGCCGTACGCGCCATCACGATGTCGGCCCGCATGCCGTCCACCTCGAAGGCCGCGCAGGTCGCCGCGATCTGCCGCAGCGCCCCGTCGCCCAGCCGCACCGACGGCAACAGCTCCCGCGCCGCCACGATCCGCGCCCGTACGGCGGCCTCCTCGTCGGCCCAACGCGCCGCGAACCCGGCGGGATCGTCGTCGTAGGCGAGCCGCCGCCGGACGACCTCGACCCGCTGCTCCGGCTCGCGCGAGGCCGCGACCTCGACGGTCAGCCCGAACCGGTCGAGCAACTGCGGCCGCAGCTCGCCCTCCTCGGGGTTCATGGTCCCGACGAGCAGGAAGCGCGCGGCGTGCCGTACGGAGACACCCTCGCGCTCGACGTACGAGGCGCCCATCGCGGCCGCGTCCAGCAGCAGGTCGACGAGGTGGTCGTGGAGCAGGTTGACCTCGTCGACGTAGAGGATCCCGCGGTGCGCGTCCGCGAGGAGCCCCGGCTCGAACGCCTTCACGCCCTCCGCCAGTGCCCGCTCGATGTCCAGCGCGCCGACCAGCCGGTCCTCGGAGGCGCCCACGGGCAGCTCGACCATCCGGGCCGGCCGCTCGACACCGCCGCCGATCTCATGCGGGCCGTCCGGGCACGCCGGGTCCGGCTGCGCGGGGTCACAGGAGAAACGGCATCCGGGGACGACGGGAACCTCGGGCAGCAGGGCGGACAGCGCCCGCACCGCGGTGCTCTTCGCGGTTCCCTTCTCCCCACGCACCAGCACGCCACCGACCGCCGGTGACACGGCGTTCAGCAACAGCGCGAGCCGCAGGTCGTCCTGTCCGACGACGGCCGTGAACGGAAACGGGGTACTCACTTGTCGTCGCCCTCCAAGTCGCCTTCCAGTTCCAGGTAGGTGGCGCGCAGCCGCTCCAGCGTGTCCGCGTCCGGCTCCGCCCACAGCCCCCGGTCGGCCGCCTCGAGGAGCCGCTCCGTGATGCCGCGCAGTGCCCAGGGGTTGGACTGCTTCATGAAGTCCCGGTTCTCCGGGTCGAAGACGTACTCCGCGCTCAGCTTCTCGTACATCCAGTCGTCGACCACGCCGGCCGTGGCGTCGTAGCCGAAGAGGTAGTCGACCGTCGCCGCCATCTCGAAGGCGCCCTTGTAGCCGTGCCGCCGCATCGCCGCCATCCAGCGCGGGTTGACCACGCGGGCGCGGAAGACGCGGTGGGTCTCCTCGCCCAGGGTCCGCGTCTTCACCTGGTCCGGGGTGGCCGAATCGCCCACGTAGGCCTCGGGGCTGGCGCCCGTCAGATGGCGCACCATGGCGACCATGCCGCCGTGGTACTGGAAGTAGTCGTCGGCGTCGACGAGGTCGTGCTCACGCGTGTCGACGTTCTTCGCGGCCACGGCGATCCGCTTGAACGCCGTCTCCATGTCCCCGCGCGCCGCCCGCCCGTCGAGCCCGCGCCCGTAGGCGTAGCCGCCCCACACCGCGTACACCTCGGCGAGGTCGGCGTCGGAACGCCAGTTGCGGGCGTCGATCAGCGGCAGCAGACCGGCGCCGTACGCGCCCGGCTTGGAGCCGAAGACGCGGGCCGTCGCCCGGCGCCGGTCACCGTGCTCGGCGGTGTCCTCGTCGGCGTGCGCTTTCACGTAGTTGCGGTCGGCGGGCTCGTCCAGCTCGGCCACCGCCCGCACCGCGTCGTCGATCAGCCCCACGACGTGCGGGAAGGCGTCCCGGAAGAACCCGGAGATACGGACCGTCACGTCGATGCGCGGCCGACCCAGTTCGTCCAGCGGAACGATCTCGAAGCCGGTCACGCGCCTCGACGCGTCGTCCCACACCGGCCGGCAGCCCAGCAGCGCCAGGATCTCGGCGATGTCGTCGCCCTGGGTGCGCATGGCGGACGTGCCCCACACCGTGAGGCCGACGGACTTCGGGTACTCGCCCGTGTCCTGCAGATAGCGCGCCACCAGGGAGTCGGCCAGCGACTGACCGACCTCCCAGCTCAGCCGCGACGGGATCGCCTTGGGGTCGACGGAGTAGAAGTTGCGGCCCGTCGGCAGCACGTTGACCAGACCGCGCGTCGGCGAACCGGACGGACCCGCCGGGACGTAACCGCCGTCGAGGGCCCGCAGGATGTGCCCGATCTCGTCGGTGGTCCTCTCCAGCCGGGGCACGACCTCGGTACAGGCGAACTCCAGCACCGCGACGGCGGCCGGGAGTTCGGTGCCGAGCACCTCGCGGACGAGAGCCGGGACGGCCGTCACGTCCCACGCCCGGGACTCCATGCCCTCCGCGACCCGCCGGCACAGCTGCTCAAGGAGGTCGATCGCGTCGGCCCCCGTACGGGACGGGCCCTCCACCAGGTCCGTCAGCTCGACCGGCACCTTCACCGGCGCCCCGGGTTCGGCCAGCAGCTCCTTCTCCACCAGCCCGAAGTGCTCGGCGAGCGACGCCCGCAGACCCGGCAGCGCGTTCGCCTGCCCGCCCCACACCTGCGAGGCGCGCAGCACGGCCAGCACCAGGTTGACGCGCGGCTCACCGACCGGACCGCCGCCGAGGATGTGCAGCCCGTCGCGGATCTGCACGTCCTTGATCTCGCACAGGTAGCCGTCGATGTGCATGACGAACTCGTCGAAGTCGTCGTCGCCGGGCTGCTCGTCCACATGCAGGTCGTGGTGGAGCTCGGCCGCCTTCACCAGCGTCCAGATCTGCGCGCGGACCGCCGGGGCCTTCGTCGGGTCCAGGTCGGAGACGAGCGCGTACTCGTCGAGGAGCTGCTCCAGCTTGGCCAGGTCGCCGTAGGTGTCGGCACGCGCCATCGGCGGCACCAGGTGGTCGACGACCGTGGCGTGCCCGCGCCGCTTGGCCTGGGTGCCCTCACCGGGGTCGTTGACGATGAAGGGGTAGATCAGCGGGAGGTCGCCGAGGACAGCGTCCGGCGCGCACCCGCCACTCAGCCCGAGCCCCTTGCCCGGCAGCCACTCCATCGTGCCGTGCTTGCCCATGTGCACGATCGCGTCGGCGCCGAAACTGTTCTCCAGCCACCGGTAGGCGGCCATGTAGTGGTGCGACGGCGGCATGTCGGGGTCGTGGTAGATCGCGATCGGGTTCTCCCCGAAGCCGCGCGGCGGCTGGATCATCACGACGACGTTCCCGAACTGCAGGGACGCCAGCACGATGTCGCCCCCGTCGACGTACAGGCTGCCCGGCGGTTCGCCCCACGCCTGAAGCATCGCGTCCCGCAGCTCCGGGTCGAGCTTGTCGAACCACGCCTGATAGTCGGCGAGCGGCACCCGCGCGGGCGCGGCGGCCAGCTGGTCCTCCGTCAGCCACTCGACGTCGTGACCACCTGCCTCGATGAGCCGGTGGATCAGCTCGTCACCGCCGGAGGGGTATTCGGTGAGCGCGTACCCGGCGTCCCGCAGCGCGTCCAGCACCCGTACCGCCGACGCGGGCGTGTCAAGGCCGACCGCGTTGCCGACCCGGGAGTGCTTGGTCGGGTAGGCGGTGAAGACCAGCGCGAGCTTCTTCTCGGCGTTCGGCTTGTGCCCGAGCCGCGCGTGCCGTACGGCGATCCCGGCGACCCGCCCGGCCCGCTCGGGGTCGGCGACGTAGACCGGGACGTCGTCGGGGCCCTGCTCCTTGAAGGAGAACGGCACGGTGACGATGCGACCGTCGAACTCCGGGATGGCGACCTGCATCGCCGCGTCCATGGGGGACAGGGCGGCGTCGGACGCGTCCCAGGCGGCCCGCGAGGAGGTGAGGCAGAGCCCCTGCAGCACCGGGATGTTCAGGTCGGCGAGCGCCCCGATGTCCCAGGACTCCTCGTCACCGCCCGCCGAGGCCTGGGAGGCGTGCGTGCCGCCCGCGGCGAGGACGGTGGCGACCAGCGCGTCGGCCCCGCCGAGCAGCTCGTACAGCCCGGCGTCCGCATCGCGCAGCGAACCGCAGTACACGGGAAGCGCGTTGGCGCCGCGCGCCTCGACGGCGTCGCAGAGCGTGTCCACGAAGGCGGTGTTGCCGCTCAGTTCGTGCGCCCGGTAGAAGAGCACGCCGACGGTCGGACGGCCGTCCACGAGGGCACGCTCGCCGTGGACGCCGTACTCGGGCATCTTCTGCGGCTCGACGAACCCCTCACCCGTCAGCAGCACGGTGTCGGACAGGAACCGCGCGAGCTCGGTCAGGTTGGCGGGCCCGCCCTCGACGAGGTACCTGAGCGCCTCCGCCACGACACCGGCGGGCACCGACGACTCGGCCATCAACTCCGCGTCGGGCACGGCCTCCCCGCCGAGCAGCACGGTCGGGATGCCGGACGCCTTGAGGACCGCCAGCCCGTCCTCCCAGGCCCGCTTGCCGCCGAGCAGGCGTACGACGGCGATGTCCGATCCCTCGACGAGGCCGGGGAGTTCCTCCGCCGCGTCCACCCGGGTCGGATTGCCGATCCGGTACGACGCACCGGAGGCGGCCCGCGCCGCCAGCAGGTCCGTGTCGGCGGTCGACAACAACAACACAGTGCTCATGCGGGCGCTCCCGGTGGAATGAAAGGCAGTCCTTGCGGCGCGCCGGACTCGATGAGCCGCCACAGCGCGTCCGTGTCCGCGTGTTGTTCGATCAGGTCGCCGAGCCGGTCGAGCTGCTCCTCGCGCAGCGCGGCGAACGAGGTGTCGGGGGCCGGCACGAAACGGCGGCCCGCGGCGGCCGCCACTTCACGCAGGAAGGCCCGCCGGAACCCGTCCGACTCCAGCGAGCCGTGCCAGTGCGTGCCCCAGGTCTGCCCGACCCGGCAGCCGTCCAGGCTGTGTCCTCGGTCATCGGAGATGAACGCTTCGCCACCTGTGACCTCGGCGACCCCGTGATGGATCTCGTACCCCTCGACCCGCTCGCCGAGGGCTTCCCCCACCGGCCGGGTGAGGGTCTTCTCGCGGGCGAACCGCACCCGCACGGGCAGCACACCGAGCCCGTCGACGTGCCCGCGCCGGCTCTCGACCTCGTCCTCGATGTGTTCGCCGAGGATCTGGAAGCCACCGCAGACGCCGAGGACGGGCCGCTGTTCGGCGGCCCTGCGCTCGATCGCCTCCGCGAGCCCGCGCTCCCGCAGCCACTCCAGCGCCCGTACGGTCCCCCGGGTCCCCGGAATCACGACGAGGTCCGCGTCGGCCAGCTCCTCCGGCCGGTCCACGAACCGCACCACGACGCCAGGTTCGGCGGCCAGGGCGTCCACGTCGGTGAAGTTGGACATGAGGGGGATCGCACAGACGGCGACCCGCAGCACGTCCTCTCCCACGGGCGGGGCCACGTTCGACTCCCGCACCGTGCCGCGCAAGGACACGCGCAGCCCGTCCTCCTCGTCGATGCCGAGGCCGTGCCGGAACGGGAGAACGCCGTACGTGTGCCGTCCGGTGAGTCCGTGCAGCATGTCCAGGCCCGGCTCCAGCAGCGAGACGTCCCCGCGGAACTTGTTCACGAGGAACCCGGCGACGCACTCCTGGTCCTCGGGCGACAGCAGGGCGACGGTCCCGAAGAAGGAGGCGAAGACCCCGCCGCGGTCGATGTCGCCGACGACGAGCACGGGGAGCCGCGCGTTGCGGGCGATCCCCATGTTCACGATGTCCGTCCGCCGCAGGTTGATCTCGGCGGGACTCCCGGCCCCCTCACAGATCACCGCGTCATACGTGCCCCGCAACTCGGCGAGACAGTCCAACACGGTTCCCAGCAGCTTCTGCTGCCGCCCGCCGTGATAGCCCCGCGCGCTCAGCTCGCCCACGGGCTTCCCGAGCAGCACCACCTGACTGCTCTGCTCCCCGCCCGGCTTGAGCAGCACCGGATTCATCGACGCGGTCGGCTCGACCCGACAGGCCTGTGCCTGCATGGCCTGCGCCCGCCCGATCTCGGCGCCCTCCCGCGTCACGAAGGAGTTCAGCGACATGTTCTGCGCCTTGAACGGCGCGACCTTGACCCCCTGGCGGACCAGCCACCGGCAGATCCCGGCGGTGACGACACTCTTGCCGGCGTCGGAGGTGGTGCCGGCGACGAGGAGACCCCCGCTCATGACCTGTGCCCCCTTGCGATGAGCCGCCCCGCGACGCACACGCCGAGGGCGAGCAGACCGACGCGCCGGGAGAGCCGTACGGCTCGCTCGATGTCGCCGGTGGCGACCGCGCGTCCTTCCCCGTTGAGCACGGGCCGGTGCTCGACCCTGCCCCCGTACGACAGCGTCCCGCCCAGCCGCACCCCGAGCGCCCCCGCGAACGACGCCTCGACGGGCCCGGCGTTGGGGCTCGGGTGCTTGTCCGCGTCCTCCCGCCAGGCGCGTACGGCGCCCCGCGGATCGTCCCCGGCCGCGGTGGCGAGTACGGCGGTCAGCCGTGCCCCCGGCCAGCCGGCGAGGTCGTCGAGCCGGGCCGAGGCCCACCCGAACCGCCGGTAGCGGGCGGACTTGTGGCCCACCATCGCGTCCAGGGTGTTGACGGCCCGGAACCCGAGCAGTCCGGGGACCCCGCCCACGGCACCCCATACCAGGGCACCCACGACGGCGTCGGAGGTGTTCTCGGCGACGGACTCCACGACGGCCCGAGCGATCCCGGCGGCGTCGAGCGCCTGGGGGTCCCGCCCGCACAGATGCGGCAACCGGGCCCGCGCTCCCTCGACATCCCCCGCTTCGAGGGCCCGCCCGATGGCCCGGGCCTCCCGGCCGAGGGAGGTCCCGCCGACCACGGCCCAGGTGGCGGCCGCGGTCACGGCGACGGAAGCGGTGGTGGACCCTCGTAGGCGACGCGCCGCGAGGGCACCGAGGCCGACGGCCCCGCCCACGCACACGGCGGTGTGCAGCGCACCCCACCCCCGGTGGTCGCGCCACAGCGCCCGTTCCACGGCACCCGCGGCCCGCCCGAACGCGGCGACCGGGTGTCCGCGGCGCGGATCGCCGAGGAGCAGGTCGCCGAGGAGGCCGGCGGCGGCGCCGTACGCGAAGACGCGATCGGCACCCATGGGCTCAGCCGACCGTCGGGTCGGGCAATGACCTGGTGCTGGACCTCAATCGGCAGCCGAGCATGGCGATATGTCCTCACTCAGGGTGTCCGCGCCCTGGTTCGACGAGACCGGCGGTGAGAGTTCCTGGCTCCCGGGGGTTCCTACCCCGGTGACAGTGGCGGGACCGCGCCGGATTCTCACCGGCTTCCTCTCCTGCCGCCGTACATGGCTCCGGCAGTCCACCACGGCCCCGGAACAGCCGTCAACTTGCTGTTGACCTGCGACGGGAGAGTGTGCAGAACCCCACACGCGGGCCGTCGAGGGCGTCACACACGCGCGTGGGGTGCGGGACGACGATCCGTCCCGCACCCCACGTGTGCCTGTTGTGCTGCTCGTGTGCCGCCGGTCAGGCGACGATCAGGGAGATCCCGTACGCCACCGCCGCCGCGCACGCCGCGAAGCACGCGTACGCGCCGGTGACCGCGAGAGCGGCTGAGCCGCCCTGGGCCGCGGCCCGCTCCCGGCGGGACAGGCCGGCGATGCCGAGGGTGAACAGGGCCACGAGGGCCACGGTGACCACGAGGCTGACCCCGAAGACGGAGCCGAGAGCCGCCCAGTCGATCTTCATGCTGTCTCTTCCTTCGTTTCCGGCGTACCGGGGGCGGTGCGGCTCAGACGGTGGTGGTGGCCGGCGGCGCGGACTCGGCCGTGGGGGCGGGGATCGTGGCCGACAGGTCCTCGGCCACCGTGCCCGCGGGCGGCGGGGTCACCGCGGCGATCGCGGTGGTCACCACGCCGGGCGGCTCCTCGTTGTCGTTGACGTTGTTGTGGTCGACGACCTCGCGGCGCGAGAGCTTCCAGATCGCCGCGCTGGAGGCGATGAGGAAGACCGCGACGACGGCCGTGCCCCAGTCGCCGAAGCCGGTGACGTACTCCGCGAGCGCGCCGACCAGGGCCGCGGCCGGGAGCGTCAGACCCCAGGCGACGAACATGCGGGTGGCGGTCGACCAGCGGACCACGCCGCCCTTGCGGCCCAGCCCCGCGCCCATCACCGAACCGGAGACGGCGTGGGTGGTGGAGAGGGAGAAGCCGAGGTGCGAGGAGGCCAGGATGACCGTCGCGGCGCTGGTCTGGGCGGCGAAGCCCTGCTGCGGCTGGAGTTCGGTCAGGCCCTTGCCCATCGTGCGGATGATGCGCCAGCCACCGATGTAGGTGCCGAGCGCGATGGCGAGGCCCGCGGAGAGGATGACCCACAGGGGCGGGTCGGAGTCGGGGGCGACGGCACCGCCGGCGACCAGGGCGAGGGTGATGATGCCCATCGTCTTCTGGGCGTCGTTCGTGCCGTGCGCCAGGGAGACCAGGCCGGCGGAGGCGATCTGGCCCGCGCGGTAGCCCTTCTCGGCTGCCTTGCCGTCGGCCTTCTTGCCGAGGGTGTACGACAGGCGGGTGGCGAGCATCGCGGCGACGCCCGCGACGATCGGTGCCGCGATCGCCGGGATCAGGACCTTGGTGACGAGGACGTCTCCGTGGACCGCGCCGACGCCCGCCGAGGCGATGGTGGCGCCGATCAGACCGCCCATGAGGGCGTGCGAGGAACTGGAGGGCAGGCCCACCAGCCAGGTCAGGAGGTTCCAGAGGATCGCGCCGACCAGGGCGGCGAAGATGACCTCGGGACGGATGCCGGTCTCGTCGACGAGACCCTTGGAGATCGTGTTGGCGACCTCCACCGAGAGGAAGGCGCCTGCAAGGTTCAGCACGGCGGACATGGCCACCGCGACCTTGGGCTTGAGCGCACCGGTTGAGATGGTGGTGGCCATCGCGTTGGCGGTGTCGTGGAAACCGTTCGTGAAATCGAACGCGAGTGCGGTTACCACCACAATCGCGAGGATCAGCGAGAAGCTTTCCATTTACCCAGGCAATCGTTCGAGGTCATTGGCTGGACGACCGTAAGCAACCTGAGTGAACGGAAGATGAACTGAGTCGGGCATTGAAGTGTCACAAAAAGAGGGCCGCCGCTCCGCTCCGGAACGGTGGCCCGTACACCGTACGACCAGGGATCCTGGCAAGATCGCCGCATGGTCGAGCAGCCGAGGGATCAACAGGGTGAACGTGACGTACGGGGGCACGCGGGGGAGGTGGCGGCGGCCTGGGAGGCGCTCGTCGTCACCGCCCGGCGGACTGTCGCCGACCGGCTGGTCGTCGGCACCTCCGGCAACGTGTCGGTGCGCGTCGGCGACACCGTCCTGGTGACGCCCTCGGGTGTGCCGTACGACCGTCTGACGCCGGACGACGTGACCGGGGTCGACCTCGACGGGCGGCAGGTGCTGGGCACGCTGGTGCCGACCAGCGAACTGCCCATGCACCTCGCGGTCTACCGCACCACCGAGGCCCGCGCCGTCGTCCACACCCACGCCGTGCACGCCACCGCCGTCTCCACGCTCGTATACGAACTCCCGGCCGTCCACTACATGACCAGCGCCCTCGGCGGCCCCGTCCGCGTCGCCCCCTACGCGACCTACGGCACCGACGAGTTGGCCGAGAACATGCTCCGCGCCCTGGCCGACCGCTCCGGCTGCCTCCTCCAGAACCACGGCACCCTCACCTACGGCGCCACCCTCGACCAGGCCTACGACCGCACCGCCCAACTCGAGTGGATGTGCGAGCTGTGGCTCACGGCCTCGTCGGTACCGGGGCTGACCCCGAGCCTGCTGTCTCAGGCGCAACTCGCGGAGGTGGGGGAGCGGCTCAGGGGTTACGGGCAGAGGGGATGAGCCTGGCCGGCGATGACCGGGGTACCGCAATGGGGTGAGCCTTCTCGCGTCGTTCTCCGCATCCCGCCCGGTCTCCCGCCCGCGGTCCCTCCCGGTGCCGCTTCCCGCGTCACCCGGAACCGTCGCACCACTGGCCGGTGGCGCGGTCCGCCGGGACACTGGAGCCGTGCGCACTGTCAAAGCGACGGCCGCCGCCGTCACCGTGGCCCTGGCAGCGGGCGTGGCCAGCGTCGCCGCCGGCCGGTTCGCGAGCGACGCGGCGCTCAGGCCCGCGCCGGGCAGACCGCTGCCCACGGAGCCCCGGCTCACCGTGCACGGCACGGCAGCGGGCCGCATCACCCTCACCCGGGCCCTGGCCTCACGGCGCCCCGGCACCTACGGGCTCGCCGGCGACGGCTCGCACGCGGTCGTCGGTGACGTCCTCGACACCACCCCGCATACCGCGGACACCGTCGTACGCCGCCTCGAACGCGTCACCCACGGCACCCTGAACCCGGGCGACGCGGTGTGGTTCACCCCCAACGTGTACGTCGGCAACCCCCGCACCGCCCTCGGCCTGGACCACGCCGACATCGACGTGCCGGGCGAGCTCGGCGCACTGCCGGCCTGGTTCGTGCCCGGCGCGCGCGACACCTGGGTGATCGCGGTGCACGGACTGGGCGCCACCAGGGAACACACCATGAACGTCATGGCGTTCCTGCACCGCCAGCGCGTCTCGGTGCTCGCCCTCGCCTACCGCGGCGACCTCGGGGCACCCCGCTCGCCGGACGGCCTCCACCACTTCGGCGAGACCGAGTGGCGCGACGTGGACGCGGCGATCCGGTACGCGGTGCGGTACGGCGCCGAGCGCGTCGTCCTGTACGGCTGGTCCACCGGCGCCACCATGGCGCTGCGCGCCGCCGCGCACTCCGGGCTCAAGGACCGTGTGTCGGGGCTGATCCTGGACTCCCCGGTGCTCGACTGGGAGGCCACGGTACGCGCGCTCGCCGCCGCCCGCCGGACACCGGGCGCGCTGCTCCCGCTGGCCGTCCGGGCCGCGCAGGGCCGCACGGGGCTGGACGGCCGCCGGATCGCCGAGGCCGCCGACCCCGACCGGCTGCGCGTCCCGACGCTGATCCTCCACGGCCCCGACGACACGGTCGCCCCGTGGAACACCTCCCGCCGCCTCGCCGCCCGCCGCCCGGGCCTGGTCTCCCTCCATACGGTCCCCCAGGCCCCGCACGCCGCCATGTGGAACGCCGACCCCGAGGGCTACGAGGAAGCCCTGCGCCGTTTCCTCACCCCTCTGATGTGAAACCACCCGACCCCCTGATGTGCCCCCCGCACACGCCCCCCGTCGCCGCCCCCTTTCCACACCGGTCGACCTCATTCCGTTTAAGGCCGTACCAGTGGCCTGATCTCGGCCCTGAGCCCCCCTCACCACCCCGTGCGTTGGCCATCCCCGTCGCCGCCCGTGACATTCCGTTTGGGTTTTCGGACCGTCAACCGGAAGACTGCACCCGTGACGTCCCGTATCCCGCGCGACTCCAGGCTTCGACTCGTCCGCCCGCGACCCCTGGCCGCCGCACCCAGAGCCGTGAACCAGCGGCGCCCGCGCCGCCCCGCACCGCGCCCTCCGGAGGGCACCCCGGCCCCCGCGGAACTGGCCAGAATGGCGCGCTCCGTACTGGCCGCCGCGGCCCGCGTCGCCCGTTGGGCCGACGCCGCCCTGGGTCCCGGACGCGACGGCATCACCGCCGACGGCAAGGCCACCCTCGCCGACGCGACCGCCGAACACGCTGCCCTGGAACTCGGCCTGACCCCCGATCAGGTCCGTGCGGACTGGGACACGGCCCGCCTGGCCGGCCTCGTCGAGGTGCACGGCGACAGAGCCCGCCCCGGCTGGCGACTGCGCGCCTGGGACCGTGACGACAGCGCCGTGCTGCGCGGCTGGGTCGCCCTCTTCGACGCCTGGTCCCTCGCCTGCCCGGAGCCCGAGGGGCACGAGCCCTCCGCCGTCGCCGAGGTCGTCTCCGCGATGCCGCAGGTGCTCTCCTTCCTCCAACTCTCCGCCGGTCCCGTGCCGGTGCCGCAGCTCCTCGACCTGCTCCAGCAGCGGGTCACCGAACTGCGCACCGAGCGCTGCGAGATCCCCTACGGCCCCCAGCGCCAGCCGGTGGCCCTCGCGGACCCCGCGGCCGACCCCGCCCCCGGCCCGGCCGGCCCCACCGACGACACCGAGCTCGCCCCCCTCCTGGACTGGGCCCTGCGCGCCCTCGGCTCCGTCGGCGCCCTCACCTGCGGCGAGGGACAGGCCACCCTCACCCCGCTCGGCAGTTGGGCGGTATGGGTGAAACTGGAGCAGATCTGCGTCGCCGCGCAGAGCCCCGCCGGGAACATCGAGCAGGCCGCCGAGGACATGCTCCGCGGCTGTGCCCAACTGCGCCCCAACGCGGCCCGCGCCGAATACCGCGCCTGGCTCGCCGCCCGCCCCGTCGGCAACGCCGTCACCGAGCTGCTGGCCGCCGCCCGCGGTGAGGACGCCCTGCTGCGCGGCCTCGCCTTCGAGGCGCTGCGCGTCGTCGGCGCCCCGGCCGAGCCCGACGTACGGGCCGTCGTCGACGACCCGGCGCTGCGACCGTACGCCCTGCTCTGGCTCGCCGAGCACGACGGCGTCGACCCCGAGGACGCCCACGAGGTGCTCACCCGCGAGGAGGCCACCTGGCTGTGGGTCGACACCGCCGCCGCCGTCGCCGACCACGGCGAGGCCCCGATGCTGGTACGGCACCTGGAGTCCGCGCTGCAGCCGACCGTGCCCGCCCTCCTCGACGAGGTGCGCGCCGTCGGACACCCGCGCACCGTGCAGGTCCTCGTCGCGCTAGCCGCCGCCCACCCCGATCCCGCCCTGGCCAAGGCCGTGCGCCGCGCGGCCTTCCAGGTGCACACCGGGGGCAGCTGAACGGCCGGACGCGGCCCCGGACCACATCGGACCGGATCGAAGCGGCCCGGATCAGACCGGTATCTCCGGAGCGTAGGTGCCGAAACTCCAGATGTTGCCCTCGAGGTCGCGGGCCATGTAGTCCCGTGAGCCGTAGTCCTGGTCCGTCGGGGGCATCAGGATCTCCGCGCCGTGCTCCACGGCCCGCCGGTGGTGTGCGTCGACGTCGTCCACGACGACGTACACCCCGCTGGGGCCCCCGCCCATCATCGCCGTGGCGAAGACGCCGCCCGTGCCCTTCGAACCGAGCATCACCGCGCCATTGCCCTGCGTCAGTTCGGCGTGCAGCACCAGCCCGTTCTCCCCCTCGTACACGGACAGCTCGGTGAAACCGAAGGCCTCGGTGAGCTGCCTGATCGCCGCCTTGGCGTCCGCGTACACCAGCGTCGGGAAGAGACTCGGGCGCCCGCCACTCCTGCCTGCCATGCCGATCACTCCCTCGTGGTCCCTGCTGTGATCCCTGCCGGAATGTCCCCTGGTGCCCAGTCTCGCAGCGCCCACCGACAACGGCTCCCGGTCGGGACCGGCCCGGGCGTCGAACACCTGGACACAGAAAAAGTGGTTGCACGGCCCCGTTAGAATGGCCCCCATGGCCATTCTCCTCGCGCATTAGACGGCGGGAACGTCCTCAGCCGCCCATCCCGCCAACGACCCCGCACTGGAGTCTGTCCGTGATCTCCGCCTCCGGCATCGAGCTGCGCGCCGGTGCCCGCGTCCTCATCGAGTCCGCCACCTTCCGCGTCGCCAAGGGCGACCGCATCGGCCTGGTCGGCCGCAACGGCGCCGGCAAGACCACTCTCACCAAGGTCCTCGCCGGCGAGGGCATCCCCGCCGCGGGCCAGGTCACCCGCTCCGGCGAGGTCGGCTACCTCCCGCAGGACCCCCGCACCGGCGACCTCGACGTCCTCGCCCGCGACCGCATCCTCTCCGCGCGCGGCCTGGACGTCCTGATCCGCAAGATGCGCGACAACGAACAGCGCATCGCCAACGGCCAGGGCGCGACCCGCGAGAAGGCTCTCAAGCAGTACGAGCGCCAGGAGACCGAGTTCCTCACCAAGGGCGGGTACGCCGCCGAGGCCGAGGCCGCCACCATCGCCGCCGCGCTCAACCTGCCCGACCGGGTACTGGGCCAGCCCCTGCACACCCTCTCCGGTGGTCAGCGCCGCCGTATCGAACTGGCCCGGATCCTGTTCTCCGACGCGGACACCCTGCTCCTCGACGAGCCGACGAACCACCTCGACGCCGACTCGATCGTCTGGCTGCGCGACTATCTCAAGTCCTACCGCGGCGGCTTCATCGTGATCTCCCACGACGTCGACCTGGTCGAGACGGTCGTGAACAAGGTGTTCTACCTGGACGCCAACCGCGCCCAGATCGACGTCTACAACATGGGCTGGAAGCTCTACCAGCAGCAGCGCGAGGCCGACGAGAAGCGCCGCAAGCGGGAGCGGCAGAACGCCGAGAAGAAGGCCGCCGCACTGCACTCGCAGGCCGACAAGATGCGCGCCAAGGCCACCAAGACGGTCGCCGCGCAGAACATGGCCAAGCGCGCCGACCGGCTGCTCGCCGGACTCGAGGCGGTCCGGGTCTCCGACAAGGTCGCCAAGCTCCGCTTCCCCGAGCCCGCGCCCTGCGGCAAGACCCCGCTGACCGCCGAGGGCCTGTCGAAGTCCTACGGCTCGCTGGAGATCTTCACCGACGTCGATCTGGCCATCGACAAGGGCTCCCGGGTCGTCATCCTCGGCCTCAACGGCGCGGGCAAGACCACCCTGCTGCGGCTCCTGGCCGGTGCCGAGCAGCCCGACACGGGTGCCGTCGTCCCCGGCCACGGCCTCAAGATCGGCTACTACGCCCAGGAGCACGAGACCCTGGACCCCGACCGCACGGTCCTGGAGAACATGCGCTCGTCCGCCCCCGACATGGACCTCGTCGAGGTCCGCAAGGTGCTCGGCTCGTTCCTGTTCTCCGGCGACGACGTCGACAAGCCCGCCGGGGTCCTCTCCGGCGGCGAGAAGACCCGTCTCGCGCTCGCCACCCTGGTGGTCTCCTCGGCGAACGTGCTGCTCCTCGACGAGCCGACGAACAACCTCGATCCGGCCAGCCGCGAGGAGATCCTCGGCGCGCTGCGCACCTACAAGGGCGCGGTCGTGCTCGTCACCCACGACGAGGGCGCGGTCGAGGCGCTCCAGCCGGAGCGGATCATCCTGCTGCCGGACGGTGTCGAGGACCTGTGGGGCGCCGACTACGCGGATCTCGTCGCCCTGGCGTGATCCGTCGCCCCCCGCGTGCGCTGCCTCTTGATCCACTGTCTCTGGATCATTCGGCCCATCCGTGATCCATCATCTGTGTGAGATCTCCTCGTATCGAGGTGTGTCATACACGGATGTCCCGGCCGATCCCTTCGTCGACAAGGGATCGGCCGTCGCGCGCCTCTGACCTGGTATTTCGCGAAAGAACCCGTTCGGCCGTACGGACGCACACGTCCGGAATCGTCGATTCCGTTCGTGGGGACGCACTCCTGTCGTCACAACCCTGTCGCACGGACCTTGCCGAATGGGTGGCCATCGGGGCCCGGAGGGGTGATCATGAGGGGACCAGAGCGCACTTCCCATGAGGAGGACCGGGTGGCCGAGACTCTGAAGAAGGGCAGCCGGGTGACCGGCGCCGCGCGCGACAAGCTCGCGGCAGACCTGAAGAAGAAGTACGACTCCGGTGCGAGCATCCGAGCACTGGCCGAGGAAACCGGCCGCTCGTATGGCTTCGTACACCGGATGCTCAGCGAGTCGGGCGTCACGCTTCGTGGGCGTGGCGGAGCAACGCGGGGCAAGAAGGCCGCTTCGTCCTGACTCCGGGCGGCCCATCGGCTTCGATGGTGGCCACCCGGTCGGTCAGCCGATCGGCCGGGTGGTTACTGTGCAGTCACTTAGCTTCGCTCTGCTGACTGCACTCATCGGAGGCGCCCCATGGCCACGTCCGGCCAGGAACTCGTTCCCCTGCTCGACAAGGACGGCGTACGGCTCACCGTGGACGACGCGCTCGCCACGGTGACGCTGACCAATCCGGCCAAGCGCAACGCACAGAGCCCCGCCCTGTGGCGGGCGCTCGGAGAGGCCGGGCGGTTGCTGCCGGGCTCCGTCCGTGTGGTCGTGCTGCGCGGTGAGGGCAAGTCCTTCTCCGCCGGCCTCGACCGGCAGATGTTCACGCCCGAGGGGATCGAGGGCGAACGGTCGTTCATCGACCTCGCCCGCAGTGCCGACGCCGAACTGGACGCGGCCATCGCCGATTTCCAGGAGGGATTCACCTGGTGGCGGCGGAACGACATCGTGTCCATCGCCGCCGTACAAGGGCATGCCATCGGTGCGGGCTTCCAGCTCGCGCTCGCGTGTGACGTGCGCGTCGTCGCCGACGACGTGCAGTTCGCCATGCGCGAGACCAGCCTCGGCCTCGTGCCCGACCTCACCGGCACGCATCCGCTGGTCTCACTCGTCGGCTACGGCCGTGCGGTGGAGATCTGCGTGACCGGACGGTTCGTACACGCCGAGGAGGCGGTGAGTTCGGGGCTGGCGAATCTCGCCGTGCCGCTGGCGGACCTGGACGCGGCCGTGGCGGATCTGGCGGCGGCGGTCCTGGCCGCCCCGCGGGACGCCGTCATCGAGACCAAGGCCCTGCTGCGCGGTGCCGCGGACCGCGGATACGACGAGCAGCGCGCGGCGGAGCGGGCCGCGCAGGCCCGGCGCCTGCGGGAACTGGCCGGCGTGGGCGAGTGAGCCCCGCGCCGACCGGCACCTCGCGCCGACCGGCACCTCGCGCCGACCGGCACCTCGCGCCGACCGGTACCTCGCGCCGCTCGCGGTGAGTCGGCCTGCCATCAGTCCACCGTGGTGACCAGCACCGTCACCGTCGGGTGATCCGACAGCGCCTCGGAAACCGCCGTGCGCACCGCGAGGGCCACGTCCAGTGCCCGGTGCTCCGCCCGTACGGCGATCTCCAGGCGCGCGTGGCGGCGGGGGAGGGCGGCCGTGCCGTCGGCGCGCTCCTCGACGTGGACCGCGCGGCCCAGTCCGCCCAGGATGCCGGTCAGACGGGACACGCCGGGCACGGCGAGTGCGGCCGCGGCGATGCGCGCCTCGTCGCCGCGCGGAGCAGCGGGAGCCTCCGGCGCGGCCTCCGGCGGCTCCGGCGGTGCCCCGGTTTCCGGTTCCGGCAGCTCGTCCAGCAGGGCCGTCACCCGTAGGTCGATCTCGGTGACCGCCAGACCGAGGCGCTCCGCCGCCGTCGCCAGCGCCGCCCGCAGCCTGGAGGCGACCGTCGGCAGTGGCTCGGACGGAGTAGCCGCCGCGAAATCCGCCGTCACCCTGAGGGGCCCGGGCGACAGGGCGCTGGGCGGCGGCGGTACGGCCGGCTCGTGGACCCCCTCCGGGTCCGCCGGAGCGATCCGCAGCGGCCCCAGCCGCACCCCGCTCACCTCCCGCACATCCCGCCGCAGCACCGCCCCTGCGGCGCCCTCCGCGATCCACGCGCCGTCCCGCGGGCCGCCCAGGGGCAGCAGCCTGCCCAGGCCCAACTGCTGCCGTACCGCCTGTGTCCATCCGTCCGCCGTCATTGCTCCAGACTGCCCCATCCCTGGCGCGCATCGGCGCAACGCCGCTTACCGTGGTCAAAGGAAGACAAATCGGAAGGGACGTACGGCGATGACCGATATGACGGAACAGAACCGGACGCAGACCTCCGAAGGCGAGAGGGACGCGCCGGTACAGACCCGCAAGACCACCCGACGAGGTGGCGGGGACCCGGCGACCCGGGGGCGGACCACGATCGCCGACGGGGTGGTGGAGAAGATCGCCGGAATGGCGGCACGCGACGTCGTGGGCGTCCACGCGATGGGCGGCGGACTGTCACGCACCTTCGGCGCCGTCCGGGACCGGGTGCCCGGCGGGACGAAGTCGTCCGTGACCCGCGGGGTCAAGGTCGAGGTCGGCGAGGTGCAGACCGCGCTCGACCTGGAGATCGTCGTCGACTACGGCGAGTCGATCACCGACGTCTCCCAGGCCGTGCGGGAGAACGTCATCGCGGCCATCGAGCGGATGACCGGACTCGAGGTGGTCGAGGTCAACATCGCGGTCAGCGACGTGAAGCTGCCGGAGGACGAGGAAGAGGAAGAGCAGGAGTCCCGGCTCCAGTGACGCCTCGGCAGGACCGTTGGCGGATCGGCGTACGGGCGGACAGCTGAGGAGCGCACCATGAGCATGGCAGTGGTCGGCATGATCGCCGGCATGGCGCTGGGCTTCGCCGGGTATTTCGGCGGGTTCGGTGCCTTCCTGCTGGTGGCGGCGCTCGGCGCCGTCGGCTTTGTCGTCGGCCGGTTCCTGGAAGGGGACTGGGAGCTCGGCGACTTCTTCCGTACGCGCGACGAGCGGCGGCGGTGACGTCCGGTGAGTGAAGGGACCGGCGCGCCCGGCCGGCGCCCGGCCGTCGTCCCGCCGGGTGAGCGCGGCGCGACCCGGATCGCCGACCGGGTCGTCGCGAAGATCGCCTCGCACGCGGCGCGCGAGGCGGTCGGCGGGCTGCCCCCGGACGCGAAGCCCCCGCACGCCACGGTGGTGGTGCGCCCCCATGCCGCCGGCCTGACGCCGACGGGGCGGCCCTCCACCGAGGCCGCCCACGTCAGCGTCCACCTCGAACTCGAGTACCCGTGCGACATCGGCGCCCGGAGCCGGCAGGTGCGTCGTCACGTCACCGAGCGGGTAGGCGCGTTGGTGGGAATGCAGGTGCCGGAGGTCGCCGTGTACGTCGAACGGCTGCATCCGGTGGCGGCGCACGGCCTGACACAGGGGAGGACGCGATGAGCGAGCCCCAGGGCTCCGAGGGCACCACACAACGACTGCCGGTCCTTGAGAAGGACGTCGGCGACGACAACGGGGCGGACCGGCCCGCCCAGTCGGCGTCCGCGGCGGAGTTCGAGCCGCCGCCCCACCTGGACGGCGAGGACGGCGGCAACCGCCGCTTCTGGTCCGCGCGCCGCGTCCCCGCGGGCATCGTCGCCCTGCTGCTCCTGGTCGTCGTGGGCGCCTTCCTCTACGACATCGTCGCCGTGCGCGCCGGCCACTCCGTCCTCGCCTGGCGCAAGGAACTCGCCCGTCAGCTCGCCGAACGGCCTCTGGACGACACCTGGGTGCTCGTCGGCGCCGGGGTCGCCGCCGCCCTCGGCCTCTGGCTGATCGTGCTCGCGGTCACTCCCGGCCTGCGGGACGTCCTGCCGATGCGGCGCACGCACCCCGACGTACGCCCCGGGCTGTCCCGGCGCGCCGCCGCGATGGTGCTGCGGGACCGGGCCATGGAGGTCGCCGGCGTGCAGTCGGCACGCGCGCGCGTCCGCAGGCGGAAGGCCGACGTCCGCGCGCTCTCCCACTTCCGTGAACTGGACGACGTGCGCAACGACCTGGACGACGTGCTGGCCGAGGCGATCCGGGGCCTGGGCCTCACCCGGCCGCCCGCGCTGTCGGTGCATGTGACGCGGCCCGGGCGGAAGGGGTGAAGGCGATGCTCAGGACCGTCAACCGGGTACTGATCGGGGTCGTGGGCCTGGTGCTGCTCGCCCTGGGCGGCTCCGTGCTCGCCATCGGCCTCGGCGCTCCGGCACCCTCCTGGTGGATCCACGACGGACGCCACGACGTGCTCCTCAGCAACGCCGAGCGGACCCGCTGGCGGGACTCCGACTGGTGGTGGCCGGTCGTCATCGCCGTCCTCGCCGTCCTCCTGCTCCTCACCCTCTGGTGGCTCACCGCGATCCTGCGCCGACGCCGGCTCGCCGAGGTCCTCGTGGACACGGGCGACGGCGCGGGCGCTCTCCTGCGCGGCCGCGCCCTCCAGAACGTACTGGCCAGGGAAGCCACCGACCTGGACGGAGTCGCCGACGCCCGCGTCCATCTGACGGGCCGCCGCACGGCTCCGGAGGCCCGCATCAGACTCCAACTGGACCCGCACGTGGACCCGGGAACAGCCCTCAACGACCTCACCACCCAGGCCCTGACCCACGCCCGCAATTCGGCGGGCCTGGCGTCCCTGCCGGCAGAGGTCAGGTTGAGGGCGGTCAAGCACGGTGAGGAGAGGGTGAGCTGAAGCGCCCCTCCCTGCAAGGGGCGCGGGGCTGTATCGATGTGCGGCTCCGCCGCGTGGGCGCGATCGACCCACCACGACCCGCACACGACGTCAAAACCCGTGCCGCATGCCCCCGTCCACGGGCAACATGATCCCGGTCAGATAAGAAGCAGCCGGCGACAGCAAGAACGCCGCAGCCCGCCCGAACTCCTCCGGCGCCCCATACCGCCGCAACGGAATCCGCGACTCGTTGGCAGCCCGAGTAGCCTCAGGATCAGCCGACAACCCGTCCAGCTCGCGCACGCGATCCGTGTCGATGCGAGCCGGCAGCAACCCCACCACCCGGATCCCACGCGGCCCCAACTCGTCGGAGAGGGACTTCGCGAACCCCGCGAGCCCGGGCCGCAGCCCGTTGGAGATCGTCAGCCCCGGAATCGGCTCGTGCACCGACCCCGACAGCACGAACCCGATGACACCGCCGTCCTCCAACTCCGCCGCCGCCGCGCGAGCGAACCGCACCGCACCGAGGAACACCGACTCGAACGCCGTCTGCCACTGCTCGTCCGTGTTGTCGGCGACGAAGCCGGGCGGCGGCCCGCCGACGCTGACGAGGATGCCGTCGAAGCCCCCGAAGTGCTCACGGGCGGCCGCGATCAGCCGCGCCGGCGCCTCGGGGTCGGCGTTGTCCACGGCGACGCCGACCGCGTTGGGTCCCAGCCCGGCCGCCGCGTCGGCGGCGCGCTGCTCGTCCCGGCCGGTGACCACCACCTTCGCCCCGTCGGCCACGAGCTCGCGCGCGGCCGCGTTGCCGAGGCCGCGCGTGGCCCCGGTGACGACGTACACCCGGTCCTTCAGTCCAAGATCCATGGCCCCTATCCTGCCCCCTCGGCCCCGAACAGGGCGAGGGCGGTGTTCACCAGGGCGATGTGACTGAAGGCCTGGGGGAAGTTGCCGAGCTGCCGGCCGGCCACCGGGTCGTACTCCTCGGCCAGCAGACCCACGTCGTTGGTGAGACCGACCAGCCGTTCGAACAGCTCCCGGGCCTCCTGCGTACGGCCCGTCATGTGCAGCGCGTCCGCGAGCCAGAACGAGCAGGCGAGGAAGGTGCCCTCGCCGCCGGGCAGCCCGTCGACGGAGGTCTCCTCGGCGCTGTAGCGGCGCACGAGTCCGCCGTGGCCCAGCTCGGCGACGATCGCGTCGACGGTGCCGGTGACGCGCGGATCGTCGGGCGGCAGGAAGCCGACGCGGGGGATGAGCAGCAGGGAGGCGTCGAGTTCGCGGGAGCCGTAGGACTGGGTGAAGGTGTTGCGCTCGGCGTCGTAGCCCTTCTCGCACACCTCGTGGTGCACCTCCTCGCGCATCGCCCGCCAGCCTTCCAGGTCCCCGTCCAGCCCGGGGTTGCGTTCCAGCGTGCGCACCGCGCGGTCGGCGGCCACCCAGACCATGACCTTCGAGTGGACGAACTGGCGGCGCCCACCGCGCACCTCCCACAGCCCCTCGTCCGGTCGGCGCCACTCCTTCTCAAGCCACTTCATCAGCGCGACCTGTAGCGCCCACATGTGCGGCTTGGCGGGCAGGCCCGACGTCCTGGCCAGCGACAGCGAGTCCATGACCTCGCCGTACACGTCCAGCTGGAGCTGGCCGACGGCCTCGTTGCCGATGCGTACGGGGGCGGAGGCGGCGAAGCCGGGCAGCCAGGGCAGTTCGAACTCGGGGAGCCGGCGCTCGCCCGCGAGGCCGTACATGATCTGGAGGTCCGCCGGGTCGCCGGCGACCGCGCGCACCAGCCAGTCGCGCCAGGCCTCGGCCTCCTCCTGGTAGCCGGCCGCCAGCAGGGCGCCGAGGGTGAGAGTGGCGTCGCGCAGCCAGCAGAAGCGGTAGTCCCAGTTGCGCACCCCGCCGAGTTCCTCCGGCAGCGAGGTGGTGGGGGCGGCGACGATACCGCCGGTGGGGGCGTAGGTGAGGGCCTTGAGGGTGATCAGGGAGCGCACGACGGCGTCCCGGTGCGGGCCGTCGTAGCGGCAGCGCGCCGCCCACGTCCGCCAGTCCTCGACGCTGCTGATCAGCGCCTCGTACGGGTCGACCAGCGGCGGGCGCGGCTCGTGGGAGGGGTGCCAGGTGAGGACGAACGCGACCTTCTCCCCCTCGGCGACGGTGAACTCCGAGTGGGTGCCGAAGTCCTCGCCCCAGGTACGCACCTGGGGTTCGCTGCGCAGCCAGACCGCGTCGGGGCCGGCGACGGCGACGCGGTGGCCGTCGGCGCGGCGCATCCACGGCACGGCCGAGCCGTAGTCGAAGCGCAGCCGGAGCGTGCTGCGCAGGGTCACCCGGCCGCTCAGCCCCTCGACGATCCGCATCAGGTCGGGTGAGCGGTCGCGTTGCGGCATCAGGTCGGTGACCCGCACGGCACCCTCGTCGCTCTCCCACTCGGTGTCGAGGACGAGCGTGTCGGGACGGTACGCGCGCCGCGTGCAGGAGCCCTTGACTCCCTTGGGGGCGATGCGCCAGTGGCCGTGGCGCTCCGTGCCGAGCAGCCGGGCGAAGCAGGACGCCGAGTCGAAGCGCGGCAGGCACAGCCAGTCGACGGAACCGTCCCTGCCGACCAGCGCCGCCGTCTGCTCGTCACCGATCAGTGCGTAGTCCTCAACCCGGGGATGCACGAATGATCGGGTTCCCGGGGGGTCGGCGGGGCAATCAGGGGTGCGGCCGGGCGAGTGACGCCTGGCCGACGGTGTCACCGGCGCCGGAGAAGATCACCCCGGGGTCCGACGGGGTCTGGTTCAGCACCCACAGTCCGATGAGCGTGGCCAGCGTGAAGACGACCGTGATCAGTACGGCCAGGACGAGCCGGCGTCGGCGTTCACGGCGCAGCCACTCGCCGCGCGCCGTGCGGTAGGCGTCGGGGGCGGCCCGCACACCGCCGGCCAACGCCTCCAGGGCCTCGCGGAGTTCCCGCTCGGTGCGGTTGTCCTCGGTGCGGTTGTCCTCGACGCGGTTGCTTTCGGTGCGGTCCGCACCGGTGCCGCGCGCCGGAGTCGCATCTCGATGCGTCATCGCCGGGCCTCCATCGCCTGGGTCAGGGCGGCGATGCCGCGTGCCGTGTGGGTCTTCACCGAACCGCTGGAGATGCCCATCGCGGCGGCGATCTCGCCCTCCTTGAGCCCGAGCCAGTGACGCAGCACCAGCGCCTCGCGCTGCCGGGCCGGCAGCTGCTGCAGCGCGTCGATCAGCACCCGCTGGTCGTCGCGCAGCAGCGCGGTGCTCTCGGCGGAGGCGACGATCTCCTCCGGCGGCACCGGCGGGTTCTCCACGTGCTTGCGGGCGACCTGGAGATGCCGTATCCGCATCCGGGTCAGATTGCACACCGTGGAGCGCAGATACGCCTCCGCCGCCTGGACGTCCCGCAGCCTCCGCCACTTGCGGTAGATCTGGTAGTACGCCTCGGCCACGACGTTCTCCGGGTCGTCCGCCCCGAGCAGCACGGCCAGGCGCAGCATCGAGGAGTAGTGCACCTCGAAGAGCCGGGCGAGCCCGGCCTCGCGTTCCAGCTCGGCCGGGTCGGCCATCGCGGGCGCGAGCGGCTGGGCCGACGGCGCCCCCGCCACGGGCTCGACGTAGGGCTCGGGTACCGGAATCGGGTGTCTGCGTCTCACGGGTGGTTCGCTCCCGTCTCGGGGCGGCGCCTGACACTCAGGCGGGACGGCAGGTCGGTGGCGTCGGCGCCGCGCGGGACGCCGAGACGATCGAGGACCGCGGTGCCGGCCACCGCGACGACCAGGTTGAGCAGCAGCGCCGCGAGCCCGGCGTAGACCTCCAGCGGGCCGAAGCCCAGGGCGACGATGGACGAGAACCCCTCGCGCACGACCATCAGGGTCCCGGACACCATGCCCACGGCCCAGCCCGCGAGCAGCGCCCGCGCGTGCAGCCGCCCGGTGAACAGCCCGACGGCCACGGCCGGGAACACCTGGAGGATCCACACCCCGCCGAGCAGCTGGAGGTTGATGGCGTCCTGGTCGCGCAGCCCGAACACGAACGCCACCGCCCCGACCTTCGCGGTCAGCGACACCGCCTTGGCGATGCGTACCTGCCGCTTGGGCGTGGCCGTCGGATGCACGTACTCGACGTACACGTTCCGTACGAAGCTCGTCGCGGCGGCGATCGACATCACGGCGGCCGGCACCAGCGCGCCCACGGTGATCGCGGCGAACACCAGCCCGGCCAGCGGCGCCGGCATCAGCCGGTCGACCAGCATCGGGACGGCGGCCTCGGCCCCGCCCCGCGGCGCCCGGACGCCCGTCGCGAGGGCCGCGATGCCGAGGAAGCCGAAGAGGGCCAGCAGCCCCGTCCACGCGGGCAGCGCCACGGTGACCTTGCGCAGGGTGCGCGGTCCGTCGGCGGCGAAACCGGCGGTCAGCACATGCGGGTACATCAGCAGCGCCAGCGCCGAGCCGAGCGCGAGCGTGGCGTACGCGGGCTGCTGCGCGGGGGAGAGTACCAGCGGGGAGTGGGCGACGTCGGTCCCGCCGAGCCGCCGGGCCGCGCCCTCGAAGACCGGCCCGGGGCCGCCGAGCCGTACCAGCACCAGCCAGCACACGGCGACCAGCGACACGAAGACCGCCACCGCCTTCAGTGCGGAGATCACCGCGGGCGCCCGCAGCCCGTGCCGGTACGTGGCCACCGCGAGCCCGGCGAACAGCGCCACCATCACCAGGTCACCGGCCGCGCCCCGCGGGTAGACGCCCCCGGCGGTGAGCACCGCCCGTATGCCCAGCAGTTGCAGAGCCAGATAGGGCATCGTCGCCAGGATCCCGGTCAGCGCGACCACCAGGGCCAGCGGCGCCGACCCGTACCGGCCCCGCACGAAGTCGGCGGCGGTGACGTATCCGTGCCGCCGGGCCACCGTCCACAGGCGGCTCAGCAGGACGAAGGCGAGAGGGCAGAGGATCACCGTGTACGGCACCGCGAAGAAGGCGGGTGCCCCGTTGCCGTACGCCAGTCCCGGTACCGCCGTGAAGGTGTACGCGGTGAAGATCGTGCCGCCGAGCAGCAGCCACGTCCACACCGGTCCGAGCCCGCGGTCGGCCAGCGCCCAGCCCTCCAACGAGGGCAGCCGGTCGCTCGGGCGCAGGCGACGCGCGGTCACGGCGAGCAGCGACGCCCCGCCGATCACGGCGAGGAACGTCGCGGTCATGGCGCCGTCGGCCATGGGTCACCGTCCTTGGTGTGCCTGAGCCCTCACGGGGGAGTTGCGCGGCGTCCCCGATCGGAGGACACGGAACCGGCGGGAAATGTTCTGGAAATTCGCTGTCAACCGGTTCCGGCGGGTGGGCAACTCTTGCACAGACCGACAGCGATCGGGAGAGAGCCGCTGTCGCTGATCTCCGGACACCTCGTGTCACGAGGTGTCCCGCACCGCCCCGGTGAGGAGCCGCCATGCCTACGTCCACCCTGCCCGAAACCGACCTGCCCGCGCCCGAAAAGCCACGTATGCCACTCCGATCCGTCCTGCTGTGGACCGGCGTCGCACTGCTCGGCGCCGTCGCCTGGGGCGTCCTCGCGCTGGCCCGGGGCGAGAAGATCTCCGCGGTCTGGCTCGTCGTCGCCGCGCTCGGTTCCTACGCCATCGCCTACCGCTTCTACTCCCGCTTCATCGCCCGCCGCGTGCTGCGGCCGGACGACCGCAGGGCCACCCCCGCCGAACGCCTGGAGGACGGCGTCGACTTCCACCCCACCGACCGCCGGGTCCTGCTCGGCCACCACTTCGCCGCCATCGCCGGCGCCGGACCGCTGGTCGGCCCGGTGCTCGCGGCCCAGATGGGCTACCTTCCCGGCACCCTGTGGATCGTCGCCGGAGTGATCTTCGCCGGGGCGGTACAGGACATGGTCGTGCTGTTCCTGTCGATGCGACGGGACGGCAAGTCGCTCGGTCAAATGGCCCGCGACGAGATCGGCCGCGCCGGCGGGGCGGCGGCCCTGATCGCGGTCTTCGCCATCATGATCATCCTGCTGGGCGTGCTCGCGCTGGTCGTGGTGAACGCGCTGGCCCACTCCCCGTGGGGCACCTTCTCCGTCGCCATGACGATCCCCATCGCCCTCTTCATGGGCTTCTGGATGCACCGCATCCGCCCCGGCCGGGTCGTCGAGACCAGCCTCATCGGCGTCGCGCTGCTCCTCCTCGCGATCGTCGGCGGCAGCTGGGTGCAGAACTCCTCCCTCGCCGGCACCTTCACCCTCAGCCCCACCACTCTCGTCTTCTGCCTGGTCGGTTACGGCTTCGTCGCCTCCGTCCTGCCCGTGTGGATGCTGCTCGCGCCGCGCGACTACCTCTCCACCTTCATGAAGATCGGCACGATCGCGCTGCTCGCGGTCGGTGTGGTCGTGGCCGCGCCCGTGCTCAGGGCGGACGCGGTGAGCGACTTCGCGACCTCGGGTGCGGGTCCGGTCTTCGCGGGCTCGTTGTTCCCCTTCCTGTTCATCACGATCGCCTGCGGCGCGCTGTCCGGCTTCCACGCCCTGGTCTCCTCCGGGACCACCCCGAAGCTGATCCAGAAGGAGTCGCAGGTCCGGATGATCGGCTACGGCGCCATGCTCATGGAGTCGTTCGTCGCGATCATGGCTCTGATCGCCGCGGCGACCCTGGAGCCGGGCCTGTACTACGCGATGAACGCACCGGCGGGCCTGCTCGGCGCGACGGCCGAGTCCGCGTCCCACGCGGTGGCCGGCCTCGGCTTCACCATCACGCCCGACCAGCTCACCCAGGCCGCCAAAGCCGTCGAGGAGCAGACCCTGATCGCCCGCTCCGGCGGCGCGCCCACCCTCGCCGTCGGTATGTCGGAGATCTTCTCCGGCGTCTTCGGCGGCACGGCGATGAAGGCGTTCTGGTACCACTTCGCCATCATGTTCGAGGCGCTGTTCATCCTGACCACGGTGGACGCGGGCACCCGGGTCGGCCGGTTCATGCTCCAGGACATGCTCGGCAACGTGTGGAAGCCGGTCGGCCGGGTCAACTGGAAGCCGGGCATCTGGCTGTGCAGCGCGCTGGTCGTCGCCGCGTGGGGCTACTTCCTCTACACCGGCGCCACCGACCCGCTGGGCGGAATCAACCAGCTCTTCCCGCTCTTCGGCATCGCCAACCAGCTCCTCGCCGCCATCGCCCTCGCCGTCTGCACGACGGTCCTGATCAAGTCCGGCCGTCTGCGCTGGGCCTGGGTCACGGGCGTCCCGCTGGCCTGGGTCGTCGCGATCACCTTCACCGCCGGCTGGCAGAAGATCTTCTCCGACGACCCCAAGATCGGCTTCTTCGCCCAGCGCGCGAAGTACGCCGACGCGATCGACGCGGGCCAGGTCCTGCCGCCGGCCAAGTCCCTCGACGACATGCACACGGTGGTGACGAACTCCACGGTCGACGGCGTGCTGATCGCCCTGTTCCTGCTCCTGGTCGCCGTGGTCCTGGTCAACGCGGCAGTGGTCTGCGTCCGCTCCCTCCGCTCCCCGGGCACCCTCCCCACCACCGAGGCCCCCTACGTCGAGTCCCGCATCCCGGAGGGGGCCCACTGATGAGGCGGGCGGTCCGCTGGGCCAGGGCGGTGCGGTGGTACCTGCAGGAGCTGACGGGCGAGTCGGAGTACGACCGTTACTGCGCCCACCGACACCGTCACCACCCCCACGCCCCCCTCCCCACCCGCAGGCAGTACGAGGTCCTGCGCGCCCACCACCGGGAGACCAACCCCCAAAGCCGCTGCTGCTGACCCGGCGCGACTGCCCGCACCTGTGACGCGCCTGGCCGCGGGCAGTCGCGCGGCGCCGGGCGCCTATGAACCCCTGCGCCGACCCCTCCGTAGACCCCGAACCCCGGCGAGAACGCATTGTTCAGACGCAGCCCACCCCTCCTCGCCCGCCCCGCCCTGGACGACGCCCCCCTCCACGCAACACTCACCGAACTCCGCCCCACCCCACAACTCCACGGCCTGGGCACCAACCACACCCGCCCCCCATGGCACCCCGCAGCCCACCTCCTCCGCACCACCCCCCGCGACTGGGACCTCCGTACCCACCGCGTCTGCGTCCTCGCCCAGCACGCACCCCCCACCCTCTCCACCCGCTGGACCACCGACCGCCCCGACGACCCCGACGCCCTCACCCTCCACGCCCACGTCCAGGCCATCCGAGCAGCGGCCCAGCTCAACGACCCCACCGCGGCCCGCGACGCCGAACACGCCTGCTACCGCGCCGCCGAGGCCTCCCCGGAAGACCCCACCCCCTGGCTGGCCCTGCTGCAGCTCCTGCACGCCTTCGCCGTCCCGCCCCGCGACGCCGTCCCGGTATGGACGGAAGCCGTCACCCGCGCCCCCTGGCACCGCGCGGCCTATCACCACCTCGTGCGCTATCTCTCCCCCCGCGCCCACGGAACGGTCGCCGACCTCATGGACTTCGCCCACCAGGCCGCCGCCCGCGCCCCGCACGGCTCGCCCCTCGCCCTGCTGCCCCTCGCCGCCCGCATCGAACTCGTCGCCCACCGCCAGCGGCTCTCACCCCTGGGAGCGAGCGGCCACTGGACGGAACCCCGGGCGTCCGACGAGATCGACGCCGCCCTGAACGGCTGGTTCCGCACCGGCACGGCCCCGCACGCCGAAGCACTGCTCGACCTGAACATCCTCGCGTTCGCCCTGATCCAGGCTCACCGCCCGACCGAGGCAGCGCCGGTCTTCCGCCGCATCGGCCGCCGCATGACATCCCACCCCTGGGACGTCCTCCCCGACCCCCAGCGCACCTTCCTGTACTGGCGGGACCACCTGGCCGAGGGCAACTGAACGGGCACCCGCACTCGTCAGACCGGCGCGGACTCCGACTCCGGTTCGGACGCCGCCGACTCCTTCGCCGCCGTCTGCGCCCGGTCCCGGATCTCACGGCGGACCAGCACCAGCCAGCCGACGGGGACACCCGCGGAGAACAGCCACCACTGGATGGCGTACGCGTAGTTCAGCGCGGCGTTCTCGTCGCCGGGGTCGCCGAGCAGTTCCGGAGTGTCGCCCTTGGGCTCGGGTGCCGTCTGCGCGATGTAGCCGCCGAGCACCTGGGCGCCGAGACGCCGCGCCTCCTGCTCGCTGTTGATCAGCATGACCTGCCGGTCCGGCAGCCCCTTGAGGTCCTTGATACCGCTCGCCGCGGTCGTCTCGTCGGGCATCAGCCGCCCGGTGACGGTGATCCGTCCGCCAGGCGGAGCGGGGATCTCGGGGAACGCGGTCTGGCTCGGCCCGTTCGCGGGGATCCAGCCACGATCGACCAGCAGCACCTTGCCGTCCGTGAGGACGAACGGGGTCAGGACGTGGAAACCGACCTCGTCGTCGGCGTTGACGCGCCGCCTGACGACGACCTCCCGGCCGGTGTCGAAGTGGCCCACGGCGGTCACACGGTGGTACCGCTCGGCGTCGGTCACCGCGTGCCCCGGAGAGGTGACCGTCTCCACCGGGACCGGCTTGGCGTGCAGCGCGTCGGCGACCAGATGGTTGCGGGCGCTGCGCTCCTCGTAGCGGTGCATCTGCCAGATGCCCAGCCTGATCATCGTGGGGATGAGAAGCAGGGCGACCAGTGTGATGATCACCCACTGCCGGGACAACAGGAAGCGGTACACCCCACGACGGTACCTCTCGACCCTGGGGCGCCCTCCGCGGGGTGCGTGCTCACACCCGGTCCACGATGCCCGCCTTCCCCTCGGCCCGCGCGCAGTGGGCGCCGCAGTACCAGTGGCCCTCGACCTCGACTCCCTGCCCGATGATCTGGACGCGGCAGTGCTCGCAGATCGGGGCCATGCGGTGGATCGCACAGGAGAAGCAGTCGAAGACATGCACAGCGCCCTGAGCATGTACCTCGAAGGTCATTCCGTAGTCATTGCCGCAAACTTCGCATCTCGCCATGCGCCACAGGGTGGGCCGTCACCGCCGCGCGGGCGAGTGGCCGGCGGGCGAGTCGCACGGCAATCACCCATACGTACGGGTCACCCGTCGGCCGGCGCCACGTCGCGCAGCAGCTGCCCGAACGCGGCCTCGTCGACGACCGGCGTGCCGTACTGCCGGGCCTTGACCACCTTCGACGTCCCCGAGTCGGGGTCGTTGGTGACCAGCAGGCTGGTGAGCCTGGACAGGCTCGTCGCCACGTGCAGTCCGGCCTCGGTGGCGCGATCCTCCAGCAGGTCGCGCTCCACCGACGTGTCGCCCGAGAAGGCGACCCGCATGCCCTGCTTGAGCGGTTTGCCGTCCTCGTAACGGCCCGGGTTGGGGTAGGGGCAGGCGGGGCGCTTGCGGGACGGGCGCCAACTGGTGGGCCGGTAGCCGCCCTGGCCGCCGCTCGCCTGCCGGCCGATGCGGGGCGCGGGCCCGTCGGTCCACTCGGTCAGCGGCCGGCACTCGAGCAGCGGGAGCCGTATGCCGCCCGCCGCCGCGGCCCGCAGGCTCGGCCGGAACGCCTCCGCCAGCACGCGCGCGTCGTCGAGGGCGTGGTGCGCGCGCCGCTGCACGACGCCGAAGTGCGCGGCGAGCGACTCCAGCCTGTGGTTGGGCAACGGCAGCCCCAACTCCTTGGAGAGCGCGATGGTGCACAGCCGTTGCCGCACGGGTGCCTCACACTGGGCGCGCGCGTACTCCCGCGCGATCATCTGCCAGTCGAAGACGGCGTTGTGCGCGACGAGCACCCGGCCGTCCAGGCGGGCCGCGAACTCCTCGGCCACATCACCGAAAAGGGGCGCGCCTTCCAGCATCTCGCTCGTCAGGCCGTGGATCCACACGGGGCCGGGGTCCCGCTCCGGGTTGACCATCGTGTACCAGTGGTCCTCGACCTCGCCGCGCGCGTCCAGGCGGTAGACGGCCGCGGAGATGATGCGGTCGTCGCGTGCCAGGCCGGTGGTCTCCACGTCAACGACCGCGTACCCGGGGGGATACGCCGTCGGCCACTGCGTGGCGGAGGAGGCTGCGGTCGTACGGTCTTCGAGCATGGTTCCTGAGGATACGGGCCACGACTGACACGTCATGAACGCGTGGTGCGCGCAAGGGTGGCGTCCCGTACGGAAGTTCGTCCGGTTGGTCCGGCTTGCCAGGACCGGTGCCTGTCTGACCGGTGCTCAGCCCGAGTGGCTCCGCTCGAAGGAGGAAGCCCCCGCCTACTACGTTTGCGGAGGTTCACCGCACTCTCCGAGACACGACAAGGACCACCATGCGCGCCACCACCATTCACGCCCCCTACGACATACGCGTGGAGGACGTTCCCGAACCCGTGGTGCAGCTGCCCACCGATGCCGTGGTGCGGGTGTTGCGCGCCTGCATCTGCGGCAGCGATCTGTGGGCCTACCGGGGCGAGGCGGCCCGGCAGCCGGGGCAGCGGATCGGGCACGAATTCCTCGGCGTGGTCGAGAAGACCGGATCGGCGGTGACCGGTGTACGGCGCGGTGACCTGGTCGTCGCGCCCTTCATGTGGTCCGACGGCGTCTGCGACTACTGCCGGGAGGGGCTGACGACCTCCTGCGAACACGGTGGCTTCTGGGGCACCGTCGGCTACGAACGGCGGTCAGAGCGAGGCCCTGCGCGTGCCCTTCGCCGACGGCACCCTCGTCCAGCTGCCGAAGGAGGCCGCCTCCGACGACCACCTGCTGTCCGCGCTGTTGACGCTGTCCGACGTGCTGGGCACCGGCCACCACGCCGCGCTCGGAGCGGGTGTCCGCCCGGGCGCCACCGTCGCGGTCGTCGGTGACGGTGCCGTCGGCCTGTGCGCCGTGCTCGCGGCCAAACGGCTGGGCGCCGAGCGGATCATCGCGCTGGGACGCCACCCGGTCCGCACCGACATCGCGCGCCGCTTCGGCGCCACCGACGTCGTCGCCGAGCGCGGCGAGGCCGCCGTCGAGGCCCTGCGTGAACTCACCCGCGGGCAGGGCGCGCACGCCGTGGTCGAGGCGGTCGGCACCGAGGAGTCGATGCGGACGGCCGTCGAGATCGCGCGGGACGGCGGCGCCATCGGGTTCGTGGGCGTGCCGCACGGCAGCGGCACCGGTCTCGACCTCGGTGTCATGTTCGACCGGAACATCGCGCTGCGCGGCGGGGTCGCGCCGGTACGCGCGTACATCCCGCAGCTGCTGCCCGACGTCCTGGACGGCACGATCGACCCGTCCCCCGTCTTCGATCTGACCGTGGGTCTGGAGGGCGTCCCCGACGGCTACAAGGCCATGGACGAGCGCACGGCTCTCAAGGTCATGGTCACCACCTGAGAGCCGTCCACGTGCTCCCGTTGCGCCCGTATTGCGCCCTTCCTGTGCCCGAGCGGCGACCACACGCTCGACACCATGGGGGCGATCGATGAGTCAGACCGGTCCGGGCGGACGGAACTCGGGTCACCCGACGAGGCGGCCGGGCAGCATCTGGTCGCCGTGCCGGGACCCGACGGTCACCGCCAGCGCCCACCGGGCACCGCGCAGGTGTGGGAGAACGTCGACCGGGCCCAGGCGGCCACGGAGCACGCCGACGGACCGGAGCCGCCCGACCCACCGCTGTGCCCGCAGTGCGGGCTCGCCGGCGAGCGACGGCCCACGTACTACGGGCGGTACATCCTCCTCGAACCCGTGCTGTCGGCTCCCGCGCACAGGGTGCCGGCCGGGCACCGCTGGTACGTGGACGCCGGCGGACGGGCGTGGAACGGCGGCGGTGACGAACCGGAGCCGGGCGCGGTGTGCCGGGTATCGCACCGGCTGGCCTGCCCGGGGCTGACCTGGCAAGAGGTCGGGCTTGTGGCGTGGCTGGACGAGGTGCGCGCGGGGAACGAGCGGCGCGCCCGGCGGCAGGCCGACGAGGGCCGGGCCCCGGGGCACCTGCCGGACACCGGGTGAACCGCCGCTCGGCCCGCCCCGGGGCTCACTCCCAGCGTGCCGGGTCCGCCCCCAACACCCCCGGAGCCCGCCGCCAGTCCGTCGGGCCTCCCTCCAAGGACACGGGGGACCGTGCGTACCGCAGGCGCCCGAGGTCGCTGTCCCGCTCGGTGAGCCAGGGGCCCGGTCCGTCGTACGGCAGGTCGTCGGCGGGGCCCTGCTCGATCCCGGCCGTCAGCCAGGCCGCCGTGCGGGCCAGTGCCAGTCGTACGACCCGCCCGTACCCCTCGTGGGACTGCTCGGTGAGTGCCCGCAGCACCGCGGCCGCGAGCAGATAACCCGTGCCGTGGTCCAGGGCCTGGGCCGGCAGGGCGCCGGGCTGCTCCACCGACCTTTCGAGCGCCGCGATGCCGGTCGCGACCTGCACCAGGCTGTCGAAGCCGCGCCGCCCGGCCCAGGGCCCGTACGCGCCCCATGCCGACAACTGCGCCACGACCAGGCCGGGCCGGCGCTCGACCAGGGCGTCGGGGGAGAGGCCGAGGGCGTCCAGGGTACCCGGGCGATAGCCGGTGACCACGACGTCCGCACTCGACAACAGCTCCTCGAAGCCGCGCCGGTCGGCCCGCAGGTCCAGCGTCGTCGAGCGCTTCCCGAAGCCCGTGTCGGCGTGCTGGTCGGGCAGTTCGGGCAGTTGCGGCGGGTCCACCCGCAGCACGTCCGCACCGAGCAGGGCGAGCGTGCGGGTGGCGACCGGACCCGCGGTGACCCGGGTCAGGTCCAGGACACGCAGCCCGGCGGCGGGCAGCAGAGGTGACCCGGCGAGCGGGGGCAGCACACGCGCGCGTGCCGTGTCCGACCGCTCCCGCTCCACCAGGGGCCGTGCGGCCACCGCCCTGCCCTGGGGGTGTGCCGACCACTCCGCGGGTGTCCGCAGGGCGACAGCCAGGCCGCCCGCCGCGCACACGGTCTCCTCGACCTCCCGGGCGGAGCGCGCGGCCAGCGCCGACTCCACGGCGGCGACGTCCTCCGGCACCCTCAGGGCGCCGAGCAGCCGGGCCCGGTGGTGCGGGTAGTTCGCGTGGGTGCGCACCCAGCCGTCCGCCGTCCGCCAGAACCGCGACAGCGGGGCGAACCCGACGGGGGCCCGCCCGTCGATCAGCAGATGGCGCTCACTGACGAACGCCGTGGCCACGGCCCCGTCGTCCACCCGCACCTCGGGCACCTGACCCAACCCGGCCCGCCGAGCACCCAGTTCGGCTGCGGCCAGCGCACACGCGCCTACGCAGGCCCGCGCCAACTCCCGTACCGGAAGGCGCCCCACGAGGGCACCCTCACGCGCGACCGTCGACACCCGGGAGAGCAGCGCGGGATCGCCACCCAGCGCGGACCATGCGACCTCGATCTCCGTCATGCCCGCACTATGCGGCATGGACCGGATCAACATGGGACGCGGCCGTCCACCACAGCCGCACCTCCTTGCGCACGTCCGTCGGCCGCAGCTCCCACCCGTGGGAGAGGGCGACCTGGGCGACGTACCACCCGCCCACGCCCCGGTAGACGGACAGGGGTATCGCGCACTCCACCGGCGGCCTCGCCCTGTTCGGGCGGCGCGGGGCCGAGGCCCGCGCGGTCCACCGCGCGACCGCCTTCTCGACGCGCGCCCGGTAGTAGGCCGTGTCGCCCTCGTGCCGCAGCTCGGGCCAGGTCACGAACCACGAGCCCAGGCGACGGATCCGGTCCAGCGCCACGTCCATCATCGCCAGGAAGCCGCGCTCGTAGCGTGTGCTGACCGCGGCGATCACCTCGGTCAGGAGGCCCAACGCGAGAAAGACCAGCAGGGTCGCGAGGCCCAGCACGCACAGCAACGGGAAACACACCACGGTCGCGAGGAAACGCACCGTCAACCGCCCACGGGGCCGGGCAGGTTCGGGCCCCCAGGTCGCGGGATCTTCGTACTCGAGCATGACAGTGATCATGCCGTGCGGACGCCGGGAGCGGGCGGGTGGCCCCGCCCGCTCCGGACCGCCTTCACAAAAGCCCTACCTCGTCACCGCGTCCAGCGCGTCCGCGGTGCCCCAGCCGTAGAAGCCGTTGTAGTTCCGCGGCCCCTCGCACACCGCGTCGACCTTGCCGTCGTTGTCGATGTCGTACGGGTCCGTGCACGCCGTGCGGTCCGCCTCGGCGTACAGCAGCGCCTTCACCAGGGCGGGGGAGGCGTGCGGGTGGGTCGACTTGATCAGCGCGGCCACGCCCGCGACATGCGGGGTCGCCATCGACGTACCGGCCATGTAGCCCCACTTGCCGCCGGGCAGCGTGCCCAGGATCAGGCCGCTGGTGGCCGGCGGGGCCGGGGTCTGCAGGCTGGTCGAGTCGCCGCCGGGGGCGGCTATGTCGATGACGCCCAGACCGTAGTTGGAGAAGGACGACTTGATGCCCTTCGCCCCGGTCGACGCGACCGTCACGACACCCGGTAGCTGGGTCGGGATGTCGAGGCACTCGGACGGGTCGACGACCCGGTCCGACGGGGTGCCGTCGTTCGGCGAGGCCGGGTCGGTGATCTCGTCGGCCGCGAGGTCGTAGCTCTCGTTGCCGGCCGCCGCGACGTTCACCGCCCCCTTCTTCTCCGCGTACCGCGAGGCCCGGGTGACGGCGTCCACGAGCGCCTTCTGGTCCGGGTCGTTCTTGCAGTTGAAGTACCACGGGTCGGTGTAATAGCTGTTGTTCGTCACGTCGACACCGTGCTCCGCCGCCCACACGAAGCCGCAGACCACGGCCTCCGTGTAGAAGTAGCCGGCGGTCGTCGACACCTTGATGCCGGCGACCTTCACACCGGGCGCCACGCCCGTCATGCCGACACCGTTCTTGGCGGCCGCGATCTCACCGGCCACATGCGTGCCGTGCGGGCTCTCCGCCGCGCTCGGCCGCCACGCCCCGTCGGCCGTGTCCGGCTTGCCGGTCACGCAGTTGACCGACGCCCCCCGGTCGAAGTTCGGCGCGATGTCCGGGTGGGTGTCGTCGACGCCGGTGTCGATCACGGCGACCGTGACCTTCGAGCTGCCCAGCGTCTTCTCGTGCGCCTTGTCCGCCTTGATGGCGGGCAGGTCCCACTGCAACGGCTCCAGCGGATCCTTGCCGTCGGCCGCCTCGGCGTCGGCCACCTCCGCGGCGCTGAGCACCTTCGGCGTCCCCATGTCCCCGGTCGACTGCGCGGGCAGCGGCGCATTGCGCGTGTTGCCCGCCGACTGGACCCCGCGCACCGCTCGCACGGTCTTGGCGAAGTCGGGGTTCGACGAGTGGACGACGATCACGCCGATCTGGTCGTACGACGTCACGACCGTGCCGCCGGCCTTGGCGATCGCCTTCTTCACGTGGGCGGAAACCCCGTGCCCGGGGCGGACGTTGACGACATAGCTGAGCGAGGTCGCGTCCGCGGCCGACGCTGTCTGCGGGGCGGCCTGCGGAGCCGCCGTGGCCGAGACGTTCGGCAGGAACGCGAGTGCCGTCGCCAGGGCCGTCCCGACGGGGATCACCAGGGCGCGGCGGTAGCGCGGATGAGGCGCTGTCATGTGTCAGTCTCTCCGGTTTCGGTCGCGGTACGGGTGGACGGTGCGGTAAGTCCCCATGATCCCGGGTTACTTGACCGCGCGCAGCGCATTGACGATGCCGAAGCCGTAGAAGCCGTTGATGCGCTTGCCGCCCACGCAGGTCGCGTCCTGCGTGCCGTCACCGTCCTGGTCGTACGACGCGGGGCAGGCGGTCTTGTCGGCCTGCGCCTTCAGCAGCGCCTGCAGCTGCGCCGGACCCGCCCACGGGTGCGTGGACTTCAGCAGCGCGGCGACGCCCGCGGCGTGCGGCGAGGCCATCGACGTGCCCTGCAGGAAGGCGTACTGGTTGTTCGGCATGGTCGACAGGATGCGGCCGTCCTTCGACGGGGTGTCCGGGAGCTGGTACTTCCGGTCGCCGCCCGGCGCCGCGATGTCGACGACACCCTTGCCGTAAGAGGAGTAGTACGACTTGAGGTTCTGCACGCCCGTCGCGCTCACCGTGACCACGCCAGGCAGCTGGGTCGGCACGTCGAAGCACTCGTGCGGGTCGATGGTCCGCTCCACCGGCGTGGCGTCGTCGGGGCTGCTGTTGTCGACGATGGAGTCCGAGTCCAGGTCGTGGTTGGAGTTGCCGGCCGACGCCAGGTTCAGCGTGCCCTTCTTCTGGGCGTACAGCTGGGCCCGGTTGACCGCGTCGACGATCGCCCTCTGGTCGGGGTCGTCCATGCAGTTGTAGAGCCACGGGTCCACGTAGTAGCTGTTGTTCGTGATCTCGACACCGTGGTCGGCGGCGAACACGAACGCGCACACGACGTTCTCGGGGTAGAAGAGGCCGTTGCTCGGGTCGCTCACCTTGATGCCGGAGACCTTCACGCCCGGCGCGACACCGGCCACACCGATGCCGTTGCGGGCCGCGGCGATCTCACCGGCGACATGCGTGCCGTGGTAGTCCTCGGCGGTGTACGGGCGCCAGGCACCCTCGCTGGTGTCCGCGACGCCGCCCACGCAGTTGGCCGACTGGGACGCGGAGAAGTTCGGGGCGAGGTCCGGGTGGGTGTCGTCGACGCCGGTGTCGATGACACCGACGGTGACCTTCCTGCTGCCCGGGTTGATCTGCGCGGCCTTGTCGGCGCCGATGGCGCGCAGGTCCCACTGGTCGGCCTCGAGGGGCTCGCTGCCCGGGGCGTCCGCCGAGGCGGCCTTCACCTTCGCGGCCTCCGCGGCCGACAGGTAGTCGGCGGCGCCCTCGTCCGTCGTGCCCGCCGCGACGAGCGGCGTGGTGCGCGTGGCACCCGCCGACTGCACTCCGCGTACGGCGCGTATCTGCTTGCCGAAGTCGGGGTTCGCGGAGTGCACCACGATGACGCCGATCTTCTCGTACGCGATGACGACGGTGCCGCCGGCCTTGGCGACGGCCTTCTTCACCGACGCGATCGTGCGATGGTCCGCCTTGGTGTTGACGACGTACGCCAGGTTCGGCCCGTCCGCCGTCGTCGCGGTGGACTGGGCGAGCGGCGCGGCCGAGGCCGCCGCCGGCAGGAAGCCGAGCGAGGCGGTCAGCGACAGCACGACGGGCACCGCGAGGGCGAGACGGTGTCTGGAACGCAGATGAGCCATGGGATCTCCACATCATCCGGAAACGAAACCGGCCCGAGACACAGGTGGCGCTCGGGCAGGTACATGACGGGTGGTGCAGGGCGAAGTTATCTCCCGAAGTCCCGGGCCAGCAATGCTTGATCACGGCGACTTCGGAAAGTGACCACCGGACTTGAACCGGCCCTAGCGCGCCGCCGTGACCTTGGGCAGGGAGCGCGAGGACACTCGCCTCCGACCGCAGTCGCCCCGTCCGCAACCGAGGAGAACCCGTGGCCACCGAGACACCGCCCCCCTCGAAAACCCCAGCCCAACTCCCTTCCACCGAGGAGTTCGTCGCGGTCTCCGAGAGCGCGGAGTTCGGTGAACTGCGCAGCTCCTACCGCTCCTTCGCCTTCCCGCTGACCGTCGCCTTCATCGCCTGGTACCTGCTGTACGTCCTGCTGTCCAGCTACGCGGGCGACTTCATGGGCACCAAGGTCGTCGGCAACATCAACGTGGCGCTCGTCCTCGGCCTCGCCCAGTTCCTCACCACGTTCCTCATCGCCTGGTGGTACGCGCGGCACGCCGCCGCCAAGCTCGACCCCAAGGCCGAGGCCATCAAGTCCCGGATGGAGGGCAACGCATGAGCCCCACGATCACCATCGCCGCGGGTGCGGCCAGCGAGCACCGGACGCTGATCATCACCCTGTTCTCGGTCTTCGTCGCCGCGACCCTCGTCATCACCGTCTGGGCGGGCCGCCAGACCAAGGACGCCGCCGACTTCTACGCGGGCGGACGGCAGTTCACCGGTTTCCAGAACGGTCTCGCGGTCTCCGGCGACTACATGTCCGCCGCGTCCTTCCTCGGCATCGCGGGCGCCATCGCCCTCTTCGGCTACGACGGCTTCCTTTACTCCATCGGCTTCCTGGTCGCCTGGCTCGTCGCCCTCCTGCTGGTCGCCGAGCCGCTGCGCAACTCCGGCCGCTACACCATGGGCGACGTGCTGGCGTACCGCATGCGTCAGCGCCCCGTCCGTACGGCCGCCGGCACCTCCACGATCGTGGTCTCGATCTTCTACCTGCTGGCCCAGATGGCGGGCGCGGGCGTCCTGGTCTCCCTGCTCCTCGGCATCACCAGCGACGGCGGCAAGATCGGCATCGTGGCGCTGGTCGGCCTCCTGATGATCGTCTACGTCACCATCGGCGGCATGAAGGGCACCACCTGGGTCCAGATGGTCAAGGCGGTCCTGCTCATCGCGGGCGCCCTGCTGCTGACCTTCCTGGTGCTGCTGAAGTTCGACTTCAACGTCTCCGAGCTGCTCGGCTCCGCCGCCGACAACAGCGGCAAGGGCGCCGCCTTCCTGGAGCCCGGCCTGAAGTACGGCGTCACCGGCACCACCAAACTGGACTTCATCTCCCTCGGCATCGCCCTGGTCCTCGGCACCGCGGGCCTGCCGCACATCCTGATCCGCTTCTACACGGTGCCCACCGCCAAGGCCGCCCGTAAGTCGGTCATCTGGGCCATCGGCCTGATCGGCGCGTTCTACCTGATGACCCTCGCGCTCGGCTTCGGCGCCGCCGCGCTCATCAAGCCCGACGAGATCACCACCTCCAACAAGGCGGGCAACACGGCGGCCCCCCTGCTCGCGCTCCACCTCGGCGGGATCGACTCCAACTGGGGCGCCATCCTGCTCGCCACCATCTCCGCGGTCGCCTTCGCCACGATCCTCGCGGTCGTCGCGGGCCTGACCCTCGCCTCGTCCTCGTCGTTCGCCCACGACATCTACGCCAACGTCATCAAGAAGGGCGCGGCCACCGAGAAGGAGGAGATCCGCGCGGCCCGCTGGGCGACCGTCGGCATCGGCGCCGTCTCCATCGTGCTGGGCGCCCTCGCCCGCGACCTGAACGTCGCCGGCCTGGTGGCCCTCGCCTTCGCCGTCGCCGCCTCCGCCAACCTGCCGACGATCGTCTACAGCCTCTTCTGGAAGCGGTTCACCACCTCCGGGGCCCTGTGGTCGATCTACGGCGGCCTGGTCACGGCGGTCGGCCTGGTGCTGTTCTCGCCGGTCGTCTCCGGCAAGCCCACCTCGATGTTCCCGGACGCCGACTTCCACTGGTTCCCGCTGGAGAACCCTGGCCTCATCTCGATCCCGGTCGGCTTCCTGCTGGGCGTCGTCGGCACGCTGCTGTCCAAGGAGGAGCCCGACAAGGCCAAGTACGCCGAGCTGGAGGTACGGTCGCTGACCGGCACCGGAGCGCACTGACCCGCTGGACACCGCCGACTCGACGGCCGCGTCGTGGGATCGTACGGACCTACGACGCGGCCGCTCCGTACCTCGTGGAAACGGGCCGGGCCGGCGTCGTTGTCGGTGGCGTCACGTAGGCTCGCAGGTGACGGAAGAGGACGTGTCCGCGACGAGGGAGGGGGCCCACGTGCTCATCGACACCTACGGCCGGGTGGCCACCGACCTGAGGGTCTCGCTGACCGACCGGTGCAACCTGCGCTGTACGTACTGCATGCCCGAGGAGGGCCTGCAGTGGCTGGCCAAGCCCGATCTCCTCACAGATGACGAGATCGTCCGCCTGATCGACATCGCGGTCACCTCCCTCGGCATCGAGGAGGTCCGCTTCACCGGCGGCGAGCCCCTGCTGCGCCCCGGCCTGGTCGGCATCGTCGAGCGCGTCGCGGCCCTTGAGCCCCGCCCCCAGATGTCGCTGACGACCAACGGCATCGGCCTCAGGCGCACCGCGACCGCCCTGAAGGCCGCGGGCCTGGACCGGGTGAACGTCTCCCTGGACACCCTCCGCCCGGACGTCTTCAAGACCCTGACCCGCCGCGACCGCCACAAGGACGTCCTCGAAGGCCTCCAGGCCGCCCGCGAGGCCGGCCTGACCCCGGTCAAGGTCAACAGCGTCCTGATGCCGGGCCTCAACGAGGACGAGGCCCCCGACCTGCTCGCCTGGGCCGTCGAGCACGACTACGAACTGCGCTTCATCGAGCAGATGCCCCTCGACGCCCAGCACGGCTGGAAGCGCGAGGGCATGGTGACGGCCGGCGACATCCTCACCTCCCTGCGCACCCGCTTCGACCTCACCCCCGAGGGCCAGGACGAACGCGGCTCCGCCCCGGCGGAACGCTGGCTGGTCGACGGCGGCCCCCACCGTGTCGGCGTCATCGCCTCCGTCACCCGCCCCTTCTGCTCCGCTTGCGACCGCACCCGCCTCACCGCCGACGGCCAGATCCGCACCTGCCTCTTCGCCACCGAGGAAACAGACCTCAGGTCAGCGCTGCGCAGCGACGCCCCCGACGAGGAGATCGCCCGCATCTGGCGCCTGGCGATGTGGGGCAAGAAGGCGGGGGCGGGCCTGGACGACCCGTCGTTCGTACAGCCGGACCGCCCTATGTCAGCGATCGGGGGCTGAAGGCACCCAGGGGCGCGGGGCTGTATCGATATGCGGCTCCGCCGCGTGGGCGCGAGAAACCACGAACAACCCGCAGTCGAACCGCGCCCTCAGCCCCCCTGCTCCTCCCACTCCTTCAAGAGCACCACGTCCTTCAAAAACCCCCGAACCCCCAGAAACTCCGACAAGTGCTCGCGATGCGACTCACACGCGAGCCAAGTCTTCCGCCGCTCCGGCGTATGAATCTTCGGGTTGTTCCACGCCAACACCCACACCGCGTCCTCACGGCACCCCTTGGCGGAACAAACCGGCGTCTCAACAGTTTCAACAGCTTCAGCAGTCACGAGCCAAGTCTCACAAAAAGGCGACGCCGAGCAGCCACGGGGGGAGCTGCCCGGCGTCGGTCTCTCGCTCCGACGGGGGATGCGGAGCGCGTACGAAGTATGTCATGGGTCACCCGCCCCGGGGCACCGGAACAACGTGATTGATCTGAGCTTTTCTTGAGCTTGGCGCACAACGCACTCATGGCCGGCGCTCAGCCGTCTCACCGGCACTGCCGTCCGGCACGGATTCCGAAGCGCCCTCCGCCTCGGGGCCCGCCTCATGCCCCGGCGTGATCATCGGCCGCATCGGCGTCGTCACGAACGTCGACGGTAGTCCCGGCGCGTTCTCCCGCCCGGCGTTGGCGATCACCACCGCGATGTACGGCAGTGTCGCGCCCAGAACGAGCGCCACGATCGCGACGTGCCGTTCCACGTTCCAGAGCAGCGCCGCGAGGATCACCGCCAGCGTACGGATCGACATCGAGATGACGTACCGCCGCTGCCGGCCCCGCACGTCGTCCTGGAGGCCTTGCCGGGCTCCGGTGATCCGGAACACCTGGCCGCTGCCGCCACGCTGCTTCCGCATCACATTCCACCATCCGCCCGCACGCTGTCCGCATGGAAAACCTGCGTCCAACGGTACGCCGCCCCGGGTCCGGGTTCGAGGCCGGGTCGTCTCCCGCCGACGCGAACGCGCTGCGCCATTCCGAGGAGGGGCGCACCCGACATGCGCCGTACGTCCAACGGGCCGAGACTGGGAGCAGCGCTCGGCTCGAGCCGTAGGAGGAGACAGCCATGGGCTGGTTCTGGGCCATCATCGTGGGATTCGTACTGGGTCTGATCGCCAAGGCGATCATCCCGGGCAAGCAGCACAGCCCCCTCTGGCTGACCACCATCTTCGGCATGCTCGGCGCCGTCGTCGGCAACGCGATGGCCCGTGGGTTCGGTGTCGAGGAGACGTCCGGCATCGACTGGAGCCGCCACATCTTCCAGCTGATCGCCGCGATCGTCATCGTCGCGGCCGGTGACGCGCTGTATATGCAGTTGTGGGGCAACAGAAAGATGCAGCGAAGCGCCTGAGCTCAGGCGGCGTGAACGTCGAAGGGAGCGGCGCCGTCAAGGCGCCGCCCCCGTCGCCGTGACCGGGTGCGCTCAGCCGCCCGTGACCTCCACGGCCGCCAGGTTCTTCTTGCCCCTGCGCAGCACCAGCCAGCGGCCGTGCAGCAGGTCCTCTTTGGCGGGCACCGCGTCCTCGGCGGTGACCTTCGCGTTGTTCACGTACGCCCCGCCCTCCTTCACGGTCCGGCGCGCGGCGGACTTGCTGGCCACCAGGCCGACCTCGGCGAAAAGGTCCACGACCGGACCCAGCGCGGCGACCTGGATGTGCGGCACCTCGGACAGGGCCGCCGTCAGCGTCCGCTCGTCGAGGTCCGCGAGCTCGCCCTGGCCGAAGAGCGCCTTGGATGCGGCGATCACCGCGGCCGTCTGGCCGGCGCCGTGCACCAGGGTCGTCAGTTCCTCGGCCAGCGCACGCTGGGCGGCCCGGGCCTGCGGACGCTCCTCGGTCTGCTTCTCCAACTCCTCCAGCTCCTCGCGGGACTTGAAGGACAGGATCCGCAGGTACGTCGAGATGTCCCGGTCGTCCACGTTCAGCCAGAACTGGTAGAACGCGTACGGCGTGGTCATCTCCGGGTCGAGCCAGACGGCGCCGCCCTCGGTCTTGCCGAACTTGGTGCCGTCCGCCTTGGTCATCAGCGGCGTCGCCAGCGCGTGCACGTCGGCCTGCGGCTCCAGGCGGTGGATCAGGTCGAGGCCGGCCGTCAGGTTGCCCCACTGGTCGCTGCCACCCTGCTGGAGCGTGCAGCCGTACCTGCGGAAGAGCTGGAGGAAGTCCATGCCCTGCAGGAGCTGGTAGCTGAACTCCGTGTAGCTGATGCCCTCGGAGGACTCCAGCCGGCGGGCGACCGAGTCTTTGGTGAGCATCTTGTTGACGCGGAAGTGCTTGCCGATGTCGCGGAGGAACTCGATCGCGGACAGGCCCTCGGTCCAGTCGAGGTTGTTGACCATGAGGGCCGCGTTCTCGCCCTCGAAGTCGAGGAACGGCTCGATCTGGCCGCGCAGCTTGTCGACCCAGCCACGGACCGTCTCCGGGTCGTTCAGCGTGCGCTCCGCGGTCGGGCGCGGGTCGCCGATCAGACCCGTGGCCCCGCCGACCAGCGCCAGCGGCCGGTGTCCGGCCTGCTGGAGGCGGCGCACGGTGAGCACCTGGACCAGGTGCCCCACGTGCAGGGACGGCGCGGTCGGGTCGAAGCCGCAATAGAACGTGACGGGACCGTCCGCGAGCGCCTTGCGCAAAGCGTCCTCGTCAGTGGACAGGGCGAACAGCCCGCGCCACTTCAGCTCGTCGACGATGTCCGTCACGGTCTCGTACTCCTTGGATGATCTTTCGGGCGGTCGAGTGACAGCCGCCTACGAGGTTATACGCCCTGACTGACAGAGCTCATATTGAAATCGGGGATACGCAGCGCAGGCATCGCGGCCCTGGTGAACCAGTCGCTCCACTCCCGCGGCAGCGTCTTCTCCGTGCGCCCGGCCTCCACGGCCCGCCCCAGCAGGTTGACCGGCGACTCGTTGAACCGGAAGTTGTTCACCTCGCCGGTCACCTCGCCGTTCTCCACGAGGTAGACGCCGTCCCGGGTCAGGCCGGTGAGCAGCAGCGTGGCCGGGTCGACCTCGCGGATGTACCACAGGCAGGTCAGCAGCAGCCCGCGCTCGGTGCTCGCGACCATCTCCTCCAGGGAGCGGTCCTCGCCGCCGTCGAGGATCAGGTTGTCGATCCCGGGCGCCAGGGGCAGCCCGGTCAGGGCCGCGCTGTGCCTGCTGGTCAGCAGTCGGCCCACCTCGCCGTCGCGGATCCACTCGGTGGCCGCCATCGGCAGACCGTTGTCGAACACCGACTGGTCGCCCCCGGACGAGTGCGCGAGCACGAACGGAGCGGACTCCAGCCCCGGCTCGTACGGGTCGCTGCGCAGGGTCAGCGGCAGCTCGGTCAGCCGCTCGCCGACGCGCGTGCCGCCGCCGGGCTTGGAGAACACCGTGCGGCCCTCGACCGCGTCCCGGCCCGAGGAGGACCACATCTGGTAGATCAGCAGGTCCGCCACGGCCGTCGGCGGCAGCAGCGTCTCGTACCGCCCGGCGGGCAGCTCGAAGCGCCGCTCGGCCCAGCCGAGGCGTACGGCCAGCTCCGCGTCGAGCGCCGCAGGGTCGACGTCCTTGAAGTCCCGAGTGGAGCGGCCCGCCCACGCCGAGCGCGTACGGTCGGGCGACTTGGCGTTCAGCTCCAGCGTCCCGTTGGGCTGGTCGTGCCGCAGGCGCAGTCCCGTCGAGGTGCCGAGGTAGCTGGAGACCAGCTCGTGGTTGGCGAATCCGTACAGTTCGCGGCCGCCCGCACGCGCGCGTGCGAAGGACTCGCCGAGCGCCGGGGCGAAGTCGGCGAACACCGCGGAGGAGGTCTCCGCGGGCGCGTCCGTGAAGTCGGGCGACTCGGGGACGTCCCTGATCAGCGGTTGCGCGTCCTCGGCGGGCCCCGCGCCGCGCGCGGCGGCCTCGGCTGCCCGCACCAGCGACTCCAGTTCGTCCACGGTCACCGCGGAGCGCGAGACGACCCCGGAGGCGGTGCCCTCCTTGCCGTCGACCGTCGCGATGACGGTGAGCGTGCGCCCGCGCGTGACGCCGTTCGTGGTGAGCGCGTTGCCCGCCCAGCGCAGGTTGGCGGTCGACTGTTCGTCGGCGATGACCACGCACCCGTCGGCCCGGGACAGCTCGAGGGCGCGCTCGACGACCTCGTGCGGCTTGTTGCTACGGGCGCTCATCGGCCGGCCTCCTGCGTGGTGTTGAGGATGTTGACGCCCTTGAACAGGGCCGACGGGCAGCCGTGCGAGACCGCCGCCACCTGACCCGGCTGGGCCTTGCCGCAGTTGAAGGCGCCCCCGAGGACGTAGGTCTGCGGGCCGCCCACCGCGGCCATCGAGCCCCAGAAGTCGGTCGTGGTCGCCTGGTAGGCCACGTCCCGCAGCTGACCCGTGATCCGCCCGTTCTCGATCCTGAAGAACCGCTGCCCGGTGAACTGGAAGTTGTAGCGCTGCATGTCGATGGACCAGGACCGGTCCCCGACGACGTAGATCCCGCGGTCCACGCTGCCGATCAGGTCCTCCGTGGACATGCCGGCCGGGTCCGGCCGGAGCGACACGTTGGCCATGCGCTGCACCGGCACATGGCCGGGGGAGTCGGCGAACGCGCAGCCGTTGGAACGCTCGAAGCCGGTCAGCTTCGCGATCCGCCGGTCGAGCTGGTAGCCGACCAGCGTGCCGTCCTTCACCAGGTCCCAGCTCTGCCCCTCGACGCCCTCGTCGTCGTACCCGATGGTCGCCAGGCCGTGCTCGGCGGTGCGGTCACCGGTGACGTTCATCAGTTCGGAGCCGTACTTCAGCTTGCCGATCTGGTCGAAGGTGGCGAAGGAGGTACCGGCGTAGGCCGCCTCGTAGCCGAGGGCCCGGTCCAGTTCGGTGGCGTGGCCGATCGACTCGTGGATGGTCAGCCACAGGTTGGACGGGTCGACGACCAGGTCGTACAGGCCCGGCTCGACGCTGGGCGCCCGCATCTTCTCGGCGAGCAGCTCCGGGATCCGCTCCAGCTCCTCGTCCCAGTCCCAGCCGGTGCCGGTGAGGTACTCCCAGCCGCGTCCGACCGGCGGCGCGATGGTCCGCATGGAGTCGAACTCGCCGCTCGACTCGTCCACCGACACCGCCGTCAGCGAAGGATGCAGCCGGACCCGCTGCTGGGTGGTGACCGTCCCGGCCGTGTCGGCGTAGAACTTGTTCTCGTGGACGGTGAGCAGTGAGGCGTCGACGTGGTTGATCCCGGGGGCGGCGAGCAGCCGCGTGCTCCACTCCGCGAGCAGCGCCGACTTCTCCTCGTCGGGCACGCTGAACGGGTCGATCCCGTACGACGAGATCCACGTCTTGTCGGCGTGCACGGGCTCGTGGGCGAGCTCCACCCGCTCGTCCGACCCCGCGGCCTTGATCACCTGCGCGGAGAGCTTGGCCATGGCCACCGCCTGCGAGGCGACCTTGGCGGCGGCGTCCAGGGTGAGGTCCACCCCCGACGCGAAGCCCCACGTGCCGCCGTGCACGACCCGAACCGCGTACCCGAGGTCGGTGGTGTCCGACGAGCCGGACGGCCTGGCGTCCCGCAGCCGCCAGGAGGCGCTGCGCACCCGCTCGAACCGGAAGTCCGCGTGCTCGGCGCCCAGCGCACGCGCGCGTGCGAGCGCCGCGTCGGCGAGGGCGCGTAGGGGAAGCGCCGTGAAGGCTTCGTCGATCGTATGAGGCACGGAGGTCTCTCCCTGGTGTCGTGACCTGTGGGCTCCGATCATGTCGTGGCGGCGGTCCCGCGGACCACACGTTTCCGTCCGCTGTCCGCAAACTTTCTGTAGGAAGCCCACAGCCAGTCCCGTGAGCCACTGTGGGTGCCCGAATGTCCCGCGGGGGGACCGGCCCGATAGGTTTTGCGGGTAGCCGCCTGCCATTCAGGTGTTTCGGGCGGGCGTGTCAGACCCCAATCGAAAGGGTGATCCGTTGAGCCGCTCGGTTCTCGTCACCGGAGGCAACCGGGGCATCGGCCTCGCCATCGCCCGCGCTTTCGCCGACGCCGGCGACAAGGTCGCGATCACGTACCGCTCGGGTGAGCCGCCGGCCGGCTACCTGGCCGTCAAGTGCGACATCACCGACCCCGAGCAGGTGGAGCAGGCCTACAAGGAGATCGAGGCCCAGCACGGCCCGGTCGAGGTGCTCGTCGCCAACGCCGGCGTCACCAAGGACCAGCTCCTGATGCGCATGTCCGAGGAGGACTTCACCTCGGTCGTCGACACCAACCTCACCGGCACCTTCCGCGTGGTCAAGCGCGCCAACCGCGCCATGCTGCGCGCCAAGAAGGGCCGTGTCGTCCTCATCTCGTCGGTGGTCGGCCTGTACGGCTCGCCCGGCCAGGCGAACTACGCCGCGTCCAAGGCCGGCCTGGTCGGCTTCGCGCGCTCCCTCGCCCGTGAGCTCGGCTCCCGCAACATCACCTTCAACGTCGTCGCGCCCGGCTTCGTCGACACCGACATGACCAAGGTGCTCACCGACGAGCAGCGCGCGGGCATCGTGTCCCAGGTGCCGCTGGGCCGGTACGCGCAGCCGGAGGAGATCGCCGCGACGGTGCGGTTCCTCGCCTCGGACGACGCCTCGTACATCACTGGAGCCGTCATTCCCGTTGACGGCGGACTGGGAATGGGTCACTGATCACCATGAGCGGAATTCTCGAGGGCAAGCGCGTCCTGATCACCGGTGTGCTGATGGAGTCCTCCATCGCCTTCCACGCCGCCAAGCTGGCCCAGGAGCAGGGCGCCGAGATCATCCTGACCGCGTTCCCGCGGCCCACGCTGACCGAGCGCATCGCCAGGAAGCTCCCGAAGCCCACCAAGGTCATCGAGCTCGACGTCACCAACGACGACCACCTCGGCCGCCTCGCGGACATCGTCGGCGAGGAGCTGGGCGGTCTCGACGGCGTCGTGCACTCCATCGGCTTCGCGCCGCAGGACGCGCTCGGCGGCAACTTCCTCAACACGCCGTTCGAGTCCGTCGCCACCGCCATGCACGTCTCGGCGTACTCCCTGAAGTCGCTGACCATGGCCTGCCTGCCGCTGATGCAGAACGGCGGCTCGGTCGTCGGCCTCACCTTCGACGCGCAGTTCGCCTGGCCGCAGTACGACTGGATGGGCCCGGCCAAGGCCGCCCTGGAGGCCACCAGCCGCTACATGGCGCGTGACCTGGGCAAGCAGAACATCCGCTGCAACCTCGTCTCCGCCGGCCCGATCGGCTCCATGGCCGCCAAGTCCATCCCGGGCTTCGGCGAGCTGGCCTCCGTGTGGGACTCCCGCTCCCCGCTGGAGTGGGACCTCAAGGACCCCGAGCCGGCCGGGCGCGGCATCGTCGCCCTGCTGAGCGACTGGTTCCCGAAGACCACCGGCGAGATCATCCACGTCGACGGCGGTCTGCACGCCATCGGCGCGTGATCGCAGCCTGACCGGCAGCGTCGCCGCCTGACCCGCGGTACTGGGGCCCTCACCCGTTCGGGTGGGGGCCTTTCGCGCAAGGACGTTCACTCGAACGGCTCACCGACCGGGCGCGCACCGCGCACGAGCGGGCACTCTGGATTACGCGTTCACCTCGCCTTTTCCCTCCCCAGCCCGGCCGAGGAGGTTCCCTTGTGCGCCTGTCCAGCAGCCTGGCCCCAGTGACCGCGGCCCTCGCCGTCGCCCTCGTCATGTGCCTGCCGTACGAGGCGATGCCCCACGCGCGCGTGGCGACACGGCAGCCCGCCGAGCCGGAGCCGTTCGGTGCCGAGTGCCGGACCAGCGTCCGCGGTTCCCACGTGGTCGCCTTCTGCCACAACCCGTACGTCGAAGTCGACCGCGTGCGCCTGCACATCGAGTGCGACCGGTGGTGGGACATCGACACCGACAGCGCCCCGGCCGAGGTGGAGCCCGCGATGACCGTACGGCTCACGGGGCGCTGCTGGAAGGAAGTGGGCTCGGCGTGGGTCAGTCACCAGAAGGGGTGAACGGGCCGGGCCGGCACTGGAACGGGTAGCCCGCCGCCTCCGCCGCCGCTGCCTCCGCGTCACTCGCGCGGATCGCGTCCACCAGCGGCGTGTGATCAAGGTACGACTCCGGCGTCAGCTCCTCGCCGACGTCCTCGCGCAGCCAGTCCCGCAGCACCTCGCCCAGGTCGGCGTACATCGCCGTCATGACGTCGTTGTGGGACGCGGCCACCACCGCCAGGTGGAAGGTCGCGTCCGCCGTCACGAACGCCTCCGTGTCGCCCGACTCCCACGCCTCCTCGCGGCGCAGCAGCAGCGCGTCGAGCTGCTTGAGGTCCTTCTCGGTGCGCCGCTCGGCTGCCAGCTTGGCGGCGCCCGACTCCAGTGTGGAGCGCAGTTCGGCGATGTGCCGGGGGTCCGCGTCCGTGAAGCGGCGGTGCATCACGCCGGCCAGCTCACTGGTGGCCACGACGTACGTGCCCGAGCCCTGCCGGATGTCCAGCAGGCCGTTGTGCGCGAGGGCCCGGACCGCCTCCCGCACGGTGTTGCGGGCCACGCCCAGCTGCTCGACCAGCTCGGGCTCCGTCGGGATACGCGAGCCCACCGGCCACTCGCCCGAGGTGATCTGGGCCCGCAGCGCGGCGATGACCTGCTCGGACAGCGCCGAGCGGCGCGGATGGCTCAGGGGCATGGCACACCTTCGCAGAACACGGACCGGGGAGCGGAGCCCGGGCATGGACGACCAATCATCCTATGATTCTATGATGGACGGCATGGCACGTGAGGAATACCGGACAACGACGACCTCCCCGACCGCCCAGACCCTACGGAAACACCGGACACACACGACCGAAGCGTCCCCGGCGAGTCCCGCGTCGCCCACGCGCGCGTGGGCGACGCGTCTGCTCGTCCTCGGCATCGTGCTGTCCGCCCTGAACCTGCGCCCCGCCATCACCAGCCTCGGTGCCCTCCTCGAAGAGGTCCGCGACGGCCTCGGCATGAGCGGCAGCGTGGCCGGCCTGCTCACCTCGGTGCCCCCACTCTGCTTCGCGGTCTTCGGCGTCACGGCCCCCCGGCTCGCCCGCCGCTTCGGCCCCGGGGCGGTGGTGTGCGCGGGCATGCTGGCCATCACCGCCGGCCTGCTCATACGCCCCTACGCCGGCGGCACGGGCGGCTTCCTCGCCGCCAGCGCCCTCGCCCTCATGGGCATCGCGGTCAGCAACGTCCTGATGCCGGTCATCGTCAAAAGCTGGTTCCCCGACCGGGTCGGCTCCATGACCGGCCTGTACTCGATGTCCCTGGCTCTCGGCACCTCGGCAGCCGCCGCGGTCACCGTGCCCCTCACGGACGCCCTGGGCGGCGGCTGGCAGCCCGGACTCGCGGTCTGGGCGACCCTGGCCGGGATCGCCGTGGTGCCCTGGATCCCCTTCGTACGGCAGCGGGGGGCGCGGCCCGCCACTCCGGCGCCCGCGCGGGAGGAACCGCCGGCGGCCCTGCGCGTCACCCGCAGCCGCACCGCCTGGGCCCTGGCCGTCTTCTTCGGACTCCAGGCCACCGCCGCCTACATCACCATGGGCTGGATGGCGCAGATCTTCCGCGACGCCGGGGTGGCCGCCGGGACGGCCGGACTGCTCCTCGCCGTCACCATGGTCATGGGTGTGCCCCTCGCCTTCGTCATCCCGCGCCTGGCCACCCGGCTGCCCCACCAGGGCCCCATCGTGCTCGTGCTGGGCGCCTGCGGCCTCGCCGGATACGCCGGCCTGTACCTCGCCCCGGCCGAGGGCGCCTGGGCCTGGGCCGTGCTCCTCGGCGTCGCCAACTGCGCCTTCCCGCTCGCCCTCACCATGATCGGGATGCGCGCCAGGACCGGCGCCGGAGTGGCCCAGCTGTCCGGCTTCGCCCAGAGCATGGGCTACCTGATCTCCATCCCCGGACCGCTCCTCGTGGGCGTTCTCTACCAGAGCAGCGGCGGCTGGGGCCTGCCCATCGCCCTCATGAGCGCCCTGATGGTGCCGCAGATGGTCGTGGGCTTCCTGGCGGGGCGCGACCGCACGGTCGAGGGCGAGGCGGGCCGCTGAGTCCGCCCTCACCCCGGCCGGCGGGGCCCGCCGCAGGGGTGCGAAACTGGCCGTATGCCAGTGCTCGATCCGAATCCCCAGAACGGCCAGAAGAAGATGCTGATCGTCTTCGGCTCGTTCCTCGCCATCTTCGTGATCATCGCCGTGATCGCCACGATCGCCTCGCCGTGATCGCCACGATCGTGTCGCCGTGACGGACCAGGCGCCCTCGTCCCCCGGCGGGGTGGTGCTAGCACCACCATCCCCTAGGGGGTGAGTGTCAGGGTCAACTGGGTGGATCACCGGATGGGTTGAGGGCCGCGCGTTCCGTAACTTCGAGATGTGGCCGCGAAAGGCCGGCCACGGCCCCTCGGAGACCAGCGGAGGCACAGATGTCGGCCCCTACGCACACCCGCCCCCACCCGGCGACCGGCGGCCGCGTCGACATCCGGCTGCCCTGGTGGGCGCTCGCCCTGCCGCTGCTCGCCTTCGTCACCCTTCTTCTGCTGATAATGAACCCCTCGGACGCGCACGCGGCCACCGGCGACCCCGCGATCAGCCACCTCATGGAGCGCGTGCAGCGTCTGATGGCGGGCTGAACCCCGGCAAAGCCGCTCGTCAACTCCCTGCGCCCCATGGCCTGTTTCATGCGAAGCTGGGTGACATGAGCGTCGCAGAACCCCGCAGGATTGTCCTCTTCCGGCATGCGAAAGCCGACTGGCCACCGGTGACCGACCACGAGCGACCGCTCGCTGAGCGGGGCCGAAAGGACTCCGCAGTCGCCGGACTCAAGCTGGCCGACACCGGTATCCCCTTCGACCTGGCCCTGTGCTCCACCGCGACCCGCACCCGCGAGACCTGGAAGATCGCCGTCCAGGAGTTCCCGCACCGGCCGAAAACCGTCTACGAGGAGCGGATCTACGAGGCCTCGCCCGGCGAGCTGATCGCGCTGCTCAACGAAGTCCCCGACGACGCGCAGAACGTCCTCCTGATCGGTCACAACCCTGGAGTCCAGGGCCTGACCGAGGTCCTCTCCGGCTCCGCCGACGAAGACGCCCGTGAGCGGATGAGCAGCCGGGGCTTCCCGGCCGCCGCCTTCGCCGTGCTGTCCTTCGACGGCACATGGAAGAGCCTGGAGCCGGGCGTGGCCACGCTGCTGGACTACTGGGCGCCGACCGAGTGACGTGACGGGGGCTGTCCGGCATCGCGGGGGATGCCGGACAGCCCCCTGACCCTTCGGCGGGCCGTTGCTTTCGACCAGCCGGTTGCCTTTCGACCGGCCGGTGGTCTTCCGGCGGCCGGTGGCCCCGCGGCGGGGCGACCGGGCCGAGGCGCTTGCGGCGAGCGGGCCTGCGGCGGGGCGACCGTGCCGAGGCGCTTGCGGCGAGCGGGCCTGCGGCGGGGCGACCGGGCCGAGGCGCTTGCGGCGAGCGGGCCTGCGGCGGGGCGACCGGGCCGAGGCGCTTGCGGCGGGGGCCCGCGGCGAGGCGTCTGCTTCGAGGGCCCGCGGCCGGCCGGCTCAGCCCTCGTCGACCGTGTCCGCCGCCTCGACCTCTTCGCGGGTGACACCCAGCAGATACAGGACCGTGTCCAGGAACGGCACGTTCACCGCGGTGTGCGCCGCCTTCCGCACCACCGGCTTCGCGTTGAAGGCGACCCCGAGACCGGCCGCGTTCAGCATGTCCAGGTCGTTCGCCCCGTCACCGATCGCCACGGTCTGCGACAACGGAACCCCCGCCTCGGCGGCGAACCGGCGCAGCAGCCGCGCCTTGCCCGCCCGGTCGACGATCTCGCCGGTGACCCGGCCCGTCAGCCTGCCGTCGACGATCTCCAGCGTGTTGGCCTGGGCGAAGTCCAGCCCCAGCCGCTCCTTCAGATCATCGGTGACCTGCGTGAACCCACCCGAGACCACCCCCACCTGATAGCCGAGCCGCTTCAGCGTCCGGATCAGCGTGCGCGCACCCGGCGTCAGCCTCACCTCGCTGCGCACCTTGTCCACCACCGACGCGTCCAGCCCCTCCAGCAGGGCGACCCGCGCGTGCAGCGACTGTTCGAAGTCCAGCTCCCCGCGCATCGCGGCGGCCGTGACCTCGGCGACCTGGTCCTCGCAGCCGGCGTGCGCGGCGAAGAGCTCGATCACCTCGTCCTGGATGAGCGTGGAGTCCACATCCATGACCACGAGCCGCTGGGCCCGCCGGTGCAGGCCCGCCGCGACGACCGCGATGTCGACGCCCAGCGCCGCGGCATCGGTCACGAGGGCCGTGCGAAGGGGCTCGGTCTCCACACCCGAAACGGCGAACTCGACCGCGGTGACCGGGTACTTGGCCAGCCGGAAGATACGGTCGATGTTGCCGCCCGCCTTGGTGATCTTCGCGGCGATCGAGGCGGTCGCCTCCGCGGTGAGCGGATCCCCCAGCACGGTGACGAGGGAGCGGCCCAGACCGCGCGGCCGGTTGTCACCCAGACCGGAGATGATCTCCGCCTGGAGCTTCATCGACTCCGCCCAGCTGTGGACGGTGGCCCGCAGATCCCCCTCCATGCCGCGCGGCGGCTCGGTCACGAGCGCGCACAGCACGATGCGGCCACGCGTGACGACCTGCTCGATGTCGACGACGCCGACGGAGTAGGCGGCAAGAGTGTCGAAGAGGCCGGCCGTGATGCCCGGCCTGTCCTTGCCGAAGATCTTGACCAGGAGAGTGGGGACGTCAGAGGTCACGTCAGAGGGCGGAATCTGCGAAGCGCTCATGGTGTGTCCACCGTATCCGGCGCCTTGCGCACCCCGCCCCCGAGGTCCGCCTGGCGGACAGGGAACACTGCCCGACCAGCAGATGAAGCGAACGTTACACACCCCCGCCGACCTGCCCCGGGGCACTCCCGGCTCACTGCGGTCGCCTCGGCGTCCCGGGCGGCGGAGGAGGCGGTGGTGGCGGCTCCTCGTCCGGAGAGGAACCGGCCCGACCACCGCGCGGACCGCCCGCCCGCCGCGGCGGCACCGGCCCGATCGGCCGGACCACGGTGGGCGCGCCGTACACATCGCGCGGCGGCACCGCTCCCGGAGGCGGCGGGGGAGAGTCCCCGTGGGGCGGCGGTCCCGGGGACGGCTGCTCAGCGGGCCCAGACCGGCCGGGCTCGCGCGCACCGCTCTGCGACCGGTCGGGCTCGCGCGCACCGCTCTGCGGCCGGTCGGGCTCGCGCGCACCGCTCTGCGATCGGCCGGACCGCTCACCCATTTGTCGGCCGCTCGGCGGCCCCGTGCCGGGCGGATGCCCACCGGGCGGTGGGGGGTGCCCCGGCGGCTGACCGGACGGCAGGGTCCGTTGACCGGACGGCAGGGTCCGTTCCGTTGGCGGACCAGGTGGCGGGGCATCCTCGTACCGTGGGCCGCCAGGCGACGGTGGTGCCGCTCCAGGGCGCGCGTCCTCCGGCTCACGCGGCCCCGGCGGCATCCGCAGGTACGGGTTGGTGTCCGGGTTGGGCGGTCGGTACAGGGCCCCCTGCGCGTACGGCCCGGACCGGTCACCCACGTACGACCGGTCACCCACGTACGGCTCCACCCCTCCCAACACCGACCCCGCCCTGTCCGCGTCCGGCACCTCCGGTACGGCCAACCGCGCCGCCCCTCGCCCCGCCGCCCCGCTGACCCACGCCAGCAGCGCCCCCACGGCCCCCGCCCCCGCACCCCACACAGCCCCGAGCAGCAGTGCCGTGCCGAGCCGCCCGCGTAGTTCCACGCCCGCTCCGAACGCGTCGATCCCGAGCACGGACAGCGAGGCGTTCACGGACACCTCCGTGAGCCAGGCCAGCAGCGGCAGCGTCAGCGCGGTCGCGACCCCGAGCCGCAGCGCACACCGTCCGGCAAAGCCCAGGGCGCCGACGTGGCCCATCCCGGACGCACCCCCATCCCCGCCCGCCCCCTCGGCAACCGCCCCCACCGGCGTCCGTAGCCCCACAAGAACCCCCGCCAACACCATCATCAGCGCCGCGGCCACGCCCAACAGCCACACCCGCCCGTCCAGCTCCGCCAGGCGCGCCAACGTCACGGGTCGGCCGGACTCCACGGTGAGCAGGTCGTCCAGGGGATCCGGCAGCAGCTTGGTGAGCCCGCCCGTCGCCCGGCCGTCGTAGGGGACGAACAGTCCGATCGGGACGCCGAGCCAGGTCCCTTCGGGGGCGCCCAGCAGCGCCGCGCCCGCGATGCGCCGGGGATGGTCGTCACCGGTCGCGGCGAAGCCCGCTGCGGCAAACCCGGCGGCCACCGACAACAGCAGCACGGTGACGAGGGCCGACGCGGTCGGCCGTACGACCCGGTGCACGGCCTCCCAGCCCCGGGGCAACGGAGTGCGACGCGAGGCCAGCAGCGCGATGAGCAGAATCCCGGCCGACCACCCCAGCCCCCCGAGCAGCGTCGGCACGGTGTCGACGGTGAACCCCACCGCCGCCTTCGCGTGCACGAGATCGCCGAGCCGGTCCGGCAGCAACCCCCCGATGTCCCCGAGGTCCCCGATGCTCCCCACGTCGCCGAGCCCGGGAATCTCGAGCCCTCCGGACCCGCCCCCGGACCCGCTCCCCGATCCGCTTCCGCCCCCGTCGCCGCCGAGCAGGTCGCCCAGCCCCAGCGAGCCCCCGTCGATCGTGATGACGTCGTGTCCCGCCCAGGCCAGTCCGCCCAGCGTCGCCACGAACAGCGCGACCACCGTGCCCGCGCGCGCGAGGAGTTCGGCGGGGGCGATCACAACTCCCGCCGCTCGCAGGGACCGCAGGAAGAACCATGACAAAAGCAGCGCCCCGACCAGGCTCACGCCCAGTGGCGTGATCTCGATGGCCGTGGTGGCCTCCGCGCCTTTCAACCCGAAAGCGGACACATCGCCGGACGGGGTGACCGAACCACCCGCCCCGAGAGCCACCACCGCCGCCGTCATCGGGCCGAGCGAACCTGCCGAGTCGGCCTCCAGCAGATGCAGACCGAGCGCCGCCGTGCCCGCCATCCCGATCAACGCCCAGCTCACGGCGGCGATCGCGGACAGCAGTACGTCCCCCCAAGGTACCTTCACGCGCTGCCCCTCGTGCCCGGCGCTCTCCATACCCCTGGACGAGCTCATGGCAGACCCCCCGATCCGCGGCCCTGCGCGACGCGGTTGCCGCGCATGTCCCCCTCGCGTGCCTTTACCACTCTCCGGCCGGGTTTCAACCCCGTCAACGGGATCGGTAGATGCGGCCGTACGCGGTCTTCACAAGGCCCGACTTTCGGTCAGGGGGCCGCGCCTGAAATAGTTCCCGACGATGTTCGACATCCCTAGACTCCCTGCGATGGGGGTAACTCGGGGGACTACTCAGTGGGGCATGGAGTGCCGGAACTCGTACTGGAATTGAATGGACGGACCTGGACGCTCGACCCGTCCAGGCCATACACCCTCGGACGTGATCCGCAGGGCGACATCGTGCTCGACGACGCCAGGGTCTCCTGGCGCCACGCCACGGTCAGCTTCAACGGCCGTAGTTGGGTCATCGAGGACCACGGCAGCACCAACGGCACCTTCGCGCAGGGGCAGCGTATCCAGCAGTTGGAGGTCGGCCCCGGCTCGGCGGTGCACCTGGGCAACGCGACCGACGGACCGCGACTGAACCTCTCCGGCGCCGCGGCCGCCGTCGCCACGCCCCAGGCCCAGCCCCAACAGCCGTTCGCCGCACAGGGCGCGAACGCCGGCTGGGCGCAGCAGGCGCCGCCGCAGCAGCCGGCGCCGCAGGCCGGCTGGCAGCAGCCGCAGCAGGCCGCCGCGCACATCCCGCAGCAGCAGGGCCCCGGTGGTGGCGCGGGGGCGCCGCCGGTCTACGGCGACCGCAGCCCGACGACGTTCCACCAGTTCTCCTTCGGCCGCGTGATGCGCATCGGCCGTGCCCTGGAGAATGACCTGGTCGTCTCCGACCTGCAGGTCTCCCGCAACCACGCCGAGTTCCACTCGACGCCCGACGGTCGCATGGAGATCCGCGACCTCGGCTCGCACAACGGCACGTACGTCAACGGTCAGCCGATCGCCAAGGGCGGCTCGCAGCTGCTCGGCCCGACCGACATCGTCGGCGTCGGTCACTCGACCTTCCGGATCGTCGGTGACCGGCTCGAGGAGTTCGTCGACACCGGTGAGGTGTCCTTCTCGGCCCGCCACCTGACCGTCACCGTCGACGGCGGCAAGCAGATCCTCAAGGACGTCTCCTTCGGCGTCCCGGAGAAGTCGCTGATCGCGGTCATCGGTCCGTCCGGCTCCGGCAAGTCGACCCTGCTGAAGGCGCTCACCGGCTACCGGCCCGCCGACCAGGGCGAGGTCCTGTACGACAACCGGAACCTCTACAAGCAGTTCGCCGAGCTGCGTCAGCGCATCGGTCTGGTCCCGCAGGACGACATCCTGCACAAGGAGCTGACCGTCAAGAAGGCCCTCAAGTACGCGGCCAAGCTGCGCTTCCCCGCCGACACCACGGGCGCCGAGCGCCAGGCCCGCATCGACGAGGTGCTGCGCGAGCTCAAGCTCGACCCCCACAAGGACAAGAAGGTCACCTCCCTCTCCGGCGGCCAGCGCAAGCGCGTCTCGGTCGCCCTGGAGCTGCTGACCAAGCCGTCGCTGATCTTCCTGGACGAGCCGACCTCCGGCCTCGACCCGGGCATGGACCGCGACGTCATGCAGCTGCTGCGCGCCTTGGCCGACGACGGCCGTACGGTCCTCGTCGTCACCCACTCGGTGGCCGAACTCGCGATCTGCGACAAGCTGCTCGTGATGGCGCCCGGCGGCAGCGTCGCCTACTTCGGCCCGCCCGATGAGGCGCTGAACTTCTTCGGCTACGACACCTGGGCCGACGTCTTCTCCGCCTTCGAGAACTACCGCGACTACGACTGGGCGGGGCGCTGGAGGGGCTCGCAGCACTACCAGATGTACGCAGCGGACATCGACGCGGTCGCACCGCAGTCCGTACAGGTACCGCCGATGCAGGCGATGAAGCCGCCGAAGCCACAGGGCTGGATGTCGCAGTTCGTCACCCTGGTGCGCCGCTACGTCTCGGTGATCGCCTCCGACAAGGGTTTCCTGGCCCTGATGGTGATCCTCCCGGCCGTCCTCGGCGCGGTGAGCCTGCTCATCGACGCGGACAAGGGTCTGCTGCCCAATGGCGCCAACGCGCAGACCGGCCGGATCATCCCCAACGGCACCGCCACCACGGTCCTGCTGATCCTCGCGGTCGGCGCCTGCTTCGCCGGTGCCGCGAACTCCGTCCGTGAGCTGATCAAGGAACGGGTCATCTACGAGCGGGAGCGCGCGACCGGCCTGTCACGGTCGGCGTACCTGATGTCCAAGGTGTTCGTGCTCGGCATGATCACCGTGTTCCAGGGCCTGCTGGTCGGTGTGATCGGCTTCGCCAGCCGGGAGATCCCGCAGGAGGGTCTGGTCCTCGGCAGCGCCACCATGATCGAGCTCTCGATCCCGATCATGGCGCTGGGCTTCACCTCGATGATGTTCGGCCTGATCATCTCCTCGCTGGTGAAGACCGCCGAGAAGACCATGCCGCTGCTGGTCATGTTCGCGATCATCCAGGTCGTCTTCACGGGCTGCCTGTTCACGCTGCACGGCTCGATCGGCGTCAACGAGTTCTCGTACCTGATGCCCTCGCGCTGGGCGGTCGCCGCGGCCGGTGCCACGCTGGACTTCAACAAGATCAGCCCGCCCGAGACGGCCGGTGACAACGACCCGCTGTGGGACCACACCCTCGGCGCCTGGAGCATGGACATGGCCGCCCTGATCGCCCTCGGCGTGATCTGCGGCTTCTTCGTGGCCCGCTTCCTGCGCCGCCACGAGCCCGAGGTCATGCGCAAGTAGTCGCCTGCGTACGTCCCGAAGGGCGGCCCCCCTGTCAGGTGGGGGCCGCCCTTCGGTGTTCACGGCTGAGGTCCGCGGCTGCCTCAGTACGCGCTGTTGACGTTGTCCATGGAGCCGTACTTGTCGGCCGCGTAGTTGCAGGCCGCGGTGATGTTGGCGACCGGGTCGTAGATGTTCCAGGAAGTGCCGGCGACGTGGTACGCGGCGAACGTCGGCGGGATCACCTGGAGCAGGCCCTTGGACGGGATGCCGTTGATGGCGTTGATGTCCCAGTTGTTGATGGCGTTCGGGTTGCCGGAGGACTCGCGCAGGACGTTGCGCTTGATGCCGTTGTAGGAGCCCGGGATGCCGTGCTTCTTCATGATGGCGAGCGACTCGCGGATCCAGCCGTCGAGGTTGTTGGAGTAGCTCTTGGCGGCGATGGGCTTGACCGCGGCGCGCTTGGCGGAGCGGCCGGCGGCCGCCTTGGCCTTGTGCGCGGCCTCGGCCTTCTTCTTCGCGGCGGCCTGCGCGGCGGCCTTCTTCTTCGCGGCGGCCTCCGCCTTCTTCTTGGCGGCGGCCTGCGCGGCGGCCTTCTTCGCGGCGGCCGCGGTCGAGGCCTTCTCGTGAGCCTTCTTCTGCGCCTCGATGGCGTCGATCTTCGCGGTCTCGCTCGCGAGCTGGCCGGTGACGCCGGCCTTGACGTCCTTCGGCGCGCTGTGGGCCACCTGAGCCGAGGAGACCACCTCGCTCGTGGTCGTCCGGGCGTCGGCCGGGACCACCGAGAAGGCGAGGGCGGCGGCACCGAGGGTGGTGACTCCGGCGAACGCGATCTTGTGGTGCAGGGTCAGCGCGGGACTGTTGACACGAGTAAGGAAGTTCTTGGGCATGGCAGATGGACCTCTTCGAATAGCGCGGAGGTCGCTCTTCGTCCGTCGGGGACATGAGTGTGCTTGCTGCACGAACGCCGCGGCGGAAGACCGCGGCGCTGAGCGACGAGAGCCATTCTTAGCGGCCGCAAAATCCGGAGGCAATGATGTGACGTACGAAGCCGAGTAGTGGACCGATGGCAGACAAAACGGGACAGACCAGGCTGTCTGTCCCGCTCAATTGGGGGTTATGTATCTCCTAGGCACTTTCGTACGTGACCTGCGCCCTATGTGCGGCCTCACATCGCCCGTGCGTCGGTCTCACCAGTAGTTGCTGGAGCAATGCTCTGCGTGAGGGTTATGAGGGACCCTTGTCGGGCTCTCCTGCGGCAGGAGGAGATGCACGTCCCCGAACTCGTGCCACAGGTAGAGCCCGCGCACGGCCTCCTCGTACGCCCGGCCCACCGCCGCCCGTCCCGCCACCGCCTTCAGCATCAGCAGATGCGAGGCCTCCGGTTCGTGCAGCCCCGTCAGCAGTCCGTCCACCACCCGCACGCCCCGCTCGGGCGTCACCACCAGATCCGTCCAGCCCTCGGCGGCCCGGACCACCCCGTCGTCCCCCGTGGCCGACTCCACGGCCCGCACGGCGGTCGTCCCGACGGCGACGACCCGCCCTTCTCCGGCCCGCACGGCATTGATCAGCCGCGCCGACGCCTCCGGCACCGCGAACCGCTCCGGATACGGCGACTCGTGCGCCTCCGCCGAGGCCACCCCGGTGTGCAGCGCGATCGGCGCGAACCGCACACCCCGGCTCACCAGCTCCGCCACCAGCCGCGCCGTGAACGGCCGCCCCGCACTCGGCATCTCCGCACTGCCCGCCCCGTCGGCGCCCGGCAGCGCGAACACCGTCTGGTACACCGACAGCGGCTGATCCCGCTCCGTATAGGAGTAACGAATGGGCCGCCCGTGCTCCCGCAGCAACCCACCCACCGCCCCCGCGGCCACGCACGCCCACCACAGCCGCCCGCTGCCCGGGCTCAGCGGCTCCTCCAGCACCAGCCGTACGCCCCCGCGCAGCCGCACCTCGGTCCCCGCGGGCCCGCCCGCACGCGCGCGCGTGGTTCCCTTCTCGTCCGGATCGCGCAGCTCGACCGCCCACCGCCCGTCGTCCCCGCGCGTGGAGAAATGCACCACCACGCGCGCGTGCCCGACATCGCCGTCCACCGCGGCCGCCAGCGTGGGGGAGGTGTTCACGACCAACAGGTCCCCCGCCCGCAGCAGCCGCGGCAGCTCCGCGAACGTGTGGTGCGACACCTCCGTCCCCCGCGACACCAGCAGCCGTACGGCGTCCCGCTCCAGCCCGGGCCCGCGCTGTTCCGCCGGCACCCGCGCGGACAGCCCCTCCGGCACCCTCACCGCCAGAGTCATCGCAGGTCCTTCAGTAGCGACGGCGCCCCGTAGCGCCCGCTCGCCGGGCGCTCGTCCAGCAGCCGCAGGAAGGCGGGCACCACACTGCCCGGGTCCGGCCGCGGATCGTCGTCGTCCGGTACGGCCGCCGCGTACAGGTCCGTGGCCATGTCCCCGGGATCGACCGCCCACACCCGCAGCCCCGGCTCCTCCTCGCCCAGCACCGCCGTCAGATGGTCCAGGGCCGCCTTCGACGCCCCGTACCCGCCCCACGTCTCGTACGCCTCGGCGGCCGCGTCCGAGCTGACCGCGATCACCGCGCCCGCCCGTGACGCCCGCAGCAGCGGCAGCGCCTCCTGGACGAGGCCCAGCGCGGCCACCACGTTCACCTCCAACGCCCTCCGCAGCCCCTCCAGCGACAGCACCTCCAGCCGTACCAACGGCTCCGCCCCCAGCGCGCTCGCGTTGTTCACCACCAGGTCGACCCCGCCCAACCGCCGGGCCGCCGCCACCAGCTCCGCCCGGTGCGCGGCGTCCGTGACATCGCCGGGCAGGGCCGTCACCCGCGCCCCGCGCGCCGCCAGCACCGCCTCCGTCTCCTTCAGTACGTGCGCCGTCCTGGCGTCCAGCACCAGATCCCAGCCCCGCGCGGCCAGCGCCTCTCCGAGCGCCCGGCCCAGGCCCTTCGAGGCCCCCGTGATGATCGCTACCGGCATGACAACCGTCCCCTCGTCCAGCCCGCCTCCGACCCGGCGGTCCCCTCAACCTAGGAACCGCCCCACCCCCTCCACCTCGGCCCCGGGTCCCGAACCCCCGGGTCCCTTCGCCCTACGCCGCAACTCCTGGGACCTGCGGCCCAGACCTTCCGAAGGCAGGTCCTAGGTCCCCCGACCCAGTCGGAGGCCGCCACAGGTCCGATCCCCCCCGTCGGACCCCGCCGGTACCGTGAGTGCATGAGTCATCGCCCGACGTCCGGCCTGGCCGCGGTCAGCTCCGCGCTGCTGGCCATGAGCAGGCACCTGGAGGTGCGCGACGTCCTGAAGACGATCGTCGCCTCGGCCCGTGAGCTGCTCGACGCGCAGTACGCGGCGCTCGGCGTCCCCGACGACCACGGCGGCTTCGCCCAGTTCGTCGTCGACGGCGTCAGCGAGGAGCAGTGGCGGGCCATCGGGCCCCTCCCGCGCCAGCACGGCATCCTCGCGGCCATGCTCCAGGAGGCCCGGCCCGAGCGGCTCGCCGACGTACGCAAGGACCCCCGCTTCGAGGGCTGGCCCTCCGCCCACCCCGAGATGTCCGACTTCCTGGGCCTGCCCATCCGCGACGGCGACGAGGTCATCGGCGCCCTGTTCCTCGCCAACAAGACCTGTCCGAAACCCGAGGGCGGCTGCGGCTTCACCGAGGACGACGAGGCACTGCTCGCCATCCTCGCCCAGCACGCGGCCATCGCCCTCACCAACGCCCGCCTCTACGAACGCAGCCGCGAACTCACCATCGCCGAGGAACGCTCCCGCCTCGCCCACGAACTGCACGACGCCGTCAGCCAGAAGCTGTTCTCCCTGCGCCTGACCGCCCAGGCCGCCGCCGCCCTCGTCGACCGCGACCCCGCCCGGGCCAAGGGCGAGCTGCACCAGGTGGCCGCCCTCGCCGCCGAGGCCGCGGACGAACTGCGCGCGGCCGTCGTCGAGTTGCGGCCGGCCGCGCTGGACGAGGACGGCCTCGTGGCCACCCTCCGCACCCAGATCCAGGTCCTCGACCGCGCCCACAGTGCCCACGTGACCTTCGCCGGCTCCGGCGTCCGCGCCCTGCCGGCCGCCCAGGAGGAGGCCGTCCTGAGGGTCGCCCAGGAGGCGCTGCACAACGCCCTGCGCCACTCCGGGGCGTCCCTCGTGGACGTCACCCTGGACAAGCGCGCCGGCGGCGCAGTCCTGCGCGTCACGGACGACGGCTCCGGCTTCGACCCGCGGTCGATACGCAGAGCCGGACGCCACCTGGGCCTGGTCTCCATGCGGGACCGGGCGAGCGGCGTGGGCGGCACCCTGACGGTGCAATCGGCGCCCGGCAAGGGCACCACGATCGAGATGGAGGTCCCCGGTGGCTGACGCAATCAGGGTGCTGCTCGTCGACGACCACCAGGTGGTCCGCCGAGGCCTGCGCACCTTCCTGGAAGTACAGGACGACATCGAGGTCGTGGGCGAGGCCGCCGACGGCGCCGAAGGAGTCGACCGCGCCGAGGAGTTGAAGCCCGACATCGTCCTGATGGACGTCAAGATGCCCGGCATGGACGGCGTCGAGGCCCTGCGCAGGCTCCGCGAACTGGCCAACCCCGCGCGCGTGCTGATCGTCACCAGCTTCACCGAACAGCGCACGGTCGTCCCCGCCCTGCGCGCGGGCGCCGCCGGTTACGTGTACAAGGACGTGGACCCCGACGCCCTCGCCGGCGCCATCCGCTCCGTCCATGCGGGCCACATCCTGCTCCAACCCGAGGTCGCGGGTGCCCTGCTGGCACAGGAGGAGACCGGCTCAGGACAGGGCAGGGGAGGGTCGCTCACAGAACGCGAACGCGAGGTGCTGGGCCTGATAGCGGACGGCCGCTCCAACCGCGAGATCGCCCGCGCCCTCGTCCTCTCCGAGAAGACCGTCAAGACGCACGTCTCGAACATCCTGATGAAACTCGACCTGGCGGACCGCACCCAGGCCGCCCTGTGGGCCGTACGCCATGGCGTGACCGGCTGATACGGGGAAGGTTCCGCTCCAGGCCGAGATTCATACGACCGTGGGAATGTCATCCGAACGGCGCATCCTCCCCCGGGCTCGGCCGTTCTCCAGTGCGTGCCGCGGCGCCCGCCGCGGCGATCACCAGGAGGACTCAGAAGTGAACAACCTGAAGAAGGCAGCGGCCGTCGCGATGGTGGCGGGCGGGCTCGTCGCCGCCGGTGCCGGCATGGCGTCCGCCACCGACAGTGGCGCGTGGGCCGACGGCAAGGCCGTCGGCTCCCCGGGCGTCGGCTCGGGCAACGTCGTCCAGGCCCCGGTCCACATCCCGGTGAACGTCTCCGGCAACAGCGTCAACGTCATCGGCGTTCTGAACCCGGCCTTCGGCAACACCGCCCTCAACCACTGAGGCCCAAGAACCCCAGAAGGCCCCGCGAGCGAACGACAACTCGCGGGGCCTTGAGGCATGTATCGGCGATTCCAGCCCGTCTGGGGGTGCCCCCTCTGGGGGAGCTTGAGGACGAGGCCGTTCAGGCCGAACGGGGGTCTGGGGACGGAGCCCCCAGCGAGGGCCACCCCAGCACCGGCCCACCAGCGCGAGCACCCCTCACCGCACCCCCCGCTCCCGCTCCTCCACAACGGAGTTGTACGCCGCGACCTGCGCCCGCCGCCCCGTCCGCTCCACCGGCCGCAACGCCTGCCCCCGCGCCGCCATCTCCGACGCACTCACCGCACCCCCGTGCCCGTTCTCATAGGCCAGGGAAATCAACAACCCCACCCGCTGCGCCAGCTCCAGCACCCGCACCGCCCGCGGCGGATACCCCGGCGCCAGCACCTCCCGGCCCCGCTCGGCCCGCGCCCGATACGCGCCGAGCGCCGCCTCGGCCACCGGCCCCGACCCGGCCACATCCAGCCGTGTCAGCACCTGCGTCGCTTCCCTGAGCGCCTCCGCCAGCTCCCGCTCCGCCTCACCCAACGACGGCACATCCGCCGGCGGAGCCTCCCGCACCGCCAGGCACCGCCAGGTCACCTCGACATGCACATCACCCTCGGGCCCCGCCTCGAACACCTCCGGCACCAACCCCAGCGCCGCCCCGTGACAGACCACCGCCTCCTCGGCCTCCATGGCCCGCGCGTTGAACTCCGGCGGCCCGCTCAGCCCCAGCGGATGCCCCGGCGCCGGCAGCGCCACCCGCAACCCGGCCACCCCCAGCGCCCGCAGCCGCCCCAGTGCGAGCGTGAGCCCGACGGGCCCCGACTCACCGGGCAGCCCCTCCACCCGGTGCACAGCGTCCTCGCCGACGATGGCGAGCACGGCGTCGTCCGGAGAGACAAGTCCGGCCAATAGGGCATTTCCCCAAGCGGCAAGGCGTCCAGAGCGTGGTTCCGTGAGCATGCCCCCACCCTAAGGACCGGACCGATGGAATGTCCGGGCCCACCCGTGGCGTAGATTTCCTAGAGGGCTGCGCCCACCGGCGCGGCGGACCGAGCCACAGGCGAACGCGACAGCCGAGACCGGCCACACTGCAAGGGGAGACAACGCGCTCATGAGCGATGTTCTGGAGCTTCAGGACGTATCCGTGGTCCGCGAGGGCCGGGCTCTGGTGGACCAGGTCTCCTGGTCGGTCAAGGAGGGCGAGCGCTGGGTCATCCTCGGCCCGAACGGCGCCGGCAAGACCACCCTCCTGAACGTCGCCTCCAGCTACCTCTACCCGAGCCGGGGTACCGCCACCATCCTCGGCGAGACCCTCGGCAAGCCCGGCACCGACGTCTTCGAGCTGCGCCCGCGGATCGGCATGGCCGGCCTCGCCATGGCCGAGAAGCTGCCCAAGCGCCAGACCGTCCTGGAGACGGTCCTCACGGCCGCTTACGGCATGACGGCCACCTGGCAGGAGGACTACGAGGAGATCGACGAGCAGCGCGCCCGCGCCTTCCTCGACCGCCTCGGCATGAGCGAGTACCTCGAGCGGAAGTTCGGCACCCTCTCCGAGGGCGAGCGCAAGCGCACCCTCATCGCCCGTGCCCTGATGACCGACCCCGAGCTGCTCCTCCTCGACGAGCCCGCCGCCGGCCTCGACCTCGGCGGCCGCGAGGACCTCGTACGCCGCCTCGGCCGTCTCGCCCGCGACCCGATCGCCCCCTCGATGATCATGGTCACCCACCACGTCGAGGAGATCGCCCCCGGCTTCACCCACGTCCTCATGATCCGCCAGGGCAAGGTCCTCGCCGCAGGTCCCCTGGAGCTCGAACTCACCTCCCGCAACCTCTCACTCTGCTTCGGCCTGCCGCTCGTCGTCGAGCAGGTCGGCGACCGCTGGACCGCCCAGGGCCTCCCGCTGTCCTGACGGCGTGAAGGGCTCGCGAAAACCCCGGTAAGAAGCCTCCTCCAACCGGATCGGCGCCCTGTCGGCGGCAGTGCCCGCGGACCTACCATTGCCCCGTGAACGACATCGACGCATGGGTGTGGTGGCTCGTCGGCGCGGCCGCGCTCGGAATCCCGCTCGTGGTGACCGCGATGCCGGAGTTCGGGATGCTCGCCGTGGGCGCCGTCGCCGCCTCGGGCGTCGCCGGGTTCGGCGGCGGCATCGTCCTCCAGGTCCTCGTCTTCGCCGTCGTATCGGTCGCGCTCATCGCCGTCGTACGCCCCATCGCGGCGCGCCACAGCGCTCAGCGGCCCCAACTCGCCACGGGTGTAGACGCGTTGAAGGGCCGACAGGCCGTCGTACTGGAACGGGTCGACGGCTCGGGCGGTGGCCGGATCAAGCTCGCCGGCGAGGTCTGGACGGCCCGCGCTCTCGACAGCGGCCAGGCCTACGAAGTAGGCCAGGAAGTCGACGTCGTGGACATCGAGGGGGCCACGGCAATCATCATGTGACCTCGTACGACGCAACTGAAGCGAACGAGTCACGAGTCACGCGACGGTCTGTCAGACTCGAGCAGCAAGATCTTCGACAGCCATAAGATCTTCCGAAAGCGCCGAGGCGGAGAAGGGTACGGGGAGCCGACGATGGAACCGGTCATCATCGTCTTGATCATTCTGGTGGTGTTGGTCTTCATCGCCCTGATCAAGACGATCCAAGTCATCCCGCAGGCGAGCGCCGCGATCGTCGAGCGCTTCGGCCGCTACACGCGGACACTCAACGCGGGCCTCAACATCGTCGTGCCGTTCATCGACACCATCCGCAACCGCATCGACCTGCGCGAACAGGTCGTGCCGTTCCCGCCGCAGCCGGTGATCACCCAGGACAACCTGGTCGTGAACATCGACACCGTCATCTACTACCAGGTGACCGACGCCCGGGCCGCCACCTACGAGGTCGCCAGCTACATCCAGGCGATCGAGCAGCTCACCGTCACCACGCTCCGCAACATCATCGGCGGCATGGACCTGGAGCGCACCCTCACCTCCCGCGAGGAGATCAACGCGGCCCTGCGCGGCGTCCTCGACGAGGCCACCGGCAAGTGGGGCATCCGCGTCAACCGCGTCGAGCTCAAGGCGATCGAACCGCCCACCTCCATCCAGGACTCGATGGAGAAGCAGATGCGCGCCGACCGTGACAAGCGCGCCGCCATCCTCACCGCCGAAGGTACGCGCCAGGCCGCCATCCTCACCGCCGAGGGCGAGAAGCAGTCCCAGATCCTGCGCGCGGAAGGCGAGGCCAAGGCCGCCGCCCTGCGCGCCGAGGGCGAGGCCCAGGCCGTCCGGACGGTCTTCGAGGCGATCCACGCCGGCGACCCGGACCAGAAGCTCCTCAGCTACCAGTACCTCCAGATGCTCCCGAAGATCGCCGAAGGCGACGCCAACAAGCTCTGGATCGTCCCCAGCGAGATCGGCGACGCCCTCAAGGGCCTCTCCGGCGCCATGGGCAACTTCGGCGCCATGGGCGGCGGTTCAGGAGGCAACGGCGGAACGGAGAAGAAGATCCCGGAACGCCGCGAGAAGCCGTCGATCGACTGACGGAACTGGACAAAAAAAGTTCCCCGCGCCCCCACCAAGGGGCGCGGGGTTCTGTCCATGTGCGGCTCCGCCACGTGGGCGCGACCAGCCGCACACAACCCACAGCCGACGTACTACGCCGCGTCGAGTGCCAACCACCCCGGCAACGCGGCCAAGTCGTCCTGGGCCAGCGCCAGCAACATCGCGTCCGCGGGAGTCGGCTCGAACGGCTCGCGAAGCAACGGCATCCCCGCCTCCTCCGGAGTCCGGTTCGCCTTGCGGTGGTTGTCCTCCGCACACGAGGCCACCGTGTTCAGCCAGGTGTCCTGCCCACCCTGCGACCGCGGCACCACGTGGTCCACGGTCGTCGCACGCCTCCCGCAGTACGCGCACCTGTGCCGGTCGCGCACCAGGACACCCCGCCTCGACCACGGAGCTTGTCTTCGGAACGGCACCCGTACGTACCTGCACAGCCTGATCACCCGAGGCGCGGGTATGTCGACGGCGGCTCCCCGCATCCGCAGCTCGGGGTGGGCCTGCTCGACGACGGCCTTGTCCTGGAGCACCAGCACGACAGCCCGGTTCAACGTCACCGTCGACAGCGGCTCAAAGCTCGCGTTCAGTACCAGCGTGTCCCGCATCCAGCCCACCTCCCGTGCACCGGCCCACCCCCTGGCGGGCTGGGATCAACTCTGGCCGGGCACGCCGAGATGGACAACGCAATATCTGCTGCTCCCACGGGGGGTGACCCCCGTGCCCCCGGCAACAAAAATGCCCGCCCCTGATCAATTCCAAGACCAGGGGCGGGCAAACGCTGAATGAACGATGAGCTGATTCAGCCCTGCGCGGGAATCTCGTACTCACCGATCAGCTGGGCACGCCCGATCGTGTGGAACCGCAGGTTGAAGCCGACGGCGGCAGGCGTGGCGTCGGAATCCGGACCGAGCTTCTCCTGGTCCACCGCGTACACCGTGAAGACGTACCGGTGCGGTCCGTCCCCGGGCGGCGGCGCGGCACCACCGAACTCCTTCGACCCGTAGTCGTTCCGCGCGTGTACGGCGCCCTCCGGCAGCCCCTCGAACTTGCCGCCGCCGGCACCCGCGGGCAGCTCCGTCACGGAGGCCGGGATGTCGAACAGGACCCAGTGCCAGAACCCGCTGCCCGTCGGGGCGTCCGGGTCGTAGCAGGTCACGGCGAAACTCTTGGTCTCGGGCGGGAAGCCCTCCCACCGCAGCTGCGGCGAGGTGTTGCCGGCCGCGTGGACCTGAGCGTCCTCGAGCGTCGCCCCCTCCCGCACGTCCTCACTCGTGACCGTGAAGGACGCCACGGGCGGATGGAAGTCGTGGGGGAGCGGCCGCCTCTTGAGCTCGGTCACCTCAATACCTCCTGCATCGGTTCTGGAACTTGTGGTTCCGAGCCTAGAACCAGTTGCGCTTGCTGCCGACCTCGGACAGCCACTGGTTGAGGTAGGCCGCCCAGTCGGTCGTCTGGTAGTCGTGCAGACCGACCTGGAACGAGCGGAACGTGTCACTGCCCTCACTGAACAGCCCGGGCTTCTTGTCCATCTCCAGGACGACGTCCATGGCCTGGGAGTCGGCGACGAAGCTCAGCTCGACCTGGTTGAGACCCCGGTACTGCGACGGCGGGAGGAACTCGATCTCCTGGTAGAACGGCAGCTTCTGCCGCGTCCCCCGGATGTGCCCGCGCTCCATGTCCGCGCTCTTGAAGCGGAAGCCCAGCTGGATGAACGCGTCCAGGATCGCCTTCTGCGCCGGCAGCGGGTGCACGTTGATGGGGTCCAGGTCGCCGGAGTCCACGGCCCGGGCGATCTCCAGCTCCGTGGTCACACCGATGTGCATGCCGCGCAGCGTCTGGCCGTCGATCGTGGTGATCGGCGTCTCCCAGGGGATCTCCAGCCCGAACGGCACCGCGTGCACGGCGCCCGCCTGAAGCTCGAACGCGCCCCCGAGCCGCTGCTTGGTGAACTCGATGTTCTGCTTGTGCTCCCCGTCCTGGGTCTCGACCTCGACCTGGGCCTGCAGCCCGACCGACAGCCCCTCGATCTGCTGGTTGACGGATCCGCCCTGGATCCGCACCTCGCCCTGGACGACGCCGCCCGGCACGACGTTGAACTCGGTCAGCTCCGTCTCGACCGAAGCCCCGCCGGCCCCCAGACTCGCGAGCAGCTTCTTGAACGCCATGACTCTCCCTCGTTACGAGTGGATCCCTGGTGCTTGATCCCTGATCCCTACAAACGCGATCCGGCCGTGACCGGTTCCGCACACACCCTGGCAAGCCGGATGCCCGGTGGCCACCCCGACGCACCCAACCGTCTGCACTACGCTCGGAGGGCATGATCGCGACCCCCGACCGTACGCCCCTCCCCAGGAACTTCTTCGACCGCCCTGTCCTGGACGTAGCCCCCGACCTCCTCGGCCGCACCCTCGTACGCAGCACCCCTGACGGTCCGATCGCCCTGCGTCTCACGGAGGTCGAGGCCTACGACGGCCCGAACGACCCCGGCTCACACGCCTATCGCGGCCGCACGGCCCGCAACGCGGTGATGTTCGGTCCGGCCGGACACGTGTACGTCTACTTCACCTATGGCATGTGGTTCTGCATGAACCTCGTCTGCGGTCCCGAGGGCACGGCGAGCGCGGTCCTGCTCCGCGCCGGCGAGATCGTGGAGGGCGCCGAACTGGCCCGCAAGCGTCGACTCTCGGCCCGAAACGACAAGGAACTGGCCAAAGGCCCCGCCCGCCTGGCCACGGCCCTGGGCGTCGACAGGGCCCTCGACGGTACGGACGCCTGTACCTCCGGCGAGACCCCACTACGCGTGCTCACGGGCACCCCTGTCTCCTCCGATCAGGTGGACAACGGTCCACGCACGGGAGTCGCCGGCGACGGGGGCGTCCACCCCTGGCGCTTCTGGATCGCCAACGACCCGACGGTGAGCCCGTATCGGGCCCACGTCCCGAGGCGCCGCCGAAGTTGACTCGCCTTGCCAAGGTGCGTAATGTAGCCCAAGCCGCTTGAACCGGTTACGGCGATCGCCAGCAGCCGAGAGCGGCCAACCCACTACCTACGACGCCCCTCAGCGGGAGCGAATTCGGCATGCCCGCATGCCCGAATTCAGTCTCGCAGGACTCGATTATGAGTTGCCGAGGGAATCGGCTAACGTAGTGAATGTCGAAAGGCCGACGGGCGAAAGCCCGAAGCCTCAGGCAAATCCCGCCGACAGGGAATCGGATCGAGAAAAGATCTGATAGAGTCGGAAACGCAAGACCGAAGGGAAGCGCCCGGAGGAAAGCCCGAGAGGGTGAGTACAAAGGAAGCGTCCGT